>CAZYUJ010000001.1:0-241110 GCA_964650705.1 uncultured Oscillospiraceae bacterium
GAGAGCGATATTGCGGTCATCGGGATCGGACATTGCCTCAATATATTCCATTGCCTTCCCGATGGGGTAGGGACTGTTGAGCAGCGGCATGGAAATACGGAACGGCGAGAGCTGATACACGTCCGGCACACTGTTGGGGATGGTATGGTCGCCCACCTGCGTTTCCTCGGTTATGACGGCATCCTTGGGAATCAGCCATGATTTGCCGTGTTTTACCGCACCCGGCAGTTTACCTGCCGCCGCCCATTTCTGTATGGCACGGGGCGTAACGCCGAGACGCACCGCTGCCTGTTGTGCTGTTTCAAATTTTCCTGTGTTTTGCAACGCAATCACCTCGCCCTCATCGTCAGCAGGAAACCGCTTTCCTATGCTGATACCTCAATAATACTTTATTATATCATAAAATTGTGAAATTTTCCACCACATAAGCAAAAAATCCCGCCTATCCCGATGAAAAAGTGTTCGGGATAGACGGGATAAGATCAATCAAGCGGCTTGTAATCGGTAACAGCTTTCAAATATGCTTCGGGGTCGCCGTTCAAGATAAGGTCGGCATACTCTAAATGTGCGTTGTAGATCAGATAATCAAGCTCTGACCGCTGATACATATTGTCGGCAACTTCGTTCTCAACGGCGATAGTATCAATCGCAATCATACTTCCGTCGCTGAATTTCAGTTCCACACAGCAGTTATCAAAGTTGTATTCACAGGATATACTTATGATACACTTTCAAGTGTCATCAAGCGTGAAGCTATCAGCACACATTTGAAAATAATTAAGCTCAGCTATCAGTCATGGTATATCTCCTGTTCATGTATTGAATGCACTCACCGATTACAACGGCTGGCAATGGTTCAACCCCATCCGCAACGACCCACGCTATCAAAAGTATATTAAACGTGTCGAAGCACTCGTCGAAATTAAAGAAATCGAAAAATAAAATTGAACATCCCTTCAAATATTTCCACTCATATCGACATAATTCCAAGCCATAATACTTTTGCAAGCCCGATGAATTAAAAAGCGTGACCGTCACGCAGGTGTTTGCAATCGCAAACGGAATCATTCTAAATTTAAATTATTAAGGAGAAATAAACCATGAAGGGTATTACAACTGAACAGGGCAGATCTACTCTTGAAAAGTTCAAGATCGAAGCTGCAAACGAAGTAGGAGTTAATCTTAAGAACGGCTATAACGGCGATCTCACTTCCCGTGAAGCAGGTTCTGTAGGCGGCCAGATGGTCAAGAAGATGATCGACGCTTACAAGATGGGTTCTGCTAAGTAAAGTTTGATAAAATGTCCGAGGCAACAGTCTCGGACATTTTTCTTAATATTTTGCATTTACTCTTTATTTTTTCTTCGATTCGTGCTATTATGTATGTGTATAAAATTCTGATTTCGAAAGGATGAAACTAATGGCCACTACATATAGAAGAAAAAGACGCCGCAAGATCAAGTATAAAAACGTCGCTCTCGCTTTAGCTGTTTTGCTCATAGTCGTTTTGTTGCTTGTTTGGATATTCACACCCAACGATAAGGACGATGAAGATAATGCGGGCAACACTCCCGTCGGAACAGGTGATACCGCTGCGGAGGAACCGCCTGTTGAAGAGGACGACGGCGAGATCCATTTGACCACCGATCCCACACTTCAATCATCATATATCTTCACCTATATCACCAAGACCGAAGCTGACTTGGGCGAAGGTGAGCTCGTTTTGGTCAATAACAACATCGCCTTCAAAGGTGAGGTCAATGAAGACGACCTTGTCGTTATAAGAGAAAAGAAAAACTCGGCATATTCCGTCAAGGACTATTCCGTCAAGGTCTTGCCCACGGTTATGGATTCTCTCAACGAAATGATGCTTGCATTCTTCACCGAAACTCAGAATAATGACGTTATGGTCATGAGCGGTCACAGAACATTCGAGTATCAACAGGGTCTTTATGATGACGAGCTTGAATCCACAGGTCAGCTTTCATCGACACTCGTTGCAAAAGCAGGATACAGCGAACACCACACAGGCTATGTCGTTGACTTTAAGATCTACGATGCTGATACAGGTGTTTCCGAGCAGTTCGACGGAACGGGAATCTACTCTTGGATCGGTGAGAATTGCTATAAGTATGGCTTTATCAACCGCTACCCCGCAGGCAAAGAAAAGCTCACTCTTATCGACAACGAGCCTTGGCACTTCCGCTATGTCGGCCCTGTTCACGCAAAGGTCATGTATGAATATGACTATTGCTTGGAAGAGTATATCTCCTTCTTGAAGAACTATACTATTGAAACCGGCTTCCTCGGTACAACCGGTGAGGACGGCAATATGTATATCATATACTACGTTCCTATGGGCAACGCCGAAACCACAGCTATCTATCTTCCTTTGATGTCCGACGGTGTTACCACTTATCCTTATGAGATCTCGGGCAATAATGTCGATGGCTGGATCGTAACTGTTAATTTGGGCGGCGCACAGCATGATGCAAGCGTGACCGATTCCGCAGAATAATAGCTTTTGAAAGGATATGTAATCTAAAATGTCAGAATGCACACACAACTGTTCGACCTGCTCGCAGAAATGCTCGTCGCGTACTGCGCCGCAGGATATGCATATTGCTCCTCATGAGCTCTCGAACATCAAAAAGGTAATCGGCATCGTTTCGGGCAAGGGTGGCGTCGGCAAGTCGTTGGTGACTTCCTTGATGGCTGTCGAAGCTCGTCGCCGTGACCTTAAGACCGCGATATTGGATGCAGATATCACCGGCCCTTCGATCCCACAGGCTTTTGGTCTGCATGAAAAAGCTTCCACAGACGGCGAAGCATTATATCCCGTTAAGACCAAAACGGGCATCGAGGTGATGAGCATCAACCTCTTGCTCGATGACGAAACTCAGCCTGTTGTTTGGCGCGGCCCTGTTATTGCGGGCGTTGTCAAGCAGTTCTGGAATGAGGTCATCTGGAATGACGTTGACTATATGTTTGTCGATATGCCTCCCGGAACGGGCGATGTTCCCTTAACGGTTTACCAGTCCATCAAGCTCGACGGAATCATCGTTGTCACCAGCCCCCAGGAGCTCGTTTCAATGATCGTTTCTAAGGCTGTCAATATGGCAAAGAAGATGGACATCCCGATCTTGGGCATCGTTGAAAACATGAGCTATGTTAAATGCCCCTGCTGCGGCGAGAAGTTCGAAGTATACGGCGAGAGCCACGTCGATGACATTGCCGCTCAGCACGGAACCGTTGTTTTGGGCAAGATCCCCTTCGACAGAGAGCTTTCCAAGCTTTCGGACAACGGCTGTATCGAGCTTTTTGAAGGCGAGTGGCTAACCGCTGCTGCTGATAAGCTCTTTGAATAAAATTGCATCAACCGCCGCACAAAGGCGCGGCGAAGCCCGCATGGCGCCCCTTCGGGGCGCCATGCTTTTTGTTTTGCGCCGACGGCGCAAAACAAAGCCCTGCGGCGCTCGGCGCCGCAGGGCATGGGCTTCGCCCACCACACACTATATATCATCCGCGATCGTTGATCTTAACATCGCTTAGCCTGTCAATTCTTTGCTTTATCGGCCCGTATACTCTGTCGATCTCGAAGTCGCACGGCCCGCTTGCAGCGATATCGGCTTCCTTAGCCGTCAGACCGGAGCCGTCAAAGCTGCAGCTTCCCGATAACGACACAACAAGCTTGTCCGCATTTCCTTGGACGGTTACATCACTCGAGCCCGAAAGCTTAACGGTCAGATCACCGCTTACTTCATCGACATCAGCGTCTCCGCTTCCCGAAATTTGAATATAAGCGTTATGCAAATGACCCGAGTCAATGTCGCCGGAGCCACTCATAACGGCTCTGAAGGAGTTGCTGACGTCGCCGATTACGATATCACAGGCTCCCGAACCGACAAAATCGGCGTCATAAGCGTTTTCCATCTCGAAGTCGCAAGCGCCCGAAATCTTTGCAACGATCTGATCGAAACTGCTCGCACTAACATCGCAAGCGCCGCTTGTAACAATGCTCGCGACCTCAAAGTCCGGCTCGATTTCCAGATCCACAGCTCCCGATACTGACAGATCAAGCATTTCGCCCTTATCAAAATCTACATAGATCTCGATGTTGTTGTCGCTTTCGTTATGAGCATTATAGCTTCGCATTATAACGCTCAGCTTTCCGCCCTCTGCGCTGATGCTCAATGACTCCATAAACATCTTGCTTCCCCAAGCTTTAACCTCAAATCTGTCCGATTTAATGATCTTTGCATTGCATGCATTGCAAAGCCTCGCATATATACTGTTGAAGCTTTCAAGGGTATGACTCACAAAGGTGCCTTCCGCTGATGAGACGCTCCGATTAAATCCCGAATTCTTAACGCCGGTTTCAACGTCTGCTTTGAGCCCCTTAAGGCCGTTTGCAATATCTTTGCCGATATTCTTCAAAAATGACAGATCTAACGTGATCTTATCATTATTCGATGACCTGGTGTGTACTTCTTCCTCGGTGACCTCTTCAGCCTCACAATATTCATATTCCTCGGCTTCTTCGGCATCATCTTTTTGATCCTCATTCGGTGAAGCCTCCTTGACCGTGGGCTCTCTTCCGAACAGCTCATCAATGCTCATCCCAAACACATCCGCAATAGCAGGGAAGAGCGTGATGTCGGGATACCCGATTCCGTTCTCCCACTTCGAGACCGCCTGCGGTGTGATCTCGAGCTTGTTAGCGAGCGCTTCTTGAGTATATCCGAGTTCTTTTCTTTTTGTTGAAATAAGTTCTCCGAATTCTTTCATGCTTAACATTTTGTCAGCCTCCTGTCGTGTTCGATGGCTTAATTATATCCCGACCTCATCAAAACATCAATAACCGCGTCGTTTACCTCGTGAAATCTCGGTTTTGCGAGGTTTTGCGCCTCAACTCAACGCTTAGTTGAGTGACTGCTTATAGAAAAATCAGAGCATTGATGCCCTGATTTTCATGCGCTTTAATACGGACTGTTGAATTCAGCCTCTGCCTTCTTGACGGCATCCTCTAAAGTCATTCCCGTGAACGCCTGTGCGCCCAAATTTCTGCCCGATTTCTTATCGTCAACAAACACGCCCACAACGATTCCGGGAATCGCAGACTCGGGAGCGTTGGGCGCCCACTGTCCGCCGAGGTCGGTTCTGCACCATCCTGGATCGGTGAGGTTTATCATAACGTCGGTTCCCTGAACCGTGTGCCCGAGATCAATAGTGATCTTATTAAGCGCCGCCTTGCTCGCAGAATATCCCGCCTGATGGGGATCAAGTGCAATGCCGCTTGTGGTGTTCAAAATCCTGCCCCAGCCCCGCTCGATCATTTTCGGCATGAAGTGATAGCAGATCATTGCGGGAGCGATGCAGTTGATGTTGAAGCTCTTCGTATAGTCCTCAACGGGAGTGTCGAAGTATTCGACCCTATAAGCCACCTGCATACCTGCATTATTCAAAACGATGTCAACGTCAACGCCCAATTCGTCGATGTCAGCAAGCATTCTCTTAACGTCATCAAGATCATTAAGCTCACAAGCCACGGCATATGCCTGAACGCCCAAAGCCTTAACTTCTTCCAAAACCTTTTCGGTATGCGCTGTATTTCTTGAGTGCAGGATCAAGTTGCAGCCTTTTTCAGCCAAAAACTTTGCGCTCAAATATCCGATACCTCTTGCGGCACCTGTGATAAGCGCCCATTTCCCCTTGATGTCAACCATAATATAATATAACCTCCTGTTGATTTCTATTACAGAGTATACCATTATATATAAGAATATTCTACTGTCAATTTAGCTAAATCAAGTTGTCGAAATGTACGAAATTTAGCTTGACATTATCTGTATGTGATGGTACAATGTAATATGTGTAAAACTCGAAAGAATTCTTACAGTTTTAGGAGTAACAGTATGAAAAAAGTTTTGTCTATAATCGGTGACATTTTTGTTTGGATAGTCGTGGCAGTAGCTGTCTTTATGATGCTTTTCACCATAATCTCCTCGTTCTCCCTCAACAGAAACGACAGAGATATTCTCGGCTACAAGGCATATATCGTTATGTCTGACTCAATGAGTGCGACCGACTTCAGCGCCGGCGATATTGTTATCGTCAAGGAGATCGACCCGAGAACTCTCAACGAGGGCGATATCATCACCTTTATTTCAACCAACACCGAATCCAGCGGACAGACCGTGACCCATAAGATCCGTGCAAAGGCTTCGACCCCCGACGGTGATCCCGGATTCATCACCTATGGTACCACCACAGGTGTTGACGATGAAGCTGTCGTATCCTATTCGCACATTCTGGGCAAATATAAATTCAGCATCCCTAAAATGGGTACCTTCTTCAACTACTTGAAGTCCACACCCGGCTACATAGTTTGCATTCTCATTCCCTTCGTGATCCTCTTGCTCGTACAGGGTGCAAACGCTGTTTCTCTGTTCAAACAGTATAAGAAGGAACAGAAGGCTGTTTTGGATGAAGAAAGAGCCAAGCTCGAAGCTGAGCGTGCCGAATCTCAGCAGCTTATGCAGGAGCTCTTGGCACTTAAGCAGCAGCTCGCACAGATGAATTCCGACGATAAGCCGTCATCTGACCAGACAAGTGAGGAATAATCAAACGAATCATTTCGTCCCCGAAAAGATCGGGGACGAAGTTTTTTATTTCAAAGTGCAATATTTATCGAATGAGCGTTGTATTGATATTGTGACTGTTGGTCATAACTGAGCAGGCGAGGGGAGTGCCGCTTGAAAGCTGTGTGAAACCTGGGTGAAATAGATCGGCTTTGGTTGACTTGAAAAGCTTTATGTGGTATAATTCACTGTGCGTGTGCAAAAAATGATTTAAACAGTTAACTGTTTGGAAATTGCGCTTCCAAGCGCTGCCTCTAAACAAAGATCGCAAATATTTTTTTGAATTAAAGGAGAAACTAAAATGAAAAAGATTCTTGCATTAATGCTTGCTCTTGCAATGGCATTGACCTTTGTTGCTTGCGGCAACACAAACGACAACAACGTTGATGACGAAAACAACGTAAACGTAGAAAATAACGACGAGGTTAAGACCCCTGTTGCTGAAAGCGCGGCTGATCTTCTCGGCAAGTCATTTGATTCCTTCCTTGAAGCACTTGCTCCTGCATTCGGAGCTGCATCGGGCGAAGAGATCAAGGGATACTTTGTAAGCACTGAGATGGAAACAATAACAGAGACCGACAGCGAAACAGGCGAGGAATTCTCCTACGAAATGCCTATTAGCGGCCCCGGCAATATCAGCATTACCGATGTTGACACCCTTACAGCAATCACACTTTTCCCCGCAGATTCTATTGAAAAGCTTGAAAGTGCCGGCGTATTCTTCAATATGATGAACATGAACAACGGCACATTCTCTGCGTTCGAGCTCAAGGATGCTGCTGATGTTGACGCTGTTGCTGAAGCTCTTAAAGAAACGATCGCAAATAACAACTGGTTCTGCGGTTTCCCTGAACGCTATGTTATCATCAAGATCGACAACTTCGTAGTTGCATCATTCGGTCTTACCGACAGCACCAACGCATTCAAGGATGCGATCGCATCTACTTATGAAGAAGCAGTTGTCGTCTGCGACGAAGCTCTCTGATCGTAAGCTTTACCGGCAAAAACTGAATAATCGTCAGAGCACACTTGGAGGTGTATAAATATGTTGTTCTCAAGCATTCCGTTTATGTATTATTTCCTACCATGTGTGCTTTTGCTATACATGGCGGCACCTAAAAAGCTCAAAAACCTTGTAATACTTATTTCAAGCCTTGTCTTCTATGCTTGGGGCGAGCCTAAATACGTCATCTTGATGGCTATAACCATAGCGATAGGATACGGCTCCGGCCGTCTTATCGAAAGAGCAAAGAAAACGGTTTGGAAAAAGACGTTTATGATATCGGCTGTGGCAATCTGCCTCGCCTTCTTGGGATATTTCAAGTACGCAAACTTCTTTGTTGCGAACTTCTCATCATTAACGGGCATAAGCGTTAATATGCTTCAAATTGCTCTTCCTATCGGTATAAGCTTCTATACCTTCCAGATAGTAAGCTATATTATCGACGTGTACCGTGCTGACGTTCCTGCACAAAAGAGCATCATCAACTTCGGCGCATATGTTACAATGTTCCCACAGCTCATTGCGGGCCCGATTGTCAGATATTCGGACATAGCCGTTCAGCTTGAGTCCCGTGAGCACACCCTTTCCAAGACTGCTGCGGGTATAAGACGCTTTATGGTCGGCTTCGGAAAAAAGATCCTTGTTGCAAACACCTTGGGTGAGCTTTGCGATATCTTCAAAGCATCCGATGAAAAAACCGTATTGTTCTATTGGCTCTATGCGATCGCGTTCGCACTGCACATCTATTTCGACTTCTCGGGATACAGCGACATGGCAATAGGCATCGGCAAGATATTTGCATTCGATTTCATCGAAAACTTTGATCATCCCTTTGTGTCCGCATCTGTCACAGAGTTCTGGCGCCGTTGGCATATGTCCTTGGGTTCATGGTTCCGTGACTATGTATACATTCCCTTGGGGGGCAACCGCGTTTCGAAACCGAGATGGTTCTTTAACATCTTCGTTGTTTGGGCGCTCACGGGCTTCTGGCACGGCGCAGAATGGAACTTCATCGTTTGGGGACTCTATTTCGCGATTTTGCTTATCGTCGAAAAGCTCTGGCTTTTGGACAAGCTCAAAAAGCTCAAGGTTCTGAATCACGTATACGTTATGTTCTTTGTCTTGATAAGCTTTGTCATCTTCAACTCAAACAACATGACGGAAGCTGTCGAGTATGTCGGCGGAATGTTCGGAATCGGTGCTACGGGCTTTGTTTCCGATGAATTCTTCTACTACTTAAGAAGCTACGGACCCATGCTCATCATCGCTGCTATCGGCTCGACACCTCTTGTTAAAAACGTTTGCTTGCGTCTTGCAAACGGCGAAAAGACCTCTAAGATCGTCAATATCATTGAACCGGTCGCTTTGGCTACGCTTCTTGTTGTATGCACAGCCTTCTTGGTTGACGGTTCATTCAACCCGTTCTTATACTTCAGATTCTAAGGAGGGGACAGCATGACTGAAAAAATCAAAAATATCGTAACAGTTTCGCTCATGTCGGTGATCGTTTTCGGCTTCTTTGCTTTTTGTCTTATCAAGCCTGCCGATGCCTACTCCGAGACTGAGCGCAGACAGCTTGATCAAGCTCCCGAGCTGAGCGTTGACACAATTCTTTCCGGCAAATTCATGTCCGAGTTTGAGGATTACACACTTGACCAGTTCCCGTTAAGAGACGGCTTCAGAACCATAAAATCCGCTGTCGCATTATACGGCATGGGCTTGCTCGAAAATAATGACCTCTATCTGCACGACGGCTATATCGCCAAGGTCGAATACCCCTATAATAAGGCTTCTGTCGATCGGGCGGGAAAGATCTTCACAAGCATATATGATCGCCTCATGGCGGACAAAAACGTAAATGCTTATATAAGCGTGATCCCCGATAAGAACTTCTTCCTCGCAGATGAAAGCGGACATTTATCTCTTGATTATGAAGCGCTCATATCTGACCTTATAGCAGCCACTCCCGATATGGAGTATATCGACATAACCTCTCTCTTGGAGATCTCGGACTATTACAAGACCGATACCCACTGGAAACAGGAAGAGATATATGACGTTGCGAAGCTCTTGGCTTCACAGATGGGCGTGACCTTGGATGCCGAATATGAAGAAAAAACTGTCGAGGGCGAGTTCAAGGGCGTTTATTACGGACAGCTTGCTTTGCCCGTAAAGACTGACACGCTGACATATCTGACAAATCCCACACTTGAAAGCTGTGTGGTATATGACTATCAGAACTCAAAGGACATGGAGATGTACGTTATCGAAAAGGCTAACGGCAGAGACCCTTATGAAATGTTCCTCGGCGGATCGCTTTCTCTTGTAACCATCGAAAACCCGAATGCTGAGACTGATAAAGAGCTTGTCATCTTCCGCGATTCATTCGGAAGCGCGATCGCTCCCTTCTTCGCTGAAGCATACTCAAAGGTGACCGTTGTGGACATAAGATATATCCAAAGCGTAATTTTGCCTCGCTTTGTTGACTTTGAAAACTGCGACGTTTTGTTCCTTTACAGCACTCTTGTTCTTAATAACAGCGAAACCATAATGCAATAAAAAAATCTCCCTCACCACGGTGGGGGAGTTTTTATTCATTTACCCTTCCAACCTTTGTCTGACCTCTCTTGCGGCTTCTTTAGCAAGCTTTCGCAACGCCTCGTCAGAACCGTCGGTTGCCAGCAACTCATCTCGGCAAGCAATCGTGATCGGCTCTCTTACGTAATAATGCATCGACCGCCAATCTAAATAGGCGTTTTCAAAGCTAACGTCGTCTAAACTGGGGTATGGATAAGGGCGAGCAGTTTTATAAAACTCAAACATACACTCCAAGTACTTCGCCGCCAAGTCTTTGTGCTCCGAAAAAGGACTCATTATCATATATTCTTCGCAGGTAACGCAAATGAAGTCCACTTCTTCCAAAGGATATTCAACAATATCTCCGTCGTTCGCATATAGATACTTGAACACTTCGAAAAGCTTTTCGCCGTTGGGATCCAAGTATTCCCCTGTAAATCCGTCAATGTTTTCAAAATAATAGGTAAGCAGCATCGGACTCATATACAAGTACCGCTGTTTGTTATCATACCGAGGAAATGCCGGTATCCCGATATATTCGCCGTCGAAATCGGATACATATTTCACTACTGAATTGCTTTCGATCAGAGCTTTAAGGTTATCATATTGTCCGAGATCTGTGTAATATCCCAATCTTATGTATTTAGCAACATCAAGTGTAGTAGTACAATATACATCAATTTTTGTGTCGTTCGCCATAAGCATGATATCGAGGTTTCTGATCTCGTCCTCGCTTTCAAAAAAGATATACTTGATACTTATGCCGTTATCTTCGGCAAACTTATCACCGACAGTTTTCAGCGCGTGCTTTTCATTGCCGTAAAATGCGACCACTAAATCATAATCTTCATACGCAGAACCATCGTTATAAGTATTGCTGTTGCATCCTGTAGCAAATACGATAGTTGTTATTGCGAGAATAATGACGAGTGCTTTTTTGAACATATAAACCTCCGATTATGCTCTTGCTTTTGCATTTACGAAGGGTATAAAACGCTTCACCGCTTTATCCTTCCAACCTTTTTCGAACCTCTTTTGCGGCATCCTTAGCAAGCTTTCGCAACGCTTCGTCAGAGCCGTCGGATTCCTTAGCGGCGTTTATGGCGTCGCCGATTATCGATGTTATATCATAGGTAGCATACATATTCAATAGGTACATATTGCTGTAATCGTCACCGTTTGGATATGGCTGTCCTGCACTGATTACGTTGCCGCTCCGGTCGGAATAGGTCTTATCACCGTTGAGGTAGTCAAAGCATTTTTCCAAGAACAACGCCGCATTATCCTTGTTTTTGGAATATGGGTTGATAATAAGATATTCGCTCGATATGTACGGAAACTCTTCACTATAATATTGCGGCTCTGTAGCCGGATCTTTATATTCGTAATAATGCTTAAGAATGTTGAAAAGCTCTTCACCGTTCGGATCATCATATTTGCCTTCAACAAGGTCAAGATTCGAGAATATATACTTAAAATTGGTGAGACTGGCGAGCTGCTCAGACGCTGTGATAACTCGCGGATAAATTGCTATGCCGAAATAATCGCCGTTATAGCAACATACGTGTTTAGTGAATGCATTGCTCTCGATCTTTGACCTGAGGCTGTCGTATTTCCCGAGATCAACATAATACTTGTCCTTGATCAGTTGAGGAAGATTGAGCGTCGGGGAATAGACGATATCAATATCCTTGTCTTTTGCTAAGACCTTGGTCTGAAGCGCATACGCATCAGATTCTATGTCGAAATTCAGGATCTCAATTTTCCAACCGTATTCCTTTTCAAACTCTTCCAGTACATAGTACAGCTCTGCGGTGTATGCACTGCTGCCGCAAGAGGCGATGGTAAGGTCGTATGCACTGCTTTTATCGCTTGAATCTGCACAGGAAGACAGTGAGAGGATGATGGAAAGAATTAATATGATAGATATAATTGTTTTCTTCATAAGAATGTCAACGCTCCGTTATATCGTTAAAAATTGCATACATTGTATGTCGTTTGCGTACCAGTGTGGCGCGCTGTTTCCACATGTTCACCATATTGGTATGGGGAGTTTAAATACCAATAGTATATACAGGCCGAATTTGAACACGTACCGAATGCTAGGCAATACTGTCTGGTTGTAATATAGCAATTATCTCCGTGAGAAGTAAGCGGACATTTGTCGCCACCATAATACGTCCTAACGACAACTTTTCCACAGTCAGCTGTTAGTGAGCCACTAGTGTAACATCCCGGACAAGTCCTGTAAACCGTATACGGCGTAGCCGAGCTGACGCAAACTGCCATCATAGTGCAGAGTAGGGCTGATAATAGGATTATAGAAATAATACCTTTCATATCGTTTCGCCTTTCAAAGCTTGAATATTTATTTGTTCAAATTCGTATAAATCTCTCTTCTGTGCCCATCGGACTCACGCCTTTCATATTTCTTACAAACATTATAACATATTAAGACCTTAATGTAAATTATACAGATTATATGAACTTATATCCTGTGGTTTGCCATAAAACACAAATCCCCCTCGATAACTGAGGGGGAGAATTTATTTATCCTTCCAACCTTTGTCTGACCTCTCTTGCGGCATCCTTAGCAAGCTTTCGCAACGCCTCGTCAGAGCCGTCGGATTTCAGAGCAGAATTCAGCGCATCACCAATCGGCTTGGTTATGTTATCACTGTCATTATGCATCCAGTAAAGATATACTCCAATCAAATCATCTACATCGGGATAAGGATAACGAGCTGTATATATGTTACCTCTCTCATCCGCATACTCTATGTCTCCGCTGATATAATCGAACGCTTTTTCAAGAAACTTAACAGCATTATCCTTGTTTTTGGAATATGGATTGATCACCAAATATTCACTTGATATATAATCGCAATCCTCAGCGTAATATGGAGTATCTATCGGGTCATCTGGATATTGATAGTAATGCTTTAATACCTCAAATAACTCTTCACCATCGGAATCGCGATAAATGCCTTCTACGAGATTTATATTATATAAAATGTATTTTTTTATTGTTCTTGATATTGGTACGGCGTCTTTAGTTGTTATACTGGGGAAAATAGAAACTCCAAAATATTCTCCGTTATAGGAACATGCATATTTGGCGAACTCATTTCCTTCTATTCTCGATTTCAAACCGTCATATTTGCTCAAGTCTTCATAATACTCCGAATTTATAAGATTGAAAATATCAAGAGTAGGTGAATATACGATATCTATATCTTTATCCTTTGCCATAACTTTTGTCTGTAAGGCATAGTAATCTTTCTCAATATCATAGTCGACAATGTTGATTTTCCAACCATACATTTCTTCGAATTCCTCAATTACGTGATTAATCTCACTTGTATATCCTGCTCCGCCGCAAGAGGCGATGGTAAGGTCGTAACTGTTATCGTTGCCATGCCCACTGCAAGCAGTGAGCATGGTTAGAGTAAAAACAACCAATAAAAGAGATAAAAATGTTCTTTTCATAGAAACATCTCCAATGTTAAGACTTGATTAATAAGTACAAACATTATAATCCTCTTTGGTGCTTGTATGGTGAGCAATGTGAACGTGAAGCGGGTATTCATATCTTTCTGTTTCATAAGTGTAATATATACAAGTTGCGTTTGAACATTTTCCATAAGCAGTGTAATACTCTCTCCTTATGATCCAACAATTGTCACCATGTTCAGCATATGCACATGAAACGCCACCGTAATTAGTGGAAACATATTCGCCACATAACGCCGTCATAGTTTTGGTGTTGCACTCCGGACAAGTTCTTATAGCATAAACTGCCGAGCTGACGCAAACTGCCATCATAGTGCAGAGTAGGGCTGATAATAGAATTATAGAAATAATACGTTTCATATTGTTTTCTCCTTTCAAAGCTTGAATATTTATTTGTTCAAATTCGTATAAATCTCTCTTCTCTGCCCATCGGACTCACGCCTTTCATATTTCTTATAAATATTGTAACATATCAAGACCTTAATGTAAATTATACAGATTATATGAACTTATATCCTGTGGTTTGCCATAAAACACAAATCCCCCCTCGATAACTGAGGGGGAGAATTTATTTACCCTTCCAACCTTTTTCGAACCTCTCTTGCGGCTTCTTTGGCAAGCTTTCGCAACGCCTCGTCAGAGCCGTCGGTGGTGGAAACTGCGTCGTAAGCATCCCACAAAGGCTCAATAAAGCTATCGGAATCAATGTGCTCAAAATAAAAATAGGTGTTACTCATATCTGCGTTTTGCGGATATGCTCTTTCAGGCTCCGCTGTTATACCGTTCGCCTTAACGATTTGATGCGTTCCGTTCAGATAATCGAAAACTACCTCTAACAACAGAACCGCTGTATCTTTGTTTTGTGAATAGGGGCTGATGAGAAAATACTCATCCAATATGCAATAATACTCACTGCGGTCATATAAATTCCCGCCGTAATAATCATCTTGGTTGTTATAGTAGATCTTAAGTAATTCAAAGAATTCATCTCCGTCTACATCGGTATACGATTCCTTGATCAGGTTCACGTGCTTGATCATATATATCCAGGCTGAAGAAATCTCGTTAGACGTAAAAGGCCACGTTGATATACCGAAAAGCTTGTCTTCATATCGACAAGTTCTATTGGTATAACCGTTGCTCTCAATTCGGGTTCTGAGGCTGTCATATTGCGAAAGGTCAACAAAACAGCTCTTTTGAATATATTTGAACATATCAAGACCCGCAGAAAAGAAAACATCAATATCCGTATCTCCTGCCATTAATTTTGTGTCAAGCATATAGAATTCTCCCTTTTCGAGATCGAATTCAATTATCTTTACCTTTAATCCATATATCTTCTCAAATTCTGATATGGCAACCGATACTTGAGTACGCATTTGTGCAAGCGATGCTATCGTCAGATCATATTCGCCATCATACAAATCGATCTCTCCGGTGAGCGCATCGTGATAATTTTCGTAGTCATCGCTGTGCTCATGTTCGCCGTCAGCGCAACCGACAAGCATAAGCATGAGCATGATAAATGCAATCGTAATAAGTAAAACTCTTTTCATACGGCTTCCTTTATTTGTAGTTACAGGTGTTGAGTGGTGCTTGATAATAGGCGTGCTTCCTTTGTAACAGCAGTCATCGCTAAGCTCGCTCAAACCGCTGTTTCACCCTTCCAACCTTTGTCTGACCTCTCTTGCGGCATCTTTAGCAAGCTTTCGCAACGCTTCGTCAGAGCCGTCGGATTCTTTTGCGGCAGTCATGGCTTTGGTGAGGGGCTTCGTTATGTTTGCGTTGTCCGAAAACGTCCACCACAAGCGCACTCCATTTAAGCTTTCGATATCCGGATAAGATCTGATTCTTGTTGTTTCTGTTCCGTCGTCTCGGATGTTAACCTGTGGCTCTTCTCCGCTGTTCATTTTGTCGAACACCGTCTCCAAGAATAAAACAGCGACATCCTTTCTTTCGGAATAGGGACTCATGATAAAATACTCACTGCCGATGGAATAGTATTCGTCGGCGTAAAATCCCGATGCCCCTTCTTCGGAAGCATCTTCGGCATAATATCTATATTTAAGTAATTCGAACAGTTCCTCGCCATCCGGATCGGAATAAGTTGATTCTATAAGATCTATGTGCCTTATCTCATAGGCGACAATGGCGGTCCATGCGTCCACCGGTAAATTCGGCACAGAACACGGAACACCGAAATACTTCCCGTTGTATCCGCCTACATGGCTCGCATACACACTGCTTTCAAATCTGGATCTAAGGCTCTCATATTCTCCGAGATCTACATAATATCCTGATGAAACGTATGTGTGAAGAGGAAGGGATGAGGTGTAGAAAATGTCGATATCAGTATCCTTTGCCAAAAGCTTAGTATTAAGAGCGTCATATTGGCTTTCGTTATATATGATGGTTTTTATCTTGTATCCGTATTTTTGTTCGAAGGCATTAAGTAACTCTTCATCAACGAATTCCTCATAAAAGGTTTGATATGAAGCGATGGTAAGGTCGTATTCCTCGATGCCTTCCCGACGTTGTTCTTCGCCTGCCATCAGATCTGCTTCAACTTCTTGGCTATGATCATAATCGTGCATATCACGGTCATCGCAAGAAACCAATGTGATCGAAAACAACAAAACAAAGAGTAGTAATGATAACCTTTTCGTAAACAGCACCGTCCCTATCTTATTTGTAGTTGCACACATTTAGCGTGCTTTCCTTATAACATCAGTCATCGCCAAGCTCGCTCAAACCGCCGTTTTACCCTTCCAACCTTTGTCTGACCTCTCTTGCGGCATCCTTAGCAAGCTTTCGCAACGCTTCGTCAGAGCCGTCGGAAAGCAAAAGCTCTTCTTTGGCAGCATACAACGGGGACGTAATATATGTTTTTACATGATTCCATGAATGGTACGCATCACTTAAATCGTCTGTATCTGGATATGGATTTTCACAAATAACTATATTACCGGTTGCATCAGTAACCTGCAGATTTCCGTTGATATAATCAAACACCATTTCCAAAAACAGTACGGCTGTTTCTTTGTTTTGTGAATATGGACTGATTATCATATATTCGTCTATAAACAGTTTCCGCGACGCTGAGTATTCGGAGCTTTGCGAGTTGTCCCCATACAAGTCTTTGAGCACATTAAACAGCTCTTCTCCGTCCGGGTCGCTGAAAGTACCTTTTATCAAGTCTATATTATCTATCTGATAAATGATAAATGGGTCGGTAATTTCGGACACAAACGGCCACAGAGAGACTCCGTAATATTCGTTGTTATACGCACATGAAGCTTCCGTATAGTTGTTGCTCTCGATCCTGGATTTTAGCGATGCAAAATCGTTAAGATCTACATAATATCCCTTTTGGATGTATTTGTAAACATCAAGCGTTGAAGTGCAAAACAGGTCCACATCATCGTCTTCAGCCATCAGTTTTGTATCTAATGCACCGGTATCGCCTTCTTTATATTTGATAATGCGAACAGTAAGCCCATATTCTTGTTCAAAAATATCGGTCAAAAAACCAACCTGAGGAATACGCATATATGTAGCGATGGTAAGGTCATAGTCTTCGACATTTTCCTTATCAGGGTCAATGCCCGCAAGCTGTCCTTCGTCTGCTTCGTGTTCGTTATTATGATTGCATGCAACCAGTGAAAAAACCGATACAGCAATGATAAGCAATACAAGTATCCGTTTCATTTAATAGCTCCTTGATTTTAAAGATTCGTATAAATCTCTCTTCTCCGCCCATCGGACTCACGCCTTTCATATCTCTTATAAATATTGTAACATATCAAGACCTTAATGTAAATTATACAGATTATATGAACTTATATCCTGTGGTTTGCCATAAAACACAAATCCCCCCTCGATAACTGAGGGGGATCATTTTGCTTATTTACAATAACTTTCGATATATCCTTCCATCGCCGCGCGGATGATCTCTTTCGCTTTTGCAGCGCCGCTCACTTCGTTAACGGCAGTCTCCTTGCCCTCAAGCTCCTTATAAACTCTGAAGAAGTGGGACATTTCGTCATAAATATGCTTTGGGAGCTGAGAGATATCGGTATATGAGTTATAGGTCGGGTCATTGAAAGGAATGCAGACGATCTTTTCGTCGTTTCTTCCGTTGTCCTTCATCGAGATAACACCGATAGGATAGCATCTCACAAGAGTCAAGGGCACAATGCTCTCTGAACAAAGCACCAAAACGTCCAAAGGGTCAAGGTCGTCGGCATAAGTTCTCGGAATGAATCCATAGTTTGACGGATAGTGGGTGGATGTGTACAGAACACGGTCAAGTCTTAGTATACCCGTATCCTTATCAAGCTCATATTTGCATTTTGATCCCTTCTGTATCTCGATAACAGCCATAAAATCGTCTTCACAGATCCTCTTCGGGCTAATATCATGCCAAATATTCATAAGTTACCATCCTTTCAAAATGCTCTTTTCCAAAATTATAATATAAACCTTGCACAATGTCAAATGAGAAAACCTGTTTTTTCGTATTTTCGCAATTGAAATACTCGTTTATATATGATATATTATAATTAAGCAGGAATTGCTTGTTTATTACTCAGCTTGAAACGGAGGACTATATTATGAAAGAATATATCAAGGGTGCTAACCCCTATATGCCCCTTTGGGAGCACGTCCCGGACGGAGAACCAAGAGTGTTTGAATATAACGGCGAAAAGAGAGTCTATGTTTATGGCTCTCATGATATCGCAAAGACCGAATATTGCGGCGCCGATCAGGTCGTTTGGAGCGCACCTGTTGACGATCTGACAGATTGGACCTGTCACGGTGTTTGCTACACCTCTACTGACGGCAGCATCCTCTATGCTCCTGACTGTGTTCAGAAGGGCGATACCTTCTATCTCTATGCCGCTGAGGGCAAGGGCTCAAGAATTATGGTCGCAACCAGCAAAACTCCCTGGGGCCCCTTCACAGATCCCGTTAAGTCCGAGCTTGGCTTCGACCCCGGTATTTTGGTTGACGATGACGGAAGAGTATATGCTTATTGGGGATTCTGCGGCTCTCATTGTGCAGAGCTTAACGATGACATGGTTACTATTAAAGAAGGTACATACCGCGCTCATCCTTTGGGTCATTGCAGCGCTCCTTGGGCGAGAGATGACGGCCATTTGGACTATGTTGACAGCTTCTTCGAAGCTTCCTCACCCAGAAAGATAAACGGAAAGTATGTTTATGTATATTCCCGCCGTGTTAACGTTCCTGTTCCCGAGTTCGGAATTGATTTCGACTGTAACGGCTTCCTTTCCTATGCTGTAAGCGACAGCCCTCTTGACGGATACGAATTCTGCGGCGATATCTCCTTGAACGGCGGCGAGATCTTGAAGAATGAAGACGGCACCGGCGTGATGACCTATCAGTGGGGCAACAACCACGGAAGCCTTATGCAGGTAAACGGCAAGTGGTATATCTTCTATCACCGTCAGACAGGCGTTAACGAATTCTCTCGCCAGGCAATGCTTGAACCTGTTGACGTTGCGATGGACAAAAACGGAAAGATATTCATCGGTGATATTACATATGTTGACGGTGAGCCCGTTTCCTCAAAGCCTGTTGAGATGACTTCTCAGGGCGCTCACATCAACGGCCTTGACGCATATAAGATCATTTCCGCAGGATATGCTTGTCACATTTTCGGAAGCAAGAAGAGAGCCTATATCGCTCCCGTATACGAACAGGTAGATACTGTTTCTGCCCCTGTTATGGATATCACAAACGGAACGACCGTAGGATTTAGATATTTGCAGTTCGGCGCAAACGCTCCCGCAAGCGTTACCGCAGACATCACAGCAGAAGCTGATTTGACTGTTAATGTTCGCCTTGATGATCATAAGGGTAAGGTCGTTGCAACCCTTAATTATGCAAAGGGCGAGACCTCAAAGACTGTTCCTATGTGCGACGCAGTCATCGGCAAGCACGCTGTATACTTCGAGTTTGTTTCCGATGCTGATGATACGGCAGCAACCTTCGACAAGTTTACTTTTGACAGATAATAAAAACAAAGCCCGAGAGGATCATTCCTTTCGGGCTTCTTTTAATTATCCGACGATATAATGCTATTCCCAATTCTCCCAGACTTCAGGGCGATAGCCAACGGTTGCTTGTCTGCCGTTTCTGACAATAGGGCTCTTGATAAGCGAAGGGTTATCCAACAGCTTTTCAAGCTTTGCTTGCTCGCTGCCCAAGTATTTCAAAAGTGTTGCATCGCTCGATTTTGCGTTATAGTCAATTATCGCCTCCAGCGAGCCGACCGCACGGATAACGCTGTCTATCTCGCCCTTGCTCATGCCCTTTGAGCTAAGGTCAACAAGCTGGAATTTGATTCCTCGCTCTTTAAACCATCTTTGCGCCTTCTTGGAATCGAAGCACTTATTCTTTGCAAAAATCTGAATGTTCATCATGCTCTCCTAATATAATTATTCTGAAAACCACTGACCGCTCGCTACGGCTCGTCACAGCACTCCGTGCGCGATCTCGCCACAGCTCGCTTATATTGCTCACCGCCGCACTCGGCTAAATATTCTCCAAAATCACCGTAAAAGGCCCGTCGTTCAAAAGCTCGACCTTCATATCGGCACCGAAAACGCCCCGTTGTACGTTGATCCCGCTTTCGCTGACCTTCTCACAGAAATATTCATAAAGCCCGTTCGCAAGATCGGGCTTGCCTGCACTTGTAAAGCTCGGGCGGTTTCCGTGTGAACAGTCGGCATAAAGTGTGAACTGTGAAACGATAAGCATTTCTCCGCCGACATCGCCGATCGAAAGATTTGTCTTTCCGTTCTCATCCTCGAAGATGCGAAGCTTAATAAGCTTTGCGGCAAGTCTGTCACAGTCAGCCTTTGTGTCACCGTCGCCAACACCGAAAAGCACCAAATATCCTTTGCCGATCTTTCCGACAATATCACCGTCAACCGTCACGCTTGCGCGCGTTACACGCTGTATAACCGCTTTCATTCAAAAACCTCCGCAATTTGATGAATTTATTATACCAGAATGCTTCGATATTCGCAAGTCTGCTTGAGGTTTTGAAGCTTGCAAAAGTCAAATTAGTCAGATTTAATAAATGTTTGCATATAATTGGACATAAAAATGGTTTTTTCTGAAATTTTCTTAAACAACTCTTGCAAATTTTATATCATGTGATATACTGTTGATATGACATTATTGTTTTAAAACGCTAAATCGAAAGATTTGCGAATCCCTACATAAACAGGAGGAAAACACTATGAAACTTACTAATGAATACTTGCAACAGGTATATGCCGACGTTTGCAAGCGTAACCCTAACGAGCCCGAATTCCAGCAGGCTGTTGAAGAGGTTTTGTCCAGCCTTGAACCCGTGATCGAAAAGCGCCCTGACTTGGTTGCAGCAGGCGTTGTTGAAAGAATGGTTGAACCCGAAAGACAGATCATCTTCCGCGTTCCGTGGATCGACGATAACGGCAAGCCCCAGGTCAACAGAGGCTATCGAATCCAGTTCAACTCAGCGATCGGCCCCTATAAGGGCGGTATGCGCTTCCATCCTTCTGTTAACGCTTCCATCATGAAGTTCTTGGGCTTTGAACAGACCTTCAAGAACTCTCTCACAGGTCTTCCTATGGGCGGCGGCAAGGGCGGCTCCGACTTCGACCCCAAGGGCAAGTCTGACAGCGAGATCATGCGCTTCTGCCAGAGCCTTATGACCGAGCTTTGCAAGCACATCGGTGCTGATACCGACGTTCCCGCAGGCGATATCGGCGTAGGAGCTCGTGAAGTTGGTTATATGTACGGTCAGTACAAGAGAATCAGAAACGAATTCACCGGCGTTCTTACCGGCAAGGGTCTTCCTTTCGGCGGCTCTTTGATCCGTCCCGAAGCTACCGGCTTCGGTGCTGTATACTATACCGTTGAAATGCTCAAGTACCTCGGCGAAGACATCAAGGGCAAGACCTTTGCGATCTCCGGCTTCGGCAACGTTGCTTGGGGTACAGCTATCAAGGTTAACGAGCTCGGCGGCAAGGTCGTGACTCTTTCCGGCCCTGACGGCTATATCTACGATAAGGACGGCATTGCAACCAAGGAGAAGATCGACTTCATGGTTGAAATGCGTAACTCCAACAGAAACCGTGTTGAAGACTATGCTGATAAGTTCGGCGTTCCCTTCTTCAAGGGAGAGAAGCCTTGGGGCGAAAAGGTTGATATCATCATGCCTTGTGCTACACAGAACGAAGTCGGCATGGAAGAAGCAAAGAAGATCGTTGCTAACGGCATCAAGTATTATGTTGAAGTTTCCAACATGCCCACAACCAACGAAGCTATGGCATACCTTAAGGAAAACGGCGTTGTAGTTGCTCCTTCCAAGGCAGTTAACGCAGGCGGCGTCGCTGTTTCGGGTCTCGAAATGAGCCAGAACTCGATGCGCTATAGCTGGACTGCTGAAGAGGTTGACGAAAAGCTCAAGGGCATCATGAAGAACATCTTCAACAGCTCCGTAAATGCAGCCAAGGAATATGGCATGGAAGGCGACCTTGTAGCAGGCGCCAACATCGCAGGTTTCTTGAAGGTTGCTGAAGCTATGAAGGCTCAGGGCGTGGTTTGATCACCGCTCGCACCAACCCTCACAGCGGCTCCGCCGCGCGAGGCTTGACGCTCGCTCTTTAATTCAAAATTAAAAGTGCCCATTTTTCGGGCACTTTTCTTTTATTTCGCCTACTCAACCGTTGGTTAATAGAAAAATCAACTGCAAAGATAGCAGATTTGCTTCTATTCAACCAACAAACGCTTCATTTTAGATTACCTGTGTGCCATACTTTAATCACCGAAAGGAAACTAAACGGAGGTCATAAAGTGTGAAACAGACAATACATAACGTGAGACGCACAGGCACATTGTGCACCTACAAAAAGCATAGCGCCGATATCAATAGTGAATGTGATGCACTTATCAAATCATGCAGATACAAATATCATGAGTGTATGGGCGGAGCAGACCTTAGACTTATTAACAAAATGAATGGAGGAGTTTGACATGACATTCGGACAGAAAATTCAGGAGCAAAGAAAGCTTAAGGGGCTGAAGCAGGATGAGCTTGCTGAAAAGCTCGGCGTATCCGCACAGGCAGTATCAAAGTGGGAGAATGACGTTTCCATGCCCGATATCTTGCTTTTGCCTGAAATCGCAAACATATTCGGAATTACCATCGACTCGCTTTTTGAAAGAGAAGAAAAGCCGGAGGTTCAAATGGTGCCTATCGAAAAACGCAAGAGTATCAATGAAATGTATCTTCGTGTGAATGTTATTGATGGCTCAGATAAGGTCAAGATAAATGTTCCGCTTGCTCTGATAGTCGTTTGCCTCGAGGCAGGAATCCCCGTCGAAAGCATGGTCAGCTTTGGTGATACCAAGGTTGATATGTCCAAAATCGACCTTCGCAGAATTGTTGACCTTGTTGAGCAAGGCATCATCGGCAAGATCGTTGAAATCGAGAGCGAGGACGGTGAGTATGTAGTTGTAGAGGTCTGCTGATGAAGATTAAAGCTGAAGAATCAAGAGGTAAAAGTTTTAATATTGTCATACCGTCTTGGCTTATTTTCAACCCGATCATGGCAACGTTTTTGTGCGGTGCTGCAAATCGTGCGATACAAGAAAAGCATACGGACAACAAAATCAAGCTAACGCCCAAACAGATGCGGGTTTTGTTCAAGTGCATCCGGGTTGCCGCAAAACAGCTCAAAAAGGATGATCTTCCGCTTGTTGAGGTTGTATCCGAAAACGGCGAAAATGTCGAGATCATACTGTGATCTGCTCCACCGCTCGCACCAACCCTCACAGCGGCTCCGCCGCGCGAGGCCTGACGCTCGCTCCGTTAACTACATAACAAACAAAAACTCCATCTGAATCTCTTCGGATGGAGTTTCTTTTATTTGTTAGCTTCAATAGGATGCTTGTGTCTGTCGATCTTTCCTCTCGAGCTTTCTCTGTGCTCAGGTTTGATATCAATGCGAAGTCAATGATAGCAAAAAGGAAGCATTTCTGCCTTCGCATATGAATTTGCTTCGCAAATTCCAAAATGACATATAGCGGTCCGCAGGCGATTATTTGTTAGCTTCAATAGGATGCTTGTGTCTGTCGATCTTTCCTCTCGAGCTTTCTCTGTGCTCAGGCTTGATATCGCCTGCTTTGAGAAGAGCGATCTTTGTGAGTGTCGGGCCGACGATCTCATAGATCAAGACCGCAAACAACGTAATGTTTGAAACGATCTCGCCCTCAGCTCCAAGTCCTGCCGCCTTGATAGCCATTCCCAAAGCGACACCCGCCTGAGGCAAAAGCGTAACGCCCAAATATTTAACGATGTTGTCCTCGCATTTAACAGCCTTTGCGCTCGAGAACGCACCCAAATATTTGCCCGCAGAGCGTGCCAGTATGTAGATCAGACCGATAACGACAATTGCCCAATCAGCGAATACAGAAAGCTCAAGCTCAGCGCCGCTTAGTACAAAGAACAATACAAACAGCGGAGCTGTCCAGCGGTCGAGTCTGTCCATAAGCTCTTCGGAGAAGTCACAGATGTTGCAAAATACCGTTCCGAGCATCATGCACACCAAAAGTGAGGAGAATGCAACGTGAACTCCGCCTATTTCAAACTGAAGCATAGAAAGCGCAACTGTTAACAAAACGAATGCAACCGACATTGCCAAACGCTTTGAGCGTGAGTGGAAGAACCTTTCACAGAAGGTGAACAAAAGCCCCATCAAAAATCCTAATCCAAGAGATAAAACGACCTCTAAAACAGGTTCAAGGATCACCGAGATCAGATCAACGTGTCCTGATATAAGCGCCTTTGCAACTCCGAATGAAACTGCGAACAAAACAAGTCCGACTGCGTCATCGAGAGCAACGATCGGCAAAAGGATGTCTGTCAACGGGCCCTTCGCTTTATACTGTCTTACGACCATTAAGGTCGCCGCAGGAGCAGTTGCCGATGCGATCGCACCCAAAACGATAGCCGCAGGAAGCGGAAGCTTATCGGGCATTGCAAGATGCACGCATATCAAAACGGCGTCAACCAAAAGCGTTGTAACAACAGCTTGGAATATTCCGATGACCGTAGCCTGCTTGCCCGTCTTTTTTAATGTGGAGAGTCTGAACTCGTTGCCGATGGAAAATGCGATAAAGCCAAGAGCTACGTCACAAATGATCGAATATGAATCAACGTCCTCCATGCTGATAAATCCAAGACCGGGTACACCTAAAGCACCCAAAAAATAAGGGCCGATGAGAATACCTGCGATCAAATACGCAGTAACAGCAGGGAGCTTCATGAGCTTTGCCACGCGGGAGAGCAAAAGTCCCGCTAAAAGTGCTATTGATAAACTGAGCAGTGCTTGCATTTATAATACCTTCTTATATGTTGTAGGGTTTATTCAACAGTCCCGAGTGTAGCACTTTTGATAATAAAAGTCAATACGATTTATGACTTTTTCACAAAAGATAATATTTCTTATTCCTCTAAATGTGTTACCTCGAGACGGTTGAATGTGCCGCTTCCGACAAGCTTGATATAGCTGATATCTTTATCAAGAGCGATAGAGTCGGTTACGCTAACGGTAACAAAGCTGCCGTCCTGTTTATAAAGGTTAACGGTATAAGTATCAGCAGGGTTATGCCTGTTGCTGATTTTTAAAACAAGCTTAGAAGCATCTGTGCTTTTGTATTCTTCCAAATAGCTTCTTAAAGTGCCAAGGTTTATATAAAGATCTTCATATTCTATCGGTCTTGCTGTAGTAAATTCAATATATGCTGTTTGTTCGGCTGCGTTAAAGATAGGGTATAAGTTGATAGCATCAACGCTTGTCAGATCTACTGCTTTTTCACACTCAGGCATAAAATCTTCTTCGTGCTGTTTAAGCCAAGGATAGAAGTTGTCCATAACGTCATCACCATATGATTTTTTCAAAACTTCTATCTGTTTATCTGTCTCTGCAGGATCGCTATTCATATCAGCTTTGCTGAAGGGATAGGTCTCCTCATACTTGTTCACCCATTTTGTATAGCTGCCGTAAACATCGTCTAAATACTTCATAAACGCAAAGCCAATTGCATAGCTGCCGTTTGAAGCGTATTCAAATGTGTTGTCAAACCAATATTCGATAGGCTGCTCATAAAGCTTTGAGAAATCATATATGCTTAAGTTAAAGTGAAGATATTCCGGTTCGTCTATATATAAAATAAGCTCGGGATAGCTCTCCTCGATCTCCTTGAGCACAAGGTGAGAGGTGTATTCCGTATATCCTTCGTTTAGTAATGTGCTATAGCTCCAGCCTGCTTGTCTGAACATCAAAACGTGTCCAAGCTCGTGAATAACGGTATAGCCGCTTACGATATCGCCGGGAGAAACACAAGCGTGGTCGGAAGCAGAAGCATAAGCAGCACCGAATTCGCTGGTCTTAAGCCCTGCATACCAATCATAATCTATGTAAAGGTTGTCTCTTGTTACGGTTACGTGAGATTTTCCGTCGGGATAAAAGTCACATGCATAGCCATTGCCTTCAAACTTGTGGCCGGTTACCGATTCCATCAATTCGGTAAACACCTCGGTCACACGATAGATGTGTTCAGGAACGTAAACGTTCTTATCGATATTATAAGTTATTTCTCCAACGGTTATTGTTGTGTCTTTGCTTGTAATAACGTCATTATCGGCGAATTCATAAGGGTCTTCCTTGTGTCCGCTGCATTTATCGTTACAAACATCCTCATCGCACTTTGTATCCATGCAAAGCTTGCATACGTCACAAACGTTTAGACACTTATGATGTCCCTGACACTTGTTTTTGCAAGCATCTTCCTCACAGGCACCGTTAAGGCAAAGCTTGCATTCATCGCACTTGTTTTCGCATTCGTGAGGTTCTTCGGTCGTAGTAGCCACTGCTTCTGTTGCGGTAACCGTTGTAACTTCTTCCGTTAAAACCTCTTCCGTTATATCTTGTGAAGTAACATCAGGCAATTCGTCGGGCGTTTGGATCGGTGCTTTCCCACATGATACAAAAAGTATCATAGATGCTGACACCAAACAAAGTAGCTTTTTCATAACAGTGTCTCCTTTATAATATTAAGCATATCAGCGGAACTGTGATTATGCTCGTTATCGTTCCCAAAAGCACCATGTTTGCCGCATTCTCGGATCCCTTGCCCAATATCTCCGCATAGTTTTGCACCATGCTCGCCACAGGGCACGCACACAAGATCACGATAGTTTGCTTGAGCGTATAGTCGATCGGGATAAAGTATAAAAGCGCAAACGCCAAAAGGGGATAGACAAGCTGATTCAAAACAACCGCAAAATATTGAAGCTTGTGAGCAAAAATCGCCTTGAGTTTAACTGTTGCCAATCTCATACCCATTATTATCATACACAAAGGTGTTGACATTCTTCCCAAAAGTGTCAGCATCGTGTCTATCTGCTCAGGGAGCTGAACCGAGAACACATAAAGCGGCAAAGCGATGGCAAGCCCGATCGTAGCCGGGTTTATGAGCATTTTCTTCGGGCGGATATAGCTTTTATCGAGTGAGAGGATATACATTCCCACCGACCAGCCGACCAGGTTCATCGAAATGCTGAAAACGCTTGAATATGCCAGCGCTTCGGGATGATCGGGCAACAGCGCTTCCAAAAGGGGAACGCCCAAAAATCCACAGTTCGACATTACCGCCGCCAAGTTGACAACTCGCCAGATAACGTCCTGTCTCTTTTTCTTGAACAAAACGAAATATAAAAGCAAAAGCCCGAGCTGTAATGAAAGGGATATCAAAAAACCGATACCGAGGTTTTTTGCGGATTCCAAGCTGAATTGCGCCTGTCTGAACGAATATATCGTCAAGCATGGCTGACAGACATATACCAAAAGCTTTGAAAAAGCAGGTATCTGCGACGGAGAAACCGCCTTCGCCCTGACCAAGCACCAGCCGGGAACAGCATATACAAGCATAACGGCAACCGCCGAAAGCGTTACAAAAAAGCTCATCGAAAAATCTTCCTTAAAAATATTTATACGATATATTATACTCGGTTTTTCGCTTTGTTCAATAGCTTTTTTGAGAACAAAATATTAGTATATATCAATCTATTTCTTATATATCGCCATTGATTTCGGCGCCGTTATCGGTTATTATATAATCATAGATCTGTTTTTGAAGATTTTTTCAAAACGAAAGGAGATTTTTATGAGAAGATTTGTATCAATGCTTTTGGCTTTGACGGTTGCGCTTAGCTTGAGTGTGACTGTTTTTGCCGACAGCGACGTAACGGTAACCGTTGATATGAACACTACATATCAAACTATCGACGGCTTCGGAGCTTCCTATACCTGGTATTCCGATCGGCTCTATACCAACGTCAATGCCGAAGAGGGCTATGACTGGATATTCAACGAGGCTGAGTTTAACATTTTGCGCTTCCGCGATCTGTATAACGTGGGTGACACGACCGCCGAAGACGGCGAATACAAAACAGCTTTGAACGGCTATCCTGCGTATAAGAGAATGTATGACGAAGCTATTGAACGAGGAATCGATCCCATCGTTTTGGTTACAAGTTGGGGACAGTATGACCGAAATCTCGACTGGGTCGCCTTCAACGAGCTTTCCGAAAAGGGATATTCTTATTATACTCTTGCAAAGGATGAAAACGGCGAGTATATGTATGACGCACTCGCTCAGCACTGTGTGGAGGCTGTACAGCTCTTCTTCGATGCGGGACTTCCCGTTCACTATTTCTCCATCTCTAACGAGACCGAGCTTCAGGAGCGCCATATCGACGAGCAGGGAAAAGCCCGTGACGAAGCAGGCTTCTTCTTCGGCCCCGATGAGACGGACGACTACTGTGCATATTGGAAAGCTCATATAGCTGTTTATGAAGCGTTCCAGGAAGCCTTCGGAGAATGGGCTCCCGAAATTTTGGGCGCAGAATGCATGGCAGGCTATGAAGACCTCATCCATTCTTATATCGACCCTATCGTTGAGAATTGCCCCGAAAGCCTTTCTATAATCGGACATCACCTCTATGGCACCGATAGGTCAGAGGCTAATTTCGCAAAGGTCGGCAATCTTTCCGAGGATTACACTCTTTGGCAGACAGAGTGGTATTATAACGATTATTTTGATCATGCAAAAGTCATGATCGATGAGTTCGTGAACGAAAACATTTCCGCTTATCTTTATTGGAACGGTGTTTGGATCGCTGATACGGGCAACTGCTTGATCGAGATCGGCGGTTCAAATGCAGATGCATATATTCAAAGGATCGGCAACCACTATATAATGACTCATTTCTCGAAATATATCAAACAGGGTTATCAGCGCGTTGATCTTCAGTATGAAGGCAACGTTAAGCTCGTCGGCTTCAAGTCTCCTGATTCCTCGAAGCTCGTTATTGTTGCCCTCAACGAAATGGAAAGCGAAGAGGGAGTAGATCTTACTATTGATCTCGGCGGAAAGCTGATCCTTGATTCTCAAGTGATCCAGTCGTTTGAGGCAGAAAGCCGCTTCAGACATGAATACCTTGTGGATATGGGCGCCTATGATGACGGGTTCTTCCTCCCTGAGGGAAGCTTGACTACCTTCGTTATAGATCTCGAGGCTGATCCTAACTATGTTGCTCCCGTTGTGAACGAAGAGGTCAATCCCTTCATTAAGCAGCCGTCAGCTACCGATGGGCTCCCCGCTTGGGTAGCTATCGCTGTCGGCATAGCCATAGGTGTTATAGTTGCAGCGGTCATCGCAATAGTCGCTGTAAGCTCCTTGAAAAAGAAGAGATCTGCTGTTTCTGCCGAATAACCACGGCACGCGCGGCACTCGTCGCCGCCCGCTTCGCGTGCGCCGACCACGCCGCACACGCCTCACCTTATGAAACCGCACTGTTGCGGGGAGGATCGCTCCGAAAAAGCGAAATAATAAAACGGGCTCCATGCCCGTTTTTTGTTTGCCGCTCGCGCCGCACGATGCTCCTCGCTCGCGCCCTCGGGCGCGGCTCGGCTCCATCGCCCGACCGCTCGCCCATAACCAAAAAATTCATTCAAAATTCCCCGAGTTTTATATCATCTGCTCATTGTAATTACCTCCGATCTGTGTTACAATAAACGATAATAGATGAAACTTCTCCAAAAAGGGTGATACTGATGAAAACAAGAATAGGCATATACGGCTATGGGAATTTGGGCAGAGGAATAGAAAACGCCATCAAGCAAAACGACGACTTAGAGCTCGTTGCTGTTTTCACTCGCCGTGACCCCGGTTCCTTAAAGATAGGAACCCATGGCGTCAAGGTCTGCCACGCCAGCGAAGCCGAAAAATATACCGACTTGATCGACGTTATGATCCTTTGCGGAGGAAGTGCTACCGACCTTCCCGTTCAAACTCCCGAGCTTGCAAAGATGTTTAACGTTGTTGACAGCTTTGACACTCACGCAAAGATCCCCGAGCATTTTAAAAACGTCGATGCAGCAGCTAAAGAGGGGCAAAAGACCGCAATGATCTCTGTCGGATGGGATCCCGGAATGTTCTCCGTTAACCGCCTTTATGCAAGCGCTATTCTGCCCGACGGCAAGGATTATACCTTCTGGGGAAAGGGCGTAAGCCAAGGCCACTCGGATGCTATCCGCCGTATCGAAGGCGTTATAGATGCAAGACAGTATACCGTCCCGATCGAAAAGGCTCTTGATGCTGTTCGCTCAGGATCCTGCCCCGAGCTTACTACTCGTGAAAAGCACCTAAGAGAGTGTTATGTTGTCGCAGCCGAAGGAGCTGACACAGAAAGGATCGAGCGAGAGATCAAACAAATGCCCAACTATTTTGCTGATTATGACACAACCGTTCACTTTATTTCGCTTGAGGAGCTTAAGCGTGATCATTCAAATCTCCCTCACGGCGGATTCGTTATAAGAACGGGCAGAACCGGCAAAGAGCTTGAAAATAATCACATTATCGAATATAGCTTGAAGCTCGATTCCAACCCCGAGTTCACAGCTTCCGTCATCGTGGCATATGCAAGAGCAGTGAAGAAAATGTACGATATGGGTCAGTTCGGATGCAAAACCGTCTTTGATGTCCCGCCTGCATATCTTTCACCAAAGTCATACGATGAATTGATCAAAACAATGCTGTAAAAATAGAAGCCGCCCATATGGGTGGCTTTTTGTTTTTGTGATCTATCAGCACAGCGTCCGCTCGCACATGATCGCCTCAAATATTCTTTTTCTATCTATCTTTTCATAAAAGAATGTGTTATAATAAGAAAAACTAAACTTTCGGAGGTCACAATGCTTATAGATATCACACTTAAGATCACTCCTCAAATGCTGAGATCTTCGCAAGCGGAACAAAATAAAGCCCTCTTCGGCCATATGGGCACCCATTTTGACGTTATGAACAAAGAGTTTCCGCTTGAATATACTCTCAGACAGGGGATCGTGTTTGATGTTTCTTCGGTCAAGGACAGAGACATATGCCAAAGCGATATAGATCTTTGTGAGGTCGAAAAGGATATGTTCGTTGCATTTTATTCGGGATACATCGAAGAGGTCGGATATGAGGACAAGCGCTATTTCAAAGAGCATCCGCAGCTTTCCGATGAGCTGATAGATGCGTTGCTGGAAAAAGGAGTTTCAATAATCGGACTCGATTTCGGCGGAGTAAGACGCACACCTCAGCATATCCCCAAGGATCAATACTGTGCTGAAAGAGGAACCTTTGTTATCGAGAATCTGTGCAATCTGAAGGATATCATAGACAGCGGAAGAAGGTTCATCGCCCATACGTATCCTATGAGCGTTGAGGGTGCGAGCGGTCTGCCCTGCAGAGTTATAGCACAAGTTTGATCGGCTTCCTTTTGCGTACCCGTGCGCTTAGATACTTATATCGGAATATTGTCAATATTCGCTTTTTATTCAGAAGAACACCGTGACCCTGACGGCATTTTCGGCACTCGGCGTAAACGGGTAAGCAGGGGATAAGCGTGGTTTATTCACAGCGGATTTTCTTCCTAAAGCCTTGACGGAAAAGGAAAAGTGTAATATAATGTTTTTTGTATAATGAATGTGGATATAAGGGAACCGGCGGACAGAAGAGTGATGTTGGTTCCATTGTGCATTTTGGAGAAGAATATGAGAAAAATTGACGCTACCGTAATAAAAGAAACAAAATATATTTCACTTTGTGTGCTCGTGCTCAGCGTTCTTATGCAGTCTGTTTTCCTCGTGATCGGGAAATGGGATTACACCGTCCTTTTGGGCAATGTTCTGAGCGGTTCAGCCGCTGTCCTTAATTTCTTTTTGATGGGAATCACGATTCAAAACGCCTTGGAGAAGGATGAAAAGGGCGCCAAGGACTCGATGAAGCTGTCCCAAACGTACAGATTTCTGTTTCTTACCATCGTGATCATTATTGGAGCAGTTCTTTCTTGCTTTAATATATGGGCGGTTATTATTCCGATGTTATTCCCGCGAATAGCCATTGCATTCAGACCTCTTTTTGATAAAAAGGGATCTTGATCTGACAGATATGTTTTGGAGGTGATTGTACTTATGAAATCCAAGAGCCGCCGTTTTGCGGCGGTCGACTTTTTGCTCATTTTGATGACGATACTGCCCTTGGTAGGCTGTATGATACTGAAAGTGCTGACTAAGCCTGCGAGCGAAGGAATCAGCATTTCGGGCGCACAGATCTATTTTACGATTCCGATGCCGATTCAGGATCTGCCGATCACAGAGGCACAATTCAACTCTTGGGCGGTATTGATCTCGATCTTTGCGCTGTGTCTTTATATGACACACGGACTCAAGGTCAAGGCGGAGACAAAGCGTCAGTATATTGTTGAATGGATCGTAGAAAAGACTGAATCCATGGTAAACGAATCCATGGGAGATTTCTTTAAGGGCTACGCTCCCTTTATCGCATCAATTATTGCTTTGTCGGCTTTCTCAAGCCTGATGAGCTTGCTCGGGCTTTTCCCGCCGACGTCAGACATCAACATCGTAGGCGGCTGGGCTATCCTCGTATTTTTCCTGATAACCTATTACAAGCTTAAGGGCGGTTTCGGGAACTATTTGAAGAGCTTTACAGAGCCGATATTCATCATGACGCCGCTTAACATTTTGGGCGAGATCTCGACCCCTGTATCTATGGCGTTCCGACATTACGGCAACGTTCTGTCGGGCTCGGTCATAGCGGTGCTCATCGCCTCGGCTTTACAAGGTCTGTCATCCTTGCTTTTGGGATGGCTTCCGGGAATCCTCGGAGAGATTCCTTTCCTACAGATCGGTATTCCGGCTGTCTTGTCAGCATACTTTGACGTTTTCAGCGGATGTATGCAAGCGTATATTTTTGCAATGCTGACGATGATGAACGTATCAGGCGCCTTCCCGGCTGATCTGTATGAAAAGAGAATGGAAAAGAAGCGCTTAAAAAAACAAAAGATAAAAACAAATAATTAATTATTCTGGAGGAATTTATTATGGAACTCGCAATCGGTATTATTTTAGGCTGCTGTGCCCTCGGCGCAGGTATTTGTATGGGTATCGGAGCTATCGGCCCCGGTATCGGTGAAGGTAACGCTGTAGCAAAAGCGTGTGAAGCTATCGGACGTCAGCCCGAAAGCAAGGGCGCAGTAACTTCCACCATGATCATGGGTTGTGCAATTTCGGAAACCACCGGTATTTATTCGCTCGTTATTGCTATCCTTTTGATCTTTGTTGCTCCTAATATATTTATAAACATTCTTTCAAAAGCATTAGGATAATTAAGGAGAACAGATATGCAAACTTTGGAAGTCATTTCTGTCAATCTGTGGCAGATATTGATCTCTCTTATAAATCTTTTTTTACTGTTTTTGATAATTAAAAAGTTTCTTTTTAAGCCTGTGAAAAATATGCTGGCACAGCGCCAAAAGGAGCTCGACGAGCAGTATGAAGCGGCAGAAAACGCCGAGCTTCAAGCAAACGAGAACCGCAGGGTCTGGGAGGAAAAGCTTTCTGAGGCTGATGCTCAAGCAGATAATATTTTACAGAGCGCAACGGAAAACGCAAAATATCGCGGCGACAAGATGATAGCTGAGGCTAAAGAACGTGCCGACGGAATCATCCGCGTAGCGCAAAACGAAGCGGAGCTTGAACGCCAAAAGGCAACAGACGGTATCAAGCGTGAGATCGTTGAGGTTTCCGGCGCTCTCACAGAAAAAATGCTTGAACGTGAGATCAATACCGAGGATCATCGTGCTCTGATCGATTCCTTCATCGAGAAGATAGGTGACGGCAATGAATGAGATCGCTAAGGAGTACGGAACGGCTCTTTTTATGCTTGCCTGTGAGAAAAACGAGCAAAAGACCTATGCTGAGGCTTTGGAAAGCATTAAAAAGACTTTTCTTGAAGATCCTCAATATACAGAGCTTCTGTCTTCTCCCGGCATTTCGCTGAAGGAGCGTCTGTGTTTTATTGATGAAGCCTTTTCAAACAGAGTTCCCGAATATGTTGTGTCATATTTGAAGCTCCTCTGTGAAAAGGGCAGAATTCAATATTTCATGGAATCCGCGGATGAATACAAAGCGCTTCTTGATGCTTCGGCGCATATTTCCAACGTAAAGATAACAAGCGCAGTTGAGCTTACAGATACAGAAAAACAAAAATTGATAAACAGACTTGAATTAATGGAAAAGGGCAAGGTTCACGCTGAATATTTCATCGATGAGGCTTTGCTCGGCGGTCTGATCATTGAGGTAGATGGCAAGGTTATGGACGGCAGTTTGCGCCATCGCTTACATGAGGTAAAGGAAGTGATGAATACATGAGCACAAGACCGGAAGAGATCAGCAGCGTAATTAAAGAACAAATTAAAAATTATAAATCCAAAATTGAGATGAAGGAAACGGGTACTGTAATTTTGGTCGGTGACGGTATTGCACGAGTTTACGGCCTTCGCGAGTGCATGGCGAGTGAGCTCCTCGAATTTGAGGACGGAAGCTTCGGCATGGCTCAGAATTTGGAGACGGAAACCGTTTCAGTCGCATTACTGTCAGACACAAACAGTATCAAGGAGGGTTCTTCCGTAAAGAGAACGGGAAAGGTTTTGTCGGTCCCTGTCGGTGAGGCAATGCTCGGACGTGTCGTAAACGCTCTCGGTGCGCCCATTGACGGAAAAGGCCCGATCATAACTAACAAGACCCGCCCGATCGAATCGGAAGCTCCCGGTATCATTGAAAGAAAAAGCGTGTCCGTCCCTCTTCAGACGGGTATAAAGGCAATTGACAGCATGATCCCCATAGGAAGAGGTCAGCGTGAGTTGATCATCGGTGACAGACAGACGGGAAAAACCGAGATCGCTATAGATACTATCATTAATCAGAAGAATACAGACGTTATCTGTATTTATGTTGCAATAGGCCAAAAGAACAGCTCCGTCGTTCAGCTCGCAAACGAGCTTGCCGCTAACGGCGCTATGGAATACACGATCATCGTATCCGCATCCGCTTCGGAATCAGCCCCGCTTCAGTATGTTGCGCCCTATTCCGGCTGCGCTATGGCGGAATACTTCCGTGAGCAAGGAAAGGACGTACTCATTATATATGATGATCTTTCCAAGCACGCTGTTGCATACCGTGCTTTGTCGCTTTTGATCCGCCGTCCCCCCGGACGAGAGGCTTATCCCGGTGACGTATTCTATCTTCATTCAAGATTGCTTGAGCGCGCGGCGTGTGTAGCTCCCGAATACGGGGGAGGATCTATTACAGCGCTCCCCTTGATCGAAACACAAGCCGGCGACGTCTCGGCTTATATTCCCACAAACGTAATATCTATTACCGACGGCCAGATCTTCCTTGAGACCGAATTGTTCCACGCAGGTGTTATGCCCGCCATCAACCCCGGTATTTCCGTCAGCCGTGTCGGAGGATCGGCACAGCTTAAGGGAATGAAGAAAGTATCCGGCGAGCTTAAGCTGCTTTATTCTCAATACCGTGAGCTACAGTCCTTTGCACAGTTCGGAAGCGATCTTGATGCAGACACCAAAGCAAGACTCGCTCTCGGCGAGAGGATCGTTGAAGTCCTCAAGCAGGGAAGAAACGCACCTATCCGTGTAGGCTGTCAGGTAGCTATCGTTTACGCTGTAATAAACGGGTTCCTTAATGATACTCCCGTTAAGGAAGTGAAGAACTATGAAGAGCGTCTTTACGAACTGCTCGAAAACAAGTATTCAAGCTTGCTTGAACGTGTTGAAGCAGGAAGCTGGGATGACGGAGATATAGAAGAACTCGAAAAAGCACTTCAAGAGATGAAGAGGTAATATCATGGGTGCTGATATAAAACAATTGCGGACTCGAATAAAAAGCGTAGATTCTACGCTTCACCTGACAAAAGCGATGGGGCTCGTTGCGTCATCCAAGATCCGCAGAGCTACCGATTCCATGAATAAGGGGAAAGAGTATGCAAATGCACTTGAGGAGACCATTTCTCTTTTGACGGCATACGATGAATGCAAAAAAACTCCGTATATGTCGGTTCGGGGAGAAAACAGAACGTGCTTGATCGTTATTGCGGGAGATCGCGGACTTGCGGGCGGATATAACGCAAATATTTTCCGCTTGTTAAGAGAATATCCCGACGCAAAAATCATTCCCATCGGAAAAAGAGCCTGTGAGCGATTCGGAGAAACGCTTGTACGTGCCGAAAACTATTCATATTCAGATGCAATGACCCTTGCAAACGATATTTGCCGAGATTTTGTTGACGAAAAATTCGACAGATTCGGGATCGTCTGCACAAAATATCATTCATTAATGTCACAGGATGCCTATGTAAAGTGGCTTTTGCCGCTGTCGGAAGGCTCCAAAGACAAAGCAAGCAATGCCGTTTTTGAGCCGGATGAGCTCACCGTGCTGAATGCGGTCATTCCTGAGTATATAGCAGGTATGATCATCTCTTGTGTAAAGGAAAGCTTTGCGTGTGAGGTTGCGGCACGGCGTGTTGCTATGGACAGCGCCGGAAAGAACGCACAGGAAATGATAGATCGTCTCGGACTTGAATATAACCGCGCAAGACAGGGTGCGATCACACAAGAGATAACCGAAATCGTTGCAGGAAGCGGTATATAATTAAAGAAAGAAGAAATTAATATGTCAAAAATAGCAAAGGGAATCGTTTCACAGGTCATGGGACCTGTCGTTGACGTCACCTTCGAAGAAGGATTTCTGCCTTCCATATACAATGCGCTGACAATGCAAAACGGAGAAAAAACTCTCACAGTCGAGGTAGCTCAGCACATTGGCGATAATATTGTTCGCTGTATCGCTATGTCCTCTACCGACGGCCTCAAGAGAGGAACTCCCGTAACCGATACCGGAAAGACTATCAGCGTACCTGTCGGAAGATCTACGCTGGGCAGAATCTTCAACGTCCTGGGTGACGTAGTTGATAATCAACCTTTTGATCATAATGTTGATCACTGGAATATTCACAGAGCTGCGCCAAGCTATAGCGAGCTCTCAACCTCGACTGAGGTTCTCGAAACGGGAATCAAGGTAATCGATCTTATCTGTCCTTATTCAAAGGGCGGAAAGGTCGGCTTGTTCGGCGGTGCAGGCGTCGGAAAAACCGTCTTGATCATGGAATTGATCAACAATATCGCAAAACAGCACGGCGGTCTTTCTGTTTTCACAGGTGTCGGAGAGCGTACCCGTGAAGGAAACGACCTTTATAACGAAATGAAGGAATCGGGCGTTTTAGCCAACACCACGTTGGTATACGGCCAGATGAACGAACCTCCGGGAGCAAGAATGAGAGTTGCTCTTTCGGGACTTACAATGGCTGAATACTTCCGAGATGAAGAGAATCAAGACGTCCTTTTGTTCATTGATAACATCTTCCGATTCACTCAAGCAGGCAGCGAGGTCTCCGCTCTGCTGGGACGTATGCCCAGTGCGGTTGGTTATCAGCCTACTCTTGCGACTGAAATGGGTGATCTTCAGGAACGCATTACGTCTACGAAAAAAGGCTCCATCACCTCGATCCAGGCTGTATACGTTCCCGCGGACGACTTGACCGACCCTGCTCCTGCTACTACGTTTGCTCACTTGGATGCTACGACCGTACTTTCGAGAAGTATTTCGTCACAGGGTATTTACCCTGCGGTCGATCCGCTTGAATCTACAAGCCGTATCCTTTCTCCCGACATACTCGGTGAAGAGCATTACTCAGTAGCTCGTGAGGTTCAGCGTATATTGCAAAGATATAAAGAATTAATGGACATTATTGCTATCATGGGTATGGATGAACTCTCCGATGAGGATAAGCTCTTAGTCCAAAGAGCAAGAAAGATTCAAAGATTCCTTTCTCAGCCCTTCGATGTTTCCGAGAAGTTTACAGGCATCCCCGGAGCTTACGTCCCTCTTAGCGAAACCATTCGCGGTTTTAAGGAGATCATTGAGGGCAAGCACGACGATCTGCCCGAATCTGCTTTCTTGTTTGTCGGTACCATTGATGAAGCCGTAGAGAAGGCGAAGAAGGTGGCAAGATGAGATCTTATTTGCTTAAGATATCTTCTCCAGAGGGTGATCTGTTCAGCGGCGACGTCGTAAAGCTATGCGTGCGCGGAACAGAGGGCGATCTTGCCGTTATGGCAGGACATATTCCGTTCGTCTCTTACGTCAAGCCCTGCGATTGCAAAATCGAGCTTGAAGACGGAAGCGAAAAGATCGGTCATATACAAAGCGGTGTATTGACTGTTTCAAAGGAGAAAGTGATCCTTCTCACAGGGGATCTTGCTTGGAATTGATCCGCCTTAGCGTCAATACCGTAAGATCGAAAAACAGTATAGCTGTGATATGATCAGTTTGATGAACGAAAATTTAACGGAGATGATGTATTATTACGGTAATGCTAACAAGTTCACTTGGTGGTTCAAGCAAGGTAAACGGAACACGAGTACCCTCCATATTAATTCAGCGTAATGGCTTGTTAGATAGCCTTAAATCAATTTGGAAACAGGATGCAAATGTACTTATTATTTGTGCCGACCCGTTTGACTACAACAAGAACGATAGTGTTTGTGCTTGCCTAAGGGAGTCTTTCCCTATGAGCGGGTTAAGCATCTCCCATATCGACAAGTGTGACGGTAGAAATCCAAATGCTGTTGACAACTTAGATAGTGTTGACGTTCTTGTTTTGGCAGGCGGTCATGTGCCTACACAAAACAAGTTTATGGAACAACTCTGTTTAAGAGAACGGCTACGGGACTATCAAGGTATCATTGTTGCATGGAGCGCAGGCTCTATGAACTGTGCAGATAACGTATATGCCGGTCCGGAACTTGAGGGCGAAGCAATTGACCCATCTTATAAGCGGTGGATTACGGGCCTTGGATTGACCGATATTAATGTTTTCCCTCATTTCCAAAGCCTTAAAGATGACTACTTGGACGGCCTGCGGTTAATCGAAGATATCACTTTTGCAGATAGTATCGGTCATGAAATAATTGCATTGAATGATGGCAGTTATATATTGATTGCCGATGGAAAATCTACTCTCTACGGAGAAGCATACATGATTAAGGACGGTAAGCAGTGGCAAATTTGTAAGGATGGAGAAATCCTTGTTTTGTAATACCAAAATCATAGTTCTATCAATCCCAAATATCAAACAGTTAAAGCAGGGGCGAAACCCCTGCTTTTTTTGCGCCTGAGCAAAGCGTGATATTGAAAATTCGCCATATCTGTGACAGGATCAGTTTAATGAACTTGAATTCGTAAAACCATTTGACTTTTCGAACATATGTGCTATAATTGTGTTATTCAAATAATTCAGGAGGATACAAACATGATTGAAAGACACGATATTAACGAAGATTGGGCACATACGGGTATCATCAAGGCGGGGGATTTTTGCTTCCTTGGCTACTGTGTCGGAAATGTGGGCGGTACGATTGAAGAACAAATCAACGGTGCATTTGACGATATGGAGAGAAAACTGGCACTCGTTGGGCTTACTCTGGACGATGTGGTTCAAATGGATTGTCTTTTTAGAGATGTTTGGAATATCCCGGTCATGGAAAAGGTCATTAAAGAGCGGTTCAACGGTAGGTATCCTGTGCGCAAGTCCATCCAGACCGAATTTGCCCATAAGGGCGGAAACGATGGTCTGCAATTTCAGGTTGATGGAGTTGCATATTGCAAAAAGTAAAAATTAATAGTTATACCAATCTCAATATATCAAACGGTTAAAGCAGGGGCGAGGCTGGGGTATTTTTCTTTTGATGAGAGTGACCGACGCAGGGCCGCAAATTCGCAAGGATCTGCGGATTGAGTGCTTCGATATCTTGCACATTAAACAAAATACGGGCGCAAAATTGTTCAAATGTCCGAATAACACGAGCGAAGCGAGTTTCGTTTCTCCCGCAACCATAAGAAAGACTCCTAATCTCAGGATTAGGAGTCTTTTTTATCATTCTGTGATGCAAATCTAGTAGCCATGCTTGAAATCTGTTCAATAATCTCGTATTACTTATTATGTGAGCAAAAAGTTCAGCTCAACATATTAAAAACCGTATACGGAGGATTTTTTATGGGAAAACGAGCAATAACTGCTAATTTGCTGCAGGAGTTTGAAGATGATATGAGAGAAAGCGAAAAGAGTTCTGCAACAATTGAAAAATACTTAAGAGATATACAGCATTTGAAGCATTTAAGAGAATGCGTGATAGTGTAAGAAACTGTGAGGCTGACGAAGAACTCAAAAAGTTGTTCGAGATATTTGTGGATAGAGTAGATGTGTTTGAGGGCTATGTCACCATAGCCCTCAATGTTTTTTATATCCTCGGTTTTACAGGTAAAGTACATTCCTTTGAAAATGAGAAAAGACCACCACTTGATTTTCATCAAATGGTGGTCTGGAATGGTGGAGGCGACGGGAATCTGAACCCAGCAGTATTCCGCGCAAGCTCGGAAAACTGCATAAGTTGCGACATACAGACGATAAACGTGAGTCGTTATGTCGCAACTTGCGTGTCCAATTAACGAACACCCAACCAAACAAAAAAGACACCTTTCGGTGTCCTTTTCATTTGGTGGAGGCGACGGGAATCGAACCCGTGTCCGAAAACCCCTTAGAAAAACTTTCTACGAGTGTAGCTTATCTTTTGCGTTCCCTCGTGTCACGTCGGTAAGCAGACTTGAGCACTTGGTATCCCGTAATTCATTGCGTGCTTACGGGCATAGGCACGCAACGTTCACCACTGGTCGACGCCCAAACCGATGCCGTGGTCCTCATCGGCAGGACGGGCCGCTATTAAGCAGCAGCCAATTCTAAACTATTGTTGTCGTTTAAAATTTAAAGTTGCGCCGTTTAAAGAGATTGACGCCTTCCTCTACTCGCTTATTCGTCCTTAGGATCCCCGTCGAAACCTTTACGCCCCCATTCTTGCGCTGATCACTGATTCCTCTCCTTCAGCGCTCTTTCGATATCTCGCTGAGACTGGCGCTTTGCCATATCGTCTCGCTTGTCATAGAGCTTTTTACCCTTGCACAGACCTACCTCGACCTTGACCCTCGATCCCTTAAAATAAAGCTTCAGAGGGATGAGCGTCAGCCCCTCCTGTCTGACCTTATCATAAAGTCTTCGGATCTCGGATTTGTGTGCCAAAAGCCGTCTCACTCTTCTGGAGTCACGGTTGAAGATGTTGCCCTTTTCATAAGGAGAAACGTGCATTCCGTTAACAAAAAGCTCGCCCTCGGAGATCTCACACCAGCTGTCCTTGAGGTTTGCGCCGTTCACACGCATCGACTTGACCTCTGTTCCGACAAGCTCGATGCCTGTTTCAAGGGCTTCTAAAACGAAATAGTCGTGCCTCGCCTGGCGGTTTTCCGAGATTATTCTGTTTGAATTTTTCTTTGAATCTGCCACACAGGTCACTTCCTTTCGCATCAGTGCAGAATAGATTATACTATTTTTTAAGATGCTTGTCAATGCGGATGATGTCGGAAAAAGCGGGCACACAGGCCCGCTTTTGTTTTCTATTCAGGCTCAAACATAGATTCATAGTTTCGCTTAAACCAAAGCTCGGAATTACAGTTGATCCAATCACACGGGCCAAATAAAGTCTCGCCGCTTCTGTTAATAACCGTCCAATTCTCGTCTCCTCTGATAACGGCATATCCGTCGTCATCAAATGGGTATGCATAATATATGTCTTCTCTCGGCTCGATCACGTATTCGCCCCTCGCGTTGATATAACCTGTACCGGCGGCATCGCTGACACGTGCAAGTCCGTTAACAAAATCGCCTGCAGAGTAGAATATGGGCTCGATAACAAATTCGCCTTCCATATTTATATAACCGGCTTTCCCGTTGACCTTTGCGACGGCAAGTCCGTTATCCGCAAAGCTAAAGATGAAATCAAAATCGAATTTAGGCTCTATAACGTAGCTGCCTTTCGAGTCGATCACTCCGTAACCGCGGTCAGTCATTTTGAGTTCTTTAACTATTGCCAATCCGTTCTCGTCGAAGTCACCGGCATCCAAAAGCTTCGGCTCGATCACATATTCCCCGCTTTCGTCTATATATCCGTACCCTCCGGGGCCGGTGCAAACAAGCGCCAGTCCATTGGACATAAAGTCACCCACTTGACTGTATGTCTTTGGCTCGATAACAAACTCGCCGTTTGTGTTAATATATCCCCACATACCGTCAACTTTAACCGCTGCAAGTCCGTTGTCTGCAAAGCTGCGGGCGCTGTCAAATATCGGTTCTGTAACATAGTTGCCGTTTGCGTCAACGAAAGCAAATTTAGCGTCAGGATAATCACCAAGCCTTACGCATGCAATTCCTTGTTTGCTAAAAGTCCCTGATGCATCGTAAGCACCTGATACCCAGCTGAACGTCGGCTCGAACACATACTCTCCCTCGCCGTTGATGAATCCGAATTTCTTGTCAACGTATACGGTGGCGAGTCCACATTCCTCGAAGTCATATGCCAGATCATATTGCGGTTCAATGACAATTTCGCCTTTTGCATTTATGTAACCGAATTCGTCGTTTATACAGATGCACGCAAGTCCGTTTGAAGCAAATGGCATAGCGGCGTCGTACTGTGGCTTGATCACAAATTCTCCGCTTGTGTCGATGTATCCCCACAACCCGTCAACCTGTACGGCGAGCATTCCGCAGGGGAAGTATGTTAGGGATTGTTCTTCGGCATCGGTTTCAGAGGTCGTTTCCTCCATCATCCACCCAAAATCGGTATCCCAAAGCTCGTTCATCCCTACTCCTATATTAGCGGGATAATCACGCTTCGGAAGCCCGATCATCACGTGCCATACCGCTTCATCACAGGTTCCTGCTTCCGGCACAAGCTTTTGCACGTTGATCTGCATCGCAAAATCCTCTTCGATAAACGTCTCAAGATCATAATTTCTGATAGTCACCGAGGTTATCTTGTGGCGAATAGAGCCGCTGCCCTCACCCAAAACAACAAGGACGAGGTCGTGAGTCTCAAACCACTCTGCGGTGTAGGTGTCAATGGCATCCAAAAAGCCGACGGTCGTGTCTGAATATACAACCTCTTCGCGCTCAAGATCAAAGATCTCTTTGTTGGCTTCATAATACTCGGCAAGCTCGTTAGCGCTTTTGATCATTGTGACCGAGTTGTTCACAAACTCGCCGCCTTGATGATCTGTGCGGATGTATTGAATGTCCGAGGTCTTGATGATCTCCAGAATATCGGTCTTTCCCACAAACGGTGTGCCAAAAAGCCGGCACAAGGGAAGATAAAGCTCGTTTTGGTCCTGAGCATATTCAATAACGCACTCTTCATATAGCCACATTCTGACGGGTGCGATATAGTCGATTATCACGCTGATGTTCGGTGCGTTATATCCCGAGCCGTCTTCGTTGTAGCATTCAGCGTGTTCCTGTGCCTTTTCTTCTGATCCGAAGACATAAACATATACAGAGTCGCCGTTTTCAAGGTCGATGATATAATACTGCTCAACCTTGTGGATGAAGCGGTCTTCATCGACTTCCTCTGTACGAATATCAGCAATCGTATATCCCTTATCGGGGAGTGAGGAGAGGATCATTCTGACGGCTGACGGCGACGAATCGACTATTGTGCCGTCTTCAGATACGGGCGGTGTATCGGGTTCGACGCTTTCATTGCAACCTACAAGCGAAATGATCATTATAAGTGACAGAAAAATTATGAATATCTTTCTCATTTTTGTCAGCTCCTTTGAGGTCTTTATATATAATACAACTTTTCATCCCGTTTTATTGCACGGCGCGCCGGCTTCGCCCTGACGCCCTCGCCCCTAAAGGGCGGTGCGCCGCTTCTTCGCCGCCTGCGCCCCATATAACAAAAAGCGGCAGAGCCCAACCTCTGCCGCTTTAATAATTATCAGGTTTTTGATATCGACTGAACTATTGCGGTTACAACAGCGAACAAAAGGTTATATAAAAGCACGACTGTTCCTGTCAACGCTCCCGAGAAGGTTCCGACAAGTGTCATGATGACCGCCAAGATAACGCCCAAAATCGCCGAAAGTGTTTGAATGGCAACACCGACGGTTGCGGATTTGAGAAGCTTCTTGGTTCCCGAAAGAAGCATTGCAAGCGATGCAAAATGTCCCGAATAGATCATGGGCGAAGACATCTTTGAAATATAAGAGGTCTGAGCGTCATAATCGGCGTGGAATCTGAACGGCAGGAGCTTGAACATATTCGGACTTACCTCAAACATTTCGGCAAGCCTTGTGATGCTCAAAACCGAGTCAACAGAACGCAAAATCACGGTGATGTTTTGTTTCTCAAGATCCTTTAATGCACGCTTGACGGATACCGACGCTCTTATCTGAACGATAAAGAGCATTGCCAAGCTTCCGCCGATAGACAAGTACAAAAGGTTGGAAGCTTCCTTTTTATACTGCTCTTCTTTTTCAAGAGTGGGAAGACCTTCGATCGAGTGGCTCTCCATCAGCGCACGGTTACCAAACAGCACACGCTTATTCTGGATCCAGCCCGAAAGTCCCAAGCCGTCCTCATAAATATAACTCTCAACGGGATAGAGCATTTCCGTCTTTCCCTTGATCATCTTATAGAACGCAGACTTAACGATGCTTTCCGTCTGACAGCAAAGGGATGCGGCGTATAAAATGCCTTCTTCGATAGGAACTTTTTTCGCAGGCTTGATGTTGACGATGTCCACCATTCCGTCAGGGAAGAGGTCAACAGCGTCGATAAGAACGGAGTTTGTGTCTGCGAACTTGTCAACAGCAGAATATCCGAGCATCACAGCACTTGACTGTAAATATTTCTTTGAAGCCTTTGCCAAAGGAATGTTTGTTACAAGCATCATTCCCACAGAGGAACACATTGCAAGTGTTCCGCTCGCACAGCTCATTGCATAGAACAGCTTGAGCTGTGTTGTTGAAATGGCTTCGGGGTGAACGAACGAAGCGATAACGCCGACGATGACCGAAACAACGGTTATTATCGGAACAAAGTATTTACAGAAGCCGTCTGTAAGGTCTGCGGAATAGCTGTTTTTGATAAAGTCGCTGACAAATTCGGTCTTTCTTGCTGTGGAGAGGGAGGGGAAGTCGCTCAAAGCGCCCTTTGTAAACTTGTTTGCGATTTCCTCATCATCAATATGCATTGCGGCATATTTTGAATAACCGCCCGAAACATATCTGAAGTTGCGTTCGGTTCTTGTTACTATAAGAAGCTTGCCGATGGTGTTTATCAAAAGTCCCAAAATCGATACGCTTATGTATAGCTGTACCTGTTGGAGCTGAACGGGCTCGGAATTAGTCAAAAGCAGGATCCCGGTTATCATCGAGAACAAAACGGAAACCGTTGCCAAGCTGTCGCTGTCAGCTTTGAGTGTGAACAGCTTTTTGAGTCCGACGGATATTACCGTATAGGAAACAAAGCAGGCGGCAAGACCCAAAACGACGTTAACGAATAAATATGCCGTTCCCGAATTTTCAGCACGGGAAAGGAAGGAAACAAGCGGCAATTTGAGGTCGTTTGCAAGTGTTATGTATCCGCTGATGAGTGCGGTTATAAACAAAACACACGCTCTGACGACCAGGCTGCCCTTTAACGAAGCAATGCTCTTTGCCATGTCGCTTGCCTGCTCGAAGGAGTTGAAATCTGCAACAGCGTTTTTGTCGGGAGCTTCCTCTTCTTCGCTGCTGATGACGAACTGCTTGACACGCTCACGGCGCTTCGCATTCAAGAAAGCCAAACGCTCTTCTTCGGTAGCGTTTTCATCCAGCCCGATCTCGGTGTTGGGAATCACCTTCTGTCCGATATCAAGCTCAACGTCATCAATAGATGCTCGGTTGACAGGCGGGATCTTCGCTGTGACCTTCGGAGCGCCGCGCTCCTGCTTCAGCTTTTTGAGACCTTCAAGCATAGCGGTGTTCGAAGCGTTCTCGCTCATCGGCTTGATGCGTGCGCTGTCAAGAGGCTTTTCGGGTTCCGGCTTCGATTCCTTTTTCTCTTCCTTCGGGACCTCGATGTGCATAGTCTTTGACTCTGCTTTTGAGGATAGGATCTTGTCGATCGCCGAGGTCCCCTGAGCCGTGGATCTTCCCTGTCTGAGCTCGGGAATATCCTTCGGAGCTTCTGTGACGGCCGTTTCCTTGACAGAAGGCTCGGGAACAGACGTAAAAGCAAGCTTGACGTCTTTTTCGGGCTCAGGAACAGTCTCCTCGAGCTCTTCGGGGTCGAAAACAAAGCTGTTGTCGCCGATCTCCAAAACATCCTCGATCATCTCGGTCTTCTGCGGAGCAGCCGCCATTCCGCCCGAAACAGACATTATCAGTCCGTCAATGTCGATAGTGTCATTGTCAACGTCCGCAGTCGTGGCGGAGGACTTATTTGCGTATTCGTTCAAAATGTCTTCAATAGATAGATTCTTATCAGCCATTTCTAATTACCTTCCGTGACTTTGTGGTTAAGTTGTGTATATGATCATTTCTTCAGGTCGCGCTGTCTAACGATCTCGTACATGAAAATTCCTGCGGCAACAGAAGCGTTCAGCGAGGTTATCTTTCCTTTCATAGGAAGCTTCAGCATAAAATCGCATTTGCTTGAGATAAGCCTTCCCATTCCGAAGCCTTCTGATCCGATGACCAATCCGATCGGCCCCGTAAGGTTAGCTTTATTATAGTCCTCACCCGATGCGTCGGTGCCGTATATCCAGACGCCGTTTTGCTTAAGCTCCTCGATAGCCGAGGCTATGTTCGGAACTCTTGCCACGGGCAGCCAGCTTGCCGCACCTGCCGAGGTCTTGAATACCGTGTGATTAAGCGAAGCGCTTCTTCTTTTCGGAATGATGATCCCGTGAGCTCCGGCGCTTTCGGCGGTTCTGATGATAGCACCCAAATTGTGCGGATCTTCGATCTCATCACAGATTATAATGAACGGGTCCTCGTTTCTTTCCTTCGCAAGAGCCAAGATATCCTCGATCTCAACATACTCAGCACAAGCTCCCATCGCGATAACGCCCTGATGTGCGCCGCTCGTCATGTTCGAGAGCTTTTGCTCGCTCACTTCCTTGACGACGATCTCCTTTTCCTTCGCCATCTTGATTATAAGAGAAAGCGATCCGCCGCCTTCGCGGTTAACGAAGATCGTGTCGATTAGCTTGTCAGCCTTGAGGGCTTCGATAACAGGATTTCTGCCGATGATGAGATTGGAATTATCCTCTTCTTCTGTGTGCAAAGGCTCTCTTTTCGGCTTTTGATCCTCGGGCTTTGTATTGTTAAACTTTTTATAAGGTCGTTTTTCCATGCTCAATATCCTTTAATGTCAAATATTATACTTATACAGTTAATAGTATACCACATATTGTGCTTTTTGAAAAGACTTTTTTTCTCGAATTATTGACAAAATCAGAGCACAGTTTTTGTGAAAAGAATCAACATAATAATGAGCGCCGCAATGCAGACCCCCAATGCGATGAGCAGGGCGGTTATCAACAGCCTCATCTTGCGAACCTGTTTGTTGTCAAATCCTCCGAAATCGTTCAAAAACTTGCTTGCTTCCTGCTTGGCGAAGGCTCCGCTTTTTGCGGCATTCGGACGGATAAACAACAAAGCTCCTTCGAAATATTTGTTTTCCGGGCTCTTGATCTCGATGGTCCTTTTTGTAACTCCTTTTAGCATGATATATCTTCCTCATTTCAGCTTCATATTTTCAAATATTCACATCAGATTATTGGTCTTTGAGAGAAAAAATATACAAGCTGTAATGTCGGTTTTCAACACAGATGTTGAAAACGCTGTTGAAAGTGTTGAAAAGGATTCAAATTCGAAGTTTAAAATGTTAAAAACTCAGTTGATAAGTTAACAAAACCGCGATTTTTCAGCATTTGTCTTTTAACCGCACACAAAATTCCAACTTTACCGACAGTATAATCCCTGTATTCACAAAAATCGACTGATTTCGATTTTTTGGACTAAATTCACAAGGCACAAACCTCGCAAAACCGTCGTTTTTCGAAATGCGAAAAAATGAAATCAGCCGCTTGGAAAACCGAAAAATCGGTCACAAACGGCTGATCTGCGAGGTCTTAAATTTTAAATGTCCGTTTTTGCGGACACTTATGCATTTGATGCATAAATACTATTCTCTCGATGTGAGGAATTTAATGGCACGTTCTATCGAATCACGCGAATTGCCCCAATCGGCATCGGGAGAATTGTTGCGATAATCGAACATCGAACAGAAGTGGGACACATCGTCATATAAAAGTGCGATCTGCTTTCCGGCAAGATCTGTGCAAACGTCGGTGAACATTGCTTGATACTTTTTGTTCAGCTTTGTCTTTGCGAGCTCTGTCAGCATCTCACAGTGAGGCATACAGATATATTCCTGCTCAGCAAACAAACGTCTGAAATCCTCAGAGTTTTCGTACATATCAAAAACCGTCACCATCAATCGTTCCATCGCCCAATCGACCTTTGAACAAACGAAACAGCTTGAGTTGTGGTCGGAAAGCGCCTTGAGCTTTTTGCCTCTCGGCTCCAAAAGTCCCTTTTTCGAGAACACCTCACGCTTGACGGTCTCAAGCCTTGTCTGAAGCATCAGCGCCAGCGAAAGGCGGTTCTTTTGCTTCAATAACTGGTCATAGTGGGTCTTACAGAAGCCGAGTCTGTTTGTCTCGATTCGAACGTCAGGCTCCATCATCGCCGCACCCATAATATATTCTGTGGTGTGATTTTCAAGCGTGTTTCTCATCGTACAGATAGGGCAGCCGCACTTCGGCTCGAAGATCTCACTTATCGGAATGGTTAAAATGCTTTCTCTCAAAATTATCCCTCCGTTTTTGTGTTGCAAAATTGTTATATTATAAGTATAATTGATTTATATTGTTTTTACAAGTAGAATTTCGGAGGATTTTATGAATTATAAAGTTTTGGGCGACGATATTATTTTATATCAGCCTGATTTGATACTGAGTGAAACGCTCGACTGCGGTCAGGCTTTTCGTTGGGAGCTTATCGGTGAGAATACATATTCGGGATTCTATCTCGACACTCCGCTCACTGTAAGCGGGAGTGACGGCGAGTTTATATTCAAAGATACTTCCGAGGAGACTTTCCTAGGCGTTTGGGCGAACTATTTCGATCTTGAAACCGATTACGGGGAATATAAGCGCTTGTATTCCTGTGACGAAACTCTTCTAAAGGCTTGTGACTATTCCAAAGGTATCCGACTTTTAAGGCAGGACGCTTGGGAATCACTCATATCATATATCTTCTCGTCAAATAATAACATCCCTCGGATCAAAGGGATCATAAAAAGGCTTGCGGAGCATTACGGTTGCTTCCCGGATGCCCAGACGCTCGCTAAAGAAACGCCGGAGAGTCTTGAGTTTTTGCGCTCGGGATTCAGAGCGAAATATGTCATTGATGCCGCACAAAAAGTCGCAAACGGTGAGGTAGATCTTGAAAGATGCCGCAAGCTCCCTCTTGACGAAGCGAGACAGGAGCTTATGAAGATAAAGGGTGTCGGCCCGAAGGTCGCCGATTGCGTTATGCTTTACGGAATGCATAAGATAGATGCATATCCCGTTGACGTTTGGATAAAGCGTGCCATGGAAAACTATTATCCGAACGGCTTGCCCGAATGTACTTTTGGCTCGGAGGGCATCGCTCAGCTTTATATTTTCAATTATATCCGTAATTTGGAGTAACCGCTTCGGCGGGCAGTCCGCAGGCGAAGCCGAGCCGCCGCTTTTTTCAAAAGCGGCGTGTGAGGATCGGCAACGGGCGCCCGCCCAAACCACGCCACCGTCCGCGGATGCTCGCCCTGCGCCCTTCGGGCGCACGCTCGCCTTCCGCAGCCGACGGCTCAAACCTAACCCAAGGAGTGAACAAAAATGACAGTTGCAGGCATCATCGCCGAATATAACCCCTTCCATAACGGTCATGCATATCAAATATCAAAGACCCGTGAAGCAGGAGCCTCGCACATCGTTTGCGTTATGAGCGGTAACTGCGTTCAGCGCGGCGAGATCGCACTTATCGACAAGCACAAGCGTGCAAAAGCCGCGATTACGGGCGGAGCCGACTTGGTGATAGAGCTTCCCGTTCCGTTTTGTTTGGGAACTGCTCCCGATTTTGCCAAAGCAGGTGTCGAAATTCTTTCACGCTTGGGTTGTGTGGACGTTTTGTCCTTCGGCTCCGAATCGGGAGATGAACAAGAGCTGATCGCTCTGACAGAGAAAATCGACTCGCTTCGTGAAAGTGATATCAAGTCAAAAATGTCCGAAGGCTTGACATACCCACAGGCAATATCCTCACTTTTGGGCGATGATGCAGCCGAGCTTCTAAGCGGTGCGAACAACACTCTTGCGATCGAATATCTTCGTGCGCTGAAGGGGAAGGGGATAACCCCTTTTACTGTCAAGCGCACCGCTCCTCACGATTCAAACGAATTCCGCTCTCACTTCGCTTGTGCATCTCACATCCGTGAGATGATACGTGGGTCAGGGGATGCGAGCCGCTTCACTCCTCTTTCGCTTTCGAGATCAGATGTCACCGATATGAACAATATCGAATCTGCAATTCTATACCGCCTTGCGATGATGAGTAAAGAGGATCTTGCCGCTGTTCCCTATGCCGAGGGGCTCGAAACGAGACTGTATGAGGCTTCACGCAACGCCTCGACCTTGGCTGAGCTCTATGATTCCGTAAAGACAAAAAATATCACCCACGCCCGTGTCCGCCGAGCTGTAATGCTCTCAGCTCTCGGAGTCACAAAAGATGATATGCGTGAGGTTCCCTATGCGAGAGTTCTTGCTATGAACGGCCGAGGAGCTGAGATCCTGAGCGAATGTAAACGGACTTCGCAAATTGCGGCTTCGGCATCGCTCGCTTCTCTTTCTCAGATGAGCGAAAAAGCCAAGCGCTTTGCCGTTCTCGATGAGCTTTCATCACGCCTTCTGCACCTCGCACTTAACGAAAAAGGGGAGTATATAAGCGAGTTTTCACAAAAGTTTGAAATAACTAAATAAAACGAAAAGCACCTGCTTGTTTAAGCGGGTGCTTTACTGTTAGTTTATTTCATTGCGATCGGGCATTTATCTGCTAATATGAAAATGCCGGAGGGTCTTGCGGTCATGCCGGCTTCGATAAGCCTTCCGTCAACGACTGCGGACAGAATTTGATCCTTGTTGCTTTCAAGCTTGGATTCAGCGTAAACATATCCGTTGATAACAAGCTCCAAGTTCTTGTCGACACACCTTAATTCAATCTGTTTGTTTTCAAATTCAACATCAAGCCATTTCTTGGACTTCACTTCATAGTCAGCAAGTCTTATGCTCCCGGTCTCTTCCATCGGTTCTTCTTTGACCAAAAGCCCTTCAATGAATTCGGGTGCGTTCTTAAGCTTCATGCCGTTGCTGACAGCAACTCCTAAATGATAGATTATATAAACGTGTCCCGCAAAATCGAGGATACCGCTGAAATCACCGATCCATACATATAGAGCGATGAGCGCAATTGTATCAATAATGATGAAAACGAGTGCCGTAATGACCCAGCCCACATTCTTCTTGCCCAAGACAGCGAAAATCAGGTATCCGATGAGCATTACGGCGGCAAGTGCGATGCCGACTATAAGCACAGGCTGGCTTTCAAAACCTGATGAAAAAACGACGGTCGCCCACGGAACTGTTGCAGAGCATATCCAGAAGCGGTCGTACCCCGTAAGGAACGAGATTATGTTTACAGCGGTAAGGGCAATAAGAAGAAATAAGATATTTGTCGATGCCTTGTACTTAGCACTCAGGTATGCTTTCGAATAAACGGGTTTTTCTTTAACTTTTGTCATGACAGTCTCCTCCGCTGCAGTAGTGTGTACCAAGTATACCATATTAGCGTAACGTTTTCAATAATATCCAAATGTTTTTAACCAAGGATTTACGGGAAGAGGATATATTATCATATAAAAAACGCATAATCACTTGATTTTCTATGAAATATATAGTATAATTTATCGGTAAATTTTTAATTAACCTTGAAAGGATGTTAAATATGAATTTGGTATTGGTAGTAAACGCAGGCAGTTCTTCTTTGAAGTATCAGCTCCTCAACATGGACGACGAGTCTGTTATCGCAAAGGGCAACTGTGACAGAATCGGTATCGGCGGTCACGTTTCTCACAAGGTTCCCGCAACCGGTTACGCATATGATGAAGATTGCAATTTCCCCACTCACACCGAAGCTTTCGAAAAGCTTGTTGAGGTTTTGACAACGGGTGAAAACAAGGTTATCGACTCTATGAGCGAGATCTCCGCAGTAGGTCACAGAATCGTTCAGGGCGCTGAGATCTTTGACAAGGCTTGCCTTGTAACCGAAGAAGTTATCCAACAGATCGACGATCTTTCCGAGCTTGCTCCCGTTCATAACCACCCTCACGCTTTGGCACTCTGGGCTTGCTCCAAGGTATTGCCCAAGGAAACCCCACAGGTCGTTGTATTCGACACCGCTTTCCATCAGACAATGCCCGCAAAAGCTTATCTCTTCGGTCTTCCTTATGAAGATTATCTTAATTATCACGTTCGCCGTTACGGCTTCCACGGCACCTCTCACAGATTCGTTTCCGGCGCTTTGGCTGAGGCTATGGGCAAGGACATCAAGGATCTTAAGATCGTTTCCTGCCACTTGGGCAACGGTTCTTCCATCACTGCAGTAAACGGCGGCAAGTCTGTTGACACCTCAATGGGCTTCACTCCCTTGGACGGTATCATCATGGGCACTCGCTCGGGCGCTGTCGACCCCTCTGCCGTAACATACGTAATGGGCAAGCACGGCTTTGATCCCCACGAAATGAGCGAATATATGAACAAGAAGTCCGGCTTCTTGGGACTTTCCGGCGTAAGCTCTGACAACCGTGACGTTTGCGCTGCTGCAGAAGAAGGAAACGAAAGAGCTATCCTCACTTCTGACATTTTGCAGTATCAGATCAAGAAGTATATCGGTTCCTATACCGCTGCAATGAACGGCGTTGACGCTGTAATCTTCACCGGCGGTATCGGTGAAAACTCCGTTGAAGTCAGAGAAGCTGTTTGTGAGGATATGTCCTTCTTCGGCATCGAACTCGACAAGGAACTCAACAAGACCATCCGCGGCAAGCTCTGCAAGATCTCTACTCCCGAATCCAAGGTTGAGGTTTGGGTCGTTCCCACCAACGAAGAGCTTCTCATCGCTCGTGACACATTGGCTGTGATCAACGGCTGATCATGTTTGATACAGCTTTGCTGACTGCTGAGCTTGGCTTGGAAATTATAAGCGATATGCCCGTGTCGGCGTATCTTGCGTTCTTGGCTTTAATGAGCATAATAACCTTCTTCGCCTATGGAATAGACAAGAAAAAGGCTATTGACGGCGCATGGCGCACCAAGGAAAAAACTCTTTTGGGACTTTCTCTTTTGGGCGGGGCTATCGGCGGTTTTGCCGCAATGAAGGTCTTCAGACACAAGACGAAGCATTGGTATTTTTGGGCTGTTAACGTTGTCGGCATAATTCTTCACATGGGACTTCTTCTATACATTTTGGGGTGAGCAAAGTGGCATCAAAAAAGGAAAAGCCAAAGGCTACAAATTGTGAATCATGCGCCAATTATGTTTATGATGACGATTATGACTGCTACGTTTGCCTTGTCAACTTGGATGAGGATGAGATGTATCGGTTTTTATCGGGCGCAAACTTTGAATGTCCCTATTATCAGCTATATGACGAATATAAGATCGTCAGAAAGCAAAATTAAGGTGATCTGAATGTATAAATTCGATGCAAAAAAAGCAACAGAAGCCACAATTAAGTGGATCCGGGATTGGTTTGAAATAAACGGCAAGGGCTGTAATGCCGTCATCGGTATTTCCGGCGGAAAGGACAGCTCGGTCGTTGCCGCACTTTGTGTTAAGGCACTGGGCAGTGACAGAGTTATCGGCGTTATGATGCCACAGGGCGAGCAGTTCGATATCGATTATTCGATCGAGCTTTGCGAGCTTTTGGGCATTAAGACTCACACAGTAAACGTCGGTAAGACTATCGAAGCGCTTAAAGAATCCTTGGGGTTTGAGGCGTCAACACAAACTGTTACAAACATTCCCCCCCGTGTCAGAATGGCAGTTTTATATGCCGTTTCACAGAGCTTTAACGGAAGAGTTGCAAACACCTGCAACCTGAGCGAGGACTGGGTCGGATACTCCACCAGATACGGCGATGCCGCAGGCGATTTCGGCGCTATATCTCACTTCACGGTTGCCGAAGTAAAGGCGATCGGAAGAGAGCTGGGATTGCCCGAGAAATTCGTTGAAAAGCCGCCGCTTGACGGCCTTTGCGGCAAGACGGATGAGGATAATTTGGGCTTCAAATATGAGACCTTGGATAAATATATCCGTGAGGGTATCGAGCCTGATCCCGAAACAAAGGTACGCATCGACAGACTTCACAACATTAACCTGTTCAAGCTAAGGTACATGGATACCTTTAAGTTTGAGGGATAATATAAGAAAACTCCTCTACTGAAAAGTAGGGGAGTTTTTGCTTGCAAAAAGGAGCGCCGCCACCGCTCCACGCGCTTTCGCGCACGGAGCGACTTGCGGCGGGACCCCCCACCCCCGCCGCGCCTTCGGCGCGGCGCCCCCTCCCCGTCGGGGAGGGGGCAGCAAGCTTCGCTTGCAGGGGTGGGGGATCTGGCGCGAGTGCCGAGCGCGCGGCGATAGCCACAGGGCTCGGCGTGGCGCCAACCGCTGAGCAGACGCTACTCTGCGCTCATTTTCTTCGACTTATCAACACAGGCATCCATCGCCTTTTCCACGATCTCATAAAGACCGCAATCCTCGAATACCTTGACAGCCTCGACGGTCGTTCCGCCGGGAGAGCAAACGTTGATCTTAAGCTGTTCGGGGCTTATATCGCTTTCAAGCACCATTTTTGCGGCGCCCAAAACGGTCTGAGCGGCAAATTTCTTTGCTTGCTCCTCGCTCATGCCGTGCTTAACGCCCGCTTTAGCCATGGCGTCGATAAACATAAAAGCATATGCGGGCCCCGAACCGCTGACGCCGATAACTGTGTGGATCATCTCTTCTGAGACGACCTCGGCATATCCGAACGATGAGAATATCGCCTTCACCTCATCGAGCTCATCACTTGTTACGTTTGAATTAGAGCAAAGTGCGCTCATACCTTCTCCGACTGTTGCAGGAGTGTTGGGCATCACTCTGACGATCTTCTTGTCACTGCCGAACAGTGATTCAAGCGCCGTGATCGTTTTCCCTGCACAAATTGAAACGGTTATCGCACCGCTTTTGATGCAACCGCCGATCTCCTGCGAGAGAGCTTCAAGTCCGTTTGGTTTTACCGCCAAAACGATAATGTCAGCGCCGTTTGCGGCATCCTCGGCAGATTCAAAGGTCTTGACACCACGGCCTTCAAGGAGCTTTCTGCAAGCCTCGGATCTGTCAGCGGCAACGATGCTGTCAGGGCTGTATTTTCCGCTTGCGAGCATTCCGAAAACGATCGCTCTGCCCATGTTGCCTGCACCTAAAAATGCGATTTTTTTACTCATAATAATTATCCTCTATTCACAATTAACTCTTTTACATATGATTTGACATCATCGCTGTCTACCCAAACATCGGGCTCAAATCCTTCACACTCCTCAATTTCGGTCTCAAATACTTTTTGAGGAAGCCAAAGAGTGATTCCCGAATTCGGCAGATAATATATGCACAGATCTCCAAAACGACCGATCCCCAGCGAATTACAGCCATAAAAAACAACGTTCTTCAAATTCTTCGCCATCGCGATCGCGCTCTCGGCTGATGAAGCGACCCGATCGTTTATGATAACGTGAAGTGTTCCGTTATATAAATCATCATCTTCTTGTGTGTCGGCGGAAATATCCTCAAAATGATATGGTACGTCGCTGATATTACCATATTCCTTTGCGTAAACAAGCGATGAATTCAGCGAAAGAACTCTGTCAGAACTGCTGACTTTTCCATTCAAGCCTTTAAGAAATTGCTTTGCAAAGTCTGAATTTCCACCCAAATTGTTCGACATATCCCAAATAACATTATCATAATCCCGACAAGCCTTGCCTGTTTCATATATCTTGTCTAAGTCGCTTTGAGAGTCGCCGACAAATGTGGAACTTTCTACATAAGCAATACCGTCTTCAAATTCCGCTCTCACGATCACATCGTCAGAAGACTGGCAGCTTTTGATCTTATGTAAAGGAATCTCTTTAATCTCACCGTCAATATCTATTTCAATGCTATCGATCGGTGATGTGCTTCTTATACCTATAAGGAAGGCGGGCTTGTTATTGTGAACGGTGGGGAAAAGACGATGATCATTTTTCAGACATACCGGCTTTTTTGTTGAAACTTCAAACAGCTTCCCCTCAAATTCGGCTAATATAAGCTCGCTTACATATGTTTGAAGCTTTTTATAGAACCCTTTCCCATGTTCAGAAGTGGTAAAGCTCAAATGTCCGTCTTTAATAAAACTTAAATTATCGGCAAAAACATCTATCAACGCATTCACCGAGATGCTGTCGTTGGAAGTGTTTTCTTGAAGATGCTTCGAAATATTATCAAAAGCCGAATCAAACCTATCCTTATCAAAATAAGTGTAACCGCTATAAGCTTGCTCAAAAACAAATTTAGTATATTCAAGGTCAACCAGCGCCTCGCTTATCGAAACCTGTTCGGGATGAGCGCAATATATACTCTCTCCCTGATTGAATCTTTTACGCAAAACATCCATGCTGTCTTTACAAGAATACACCAAAAAATCATGTTCGTTCATTTATTTGCTCCTTTATAAAACCGATCCTCGTTGTTCATAATGTTCGCAATCATCCTTCATATTTTATCACATCCTTTCATACAAATAAAGCGCTTTGCGCGAATTTGAGCAAATATTTTCATTTTTATGTTGCTTTTATCCCATATTTTTAGTACAATAGATTTGTAATCAACCACGAAAGGAACGTGACATAATGGAACTTTATAAGGACAAAACACAGTCACCCGAAGCAAGAGCCAAAGACATTGTTTCGAAGATGACTTTGATGGAACGCTGCGAACAGCTTAAATACGGTGCTCCCGCTATTGAACGCTTGGGCGTTCCTGCATATAACTGGTGGAACGAGGGCTTGCACGGCGTTGCAAGAGCAGGTGTTGCAACAATGTTCCCACAGGCTATCGGTCTTGCAGCATCCTTCGATACAGAAATGCTTAAGGACGTTGCGGACGTTATCTCCATAGAAGCAAGAGCAAAATATAACGAATACTGCGCTCACGGCGACAGAGACATCTATAAAGGACTCACTCTTTGGTCTCCCAACATCAACATCTTCCGTGATCCCCGTTGGGGCAGAGGTCATGAGACCTATGGTGAAGACCCCTATCTCACGACCCGTCTCGGATGTGCTTTTGTCAGAGGGCTCCAAGGCAACGGCGATTATTTGAGAACTGCCGCTTGCGCTAAGCACTTTGCTGTTCACTCGGGGCCCGAAGCTTTGCGTCACGAATTCGATGCCATTGCTGATAAGAAGGATCTTGAAGAAACCTACTTGCCCGCATTCGAAGCTCTTGTTAAAGAGGCGAAGGTCGAATCCGTCATGGGTGCATATAACCGCACCAACGGTGAGCCTTGCTGCGGCAGCGAATATCTCTATGGAAAGCTCAAGGAATGGGAGTTTGACGGCTACTTCGTTTCCGACTGCTGGGCTATTGCTGACTTCCACACACGTCACCACGCAACCACCACAGCAACAGAATCCGTAGCGCTCGCATTAAAGAACGGCTGTGACGTTAACTGCGGTTCTACATACATCCATCTCTATAAGGCATATGAAGAGGGTCTTGTAACCGAAGAAGAGATCACTGTAGCTTGCGAGCATCTTTTCAGAACACGTTTCCGCCTCGGTATGTTTGATGAGACCGAATATGACAGCCTCAATTATATGGACGTTGAGACTAAGGAAAACCTCGCACTCAGCCGCAAGGCTGCTGAAAGCGCTTGCGTTCTTTTGAAGAATGACGGCATCTTGCCTTTGGATGCATCCAAGCTCAACACCATCGGCGTTATCGGCCCTAATGCACAGAACATCGGCGCGCTCAACGGCAACTATCACGGCACAGCATCCCGCTACGAAACCATTTTAATGGGTATTCAGGATGCATTTAACGGAAGAGTTCTCTTCTCCGAAGGCTGCCACAAGTTCGCTGAAAAGACAGAAGTTTTGGCGCTTCCTTATGACAGAATTTCCGAAGCATTGATCGTTGCAGAGCATTCCGACGTTGTCGTTTTGTGCCTCGGTCTTGACGAGTCCTTGGAGGGCGAAGAGGGTGACACAGGTAACGCATATGCTTCCGGCGACAAGGGCGACTTAAGACTTCCCAAGTCTCAGCGCAAGCTTTTGGATGCTGTACTTGAAGTCGGCAAGCCTACGATCGTTATTTTGGCATCGGGCTCTGCTCTTAACATCGAAACCGACAAGCCCAACGCACTCTTACAGGCGTTCTATCCCGGCTCTGAGGGCGGTAAGGCTGTTGCTGACATCCTCTTTGGAAAGGTTTCTCCTTCGGGCAAGCTTCCCGTGACCTTCTATACCGATATCGAGGGTATGCCTGAGTTCACGGATTACTGCATGCGTGAGCGCACCTATCGCTATAACGACAACACAAAGGGCAACGTGCTCTATCCCTTCGGATACGGTCTTAACTATGGTGATATCCGAGTTGAAAGCGTTGCAGGCGGTGTTACCGACGATACCGTTAAGGCTATCGTGACCGTTAGCAATCACGGCGCTGCTGCTTCCGATACTTTACAGGTATACTTCAAGTCCGAATCAAAGGACGCTGTAAGAAACCACGCTCTTTGTGCATTCAAAAAGGTAACTTTGGGCGAAAACGAAACAACAACGTTGTTCATCGACATCCCCACAAAGAACCTCACGGTTGTCAACGACGAGGGCGTTAGATATCTTGATAGGGATGCAAAGACTACCCTTTACTTCGGCACATCTCAGCCCGACGAGCTTTCCGAAAAGCTCACAGGCAAGAAGTGCGTCGCACTTGAGATCAAGCTCTGATATTAAAAATCGCTCTGCGGCGGCACACGCTGTCGCAGAGCTTTTCCATAATGCAACAAATCAATATTTGATCGCAATATAATCGCTTAAACAATATGATATAATTAATTTACGGAACACTATATTTTTGAAAAGAGGTAACACTATGGACAATATCATCAAGGGCAGAAATCCCGTAATAGCGGGCGATTTTCCCGATGTTGACGTGATTCGTGTCGATGATACCTATTACATGGTCTCCACCACCATGTACTTCATGCCCGGCGCTGTCATTTTGCGCTCCTATGACCTTATAAACTGGGAATATTGCTGTCATGTATATGACAAGCTTGCTGACACCGACCGCGAGAATCTCGTGGGCGATAAGCATGCTTACGGCAACGGAATGTGGGCTCCGTGTATAAGATATCACGACGGAGTTTTCCACGTTATTTTTGCTGCTAACGATACAAGAACTACGTATAACTTCACCTCGACCGACATCATGGGCCCGTGGACGATGAACACTATCGAAGGCTTCTATCACGATGCATCCGTTTTATTTGACGACGACGGAAGAGTATATATCGTTTCGGGCAACAGAGATATCCGAATCGTCGAGCTCGAGAGCGACCTTTCCAAGCCCAAGGAGGGCGGACTTGATAAGGTCATCATCCGCGACCACCCGAGAGCTCCCTTGGGGCTTGAAGGCTCGCACATCTATAAGATCAACGGAAAATACTATATCTTCTTCATACACTCAAGCTGGAAGAGATGGTTCAGGATCGAAGCCTGCTATATGTGCGATACACTCGACGGCGTCTGGGCAGGCGGCGACGTTATTGAAAGCGACGTCGGAAACCTTGGCACATCCGGCGTTGCACAGGGCGGTATTGTCGATATGCCTGACGGCAAGTGGGCAGGGATGATCTTTAGCGATATGGGCGCTTCGGGAAGAATGCCGAACTTTGTGCCTATGCACTTCGACGAAAGAAGCGGCTTCCCCGTATTTGATACGCCTACATTAGAGGTCGAAAACTATTCAACACGCCCGGGATATGAATATGCACCTATTTTCGTCAGCGATGATTTTGATTACACTCCCGATGAAAACGGTGTCATCAAGCTCAACGAAGCTTGGGAGTTCAACCACAACCCCGTTAACTCGCATTGGACAGTTAGGGACGGAAGCTTCATCATCAAGACTGAAAAGCTCGCTCCATCGCTTGATCTTGCAAGAAACACACTCACACAGCGCACAGCTTTTCCCAAATGCGAAGCTATCGTGACCGTCGATGCATCCGCTCTTAACGACGGCGACCGCGCAGGACTTAGCGTAATGCAATATCACTATGGCCTTATCGGCGTTGCGAAGGAAAACGGCGCATATAAGCTTGTTATGCGCTCCCGTGCTGCTGATGGAGAATTCAAGGAGATCGAGCATGAATATGCGTCCGTTCCGCTTCAAAACAGCGTTGTAACGCTCAAGGCTGTCTGTGAATTCGGACACGGCAGAGAATTCTGTGAATTCTTCTATCTTTCTGACGGCGAGTGGAAACAGCTCGGTATAAGACAGTATGTCAGATTCGATCTGAGACACTTCACAGGCTGTAGATTCGGTCTTTTTAGCTACTCAACCGAAAAGGTCGGCGGCGAAGCCAAGTTCAGCAAATTTATCTATAATCTTTAAAGAGGGCATATGAAAAACTCAACGCTTTGTTATATCGAGCATGACGGAAGCTATCTCATGCTCCACAGAATCAAAAAGGAAAACGACTGTAACCGTGACAAATGGATCGGCATCGGCGGCGGCATGGAAGAAGGTGAGTCACCGCTTGATTGCATCCTGCGTGAGGCTATGGAGGAAACGGGCTTGACCCTTGAAGACCCGAGCTATCGCGGACTTGTGACCTTCGTTTCGGATATCTATGAAACCGAACAGATGCACGTTTTCACCTGCGAAAATTACAGCGGAACGCTAAAAGAATGTGACGAAGGTGCGCTTGAATGGGTGCCGAAATCAAAGGTCACCGAGCTTCCCATATGGGAAGGGGATAAGATCTTTTTGGAGCTTATCTCAAAGCCCTGCCCCTTCTTTGCACTCAAGCTTATATATCAAGGCGATGAGCTGACGAGTGCCGTTCTCGACGGCAAAAAGATAAGATAATAAAAGCTCCCGAAGCAATAACTTCGGGAGCTTTTTTGTTTAGTCAGATCATTCTCTGCCTTCAATAGCAGTCTGAGGGGTGTATCTCTTGACCGACTTTTCGTTGATAACGATATCGTAGCCGGCGAGAGTTTTATTTATGAGAGAGGTATAGTTGCTGTCATAGATCTCAGAGATGAGATACAAACGGTTTTCGTTATAAATATCTTCTCTTTCCAAAATATCGAGTCTGTGAACGAGATAGAAGTTTGTATCGTCCTGAATGATCGAGTATTCGTTGACCTTACAGTTGTTGAATACATATCCTACAAACTTTTCGCTGGGAGACGTGCCGTCAATACTGATGATGCTTTCATTTTCATATTCATCAGCCTCGGCTTCAACGACCTCGTCCTCGGTCTCTTCTAAGGTATCCTCAGCAGTTTCCTCGGTCTCTTCTGTTTCAGCGATGCTAATAAGATATGCGTTATATTCTTCGATCAGATCGTCAAAGTCTTCGCCTGCGTTTGCTCTGTCCAGATAGGACTGTGCCAAAGCGAGCTGTTCGCTCTTGACGGTTGCATCAATAGCATCGTCAGCGCTTTCGACAAAGTTGAAGGTCATGTATTTGATTCTTGCATATTCCTCTTCGAAATAAGACTGGATGATCTCTTCGGTCGTTCCTGCAACTCCGCCTACTTCATAATATGCGTTGAATACAAGCTCTTCCTTAACGGAAGAGGTTATTGCCATCTCCAAGGTGGACTTCGAGATACCGATATCCTCAAGCTTAGCGCTAGAGTTTGCCCATGTGCTGTTTGTCTGTGCCTTGATGTAGCTCTTCTCGTCCTCGCTGAGCTCAAGACCGAGCTCGTTGAACAAATGCTCAACAACAACATACTGCTTGCACATATCAATGGCATATGAGTTCATATAGTCACCGATGGTCTGGGTGTCGTCATAAGCCTCGTCAACCAAAGAGTAGCCGTACATATAATAGTAATAATAGGTTATATCCTCAGATGCAAGAGTATAGATAGCGTCAACATATCCCTGTGTCTGATAATAGATATACAGACCGCTGTTGACAGACAGATCGCCGGCCTTCATGATCCACGAGGTATCGCCGCAGCCGGTAAGCGAAAGAGCCATAACAGCAACGAGCAAAATGGCTGCAATTCTTTTTATAATAGACATTTTAATCTCCATTCCTTCCCAAAGGGAAAATATGATCGCTGAAAGTCAGCATACCATAGCAGTATACAACATTTTTCAATAATTGTCCATACCCCTTGATGATATTTATGTGTTACTCGGCTGAATTTTCCGCACCGTATGTGGAAATATACGCTCTTTCTATGATGATATCGCTTGCGGGCTGCTGGGTCTCAAGCGTTGTTGAAGCCAAGATGGTGTCCCAAACCTCAAGACCCTCATAGACCTGTCCGAAAACGGTGTATTTTCTTGAGAAGTTGGGGATGCCGCCGCATTCGTAATATACAGCTCCCAATTCGTCGCCGTATGCACGCTGAAGCGCCTCAAGATCCATATATGCGTCGTCGATGTTGTTAACCATTATCATCGAGGAACCTGCATAGTTCTTGTCGAAAGGCCAAACGCCGCTTGTTCCGATATATGACATAAGCGAGCCCTTTATCGGCCAAAGGTTGTTGGATATTTCAGCTTGGATCTGTGTAAGGTCAGAATCGTCGGTTTCGGCATCGTTGGGGTTGGGTGACTTGGTTCCTGCTAACGCATATGCTCCGTCAACGATAGCACAAACATAGGTGCCGTCATAATATCCCGATTCAACAAGCCCCGTGAAGTATTGATAATAAAGAGGAGTCTCGCTGGGATAGAGCACAGCCTTCATAGTTCCCACGTTTGTTTCGAATACAACAACGGGTGCATCATCCTCGGGAGTTTCAAGCTGTAAGAAATATATCTCGTCGGGGATCCCTGCCCGGGGAGCGCCTGCCAGCCAGATAAAGAGCAAAAACGCAAGTATTACGAATATCGCAACCAGCGAAATGCCGAAATAGCGTGCAAAGCCCTTGTTTTGTGCAAGAGTTTTAAATTTGTTTGGGTTCTGATAATTGTCGCTCATTTAAAAGTCCTTTCTTCGGTCATGCGGGCATATACCAATATGAATGGAAGCCGCTTGCATATATCTTTGCGCCCTTCGGCACTTGTGTGAGGGCGTTGAATACGTTAAAATAATCTCCTGCGCCCGAACCGATGTTAAGAGCGCCGAATATTGCTACCCAATAAGCTTCGGGGAAAACGGTTCCTAAAATAAGGGGCAAAGCGCCAAAGATCAGATTGGGGAGCAAGCTCATAAAAATAAATCTTGCTTTGCTCATATCCTCAAGACCTAAGACGAACATCGCCCCTGCCTGTGGATAGGCGTACATATAAACCTCACCCTTAAAGCACAAAGCGTGCATTATCTCGTGAGGAACGACAGTCACCATCGGCAACAGACAAGCTAACATCAACAACCAAGGTCTGCCGTCGGCGAGATCCTCTTTGATCTCGGAAAACGTGAACAGCGCTGCGATCGCCAAGGCGAAGACCGTGATAACGAGCGCCGATACGTTTGCCAAAAGCATGAATTTCTTCGCTTCGGGTTCTTTGAATTTTTCATATCCTTCGGGATGCTCACGCACAGGAAGCGACTCTTCCTCACCCGAATACTTCCCCTTATAGATCAGTTTCATTTTATCGTCTCCGAAAGCTTAAAGCTTTTTGATGACAGTTCCTTGGCGGGTCTCCTCGACGGAATATCCCAAGGCAACGATCTTATCTCTTAATTCGTCGGCAAGCGCAAAGTTTCGCTCCTTGCGTGCTGCCTTTCTTTGCTCTGCGAGCTCCTTTATCTCGTCGGGAAGCTCATCGCCCTCGTTGCTTGAAGCAAGCTTCTTTGCGGCTTCAACAAGATTGATCTTTAAAACGCTGTCAAAGTCCTCGATGAGGGAAAGCTTTGTCTTTGCGCTGATGTCAGCCTTCAAAACGTCATATAAAGCGGTTATGCCCAAGGAAGTGTTAAGGTCATTGTCCATAGCGTCGGTGAAGCTTTTCTTGAGGCTTTCAAATGCGGCCTCGTCCAATTCGCCCTCACCGCCCAAAAGCGGAACGATCCTTGCAACAAGCTTGTTATATGCAACCGCAGCGTTGTTGAGGTTGTCATATGAGAACACCAAGCTCTTTCTGTAATGCGACTGTAAGCAGAAGAAGCGGTAAACTATCGGGTCATACCCTTTCGATTCCAAAAGCGAAACCGTCAGGAATTCGCCCTTTGATTTACTCATCTTTCCGCCTTCGGTGTTAAGATGATGAACGTGGAACCAATTTTTGCACCACTCGTGACCGAGGTATGCTTCGCTCTGTGCGATCTCGTTGGTGTGGTGGGGGAATGCGTTGTCGATACCGCCGCAGTGAAGGTCTAAGTATTCACCGTTGTTTTTCATCGAAATGCATGAGCATTCGATGTGCCAGCCGGGATAGCCTATGCCCCAAGGGCTCTCCCACTTGAGCTCCTGAGAGTCGAATTTGGATTTTGTAAACCATAAAACGAAGTCGGTCTTGTTTTTCTTGTTTCCGTCAGCCTCAACACCGTCTCTGACACCGACAGCCAAGTCCTCTTCGTCGAAGTCGTTGAAAACATAATATTTTTCGAGCTTCGAGGTATCGAAATAGATGTTTCCGCCTGCTTCATAAGCATAGCCCTTTTCGATGAGTGATTCAACGACTCTTATGAATTCGTCGATATAGCTTGTTGCAGGGACAACGGTATCGGGTACTTTAATGTTGAGCTTTTTGCAGTCAGCAAAAAATGCATCCGAATAGAACTGTGCTATCTCCATAACGGTCTTGTGCTCACGCTTTGCGCCCTTGAGCATCTTGTCGTCGCCCTCATCACCGTCAGAGGTGAGGTGTCCCACGTCGGTGATGTTCATAACGCGGTTGACCTTATAGCCCGAGTAGGAAAGATATCTTTCCAAAATATCTTCCATGATATAGCTTCGAAGGTTTCCGATGTGTGCAAAGTGATATACGGTCGGCCCACAGGTATACATTTCGACCTTGCCCGGCTCGTGTGTCACAAATTCGTCTTTCGTTCTTGTAAGGGTGTTATATAGCTTCATATTTTCTCTCCTGTTATTTATTCTTAAGTTCCCTGATCTGTCTTTCAAGCTCCTCGATCTTAACTCGCTGGCGGCAAAGTTCCTGTGAAACAGGGTCGGGGATGTGGATCTGGTCAAGATCCTGAGTGACCTTAACTCCGTTTCGTCTGACAACTCTTGCAGGTGCGCCGACAGCGGTCGAGTTGTCGGGGATCTCTTCCAAAACGACGGCATTTGCCGCGATCTTCACGTTGTCACCGATCTTAAAGGGGCCCAATACCTTTGCCCCGCATCCGACCATGACGTTGTTGCCAAGTGTCGGGTGGCGCTTGCCCTTGCCTTTACCGGTACCGCCGAGGGTCACGCCCTGATACAAAATACAGTTGTCACCGATCTCGGCAGTCTCGCCGATAACAACGCCTGTTCCGTGGTCGATAAACAAGCCCTTGCCGATCGTAGCACCCGGATGGATCTCAATTCCCGTTAAGAACTTTCCGACTTGCGACAGCGCTCTTGCCAAGGTATAGAATCTCTCCTTATGCAGCTTGTGTGCCACTCTGTAGATCAATACGGCGTGCAGACCCGAATATGTCAAAAGTATCTCAAACGTGCTTCTTGCGGCAGGGTCCCGCTCCTTGACGGATTCAACTTCCTCCAATATCTTCTTTTTGATTGCATAGATGTCCATAATATCCCTCCTGGGAAATAAAAAACCGCACCCTCACACCAACGTGCAAGGAGGCGGCATAAGCTGCGGTTCCACTCCGATTTATAACTTGAACGCCTTAACGCGGCAAACGCGGCGGGATACTTTGTTTCCCCGCGCCGAGCTAACGGACGCACTTCACAAACCCATGCCCACATCGCTTTCAGCCGAGGCGACGCTCTCTTTGGCGGCACTGACAGTTCGCTACTCTTTCCGATCAAAGCTTTTGTCTATACAACATTATATGGAGTATAGCACACATTTGTTAAAATTGCAAGAGTAACATAAAAACAAAAAAGCCCGAACGTGTCGGGCTTTTGATAAGTCTTATTTTGTGCCGAAGATTCTGTCGCCGGCATCTCCCAAGCCGGGAAGAATGTAACAGTTTTCGTTGAGCTTATCGTCAAGGTTGCCGCAATAAACCTCAATGTCGGGGTGAGCTTCCGTCAAAGCCTTGAGTCCCTCGGGAGCGGCAATGATGGACATGAACTTGATGTTCTTTCCGCCGCGCTGCTTGATGAGGTTGATAGCGTCAACAGCGGAGCCGCCTGTTGCAAGCATGGGGTCCAAAACAACGATAGTTCTTTCCTCCAAGCTGTCGGGAAGCTTGCAGTAATATTCATGAGGAATGTGAGTAACTTCGTCTCTGTACATACCGATGTGGCCGACCTTTGCGGTTGGGTCGAGCGCCAAGATGCCGTTTACCATGCCAAGACCTGCACGCAAAATGGGGATGATAGCGAGCTTTTTGCCGGTGATCATCGGAACCATAGCCTTCATAAGAGGAGTCTCGACCTCAACAAGCTCGGTGGGCAGATCACGCAAAGCCTCATAGCCCATAAGGGTTGCGATCTCTTCGATGAGGATCCTGAAATCACGGGTGCCCGTTGACTTGTCACGCAACAAAGAGATCTTGTGCTTGATCAAAGGGTGGTCAAAAATAGTAACATTAGCCATAACGCTTCTCCTTAATAATATATGATAATATGATTCTACGCTGATTTCATTTTATCACTGTTTTCGTATAAATGCAACAATATTTTTGTTTATTGGGAAAAATATCACCTTGAAAGGCTATAGGTTTTGTGATAAAATGTATCCATTACATATCCGAGGAGGCAGACTGTGAAAAAATATTTTAAATGGCTCATCTCAGGAGCAGCCGTAGCGGTGCTTGCAACCGGCTATTGCGTTTGGCAAAATGAAGATATCGGCATCAGCCGTTACACATATACATCTGACAAGATAACCGAAGGGCTCGACGGGATAAAGATAGTCCATATTTCCGACCTTCACAACAAAGAGTTCGGCAATGACAGCTCAAGGCTTGTTTCTCTGATCCTAAAGGAAGCTCCCGACCTTATTATAATTTCGGGCGACCTTGTCGATTCAAGACACACCGACGTCGAAGCCGCGCTTGATTTTGTTTCTCAAGCAAAGGATATCGCTCCCGTTTATTATTCAACAGGAAACCACGAAGAGCGTTTGGACAAGGAGACCTATGCATATTTGCTTTCAAGTCTTGAGGAGATCGGCGTTCACGTTTTGCAAAACGGATCGGAAACGGTATATTTCGGTGATGAAGCCGTCGTCATCTTCGGATTAAGGGACGGAACCTTGGAAATGCTCGAAGATGCCTATAACGACACCGACAAGCTTAAGCTTATGATCGCGCACAGACCTCAGCATATCGAGATATACAGCAAGCTTGGCGCTGACCTTGTCTTTTCGGGTCATGCTCACGGCGGACAGGTGAGGATCCCCTTCATCGGCGGAGTTTTAGCACCGGATCAAGGCTTTTTCCCGAAGCTTACAGAAGGCGTGCATACATTCGGTGACACCGCAATGGTCATAAGCCGCGGACTCGGCAACAGCCTTTGCCCGATAAGGGTCAACAACCGTCCCGAGCTTGTGGCGGTGACACTCAAAAGCAAAAATATGTGACATTTATACAAAAGTGCTGACACATTGTTCGGCACTTTTTTCTTGCAGATTTGTTGACAAAACATCCTCTAAAGCGTATAATTGTATTCATGCAAAATACATTTGTATTTTAGCGGAAACAATTTCGCAAAACTCACGGTTTGATTCAAAAAAGATATTGAAACGGAGAAGCATATGAACGACCCGAAATTTGTTGTTGTAAGCACCGACGTGCTGCCGGAAGTTATATTGAAGGTACTTGAGGCTAAGAGGCTGATCGCTCAGGGCGTTTGCCGAACCTCGACAGAAGCCTGCAAAAAAGCTGACGTTTCGCGCTCAGCATATTATAAGTATAAGGACAGCGTATATCTTCATTCGGAAAAGATGTCCCGCCGTGTCGTGACCTATCACTTCGTTCTGCTCGACCAGGCGGGGGTCTTGAGCGAAGTTTTGGCATCGCTTTATAAAAACAACGCAAACGTTTTGACCATAAATCAGAATATGCCGATAGATTCTGCGGCAACGGTTACAATAACCGTAAGATTTGATGACGTCGGAGTCGATCCCGAAGCAGTAAGAAAGGATCTAGAAAAGACCGAAGGCGTTGCAAAAGTGCGAATTTTAACTACTGCGGACAGTCAGGTCGCAGACTAAGATACATTCAGAAACGGAGCAAATTATCATGTCATTAACTAAAATTGCCGTTATGGGCTTCGGCGTTGTCGGTTCGGGAACGGTTGAACTCTTCTATAAAAACAAAGGCCTCATCGAAAAAAGATGCGGCCATGAAATGGATATAAAATATATTCTCGATCTTCGCGATTTCCCCGACAGTCCCTTTGCTGACAAGCTCACAAAAAACTTTGAGGACATTTTGAATGATGACGAGGTCAAGGTCGTTTGCGAGCTGATGGGCGGCAAGACCTTTGCCTATGACTATACAAAGCGCCTTTTGGAAAAGGGCAAGAGCGTAGTGACCTCGAACAAGGAGCTTGTTTCATATTACGGCGATGAGCTTATTGCTATCGCAAAGCAAAACGGCTGCAACTATTTCTTTGAGGCTTCGGTCGGCGGCGGTATCCCGATCATAAGACCTCTGCATCAGTGCCTTGCGGGAAACAGGGTCGAAAAGATCGCAGGTATCTTGAACGGCACCACGAACTTTATCCTTACCAAAATGATCTACGATCAGATGTCCTTTGACGATGCTCTTAGAATGGCACAGGAATTGGGCTATGCTGAGCGTGACCCTTCCGCTGACGTTGACGGCTTCGACCCTTGCAGAAAGCTCTGTATCTTGGGCTCTCTTGCTTTCGGAAAGCATATCTATCCCGAATATATTCATTGCTCAGGTATCCGCACCATCTCGCTCGATGACGTTGAATATGCTTCCGATGCCGGTTACAACATCAAGCTTATCGGCATGATCGAGGACACGGGTGACGGCTTGGTTGCAACAGTTTGCCCTCGCCTTGTTCCCGTAAGCAATCCTCTCGCGAGCGTTAACGACGTTAACAACGCTATCATGGTCACCTGTGATGCTTTGGGCGACGCTTTGTTCATCGGCAAGGGCGCAGGAAAATTCCCCACAGCTTCCGCTGTCGTAGGAGATATTATTGACGCCGTCAAGCACCAGAGCGCTGACATTTGCTCGCTCACATGGGCTCCGAGCGAGGACAGAAGCTTCATCAAGCACTATAAACAGGACAAGGTCAAGGTGTATGTAAGAGTTCAGTATCCCGATGCTGACGAGCTTAAGAATTATATCACAAGCTTGTTCGGATATGTTGACTTCATACCGAGAAAGCTTCGCTCAAAGGACGAGCTTGCGTTCATCACACCCGATATTATCGAGACTGAGATAGACAAGAGCTTAGCGCTTCTTGCCGAAAAGGCAGCCGTTAAAAAGAAGATCCGACTCCTTTAATTAAAGTTACCCGATCGCTGAATCAACAGCGGTCGGGTAGTTTTTTGTTTGTTTATTCAAAGGTGTCCGCGCTTCGCACGGACGTTATCGCGCGGCACTTGCGGCTTCGCCGCCACGCCGCGCCCGTTTACCCCTCAGCCTCTTCCTCGACCTCAACAAATGCCGAGTTATCAGACATCAGCTTGAATTCGATCTCGAAGGTCTCGTAATTGCCGTTCACCAAAATTCTGCTGACTGTCGCAGTGACGGTGTCGCCCGGCTTGAGCTGAAGAATGATCTCATAAACGTCATCAGCGCTCATTACCTGGATGCCGTTCATGTGGGTGATGATATCATCTACCTGAAGGTCGGTGTTTGCGATGTCACAGTCGGGATCGATCTCGGCAATGTGAAGCCCCGGAATAGTTCCGTAATATTCAGCGGCAGCCTCGTTGATCTCATAGAAGCTGATGCCGATCTTCGGTCTGTCGGGAACGTATCCGAATTCGATAAGCTGTTCGATAATGGGCTTTGCCGCAGATATCTCGATAGCAAAACCGATATTGTCATAGTCAACGGAATCAAGCTTTGATGAGGTGATTCCCACAACCTGACCCCACATGTTGATGAGCGCACCGCCCGAGTTACCCGGGTTGATAGCCGCATCTATCTGAATGCAGGACATATTGATGTTGTCCGAATCCACCTTTATCATTCTGTCAAGACCGGATACACATCCTGTGGTAACAGTTTGCTCAAGTCCTGCGGGAGTGCCGATGGTTACGACCTGCTCTCCCAAAACAAGAGCGTCCGAATCACCGAACTGTGCGGGAGTAAGCTTATCCTTGGCAACTATTCTGATAACTGCAATATCGCTCTTTTTGTCGCTGCCGATAACCTCGGCGTCATATTCGGCTCCGTTATAAAGTCTGACCTTGACACCCAACGTAGCACCGTCGATAACGTGTGCATTGGTGATGATATAGCCGTCTGAGGACATTATGATTCCCGAGCCCTGGCCATAGGGCGCGAATGCCGAGCCTTCGATATATGCTTCGACCGTAACGATGGACGGCGATACCGCTTTAGCAACGCCTTCGGTGGTATATCTTCCGTCAGCCTGATAATACTGATCCTCAAGCTCGGGAAGCTCCGCTATCGGGAGGGTAAAGTTGATTCCGGGCGTGTTGCCGTTTATCATATTGGATATCCAGCCTCTGCCGAAAATGAGTCTTGCGGTTCCGAAGAAGAGCGCAACGAACACAACGAGCATGACAGTGAACATCTTTATAAACAAGTGGTCGTTTTGCTTGAGCGTGCCGACAGGCTTGGGCAGATAGTCATATGAATATGCTTCTGCCGCCGCAAGCGATCTGATCTCGTCAATGGCTGCAGCCTTTTCTTCTGCGGAGGGTTCAGCCGGGGCCTTCTGATTTGTCAAAGCCTCAAGTCTTGCGCTCAGCGCTTGAATCTCTGCCAAAAGCTCTTCCTTCGTTTTCGAGGATTCTCCACTGTCAACAGAAGGGGAGACCTTTTCGGTTTCTTCATTCTCGGCGCTGATCTTTTCGTTATCTAAAAATTCCATTGATATACCTTGCCTTCCTTTCAATGGGGATCATACTTATTTCTTATCCTTGTCGCTCAAAAGCTTGACTGCGGCGACGGTTGCGGCAACTGCCGCACCGACCTTGAGCAAAGTCTTTACGTTAACGGTGAGCTCATCATTTTGTTCCTTTCTCTTCTTCGGAACGGGCTTTGTGTGAGCTGTCTTTTTATAAAGCTCAGGGTGCTTATATGCGGGTGTCTCTTCCTCAGCGAAATATCTTTCGTCATATTCATAGCAGAAGTCTTCGGGTTCTTTTTCATCCTCAACAGGCTCGTCGGGCAGGCTGTCAACCTTTTGCTCAACGCTGTCAAGCTGTTCTCCGAGGCTCTTGATCTCTCGGCTGAGCTGCTCCTCGATCTCGTTCATCTGTCTGAGTCTTGCCAGATATTCATCGTGAGATACAGCGGGGACCTTTTCTTCCGTTTGCTCTTCTTCCGCGGCTTCCTTCGGCTCATCGAAGGGCTCATCAAAGAAATCAAACGCCAAGGTCTCGGGCGGATCCTCTTCGGTATTCTCCTCACACACTTCTTCGGGAATACATGAAGCTTCACTGTCGATGATCTCGTCTTCAAAAGCATCATGCTCTTCATCCGAACATTCGGGAACTATCTCGTCCTCTTCTGGTCGGATCTCATCCGAAACGGGGGTGATCTCTTCGCCGTCCACAGGATCGAAACAGGGTTCTCCGTCGGGCTTCTCATCCCAAACAGGGGGCTCTTCCAACGTCATGGGAGCTTCAGCGAGCTTATTAAGTTCTTCCTCTTGCTTCTTGCTCAAAGGGAAATCTTCATCAAAAAAGTCTTTCATTTTGCTTATCCTTTCTATGTCTTAAGGCTCTAATATCTCAAACTTATATCCGACGCTCCAAACGGTTTTCAGCGTCCATTTCGGGGATACACCGTCCAGCTTTTCGCGCAGTCTTTTAATATGTACGTCTATCGTTCTCGATCCGCCGTAATATTCAAATCCCCAAACCTCATCCAAAAGCTTATCGCGGTTGAAAACGGTGTTCGGGTGAGATGCTAAATGGAACAAAAGCTCGAGCTCCTTCGGCGGAGTGTCCAATATCTTTCCGTCAACCTTAAGCTCATATCTGGTCATGTTGATGTCAAGCTTGTCATAATGAACCTCCTTGAGGTCATTGTCCGATTTAACAAGGTTCACACGGCGCATAACAGCCTTCATTCTTGCCAAGACTTCTTTAACGTCAAAGGGCTTCACGATATAGTCGTCAGCACCGAGCTCAAGTCCCAAGACCTTATCGAATACTTCGGCTTTCCCTGTTATATATATGATAGGAATGTTTGATTTCTTTCTTATCTCTCGGCATATCTGCCAGCCGTCGATCCCCGGCAGAATGACGTCCAAAAGCACCATATCCGGCTTAAGAGCGTTAAATTTGACCAAGCCTTCTTCGCCGTCGTTGGATACCAAAACGCTGTATCCTTCCTTTTCAAGCCACATTCTTAAAAGCTCGCAAATGTTTTTGTCCTGATCAATGATCAAAACCTTGCCTGTCAGCATAATAGTCACATCCTTTACAAACAGATTATATTATAACAATATAATTATATAGTAAAACCGAGGTGTTTGCAATAGGTTTTCGCATTTTATATTGCAAAATGGTTAATAAAGTGTTAAATTGATGAAATATGTTAATTATTTAGACACAATACGGTATACAGTATAATATTATGCCAACTTGGGACTTGAATGCATACGCAAAGTTTGTTATAATACACAAAAATAAGATTTCATTCAATTATCGCTTGATTTTCACATTGATGGTGCTATAATATATTTAGCACTCGACGCATCAGAGTGCTAACATGTGGAAATAATGAGGTCATCTTAGTTGATTTAAAGAACTATATTTCAGGAGGTTTTTATTATGACACTTAAGCCGCTTTTCGACCGTGTAGTCGTTAAAATGGTCGAAGCAGAGGAAACAACAAAGAGCGGAATCATCTTGACGGGCTCCGCAAAGGAAAAGCCCCAGCTTGCCGAGGTCGTCGCAGTCGGTGACGGAGAAGCAAGAGAAGGCAAGACAACAGCAATGAAGGTCAGCGTCGGTGACAAGGTGCTTTTGAGCAAATACGCAGGAACCGAGGTCAAGCTCGACGGAGAAGAATACATCATCGTTAACATGGGCGACATTCTCGCTGTCGCAGTTCAGTAAGGAGATATTACAATGGCAAAAGAAATTCTTTATGGCGAAGATGCAAGAAAAGCCTTGCAGGCAGGTATCAACAAGCTTGCCGACACAGTTAAAATAACACTCGGCCCGAAGGGCAGAAACGTAGTTTTGGACCGCACCTTCGGTCTTCCTCTCATCACCAATGACGGCGTTACCATCGCCAAGGAGATCGAGCTTGAGGACACGTTTGAAAACATGGGCGCACAGCTCATCCGTGAGGTTGCCACAAAGACCAACGATGCCGCAGGTGACGGCACCACCACTGCAACCCTTTTGGCACAGGCTCTCATCCGTGAAGGAATGAAGAACCTCGCCGCAGGAGCAAACCCCGTAGTACTCCGAAAGGGCATCCAAAAGGCTGTTGACGTTGCAGTTGATGCTGTAAAGGCTAACTCACAGGTCATCAAGGGAAGCGAAGATATTGCTCGTGTTGCAACAGTTTCCTCGGGCGACGAAGCAATCGGCAAGCTTATTGCCGAGGCTATGGAGAAGGTTACCTCCGACGGCGTTATCACCATCGAAGAATCCAAGACCGCTGAGACATACAGCGAAGTTGTTGAGGGTATGCAGTTCGATCGAGGCTATATCACTCCCTATATGGTAACCGATACCGACAAGATGGAAGCTGTTTTGGACGATGCTTACATTCTCGTAACCGATAAGAAGATCTCAAATATACAGGAGATCCTGCCTCTTCTTGAGGATATCGTTAAGACCGGAAGAAAGCTCCTTATCATCGCAGAAGACCTCGAAGGCGAAGCTCTTTCCACAATTCTTATCAACAAGCTTCGCGGAACCTTCACCTGTGTTGCAGTAAAGGCTCCCGGCTTTGGCGACAGAAGAAAGGAAATGCTCCGCGATATCGCAACTTTGACAGGAACTGACGTCATCTCCGAAGAGCTCGGCTATGAGCTTAAGGATACCACGATTAACGATTTGGGCAGAGCAAGACAGGTTGTTGTTCAAAAGGAAAACACCATTATCGTCGGCGGTATGGGCGATGCTGAAGAGATATCCGCACGAGTTGCACAGATCCGTGTCGAGATCGAGAACACCACTTCCGATTATGACAGAGAAAAGCTTCAGGAAAGACTTGCAAAGCTCGCGGGCGGCGTTGCCGTTTTGCGTGTAGGTGCCGCAACCGAAGCTGAGATGAAGGAAAAGAAGCTCCGTGTTGAAGACGCTTTGGCAGCAACCAAGGCAGCAGTGGAAGAGGGCATCGTAGCAGGCGGCGGAACCGCACTCATCAACGCTATTCCCGCTGTTGAAAAGCTTATTCCTTCGCTCGACGGCGACGAAAAAACGGGCGCAAAGATCGTTTTGAAGGCTTTGGAGGAACCCGTTCGTCAGATCGCCGCTAACGCAGGGCTTGACGGAAGCGTTATCATCGACAAGATCCGCCGTGCCCGCAAGGTCGGCTATGGCTTCGATGCATATAACGAGGTCTACGTTGACATGATCGATAAGGGCATCGTTGACCCGACGAAGGTAACAAGAAGCGCTTTGCAGAATGCCGCATCCGCGGCTTCGATGGTCTTGACGACCGAAAGCCTTGTCGGCAACAAGAAGGAAGACAATCCTCCTTCTCCCGCAGGCGGCGCCGCAGGTATGGGCGGAATGTATTAAAAAATTCAAGATCCTCGGTGCTTGCATCGGGGATCTTTGTTTTCATATTTTCATAGCAATGAGAATAAAACTCATTAAAATTTAGCTTATCGAAGCCGATTTCACTTGAAAAGTTTAATATTTTTAAACTGCAGATTAAAATTACACAATTTCAAAAAATCATATTTGTTTATTGTGCGAATGGAAAAGAACAAGTGATATATTTATAATATAGGTATAATGTTTTAGGAGGCAACAAAATGAAGAAAATATTTTGCTTATTAACGGCAATAGCGATGCTTTGCTCGGTTATGACGGTCTTTGCATTCGGCGCTACTGCCGACATCGTTCATCAGTCCGTAGAGGGCACCGCTGTCATCGACGGCGCAAAGGACGATGCATATGCAAACGCCCTCAACCTCAAAATGGATCAGAAGGGCGCTCGCAACGGCAGCGGTGAGCTTTATGCTTCGCCCTTGGCTGACGTTTATATTTTGAACGATGCTGATTATGTATATGTTTTGGTCGAGGTTACCGACGACAGCCTTGATATGAGCAACTCCGAGCTCTATGCACAGGACTCCGTTGAGATCTTCTGGATGGATTCTAACGCACAGGTACAGATCAGATACCGTTACGACGGCGAAATGTCCGGCTCGACCGCAAAGGATCAGGGTCACGCAGTTGTTTTGACCGACGTCGGTTATAACGTCGAGATCAAGATGCCCATCACCGATGTTTTGGACAATCAGATCGAAATGTGCCTACAGATCAACGACTGTAAGGACGGAATAAGAGAAGCTACCTGCTATATCACGGGCAATCCTGACGGCGACGATGCTTATCATAGAACGAGCCGTGATGTGACACAGTATGACAACTGGTGGACGCTGACTCTTGCAGGAGATCACGCTGACTCAAGAGAGGTCGCCGAGCCTGATGAAAAATCCGAATACGATTGGGAGCTCACCGACGAAAACTATGCCGAAATTACCGAAGTCCCTTACGGCTTCCAGGTATTCACCATGGATATGGCAAACTATTCTTGGGTCGCATTCGGCGGATATCATTATGATACCTTCGGAACTCCCATGACCTATACTTGGACTGATATGTCCAACACATTCTTGATGACCGAAGCTCTCACAGTCGGTTATACCAAGGATCCTAAGTTTGGTATCCAGGTAAATGAGCACAACTATCTCCGGCTCCCCGAAGGCTCTGTACAGGGCGATACCGGCGAATCTGCACGCTTTGCTTTCGATTATGAGGATATCATCATCAAGGCCGAAGGCTATGAAGACGTTATCGTTCCCGGCGCTCACTATGAGGCTTTGTGGACGGTCACAAACATGGGCTCATACAACTCCGGCATCAACTTCGAGATCGACTTCGTCAAACCCATCAAGGAACAGCTCGGACTCGACACCAAGGGCTTGACCGAATATATGCTCGCAGTTTATGAGATACAGTTCTCCGTCAACATGACCGAATTCAACGGCATTACATACGATGAGCTCGCGGCTTATGAAGAAGCTCTTAATGCCGTTTCCGAGGAGATCTGTACACAGATCCAGCCCTATGCCGACGAAGCTGAAGCTGCCTTGGATGCAGCAAAGGCGGCTAATAAGGCACTTGATGAAACCTCTGACCTTGCGGCTCATCTTGAGGTGCTGGAGGGTTATCTGGCAACTGCTCAGACTGCATATGACAACGCCGCCGCTTTGGCAGGGGATAATGCCGAAGCCTTGGAGCTCGTAGATGACTGTGCCGATGCTATTAAGGATATCCAAAAGCTCATCAACAGAACTAATGAGGACATCACCGCCGCTGAAGAAGCTAAAAGAGCTGAAGAAGAACGCATCGCCGCTGAAGAAGCTGAAGCTGCTGCAAAGGCCGCTTCTCAGACAACAACGGTCATCATCGTTATTGTTGCGGTCGTTGTGATCGTTGCCGTTATCGTCATCCTTTTGGTTCTCAAGGCAAAGAAAAACAAAAAATAATCCCACTCTGATGTAATAATTGACGGAATAGGGCGCTCCGAAAGGGGCGCTCGATTTCTTTTATTCAGCAGATTGTGCTGTGACGTGTGTATGTTTTTGGCTATATTGCTGTAAATCCGCTTCGATAAACCTTGAATCGTAATTAAAATAAACAATTTGCGATAGTAATTATTGTCTATTACGCTAATAGAAAGAGCTCGCACAAAATGGTATAATAATATCACCAAATTTTAATTGGAGGTTAACTATATGAAAAGAATTTTAAGTATTCTTGTTGCTGCAGTTTTGCTTTGCACAGCTCTTACTGTTGTAACAAGCGCTAACACCGCTGATATCGTTCATCAGTCCGTTGAAGGCACTGCTGTTATCGACGGCACTAAGGACGACGTTTATGCGTCCGGTTTGATCCTTCCTATCGTTCAGAAGGGTAATAACAACGGCGGCGGCGAAGTTCTCGATGAACCCATCGCTAACGCTTACGTTGTAAACGACGCTAACTACGTTTATTGGTTCGTAGAAGTATTCGACACAACTTTGGACAACACATCCGGCAACACCTATGAACAGGACTCTGTTGAAATCTTCTTCATGTCTGACAACTCTAAGACTCAGCTCAGATTCTGCTATGACGGTAATGTTGGCGCTGACACAGGTACAGTTCCCGAAGCCGGTACTGACTATGTTATCACCGTAGTAGACGGCGGCTACACCCTCGAATACAGAATGCCCATCACCGACGTTTTGGCTAACCAGATCGAAACCACCATCCAGATCAACTACTGTGCTGATGGTTCCCGTACTCACACCACCTACGTTTTGGGCAACGGCGATGCTGATAACGCTTACCAGAGATCCAACCGTCAGAAGACTGACTATGACTGCTGGTGGACTCTTACTCTCGCAGGCACCTTCGAAGACACCCGTGTAGACCCCGAGCCGGAGCCTATGAAGCTTACTCCCAAGAACTATACTGACGTTTTGAACAACTCCATCTATGTTCAGCTCTACACTCAGAACAGAGTTGACTGGTCCGGTTGGGCAAGCGTTGGCACAGGTGGTGCTACCGCTTGGAACTCTTCATCTGATTACCTCTGGGAAGGCATCAAGATGATCATGAACTATGACAACACCACTACTGCTGAATATACCGTTGACCCTGTATTCTCCATGCAGATCAACGACAACGGCTGGCTTAAGCTTCCCGACGGCGCTGTAACAGGCGACACCGGTGATTCCGCTGAATACGTTATCACTTACACCGACATCATCATCAAGGCTGAAGGCTTCGACGATGTTGTTATCCCCGGCGCAACCATCAACGCTGCATGGCTCATCAAGGAAGAGGGCGGCTGGCAGTCCGGTAACAGCTCAACCGTTGACCTCGTAGCTCCCATCAAGGCACAGCTCGGTCTCGACACCGCTGCTCTTTGCGACTACCTCAAGAACAGCTTGACCAGCGTTTCCACCAGCGTTTCCTTCGTATCCTACAACCTCGTAGACGGCGATGTTATGGACGCTTACCTCGTTCAGCTCGATGCTGAAGACGAAGCTTTGATCGTTGAACTTCAGGAATACGCTGACAGAGTAAACGCTGCTAAGGCAATCGCTGACGACGAAGCAAGCGAACTCGCTGCTATCGAAGAAGCTGCAAGCGACGCTCAGAAGGCTGTTAACCGTGCATCTAAGGAAGCTGAAGGCTACACCAAGGCTACTGCATGGGTAGCAGAATTGCAGACCATCGTTGACGAGCTCAACGCTAAGATCGAAGAACTTAAGGCTCCCGCTGAGGAAGAAGTTCCTGTTGAAGATCCTGCTGAAGATCCCGTTGAAGATCCTGCTGAAGAGCCTGCTGACACTACTGTTGACGAACCCGCTGAAGGCGGCTCTACCGGTATCGTAATCGCTATCGTTGCTGTAGTAGTTATCGCTGTAGTAGTTGTTATCATCTTGGTTTCCAAGAAGAAAAAGTAATCTAGTTAAAACTTTTTAACTACATAACAAATTTAAGCCCCGTGTAATAACGGGGCTTTTCTTTTTCTTGACTTGTACGGCTTGAGAGAATATACTTATGGAAAAGGAGTTGATAATATGTCTATAGAGAGTCAGCGATTTTGTGAAGAGTGCTTGAAATACGATATCCCCCGAAATTCAGGTCTGAGCCAACCCGAGGATATCACAGCGTTTTATGATATCAGATATTGTGATAGAAGCGACTATAATACTTTAGATGTTTACTATCCTGTCGGTACTTCTTCAAAGCTTCCGACGATACTTAATATCCACGGCGGAGGATATGTATACGGTGATGCAAAGTTATATATGTTCTATTGCATGAGCCTTGCACAGCGTGGTTTCGCGGTTGTCAATTTCAACTATGGCTTGGCACCTGACTATCAGTTTCCAACACCGCTCGAGGATATCAACATAGCTCTTGAATGGATAGTAAACAATGCCGAGGAATATTTTTTGGATGTGGATAATGTCTTCCTTGTCGGTGACTCTGCAGGTGCTCAGCTAGCAAGCCAGTTTGGAGTCATATATTCAAATCGTGAATATGCAGGCTTGTTCGGCATCAGCGTTCCCGATGTCAAGATAAGAGCTTTGGGACTGAACTGCGGAATGTATGATCTTGCGGTTTTGGTTCTGAAAATGGATAAGAATGATTTCAAGATAAAGGATTATTTCACGTCCGATTACGAACGCTTCGGCGCACTGTTAGATCCGCTTTCGTATTTGAATAAAAGCTATCCGCCGTCATATCTTTTGACTGCCGGAAACGATTTTTTGAAGCATCATTGCAAACCGATGGCGGATTTCATAAATTCCAAGGGCTCCTATGCTGAGTGGAAAATATACGGTGATGAGAATTTCGGACACGTTTTCCACGTTAATATCAAAAAAGAGCTCGCTAATATTGCCAACGATGAGCAGTGCGATTTTTTCAAACGTCACATCGTTCGCTGAACCCCGCCACCGCACACCGCTGCTCGCTCGCCCACAACATTGGGCGGCTCGCCTTCGCTGTGCGACGGCTCAAATCCGCACCAAAAAGCGAGCGTCGGGTTTCGCCCCGCTGAAAGCGGGAGTGGAATCCGGTGCGAGCGGTGAACGGAAACAAAAAGCCTCCCTTTCGGGAGGCGATTTTTTAATCAATAAAATCCTTGACCTTGTTCGAACGGTTGGGATGGCGAAGCTTTCTCAAAGCCTTTGCTTCGATCTGTCTGATACGCTCACGGGTTACGTTAAACATCTGTCCGACTTCCTCAAGGGTGCGGCTTCTGCCGTCCTCAAGACCGAAACGAAGGCGCAAAACCTTCTCCTCACGCTCTGTGAGTGTCGAAAGCACCTGGTTGATCTGCTCCTTCAAGAGGACTAAGGACGCAGCCTCTGTCGGTTCGGGAGCATTTTCATCGGGGATGAAGTCGCCGAGGTGGCTGTCTTCCTCTTCACCGATAGGAGTTTCAAGCGATACAGGGTCTTGTGCTATGCGCATGATCTCTCTGACTCTTTCAACGGGCATTTCAAGCGCCTGTGCGATCTCATCAGCCGAGGGGTCTCTTCCGTTCTGGTGCAAAAGCTGGCTGGAAACCTTTTTGACCTTTGTAATGGTCTCAACCATATGAACGGGAATTCGAATCGTTCTTGCCTGATCTGCAATAGCACGGGTGATAGACTGTCTTATCCACCAAGTTGCATATGTCGAGAACTTGAAGCCCTTTGTATAGTCAAACTTTTCGACCGCTTTGATAAGTCCCAAGTTTCCTTCTTGAATAAGATCCAAGAAGCTCATGCCTCTTCCGCCGTATCTCTTCGCAATGGATACGACCAAACGAAGGTTAGCTTCAGCAAGACGCTTTTTGGCAACGCTGTCGCCGTCGTGCATACGCTGAGCAAGCTCGATCTCCTCCTCAGGGGTCAAGAGGGGAACTCGTCCGATCTCCTTCAAATAGATCTTGACGGGGTCATCGATAGCGATGCTGTCTGCGATCGCAGCTTCGATCTCATCATCAGTCGCTTCCATCTCGGACTCAAGCGGCTCCTCGATGTCGGAAAGATCGAAGTCAGCCTCCGGCACGATATCGTCAATGATGGCAATGCCGTTTGCAGCACAGGCATCATAAAAACCGTCTATCTGCTCAACGTCATAATCCAGCTCCTCCAAAGCCTCGCTTATAGCCTTTGTGGTAAGCGTACCGCTAGCCTTACCCGACTCGAGCAGGCTTTCAAGGGTTATTTTTTTCTCGCTCATGTTTTTTGCCTCCGTTATATTGTCATTACTTTTTATTTTTACTTAGATTTTTGACATATGCCAAAAAGTCGTCGTCGCTCATATCCGAAGCATTGCTTTCGGGATCGTGCGACTTAAGCACCGATATGTAATCGTTTAAAGTCGCTTCATCAATTGTTATTTCCCTGCTTGATGCTAAAATATACGAAATTCTCCCCATTTCATCAGCAGAAAACTTCTGTCCGATGCTTGTCAGACTAATTTCGTGCATAGACCCAAAGTCGGAAATTATCGCTTCATAGACCCGCTTGTTGAAAGATGTCACAAATCTTTCGGGCGATACTTTTGCCATCACCTTTCCGATAGAATCGGGATGAGTTAAGCAAAAGGCGATAATTCCCTCCTCGGCTTTTGCCTCTTTGGGATATTTTAACGCTTCGGGGTTTATATCGTCACGCTTTCCCGTGCCCGATGATATCTTTTTCCACTCTTTCGCTTGATCAGACCGCCTCCGCTTTCGCAACAGGTTATTGACCTCGGCGGTTATAAGCTCTTTTGCGAGGTTTTGCTCCTTGGCAACTCGCAAAATATAGACCTCACGCTCGATTCGGCTTTCAATTCCTGCCAAAACCTCGACCGCACGCTTCAGATACTCAACACGCCCGAGGTCTGATTCAAGATCAAGCCCTTGCTTGCATTTGTTAAGCTCGAAGATTATCGCTCCCTCAGAGCCGTCCATCAAAAGCTTGAACCTTTCGGGGCCGTATTTTTTGATATAGTCGTCAACGTCCTTGACTCCGTCGCCGTTCAGCTTGATGACCTTCGCAGACAGCCCTGCTGCCGCCAAAAGAGAGATCGCGGCTTGCGTTGCCTTTTGTCCTGCGCTGTCCGAGTCGTAACAAAGATAGACCTCGTCACAATATTGTGACATGAGCCTTGCGTGCTCGGGAGTGATCGCCGTTCCACAGGTGGCAACAGCCGTGTCGAATCCCGCCTGATGCAAAGAGATGACGTCAACGTTCCCCTCACACAGGATAAGAGACTTTGTCTTGACCGATGAATTTTTCGCAAAGTTAAGCGCAAAAAGCGTTCGGCTCTTTTTGTATAGGCTTGTCTCACGTGAGTTTAAATATTTCATGCCCTTTGATTCGGGGTCTAAGGTCCTTCCCGAAAAGGCGATGACGTTGCCGCGAAGGTCAAAGATCGGGAAGATAACACGGTTGACAAAAAAGTCAAATGTTCTGCCGTTTTTCTCGTTGAGCAAGCTCGCTTTGACAAGCTCCCTCTCGGAGTATCCGAGGGCGAGCATATAGTTTTTCAGCGCAGTCCAATGATTGGTGGCAACGCCCAACCCGAATTTCTTTATGGTCTCGGGCTTGAGTCCGCGTTTTTGGATCAGATAGGAAAGCCCTTCTTTGCCGTCGGGAGTCTTAAGGTTTGAATAGAAGAACTTTGCGGCAGCCTTGTTCATCTCCAAAAGGCGTTTTTTCTCGTTCGCAGACGAATCATCATAGTCGCTTTCGGGCATAGGGATTCCCGCTTTGTCTGCTAAAAATCTGATAGCCTCGATATAATCAAGATTTTCGATCTTCATTATAAACGTGATAACGTCGCCGCCTGCTCCGCATCCGAAGCAGTAGAAGCTTCCGTTATCTTGATATACCACGCAGGATGGCGTTTTTTCCGAATGGAACGGACAGGAACACTTGAGGTTGCGCCCTGTCCTTGAAAGGGTGACATACGAGCGCATTACGTCGTCGATTCGGTTGGCATCTTTAATTCTTTCCAAAAAATCAGCGGGCAACGGCACGGTGTTCACTTCCTTTCGATCGGGTATTATTAATAAATGTGCCAGCCCTTCGGCACGAATAAGTCGATAAATAAATCTGTACAGTATTTGTCCGTCATTCCCGCAACATAGTCACAAACAGCAGTTTCCGTATCGAATTTGTCTGCGAGCGCCAAATAGTCGGAAGGCAGCTTGTCGGGATTGCTCAAGAAATGGCGGTAAAGCTTTTCAACCATCGCCATCGCCTTCGATTCTTCCGACTTGCACACGGGATTCTTATATACGTTAGCATACATGAAATCGACCAAAGCCGCCCTCGCCCTGTCGATGTCAGGGGAATAGTGAATGTTTTCGGCACCGTTTTGGATTAGGTCATTCACCAAAGACGTTATTCTTATAGACTTTGTTTTTCCCAAAGTCTCAAGTGCGATCTCGGGAAGGTCGTTTTGAGAAATAACGCCCGCTCTTATGGCGTCTTCGATATCGTGATTCAAAAATGCGATAACGTCCGCAAGGCGAACAATATATCCCTCTCTCGTTTCGGCAACGGCATCTGTGTGCTTCAAAATGCCGTCTCGCACTTCATACGTTAAGTTCAGCCCTCTGCCGTCCTTTTCGATAAAGTCAACGACCCTAAGGCTTTGTTTATAGTGCTTGAATCCCTTGGGAGATATCTCGTTCAAAACAGCTTCGCCGGCGTGCCCGAAAGGTGTGTGGCCGAGATCGTGACCCAAAGCGATCGCCTCGGTCAGATCCTCGTTGAGGCGCAAAGCACGCGCGATCGTTCTTGCGATCTGGCTGACCTCAAGAGTGTGGGTGAGTCTTGTGCGGTAATGGTCGCCCGTCGGGTTCAAAAATACCTGAGTCTTCTGTTTAAGTCTTACAAAAGCGTTTGAATGGATGATCCTGTCGCGGTCACGCTGAAAATCTGTGCGGAACGGACATTGCTCTTCCTCTCTTTGTCTGCCCTTTGTTTCTGATGCAAGAGTCGCAAACGGCGAGAGTATCGTCTTTTCTGTATTAAGGGTATATTCACGGGGTGTCATGTCGGTCACAAATGTTGCCTCCCTTCGATTCTTTTGCACATCTATATACAAAATAAAAAACAAATCTCCTCTGTTTTCTTTCGAAAATTTTAGAGATTTGTATGAATGCACAATATATCATGCAAAATCAGCGTAGATTTTATCGGATTTGCTCAACTCAACTTGACCGTTTGTGATGTCAACGAGCTTTGCCTCAAGAGCTTCATAAAGCTCCTCTTTGACAAGCAGCTTGATGGTAACGTCAGCACCGTAATCGGTGTCGAGCATCTTGACCTCAAAATCGGGCAAAACATAGCTCACTTTGTCATACAGCGAATAGCTGATCTTAATCGCCAGTTCATAAGCGTGGTTCATGATCATCAGCCGTGCGGCGTTAACAGCTATCGAAGCGCCTGTTGAATAGGCTCTTGTCAAACCGCCTTTTCCCAAAAGGATACCGCCGAAATATCTCGTCACGACAATGCAAACATCGCTTAATCCGTTCTTTTGGATAACGTCCAAGATCGGGGGGCCGGCGGTGCCCTGAGGTTCGCCATCATCAGAATAACGGCTTATTGAGCCGTCACGCAAAACATAAGCGTAGCAATTGTGTCTCGCTTTGCGGTTTGCCGCCTTGATGGATTCGATAAAATCAACAGCCTCTTCATTTGTCTTGACAGGGGCGATATATCCGATGAACTCCGATTTATCTACCACAAAGCTGTCGCTCGCTTTTTCATATATCGTTTTATACGACACAGTTGCTTCCTCCTTACGTTTGCTTTTGTATGCTCGCGCATATTGGGGGGCGAAGCCCGCCACGGCTGCCGCCGTGGCTCACCGCCGACTCCGTCGGCGGTGCCCGCGCCCGCGGGCGCGGGCGGGGCTTCGCCCCGCGCGAGCGCACCGTGGCTCGAAGAGCGAGTGGTGCGCTTAAAATACACCGCCGGAAAGGCGGTCACCTTTTAGAAAATGATACGAAAAAAGAGAGCAAGTTTCCTCGCTCTCTTTCGCGTTTGTAATCTAAATTACTTCTTGTCCAAACCAAAACGCTTGTTAAAGCGATCAACACGTCCGCCGGTGTCAACAAGCTTCTGCTTACCGGTGTAGAACGGGTGGCACTTAGAGCAAATTTCAACCTTCTGGTTGCCCTTTGTGGACTTGGTTTCGATTACGTTGCCGCAAGCACAGGTGATAGTGCAAGCTTCATACTTAGGATGGATACCTTCCTTTGCCATGTTCAATTTCCTCCTTTCCGAACCGATTATATGACTCACATAGTAGCCCATCATCCTCAGTTCAGACAGTAGTACTATGGAATAATCATTAAATCAAAGCGTTTATAACACACGCAAGCGATATTATATCACAAACAAATCTCAATTGCAAGCGTTTTTGAGAATTTAATTGAAAGAAATGTTGAACCACTCAAGATTTACGCCCATAAGATCCTTCTTTGCGATACAGGTCATCATCAAATAGCACTCAGTTTCATTAGAAACGACCGCAGGAGCCGTATTTTCAACCGAAAGGTAGATCTCAAGATTATATACGAACAGCTCTTCGATCGCTATCTCCTTGCTCGTGCTCTTGCTGGGAACGATTATCGCTAAAATAACATAGTCCTCAAAAATGTCCTCACTGTAAAGCGAGCCGACATATTTTTTGAACTCGGATTCGAAATCATAAGTGCTTTTATATCTCTCATAGAAGCCGATAAGCTCAGCATAGCTGTTTATCGTGTCAACAACGGTCTCGGCTTCGCCGGTAGCATCCGTTCTGTGAACGAATGGATAGAACTCGGGATATACCATTCGATATCTCTCGGCATCAAATGTGTCATCACTGACCTTGTCGATGATATCGACAGCATTCACTTCAAAGGGCAGCTCCTCCATTCCGTCAAACGAACCCTTAGGAGCCGTGAATATAAGGTGATACTGTGTCGAGCTTTGAGGAGCATCCTCGGGAATGTGTCTTTCTATATCAAATATCACTCCGCCTGAGGTTACCGTAACGCCCTTCGCTCTGTGGCTTATATATGAGCTCGATTCGCTGATGACGAGGATCATAACGTCGTTTTCGGCTAAAAACCCGTCGTCAAAGGATGCGAGCGCAAGCGTGAACTTCTTTCCAAAGAAGAAATCACTGTCAGCGGTGTTGAAATATGCATCGACCTCCGCATAGCTATCAAACACTTTTATATAAGGAAATTCCGTTTCCTCTTCGCCGTCATACATCGTCAGATAGCTTCCGTATAAGCTTCCGGCTGTGTTCAGAACAACGTCATTTACAATAGCATCATTCTTTTCGCCGTCGGGATCGGCATCAGAGGTCTGAGCGCTGTCGGCTTGCGGCGGAGCTACCGTGTTATCGGGAACGTTGAGCTCTTTGCTGTCTGAGGTCACTTCGCCGTCGATCGGATCATCGGGAATATCATTATCACATGCACAGAAAAGACACAAAACCGCAAGCAATAATAAGAAAAGCTTTTTCACAGCAACGCAACCTCCTTTTCTGATTTCTGAACCTCAATTATACCACATATCCGTCATTTTTGCAATGACATGTATGCGTTTATTTCGTCTATCGTTTTCTGAGGTTTAACGGTAAGCTGCACCCATACAGGCTTAAATCCCGATTTGATCGCCGTTCTTGCAGATGCTACGTTAGACCATGCACAGCAGTAAAACGGTACCTTGCCTCGCTTTATTATCTCACAGGCAAGTGTGCTTACCAAGCTTGCGGCAACACCCTTTTTGCGATGATCGGGCAATACGTCCACGCCTATCTGCCGCATCTCTGCCCCGTCCGCACTGCAGCCTGCCAGCCCGATAAGCTCGCCGTTTTCATAAGCGCCAACGCCCAAAACGTCCAAATGCATGCGGCCTTTACACAAAGCATTGCTCCACTCCGGCTTGTAAAGAGTGGCAAAATCATCCTGCGTTAAAACCCTAAGCTCATAATCGCAGGGCAGGGAATGTAAAACATCAACATCAGGCAGAAAATACTCGGCCATAAAGCAGACACCATATCCAAGTGGCTTTAAAGCTTCTTGAAGTTCAAGCATATGAGGTGTTTCAAAGCAGTGATAGTAAGTGTATTTCGAAATGTAATCGCGCACGATGTCTTCAAGCTCCTTTGACACCGAAGCTACGATGTTATGCCCATAAGACGTTAAATCTGCGTCAAATGGCAGATACAAATATTTTCTTGCGTCAGGATGCTTGCAAGAGCGCACGATAACGTTCTCGTTTTTAAGGAAATCCTCGGGCGCGCATCCCGAATCTATTGCCGATTGTTTAAGAGCAACGTCTAAAATATAGCGGTTTGTCATAGTACTCCTTTTTGGATAAAAAAGCGGTGGTTGCCCACCGCTTTGATTATCTATTTTTAGAATCCGAGCATTGCTTTGAATGCAACTGCGATCTTTTGGCCAAGCTCAACAGCTTCTTCTCTTGTGGAAGCGATAGTCGTGTAATATGCCTTGATCTTGGGCTCGGTTCCCGAAGGACGAAGGATTACGGTTGCGCCGTTTTCAAGCTTGAAGGTGATAACGTCAGACTTGGGAAGGTCAATAGGCTTAACCTCACCGCTGACAAGATCGGTTTCGGTCTTCTTGAGATAGTCCGAAAGTCCGACGACCTTGAATCCTGCGATCTCGTTCGGAGTGTTAGCGTGAAGGTTAGCCATGATGTTAGCCATCTGCTCCATACCCGAAGCGCCCTCACAGGTGAAGCTTGCAACAGTGTGAACATAGTTGCCGTATTTCTTATACATTGCTTCTCTTGCATCCAAAAGGGAAATGCCCTTTGAACGGTAGAATGCAGCCATTTCACAGATGAGCATGGATGCCACAACCGCGTCCTTGTCTCTGACGTATGAGCCTGCCAAGTAGCCATAGGATTCTTCGAAGCCGAAGATGCATCTGTGTGCTTCGCCCTTTGCTTCCAAGAAGCCGATCTGCTCGCCGATGAACTTGAAGCCTGTCAAAACGTTTCTGAGTTCAACGCCATATTCCTTTGCGATCGCCATTGCGATATCGGTTGAAACGATAGACTTAACAGCAACAGGGTTTTCGGGCATTGTGCCCAAAGCGATTCTTTCCTTGCATATGTATTCGAGGAGCATTGCGCCGACTTCATTACCGCTGAAGAGGACATAGTTGCCGTCTCCGTCGGGAACGGCGATACCCACACGGTCACAGTCAGGGTCGGTTGCCAAAAGAAGGTCAGGCTTAACAGTCTTGCAAAGCTCAAGACCTAAATGCAAAGCTTCGGTGATCTCGGGGTTGGGGAAGGGACAGGTGGGGAAGTTTCCGTCGGGATATTCCTGTTCGGGAACAACGGTAACGTCGCTGATGCCGATCCTCTTCAAAATTGCTCTGACGGGCTTGTTACCTGTACCGTTAAGAGGAGTGTAAACGACCTTCAATCCTGCGGTCTTGGAAGCCTCGGGATGAACCTGCTGCTTTTCAACTTCGTCAAGATAAGCTTCGATAACGTCGTCGGAGATGAGCTCGATCATTCCCGACTTAACGCCTTCATCGAAGTCAACGAGCTTTGCTCCGCCGAACATAGCAACGTCGTTGATCTTTGAAAGAACGATGTCAGCAGCTTCGATGGTCATCTGACAGCCGTCTTCACCGTATGCCTTATATCCGTTATATTTCGCAGGGTTGTGAGATGCTGTGCAAACGATACCTGCCTTGCAGCCGAGGGTTCTTACTGCCCAGGAGAGCATAGGTGTGGGCATAAGCTCGGGATAGATATATGCCTTGATCCCGTTTCCTGCCAATACACGGGCTGCTTCACGTGCAAAAACGTCGGATTTGATTCTTGAGTCATAAGCGATTGCAACGGATGCGTTTTCAAATGCACCGTTTACATAGTCTGCCAAGCCTTGGGTCGCACGGCGGATGGTATAGATGTTAAGTCTGAAGCATCCTGCTCCGATAACACCTCTCAAGCCGCCTGTACCGAATTCGAGGTCGCGATAAAATCTGTCCTTGATGGCTTCTTCGTCGCCCTCAATAGCCTTGAGTTCGTTAACAAGGTCCTCATCTTCGGTCGCATTTTCAAGCCAAAGCTTGTAAAGTTCGAGTTCTTTCATTATATTTTTCTCCCTTCAATTATTATAACGCCATGGTTAAATATAGTATATATCTAATCCTCGCTCAGTTCAAGTGCATTTTGATATTTTTGTATAACTTGCTACAAGATTTTGTTAAGCTTGCAATGGTCGGTTGCGCCTTTGGCACCATGCGCTCTCTCAACTGACTTCTCTTATACACTTTATCTTCGAAAACAGTTGAAATAGCGCTTGGAATGGTGTAATATGGTTATATCAATGAAAGGCAGGGAAAATTATGTTTTGCAAAGTACAAAGCTGCGGTCTTATCGGAATGAATGCTTTCTCGGTCGATGTCGAGATCGAGCTCAGCAAGGGGATCGAGCGCTTCGATATCGTCGGACTTGCCGACGTTTCCGTAAAAGAATCCCGTGAGAGGATAAAAGCGGCTTTCCGCTCATCTAACTTCAGGTTTCCGAGTGCAAACATCGTCGTAAACCTTGCTCCTGCCGATGTCAAAAAGGGCGGCTCCAGCCATGATGTTGCGATTGCCGTTGCGGTTTTGTGTGCAACGTCATATATCTCCGAGGATGCCGTTTCAAGCAGCGTATTTATCGGTGAGCTTTCTTTGGGCGGCGATCTTCGCCCTGTGAACGGAATTTTGCCGATGGTCATCCTGGCGAAAAAACAGGGGATAAAGCGAGTTTATGTTCCCATAGATAACGCTTTTGAGGCTTCGGTCATCGACGGAGTTGAGGTCTATGGAGTCTCCACTCTCGGTCAGCTTGCCGACCACCTTATGGGACTTACTTATATCGATAAGATGCCGCCTTATGTTCCGAAGATAAGTGATTACAGCGAGGCACTCGATTTTTGTGATGTCAAAGGTCAGCAGTCTGCCAAAAAAGCGCTCGAGGTTGCCGCTTGCGGCGGTCATAACGTCATCATGATCGGCGCTCCCGGCTCGGGCAAGAGCATGCTCGCAAAGCGCCTGCCATCAATACTTCCCGCAATGACCTTTGAGGAAGCCATCGAAACCACAAATGTATATTCAATAGCGGGACAGATAGATAAAAATGCGCCGCTTATTACTCAGCGCCCCTTCCGTTCGCCTCATCACACCGTTTCGTCAGCGGGACTTACCGGCGGCGGAACGATCCCCCGACCGGGCGAGATATCGCTCGCGCATAACGGGCTGTTGTTCTTGGATGAGCTTGCTGAGTTCGCACGTCCCACGCTTGAGATCCTGCGTCAGCCGATCGAGGACAAAAAGGTCACGATCTCCCGTGCGTCCGGAACGATAACATATCCTTGTGATACCATGCTCGTTGCCGCAATGAATCCCTGCCCCTGCGGATATTACGGTCACCCGACTAAAAAATGCATCTGCTCTCAAAGACAGGTCTCGCAGTATTTATCGAAAATTTCAGGGCCGCTTTTGGACAGATTTGACCTTCATATCGAGGTTGCACCCGTCGAATACGATTCGATATCATCAACCAAAAAGGAAGAGTCGAGTGCCGCTGTCCGTGAGAGAGTTCAGCGTGCTCGTGAGATCCAGCTTGAACGCTTCAAAGGCACGAGGATCACTTGTAATGCGCGCATCACTTCGGATATTCTGCACGATGTCTGTCCTGTCACAGAAGAGGCAAACCGCCAGCTAAAGGATGTTTTTGAGCGCTTGGGTCTTTCTGCGCGTGCATATGACAAGATATTGAAGGTTGCCCGAACTATTGCAGATATGGACGGCGCCGAGGTCATCGACCGCAAGCATATCGCTCAGGCAGTGAGATACAGAAGCCTCGACCGAAAGTATTGGGCAAACGGCTGACCGAGCCGTATTGTATGAAGTTTTTTATACGCATTTTGTATATAACAAAGAATCCGTCTAAGCGTATAATAAATATAATAAGGAAAGGTAGGGCTGACATAATGATGAAAAATTATAACATAGGCAGGAGGCTCTATGAGTGACTCCTGAAGAAGGAGAAATATGATGAATATTATAATCAGATTAGAAAAAGAACAAGATTATCGCCGAGTAGAAGAAGTGACTAAAAGTGCTTTTGGATATCCTGAAAGAATTGAACGAGGACAAATAGGTTGTCCTTACGAACATTGGATGGTTAATGAACTACGAAAAAGAGATGGTATTCCTTCTTTGAGTTTAGTTGCTGTAGTTGATGAAAATATTGTAGGTCACATTATTTGTAGTAAGGCAGAAGTTAGGTCAATAAACGGAATAACACCAGTTTTGAATATTGGTCCAATTAGTGTATTGCCTGAATATCAAAGGAACGGTATAGGCAAAGCTCTTATAACCAATATGATTGATAAAGCAAAACAATTGGGATATGGTGCGATTTTATTTTTTGGTCGACCTGAGTATTATCCGCAGTTCGGATTTAAGGAAGCTTCATTATTTGGAATAACAGATTCTAATGGGTATAACTATCCTGCATTTATGGGAATGGAGTTAATACCAAAGTATTTAGCGAATGCTTATGGTGGAAAGTATTATGAGTCAGATATATATGATGATGAGCTTAATAGAGATGTTGTAAAAGAGTTTGATAAGAACTTTTAGCAACAAATTCCAATTTATCAAACAGTAAGGGTACACTTCTATACATAGCGTCCTGCCCGTAGTGCGAACAACGATAAAAGCCAAGCTGCGAAACGCAACTTGGCTTTAACTGTTTTACGAAGCTCCGCCTTATGGCGGATTCTTTCATTTTTAGCTCGCTCCGCGTAAACTGTAAAAAAGCGAAGCTTTTTTCATACACATTTTGTATATAACAAAGAATCCACCTGAAAGGTGGATTCTTTCATTTTTAGCTCGCCTCGCGTAAACTGTAAAAAAGCGAAGCTTTTTTCATTTTAAGTTCACAAAGTGAACTTAAAATTTTACATATTCTCAACATACTCAATCGCCAAAACATCCAAGTGCTTTGTCAAAAGAGCTCTTGTTACAAGTGAGAGCGCCAGCCAGCTCTGCTTCTTGACGTCATCCTGTTCGTTAAGAATGTGGTTGTCGTGATAGAAACGGGAGAAGGCTGTTGCGATGTTATAAGCATTATCACAGACCGTCGAGGGTGTCATCTCGTCGAATGCACGCTGGAACACCTCGCCCGAAAGCGCTAACGTAAGCGCAAGCTCACGCTCAATATCCGTATAGATTCCGCTGACTTCCCGCTTTTCGTCATATGCGATATCAGCCTTTTTAAGGATCGAATTGATACGGGTTACGGTATAGAGCAAATATGTTCCCGTCTTTCCGTCGAACGAAAGGAACTTGTCAAGATCGAAGACATAGTCCTTTGTCGGATGGTTCGACAGATCGCCGAACTTGATTGCCGCAACGCCGATCTTCTGTGCAATTTCAGCCTTGTCGCCGCTGATATATTCCGAATCCTTGAGCTTTTCAAGTGCGCCCTCGGTCGCAATGTTTATAAGGTCACTCAAGCGCATAACACCGCCGTCACGGGTCTTGAAGGGCTTGCCGTCCGAGCCGTTCATAGTGCCGAAGCCCAAGAATTTAAGTTCAACACTGTCTTCAACGATGCCTGCTTTCTTTGCACAGCGGAACACCTGAGTGAAGTGAAGTGCCTGGCGCTTATCGGTCAGATACCAAATTCGGTCGGGGTCAAAGTCTTTTCTTCTTTGAATGATGGTCGCAAGGTCGGTTGTAGCATAAATGTTCGAGCCGTCAGCTTTTTTGATGATAGCCGGAGGCATATCTATCTTATCCGACTCTTCGGCAACATCAACGACCATTGCGCCGTCAGACTCATACAAAAGACCTTTATCGTTCAAAGTGTCAACCAATTCGTCGATATAGTCATAAGCATCGCTTTCGCCATACCAAAGGTCGAAGTGAACATCAAGCTTGTCATAGCTTGCCTTGGCGTCATCGACGGAAATTTTAACGATTTCCTTTCTGAGGGCTTCATAGCCGGGGTGGCGTTCCTGGAAAAGGCAGACGATTTGGTGAGCCTTTTCCTTGAATTCGGGATCTTCCTTGCTCTTTGCGCTGGCAAAGGGATAGATCTCGTTAAGTTCTTTGGCATCAAGCTCTGGCATATTATCCTTTTCGGGATCAAAATCGGGCTTAAAGCAAGCCCATTCAGGATGACGCTCCATATATTCTGCAATGCAAAGACCTATAGGTGTGCCCCAGTCGCCGAGGTGAACGTCTCCGATGACCTTTCTTCCCGTTGCTCTTGCAATTCTCTTGATAGCCTCACCGATGATAGCCGAGCGCAAGTGACCGATGTGCAACGGCTTTGCAACGTTAGGCCCGCCGTAGTCGAGAACGATCGTCTCCTCGTTTTCAGCCTGAGGGATGCCAAGGTTCTTATCCAAAGCGATCTCATTAATATAGCTCGCCAAGAATTCGTCCGTTAAGGTGAGGTTCAAGAAGCCGGGGTTTGCGACCTCGACCTTCGAGAATATGTCGCTTGTCTCAAGTCTTGCCTTAACGTCGTTTGCGATCATGAACGGAGCTTTTTTATAGAGCTTTGCGCCCGCAAAAGCACCGTTGCACTGAAATTGGCAAAGGTCCATTCTGTCCGAAACGGTAACAACGCCCAGTTTCGGGTCATATCCCGATTCCTCAAACGCATTCGCCACCACTTCAGAAAGAAGCGAAGTAATCTTTTTCATATTTTGTCCCACTTTCATTTATATAATGCTGTCAACTATTTATAATATCATATTACAGTCTATTTTGCAAGCAGGGGAAAGTCACATCCGAGCCGCAATATCCAAGCAAAGCATCAGAGCTTTTTCGAGAGAATCAGAGCCCCAGCTTCGCTCGTCGTATTCATGCACATTTGCGAGGCTGTCAGCAGTATACAAAAGCTGACCGAACTCTATCCCCCTGAACTCGGCGCATGCCGCAAGTGCCGAGCATTCCATCTCAACAACAGCGCACCCTTCAGCCTTGCGATATTCTACCAGCTCCTTTGTCTCTCTGAAAAATCCGTCAGTTGACCACGTTGTACACTCTGTATACGGAAGTCCTTTTTCGGTCAATACCTTTTTGATGGCCCCAAGGACTGTGCCCCGAAGCTCGATAAATCTTGCCGGCGGCAGATAGTGATAAGATGTTCCCTCGTCTCTTAACGCCTTTGTCGGAACTAAAAATGTATTTTCGGGCAGCGGTAAAAGAGCTCCGCACGAGCCCGTTGCGATGACCTTCTTAACTCCGTAGCCTATGAGCCAGTCGAGTATCTGAACCGAAGGCGCCGCACCGACAGGCGCTTGGCAAAGACAAATGTCTGTGCCTTTGTAATTTGTCACATAAACCGGGTATCTCTTTGTTATTGAGATAAACTCAGCAGCCTCTAACGCTCCTGTAGCTTTTGCATAATTATCAACAGTTTCACCCAAAAATGCGAATACAGCACATTCCGGCAATTTCACCGAAATACCTTCGTGATCCGGATTGAAAACCGCAGTTTTACAGCTATCGTATTCTAATATCGGGATCTCGTTTTTAATGATCGACATTTGTCTCACCTCATTCATTATTGATTTTTTCATTATATCGCAACACCTATCAATTTGCAAGATTTTTTATTTGCCCCTTGACAAACAGCTTTCAATATGATATCATTTTGATATCACAAGAGAACGGCGCACTCTCTTGATGACATTTTACAAGTGATTGGAGTAATTATCATGACAGAAAAGGTTCTATCAAACCGCAAAAACGGCATGGCAGTAATGCTTTTGACCGCAATTGTTTATATCGCAATGGTTGCTTTGTTCATCCTCACAGTCGTTTGGGCAGAGGATAACGGATATAGCGCTTTGCCCATCGCATTGCTCGTTGTAACAGGCATCTGGATGTGCTTCGGCTGGATCCCTTTCATGGGGTTGAAGGTCTTGAAGCCTCAGGAAGCTTTGGTCTTGACCCTCTTCGGTAAATACGTCGGCACTCTCAAGGAAGACGGCTTCTACGCAGTCAATCCCTTCTGCGTTGCGGTTAACCCCGCCGCAAAGACAAAGCTCAATCAGTCGGGCGACGTTGACGGCGCTCACAAGACCCCCGTTGTAATCAATTCCGCATCGGGAACAGTAGATGTTAAGCCTGTCAACAACAAGATCTCCCTCAAGATAATGACCCTTAACAACGCCCGTCAGAAGATAAACGACTGCCTCGGAAACCCTGTCGAGATCGGAATCGCTGTTATGTGGCGAGTTGTCGACACTGCAAGAGCTGTATTTAACGTAGATAACTATAAGGAATATCTCTCACTCCAGTGCGACTCCGCACTCCGCGAGATAGTCAAGATCTATCCTTATGACGTTGCTCCCAATGTCGATACCACCGGCGACGGTCAGGCTGACGAAGGAAGCTTGCGCGGCTCAAGCGAAGTCGTGGCTGAAAGAATCCGCAATCAGATCCAAGATAAGGTCAAGGACGCAGGTCTTGAGATTATTGAAGCAAAAATAACCTATCTTGCTTATGCTCCCGAGATCGCAGCAGTTATGCTTCAGCGTCAGCAGGCAAGTGCTATCATCGACGCAAGAAAGATGATCGTTGACGGCGCTGTTGGTATGGTCGAAATGGCACTTGAACGCCTTAACGAAGGCGGAATGGTCGAGCTTGATGAGGAGCGCAAAGCGGCAATGGTATCTAATTTGTTAGTTGTACTTTGCGGCAACCACGACGCGCAGCCTGTGGTCAACTCGGGCAGCTTATATTAAGCGATGGCAGAGAAAAAGCAAATCCCTTTGCGTCTCTCCGAAAAGCTATATAACGCCTTGGCAGCGTGGGCTGAGGATGACTTCCGTTCGGTAAACGGTCAGATAGAATATCTTCTGACTGAATGTGTTAAGCAAAGAAAGAAAAACGGAAAATATGTTGGCGAGGAGATCGACGCACCGATCGAGCTTGATATTGAATAGCTGAATTTAACACAGTCACCTGTTTCGGGTGGCTGTGTTTTTTACGCACTAATTTCAAAAATATGTATTTAACTGTCCAAAAAAACGGACTCCACGAGCGATCTCAAAACTTTTTTCTCCGAACTTGTACGTTTGCGTGCAAATCGAGGGCGTTTTGGGCGTATAGGTGAAAGGAGTTGAACGAATGAAAGAAAAGTTCACAGGCAAAAGCCTCGACAAAGAAAAGCTTATGGATTTCTGTTTGTTCTATAAGGCGCTCGGCGATCCCGCCGAAGCCGCACGCCGAGTCGGAATAACCAAGAACCCTGAGCTTGAAGGACTAAGGCTTTTAAATTTCAAATCGGTGCGAAAAACGCTTGCAAAGCTTAGCGGCTACACTGAAACTCACGACATCGTCCGCACAGGACTGTCCCGCCTTGCGTTCGGCAGCGTTTCAGATGCTGTCAAGCTGATCTCAGAGGATATCTCGACGCTCAACGTAAAAGGTCTCGACCTCTTCAACGTATCGGAGATCAAGCGTGTAAAGGGCGGGGGAGTGGAGATCAAATTTTTCGACAGACTTGAAGCGCTTGAAAAGCTTTTGGAGCTTGAAGAAAACTTCTCGCGAACCGCCACCGCGGAAAGCTTCTTCAAAGCACTCGGCAAAAGCGCGGATTCGACCTCGGAAAACACAGGCGATGACGCATGAGCTTGTTCAAAACCTTTTCAAAAAAACAGCTGACGGTTTTAAACTGGTGGCAAGATCCCAAGCGCTCACGCTTTGATGCGATCATCTGCGACGGCGCTGTAAGGAGCGGAAAGACAAGCTGTATGGGGATCTCCTTTGTGGCTTGGGCGATGCAAAGCTTTGCAGGCTCTGATTTTGCCATTTGCGGAAAAACCATCACCTCGGTAAAAAGGAACCTCATCACTCCGTTGCTGAGAGATTTGAAGGATCTTGGATTTTGTGTGAGCGAAAAGGCATCCCGAAACTATTTTGATGTAACCTTTCGCCGGACGACAAACCGATTCTATATCTTCGGCGGCAAGGATGAATCGAGCGCCTCGCTCATTCAGGGCATGACGCTTGGCGGCGTGCTTTTGGATGAAGTTGTGCTCATGCCCCGCTCCTTTGTTGAGCAGGCAATAGCAAGGTGCTCCAAAGAGGGCTCGAAGCTGTGGTTTAACTGCAACCCCGACAATCCCTCACACTGGTTCTATACCGAATGGATCAAAAAAGCTGAACTTAAAAACGCTCTTTACATTCACTTTGAAATGAGCGACAACCCCTCCCTTTCGAAAAGGGTGCTAAAGCGATATGAGTCGCTGTACAGCGGTGCGTTCTATGAGCGCTATGTTTTGGGCAGGTGGACGGCGGTCAGCGGCGTGGTATATCCGATGTTCTCGCCCGATGTCCATGTTGTTAAAACAGCGCCCGAGTGCGATCGCTTCGCCGTAAGCTGTGACTATGGCACTGTCAATCCTGCCTCCTTCGGCCTGTGGGGAGAGCATGACGGCGTGTGGTATCGCTTGAGCGAATATTATTATTCCTCAAAGACCGAGGGACAGATGCGAACTGATGAAGAGCACTATCAGGCGCTTGAAGCCCTTTGCGAGGGGAAAAAGATCGAAGCTGTCGTTTGCGATCCGTCAGCGGCAAGCTTCATCGAATGTATCCGTCGGCACGGTAGATTCAAGGTTTTGCCTGCCAAAAACGATGTCATCAGCGGAATTCGCCGTGTCAGCGATGCTCTGCGATCAGTCAGGATCATGTTCACGCCCGAATGTAAGGATTCGATCAGAGAGTTTTCCTTGTATCGCTGGGACGAACGAAGCGGAAATGACAGCGTTGTGAAAGAAAATGACCACGCGATGGATGACATTCGATATTTTGTAAGCGAGTTTATCGGCCGCGAAGAGGACGAATGCTTCTTTACGTCGGTATCCCGCTAAAATCAGAAAGGATGTGAAACATTGGCATTACTTAGCTTCAGAAAAAATCAGCCTTCGCCCGAAATGGGAACAGTAAGCCCTGCCCGTGTCGGCGACAAGGAGCTTTTCAAGCTCTCAGGCATCCCGGAAAGCTGTGAGCGAGAGCTGTATTCAAAGCTCAGAGAGCAGGTCCCGATCATCGACGCCTGCATCGGAAAGATAATCCGTCTTGCAGGCGGCTTTAAGCCCATAGCTCATGATGAACGCTTCCAACCGATACTTGACGATTTCGCACATAGCGTACGCATCGGTTCGAGCGGTCAGTCGCTCCAGACTCTTGCGGATATCTGTCTTGACTCAATGCTGACCTATGGCTGTGCATTGGGCGAAATGGTGTATGACGTTGACGGAAGAGGCATTTGCGGAGTTTATATGGCTCCCGTTAAGAACGTCGATATCAAAGAGGGGAAAAAGCTCTTTGAGCGTGAGTATTTCGTCGGCAGAGGCACAGACGCCGTGAAGATCAAACACACCGAAGATCTCATTTTCTCGGCGCTCAACCCTTCTCCCGATAACCCTTGCGGTGTCTCGGTGCTCAAGGGTCTTCCCGGCCTCAGCGCAATTCTTTTGAGGATCTATGAATCAATAGGCCAGAACTTCGACCGTGTGGGGAACGTGCGCTATGCCGTGACCTATAAGCCTTCTGGCGACGGCGCAGACAAAGCATTTGCCCGTGAACGTGCAATGCAGATAGCAAAGGAATGGAGCGCAGGCATGAGCGCCGCCAAAAACGGCGAGATCAGAGACTTTGTCGCTGTGGGCGATGTCGGCATCAAGGTTATCGGCGCCGACAACCAGATCATCGACACCGAGATACCCGTTAAGCAGATATTGGAACAGCTTGTGTCAAAGCTTGGCATTCCGCCTTTTCTTTTGGGGCTTAACTGGTCGACAAGCGAAAGAATGTCGAGCCAACAGACCGATATCTTAACAAGCGAGCTTGAATATTACCGCCGTCTGCTCACCCCGATAATCGAAAAGATATGTACCACTCACTTAAGACTTTGCGGCTGTGCCGAGGGAGTCAGTATCGAGTGGGACAATATCAATCTACAGGACGAAGAGGCGCTTGCATCGGCACGCCTTAACAATGCAAAAGCCAAAGCCATCGAGCTTGAAAACGCTCGCTTGGAAAACATCGCATAAGAAAAGGAGGTTTAATCTTGGCAATCAAAATTAACAGTGAGATCTTGGAAAAGATCAATAAATTCACGACCCGTGAGCTGCAAGAGGACGAGGTCTATTGCTTCAACGTCGTCTTGTGCGACAATGACGTTGACAGAGATTGTGAAAAGTTCTCCCGTGAGGCACTTTTGAAGCTTTCGGAGCTTTACGTCGGCAAGACCGGCATATTCAATCACGACCCAAAGGGCGAGAATCAGACAGCGAGGATCTTCGATGCTTGCGTTATTGATGACGTGACTAAAAAGACCGCTGACGGCGAGACCTATTCCTATCTTGCCGCAAAGGCTTATATGGTCAAGACCGAAAAGAACGCCGATCTTATCAAAGAGATCGAAGGCGGCATCAAGAAAGAGGTTTCTGTCGGATGCTCGGTTTCAAAAAGAACCTGCTCTGTTTGCTCAAAGGACTTGACGGCGAGTGCGTGCGCTCACAAAAAGGGTAAGAGCTATAACGGCAAAAGGTGCTATCACGTTTTGAATGATCCCACCGATGCTTATGAGTGGTCGTTTGTTGCAGTTCCTGCACAGAGAAACGCGGGCGTTACAAAGCGTTACACAGAAAACGGTATCGAGAAATCATATGATACCGAATCTGCAATTTTACAGGAGCTTTCGGATGACCTCAAAAAGGATATCCTGCGCCTGAGCTTTTTGCAGGGCGACAGCATCCCTGTCAGCGTGACAAAGGCGGCTATCGAACGAATGGACGTGTCAGAGCTTTTGCAGCTTAAGAAATCGCTTTGCTCCGAGGCGCTCAAGCCGTCATCTTGCGAGCTTGAAGCGGCAATGAGCAAGCCTGCACCTATAAAAAATCAGAGCTTCAAGCTTTAATTCGGCGACCAAGCGTTTGCGTACGGCACCGCCGTTTTTGCGCGGGCTTCGCCCACGCAAACGCCCCGCCCGCCGCGGCGGGCGGGGGAGCCCGGCCGAGCCGCCGGCTCGGCTGGGCAGGCGGCGCCCCCAAACGCGGCGACGCGCAAAATCAAACTATATTTTTTATCAAAGAAAGGACAATGAAAATGTACGACAATATTACTTTAGAAAAGGGACTCTATAACATCAGCGGCAAGACCTTTACTCAGGCGCTTGCTGAACTTGACAACGACGAAAACTATATCGGCACCGAGCTTGAAGGCTTGGATGCTTATGAAAGACAGCTCAAGCGCTTTAACATCAAGGTGAGCGGCGCAAACTCGGACAGAGTTGAAAAGTTCTTCAAAACCACTCAGTCTGCTGTTTTGTTCCCCGAATTTGTAAGACGCCTTATCAAGCAGGGCATGGACGAGGCTTCCGTTTTGCCTCATGTAGTTGCAGCAACTACCTATGCTGACGGCGTTGATTACAGAGGCTTGTCTATCGTTAAGACAGGCGAGGACACAGAAATTGCCTTGGGCACCGAATTCCCGTCCACAACCGTTAACTATGCAGATGCAACCGTTGCGATCGCAAAGTATGGCAGACAGATCGAAACTGCATATGAAGTTATCCGCAAGCAGAGACTTGATCTCTTCGCAGTAGTTCTCAAGAGCATCGGCGCTCAGATCTCAAGAGCTATCAACAACAAGGCGGTAGAAGTTTTGGCGGAAAACGCAACCGAAGTTGCAATTTCGGGCGATGAGCTTACATATTCCGACCTCGCTTCCTTCTGGGCATCCTTGAACGAATACAACATGACTGCAATGCTCGTATCTCCTGCTGTTATGGCAAAGATCTTGGCATTTGACGAAATGAAGTATTGCATCGGTGATTACATGACCGGCGGTACTGTAAAGACTCCTTACGGTGTGACATTGGTCAAGTGTGCAGGTATGGCAGACGACATGGCAATCGGTCTTGACGGCGGCTGTGCTCTTGAAATGGTCTTGGGCTCTGACATCGTCGTTGACAACGACAAGCTCATCTCCACTCAGATCGACTGCATCGCTTTCAGCATCAGCGTTGGCTTTGCAAAGGTATATACCGACGCTGTTAAGGTTCTTTCTATCTAATTCCTTTTAACATCCGAGCGTGTGCTTCGGCGCCACGCGGCTGACGCCGCACTTGCGCCGAAGTCGGGCGAAGCCCGCGCGCCTTCGGCGCGCTTACCTGAGGGCGCGCTCTGCGCGCCCTCAGGTGCCCGCGACACAGTCGCGGGCAGGGCTTCGCCCTGCATCACCGCACGCACCTAACCATAATAAAAAGGAGGACACAAAATGAAACTCAACCTTAATTCCATAACTGATGCGTTCAAAACGCTTTCTGCTTTGACCGACGAAGAGACAGATCGCTATATGGGGATCTTGCAATCTGCGAAGGGCTATTTCGAGCGCCTTATTTTGCGAGATTTTGAAAATGATGAAGAACGGACTCTGTGCGAATTCGCGTGTGCCGCCAAGGCATATTACGACTATATCGTGTTTATGGCAGCAACCTCAAAGACTTATTCCACACAAACAGGCTCGGTCTTTGCACGTGTCGGAGATAATGAATCTGTCAAAAATGCCGAGACTCTGATGTATAACTCTCTTGCGGCTCTGCCCTTGGGACTTGTACGAGATAACGGATTTATGTTTGAAAGAGCTAACGGGTGAAGCGAATGTTTGAAGAAAAGCTTGATCTGATCAAATCACTCATCTCACATGCGTGCAAAACTCTTGACAGCTTTGATGATATCAATATGCCCGAGCACCTCAACGAGCCGCTTTGCTTTGTTTCCGTGAAAAGCTATAAATCAGGCGATATGCTGCTCGGCTCGTCTTCGGACAGATATTATGATGCAAGGGCAAAGATCGTTATAGACGTTTTGGGCGCTCGAAACATGAGCGCGAAGGAGCTCTCCGAGATCGTCGATCAAAATGTTCTTTCGGCTGTCGGAATGCTCGGCTTCTCTGTATATTCCTTGGAACGCAAGCCTTGTGAGTTCTCAAAGCTTCATTTCCGTCATGTCATCTCGCTGGAATTCGAGATCGACGCCGCTATACCTGCCTCTGTCGCAGACGGAATTACGGTCACCGTTGACGGCGAGGACACCACGTGCTTCAGCTCATATGATATCGATCTCGGTGTCAGAACTTCGGTAGCCCCTCTTTCAAACGGAAGCATGCTGTCAAGCATCGTTTGCCCCGAACCGATAAAGATAAGGCTTTTTGCGAAGCTGTCTTCATCGGACGCAAGTTCGATCATTACGAAATTCAAGGGATATCTCGGAGCAACACACAAGCTGACTGTCGGTGACACGACGTATCAGCAGATGGCGCTCGTGGGTCTGAAAACGAAGATGCAAAGTGTGACCGTCATAGAATTGACCGCCGAGTTTTCGGAGGTGAACGAATAGTGGCAACTGAAGCGACACTGATCGTCCAAACAGCCGACACCGCCATCGTTTTAAGCGACTGCATCAGCCTGAGATTTGAAAAAGAAAGATACTCGTGCTGTACAAAGCTTTCGGGGAAATGGTCTTGTGAGGATTACAGCTTTGAAGATACGGTCAATATAATGCTTATCCTGAGCGGCTCCGTCGTCCATTTCGGCCCGCCCTCTAAGGGCTGTGAAGTCATATTCGAAAACGGAAGGCGTATTTTGAAGGTCAATTCAAAGGGCTATACTCAAGCCTTGGCGCTCAACCAGCCGACTCCGGGGCTGCTGACAAATATCGACCTTCCGACACTTGCGGCCTCGGCAATATCATGTCCGAACGTCAACTATCAGACAAACACGCCGATAGTGAGCTATATCAACTATTACGACGGAACCGACATCTGGGATGCTATCGTTTGTTATGGCATCCGTGCCGCGGGAACCTATCCCTATATTCGTGGATATAATACAGTCAACATATCCACGCCGTCGGACATCGGCGTCGTTAACGTTCATCCGAGAAATCTCATCTCTTTCGGATCTGGCTATGACTATACGAACGTGATATCCGAGATCCATGAGGCTGATATCGACGGCACGTCGGGAGCGTACAGCGTTGTAAACACAACCGCTATAACCAAAAATATCATCCGAAAAAAAGAGATCCCGTTTGATTATGAATGGATAATGGATCCCATTCTCGGCTTGCAGACAAGGCTCAACTACTCCATGCGTGCAATGAACTATGACAAAATAAAGTTTGTCGGCTTCCCCGGGGGAGATATAATGGACTATATCGCTATCAACTATACCGCTATGCAGCCTTATATCGGCACGATATCCCGCCTTATCGTCGAGATATCTGATGGGAAAACCGTCACAACGGCATATTGCTATCACGACGCATACTGCTAAAAAATAAGAGATCGGTAACTTCCGATCTCTTATTTTTATATAAATACAACTACAAAACAGCTATCACAGTCTTATTATCCTGTCGCAAAGAGCTTTTGCTTCATCCTCACTGTGAGTGATGAGCAAAAACGTTTTCCCTGCGGTCTTTTCCTTGATCAGCTCTAAAACCGATTCCAAGGTCACGGTGTCGATCCCCTTAAGCGGCTCATCAAAGATGAAAATATCGGCATCTGTCAAAAGCGCCCTTGCGATGGCAACACGCCTTTTTTCGCCGCCCGAAAGCTCCTTGACCGCCTTTTCGGTGATCTCATCAGTCAGCTTCAACCTGCTGAAGATCTCGTCAAGCTCATCCTTTGGAATATCCCAGTTTGCGGCAACTCTGACGTTCGCTCTTGCGCTCAAAGCGTCCATCAGCCTGTTTTCCTGGAACACGACGCCAAAGCTGTCGCTCTCAACCTTGACAGTTCCCGAATTTGGCTTGATAAGCCCTAAGATCAGGTTTATCAAAGTTGTCTTTCCGGCGCCCGAACGCCCCATAACAGCAACTCTCTCGCCCTTAGCTATCTCGATCGAGAAGCCCTCTAAAACCGTTTGCTCACCAAAGCGTTTGATAACATTATCAAGTCTTATCATGCTCTATACCGCCTTTCGATAGCCCTTTGAGCACTCTTCAGGATCAGCATAAACAGCTTTTCAAAGGCTGTGCTCACAGCGATTATAACAGCGGTCCAAGCCAAAAGCTCGCCGGTCTCAAAATACAGCTTTGCTCTATACAGATTCTCACCGATTGAGCCTGTTGTGATTCCGATGACCTCGGCTGCAACGCCGCTCTTCCAGCACAATCCCAACGATATCGAACAAGCCGACACAAAGAACGGCATAACATCGGGCAGATAAATATATAAAAGCACCTTCAATTTCGAGAATTTATATACCCTTGCCATTTCCAAAAGCTTTTTATCAGTCGATTCTATCCCTTTGAGAACGTTGAGATATACAACGGGGAACACCATCAAAAACGAGATGAATATTGCCAAGTTTTTGTTTCCGAACCATATCAGAGCCAAAATAATAAAGGATGCCACAGGTGTTGCTTTGATGACTGATGTTATCGGCTCAAGGAGAGTCTTGATCATAAGCACCTTGCTTGATACCGCCGCCAACACCGTTCCCAAAACAAGAGCCAGCAAAAATCCGCCGATGATCCGAAGCGTTGAGTATAACAGCGCCGTCCAAAACTTTGAACTCCTTAAAAGCGATACCAAAGTCGCCGCCACCTTCACAGGTGAGGATATGATAAGCTCTGAGTTTATAGAAACGGCTATAGCCTCCCAGACAATTATCCAGAAGGCGATAGCAAATATCTTGTATATTAACTTTTTGTGTTTAACCAAGATAGTAGAAATCTTCACCGGGCAATGCTCCTCCGACAGAAGTTGCGTCGCTGTTGAACAATACGTTCAAATATGTTTCAACGCTTGTTTTCATCTCTTCGCCCGTGATGTAAACGATATTGCAATAGGGAAGAGCCTTCTTCGCAACGCCTTCAGCAACGATGTCATATCCGCCGATCAAAGCAGCAGCTTCGTCAACGTTTGCGTTAACATATTCAACGGATGCTGCATATTCAGACATAAAGATGTCAACAGCTTCCTTGTTAGCTTCCAAGAATTCGTTTCTGACGACGGTCACACCTGTAACCATATCCGTGCCGTCGATAGCCTTATATTCTTCAACCAAATTAAGAGCGATCCTGATGCTTGCGTTGTTGTTCATTGCAACCGTAACATAGGGCTGAGGCAAAACGGCAACAGCATTTTCAGCGCCTGCAAGCATTGCGGCAACCTCTGCAGCCTCGCTCTTGAACTCGATGGTAACGTCATTTTCGGGGTCGATTCCGTTGCTCTTCAAGATATAGTTGAGGGTATATTCGGGAGTTGTGCCCTTACCGGTCGAATAAATCGTCTTGCCCTTGAGGTCTGCAACCGAGTTGATGGTCTCGCCGGTCTCAACAACATACAAAACGCCCAATGTGTTGATGTTCAAAATGCTGATAGCGCCTTCGGTCTTCTTATAGAGGACAGAAGCGAGGTTTGCGGGAACGTTTGCAATGTCGATCTCACCGTTAACGATCTTGGGAACAAGCTCGTCAGCAGTGCCGAACATCGAAACGTTATAAATGTTTGTTGTCAATCCCTTGTCGCTGTTGTCCATAAGCTTGACCATGCCCATCGTTGTGGGGCCCTTCATCGAGCCGATGTTGATGGTGATGGGATCTGCAAGATCGCCTTCGCCCTGCATATCGACGTCGGGAGTGTCATCGTTTGCGTTGCTTTGGCAAGCAACAAACAAAGTAAGAACAAGTGCGAGTGAGAGGATAAGTGCGAGTAATTTTTTCATTGCGGATTAGTCCTTTCGAATTAAAATGTATAATAATTAAATTAATACCGTTAGTTGCTGATGGAATATGCCGATAGCTTTTCCTTGTCTTTGATGATCATCTTGTCCGATAAAGCTTCAATAACGCCTTGGTTTTCAAGCTCGGCAACAGCTCTGAACAGTGATGCCCGTGATATACAAAGCTGTCTTGCGAGTTCGTCCTTCGAAACTATCTTTGCTTCACCGTTTACGGCATTCATTTCAAGCCAACAGGCAAATCTCGGAACGCTTCCCGTAACCGAAATGAGTCTAAGCTTTTTCGCTAAATAAACCATCTTTTCGTTGCAAAGCTTAACGTATCTATACATCAGCGCACTGTCAGACGACAAAAGTGCCGCGAATTCATCCTTCGGGATAAAAAGCACCTTTGTGTGAACTCTTGCGATAAGTCTTGTCGGCATTTTTTCGGAAACGAAGATGTTGCAGATCCCGAATTCAACTCCCGTGCGTGATATCGACACCGCTCCTGTTTCAGATGATGAAACGCTTGCCGAGCCCGAAAGTATCACGCCGACACAGTCAAACCCGTTCTGAACCTCGGATATCTCCTCACCGCGCTTGAATTCCTTTATAAATTGTCCGGTTGCGCTTGATATATCAGCTCCTGCGAACAGCTTGGAAGCGTTAAGCGCCTGTGCGATCAGCTCTCGGTTTGACATAAAAGTTCCTTTCTCATGCTCATTATATATAAAATATGCACCCGATTTATAACATAACGAATAATAAACTGTTAATAACCGTCTCATATGATACTATATTTTCGAGAAAAAATCAAGCTATTGAAATAATTATAATATTGTGGTATAATAATTTTTATGTTGATTCCAAAATGAAAGGATGATGTTTGATGAAAAAATCAACCATTAAAAAATATGCAAAACTTATCGTCCGTGTGGGCGCAAACGTTCAAAAGGGTCAGTCCGTTGTCATAAGCTGCAGCGTCGATCAGGCTGAGTTCTGTGCTCTCGTTGTTGACGAAGCTTATAAGGCAGGAGCTAAGTATGTCACAGTTAACTGGAGCTACGGCCCGTTGACCAAGCTCGCATACCGCCACGAATCCGTTAAAACTCTTTCCACCGTTTTGAAGTGGCAGGAAGAGAAGCTCGCATGGCAGGCAAACGAGCTCCCCTGTATGATCCACATCGTTTCGGAAGATCCCGATGGTTTAAAGGGCATCAACCCCGCAAAAATGCAGAAGGTAAGCCGCTTGAGATACCCCATCATCAAGCCCTATCGCGACAAGATGGAGTCGAAGTATCAGTGGACGATCGCTGCTGTTCCCGGCGAAGCTTGGGCAAAGAAGGTGTTCCCCGGCTTGCGAAAGAGCGCTGCTGTTGAAGCGCTTTGGAAGCTCATTCTCGAGGCTGTATATGTTACCGATGACAACGATCCTATCGCAGTCTGGGATAAGGTCAACGCTGACTTCAAGGAAAGATGCGCCAAGCTTAACAAATATCACTTTGACTATTTGCACTATACCTCCTCAAACGGAACCGATTTCAAGTGCTGGTTAATGCCGAAGTCCCGTTGGTGCGGCGGCGGTGAATATGACCTCAACGGTCACTACTTCAACCCCAATATGCCCACTATCGAAGTGTTCACGACCCCCTGCAAGGGCAAGGCTGAGGGCAAGGTCGTTTCCACAAAGCCCCTTTCCTATCAGGGCCAGTTGATCGAGAACTTCTCCATCACCTTTGAAAACGGCAAGGCTGTTTCCTGCGAGGCTGAAAAGGGTCAGGAGCTTTTGGAAAAGATGATCACAATGGACGAAGGCGCTGCAATGATCGGCGAATTGGCACTTGTTCCCGTTGATTCTCCCATCAGCAACCAGAACGTTCTTTATTATGAGACTCTCTTCGATGAAAATGCATCCTGCCACATCGCTTTGGGAAGAGGCTACAGAGACTGCGTTGAAGGCTATGAAGACCTTTCCGATGAAGATTTCAAGGCGATGGGCGTTAACGATTCGATGATCCACGTTGACTTCATGATCGGCTCGAGCGATATGTCTATCGTCGGCTACACTCACGACGGCGAAGCGGTTGAGATCTTCAAGGACGGCAACTTTGCTATCTGAGCCTATCTGAAAAATCTGTCAGACAGCTTTTTTCGGTATGCTGTCACACGTTTATCACAATATGACTTTATAATCAATGACGCATTAAAGATGCGATAGAATATTTGAAAATTGGAGTTCAAAATGAATAGTTTGAAAAAGCTTTTGGCGCTCGTTCTTGTTTTGGTAATGGCGCTCACAGTCTTCACAGCTTGCGGAAAGGAAGACGAAAACACGGAAAACTCGATAGCAGGTCTTTATATCAACGGCGAAATGGTCTTGGACAGCGACGACATCTTCATGACCATCAACGGATATGAAGTTCCCTTCGATGAATACAGATATATGTATATGTATCTCGACCTCAACTATTTCTCACAGGGCGACTCTTCTTATTGGGTCTCTTATCCCGAGGATTTCGCTTATCTCAATAACGTGACAGCTTCCTATGTTTTGGAGGCTAACTGGGGCAACCTTTTGGCTCAGGAATACGGAATCACTCTTACCGAAGAGGATCTCGCAACCGTCGATAGTTATATGAACGAGCAGATCGCTTACTTCGAATCCGAAGAGGCATTCGAAGCAGCTCTTGTTGAAAGCGGAATGTCAAGAGATCTTCTGAGACGCCTTTTGCAGCAGGAAATTATGTGCAACCGTGTATATGAAGATCTTTACGCAACGGAAGGCGCTCCCTTGGCACCTTCTGACGAAGAGATCAGACAGACTCTTCTTAACGACTATGTTCGCACACAGCACCTTCTTATTTCCTTCGATCACTTCGAGGATCTTGAGGGCTATGAGGAATATACCGAAGAAGAGCTTAAGGCTGCGGCACTCGAGCTTGCAACTAACTGCCTTGAACTCATCAACAACGGCACGGCTACCATCTATGATCTCGCTCAGGAGATCGGCGACGACCCCGGAATGCTGGACAACGAAGAAGGATATTTGTTCACCTATGATGAGATGCTCGATGAATTCGAAGAAGCATCATTTGCTCTCGAGGTCGGTCAGATCAGCGGAATCGTTGAGACTACCCGTGGCTATCATATCATCCAGCGTCTTGAACATGAGTTGTATATCGTTGCTAACTCCGATGAATGCCGTGAGCTTGTGATCAACGCAAAATTCAACAGCGACGTTGATAAATTGCTCGCAAATGCTGAGGTCATTTATAACGAGAACTATGACCTTATGACCTCTGACAGCATTCAGTATTAATATTTGCTTGCAGTGCGGCTGCTGCGCTTTTGCGGCAGCCGTTTTCATTTGTTTTAGGGGAGGGGATAGATTTGAAAAGATTTTTGGTCTTGTGGCTTATCTGTACAGTCTTGCTGACATCCTGTAAGATAACTGTCGGCAAAGAGGCCCGGACGAGCGTTACAACTCCGCCCACAAGCGAAGTCAGCTTCCCGACGACCTCTTCCGATCCGATAACAACTCCCGAACCTACAACATCCCCCGAACCTACGACAACTCCCGAGCCTACGACAACTCCCGAACCTGCGACTACCCCCGAACCGACCACTACTCCCGAGCCTACGACAAGCGAAGTGACCACGCTTGATCCCGAACCTATAAAACTTGAGTTCCCCGAGGAGTTCTATATCCGTCTTGATGATATTTTCACGAGGTATTCGCTGAATCAGAATTGCGACGGCGACCCCGATAAATGCACCTGTGATCCAGAATATGAACAAAAGGATGCCGACGGCAACATCATTACTCCCCGCGACAGAGTTATGTCGATCTATTTCTATGATATCGAGACGGGAAGCGAGCTGTTTGTCAATCCGGGAGTCCACTATCCCGTCGCAAGTCTTGTGAAGATCCCGTATTGCGTTTATATCTATGAAAAGCTCACGTCGGGTGAGATATCTGAGGAGCTTACACTGACGTATGAAAAGCGCCACTATTTCCACGGTACGGGCGTTATCGTCAAAGGCAATTTCGGCGATCAGTATACCGTTTTGCAGCTATTAAAGCTTGCCATTACGGAAAGTGACAACGTAGCTTTTGAAATGCTCAAGGACCTTTCGACCTGGGAGGATTTTACCGAGTATTGCATCGAAAACGGTTATTCTCACGAGACGGATACAAGAGCGAAATATCAAAAGATATGTCTTGAGTCAGCGGGAGCCGCAGGGCGAATGCTCTCAGGATTCCTTCGGTCTGACAGCCCCTTTGTCGAGGACTTCAAATATGATCTTACTCACACAAAAAACCGCATGATAAGATCAAATTATACCGTATACCGAAAATACGGCTGGACTAATTTCGCCTTCCACGATGTTGCATATATTGACGCTCCTCATCCGTATGTATTGGCTATCTTAACCAATATCGAGGGTGAGGAAAACGCCGACTATGCTTTGTATAAGGAAGTGTCGCTTCTTGTCGAGGAATATTCACAGATAAGAGGAGAATCTGAGATTATCTCAAATAACGGTTGACAGAACGGAAAAATTATAGTAAAATACAGCGTGCGAGTAAGCTATACGGCAGCGGACGTCGATTTTTCGGCGGATGAGGAAAGTCCGAGCATCGCAGAGCAGGGTAGCTGCTAACGGCAGCCGAGGGCGACCTTAGGGAAAGTGCAACAGAAATATACCGCCGTGAAAGCGGCAAGGATGGAAAGGCGAGGTAAGAGCTCACCGGAGTATAGGAGACTATACTGCCATGTAAACCCTACCCGATGCAACACCGTTTGGTTCAATATATCTTAACGTCTGCTCGGCGGATGTATTGTTAAAGGTGGCTTGATCTGTGCGGCAACGCACAGGCTAGATAGATTGCCGTACACGACAAAACTCGGCTTATCGGCTTAGTCGCACTTTTTGTCTATCACCCTTCGGGGATATAATATACCGCTTCGGCGGCGAAACGGAGAACGTAAAATGAAGATCGTTAACAGAATTTTGTGCATAGCTTTTGTTTTGATCCTGTCTTTGGGTCTTGTAGCTTGCGACAAGAATAAGATCGACGAGACCGTTGATCACGGATACGTAGAAGGATACTATTCCGAGCTTGCCTATGAAACACAGACTGACGGAACCACGACCGAGCTTATCTATGTTTTGTGTACCGATGAAGAGCTCACTGATGCAATAGGAAAAAAGGTCGTTAACTTCGATCTTGACGGCAATATGACTAAATATACCATCACCATCGGTGTGAATAAGATAGAGCAGCTTACAACTTTCACCCAAAGCGAGACCTCTTCCTTCTTCAGCGATATCGTTTTCGATGACAACGAGAAGATGGCTTACGCTTCTTGGGAAAACATCACCACCGATCCCGAAAACGGAAATATCATTAAGAGCACCGGCACACAGGAATACTTCGAAAACGGAAGCGTTAAGACCTATCACGAAGAACAATACACCAATGACGCATTGACTCAGACTGTTGACCGCGAATACAGCGAAGCAGGAGAGCTTATGAGCGAGACTATCAAGTAATGTTTTCACCGCAGAGCCTTCTGCGGTGTTTTTTTATCCCCCAACCCCGCCACCGCACGCCGCTCCTCACACGCCTCGCCTGCGGCTCGGCGGCTCGGCTTCGCCCTGCGACGGCTCACCTTAAACCCTGCTCACAAAAAACCACCACAGGATATATCCCATGGTGGTTTTTATTACATTTTGCTTCCCTTTGCGCCTTTTGTTCCGCCGCCGAGCTTGATGCCCTCAAGCACGTTGGTGTCAAATGCATAGGTTATCTTTTGCTGCTCGCGCGAAGCTTCAAGTGCGAGCGAAACAAGTCTGTCCAAAAGCTCACGGTATGTAACACCCTTAGGCTCCCAAAGATAGAAGGAAAGAGATCCCGGAATCGTGTTTATCTCGTTGAGATAGATCTTGTTTGAGTCGTTGTCGATCATAAAGTCGATTCTCGAAACACCGCTGCAGCCCAAAACCTTGAATGCCTTGATGGCAAGTTCTTGAATCGTTGCGGTGTGTTCGCTTGAAATGTCAGCAGGGATGATGCGCTTGGTGCTTGCCATGCCCTTCGAGGACTTCGAACCGCCCAAATACTTCTCCTCATAGCTCAAGATCTCATCCGAACTGATGGGACGCTCACAAACCGAAGCCTCGGCGTGTCGATCATTTCCCAATACCGAACAGTTTATCTCGGTAAGGTTTGTGATAGCTCGCTCGACCAAGACCTTCTTTGAGTATAAGAAAGCATCGCTGAGCGCATCTTCAAGTGAGGATTTATTGCTTGCTTTTGAAATTCCGACGCTTGAACCGAGGTTCACGGGCTTGACGATAACGGGATAGCCGATCTGTGTCTCAATATCGTTAATGACCTTGATCTCATCAGCATCAAACTCATCAGCTCTGAACACCAAACAGTCCAAAACGGGAATGCCGTTGTCCTTGAACATCGCCTTCATAGCATATTTGTCCATGCCGAGAGCCGAGGATAAAATGTCACAGCCAACGAAAGGAATCCCGAGCATGTTAAGATATCCGGCAATAGTTCCGTCCTCAACATTAGTTCCGTGAACAACGGGGAAGGCAACGTCGATATAATCAACAAAAGGCTTTTCAAACATCTTTGTCTTGAGCTTGATGATCTCAGCACGGTCGCCGTTTTTGATGATGGTGACCTTATCGCTTTCGGAAAGAAGCTTTTTGATGTTTTTATATGCTTCAATGTTTCCGATATCCTTGCCGACATACATCTCGCTGTTCTTGGAAATATAGATCGGTATAACGTCATATTTCTCTCTGTCGAGGCTGGCGCTTGCCTGTAAAGCTGAGATTATCGAAATCTCGTGCTCAACGCTCTTTCCGCCAAACATAAGTGCAAGTTTAATCTTCATTATATATCATTTCCTTTCAAGGATAAATCTCAAACGTATATCAAAGCTCGGCGCCGCCCGCCGTTCCTCGTTCGCCGCCTTCGGCGGCGACTCGGCTTCGCCTGCCGACAGCCTCGCCCATAGATCAATAATTATCCGGCAAGTCGTTTTCTAAAAGTATTATCTTCCTTTTGCCGTCGGTTGTCAAGCCGTAAACGCAATTCATCGCATCATTAAGGCTGTCTGCAACGTATATGCGGCTGACGTCAAACCCTTGAGAAACAAGCCCTTCAAAGATCGCCTTTGTCTGATTCTTGCCGACGAGCGCAACAAAATCACATACTCTTGCGGCATTTTTTCCGAATTCTCGGTTAAGCTCGTCTTCCATCTCGCCGAGCTCGATCATTCCGGGAGTGACTAAGATCTTGTATCCGTCGGTCATGGAAAGTGCTTCGAGCGCCGCCTTCGTTCCCGAAGGATTAGAGTTATACGCATCGTCGATAACGGTGTATGCGCCCTTATTTATAAGCTCCAAACGGTGAGGGACACTTTCAAGCTTTCTCACAGCAGGCTTAAGCTCGTCGAGCGTGATGCCCATTTTGTTTGCAACCGCGATCGCACCGGCGATGTTCAAAACGTTGTGTCTTCCGATAAGCTTGGTGCGGTATTCACAAACCCTGCCCTCAGGCGAGGTCACCCAAAATTCCGAGCCTTTTTCGGAAATGTGCAAATTGCTCACTTTATATTCTGCATCGCTGTCAATTCCGTATGCTATCCGCTCATATTGCATATCGGTCGCATGATCGCGGATGTTTTCATCGTCCATGTTCAAAAACAGCATACCGCTTTCGGGCAGAGAATCCGCAAGCTCAAACTTTGTCTTCTTGACGTTCTGAATCGTCTTGAAGCTTTCCAAATGCATCGGGCCGACAGAGGTGATGATTCCGTGCTTAGGGTGAACGATATCACAGATCTCTTTAATGTCACCACAGTTTTTAGCGCCCATTTCACAAAGGAAAACGTCGTGAGTTGCTCTCAGCGACCCTCTTATAGTCTTGACAACACCTAAAGTCGTGTTAAAGTTGCCGGGGGTCTTCAACACGTTATACTTAACGCTCAAAAGAGTATCGAGGAAATACTTAACGCTCGTTTTGCCGAAGCTTCCCGTAATTCCGATAACAGTCAAGTTCTTGCAATCCGAGATGATGCGCTTGGCGTCGTTGATATAATGTCTGTTGATCGCAAGCTCCAATGGACGGTTGATGAGGTTCGCAAGAAGGATCATAAACGGTTCGAGCAAAAGCACTAAGGAAAATGCAGTAGGCAGACCGATGAAAAGCTCTTTTGCATCTATAAGAAGCAGGAAAGGGACAAAATGCAAAACGGCAAGAGTTATAAGGAGTCTTTTGATTCTGGCGGTAAAGACAAGCGGTGTCTTGTGGACTTTTTTGTTTGGCTTCATAATAACAGCAGTAGCAATAAAAGCAATGATCATTTCAGATGCAAAGTGCATAGCGCCGCCTGATAGCCATAACAGTACACACCACGCTGAAAGAACAGTGTAAGTGATCAGATATTTCTTGGAATTTGTCCATATCCACTTAAGCTGCACCTTCGGCTTGTAAGAGTTGAGCTGGAACATATGGATATAATGACGTGCCGATATCCACGCCGCAATAAAATATGTAATGGTAAGAACACCGTAAATTATACTGAAAACAATTACTTCAACCAATTCGTGAAAACCCATTTTATCCTCCGGAAATGTGATTATTATGCCTGCGTCCGCGGCGCCACCGCGCTCGCGCGCGACTCGCGCCGCGTCGGGGGGCGAAGCCCCTCCCGCGCTTCGCGCGGGACCCCGTTGCGATACTCGCAACGGGGCGTCGGCGCCTTCGGCGCCGACAGGCTTCGCCCTCGCACACGGGCAGCTATGATATTTTAAGAAAAGATGACACTACCCTTGCCACGAGATCGGGCGCCTCAAGGAAGGAATAGTGCCCCGCACCGTTCACCTTCACAAGTCCTGCGTCGGGAATAAGTCTTTCCATCATCTCGCCGTCGGAAAGGGGAGTGGCGGTGTCAGCCGTGCCCCAAATGAGCAAGCTTGATGCTTTGATAGAGGGCAAAAGATGCGTCAGATCCTCGTTTACGACTTTGACAAGCGTTTCACGCATGATGGGTGTTGCGCTGTTATAGTCCGCCGAGCCCCGCTTTTTTCGCATATTCTCAACCGCATCGGGGAACATCGCTTTCATGGGCCTGAGGCTCATGACCTTCCTGCCGAGCTTATATGCCAAAAGGCTCGCCTTTTGCTTGAGAGTCTTCTTCGGCTTGATCCCTGCCGCATCAATGAGGATTATCTTCCTGACCTCGAACGGCAATTCTCTTGCGAGCATCTTGATGATAACTCTTCCGCCGAAGCTGTGTCCGACAAGAACAAGGCTTTTCGGCTTGAATATATCAACAAACTTCAAAACAAAGTCAACATAGTCGTCAACGCTCCAAGCGGATTTCGGCTCGTCACTTTTTCCGAAGCCGGGCATATCAAGCGCAAGTGCGGTATATTTCTTGGCGGCTGTGTTCATCAAGCCATCAAACAAGGTGATGTTCGCACCCCAACCGTGCAAAAACAGAACGAGATCGCCCTCGCCCCGTTTATCATAATTTATATTCAATCCGTCAATAACACAAGTCATCTTTAACTCCGATTCAAAACATTTTGATCCGCTGCGGCGCCGACTGCGGTCTTCGCCTGCGCGCCTTCGGCGCGCCGCTCAGCTTGCGCTGCCGCCTGCCGCACGCTCACATAGCAATACATTATATATTATATCACCAAACTTTAAAAATTTCTACATCTTTTTATTAATATCTCTCAAAAATATATGTTATATTTCTGACGAATTCTACTTGCAAAATATCATAAAATATGCTATGCTTTTTTTGATTGGATTATTTGAAAGGAGGCAATCTCAAATGTCATTATTCACTCACACACTCATGGCAGCCGCTGAACCTGTTACGTCATACGACGGATTGGTTATCGCTATGGGCTTGGGAATGGTATTTTTCGGTCTTATCTGCTTGATCGCGATCTGCTATCTTTTGAGCGCAGTCCTCAAGCTTTTGAAGGGCAACGAAACCGAAAAAGCTGATTCGCCTGCACCGGTTGCATCGACCCCTGCAGCAGCTCCCGAAGCACCCATCGAAAACAGACAGGAACTCATCGCAGCGATCTCCTGCGTCATCGCAGAAGAGCTTGGAACATCGGTTTCCGCAATCAGAATCAAATCTATCAAGAAAATATAAAAGGAAGGTAACTTATTATGAAGCACTATCGCGTAAACGTAAACGGCACAAACTATGAAGTAGCAATCGAAGAGATCTCCGCAGCTGAAGCTCAGGCAGCAGCACAGGCTCCCGCAGCTCCTGCTCCCGCAGCAGCTCCCGCTCCCGCAGCAGCTCCCACCGCAGCACCCGCAGGTGCAACCACAGTATCCGCTCCTATGCCCGGCACGATTCTTGCTGTCAATGTGACCGCTGGTCAGACTGTTAACGAAGGCGACGTTTTGTTCATCCTTGAAGCTATGAAGATGGAAAACGAGATCATGGCTCCCAAGTCCGGAAAGATCGTATCCGTCGGCACAACCAAGAGCTCAACCGTCAAGACCGGCGACGTTTTGTGTGTTATCGAATAATATTTGAACTATCAGGAACAAAATCGTATTAAAAAATGAGGTTATTTAATGAACGCAATAATTGATTTCGCAAAAACCACAGGCTTTGCGCTTATCGCTAACGACTGGCGCGTGCTTGTTATGATACTTATTTCCTGCGTGCTCATGTATCTTGCGATCGTAAAGAAGTTCGAGCCAATGCTCCTTCTCCCCATCGCATTCGGCATGCTCTTAACAAACCTTCCCGGCGCTGAAATGTATCACGAGATACTCTTCTGCGGCGGACATATCCACTGGGATCTTTTCGGCGGCGCTGAGATAACCCAGGAATTCATCGACACCTATTCCGCAACCTATTCCTATGTCACTCCCGATCTTTTGGGAACCACCGTACAGGTCGGACTTATCGACATTTTGTACTTGGGCGTTAAGCTCGGCATCTATCCTTGTCTCATCTTTATGGGCGTAGGTGCAATGACCGACTTCGGCCCCTTGATCGCAAACCCCAAGAGCTTGCTTTTGGGCGCTGCTGCTCAGCTCGGCATTTTCGTTACATATATCGGCGCAAGATTCATGGGCTTCTTGCCTAATGAAGCAGGCTCCATCGGTATCATCGGCGGTGCCGACGGCCCGACAGCTATCTACACGACCTCGCTCCTGGCTCCCGAGCTTTTGGGTCCGATCGCTGTTGCCGCATATTCCTATATGGCTCTCGTTCCCGTTATCCAGCCCCCGATCATGAAGCTTCTCACAACAAAGGAAGAACGCAAGATCGTTATGCGTGAGCTTCGTCCCGTTTCCAAGACCGAGAAGATCGTATTCCCCATCGTTGTAACCATCTTCGTTTCGCTGTTGGTTCCGTCTGCTGCTCCCTTGGTCGGCTGCTTGATGCTCGGTAACCTCTTCAAGGAATGCGGAGTTGTTGAAAGACTTAACAAGACTGCTCAGAATGAGCTTATGAACATCGTAACCATCTTCTTGGGCGTATCCGTCGGTGCAACTGCAACTGCATCCACCTTCCTCGCTCCCAAGACCCTCGGAATAATCGCTTTGGGCGTTGTTGCATTCGGTATGGGTACCGCCGGCGGCGTATTGCTCGCTAAGCTTATGAACCTCTTCATGAAGGAAAAGATCAATCCCTTGATCGGTTCAGCAGGTGTTTCCGCTGTTCCTATGGCTGCCCGTGTTTCTCAGGTCGTAGGTCAAAAGTACAATCCCGGCAACTTCCTCTTGATGCACGCAATGGGCCCCAACGTCGCAGGTGTAATCGGTTCTGCGATCGCTGCAGGCGTACTTATTTCCATGTTAGGTTAATGTTAGCGGAGGTTTATAATGGCTAAAAATCCTTTAAAAATAACAGATACAATCTTGCGTGACGCTCACCAGTCTCAGGCTGCAACAAGAATGAGACTCGAGGATATGCTTCCCGCTTGCGAAATGCTTGACAAGATGGGATATTGGTCACTCGAATGCTGGGGCGGCGCAACCTTTGACTCTTGCATGAGATTCCTCGACGAAGATCCTTGGGAAAGACTTCGTGCTTTGAAAAAGGCTATGCCCAACACAAAGCTTCAGATGCTCTTCCGCGGACAGAACATCTTGGGCTATAAGCACTATTCGGACGACGTTGTTGACGCTTTCGTAAAGAAATCCATCGAAAACGGTATCGACGTTATCAGAATCTTTGACGCTCTTAACGATACCCGTAACCTCAAGGCTGCGATCACCGCAACCAAGAAATACGGCGGTATCTGCGAAGCTGCGATCAGCTATACAACTTCTCCCGTTCATAACGAGGAATACTTCGTAAACCTCGCAAAGGAACTTGAGGAAATGGGCGCTGACACCATCTGCATCAAGGACATGGCAAACCTTTTGCTCCCTTATGATGCATATTCCTTGGTTAAGAAGCTCAAGGAAAACGTAAACATCCCGATCCATATCCATACCCATAACACCACCGGTACGGGTGACATGGTCAACTTGAAGGCTGCTGAAGCAGGTGTTGATATCGTTGACACCGCGCTTTCTCCTTTGGCTAACGGTACAGCTCAGCCCGCTACCGAAGCTATGGTTGCCACCATGGCAGGCACAGACAGAGACACCGGTCTTGACCTCGGCGCATTGAGCGAAGCTGCTGCTCACTTCAGAAATGTTGCAAATCAGCTCAAGGCTGACGGTATTTTGGATCCCAAGGTGCTCAATGTTGACACCAAGACCCTTATGTATCAGGTTCCCGGCGGTATGCTTTCTAACCTCATCTCCCAGCTCAAGCAGGCTAATGCTGAAGATAAGTATTACGAAGTTTTGGCTGAAGTTCCTAACGTAAGAAAAGACTTCGGCTATCCTCCTTTGGTAACTCCCACCAGCCAGATCGTCGGCACTCAGGCAGTGCTTAACGTCCTCTCAGGCGAAAGATATAAGATGGTCACCAAGGAATCCAAGGCTTTGCTCAGAGGTGAATACGGCCGTCTTCCCGGCGAAGTTAACGAGGAAGTAAGACGCAAGGCTATCGGCGATGCCGAAGTCATCACCTGCAGACCTGCTGATCTTATCGAACCCGAGCTCGAAAAATACCGTGAAGAGGTTAAGAACATTCCCGGCTTCAACGGCTCTGAGGAAGACGTTTTGAGCTATGCTTTGTTCCCACAGGTTGCTACCAAGTTCTTCGCAACAAGATTGAAGGCTGAAGAGCCTAAGGCAGAGGTCGACGAAAACGGCGTAAGAATCCTTTACGTTGACGACTGCTCGATCGGTTAATAAAAATTATCGGAAGGTGTAAAAGCCTTCCGATTTTTTTATCCCATAAATGCGATGCCTTAATAGCTTGGCTTTGCTTCGCAAAGCCAAGCTATTTAGACTTTCCTGAACCGCAGGCAGCGAAAAACGATGGTGCGTTTACGCACGAGCCGTTACACGGCGAGAAGCGTTTTTCTATAGTTGGCTCTGCTTCGCAAAGCCAAGCTATTGAGACTTTTCTGAACCGCAGGCAGCGAAAAACGGTGGTGCGTTTACGCACGAGCCGTTACACGGCGAGAAGCGTTTTTCTATAGATTGGTTTTGCTTCGCAAAGCCAATCTATTGAGACTTTTCTGAACCGCAGGCAGCGAAAAACGATGGTGCGTTTACGCACGAGCCGTTTCACGGCGAGAAGCGTTTTTCTATAGTTGGCTTTGCTTCGCAAAGCCAAGCTATTTTACTTCGATTTTACATTCATTTTACCGTTTCCGTCTTTTTTGAAGATCACACCGCTGATATAATCGTATACGGTATAATGCCAAAAATACGATAAATGAAAGACAGGTGCGATCTTATGACACCAACCGACTATATCATACAGGTCATAACCCTTTTGGGCGGCCTTGCCTTGTTCCTTTTCGGTATGGACTATATGGGCAAGTCACTCGAGCGCCAGGCAGGCGGTAAGCTTCAAACCATCCTCGCCAAAATGAGCTCGACACCTTTGAAGGGATTCTTCTTGGGCATGGCAGTAACTGCTGTTATCCAGTCCTCTTCCGCTACCACCGTAATGGTAGTTGGCTTTGTTAACTCTGGTATCATGACCCTCACCCAGGCAGTAGGCGTGATCATGGGTTCCAACGTCGGTACGACGGTTACCGCTTGGATCCTTTCTTTGGCTGACCTTCAGGGTGACAGCTTCATAATTCAAATGTTCAAACCGGACACTTTGGCTCCCTTGCTCGGTCTTATCGGTATCATCCTCTTTATGTTCACAAAGAGCGAGCGCAAGCAGGGCATCGGTTCGATCTTCCTCGGCTTCATGGCTTTGATGACAGGAATGAGCATGATGAGCGATTCAATGGCGTTTCTGAAGAACGAACAGTGGTTTGCCGATCTTATGATCTCCTTCTCCAACCCCATATTGGGCGTTTTGGCAGGCGCTTTAATCACAGCGATCATCCAATCCTCCTCTGCCTCTGTCGGTATCCTACAGAGCTTGTGCACAACAGGAACAGTCACCTTCGGCAACGCAATTCCGATCATCATGGGTCAGAATATCGGCACCTGTGTGACCGCACTCATCTCCACCTTCGGTGCTACGAGAAACGCCAAGCGTACCGCTATGATGCATCTCTATTTCAACATCATCGGTGTTGTCCTTTTCATGACGGTATTCTACACTGTCAATGCAATAATTCCTTGGGAGTTTATCAACTCCAGCGCTGATGCAGGCGGAATCGCCATCGTTCATACCACCTTCAACGTCCTCACAACACTTGTTTTGCTCCCTCTTAACAAGCTGCTCGTGAAGCTTGCGACTGTTACCGTCCGTGATGCTAAGACCGACGAAAAGGTCGAGCTTTTGGACGAGCGCTTGATCGCTACTCCCGCAGTTGCGGTTCAGCGTGCCCGTGAGATCGCAGTTGAAATGTCCCGGATCTCCGTCGAGTCATTCAACATGGCGGTCGATCTTATCAGAAGCTATGACGCCAAGGCGATGTCAAAGCTCCGTGAGCTTGAAAACAAGACAGACGAATATGAAGATGCTTTGGGATCATACCTTGTTCGCCTTTCTGCTGAAAATCTCTCACACGAGGACAACCTCACCCTTAACACCCTTCTTTATACCATCGGCGACTTTGAAAGAATTGCCGACCATGCTGTCGCAATTGCGGTAGCCGCACAGGAGATCGAAGAGAAGCCCGTCAAGTTCTCCGAACAGGCGCTTGAAGAGCTTTCTGTGCTCCAAGCTGCCGTTGCTGAAGTTCTCAACAAGACCTATAACGCATATTCGGAAAACGACCTTGCACTTGCATTGACGGTCGAGCCACAGGAACAGGTCGTTGACGTTTTGGTTCGTGATTGCAAATCCCGACATATCGCACGTTTGAGAGACGGAAAGTGTACTGTTGAATATGGCTTTGTTTTGGACGACCTTCTTACGGCATTTGAAAGAATTGCAGATCACTGCTCCTCCATCGCCGTTGAAATGCTCCAGACCGCCAAGGGCAAGATGGACGCTCACGAATATCTCGAAGCTCTCAAGGCAGGCAAGCTTGATGAAAGCCGTGAGTTCGAGGCGCAGTTCGAAAAGCAGAAAAAGCTCTTCGTTTTCCCCGAATAAGATCAGACGCAATAAAAAAGGACGGATACTCTTCCGTCCTTTAATTTTTTATATTTTCAAAAGTGAGGTTGCGATCATGAAGTATGTCAAAAGCGAGACAGCGTCGACGATCGTTGTGATAAACGGGCTCGCCATGACCGCAGGGTCGAGCTTAAGCGCCTTTGCCAATATGGGAAGCACACAGCCGATTATCTTTGCGACCAAAACGGTCACCAAGAGTGTAAGACACACCACTGCTGCCACCATGACCGTGACCTCAGGGTTGTTAAGCAATAATCTGTCAATAAGCATCATCTTCACAAAATTTACGGCGGCAAGTGCCACGCCGCAAATGAGTGCAACCCTTATCTCCTTCCAGATCGTTTTGAAAACGTCCCGAAGCTCGATGTCTCCCAAAGAAAGTCCGCGGATTATAGTCGCGGAAGCCTGACCGCCGGCGTTACCGCCTGTGCCCATCAGCATGGGGATAAACGAGGTCAAGACTACGCACGCCGCAAGCTTTTCTTCAAATCCCGTGATGATCATTCCCGTGAACGTAGCCGAAAGCATCAAAAGCATCAGCCAAGGAATTCTCTTGAGGAAGGTCTCAAAAATGCCCGTTCTGAAATACGATTTATCCGTCGGAGCGATAGCTGCCATCTTTTCGATGTCCTCGGTCGTCTCTTCGGTGATGACGTCGATAGCGTCGTCAACGGTTACGATACCGACGATCCGTCCTTCGGTATCAACAACGGGGATCGCCAAAAGGTCATACTTCGCCAAAGCATCAGCAGCCAATTCCTTGTCGTCTTTGGTGTTAACGCTGATGACGTTCGTGTCCATTATCTCCTCGATAACGGTATCGGGCTCAGCAGTCAAAAGCTCCAAAAGAGAAACAACACCCACAAGCTTTCTGGCTTCGGTGACGTAACACGTATAGACGGTCTCTTTGTTCAAACCGACTCGTCTTATGCGCTCAAACGCTTCACCGACCGTTATGCTTCGGTTTAGGTATACGTATTCGGGCGTCATGATGCTGCCGGCACTGTCATCCGGATATGCAAGCAGCTCGTTGATCTGTGCTCTTGTTTTTTGGTCGGTGTTCTTCAAAATTCGGTTAACGACACTTGCGGGCATCTCATCAATGATCGCAACGGTGTCGTCCAAAAACAGCTCGTTTATCATCGCTCTTAGCTCATTGTCAGAGAAAGAGGTGATAAGCTGCTCCTGCTGCTCAGGCTCGATATATGCAAATGTTTCAGCCGCAAGCTCCTTCGGCAGCAGTCTGAACATAGCGATCGTGTCGGCACCGTCTGTCAGCTCCAAAATGTTCGCAATGTCCGCCGGATTCATCTCGTTCATAATGAGCTTTAGCTCGGCAAACTTGCGCTGTTCATAAAGCTTCATAACAAGCTCAAAAACAGTTGTCTGTTCCATAACAATTCCTCCAATCAAAGAAAATCAGAGGTCACAGATATATTAAGAATATACAGGACACAAAGCACCTGCAAAAATATATCTGCTCCCTCGAGGGGTACTTCGCGCAGCACCTGCGTCCATGCATTTCACTCCTTTAAGATATGATACAGCAACAATCTGCTATATTAATTTTATACCCATATGTTTTATCTGTCAAGAAAAATCTTTCCAAGCGCTTATATAAAATTATGAAACTTTAAATTTGCAATGAAAAACTAAAATATTGCATTGAAATTATCCGTCATAAAAGCTATAATTATCATGTCGGAATTTGATCCGATTATCCCTTTTAATGAAATGAGGAATATGACATCATGAAAAGAGAACTCTTCAACCGCGGCTGGTCATTTGTCTATAAAAACTTAGGCGAAGCTCCCGAACAAAATGAATATAAGCCTGTTGACATCCCTCACGATTGGATGATCTATGACACCCACAACCTATACAGAACCTCTGACGGCTATTATAAAAAGATATTCACACTTTTTGGCGTTGCCGCCACAAACTATACCCTTCGGTTTGAGGGCGTATATATGGACTCCGAAATATACCTTAACGGCGAAAAGATCTTCGAGTGGAAATACGGCTACACGACCTTCGACGTTCCTCTTATTAACGCCAAAGAGGGCGAGAACGAGCTGATCGTCAAGGTTCGCTATCAGTGTCCCAACACACGCTGGTATTCGGGAGCAGGAATCTTCCGTGACGTTTGGCTCACGGCAAAGGGAGAAAATGAAATAGTTCCCGACGGAATTTATACAGTTCCCGTTAAGAAGGACGGCTTCTGGACAGTTGAGATCGACACCGAGGTCAGGGGCAACGAATCCGCTACACTTAAGCACACAGTTTATGATGCTGACGGCAAAGAAGTTGCACAAACCTGCGGTGAATGTGTGCTCACAAGCGAAACGAGCGTTGCGTCGCTGTCGCTTGATGTCAATACCCCTCACCTTTGGGACTGTATCGACCCCTATCTTTACACTTTAAAAACCGAGCTTATCGTTGACGGCGAAACAGTAGACGAGGTCACGCAAAACCTTGGCTTTAAGACCATCCGCTTCGATTGCAACGAAGGCTTCTTCATAAACGACAGACACCAAAAGCTTTACGGCGTTTGTATGCACCACGATCTCGGCGCACTCGGCTCCGCATTTAACAAGACAGCTCTTCGCCGTCAGTTCGAAAGCTTAAGAGAAATGGGCGTTAATGCGATCCGCACCTCTCACAACCCGCCTGCACCCGCATTTATGGATCTTGCCGACGAAATGGGCATGATGATCATTTCCGAGGCTTTCGATATGTGGGAGCTCAAAAAGACCGACCACGACTATGCAAACTTCTTCCCCGAGTGGCACGAGCGCGACGTCGCAAGCTGGGTTCGCCGTGACAGAAATCATCCGTCTCTCATCATGTGGAGCATCGGCAACGAGGTCTATGACACTCATGCATCACCAAGAGGCGTTGAGGTCACGATCATCTTGCGTGACCTTGTTTTCAAGCACGACTATAAAAAGATGTATCCCGTGACCATCGGCTCCAACTATATGCAGTGGGAGGGCGCACAGAACTGTGCCGAGCATATCGGTACTGTCGGCTATAACTATACCGAACGAATTTATGACGAGCACCACGCAAAGCACCCTGATTGGTGCATCTATGGAAGTGAGACCGCTTCAACGATTCAGTCGAGAGGAACATATCATTTCCCTGCATCCAAGATTGCAACAACTCACGATGACCACCAATGCTCATCACTTCTCAACTGTGCAACGGGATGGGGCGCTGTTAACTGCGAATATAATATCACACAGGACAGAAACCACAAGTTCAGCTCAGGTCAGTTTATCTGGACGGGCTGGGACTATATCGGTGAGCCCACCCCTTATTGGACAAAGAACTCCTATTTCGGTCACTCGGATACAGCCGGCTTCCCCAAGGACTCCTATTTTGCCTATAAAGCCGAGTGGGCGGCGGAGCGTGCTGAGCCTTTTGTTCACCTCTTCCCTTATTGGGACTTTAATGAGGGTCAGCTCATAGATCTCTTCATCTTCTCGAATTGTGCGAAGTCCGAGCTCTTTGTAAACGGCGTTTCTCAGGGCATATATGAGCATAACCACACCGACGGCGACAAGCTTTCGGGCCGCTGGCAGGTTCCGTATCACAAGGGCGAGATCAAGGCTGTCGGCTATGACGAGAATGGAAACGTTTTGTGTGAGCAGATTCGCCACAGCTTCGGCGATGCTAAGAAGATAAGCCTTAAGCCCAACAAGACCGAGCTCTTGGCAAACGGCTTGGATATGATCTTTGTTGAGATCTCGATGCTTGATGAAAACGGATATCCCGTCGAGAATGACCGCTCAAGAGTTGAGGTCTACGTTTCGGGAGCAGGGCGCCTTGTCGGCCTTGATAACGGTGACTCGACCGACTATGACCAATATAAAGGCACATGCCGCAAGCTCTTCAACGGCAAGCTTTTGGCGATGATCGCCGCAAAGGACACAGCGGGCGATATCGTGATGGAAGTTCGCTCGAAGGGACTCCCTACTGAAACGCTTGTATTGAAGGCTCATGAGGCTGATGTAATTTCGGGCGCTTGCTTCAACGAGGAAAACACAGTCAGCGAAGTCACGGGCGAGATCCCCGTAAGAAAGATAGAGCTCAGCGTTACAAGCTCGAAAATGGATGAAAGCCAACCGACTGTTGTCGCAACCGCAAAGCTCTATCCCGAAAACACAACGTTCACGTGTGACGATATCGGTTTCAAGGCTATCACAGATGCAGGAATCGAAACGAATCTTGTGAAGATCGACAGGGACGGCAACAAGGCAATTATAACCGCTATGGGTGACGGTGAATATCGCTTAAGAGCTTATTGTAAGAATGGATCACCCTATGAGGAGATAATCTCCGAGCTTGAAATGTCGAATTCCGGATTCGGTGCCGCAAGCTTCGATCCCTATGGAGACATTATAAGCGCTTCGCTATATTCCGAAGCTACCGAAACGCTACAGGATGTTTTCGAAGGCGGCGTTCAGACTCTTTGGGACGAGACCTTCATCCAGTTCTCAAATGTTGACTTCGGTAAGGTCGGCTCCGACGAGTTCACTGTCGGACTTTACCACAACAGCGATGCTCCAATCCCGTTTGACGTGACCGACGATATGGGCAATCTTTTGGGAAGCTATGTATATAAGCGCCCGAGATGGTGGAATCACTATCAGTATCAGACCTTTAAGCTTGATAAGAAGCTTGTCGGAATGCAAAACATCCGCTTTGTATTCAGAATGCAGATAAGATTCAAAGGCTTCAACTTCACCAAGCCGAGCAGAGTAGGGGATCTGATATCTGCGCTTGACCGTGACGCTATCTATGGCGATACTTTCAGCATTGAGACCGATTACATCGGCAGGATCGGCAACAACGTAACCGTCGAGTTCAACGGATTTGACTTCGGAGAGGACGGCATCACCAAGATCGAGATCTGCGGCAAGACATATAATGCAAATGACTCGATCCATGTTCGCTTTGCAACCGAAGACGGCGCAAATAACCAGATCGTCGAGTTCGGATATACAGAAGAAACGGAAACCAAGTGCTTCGAGCTTGAGCGAGTTTGCGGTAAAGCTGACGTTAAGCTTGTGTTCCTTCCCGGCTGTGACTTCGATTTGAAGTCGATAAAGTTTATTAAGTAGCGAGATGCTCCTCTGTGTGAACAGGGGAGCTTTTTGCGTAGCTCAAAGGCTCGCCACGCCCCGCCACAGCGCCCCTCGGGCGCGCGGCGGCGCACTCGCTCGCCCCACCCCCTTGCATAATCCAACATCTTATGCTACAATATATAATTGATATTTATGTTTCGGAGGAGAAATATGCTACTTATAGACGAGCTTAAGCAACAGCTTGCACAGTATCAGCCCAAACTCAAGGAGCTTCACACAGTTTTGAATATCGACGCCGCAAAGGAAGAGATAGAACAGCTTCACAACAAAGCCGCAGAGCCCGGCTTCTGGGACGATATGGAGAAATCACAAAAGATACTTCAGCGCACGAAGATGCTTGAAAACCGTGTCGAAGATGACCGAAGACTCAATGTTCAGGCGGAAGACATCGGCACACTCATTGATATGTACCTCGAAGAAAACGACGACTCTATGCTCGATGATATCAAAGCCGAGCTTGAAGAGTTTGTCGCAAAAATTGATAAAATAACCCTTTCGACCCTCCTGACAGGCGAGTATGACAGCGCAAACGCCATCATTAACTTCCACGCAGGCGCGGGCGGCACCGAGGCTCAGGACTGGACTGAAATGCTTATCAGAATGTACGTCCATTGGGGCGAGGCTCACGGATATAAGGTTTCGATCCTTGATCAGCTCGACGGCGCTGACGCAGGTGTTAAGAGCTGTTCGATGATCATCGAGGGCGAGAATGCATACGGTTATTTAAAGAGCGAATCGGGAATCCACCGCCTTGTGCGTGTTTCTCCGTTTGATGCTTCCGGCTCTCGCCATACTTCCTTCTCGGCGGTTGAGGTCATGCCCGAGATCGAAGCTGATATGAGCGTCGAGATCAGACAGGAAGACCTTCGCATCGACACCTACCGTGCATCGGGCGCAGGCGGACAGCACATCAACAAAACCTCGTCCGCAGTTCGAATCACACACCTTCCCACAGGCATCGTAACCGCTTGTCAGACTCAGCGTTCACAGGTTCAGAACAAGGACTATGCAATGAAAATGCTCGTTGCAAAGCTCGTTGAGATCAAGGAGCGTGAGCACCTTTCAAAGATCGAGGATATCAAGGGCGTTCAAAAGGAGATCGCTTGGGGTTCACAGATCAGATCCTATGTATTCATGCCCTATACCCTTGTCAAGGACCACCGCACAGGCTTTGAAAACGGCAACGTCCACGCTGTTATGGACGGCGAGCTTGACGGCTTCATCAACGCCTATTTGAAGGCTCTCTCAAACGGCACTTTGGAGAAATAATTCTATCAGCGCATGGCTTTGCCGTGCGCTGAATTTTTTTGAAAACTTTTTGTGATATTTTCGCCCTCAAAACCGTCTATATAGTGAAAGGCCTTTCGAAAGCGAGAGATAAGTTTGGACAGATCAGAATTTAAACGCCTAACCGAGCTCTATATCGACTCTGTATACAGAGTTGCACTCAACGGCTGCCGCAATCCTCACGATGCCGAGGACGTCGTGCAGACCGTATTTATGAAGCTGTGGCAAACAGACACAAGCTTTGATGATGACTGCCACGCAAAGCGCTGGCTTATAAGGGTAGCGGTCAACGAGTGCAACAGCTTGTGGCGCTCGCCGTGGAGAAAAAACACAACGCCTATAGAGGAGCTGACGCACGAGCCCTCATTCTCAAACCCTGAGAAAAGTGAGCTCTATTATGCAGTCAAAGAGCTGCCGCAAAAATACAGAACTGTTGTATATCTATATTATTTCGAGGATTACAGCGTTAAAGAAACGGCAGAAATTCTCGGAATCAGCGAAACCGCAGTCCAAACAAGACTTCTCCGTGCAAGACAACAACTAAAAGATAGACTAAAGGAGGCATGGCAATGAACGATGAAAGAAACAAGAAGTATTTTTGCGATACTTTCGGTGAAATAACTGCGCCGTCTGCTTTAGTCGGAAAGGTGTTAGATATGACGGAAAACGAGAACAGAACAGTTAAGCGTATAATAAACAAGAAAGCAGTTTTACTCATCGCTGCAGCAGCTCTTATTCTGCTTGCAACGGGTGCCGCATGGGTGGTATCGAGCCTGAATGTAAAAATAGACGATCTCGGAACTACTGATGAGGGTTATGAGCTTGACGTCCCCAAAGCAGACATTCCCGAGGATCTGAGAAAAGATTTAGAGGAGCTTGAGCTCCTAACATCCGAAGAGATGACAGAGCTTGAAAGAGAGTACGCTGTATACATGTACGGCCAAACAAGACTTGAACATATCGCCGAAAACTATGGCTATGTTTACAAGGGCAGAATTCTTTATGAATATTTAGATGAGATCGGCGATAACGGCGCTTATTATTTCGAAACAGGTGCTTTTTATGATGAAAACGGTGAAGTCTTCGTGTTCTGCCACACAAATGACCCCGGTTTCGAAAATCACACGCTCGTGAGTCTTCTTTACAGCGACCCCGAAACCAAGGAAGTAAAGTACGAGCATGTAACTTTTGATAAAGTCGGTGCGTATACTGCTGTGATTTCTGATAATGACGGTTGGAAACTTGAAGGTGCGTTTATGATGTTTATGCATAATGAAGAACCAATCGGCGGCCACAGCGGGCTGGTGCCGGGCGGATATCTCGTCGAAAAGGATTATACCGAATTTATGGGCAAGTTCCACACTGCAACAGTTGATTTTATCGACTATGTTTTGTTCGGCGATGAATTTGATTACCAATGATAGAAAAGCCACCCCTCTCAAAACGAGAGGGGTGGTTTTCACACTGCTTTTTCCTTTCTCATAACCCTCGGCAAAAACCTGAGCGTCTTCGCCTTTTCGCCGAAAAGCATCACTCTTAATGAATCCTCGATTATGATAGCAGGGAAGGCGAGCCCAAGCCACATCGCCGAAAACGGCAAACAAATCTGCCCCAAAACGTTAAACGGCATATTTGAATAGTCCCAAACGTCGAGTCTCATCACAAGGTTTATTATCACACCCGATGCGAATTCTATCGCGGTAACAATAATTGCCGCGATCGGAAGCTGTGCCAAAACGCTCATCGGCTTTTTGACCTCATCAAGTGCTCCGATCAGCACAAAGCACAATCCGCCCACCAAAAACATCGAAATGTGAGTGTGCCCCCGCCACGCAAGCTCGATCATTCCGTATAAAAGTCCGCCAACCGTGAATAATGTCGCTGTTTTAATTCCTTTTTTCATTGTTCCTCCACATATGGCTCGGCGCCGATCTCAATAGAAATCCCTCGCCGCGCTCGGGCTTTCTATGGAAAAACGTCTCTCAGCGTGAAACACTTCGTGCTAAAGCACCGTCGTTTTTCATGCTCATTTTCCCGAACTCATTGCGGGTCCTCTTTGCGACCTCACCGCACTCCGTACGGTTTGACCGCAGCCTCCGCCCGCTCTTCACACTATATTGCTCAAAATCCTTTCTTTTACTCATCCCTCACTAAATTTTCATCCGATTCTGTTGACTTTTTCACTCACTTGTGCTAACATAAGCGTGTATTGTTAAAAGCTTTGACGGAGAGGACAGCGATAATATCAACCCTCAGAGAGACGGCGTTTGGTGCAAGCCGTCGGTGATATCCGTATGTTTGTAGCTTCCGAGCTGAAAGAAAGAACGGCTTACGCCAAGTAGACTCTTTCCGTATCTCGCACGTTAACGCGAAAGGCTTTAAAAGAAGCCGATAAAGAGGTGTGTTTCACACAATTTGAGTGGTACCGCGGGTATGAATTTGCTCGTCTCAAAGAATTTTCTTTGAGGCGATTTTTTATTACCTTTCGCCTCAAACACTTTCAAGAAAGGAAGAAAACCAATGAAAAAAGAACTCGGAAAACTCTATGAGCCAAATGAAGTTGAAGACAGAATATATAAATATTGGCTCGACAACGACTGCTTCAAGGCTGAAGCGGATCCCGAAAAGGAACCCTATACCATCGTGATCCCCCCTCCGAACATCACCGGCCAGCTCCATATGGGCCACGCTCTTGACAACACCCTCCAGGATATTTTGATCCGCTACAAGAGAATGTCGGGCTATGCGACCCTTTGGCTCCCCGGAACCGACCACGCTTCGATCGCTACCGAAGCTAAGATCGTTGAAGCTATGCGTAAAGAGGGCATCACAAAGGACGACCTCGGACGTGACGGCTTCCTTGAACGTGCTTGGGCATGGAAGGAACAGTACGGCGGAAGGATCATCTCACAGCTTAAAAAGCTCGGCTCCTCCTGCGACTGGTCCCGCGAAAGATTCACTCTCGACGAAGGCTGCTCAAAGGCTGTTAAGGAAGTATTCATCAAGTATTATGAAAAAGGACTTATCTACAGAGGCGAGAGGATCATCAACTGGTGTCCTCATTGCTTGACCTCGATCTCTAATGCTGAGGTTGAATATGAGGATCAGGATGGCTGCTTCTGGCACTTGAGATATCCTCTTACCGACGGAAGCGGCTGGCTTGAGCTTGCAACCACCCGCCCCGAGACCCTTTTGGGCGATACTGCTGTTGCTGTTAACCCTAAGGATGAAAGATATAAGGCTTACGTCGGAAAGACCGTTACACTTCCTCTCGTAGGACGTGAGATCCCTGTTGTTGCAGATCCTTACGTTGATATGGAATTCGGTACGGGCGTCGTAAAGATCACTCCTGCACACGACCCTAACGACTTTGAGGTCGGCGCACGCCACGGTCTTCCTATCATCAACGTCATGACAGACGACGCAAAGATCATCGACGATTATCCCAAGTACGCAGGAATGGACAGATTCGAAGCGAGAAAGGCAATAGTCAACGATCTTGACGAAGGCGGCTTCTTGGTCGAGGTTGAAGATCACAAGCACAACGTCGGTACCTGCTACCGTTGCGGCACAACCATCGAACCGAGAGTTTCTTTGCAGTGGTTCGTAAAGATGGCTGATCTTGCAAAGCCTGCTATCGAGGCTGTAAGATCGGGCGACATCAAGTTCGTTCCCGAAAGATTTGATAAAAACTATTTCAACTGGATGGAAGACATCCGTGACTGGTGTATCTCCCGTCAGCTTTGGTGGGGACACAGAATCCCTGCCTTCTATTGCGACGATTGCGGCGAAATGACCGTCACCAAGGACGATCATGCAGTTTGCCCGAAGTGCGGCAAGCCCATGCGTCAGGATCCCGATACCTTGGATACATGGTTCAGCTCGGCTCTTTGGCCCTTCTCGACACTCGGCTGGCCCGAAAACACCGACGATCTTAAATATTTCTATCCCACATCCACCCTCGTAACAGGTTATGACATCATCACCTTCTGGGTATCCAGAATGATCGTTGCAGGTATGGAGCATATGGGCGAAAAGCCGTTCGACACCGTCCTTATTCACGGCCTCGTTCGTGACGCAAAGGGAAGAAAGATGTCCAAGTCCTTGGGCAACGGTATCGATCCTTTGGAGATCATTGACGAATACGGCGCTGACGCACTTAGGTTCATGCTCGCATCGGGTAACTCCCCCGGAAACGACATGAGATTTTCTGACGACAAGGTTAAGTCCAGCCGTAACTTCGCTAACAAGCTTTGGAACGCAACTCGTTTCATCATGATGAATTTGCCTGAAGATTTCGAGGCTCAAGACACTCTTCCCGAAACCTTGACACTTGAAGACAAGTGGCTCGTTTCAAAGATCAACACTCTTGCAAAGGAAGTTTGCGATAACCTCGATAAGTTCGAGCTCGGCGTTGCCGTTTCCAAGCTCTATGACTTTATTTGGGACGTTTACTGTGACTGGTATATCGAGCTTACAAAGCCGAGAATTTTGGCAGGCGGCGAAACTTGTCAGAACGCTCAGACAGTTTTGGTTTGGGCAATGCAAAGGATCCTCAAGCTCTTGCATCCCTTCATGCCCTTCATCACCGAAGAGATCTGGCAGGCTCTTGTCAACAACGGCAAGCCTATCATGCTCGAAAAGTTCCCGACCTATGACGAAAGCTTGGTATATGCTGCTGAAGAATCCGATTTTGAAAAGATCATCACAGCTATCAAGGCTATCCGTAACCGCCGTGCCGAGATGAATGTTCCTCCCTCCAAGAAGGCTGAGCTTTACATCGAGACTGCACAGGCTGATGTTTTTGAAAAGGGAATCATGTTCTTTGAAAGACTTGCATCCGCATCAGGCGTCAAGATAACGGATAAGGTTGAAATGCCCGACGCTGTAACCGTTGTTACAGATTGCGCACGCTTGTTCATCCCGCTTTCCGAAATTATCGACAAGGATAAGGAGCTTGCTCGTCTTAACAAGGAAAAGGCAGCAGTCCTTAAGGATATCGAGATCATCTCCAAAAAGCTTACAAACGAAGGCTTCTTGGCGAAGGCTCCAGCACAGCTCATCGAGTCTGAAAAGGCTAAGCTTGAGCGTGCAAACGAAAAGCTCTCAAAGATCGAACAGTCTTTGGCAGCACTTTAATTGATTCAGCACACCCGTTTTATGCTATTCGAAAGGAGATAAAATGAAAAGAGAAGCAGTTAAGCATCCGCTGATCTTCAGCATAATTATCGTAATAGTGTTCTTTTTGTCGATGATGCTCGTGTCCGTCGGACTTACGATGTTCGGGCCGAAGTTTTTGATAAACAACGGCGATTATCTCTATCAGGCTTCCGTTGAGTGCTTCGTTGCGCTCGCCGGGATCGGCTTGGTGTTCCTGTTTGGACTCGGCTATATCTGGGGCGAGAAGGGCAAAGGCTTTTTCAGCGGAGTTTTCACAGCCGGATATTTCATTTTTGCGGCTCTTGTTACTCTTATTTCGAGCGCAATGCTGTTTTTGGAGGATTATTTATCAGGCGTTGAATATATCTACGCCCCTGCATGGAAGATAGTAATATTCGTCGTCTGTATGCTCCTCGTCGGATTTACCGAAGAAGTTTTCTTCAGAGGAATTATTGCGAACCTCTTCTATGAAAAACACGCTCACGACCCTGCGGGTGTTTGGACAGCAACGGTCTGGTCCGGTCTCGTTTTCGGAATGCTTCACTTTATGAACATTCTTGGCGCAGATCCCGTCGGCGTTATCGTTCAGGTGATATCTGCCACTGCGATGGGCATGGCTTTCACAGCTATATACTATCGCTGCAGAAATATCTGGGCGCTTGCTTTCATCCATGCGTTCAACAATATATGCGTCGGACTTGTTTCCAGCTTCTTTGAGGGCGCTTCGCTTTCCGAAGAAATAAGCTCCTATTCTCCCATCGACTGTATCGGTGCGATCCCGCTGATCATTGTAACGATAGTTTTGCTTCGTCCTTCGAAGCTCCGCGAGATGCTCCCCGCTGAGGATCCTTCTGCTATCGTACCCGAGCAAAAGATCGCACAGTATCAAAAATCAAAGCGCAGCAAGGCTATCGCAATAACCGTGGCGCTCGTGATCTGTCTGTCGCTGTTCGGGATCAGCGTGGCTCTTTACACAGACGCAAAGGTGCTCGATTATTACACTTATGACGTATGGTCGGGAGAGGATCACTTCGAAGAAAGATTTGAAGTAACGCCCGATGAGACAGGTGACTATACCTTAACGGTTTTGAGCTATCCCGGAGACAGCAACGCATATATGACGCTCGTTATAACCTCATCGGATGGCGAAACGGTTTATAGCTCCACATACGGCGGAAGGTACAGCGAAGCGAAAGTTGTGTCGCTCGAATCGGGTGAGGTATATACCGTATTGATCAAATATGATTACTCGGGCGTGACCGACGGCACCGAAACAGATTATCTGACACAGATAACCATCGAAAAGTAAAATTAAAAGACCTACTTTTGGGTAGGTCTTTTTTGTTTATCTACATCTTTTCTCTTAGATATGAAAGCAGCTTTTTCTCCCGCCTTGATACCTGAACCTGACTCATTCCGAGCCTCTTCGCTGTCGCTTCCTGCGTCAAGTCCATAAAGAACCTCAGATAGATGAGCCCTCGGTCTCGTTCATCAAGAGTGTCCAAAGCTTGCTTGAGTGCAAGCGAGTTTATGATGCCGTCATCGGGCGGGGGAACGGGAATGTCTATCTGTGCGCCGTTTTCGTCATCATTTTGTGAGGTCAGGCTGATTGGCGGCTGAGCGACACAAATGGCTTCCGTAACCTCACATACATCCAGCCCCGAAAGCTCGCACAGCTCATCGACTGTTGGCTCGCGGCCGTTTTCGTGCTCGAATTTTTCAGATAGGCGAGCTATCAAAAGCGAGCGCTCCTTCAAAGACCTTGAGACCTTGATCATTCCGCCGTCTCTGAAAAGCCGCTTGATCTCGCCCAGTATCACGGGAACGGCATAGGTCGAAAATCTCACTCCTCGATCCTTGTCAAATGCACGTGCCGCCTTGATAAGTCCGATACACCCTGCGCTGTAAAGCTCCTCATATTCGATGCCCTTGCCTCTGAACCTGCCGGCACACAGCCTGACCAGCCCTAAATTCTCCTCAACTGTCACTTCCTCGGCGTCTGCAAATGCTTTGTTCGTTGCAAACATAACTCAGTTCTCCAAATTACAGCTTAGTCTTAAGCTTCTTTTGCAATATTACGGTGGTGCCGCGCTCAGGCTTGCTTGTCACCTTAACATCGTCGCAGAAGCTCTCCATAACAGAAAATCCAAGGCCGGACCGCTCCTCTTCGGGGCGGGTAGTATATAACGGCTCCATCGCTTTTTCAATGTTTTCAATGCCGCAGCCCTTGTCTTTGATCTTTATGTATACAAGCCCGCTGTCATATATTCTTGCTGTCATCTCAACAAGCCCCGGCTTGTCACGATAGGCATGTACGATGGCGTTTGTGACAGCCTCGCTCACAGCCGTTTTGATGTCGGTGAGCTCATCAAGCCTCGGGTCACATAAAGACACGAAGCCGCTGATCGCAACTCTTGCCAATCTTTCGTTTTCGGATAAGCTCGGAAAAACCATCTTCATTTCGTTTTTCGGTATTCTTGCCATAGTTTCACTTCCTTTTTTCAAATCTTGTGCCCAAAAGCTTGTCCATTCCTGCGAGTGCCATCACTCGTTCAATATATTCGGGCATATTCACAAGCTCGACCCTGCCGCCTATTTCACGCATATTTTTATACCTTCCCATAACCAGCCCTACGCCCGAGCTGTCCATAAACGTCACGTCCTTGAAATCCAGCTTCAAGACCGTGGGGGAGTTGTCTGAGATCGCTGTGTCGATGTCCATTCTGAGCCAGCGTGACGAGTGATGGTCGATTTCGCCGGTGATCTTTGCAATGACTGTGTCCTTCTCACAGGTTACATATACTGCCATGCCTGTCCTCCTTGATTTTATAAATATTTCGCTCAGATATTATCATACCTTTTTTGAAAAAACTGTCGAAGCCAATACCCTGCCCGCGGGCCGCCGATTGCCGTTCCTCGCTCGCCGCCTCCGGCGGCGGCTCGGCTTCGCCTATCGCCCGCCCCGCCGCAATTTGTGATAAACAGCTAACGAAAATGAAAACTTTGTGAAAACTATTGACTTTTGAAAAAATCGGGGTATAATAAAATTAGCACTCGGGGATAAAGAGTGCTAACACTCTAAGCTCGAAACTGCTAAAACGTAATAACGGGGAGGTTTAAGCGTGGATCAGAGAAAGCTAAAGATACTGGAAGCCGTGGTTGATGAATATATCTTAACCGGTGAGCCTGTCGGCTCAAAGGCGATAATGAAGCACATAAATGCTTCAAGCGCCACAATCCGCAACGAAATGGCTGAGCTTGAAAAGCAGGGCTACCTGGAACAGCCGCACACCTCTGCCGGAAGGATCCCGACATATAACGGCTACCGTCTATATGTTGACAGACTCATGCAAACGAATCCGCTTTCCGAAGACGAGCTCATAATGCTCGAGGATATGCTCCCCAAAAACGAATACAGCGAAGAAGCGCTTGTGAAATCGGCGTCAAATGCTCTTGCCGAGCTTACACGCTGTGCAACCTTCGTATCGGGCGAAAATCCCAAGTTTTCAATCATCTCAAAGGTCGAGGTCATTCCCACCGGAAAAAGAATGTACATTCTTCTGATGGTAACCTCCTCGGGAAAGATCAAAAACCGCACCTGCAGATTGGAGCTTGACCTTACGAACGAGCAGCTTGAGCAGTTCTCGAATTTCGTCAAAGAAAATCTTGAAGGCGTCCCCGTTGACGTCCTGAGCGACGAAATGCTGTCAAAGCTTGAAACCGCTATGGGCACTTACCTCTTGACACTTTCCCCCCTCGTTCAAGGACTTTTTGATATGTCGAGAGAGTTCACTCAGCGAGACGTTTCCGTCTCGGGCGAACGCAATCTTTTGAAGTGCCGGGATTTCGACCAGAACGAGATAATCACATTTTTGGACAATCAAAATGAGCTTCGGAAGCTTATTGATGACAGCTTCTCGGGGATCCACGTTATGTTCTCCGAAGAGGAAGAGGATTTCGTCATCGGAAATTCAAGCCTTATAAGCTCGAACTTCCTCAAAAACGGCAAGGTTGCCGGTCACCTGGGCCTTATCGGCCCGATGCGCCTCGATTACCGCAAGGTGATCCCATACGTCGAATATTTCACAAATAAGATTTCCGAAATGCTATCAAATGATGAAGAAGAACAGATTTAAGAAGGTAGATCAGATGAACGAAGAAAAGGTAACACCCACCGCCGAGGAAACCTCTTCAGCGGAAGAAAGAACCGAAAAAGAGCTCACACAAGAAGAGCTCCTTATAAAAGAAAACGAAGAAATGAAAGCTGACCTCATGGCGCAAAACGACAAGTATCTTCGCCTTATGGCGGAATATGATAACTTCCGCAAGCGCTCACAAAAGGAACGCTTGGAGATATATCCCGAAGCTACAGCGAAGGCAGTTGAAAAATTCCTGCCTCTTGCCGATAACTTCGAGCGTGCAATGGCTGTTGAGACCGCTGATGAAAAATATAAAGCCGGCATAATGATGATCTATAATCAGCTCGGCGAGATATTCAAATCCTTGGGAGTTGAGGTCATTGACCGTGTCGGAGAGGAATTCGATCCCAACCTTGAAAACGCTGTTATGCAGGTTGAGGACGAAACTCTCGGTGAAAATACCGTCGCCGCTGTTCTCCAAAAGGGCTATAAGCTCGGCGATAAGGTCATCCGTCCCGCAATGGTTTCCGTTGCAAACTGTTAATAAACAGCACTCTGTTTATATATAAATAAAGTAATTCAATTTTTAAAGGAGAAATAAATATGTCTAAGATTATAGGTATCGACCTTGGTACAACCAATTCCTGCGTTGCTGTTATGGAAGGCGGCGAAGCAGTAGTTATCACCAACAGCGAGGGCGCAAGAACCACACCTTCCGTTGTCGGCATTTCCAAAAACGGCGAAAGACTTGTCGGTCAGATCGCAAAGAGACAGGCAGTTGTTAACTATAACAACACCGTAAGCTCCATCAAGCGCCACATGGGCTCTGATCATAAGGCTGAAATGGGCGGCAAGAGCTACACTCCTCAGGAGATCTCCGCAATGATCTTGCAAAAGCTTAAGGCTGACGCAGAAGCATATCTCGGTGAAAGAGTAACCGAAGCTGTAATCACCGTTCCTGCATACTTCACCGACTCTCAGCGTCAGGCAACCAAGGACGCAGGTCAGATCGCAGGACTTAACGTAAGAAGAATCATCAACGAACCTACTGCTGCTGCACTTTCCTATGGCATTGATAAGGAAGAAGAACAGAAGGTCATGGTTTATGACCTCGGCGGCGGTACCTTCGACGTTTCCATCATCGAAATGGGTGACGGCGTTACCGAAGTTTTGGCAACCGCAGGTAATAACCGCCTCGGCGGCGACGACTTCGACCAGAGAATCATCGACCTTTTGGTTAATGAATTCAAGAAGTCTGACGGCGTTGACCTTTCCAAGGATAAGATGGCAATGCAAAGACTTAAGGAATCCGCAGAAAAGGCAAAGATCGAGCTTTCCAGCGTTCCTTCCACAAATGTAAACATCCCCTTCATCACCGCTGTTGACGGTGTTCCCATGCACCTTGATTACACCTTGACTCAGGCTAAGTTCAACGAGATCACCGCTGATTTGGTTGAAGCTACAATGGGTCCCGTTCGTCAGGCACTTTCCGACTCCGGTCTTTCCGTAAGCGAGATCCACAAGGTATTGATGGTCGGCGGTTCCTCGAGAATCCCTGCTGTTGTTGAAGCAGTTAAGAAGTTCATCGGCAAGGAACCCTTCAAGGGCATCAACCCCGACGAATGTGTAGCACTCGGCGCCGCAATTCAGGGCGGTATTTTGGGCGGCGACGTTAAGGACGGACTCTTGCTCCTCGACGTAACACCTTTGTCCCTCGGCCTTGAGACTATGGGCGGTGTTTGCACAAAGATCATCGAAAGAAATACAACCATCCCCACAAAGAAGGCACAGATCTTCTCGACTGCCGCTGACAATCAGACCGCAGTTGACATCAACATCCTTCAGGGTGAAAGAGAATTCGCAAAGGATAACAAACAGCTCGGTATGTTCCGTCTTGACGGCATCGCTCCTGCTCCCAGAGGTATCCCTCAGATCGAAGTAACCTTCGATATCGACGCTAACGGCATCGTTCACGTTTCCGCTAAGGATCTCGGCACCGGCAAGCAGCAGGATATCACCATCACTTCTTCCACAAATATGTCCAAGGATGACATCGACAAGGCTGTCAAGGAAGCTGAGCAGTTCGCAGCAGAAGACAAGAAGAGAAGAGAAGACGTTGACGCAAGAAATCACGCTGATCAGATGCTCTTTAGCTGCAAGAAGTCTATCGAAGAGTTCGGCGACAAGGTCGATGCTGCTGACAAGACCGAGGCTGATGCTAAGATCTCTGCTTTGGAAGAAGCTTTGAAGGGAACCGATATAGAAGCTATCAAGGCTGCTGACAAGGATCTCGAAGCTGTTATGCAGAAGATCGCAACAAAGGTATATCAGGCTGCAGCCGCAGCACAGCAGGCACAGGCTCAGCAGGATAACGGCGACAGCGCTCCCAAGGATGACGACGTTATCGACGCTGATTTCACCGACGCTAACTAATTGAAACGAACTGCGCCCACCTATGTTTGCGGTGGGCGCCCGCCGCCCCCCCTTCGGGGGGCTCGACGCCGAATCCCTTGCGGGATTCGGCGCCTTGCGGCATTTCGTGCCGCACGGGCGGGCGCCGCGCACTCGGCGCAGAAAAGATAAATAAGCTATGAAGGGATAACTATGGCTGACAAAAGAGATTATTACGAAGTGCTTGGGGTTAGCAAAACCGCAACCGACGATGAGCTGAAAAAAGCGTTCAGAAAGCTTGCGAAGCAATATCACCCCGACCTTCATCCCGATGATAAAGAGGCTGAAGCTAAGTTTAAAGAAGTAAACGAGGCTTACGAAGTCCTTTCCGATAAAGATAAGCGCGCGAAGTATGACCAGTTCGGCTTCGCAGGAGTAGACCCTAACTATGGCGCAGGTCAGGGCGGGGGATACGGCGGCTATACAAGCTATGGCGGCGGATTCGGAGACATGGGCGACGTCTTCGAATCCTTCTTCGGAGGAGGATTCGGCGGCGGCAGCTCACGTTCAAACGTCAACGCTCCCAGAAGGGGACAGGATATCAGAATAAGTGCAACCATAAGCTTTATGGAAGCTTGTATGGGTGTCAAGAAAACTGTTCGCTTCACTCATTATGAAAAATGCTCTGATTGCGGCGGCTCCGGCGCAAGGACGGGCACTCATGCCGAAACCTGCCCTGATTGCCGAGGCGCGGGTACTATAAGAGTCAATCAGCGAACCCCATTGGGAGTGTTCCAGACCACAAAAACCTGTGACCGCTGTGCAGGCAAGGGTAAGATCATAAGAGATGTATGTCCCGAGTGTCAGGGTCAGGGAAGAGTCAGAAAGACTTTGACCAAGGAGATCGATATCCCCGCAGGTATTGATGACGGACAGACACTCAAGGTCACGGGCGCAGGCGACTGCGGTCTGAACGGCGGTCAGAACGGCGACCTTAACGTCAAGATCAGCGTCAAGCCGGATGACATCTTTGAGCGCGAAGGCTATGATATCTATACAGAGATCCCGATCTCATATGCACAGGCAACTCTGGGCGATGATATCGTTGTTCCCACTATTGACGGAAAGGTCAAATATACCGTCCCTGCAGGAACGCAGACCGGAACGGTATTCAGACTTAAGAACAAGGGCGTTAAACGACTCTACCGCACCGATCGAGGCGATCATTACGTTACAGTTAAGGTGGAAGTCCCAAGAAATCTCACCAAAAAACAGTCGGAGCTGTTGAAGGCGTTTGACGACTCGCTCGATGAGAAAAACATGGCCGACAAAAAGAGCTTCTTCGAAAAGATGAAGGACTATTTCACGGATAAATAATTTTGACCGCTTGTCATTTGACAGGCGGTTTTTCTTTTGCGGTGCTCCACCGCGGCTCCGCCGCCGCACACTCGGCTCCGCCGGCGTGCGGCGAAATCGCCGCTTTCCTCGCTCATCCTATACAAACTTATATTAAGTCAATAAACAAAGCACCATATATCATTGACAAACTTTTTGAGCATTGATATAATCAAAATGACGGCTGAATTTGCCGATTCATATTTTTATACTTTCACATAGGAAAGGACGGAATTTTGTATGAACAAAAGCTTAGCACCCACCCCCCCGATGGGTTGGAATTCTTGGAACACCTTCACATGGAACATCAATGAGGAGCTTATTAAACAGGCTGCCGATGCAATGGTCGAAACGGGACTTAAGGATGCAGGATATGAATATATCGTAATTGACGACTGTTGGAGCCTTAAGGAAAGAGACGAAAACGGATATTTGGTTCCCGATCCCTCGAAGTTCCCGAACGGAATGAAGGCGGTCTCCGATTATGTTCACTCAAAGGGCTTGAAGTTCGGTATGTACTCTTGTGCAGGACTCATGACCTGTGCCGGTCACCCCTCAAGCTTTGAACATGAATTTCAGGATGCCGAAACATTTGCATCTTGGGGCGTTGACTTTTTGAAATATGACTATTGCTACAAGCCTGCACACATTCCCGGTGACCTTTTGTATAAGAGAATGGCAATGGCTTTGCGTAATTGCGGAAGAGATATATTGTTCTCAGCTTGTAACTGGGGTTCTGACGGCGTTCATGATTGGATCCGCCACACAGGTGCTCACATGTTCCGCTCCACCGGCGATATCCAGGATAGCTGGGTATCAATAAGAAATCTCGCTCTTTCTCAGATGGGCAAGCAGTCTCAGAATGCGACAGGCTGCTGGAATGATATCGACATGCTTGTTGTCGGTATGTACGGCGGCTCGAATAACGAATTCATCCGTTCCAGCGAATTCGGCTGCTCTGATATTGAATATAAGACTCATTTCTCGCTTTGGGCAATGATGAACTCTCCTTTGATGATCGGCTGTGACATAAGAAACATGACCGATACCACCAAGGAGATATTGATGAACAAGGACATCATCGCTATCAATCAGGATCCTGACGGAAGATCTCCCTATGACCTTAATATCAACTTCTGGGGAAGAGATGTCGGAAAGATATTGGTTCGTCCTTTGGCAAACGGCGACTATGCGATCGGCTTCTTCAACACAAGCGACGGCAGCATCGGCGACGCAAATCTCTTGTTCTGGGATATCGGCATGCCCTATAATTCGGGCTATGCCCTTGAGTTCTATGATTGCTGGGAACATAAGGTCGTCGGTACCTTCCGCGAAAAGTTCAGAGTCCATAATCTTGAGGCTCATGATTGCCGAGTTTACAGAGCCAAGCTTGTCAAAATATGAGCAAGTGTATGGAATGCGGAAAAGAACTCACAAATCTCGATATCGCAACACATTTGAAAATGATAAACCGCGGTGCTAAAGAATATATGTGCATAGACTGCCTCGCCGCCTATTACAGAGTCAGCAGAAAAGCGATCGAGGAACGCATCGAGTTCTACCGTGCAAGCGGATGCTTGTTGTTTCAATAATTAATATTAAACAGCCTTCGAGTTTGCTCGGAGGCTGTTTCAGCGCTCGACAGGCATTGCGCCGCTATAATTAATGAAACATCAGCTTTTTAAAATAATTTCATTTAGCTGTCACAAAAATCGGTTGAAATCTCCATTGTGCGGTATTATAATATACGATGGATTGAATTTGATTTTATTAGTTTTTCTGAAACAGGAGGTAGATAAGCAAATGCTTAAATTAACAAACATCGTCAAGGATTATGTCATCGGCGATGAGAATGTTAAAGCTCTGAAGGGAGTAAATATCGAATTCCGCAGGAATGAATTCGTTGCAATTTTGGGCCCTTCGGGCTGCGGCAAAACAACCTTACTCAACATCATAGGCGGATTAGATAAATATACGTCGGGCGATCTGTCGATATATAACAAGTCCACAAAGAAGTTCAAGGACAGCGACTGGGACGCTTATAGAAACCATTCCATCGGTTTCGTGTTCCAAAGCTATAACCTGATTCCTCATCAGTCGGTTTTGGCGAACGTCGAGCTTGCACTGACCCTTTCGGGCGTAGGGAAAGCCGAACGCCGCAGACGTGCAAAGGAAGCTCTTGAAAAGGTTGGCTTGGGAAATCAGCTCCACAAAAAGCCCAATCAGATGTCCGGCGGTCAGATGCAGCGTGTTGCGATCGCAAGAGCACTCGTCAACGACCCCGAGATCCTTTTGGCGGATGAGCCGACGGGCGCACTTGACTCTGTAACCAGCGTTCAGATCATGGATATCTTGAAGGAGATCTCCAAGGATAAGCTCATTATCATGGTTACACATAACCCCGAGCTTGCGGAGCAATACGCTTCGCGTACCGTTAAGCTTTTGGACGGTGAGATAATTTCCGACTCGGATCCCTATGAGGGCGATGAAAAGTCCCAGCGTGTTCACGAGGTTCAAAACGTCAAGAAGTCTCACAAGACCTCAATGTCCTTCTTCACAGCGCTCTCTCTTTCACTGAACAACTTGATGACCAAAAAGGCAAGAACCTTCTTAACAAGCTTTGCAGGCTCCATCGGTATAATCGGCATCGCACTCATCATGTCCGTTTCGACGGGCGTTCAAACATATATAGACCGTGTTCAGGAGGATACGCTTTCGTCCTATCCGCTGACCATCAACGCACAGGAGGTCGACATGACCTCGCTTATGACAAGCATGATGGATACCGCTACCGATGCATCTGACAGCGAGCATGAGCTTGATGCGGTATATGAAAATCAGGTCATGTATGAGATGATGAACTCCGTCAACTCGATGGAGGTTCAAAATAACAACCTCGTAAAGTTCAAGGAATTCTTGAATTCTAACGAGGAAATAAAGGAATATGCCAGCGCGATCACATATTCCTATGATGCAAACATGAACGTATACGTCACAAATGCTGAGGGCGATATAGTCAAGTCTGATATCGTCGATCTTATGGCGGGAATCTATTCACAAATGGGCATAACCGCATCTGACAGCATCATGTCTAACTATGCCCAGCTCTCTGCATGGCAGGAGCTTTTGCCTTCCACAAGCGGCGAGCTGATCAACGACCTGATGACCGAGCAGTATGAGATCGTTGAGGGCAGATGGCCCGAAAGCTATGACGAGATCGTGGTCGTTGTTAATGAGAATAATGAAATAAGCGATATGATGCTCTATGCATTGGGACTTAAGACTGCTGACGAGATCGAGGAGTCGATGAGGGCTGCCGCTAATCATGAGCAGGTCGATACCTCTGAGCTGAAATCGTGGACTTATGATGATATTTTGAATCTCGACTTCAGAGTTATCCTTGATAGTGATAAGTATCAGCGCAGCGGTGATCGTTATATCGACGCTTCCGAGACCGAAGCAGGTCTTAAATATCTTTACGATTCCGAAAATGCTATTAAGCTGAGAGTCGTCGGTATCATCCGCCCTGATGATGACGCCGTTTCATCCTTTATGACAGGTGCGATCGGATATACCTCTGATCTTACGGAATACATAATCACAAGAACCAACGAAAGTGCGCTTGTCACCGAACAGAAGGAAAATCCCGATGTTGACGTTATCTCGGGACTTAAGTTCAAGGTTGAGGGCGAGGAAGAGACCGCCGAAGAGATCAAGCTGGCAGTTGATGAGTGGTTCAGCACACAGTCGAGCGCCGAAAAAGCCCTTGTCTATACCGAGCTTGCTTCCATCCCCGATGATGTATATCTTATGCAGTCGGTCGCACAGTACCGCCAGTCTCTGACTCCCGAAGCCGCAGATCAGCTCATTTTGGATGCTGTCGTAGCTCAGACTCAGATGAATGCCGAAACCATTCAAGGCTATATCGCCCAGATGGACGAAGCGACAAAGGAAGAGACCTTGATGCAGATCATAACCGCCGCGGTTATGCAGCAGTATGCCGCTGAAGTTTCGACTCAGCTCAGCGCTCTTTCTGTTGAACAGGTCGCTGCAATGCTCGATGCTATGGAGCTTACCGAAGAGCAGTATTCATATGTCTTTGAAAATCATCTGCCTTCGACCCGTTCCGATTCGACTCTTGAAGAAAATCTCAAGCTTTTGGGCAGCACCGATCTTGATTCTCCAAGATCCATCAATATCTATGCTGCAACCTTTGAAAACAAGGACTTTATCGCAGAGCTTATCGAGGAATATAACGAAGGCGCAGAAGAAGCTGACAAGATCAACTATACCGACTATGTCAAGCTCTTGATGTCCTCGATCACAACGATCATCAGCGCAATTTCATATGTGCTTATTGCTTTCGTTGCGATCTCGCTCGTCGTTTCTTCCATCATGATCGGAATCATCACCTATATCTCCGTTTTGGAAAGAACAAAGGAGATCGGTATCTTGCGTGCTGTCGGTGCTTCGAAGAAGGATATCTCGCGTGTATTCAACGCTGAGACTCTCATCGTCGGCTTTGTTGCAGGTGCTTTGGGCATCGGTATAACACTCTTGCTCCTCATCCCGATCAATATCATCTTGCACACCTTGACAGGAATCGAGATACTCTCGGCTATCCTGCCGACAAGTGCCGCCGTCGCACTCGTTTTGATCAGCATGATCTTGACCCTTATCGCAGGTTTGTTCCCATCAAGGATCGCCGCAAAGAAGGATCCCGTTGTTGCTCTTCGAACTGAATAAAAGCTTTCCCCGTCTTGAAAAAGGCGGGGATCTTTTTTTCGGCTCAGCGCCCCGCGGGTCCCCTCCGGCACTCCGCCGCCCCAAGCTCCGCTTGCCTCGGCGCACGCCGGCCTCCGCCCCGCTTGCAATCCGAACAAAAATATGCTATAATACTTAGTAAGCTTATGCTAACTCAACTATTGATTTCGGAGGAACTATTATGTTATTCTCATCTGATAAGAAGATCACCTTCACCGTCACAGGTATGCACTGTGCTCATTGCAAGGCTGCTTGCGAAAAAGCCGCTCTTTCCGTTTCAGGAGTTAAAAAGGCTGTTGCCGATCCGAAGGCGAACTCGCTTGTCATCAAGGCGGACAAGAGCTTTGACAACACTTCGAGCGTGATCGCAGCCGTTGAAAACTGCGGATTTAAAGCGACACTTTCAAAATAGTTATCATTTGGGGAGGTCAAATAAATGACTAAGACCACCATCGGCATTTTAGGGATGCACTGTGCCGCTTGCTCGGCGTCTTGTGAGCGTGCCCTTAATGCTATCGACGGCGTTTCGGCAAGTGTCAACCTTATGACCGAGACCGCCGCTGTTGAATATGACGAGTCAAGTGTCAGCTATTCAATGCTGACTGCAGCCATCGAAAAGGCGGGCTTTGTTGCCGCTGACGAAAAGACAAAAGCTGAATTTAAAGAGAAACAGCGCCGTGAGGAGATGCGCCTTAACCTTCACAGGCTTATAATTGCGCTGGTTTTTTCGGCTGTGCTTATGTATATCCATATGGGACATATGCTCCATCTTCCGACTCCCGTCGGTCACGATAAGCCGATCCTTTTCGGCATCGTACAGCTTATCCTTGCCCTTCCCGTGATATACGTCGGAAGAGGATTCTATACACGAGGCTTCAAGGCGCTTTGGCGCCTCAGCCCGAATATGGACACTCTTGTTGCTGTCGGAACCGCATCCGCGGGGATCTTCTCGCTCTATTCGCTTATAAGGATCATCCTCGGCGCTCACGAATATATTGATCACCTATATTTCGAATCCTGCACAATGATAATTGCTCTTGTCATGCTCGGAAAATATCTCGAAGCAAGAAGCAAGGGGAAAACGGGCGACGCTATCAAAAAGCTCTATGACCTATCACCAAAGACCGCAACCGTTTTGCGTGACGGCGCCGAGGTCGAGATACCCGTTTGCGATATTATCGAGGGCGACACGGTTTGTGTTAAACCCGGTGAGAGCTTTGCGTGTGACGGCGTGATAATTTCGGGTCACACAAGCGTTGATGAATCAATGCTTACCGGAGAGAGTATCCCCGTTGACAAGCAGACTGATGACAGCGTGTTCGCGGGAACAGTCAACCTGAACGGCTTCGTTACGCTGACCGCCTCAAAGGTCGGCTCAGACACGTCTTTATCAAAGATAATCAAAATGGTCGAGGACGCTTCGGGCTCGAAAGCACCGATCGCTCGCCTTGCCGACAAGGTCGCAGGAGTGTTCGTCAGCATAGTTATGGCTTTGGCACTCATCGTTTTCCTTGCTTGGTGGATAGCCTCGGGCGATTTTGAGCTTGCGCTAAAGATCTTCGTCAGCGTAATGGTGATCGCTTGCCCCTGCGCCTTGGGACTTGCTACACCAACCGCAATTATCGTTGCAACGGGAAGAGGAGCACAGGACGGACTTTTGTTCAAAAATGCCGAAGCTCTTGAGGTCTGCAACAAGATAACCACAGTTGTTTTGGATAAAACGGGAACAGTAACCGTCGGCAAGCCGTTTGTTACCGATGTCGTATCCCTCACTCTTGATGAAAACGAGATAATCTCGCTTGCCGCCTCACTTGAGTCTAAATCCTCTCACCCGATAGCAAGCGCTGTTACCGATCACGCACAGCAAGAGGGGATCGAAATACTCGATTGCCAAGATTTCGAATCAGTTTCGGGATTTGGTGTCAGAGGAATCGTTGAAGGAAAGAAAGTCGTTGTCGGCAAGCCGGAAACGATGTTTGATATGTTAGACGGCAGTATCAGATCTGCCTGCGAAGCTTTGGCGGCTGACGGAAAAACTCTTGCACTCGTCATCTGTAACGGCGCTCCTGCGGGAATTATCGCTCTTTCCGACAAGCTCAAGCCCACCAGCCGTGAGGCTGTTGCATCTTTGACGAAGATGGGCATAAAGACAATTCTTTTGACCGGTGATAACGAATCTGCTGCAAAAAAAGTTGCTCATGACTTAGAGGTTTATGACTATATCGCAAACGTAACTCCCGACAAAAAGGCTGAGATCGTTTCAAAGCTTAAATACGGCGACAAAACGGTTGCCATGGTCGGAGACGGAATTAATGACGCGGTCGCTCTCGCTGCCGCAGACGTCGGAATCGCCATCGGCGCAGGATCTGATATAGCGATAGAAAGCGCACAGGTCGTCCTTGTAAGAAATGACCTTCGAGATGTTGCCCGTGCAATAGCTCTTTCTGCCGCCACTATGAAGACGATAAAAATGAATCTTGTTTGGGCGTTTGGATATAACACTCTGATGATACCTATCGCTTGCGGACTTTTATATGCCTTTGGCGGCCCGCTGATGCCGCCGATGCTTGCCGCAGCTTGTATGTCGCTGTCGAGCGTATCGGTTGTCACGAATGCTCTAAGGCTCAGAAAGAAGAAGTATATATAAAAAGATCCCGACTGTTGTCAGTCGGGATCTTTTTATGTTCGTCTAATGAATACCGTTTTACATTTCGGACAGGATATCTCGATCTTTCCTTTGCCCTTCGGGACGCGCAAATATGTCTTGCATTGTTTACACTTATAGTATTTGTGAGTCTTGCGTTCGCTCCACATTCTCTTGCGCCTGTCAGACCGCTTCTTAAATCGATACTTCATATTGAAGTATTTATCAAGCTCAATTTGCCTTTTCGTTATGTTCTTAGAGTACGTTCTGTATATCGACCAAATGACAAATGCCAAAGCAATGGGATAGATAAACGGTATAAATATTGATATCGCCCACAATACCAATCCGACAATGTTGAGCGTTTTCGAAAGCTCGTCATAGCCATACCGTCCGATCATAAAGTTCGCATACTTATATCCTAAATTGCTAAACCATTTTTTCATCTCAAAGCTCTCCTTTGCTTTTTGCACTGATAGGATATTATCAGTTTGATGTTTCATTTTGATTACCAACGTGTGAAAATCTGTTGAAAAATTCCTCGTCACCGCCCGCTCGGCACGAAACCGCACTCCGCCTGACGTCGGGCGCGCTTCCACGCCTCGCTTCAAAATCAAAAACTCCACCCAATTCTCTGAGTGGAGTTCGTTTCTACTCCTCGCTTATCTCGATCCCCAATATCCTGTCCGATTCGGAGGAGCTGATCTCAGAAATGCCCTTCATCTTCCGCTGAATGATATCCGAGCGCTTCTTAAGGTCATCGGTCGAGCTCATCGCCGCCGCAAGCTTCTTCTGTGTCGCATCAATAAGAGTCGAGAAGTTCGCATACTGTGCCTTGACAGCCTCTAAGAGCTTCAAAACCTCCTTGCTCTTCTCGTTGAGGGCCACGTTCGCAAATCCGACACGCAAGCTGTTGAGGAAGGCTGTAACCGTCGTGGGCCCCGTAATGAACACGTGACAGTTCGTCTGGCACCATTCGCTCAAGCCGTCAATTCTCAAAACCTCGGCATAAAGTCCCTCTGTCGGAAGGAACATAACAGCCATGTCGGTGGTGTTCGGAGGGTCGATATATTTTGTGCTGATGCTCTTTGCCTCAAGCTTGATTCTTTGCTCAAGCTCCTTGATCGCCGCTTCCAAGCCCTCACGGTCGGTCGAATCCGCCGCATTATAAAGTCTGTTATATATGTCTGAGGGGAACTTCGAGTCGATCGGCATATATGTAAATTCGCCGTTTGTGCCCTTTGTCGGGATCTTAACTGCGAACTCAACTCTGTCGTTACTGCCGCGCTTTGTGATGACGTTTGTATCATATTGCGCCGGAGTCATAGTCTGCTCTAAAATCGCACTCAGCTGTTGCTCGCCCCAAACACCTCTTGTCTTAACGTTTGAAAGTGTTCTGTTAAGATCGGCAACTCCCGACGAAAGTCGGCTAAGCTCGCCCAACGACTTATAAAGCTCGCCCAGGTTTTCAGCGATCTGTTTGAAGTTCGAGTCAAGTCTGTCGTTCAAGGTCTTTGTCAGCTTTTCATCAACCACGCCTTGGATCTTGTTGAGGCTTTCCTCGGTCGTATTTTTGATCTCGCCCAAGCCTAAGCGCATCGCCTCGTTCAACGCTCCGATCTGCTTGCGCTGTTCTTCCATCAAAAGTGCCGAGTTCTCGCTGTCCTGACGTCTTGATCTTGCGAGCGATTCCGAGATCTCGTCTCTCATCATCTTAAATGAGCTCGACTGGCTCTCGTTTGAGATGATGGATGCCTGTTTAACAGCGATCATTTCTTCCTTGAGCTTCTCAAGCTTGTCCATCGGTTCCCTAAGGTCAACGGTGTTCTCCTTTTTTGATAGCTTGTTGATGCTGATGATCAGTACCGCGCAAAGAACGATAACCACAAAAATCAGCGCTAAAATTATGTATTCCATACTTCCTCCGAAAAAAAGTTACTAAAAACCTAACCGGCCTTTTTAATTTGCTTGCAATATTTCTCACTTTGCGCTATAATATCATTAGATTTGTCTGATGTATCTGCGAGCTTGCGGTCCTGATAGTTCTGCCAAGCCAAAAGCCCATCACGCAAAGTATATAAAAACATAAGTCCCAATCCCAAAACAACGATGTAAACGATCATTTCGATCCGCCTTTCTTTTGTCAGATTAAGCTAAATAGCTTACATCTTCATTATACAGGCGTGCGTGTCCGTTTATTCGTACACAAATGTTCACGTTTCGGATTTCAGTACATTTTTTTGTACTCGTTTGGGTGCTTTTTAAAAAAGGAGGTTAAAATATGTCCGATCTCAGACTTATTCCGGGTGTTTCTATCCCTGATACAAGCCGAATCAAGCGCGAATATAAGATATCCCGCTCAAGGATATATTTTACCATTTCGGGCGAGGATTATCAAGGCTTTTTCTCCTCTTCGATAAAAAAACTTGCCGAGCCGATCTTTTTCTTCGTCGAGATCCCCGACGATAACGGCGAATATAGGCTCTATTATTTGGATAACTGCACAGAGCCTGTTGCACAGGCTATAATCAAGCGATATTCGGGAATCTTGTTCGGTGACGGTGTCATCCGTTACGGCTTCGGCTCTCATACCGAAGAGGACGAAATTTATATGCAGGAGTATCAGACTGTCAGCATATATTCAAAAAACCTCTCAAAATATGAAGAAGTTCTTTCATCGCTTGGATACACCAAGAACAAGGACTGCGTGTTGAGCTGGGACGTCATCGACAAGGACAACATAGGTGAGTGCATCAACGTAGAGGCTGATGATGAATCCTATATCGACATGATCAATAATTTGATCGACGTGGGAATGTATCCCGCACAATAAATCATGTAAACGACCGATTTTGATCGGTAAGATAAATATAATTCATTTAAGGAGTGGAAATTATGGCGTATATTATAGGCGTTGATATCGGTACAAGCGGTACCAAGACTGTTTTGTTCGATGAATCGGGAAAGGTGATCGCTTCAAAAACCATTGAATACCCCATGTATCAGCCTAAGAACGGCTATGCTGAACAGGATCCCGCTGATTGGGCAAATGCAGCTATCAACACTATCAAGGCTGTTATGGCAATAAGCGGTGTTGACAAGGACGACGTTAAGGGTATCGGACTTTCCGGTCAGATGCACGGTCTTGTAATGCTCGACAAGGACAACGAGGTTATCCGTCCTTCTATCATCTGGTGTGACCAGAGAACCGCAAACGAAGTTGATGAGATGAATGCAAAGCTCGGAAGAGACAAGCTCATTGAGATCACAGCTAACCCTGCACTCACAGGTTGGACAGCCGCAAAGATCCTTTGGGTGAAGAACAACGAACCCGAAAACTATGAGCGTTGCCGCCACATCCTTCTTCCCAAGGACTACATAAGATTTGTTTTGACTCACGAATATGCAACCGAGGTTTCCGACGCCAGCGGTATGCAGCTTTTGAATGTTGCTGAAAGAGACTGGTCTGACGAAGTTATCGACACATTGGGACTTGACAAGTCCATGCTCGGAAAGGTATACGAATCCTGTGAGGTAACAGGTCATCTCACCAAGGAGATCGCTGACCTTACCGGCCTTAATGAAGGCACTATCGTTGTCGGCGGCGCAGGTGATAACGCTGCGGCTGCAGTTGGTACAGGCGTTGTTGAAGACGGCAAGGCTTTCACCACTATCGGCACATCCGGCGTAGTTTTTGCTCACACCTCAAAGATCTCCATCGACAAGCTCGGCAGAGTTCACACCTGCTGTGCAGCAGTTCCCGGTGCTTGGCACGTTATGGGTGTAACCCAGGGCGCAGGTTTGTCCCTCAAGTGGTTCAGAGATAACTTCTGTGAGGCTGAAAAGGAAACTGCTCGCATGATGGGCGTTGATCCTTATTACCTCATGGACAAGGAAGCTGACACCGTTCCGATCGGCGCTAACAGACTTCTCTACTTGCCTTATTTGATGGGCGAAAGAACTCCTCACCTTGACCCTGATGCAAGAGGCGTATTCTTCGGCCTTTCCGCTATGCACACCAAGAAGGATATGTTAAGAGCCGTTATGGAGGGCGTATCCTATTCCTTGCGTGATTGCGTTGAAGTTTTCAAGCAGATGGATATAAGCGTAAGCGATATGATGGCTTGCGGCGGCGGCGGATCTTCTCCTTTGTGGAGACAGATGCTCGCTGACCTCTATGCTTGCCCCGTTAAGACCGCTTCCTCTAAGGAAGGTCCCGCTTTGGGCGTAGCCTTGCTCGCAGGCGTTGGCGCAGGAATCTACTCCAGCGTTCCCGAAGCTTGCCGTGCGGTTGTCAAGACCGACAAGATTCAGGAGCCTGTCTTTGAAAACGTTCCCAAGTATGAAGAGTGCTATAAGCTCTATACCGAGATCTATCCCGCACTCAAGGACGCTTACAAGAAGCTTGCCGTTCTTTAAACTCTGACTGATAAGATCCGCATCCTTTGCCTATGGGTGCGGATCTTTTGCTTTGAGGGCTTTCACCTGTTTCGGATCTTTTGCATAAAATAAACCAAAGCTTATCCCCCAAGCTTGCATAAATCACTTGCTGCGGTCAACACTATAATCAACAACCGCATTTTTGGAGGATGAGTATGTCAATACACCGAGGAGAAATATATTACGCCGACTTAAGCCCCGTTGTCGGCTCTGAACAAGGGGGCGTCAGGCCCGTACTTATAGTGCAAAATGATGTCGGCAACAAGCACAGCCCAACCGTTATAGCCGCCGCGATAACGTCTCAGCGGGAAAAGTCGCGTCTGCCGACACACATCGAGATCGATTCCGCTTCCTGCGGTCTTGCCAAGGACAGCGTCGTTTTGCTCGAACAGATCCGCACCATAGACAAAAAGCGTCTCAAAGAGAAGATGGGAGTCCTCGATCAGACCGCCATGGGAAAGATCGACACGGCGCTTTCGATAAGCTTCGGGCTGTCGCAATAAAATAAGGGATATGGACCCGATCCATATCCCTTTATGTTTTATCAGTTGTTCTTTTCAAGACCCTTCAGCGCTTTGATCTCTTCGCGGTTGAGCTTGATGACCGAGTCCTTGACCAGCTTCACCTGATGGCGCTCGAACACAACGTCACCCTCAGTCTCGAACATCTTAACGTGCATCTTGCCCGAAATAAGGTTAACGTCTGTCACAGTTCCTCTTCCGTTGGGAGTATCAACGATAGCGCCGACCTTCGGTGTTATCTTCAAAAGCTCCTCATATCCGTCCTGCTCATATTTCAAACAGCACATCAGTCTGCCGCAAGTTCCCGATATCTTCGTAGGATTAAGCGACAAGCTCTGTTCCTTAGCCATTTTGATGGACACAGGCTGGAACTCGCCCAAAAAGCTTGCACAGCAAAAAGGTCTGCCGCAGATTCCCAAACCGCCGAGCATCTTTGCTTCGTCTCTGACGCCGATCTGTCGAAGCTCGATTCGTGTTCTGAAAACAGAAGCAAGGTCTTTGACCAGCTCTCTGAAGTCGACACGGTTGTCCGACGTGAAATAGAACAAAAGCTTTGAGTTGTCAAACGTACATTCAACGTCGACCAAGCTCATATTAAGACCATAGTGGATGATCTTTTTAAGGCAGATATCAAAAGCTTCCTTCTCTTTGACCTTGTTTTGCTCGATCTTCTTGAAGTCCTCTTCGGTAGCAACTCTGATAACAGGCTTAAGGGGTGCGACTATCTCGCTGTCATCAACCTCTCGGTTTCCGCAAACGACCTCGCCGCATTCAACACCTCTGGCTGTTTCAACGATAACGCTGTCGCCCTGATCTATCTTTAGCTCGCCGGGGGAAAAATAATATACCTTTCCGACACTCTTAAATCTAACTCCGATAATTTCGGTCATACTAAAATTTCCTTTCGATTATTTCAACGAATATGTTATCAGCTTACAGGAAAGATCGTTCAAAGCAAGCTGCATATTTGCATTTTGATTTATCTTGTTTATCGCTTCGCCCATCGATTCATACATCCTCAAAAGACCGCTTTGCCGAATGTTTTCGCCCAATATCCTTGCCTCATCCTTACAGATCGAAACAAGCTCACAACCCGATTTCGACAATAGCGCATCGCGTATAACGCTTTCCAAAAGGCTTATCGCCTGAAGGGCAAACGCCTTGTCCCTGTCCAGCGCGGAAAGCTCCTTTGCAAGCAGATATTCATCGCCCTTAACAAGTGCGGATGCAATCCTCTTGACAGACTCAAACGGAAGATCGTCTTGATCTGAGCTCAAAATCCTCAGACACTCGCCAATGTTACCGCCCATGAGCTCATAAGCGGACACAGCCTCTTCATAAGAATATCCTGCGTCACACAATGCTCTGATGCATGAGTCCTTTGAGGCAGGGGGGACGCTGATAATTATTGATCGAGAGAGAATGGTCTGCAAAATTCCTTCCTTTGAAGATGCCGTCATGATGAACACAACGTTCAAAGGCGGCTCCTCAACGATCTTCAAAAGGACATTCTGCGCCGCAGGAAGTGCCTTGTCGATCTCGGGCAGGATATAGACCTTGTATACTCCTTCGTTCGGCGTAATGCTTGCGTCCGAGATTAACGGGCGAAGGTCATCAGCTCTGAAGTTGCCGCTTTTTCCGCTTGGGGACAGCGTTATAAGGTCAGGGTGTGCCGAGTTTTCAGCCATCCTGCAGGATTTGCAGACTCCGCACGCCTCACCGCTTCCGGATTCACAAAGTATCTGCATAGCAAGGTGCCTAGAAAGCGTTCTTTTGCCGATACCCTTTTCACCGCAGACGATAAAGCTGTGTGAAAGCCGATCATGTGATATCATCGACCCGATAAGCTCGGTCGCATTGTCTTTTGAATAAAGCTTCATACTTATATCCTGAATAAAAATATTTTGCGATAAAAACTACATGATCATTGTATCACATATCTTGATAAAATGCAAATTATTTCACAGATTTATAATACCTGAATGCTTCGATAAGTCTTTTTCTTGCACGCTTGATGGTTCTCGAAACAGTAGATATCTCCACAGAGTATTCGCTTGCGATCTCAGCAAGCGTTTTTCCTTCATAGTAATACTTCACAATATACTTCTTTTGTGTTTCGGTGAGCTGTTCCTCAATGACCTGTAGAAGCAGGGGAGCAGGCACCCGAATAAGGCTAAGATATTCCGACCGAGCCGAGGATAGCTCTTTTTCGGCACTTTCAATGCTTATGCGCTTTGTTCTTGCCATTTAAGTGCCTCCTCATCCGAAAGATGCTCCAGCATATCCTTTATATCTCTCAAAATTTCGTAGCGCTCACAGTCCAAAGTATATTTCCTTCGTTCAAGCGAGTGCAGCTTGTTAACATCGGTCTCAAGTTTAATAAGTGCCGAAAGCTCCTTTGAACGCTTTTCAAGCGCTATAGCTTGGCGGCTGTATTCGTTAATTAATTCTGTCAATTAAATGATCCTCCTTATAAAAATTACACGCCCGATGCAAGAACATATGTTCCGAAATTCCTTGTCTATAATGATACTCAAAAATTTGCATATGTCAACTGTTTTAGAAAAAGAGTCTGATTTTTTGGACACATACTATTGCAAATCCTTTGAATGCATGATAAAATCATATTGATACAGAGTTGAATTGAAAAGAGGATGTTTTTTATGGATCAGAAAAAGATAGACAGAATTAATGAGCTCTCAAAGAAGTCGAAAACTGTTGGTTTGACTGAATCCGAGCTTTTGGAGCAGCAACAGCTTCGAAATGAATATCGCAATGACTTTTTAAAGAGCCTTGGAAGCCAGCTCGATCGAATTCAGTTTGTCGAGGAAGACGGTACAAAGACTGACCTTAAGCGAAAGGATAGCTGATCATGGAACTGACACCAAAATCAAGACAAAAACAAAAGCTTTTGGTTTTGCAAAAGATCCTTTTGACGGAATCGGATGAAAATCACAAGCTCTCGGGAAATGACCTCATCAAAAAGCTTGACCTCTATGGCATCAAAGCTGAGAGAAAGACTATATACGACGACATCGCCACTCTTATTGAGTCCGGGCTTGACGTCGTTGTGGAAAAACAGGGTCACTCAAACGTATATTATATCGGCTCCCGCATTTTCCAGGATGAAGAGCTTTTGGTGCTCGTTGATGCCGTTGCGTCATCTCGCTTCTTAACTCAAAAAAAGTCGAATGAGCTTATCAAAAAGCTACAGTCGCTCACAAGCAGACACAGCGCTCAACAGCTCAAGCGTTCGATATATGTTGCCAACCGTGTCAAAAATTATAACGAAGCTATCTATTATTCTGTGAATGCCATTCACGAGGCTATCCACAAAAACTGTCAGATAACCTTTAGATACACAGAATATGATATCAACAAGCGCAAACGATTCAAGCACGGGGGAGATGCATATAAGGTCTCGCCCTATTACCTTATCTGGGAGAGCGATTGCTACTATCTTGTTTGCTATTGCACAAAGCACGAAGAGATCTGCAGATACCGTGTTGACAGAATGAGCGACGTTACTGTTATCAAAAGTAAACGCCGTGAGCTTTCGATAACCGAAGAAGAGTTTGCAAAATCCTTAAGAGCTACATATAACATGTACGGCGGTAAGGCTGAAACCGTAACTCTTGAAATGCAAAACAAGCTTGTCAACGTGCTCATCGATCGCTTCGGCGACTCGATCCACATCACACCTAAGACACAGGACACCTTCGCTGTCCGCCTTGAGGTTCAGATAAGCCCGACTTTCTGGGGCTGGCTCTTCCAGTTCGGAGATGAAGCTAAGGTCGTTTCACCAGAATGGGTGGTCAACGAAGCTAACACGAATCTCAAAAAGATGCTCAGATCATATGAATGATATTTGCGGAAGGGGACGGCTGCGCCCTCTTCCGCATTTCTGCAGCTCCACCGCTCGGCGCCGATTGCCGCTCCTCGCTCGCCGCCTCCGGCGGCGGCTCGGCTTCGCCTATCGCCCACCCCGCCCGAACCTCTTCCGCATTTGTGCAGCTCCACCGCTCGGCACGAAACGCCACTATTGCTTACGCAATGCGGCGCTCCACGCCTCGCTCCTAACGCATATTTCAAAGAATCACTCGGATATATGCAATAATTACCTCTATTCAGTTGTATTATTTATAGAATTCACCGAAAGGACGGCGAAACTATGAAAACATTAAAAACCATTCTTGCAATCGTTTTGGCTCTTACCTTGTTGTGCGGATGCGTACCTGCGGATAATGACACGATGTCCCCAAACACCGAAGAACCGTCTGAGGATCACGTTCACACCGACGAATGTGACTGTGCACCCGATGTTATACTGCCCGACGAATCCGAGCAGGGAAGCAACATCCACATCGATCCCGATTTTGAGGATGACAGCGGTGCTGAGCTTGATGAACCCCCGATCGAATACACAAATCAAATTGTCGAGGAATCGAATGACGAGTTCAAGCTCACTCTTTGCAACGCCAAGGATACCTATACTTCTGATGAGAACATCGAGATCGAAGCGACTATCTCCCTCATTTCGGGCGAAAGCCTGACCGTCTGGAGCGGTGATCCGATACTCAGCTTCAGCCTTTCGGGTGACACCTGCTTTGATAACGAGCAGGGCTCTGCCATGACGATGGATATCTTGATGAGCACGACCTTCACCAATGCCGAGGATATGATAGTCCCGTATCAAAAAACAGGCGGCTGGTCTTCGAGCGACCCTCACGCCGATTATTACACCTACTTCTTCAGCCAAAAGGACAGCTTCAAGCTCCCTGCGGGCAACTATACCGTGACTGCATATATGAGCTATTCTCTTGATTCCGACGACATTATCGGAACACAGCGCACCCTTAAGGCTTCTGTAAGCTTCACCGTTTTGGGTACAGCGTTTGAGGATCTTGAATATCCCAAGTCGGAGCCTCAGCCTGAGGTTCCCCCTCAGGAAGAGGTTATAGATGACGAGACCGACCCCGAAGATCTGGTTCAGCCTTTGTCAAACGTCGAGCTTCCCGATATGGTGGAGTATCCCAAGTGGGAGGAATATACCGATTGGAACGAATATGACAAGGCATATAGCGAGTGGAGCGATATTCTCAAACAGCTCCGCAATGTTGAGGGCAGATCGGACGGCGTTGACAGGTTTATAGCACAGTCTGTCAAAGAGGTGCTTCTTTCTGATGCTGAGAGCAACACGGTATATTCCCCTTTGAACGTATATTTCGCACTCGGCATGCTCGCTGAGATCACCGACGGTGAGACAAGACAGCAGATCCTTGATCTTGTGGGAGCCGATTCGATAGAGGAGCTTCGCACAAGCGTTTATGCTCTTTGGTGCCACAACTATGTCGATGACGGACGCACCACCAGCTTGCTCTCAAGCTCGGTGTGGATAGATGAACGCATCAGACTTTTGGAGGGTGTAGGCGAAAGCTTGGCTCAAAATTACTATGCTGAAAGCTATAATTGCGACATCGGTTCGGACGAAATGCTCGCGACCTATAAAAATTGGCTCAATTCGCACACGGGCGGGCTTTTGAAGGATTCTGTCGAACAGACTAAGTTCGACCCCGAAACCGTTCTTGTCCTTGCGACAACTATCTATTATAAAGCAGGCTGGTCAAACGAGTTCAACGAGCGAGGCACAGCTCCCGATATCTTCACCTTGTCGGACGGAACGGAGCTCGAGTGCGATTTCCTAAACGGCTATGCCGACGGCGCTGTGTATTATTCCGACAACTTCAGCGCAACCGCCAAGTCACTCAATGACGGCGGCAGAATGTGGTTCATTTTGCCCGACCAAGACGTAGCTCTTTCTGATGTCATTCTCGGAGATGATATGATGGAGCTGGTAATAAATAAGGGTGTTGATTTCGAAAGGGAATATGCTGAAGTAAAGCTCAGCCTTCCAAAGTTTGACGTCAAGTCAGACGTCAGCCTAAACGATGCGCTAAAGAATCTGGGCGTTAAGAATGCATATGACAGCTCGGTCAGCGAATTCCTTGTTGATGCTGCATATCCGCTGTATGTATCAAATGTCAAGCACGCCGCCCGTGTCAAAATTGACGAAGAGGGTGTCGAAGCCGCTGCATATACTGAAATATTGGTTGCAGAAGAATCGGCGGCAGAACCGCTTCAGATAATCGAATTCACACTTGACAGACCCTTCATCTTTGCGATCACAAGCAGAACAGGCGATGTCTTGTTCGTCGGAATGGTCAATAATCCCATAGAATAAAGATCAAAGCCTCCTTCGGGAGGCTTTTTGTTATAAGGCGAATCATTGACCTTTTGTTAACTCCTGTTTATCAAATCCTTATATACTATTGCAAATGATGAGACCAACGTGTATAATTGATTTGATGTATTGAGATCAATTGATTCGTTTTGAAAGGACTTTTATTATGAAGAGATTTCTTGTGATTCTGTTGGCACTATTGATGATCATGACCGCCGGTTGCTCTAAACAGGGCTCGAACAGATCTGGCTTTGCACTGGCTGACGAGATCGTCCCGACTCAAGACCTCGGTCTTTCCGTGGGCGATAAGCTTTCTATCACCTATAAGCCTGAGGGAGAGAACAACCCCATCGCCTCAAACATCTTCTTTGCCGATCCGACTTCTGTTGAATATAACGGCAGACTCTATGTTTACGGCACCAACGACAGTCAGCAATATGATAAGAATTCCGGCATGGGCGAGAATACATACGGCGGCATCAACTCGCTTGTGTGCTTCTCGACTGATGATATGGTCAACTGGAGATATGAAGGTACAATAGAGGTCGGCGAGATCACCGGCTGGGCTGGATGCTCTTGGGCGCCGTCCATCGTCTCCAAGGAGGTCTGGGGAAAGACAAAGTTCTTCCTCTATTTCTGTAATTCCGCGGGAGGTATCGGTGTCCTCACATCCAATTCTCCCACAGGCCCTTGGGAAGATCCCATCGGCGGTTATTTGGTTGACAACTCAAAGCTCGGAGACGATACAGTCTATTGGTGCTTTGACCCGGGCGTTGTTATTGACGATAACGGTGACGGCTGGCTTGCATTCGGAGGAGGCGATGCCGTACACTCTGATGAAAGCTCGATGTATACCGGCAACTGCCGTTTGGTTAAATTGGGCGATGACATGATATCGCTGGACAGCGAGATCATCAAGATCCCTGCGGTTCATCATTTCGAAGCTAACGAGCTCAACTATATTAACGGCACTTATGTACTGACGTATTGCTCCAACTATGGCTCGCGCGATCGCTGGCCGTTAAGCATGGGCAAGGCGTCTTCGACTTGCTCAATGTGCTATATGGTGTGTACGGGAGATCCGCTTGATCCCGACAACTGGACATATGGCGGCGAATATCTGACAAACCCCAGCACTCACGGTTACCCGTTCTCGAACAATCACTCTCATCTTCAGAAATTCGGAGATAAGTATTATATACTCTATCAGACGGTTGCCCTCTTAGAGAATATGGGCAAGCTTGATTCCGCATCGGGCTATCGCTCCATCGGCATCGACTATATTACCGTCGATGAGGAAAACGTTAAGATCGAATATGCATCAATGACCGACGCAGGTGTTGAACAGCTCAAAAACTTCGATCCCTTCGCAGTTAATCAGGCTGAGGAAAACCGCACTACCGCGGGAGTTACCTACTATACCACTGATGGACGAAATGTTGTAACCAACATTTCCACAGGTGACTGGGTACAGGTTGAAAACGTCGATTTTAAAGACGGCGCAAACGCATTTGCGGCAACCGTCAGAGGCAGAGGCATGATCGAGATCAGACTTGATTCCGCCGACGGCAAGGTCATCGGAAACGTTCAGTTCGCAACAAGCGGTGAGTGGAAGTCGGTCATGTGCGAGCTTGACAAGGCCGTTTCGGGCGTTCACGATCTCTACTTCGTATTCGGGGAAAGCTTTGTGTTCGATAGCTGGCAGTTCGCTAACATCGACTTCGATGCTGGCGCAGAGTAATATAAAACTAAGAGCAGACCAATAATACGTCTGCTCTTTTTTGTTTCCAAAAGCGATCGGTTTTTCAAAGGTATCCGCCCTTCGGGCGGATGTTATGCGGCGCCACCGCACCGTCCGGTGCGACTTGCGCCGCCCTTTGCGCTCCTCACCTCACACGAACAAAAAATCTCCCCTTGGCATCAGCTAAGAGGAGATTTTCATATTATTTTATTTTTTCTTCTTTCTGTTCAAATAAGGATAAGGGCTCTTGTTTGCTTCTTCACGCTTCTTTTCAAGCTTCATGCCATAGAAATAAAGGCAGATGCTTACGATCATAATTGCTCCGAACGGAACAGCCAAGAAGTAATAGGGAACTGTGTCCTTGGCTGTGGGAAGTGTTTGAAGCTTCAAGGTATATCCGATAGCGGGATCGGAGACCGCACACTGGGAAAGTCCTGTTTCAAAGAGCGTTTGCTCGTTAGCGGTCATCTTCTTGAATCTTCCGGTGATCTCCAAAACGTTTCCCTGATATCCTGCATCAGGATCCTTCGCATATGCCAAATATGCGGAAATGATGCTCTGAAGTGTATCGTCACCCTCAATAGGGGACTGAACCAAAACGGCATACTGCTCGCCCTGAGCATCCAAATACATCAAGTAATAGTAATGCGTAGCCGCAGCCTTTGTCTCAGCGATATATCCGAGCTGTGCAACGTATTTATATGTATTTCCCTGAACGTATTGGTTCGAAAGATCGGAATAAGGATTGATCTTTGACAGCTCCGTGACGTTTTGCGCCCGGTTTGCGTTTGAATAAATGGTGATTATCGTTGCAAATGTCGGAACAAAAATCAAGAATGAGAATACAGCCACAACAAGCATGATATAAATTCTCGAACCGCTTAAAAATCTCTTGAGGGCGGTGTCCTCTGTTTCCGAAAACTGCTCAACAACCGTAACTTCGTTTTTACCATCTAAAATAGACATATCAAGTTCTCCAACTAAAATTATTTATGGGTATTATATCACTTATGATCCATTAAGTCAAATGCCGCCCTTTTTCAAGCGCTCCTTGTCATATTGGAGCATATAAAGTCCGTAATATCTGCCCTTTTGCTCCAAAAGCTCGGCGTGCGTGCCTTGCTCGACGATCTTTCCGTGTGAGAGATAAATAATATTGTCGGCGTGCTGAATGGTCGAAAGTCTGTGAGCAACCATCAAAAGTGTGCCGATGTTCATCATCTTTTCCAACGAATCCTGGATCAAAAGCTCGGTCTCGGTGTCGATGTTCGCAGTAGCCTCATCCAGTATCATTATCTCAGGCTTGTGGATAATGGTTCTTGCGAAGGATATGAGCTGACGCTGACCGGCTGAGAAGTTGTTGCCTCTTTCTCTGACCTCTTCATCAAGCCCGTTTTCAAGCTTCGCAATGATCTTGTCAGCGTTTACATATCTGCATGCCGCCATGATCTCGTCGTCAGTAAACCTCTCTTCACGCAAAACGATGTTCGATCTTATCGTTCCCGAGAAGAGGAAAACGTCCTGAAGCATCTGACCGAAGTGGCGTCTGAGCGAAGATATCTTTATCTTTTTGATGTTGATGCCGTCGATGAGGATCTCGCCCTTTTGAATGTCATAGTTTCGACAGATAAGCGAGAGAATGGTCGTCTTTCCGGAGCCTGTAGAGCCGACGAAAGCGACCGTTTGTCCTGCATCAACCTTGAAGGAAACGTCCTTTAATACCCATTCGCCTTCCTTATAGGCAAACCAAACGTTTCTGAATTCGATCTCGCCCTTGACCTGATCAAGCTCGATGGCATCTTCTTCGTCAACAACTTCCGGCTTGATGTCGAAAACGGTGAATATCTTTTCTGCTGAGGCAAACGCCGACTGCAGCCAGTTGAACTGTTCAGCGAGCGACTGAATGGGGTTAAAGAATTCCGAGATATACATATAAAACGATACAACAGTACCGCTCGAAACTGTCTGTCCCAAGAATTCGATTCCGTCGATATATCCCTTGCCGCCTAAATACAAAAGGCACAAAACGCTCGAGATATAAAGCATATAGACCACAGGTCTGAATATTCCGAAAACGAAGATCTGCTGTCTTTTCGACTGACCAAGCTTTTCGTTCTTGCTGTCAAACTCGGCCTTCTTTCTTTCCTCACGGTTAAAGATCTGGATGATCTTCATTCCCGAAAGGTTTTCCGAAAGGAAGGTGTTGATGTCGGTCGTGCCGTCCTTAACTCGTCTGTATGCACGGCGGGAGAATTTTCTGAATATGACCGTGAACAAAACGATAAACGGAACGAAACACAAAATCATCAACGTAAACATATAGTTGAGCATCAGCATTGCCGCCAAAACGCCCACAATGATAAAACAGTTCTTGATCAAGTTTACAATAATGTTTGTGAACATCATCGAAATCGCGTTAGTATCGTTTGTAACACGGGTCACGAGCTTGCCGACAGGGATGTTATTAAGCTGTGCGTGAGAAAGCGATTCGATGTGGGTAAACAGATCCTCACGGATGCTTGAAAGGATCTTTTGTCCCGTCTTTTGCAAAACTATCGCCTGAACATAAGAGCAAACAAGCGAAATTATCAAAATAGCGGCATATACAAAGACATATGCCAAAAGCTCGCTCATCGCAAAGTCGTTTTTGATTATCTCTTCAACACGTCCGACGATAAGCGGCGAAATAACGTTATTGGCTACCGAGAAGAGCATGATTATCAAAACGAACAAAAAGCTCTTCCAATGGGGCTTTGCATAAACCAAAAGCCTCTTTGTGATCTCCGAGTCGGGCATGTTTCTGTCGAAGCCGATGGCTTCCTTTTTGTCCTTCATCGAAATATAAGCGATCAGGAATATCAGCGACAGGATCCCGATAACGGCGCCGACGATCAGAAGGGGATAATATTCATACATATCAGTTTCCCTCCTTCTCGTCACTTGAGTGCATATCATCAAGCCTTTGAAGCTCAACCATCGTCTTATATTCGGGGCAGCTTTCATAAAGCTCTTTATGAGTTCCCACAGCAATAACCCTGCCGTCATCAATAAAGATGATCTTGTCCATCTTTTCGATTGTTGTAATTCTGTGAGCGATCAAAATCGTGGTCTTGCCCTTGCGTGTTTCGTACAGGTTCTCAAGGATCGACTTTTCCGTCTTAACGTCAACCGCCGATACCGAGTCATCCAAAATGAGGATCGATGCGTTTTTCATCAAAGCTCTGGCGATAGAAATTCTCTGCTTCTGACCGCCCGAAACGGTAACGCCTCGCTCACCGAGCATAGTGTGATAACCGTCGGCAAAGCCCATGATGTTTGTATGAACGTCGGAAAGCTGAGCGGCGTTCACAACATCCTGCTCATTTCCGCCGTCGGTCGCAAAGGAAATGTTATTTTCAATGGTGTCACTGAACAAGAAGTTGTCCTGTGGAACATAAGCGCAATAATCGCGCACCGTCTTTATCGGGATCGAGTTAATGTCTCTTCCGTCCAAGAAAACAGTTCCGTCAGGCACGTTATATGTACGCAAAATAAGGTCAACAAGCGTTGTTTTGCCCGAGCCCGTCTTGCCGATAACGCCGACGTTTTCACCTGCGTTTATCTTTAATGAGACATCGCTCAAAACGTCATATTCGCCGCCGGGATAGCGGAATGTAAGTCCTTTGAATTCAATATCGCCCTTGATCGCAGCATCATCTGTAGCAGTGTCGCTGTCGATAACGTTCGGCTGAGTATCCAAAAGCTCGCTGATTCTTTGAAGGCTTGCGTTTCCTCTTGAGCGCATTTCAATAAGCTGAGAGATAGCCATGACCGGCCAGATGATAGCGTTGAAATAGCCGATGAACTCGACTAGCTGCCCTGCGTTAAATGTTCCCTGATAAACCAAATATCCGCCATATCCCAAGATGACGCAGATAACTGACTGTATCAAAAGTGTAACGGCGATATTAAGTGCAACAGAAAGCTTTGTATAGGCGATATTCGTTTCCTCGTTGAGCTTGTTGAGCTTCTTGAAGGACATAAGCTCCAAGCCCTCTTTAACAAACGCCTTGATGACCGAAATTCCCGCAAAGCTCTCTTGTGAATAGTCGGACAAGCTCGAAAATGCTTCCTGACGTGCTGCCCACTTAAGAGTCATATATTTTCCGACGACCAATCCCGCAGCAAGCATGAGCGCCATAGGTATCATCGAGAATACTGTCAAAATAACGTTCATGTTTGCCATCTTGCTCATCGCCAAAAGGCCAAGGAACAAAGCATCACAGAATGTCAAAATGCCCGAGCCGAAACAGTCCTGAACAGTTTCGAGGTCGTTTGTGAACAAAGACATAAGGTTGCCGACCTTGTTTTCCTGATAAAACTGCTGAGAAAGATCCTTACAGTGATCAAACATTCTGCCTCGAAGATCGGTCTCGACCTTGATAGCTGTTCCGAAGAAGCAGATTCGCCACAAGAATCTTCCGATAACCATACATAAAATTATGAATATCAAAGGAAGACAGATCTCATCAAGCAAAAAGTCCATATTAAATTCATGCGTGATGCCGTCAGCGTCAACGACAAAGCCGTCATTGATGCCGTTTATAACCATCTGATAAAGCCGCGGCACGATAAGCTGGATATAGTCGATAGCGATCAAGACCGCTACGCCCAAAAGCAATATCGGCGCATGCTTAAGATAATATTTGTTAATATGCTTTCCAAATAACATCTTCTTTATCACCTTTCAATCAAACAACATTGACCTTTATGATATCACATTTAGAGTATAAAATCAACATAAAACAGCCTTTATTATAATGATTTTCCTAAACAATAAACCGCACTCCGAGCTTCGAAGTGCGGTTTAATATTTTAGTTTTTGTTAAATTCCGAAAGCATAAGTCCTTCGTTCTTTTCGAGCGCCCATCTGATGTTCCATTCACTTGTAAAGAGCAAAAGATAATTTCCCTTGAAGTCCTGAACGATCTTTGTGTCAGAGGAAAGATTCAGCTTCTTTGGGTCGAGCCCTTCATTGTCGATCCAGCGGATATACTGATAGGGGAGCCCCTCGTTAATGATCTCAACGTTATACTCCGTCTTCATTCGGTGCTCGAAAACTTCAAACTGGAGCATACCGACAACGCCGACGATAACCTCTTCATATCCCGACTCAAGCTCGCGGAATATCTGGATAGCGCCTTCCTGTGCGATCTGTGTCGCACCCTTAACGAATTGCTTGCGCTTCATCGTGTCCTTGTGGCGGATGCGTGCGAAGTGTTCGGGAGCAAAAGTCGGAATACCGTCGAACCTGAACTTCTTTCCGGGCGAGCATATCGTGTCACCGATCGAGAAGATACCGGGGTCGAAGACGCCGATAATGTCGCCGGCATATGCCTCATTGATTATCTCACGCTCCTGTGCCATCATCTGCTGAGGCTGAGAAAGTCTCATCTTCTTTCCGTCGCCCTGAACGTGGCAAACTTCCATGTCGCGTTCAAACTTTCCGGAGCAAATTCTCATAAAAGTAAGTCTGTCTCTGTGCGCCTTGTTCATGTTCGCCTGGATCTTGAACACAAATGCCGAGAAGGTGTCGTCTGTCGGATTTATAACGCCAACATCAGAAACTCTGGGCAGAGGGCTTGAGGTCATCTTCAAGAAGTTCTCCAAGAAGGGTTCAACGCCGAAATTGTTAAGCGCCGAGCCGAAGAATACAGGGCTGAGCTTTCCCGTTGCAACACGGTCGAGGTCAAGCTCATCAGCAGCACCGTCCAAAAGCTCAACGTCCTCGACAAGCTGATTATAATTTCCCTCACCGATGACCGCACTCAAGCTTGAGTCATTAAGGTCGACCTCTGTCGCCTCAACCTCGCTCTGTCCGCCGTTAGCGGTATATGAGATGATACGCTTTGAGAATCTGTCATAAACGCCCTTGAAATCGACGCCGTTGCCGATCGGCCAGTTTATCGGTGTCGTCGAAATTCCGAGCTCCTCTTCGATCTGCTCCAAGAGGTCAAACGGGTTTTTCGAGTCACGGTCGAGCTTGTTGATGAACGTGAATATAGGGATATTACGCATAACGCAAACCTTAAAGAGCTTTCTCGTCTGATTCTCAACGCCCTTTGCGGCGTCGATAACCATTACCGCCGAGTCAACCGCCATAAGCGTTCTATAAGTGTCTTCCGAGAAGTCCTGGTGTCCGGGAGTGTCCAAAATGTTGATGCAATAGCCGTCATATTCAAATTGCATTACCGAGCTGGTAACCGAAATACCTCTTTGCTTTTCGATCTCCATCCAGTCGGATACTGCGTGCTTGTCCGTCTTTTTGCCCTTAACAGAGCCGGCAAGAGTGATCGCTCCGCCGTATAAAAGAAGCTTTTCGGTAAGCGTTGTCTTACCTGCGTCAGGGTGAGAGATGATCGCAAAGGTTCGTCTGCGGTTGATCTCTTTTTCAAGTTTTGACAAGAAAATTCCTCCAATATCTATATAAATTTCGTTATATTTTCATCGTTACGGTCTACACGGGTCTATCCTCCAAGTCAAATATCACATACAAAATCATCATATCACAAATCAAGCGTTTTGACAATAGATATTTTAAAAGCGTGATATAAATATATTCATGTAGCAATATGTCCTTGATTTTGCTTTTTGTTTGTCATATTTGTCGATTGACATCTGCTTTAACAACATGATATCATATGAATATCAAAAAATGAAACTTAACTCTTTTGAAAGGAGATCAAGAATGAAAAGAATAATTTCAATGATTTTGGCGCTGTTGCTGATGCTTTCTTTGTGTGCGTGCGCCGATACGAACTCTGATCCGTCAGTCACCGACCGTAGCGATGCCTCTGCGGAATCGGGCAAAAACAACGTCTCGAAAAAGGACAAGAAAGAGGAGGAGCCGGAAGTGATCGACGAAACCCGTGCTCAAAAGATCGGTGAGGCCGAGATCATCATGGGTGAGGAATACGTTTTGACATTCCTTGATAATTTCTCCCGCAGCTATTTGAACGCCTCGAATTGGGCGTACTGCCCCCAATGGGAACGCTCTGACCGCGGAGGAAAGTGGGATCCGATGTGTGCAAATATAGATAACGGAAAACTTGTTTTATCCGTAATTTACGACGAAGAAGCGGGCTGCTATAAATCGGGCGCTATCCGCACAAAAGACATCTTCGAGCAGGCATACGGCTACTTTGAATGCAGCATGCGTGTACAGGATGTTCCCGGCTTCTGGTCTGCATTTTGGATGATGTGCGGAAATGTCGGAAGCGTCGGCAACGACGGCGTTGACGGCACCGAGATCGACATCATGGAAGCCTTCAACGCCAAAACATACGGCATCAACCACGCTTTGCATTGGGACGGCTATAAAGAGGATCACAAGACAGAAGGCACCGCTGAATACCGTGAGGACTTGTATGACGGAGAATTCCACACCTATTCGATGCGTTGGTCGCCCGAAGGCTATAAATGGTATATCGACGGCGAGCTTATGTGGGAATCCTCTGCCGGCGGCGTTTGCGATCAGCCCGGCTATATGAAGCTCACGCTTGAGGTCGGCTCCTGGGCGGGAGAGATCGATCTTTCCACACTCCCCGCAACTGTTGAGGTGGACTATGTAAGAGCATATCAGTTTGCGGAAATGTCCGAGTGATAGGTCAACGAAAATATCAAACTGATTAGAATACATCAATGATTGTTAACTGTTTTGAAACCGAAAATTTCGGCTAAGTGGTAATATAAAAGTATAAATTACCTGTTAGGAGGTTACATTTCATGGCAACACTAAAGATGACTATCGACAAGTCAAACAAGCTGAGCAAGATCAACAAAGAGATCTACGGCCACTTCTCTGAACATCTCGGAAGATGCATCTATGGCGGTATCTACGTCGGAAAAGACAGCCCCATTCCCAACATCAACGGCTTCAGAACGGATGTTGTTGAGGCCTTCAAGGCTATCAAGCTTCCCGTTCTTCGTTGGCCGGGCGGATGCTTTGCGGATACATATCACTGGATGGACGGCATCGGCCCTAAGGAGTCAAGAAAGAAGATCGTTAACGTTCATTGGGGAGGGGTAACAGAAGACAACTCCTTCGGAACTCACGAATTCTTGGATTTCTGTGAACTCGTCGGATGCGATGCATATGTTTCCGTCAATGTCGGCAGCGGCACCATCGAAGAAGCTGCTAACTGGGTAGAATACATGACCTCGGCAAACGAATCTCCCATGACTGAGCTTAGAAAGAAAAACGGCAGAGAAAAGCCTTGGAAGGTTAAATACATCGGCGTCGGAAATGAAAACTGGGGTTGCGGCGGCAATATGACTGCTGAATACTATTCTGACGTTTATTCACAGTTCCAGTGCTTCTTGCGCGGAGCAGAGCAGAAGATCGCTTGCGGTCCTAACTCCAATGACCCTCACTGGACTGACGTTATGATGCAAAAGAATGCCGGCTGGGGCAAGATGCAGGGGCTTTCCTTGCACTATTACACCATCCCCACAGGAAATTGGGGCAAGAAAGGCTCCTCCACCGACTTTGATAAAGACGAATACTATGGCTCTCTTTCCAACACATGGTATATGGAAAGGATCCTTCGCGACCAAAAGGCTGTTATGCAGCGCTATAACGACATTCACTCCGACCGCCTCGTTTCATTGGTAGTCGATGAATGGGGAGTTTGGACTGATGTTATTCCCGGAACAAACCCCGGCTTCCTGTATCAACAGAATTCGATGCGTGACGCTATGATCGCTGCGATCAACTTAAACCTCTTTAACCTCAACTCTGACAGAGTGAAGATGGCTAACATCGCCCAGGTCGTCAACGTGTTACAGGCTATCATCCTCACCGAAGGCGAAAAGATGGTCAAGACTCCTACATATCACGTTTTCGATATGTTCACCGGTCACATGGAAGCTGACCTTGTATACTCGAATATTGAGAACAAGCAGATCTTGGATGACAAATATCTTCCCGCAATTTCTCAGTCTGTTTCCGTTGATGAGAACGGAAAAATGCACATCACCATCGCAAACGCATCCTTGGACGAGGAATTCGATATCGACTGTGTAATTCCAAGAGCTGAATATACCGCTGTTTGTGCAAGGCTCCTGAGCGGCGAACACAACGCCTGCAACACCTTCGAGGCTCCTGATGCCGTCGCACCAAAGGCTTATGACGGCGTTTGCCTCAGCGGCGAAAAGCTTTGCATAAAGCTTCCCAAGTGCTCCGTTGTTTCCATCGAGCTTGCATAAATGTCGAAGCCGTTTTGTAAAAGATGTCTTTTGATAGATATCGACATTGATGGACTGTATAAGCAGGTGAGCGATCTTATCGCCCTCATCCCCGAGGATCATAGAGCAAGCGACGATATATATAACTCCCGCCTTGAGATATGCAAGCGGTGCGACCGCTTGGAAAACGGCATCTGCTCGGAGTGCGGCTGCTTCGTCGAGCTACGTGCCGCCACAAAGAATAATTATTGCCCGAGCGTATATAAATATTGGTGACCAGCCCCGCAGCAGGCTCGCACGAAGCCCCACTCTGCGCTCCGCGCAGGCGGAGCTCCACGCTCGCCCATACCCAAACAAAAAATCCTCCCGATGTTAATCGGGAGGATCAATTCTTTACTTATTCTTCATCAACGACATAGGTTTCGCCGTCGGGCATTTCGGGAATTATGATCGCACATATGATATAAGCGAGCACACCCGTGCCGACTGTAAACAGTGTCACGATTGCCCACAAAAGTCTTATGAGTGTCGGGTCGATTCCGAAAAATTCAGCAATTCCGGCGCAAACGCCCGAAATCTTCTTGTCGTTTCTGGATTTATATAGCTTCTTTCCGTTCATTTAAAACGCCGCCTTTCAAAATAGTGATATTATTATATCACATTCTATCGCTTTTGGCAACCGATTAGAACAATCCCGAGATAACGCCGTTCTCGTCAACGTCGATCTTTTCAGCAGCAGGGACCTTGGGAAGTCCGGGCATAGTCATAATGTCGCCGGTCAGAACGACAACAAATCCTGCTCCTGCTGAGACCTTGACGTTCTTAACGCTGACTGTGAATCCTTCGGGAGCGCCGAGCTTTGTTGCATCATCTGAGAAGGAATACTGAGTTTTCGCGATGCAAACAGGGCACTTTCCGAAGCCCAAAGCCTCAAGCTTCGAAAGCTCTTTCTTTGCCATGGGGAGAATGTTGATACCAACACCGCCGTAAACCTTCTTGACAACAGCTTCGATCTTTTCTTCCAAGCTAAGGTCATCTTCATATGAGAATGTGAACTTGGGCGTCTCTTCTTCACAGAGTCTAACAACTTCCTGAGCTAATTCAACACCGCCGTTGCCGCCCTCTGCCCAAACGTTAGACAAAACTACGTTAACGCCGAGCTCACGGCACTTTTTGATGATAAGCTCAACCTCAGCATCGGTGTCGGTGGGGAAGCGGTTTACAGCAACGACCGAGGGAAGTCCGTAAACGTTCTTGATGTTTGAAACGTGTCTTAAGAGGTTGGGAAGTCCCTTTTCCAAAGCTTCGAGGTTCTCTTCGCCCAATTCTGTCTTTGCCAGACCGCCGTGCATCTTAAGCGCACGGATCGTTGCAACGATAACAACTGCGTCGGGGGTTAAGCCTGCCATACGGCACTTGATGTCAAGGAACTTTTCAGCTCCGAGGTCAGCGCCGAATCCTGCTTCAGTAACTGCATAGTCGCCCAATTTCATAGCCATTCTTGTTGCGATCACAGAGTTGCAACCGTGAGCGATGTTAGCGAAAGGTCCGCCGTGAACGAGCGCAGGTGTGCCTTCAAGCGTCTGAACCAAGTTGGGCTTGATAGCGTCCTTCAAAAGCGCCGCCATTGCGCCGACTGCCTTTAAGTCGCCTGCGGTAACAGGCTTTTCGTCATATGTATAACCGACAATGATGTTGGAAAGTCGTCTCTTAAGGTCTTCCATCGAGCTCGCAAGGCAGAATACAGCCATGATCTCGGAAGCAACGGTGATGTCATAGCCGTCCTCACGGGGAGTTCCGTTAACTCTTCCGCCCAAACCGTCACAAACGAATCTGAGCTGACGGTCGTTCATGTCAACGCATCTCTTCCAAGTGATACGTCTTGGGTCGATATTAAGAGCGTTTCCGTGATAGATGTGGTTGTCAAGCATTGCCGCAAGAAGGTTGTTTGCAGCTCCTATTGCGTGGAAGTCGCCGGTGAAGTGGAGGTTGATGTCTTCCATGGGCACGACCTGAGCATATCCGCCGCCTGCGGCTCCGCCCTTGATTCCGAAAACAGGGCCCAAAGAAGGCTCACGAAGCGCGACCATAACGTTTTTGCCGATCTTTTTCATACCGTCAGCGAGGCCGATGGTGGTTGTGGTCTTTCCTTCGCCTGCAGGAGTGGGGGTGATAGCTGTAACAAGGATCAGCTTGCCGTTTTTCTTGTCGGATTCATTAAGAAGCGAGTTGTCGATCTTGGCTTTATATTTGCCGTACTGCTCCAAATACTTCTCATCAATTCCTGCTGTCTTCGCAATTTCGGTGATAGGCTTCATCTCCACCGACTGTGCGATCTCAATGTCAGATTTGTAACCCATTGTTATCCTCCGTTTTTCATGAAAAATAAACACAGCGTGAAATCATCAAAACTCATTTTTAATAGGTTTTACACTTCACGCTTAGCTCCAAATATTGTGGCAGATACGAAAGCTCTGCACAACATACAGTATACCTCAGACATATTAACTTGTCAAGAGAAAACACGAAAATGAGCGAATCGAGCAATTTTGCCCGGTTCGCTCAAAAGTTTTTAGTTATTATATATAGGGAACCTCTCACAAAGAGCAATAACCTCTTCGGTGATTCTTTCCTTATTGCCCTCAAAATCCGTGATAATGTCACAGATCCATCCCGCAATAAGCTTCATTTCCTCTTCCTTGAAGCCTCTTGTTGTTACAGCAGGTGTGCCGACGCGCAATCCGCTGGTTATAAAGGGACTTTCGGGGTCGTTGGGGATGGCGTTCTTGTTCGCGGTAATGTGAACTTCGTCAAGTCTGTGCTCAAGCTCCTTGCCCGTAACGCCTGTTCCTCTAAGGTCCAAAAGCATGAGGTGGTTGTCGGTTCCGCCCGAAACGAGATTGATTCCTCTTGCCATAAGCTCACTTGCCAAAACAGAAGCATTCTTAACGATCTGCTCCTGATATGCCTTGAATTCATCGCTCAAAGCCTCACCGAAAGCGACAGCCTTAGCCGCAATGATGTGCATCAAAGGTCCGCCCTGAGTGCCGGGGAAGATAGCCTTGTCGATAGCCTTGGCATACTGCTCCTTGCAAAGGATGAGTCCGCCCCTGGGGCCTCTTAAGGTCTTGTGAGTGGTAGTCGTAACAACGTCAGCATAAGGCACGGGTGAGGGATGAACGCCTGCGGCAACAAGACCGGCAATATGAGCCATATCGACCATAAAGTAAGCTCCGACCTTGTCAGCGATCTCACGAAAACGCTTGAAGTCAATAACTCTGGGGTATGCCGAAGCACCTGCTAAAATGAGCTTGGGCTTGCATTCAAGCGCAAGTTTTTCGACCTCGTCATAGTCGATCATCTGTGTATCGTCAGAAACGCCGTAAGGCACGATGTTGAAATACTTGCCCGAAATATTAACGGGAGAGCCGTGAGAAAGATGTCCGCCGTGAGCAAGGCTCATCGACAAAACAGTGTCGCCGGGATTCAAGAGTGCGAAGAATACTGCGAGGTTTGCGTTAGCTCCGCAATGAGGCTGAACGTTTGCGTGCTCAGCACCGAAAAGCTTCTTTGCACGCTCACGAGCGATCTCTTCGACTTCGTCAACATAAACACAGCCGCCGTAATATCTCTTCGAGGGATAGCCTTCGGCATACTTGTTTGTCAAAACTCCGCCTGCTGCGAGCAAAACGCCCTCGGAAACGATGTTTTCCGAAGCAATAAGCTCGATGTTGTGTCGCTGACGGTTAAGTTCCTTCTCGCAGGAGGCATAAACCTCAGCATCGAAGTCCTTTAAATTCTCAAAAAACATTCTCAAACTCTCCTAATCTTTGTTATATAAAAGCGCTAAGCCTTCTTTGCCCTGACTGTACCGAGCTTGTTAAGCCACGGCAATATCATTGCGCCCAAAGCGTTTCCCAAAACAACGCACAAAATGAACGCTATGTATTTAAGTGTCAGCATATTTGCAAGGGCAAAATAGAACATATTTGCGATCGAGTGCTCAAATCCGCAAAGAATGAACACGGGAATACAGAAGAATATCCCCCAAACCGAGTTTTTCTCTCTATAGATCTTAACTGCAATATACATCAGAATTCCGCACATTGCGCCCAAAGCTATCCAAACGGGGAAGCTGTTTTCAAGCTTTCCCGAACAAGCAGCAACCGCCTTTTCAACGATAGAAGGCCTTGCAAATCTCACAGCATAGCCAAACGCCGTTGCACCGACAAAGTTACCCAAAAGCCCGATACAAAGATGCTTAACAGTATCAAGCGAAAAGCTTTCAGCCAAAAAGCCGATCTTTCCCGTGAAGAGGTACATTCCCATGTAGCAGATCGTCAAAAGTGCTACAGAGAACAAAACCGCTCCCACATACTTGTTGTCACAGCTCATATAAACAGCGCCGCCGATGCCGACCATCATGCCTGCGGCAATTCCGCTGAAGAAGGTGTTTTTTAACATTAGTGATCTCCTTTAGTTTTGTTATCGCTTGCTCTTTGATCAAACGTCATTAGCCAAAAGATATTCAAAACTCTCTCGTTTGACGGCAACGTGATCCTCACCGTCATTTATCATAACAACAGGCGGACGGCAAATTCGATTATAGTTCGATGCCATCGAATAGTTATAAGCCCCCGTTGTCAAAACGCAAACAGTGTCGCCTCTTTGAATGCTTGAGGGGAACTTAACATCAGGCTGAACAACGTCTCCCGATTCACAGCATCTTCCCACAAGATCACAAACAAGGCTTTGTTCCTCGTTCATCTTGTTAGCTGTCAAAACGGTATATTTAGAGCCGTAAAGAGCGTAGCGCGGGTTGTCGGTCATTCCGCCGTCAACCGATACATAGTTTTTATATCCCGTGATCTTCTTGACAGTGCCGACCGTATAAACGGTCATACCCGCATCTGCAACAATGCTTCTGCCCGGTTCAAGTCTTAACGAGGGGAGGGGATATCCCAACCGTTCGCACTCGTTTTTGATAAAATCGCAAACGCCCTTGATGTTATCCTCAATATCGATCAAGGGATCTTCACTTGTATATCTTACCCCATAGCCGCCGCCAAGGTCAAGTATTTTCGCGTTATATCCAAAAGATTCTTTGATTCCCGACATGAACCCAAGCATGATCTCGGCGCTTCTTGTGAAAGTGCTTGATTCAAACACCATCGAGCCGACGTGACAGTGGAAGCCCTCAAGCTTTATGTGCTTTTGGGAGAGTGTGTGGCGTGTGATCTCGAACGCCTGACCCGTTTCGATGGCTGTGCCGAACTTCGAATCGACCTTGCCCGTCGCAACCTCATCATATGTATGAGGGTCGATTCCCGGAGTCAGTCTTAGGAGTATCTTTTGTGTTATGCCCTTTTCAGAGGCGATCCTTTCAATAGCATCAACCTCTTCGATATTGTCACATACAAAATATCCAACACCGCAGTCCATCGCATATGCAATGTCAAAATCGGTCTTGTTGTTGCCCTGGAAATATGCGCGCGACATATCAAAGCCCGCTTTCATCGCAGTGAATATCTCACCCGAGGACACAACGTCAGCGCCCAAGCCCTCTTCGGAAATTATCTCATAGATCCTCTTGAAGCTTGCAGCCTTGCTGGCATAAAGGGGATAGGAATCCTCACCCATATATTCACGCATGGCGTTCGCATATTTGCGGCAATTATCTCTTATCTTGGCTTCGTCCATGAGGTATAGGGGAGTGCCGTGCCTTTTTTTAAGCTCCAAAACACTCACTCCGCCGAAATAAAGCTCGCCGTTTTTAATATCAACATTAGAACAGATCATTTCATTATCCTTTGTTCTCTTATTTTATCAAGCCTTGCTCACGCATAAGTGCCAAAAGCTTTTCTTCGTTGTCCTTTTCCATTTCGGTCAAAGGAAGTCTTAGACTGTTTTCACCGAATCCCATTGCCGCCATTGCAGCCTTAACGGGGATAGGATTGACCTCACAGAACAATGCGTTGATCAAAGGCAAAAGCTCAAGCTGAGTTTTCAAAGCGTCATCGAGCTTGCCGCTCAAGAAGTTCTTACAGATGTCGTCGGTCTCCTTAGGCATAAGGTTCGACAAAACCGAGATAACGCCCTTGCCGCCCAATGACATAACGGGAACTATCTGGTCATCATTTCCCGAATAGATGTCAAGCTTACCCTTTGTGAGTGCCGCAAGCTCTGCGATCTGAGAGATATTTCCGCTTGCTTCTTTGATGGCAACGATGTTCGGGTGCTTCGCAAGCTCTGCCGCAGTCTTGGGAGTAATGTTGCAGCCCGTTCTTGAGGGGACGTTATACAAAATGATAGGCTTTGTTGAAGCGTCTGCAATTGCACTAAAGCTCTTTATAAGCCCGTTCTGAGTTGCCTTGTTGTAATAAGGGGAAACAACAAGCATAGCGTCAGCTCCAACCTCACAAGCATACTTTGTGAGCTCGATAGCATATGCCGTGTCGTTCGAGCCTGTTCCGGCAATAACGGGAACACGTCCTGCAACCTTCTCAACAGTGAATCGGATAACTTCCTTGTGCTCCGCATCAGTTAGCGTCGAGCCTTCGCCTGTCGTTCCTGCCGCAACGATCGCGCTGATGCCGTTTTCGATCTGCCAGTCTATGAGCCTTGCATATGCTTCATAGTCAACCTCACCGTTCTTGAAAGGGGTGATTATTGCGGTTGCAGCTCCGACAAATACCGTGTTCTTCATTATATCATTCCTTCATTCTGTAAAGATTTTTGAAAACAAAAAAGGCAGTTACCGATATCAAGGCAACTACCGCACCGATATACAACTCAGCCAAACTATCTCCGAGAGGATATCGTTTGATAGCGCTCCGCATAATTGCGACAGCGAAATGTATCTTATTCCATTCCGCCAGATCATTTTGTTGCCGCACAAAACGTCTTCGGCAGCATCCCCTTTCGAGCTTATCCGCCGCGGCGGCGTTCAAAATAAGCCTAGTGATGAATCACTGCACCTCTATCAGTAATACTATATTTATTATATACCACATTAAAGCGTTGATGTCAATAATAACGAAAAACATTGTAGCATTGCCCAAAATCTGCGATTTGTCCATCTTTTTGTTATCAAGTTTGCTACCGGCTCGGCGCCGATTGCCGTTCCTCGCTCGCCGCTCCTTCGTCGCGGCGGCTCGGCTTCGCCTATCGACAGCCTCGCCCATATCATGCTTTCACAAAAAACCGCCCTACATCTCTGTAAGGCGGTCATAACCGTTCAATTATTCGACAACATAATGATCAAAGCTTGTCTTTGCAATGCTCCAGAAGCAAGGCTTGAGTCCGAAGCCTTCCTCGGGTCTATAGATGATCATCGCAGCGTTTCTTCTGAGCTTGGGGGTCGAGTTCAACCAGGAATTCTCGTCGTCAGTGCCCCAGAATACTACCATGTCGATAACGCCTTCGTCAGCGAAATCCTGGAACATGTCGAAGAGCTGTGCATACTTCACAGCCTGCTGTTCATATTCTGCATCGCTCCACTTGTAATAGGAACCGTCAGCATTTGTGCCGATAAACATGTTCATATCAAGCTCGGTGATCTGAACTCTGAAGTTGCCTGCATACTCGGGGAAGCATTCGTCATAGATAGCGGAAAGCTCAGCGATCTTTGCGATCTGGCTTCTGTAAAGCTCAACGTTGCAATCCATCGAGATGTGAGACTGGAAGCCGACACCGTCGATTCGAATGCCCTTTCTGAACATTCTTTCGATCATGTCATACATAGCCTGGGTCTTTGAAACCTGCCATTCCATGTTGAAGTCGTTGATGATAAGAATTGCATCTTCGTTTGCGGCACGTGCAGCATTAACGGCGATCTCAACATAGTCGTCCTTAAATCCGTCACCGTCAACGTCGCCGATGATCTCAGCCCAATAGGAATCGTCGTTAACAGTTCTGATTCCGGTTCCGTTCAAGACCTCATTACAAACGTCCCAAATGTCGATAGTGCCCTTATATCTTGTAACAACTTCAGTTATATAAGTTTCGATTCTGCCGGTAAGCTGTTCTCTTGTTGCCAAAGCGCCCTGCTCATAGCATTCTTTAACGGTTCTTGTGTCCGCAGGATCAGCCTTGAACCACCAATCGGGAACCTGAGAGTGCCACAAAAGGGTGTGTCCGCGCAAGGTCGCATCGGTGAGCTCACCGAATTCAACGAATGCGTCAACGTTGCTGAAGTTGAAAACGCCTTCGGAAGGGTTGATATAAGCAGGCTTACATTCATTACCCAAAACGAATACGTTATAGTGCTTCAAAAGGCTCTTGGTGATGGAATTGTCCAAATCAGTGATCTGGTTAGAGGTGAACGAGCATCCGATAAGCATATTGTTGAAATACTTGTATAATGCGGGAGCATCAACGCTGTCTGCTGCGATCTCTGTCTGAGACAAAGCTTCAAGCTCTTCCAAAGTATACTTGATATCGGAATTTGTAAGGGTCGAGGCATCATAATCATCGGGATATACACCAACGGTCTCGGGTTCGGTTTCGCCGCATCCAACGAGTCCCAAAACCATAATGAATGCCAAGATCATTGCTAAAAGTTTTTTCATAGCGGATTTCCTTTCGATAAATAGTCACTTAATTTTAGCACATTTTTTTGCTTTATTGAATTGGCAAACATAACAATTTGCAGGTTTGAGGTTTGTGCAGTTTATATCTAAACTTTCAACAACCCGTGTTTATCCGCCATTCTAAAGAATTATTCAAGCTTTGGCTCGAAACCTCGGTTTTCTGAGCAGTCTATAAAAATAACGCCCCTCCAAAATCGGAGAGGCGCATTTTTTCGTGAATCACCGCCACCGCCCGCCGCTCCTCGCTGACCGCCTGCGGCGGTCGCTCGGCTCCGCCGTGCGACGGCTCACCCGACTCTATTCGGCATCCTCAAGAGCCCAATAGATACCGTATCTCACATTATAGATCGAATAATAGGGAACGAAGGTAAGCTCCTTGTCGGCGCATATCAGCTTGAACTCCAAGCCTTCTCCGACACGCTCAAAGCAAGCGTCGGGGTTGTCTCTTACATCCTTTCCGGTAAGGCCGTCCTTAAGTGTCAAGCTGTCGTCGATCACGCCGTCAAGACCCTCTAAAACAGACGTCTCGGGAATCAAAACGCTCATACCCGTATATGTGGTCGCCATGTTCTCGTTGCCAAGGTCAGCCGCAAGCAAAACGGGACCGTATTTGAACGCAACAGTATTCAAGCCGTCAACCATGTTGGAGGTCGTAAATCCAAGAGGGATCCTAACGTCAATGCTGTCCTTGTTTGCCCACTCACGGGTAATCACCGCATATCCGCCCTCAGTATCAAAGCTGACAGCCTCGCCGTTGACCCTGATCTCAAGATCGCCCTTTGCCCAATCGGGAATTCTGATCCTAAGACCGAAGCTCACGGGAGCATCTGCCTTGATAGTAAGGTTCGTTGTATCCGAGATCGGAAGATTCGTAGACTGCTCCAAAGTGATGCCCTTTTCTGCCCACTCGACCTTTGAAGAGAGATACATATTAACATAAAGCTCATTATCGCTGTGATAATAGATCATATCGCCGAGCTTTGTCATATTCTCCATACCGCTGCCCGTGCAGCACCAGAAGCTGTCATAAGGAGTTGAGAAGGTCTTGAAGTATCCCGTTGCCATCGACTGGAAGTATGTCGTCATACCTGTCTCCGGATTCTGCGAAGCCATAATGTCGTTGATGAACGCATTTTCCATATAGTCTGCATACTTGCTGTCGCCGGTGATCTTAAAGAGCTCCTTCGTCAGCTTTAGCATATTGTATACGTTACAGGTCTCACAGTTACAGTTTGTTCTCTCGTGGTTGAGATAGTCGTCAGCACCGAAATGCTCCCATTCAGAATTAGCGCCCGTGGCATATGTATGGTGGTCAACGACCATCTGCCAGAAGATCTCAGCAGTCTTGAGGTATTCGCTTGCATCGACCTTCTCGCCGTCAATAACCTTGCCGTGACAGGTCTCATATCTCTTCAAAGCGCCGATGATCTTGGGGATAGTTGTGTTTGCGTGGCGGTTGTTCAAAACGTCCTTGCCGTCGGTTCTGATCTTCTCGAACAAAGCGTCCTCATCAAATGCGTGTGCAGCAACGGCATATTTGTTGATGTCGGTAACAGCGAAAAGCTCATACAAAATATCATTCATTCCGCCGTATTCGATAGACAAAACAGTTCTGTGAGTTTCCTCATCCCAGCTCTGTGTTCTTTCATAAGTCCAATCGCCAACGCCCTTTGCGATCTCCAAAGCAGGCTCATAGCCCGTAAATTCATATGTATAAACCAAGCCTTCCAAAACCTTGTGCATGGTATACCACGGAACCCAAGCCTCTGTGAAGAGGTTGGACTTGCCCTTTTCGACGTTGTCAAACTGGAATTCTGTGTTTATCTCGACAAACTTGCCGCCCCACAGGAATCCGTCCTCACGCTGGCACAAAGCAAGCTCATCAATAAGATATGTAAGCTTGTCATATAGCTTTTTCTTGTCGGAAGCCGAAGTTCCGTCATTTGCATATGCCTGTGCAAGCGCAGTCAGATGATGTCCCAACGTGTGTCCGCTGATAAGGTGGTTTTCCCATCCGCCATAGGGCTCGACACCCTTTGTGTCTTTCCCTACATTCTTTCTAAAGTAGTATAAAAGTCGTTCGTTGTCCAAGCTCAGAAGATAATCGATCTCCTTCTCCAAAGCGTTGTCCAAATAAGCATCTGTCATTTCAAGGTCATTAAGACTGAATGACGATATTTTTGTGTTCAAGTAATCCATGCTGTTTCCTCCTGTCTCAGTTTGGCTCGGCGTACAGCTGCACAAGGTAAGCGCCGCTAACGCTATCGCCAAAACAGATCTGATCTGCTTCATAATAAGTGTCCTTTCCGCATCAAAATGATGCTGATTAGATTTTATCATATAAAATAACACAAGTAAATGCTTCTAAATAAAAAAAGTGATATATTGAGAATATCCGAAATAGATAAACGGCATTCTGCAAGGTGTTTATCAAAGCTGTCTTAGGTTTCTTTTGTCAAATCGACTAACAATTCATGCTCATGTAGAAACATTCAGTACAAATCGCCAAAAATGAATATTATTCATCATGTAACTTGACAAATGTGCATATAGGTTGTATAATCAATGCATACGATGAATATTTATTCAGCAAGGAGACTGATTACAATGAATAAAGAAAATATTAAAAAAGTAGTGCTCGCATATTCCGGCGGTCTTGATACATCTATCATCATCCCGTGGCTCAAAGAAAACTATAACAACTGTGAAGTCGTTGCGGTTTCGGGCAACGTCGGACAGAACGACGAGCTCGAAGGCCTCGAAGAAAAGGCTCTTGCAACAGGTGCATCGAAGCTCTATGTTTTGGATCTTACCGACGAATACGTTGACGATTACATCATGCCTTGCCTTAAGGCGGGCGCCGTTTATGAAGAATACCTTTTGGGCACCAGCCATGCTCGTCCCTGCATCGCAAAGGGCTTGGTTGAGATCGCAATCAAGGAAAACGCAGATGCTATCGTTCACGGTTGCACAGGCAAGGGCAACGATCAGGTTCGTTTCGAGCTTGCTATCAAGCACTTCGCTCCCAATATGCCCATCATCGCTCCTTGGCGTGAATGGGATATCAAATCCCGTGAGGAAGAGATCGACTATGCCGAAGCTCATAACATCCCCTTGAAGATAAACCGTGAGACCAACTATTCAAAGGATAAAAACCTTTGGCACCTTTCTCATGAAGGCTTGGATCTTGAGGACACCGGCAACGAGCCAATGTATGAAAAGGAAGGCTTCCTTGAAATGGGCGTAAGCCCCATCATGGCTCCCGATAAGCCTACATACGTTACCCTCGACTTCGAACAGGGTATCCCTGTCGCTCTTGACGGCGAAAAGATGAGCGCAAAGAACATCATCTTAAAGCTCAACGAGATCGGCGGAGCTAACGGCATCGGACTTTTGGACATCGTTGAAAACCGTCTTGTGGGCATGAAGTGCCGCGGTGTATACGAAACTCCCGGCGGATCCATTCTTTATAAGGCTCACTCGGTTCTCGAACAGATCTGCCTCGACAAGTATACAATGCACGAAAAGCAAAAGCTTGCTATCACATTTGCCGAGCTTGTATATAACGGCCAGTGGTTCACTCCCTTGCGTGAAGCTTTGAGCGCATTTGTTGATAAAACACAGGAAAAGGTTACCGGTAAGGTTCGCCTCAAGCTCTATAAGGGCAACATGATCAACGCCGGTGTTTGGAGCCCCTATTCGCTCTATAGCGAAGAGATCGCAACCTTCGGTGAAAGCGACTATAACCAGAAGGATTCCGAAGGCTTCATCAACCTCTTCGGCCTTCCCATCAAGGTTCAGGCAATGGTTGATGCTAAGAACAAGGATAAATAAACTGCTTTGTATAGTACTTCTGACGGCGGTGGGGGACTCCCTTCGCCGTTAAAAGTTTATCCGCACTTTTTTTCGTAACCGACCGCCCACGGCTCCACCGAATTTCACTGCGCCTGCGCCTCGCTCGCGCTCGGCTCCGCCGCGCGAAATCCGACGTCGCCGAAGGCTTCAATCTATCACCTCAAAAGGAGAATTATCATGGCAAAAATGTGGGAGGGCAGAACCTCGGGAAACACCGACGTTCTTGCCGACGACTTCAATTCATCAATCAGCTTCGACTGTGTTATGTACCGTGAGGATATAAAAGGCTCGATGGCACATGCAAGTATGCTCGGAGCCAAGGGAATCATCACAAAAGGGGAAGCAGATCAGCTTATCGACGGCTTGGAGGGGATACTTAACGACCTTGACAGCGGTGCGTTAGCGATCGACCTTTCTTGCGAAGATATCCATATGTTCGTTGAACAGGTTCTTACCCAGCGCCTTGGCGATATCGGCAAAAAGCTTCACACAGCACGCTCACGCAACGATCAGGTCGCACTTGATATGCGTATGTATTTAATGGCTCAGACCGATGAGATTATCTCGCTTGTGAAGTCCTTGGCACTTGCAGTGACCGATAAGGCTGAGATATACAAATCCACCATCATGCCCGGCTATACCCATCTTCAGCGTGCTCAGCCTATATCCTTCGGCCATCATTTGATGGCATATGTCATGATGCTCCTAAGAGATATCGACAGACTTAATGACTGCAAAAAGCGCACAAGTATAAGCCCCATCGGCTCCTGCGCGCTTGCGGGCACCACCTTTGATACCGACCGCTTCTATGAAGCCGAGCTTCTCGGTTTTAGCGACGTTTGTCAAAACAGTATCGACGGCGTGTCTGACCGCGATTTTTGCATCGAGCTTTTGAGCTCTCTTGCTACGCTGATGATGCACCTCTCCCGTTTTTCCGAGGAAATAATTCTTTGGTCAAGCTGGGAATTCAAGTTCGTCGAGCTTTCCGATGCTTACACCACCGGTTCATCCATAATGCCCCAAAAGAAAAACCCCGATATGGCTGAGCTTATCAGAGGAAAGACCGGAAGAGTATACGGAAACCTTATGGCGCTCCTCACCACCCTCAAGGGCTTGCCGCTTGCATATAATAAGGATATGCAGGAGGATAAAGAGTGCATCTTCGATTCGATCGAGACGGTCAAGATGTGCTTGGGCGTTGCTATTCCGATGATAGAAACGATGACCGCACTTGAAGACAATATGAAAAAAGCCGCACAGGGCGGCTTCATAAATGCAACCGACCTTGCCGACTATCTCGTAAAAAAAGGTCTCCCGTTCAGAAGCGCATATAAGATCTCAGGCTCGATAGTTTCGCATTGCATCAAAAACGGCTGCGTTTTGGAAAACCTGCCGCTTGAAGAATACAAGAGCTTCAGCGAGCTTTTTGAAGATGACCTCTATTCCGATATCGACCTTCTGACCTGTGTTCAAAAGCGCATCTCCTTCGGCGGAACATCGGTCAAGTCGGTTGAAAAGCAGATCGAGTTTGCCAAGTCAAAGCTTAATTGATAAAAAATATCCACCCGCATTTGTGGGTGGATATTTATTTTATTCCTCGTTCGGAACTTCTTTTTCAATTCGGTATTTGCTCTTATATGCCTTATACTTAAGCTCATATTCTTCACTGTCGTGGTGAACCTTGCGAATGTATCTGTGCATATCAAGTGCGCCGTACTGCGAAATTTCAACCAAGCAGCTTGCAATGTTCGAGCAATGATCTGATACACGCTCAAATGAGATGAGCAAGTCGTTCAAAACAAAGCCAAGCTCGATCGTGCATTCGCCGCGCTGCAAGCGCAAAATGTGGTTGACCTTGATCCTGTCAAGCACCTTGTCGATAACCTGTTCGATGGGCTCGACCTCATAAGCCTTTTCCAAGCTGTCTTCGTTGAAGGCGTCTCTGGTATAAACCAAAACTTCTGTCAAAGCTTCGCGGGCAACGCCAAGCTCTGTCTTTGCGGTCTCGGAGAATTCAACCTTCTTGTCTTTGAGCTCTTCTAAGGATTCAACGATATTAACAGCGTGGTCGGAAATTCGCTCATAGTCGTTGATGATGTGCAAGAGCTTTGTGATCTGCTGAGATTCGCCCTCATCCAAGCCGCACGCCGATACCTTTACAAGATAAGATCCCAAAGCGTCCTCCAATGAGTCGGCCTTCGCTTCGATGTCTCTTATCTCGTCACAAAGCTTGGAATCGAACTTATCGAACAACGAAAGTGCTTTTTCCAAAGCCTCTGTCGAGATAGCCGCCATGTGCGCTGTAACTTCTGTCGCTCTTGCAACTGCAACAGCAGGAGTGTTGATAAGACGCTCGTCCAAAAGGGTAGTAGTGTCGTTTTCGGCATCCTTGTCTTTGACGGAGATCTCAGCAAGCTTTACAAGCTGTTTATAGAAGGGGCCGATAACAATGATAGAAAGGATCTTAAAGATCGTATGAACACCTGCGACGCCCCACATTCCGATCGTCTGATCGATAAGAGGAATGTTCACAAAAGCGGTTACGATATAATAAACTGTCAGCCAAATGACAACGCCGATGATGTTGAAGTAAAGGTGTACCATTGCTGCACGCTTACCGTTCTTGTTTGCGCCCGCAGCGGAGATGAGTGCGGTAACACAAGTACCGATATTCTGACCCATAACGATCGGGATAGCTGCGCCATAGGTGATAGCACCCGTTGCGGTGAGGGACTGTAAAATACCGACAGATGCAGAAGAGGACTGTACGATAGCGGTGAGCACCAAACCTGCCAAAACACCCAATATCGGGTTTTCGAACATGATAAGAATATTTCTGAAGCTTTCGCTTTCCTTGAGGGGAGCAACAGAATCGCTCATCATCGACATACCTGTCATCAAAACGGCAAATCCGAGCAAAATTGCACCGATGTCCTTCTTCTTGCCGCGCTTTGTAAACATAATAAGACAAATACCGATAACCGCCAAGATCGGCATCCAAGCATCAGGCTTAAGCCACTGAATAAAGCTTGCTGCAGCCTCGCCTCCTGCGCCGAGTCCCGAAAGACCGGTCAACCAAGCGGTAACAGCAGTACCGAGGTTAGCGCCGATAATAACGCCGACAGCCTGTAAAAGCGTCATCGTGCCCGAGTTTACGAAGCCAACGACCATAACGGTGGTAGCACTTGAGGACTGAATAACTGCGGTAACACCCAAGCCCAAAAGGAAGCCCTTGATAGGGTTAGAGGTCATCTTGCCCAAAATGGCTTTCAATGATGATCCTGCGCTCTTTTTGAGAGAATCACCCATAACCTCCATACCATAGAGGAAGAGGGCTAAGCCGCATAAAAGCGAAAGTACGTCAAAAATAGTCATGCTGATTTATCATCCTTTCCCGGGAACTCCCGGAGAGTAACAAAATATTATACGTCTGCGTCCTTACCGAAATACATAAGCTCCCAAAGAGCGGGGGACGTGTGCTTTTCAACGACTTCGCCGTTTTCGATCTTCTCGATGCTTGCATTTCCCACAAACCTCATATATGCAGGCTCAATTCCGACAAGCTTCATCAGAATTCTTGAGAAAGCATTCGTTTTAGCAGCATCCATCGTCTTGCTGTCTTCGATCGACATTCTTTCAATGATGTCATCTGCTTCATAAACTATCTTATAGTGCTGTTCGCCGTCATCATAGTCATATGTAAGCTTTTTGAAATAATGCTTTTTCGTAGCTTCATCAAAAGCAGGTTCTTCCTGAGTATACTTAATGCATTCGCCCTTGTCGCCCAAAAGCTGACCGTCACGAGCAAGCATAAAGACTCGGAAATGCTCATAACCAAACTTTTCTTTTGCAGTTATATAACTGGATATGACTTGATAAGGCCCGATCTTGGCTCTGCCCCAATACCAGTGGTGCATAAGCCAAAACATTCCGACGTCGCCCCAGTTGTGGTCATGATAGCCCGTACCTTCAAGCTCAAGGCGCTCGTCACCGATCTTGAGGTCTATCTTTGCCTGAGCCTCAGGGATCGAGGGGATCCAAGCAAAATAGTTTTTACCGCCAAAGTCGATCATTCCCGTATGAGGTCTCCACGAAGGCGTTGTTCCGTTAAGCTCAACGTCACAAACGATCTCCTCGTGCTCGAAGTGGATGCTGTAATTCCTAAGATCGCCCACGATATAGTTTTGCTTCATCCTGACATCGCATTTTACTTTTGCAAATGTGGCATCAGCAGGCGAGTACTTCACGGCTTTCTTGATCTCTGTGCCATCGGGAAGATTCAAGTTGAAGGTGATGTTAGGCTCAAATCCGTTTACCATTGCAGTAAGCGGAGCTGTATAGTAAACAATGACCAAGCTTCCGCCGCCGGCTAGCTTGATATCAGAATACCACCACTCATATTCGCCGAATTTGCCGCTTGTTCTAAGCCCGTCCTCCCAAAGAGCGATGTCTCGCTTTTTAAGTCCTAACTTCGCAAATTCTTCATCAGATTTCATCAAATGTGCATCGATCTTTTTCAAATGAAAACCTCCTAAAATCCGAAATCCCCCATGTTAACTTTACATTATTATGACATAATTTTAACTTAATCTTGACGTTTTGTCAACCAAGTTGAGGGTATTTGCCGATATATTTTTAACCACTTGCAAATTAGGCTGATTTATGTAAAAATATAGCTGAGCAGCGTTACCTTTTCAAGCACTTTTGCGTCTTGATAAGTGAAAGGTACCTTTAATTTCAAAGGAAAGGAGAGAACGGTTTGGAAGACAGACAGATCATCGATATGCTGACTGTTACAATGTTGATTGCCGGTATTGGCGCAATGTTCTTTATCGTATCCGGTGTTCGTTGGGCAAGTATGCAGAAGCTTCTCAAAGAGGGCGAATATGACCCGGCAGAAAAGAAAAAGAGCAAATTGAAGGAAACAGTAGGAGTAGTCTATTGGGTAGTAGCCGCAGCAATCTTCCTTTGTTGGAGCTTCATTACAAACGATTGGCACCACAGTTGGGTTGTGTGGCCAGTTGCAGGCGTGTTGTTTGTCGCTGTTATGATGATTTGCAACTTGCTTGTTGATAAAGAACGCTCATAATATGAGGATGTTGGCGTCTTAAGTCTGTTGTATTTAATTGATTCTCTTGATGGAAATGCTTTTATCTTTTTCTGAGTGAGTAAAAGCAATTCCCCCCATATTCGCCTTATAAGGGGTGTAATTTTGTGAGCGAAAATGCTATTCTTGCCACGAAGAAATAAAGGAGGTATCCGAAATGGATCAAATTGCAATAGGAAAATTTATTGCCCAAAAACGCAAAGAACAGAATTTAACTCAAGAACAACTTGCTGAACGCTTGGGTGTTTCAAACAAAACCATTTCAAAATGGGAAACAGCAAAATGTATGCCCGATTATGCCGTAGTGAAAAAACTATGCGAGGAATTGAAAGTAACAATTTCTGAACTGATGGACGGCGAAGAAAATGATGAAAAAAGTGTTCGTGTATATGATGAGGAACAAATCCTCGATTTATTAAGACGAACACAAGAGTTAGAAAAACAAAAAGTACTGCTAACCGGTGTTATCCTCATTGTTATGGGAATTGCTTTTCAGGCATTATCACATACCTTGGGCGGTTCAAACGTCAAGGACTTCTTTGCAGGACTTCTGTTGGGGTTATCAATCGTTGAAATGCTGGCAGGTATTTATGTGATTGCTAAAGGCTCAAAAAGAAAATAACATGGAGGAAAATACATTATGAAAAAAGATATGATTGTCTTAATTGTTAGAATTTTTATGTCGATAGTCGGGCTTGCTTGTTTAGCGGTTTGTATTGCTCAGCCAGGTGAAAACCAACTATTGTTGTGGACTGGCTTTATTCTGAATATAATTGCCTTTCTGTTATCTTGCGTATCAAGGAAAAAAGATAAAAAATAAGCTGTTGTGTTTGCTTATTACTGTTGATCAAAATGTATTTTAGAGCAGTTCTCACTTTTGAGGACTGCTCTAAATGGCTTCTATATGTATTATATTGAACGTTCTGTAACTTTTGCAGAAAGACCCCTTGACAAATCTCTTCTCAAGAGGCGATACAGATGCTCACTTCGGGGAAATTCATCATCGGTTCTGAATCTCCCGATGAGAGTGACATCTCGGCATATGAACTTATATATCGCTATTCAAGCTCTGATAAATACTTCATGCCCTATTACCGCTTTTATGTCAAAAATGACGCACTCTCAAAGATCGGGAAAAGCGTGTTCTATTACTATGATGTCCCTGCGGTCGAGCTTAAATACTTTGAATCTGACGATATATTCCGATAAAAAATGACGCTCACAAAATGAGCGTCATTTTTGATATGCAGTAAAATTTAATCAAGACCGTTTTTCATAACGTCTGCCTGAATACTTTCATCAAACGATAGCAAAGGCTCTTCATCCTTGTTCTTGAGCTTGCGGTTAACATAGTTTTTGGTGATCTTTGATACAAGAGGCGAAAGCGCCGCAACGCCGATAAGGTTCGGGATCATCATAAGTCCGTTGAAGGTGTCTGAAATGTCCCATGCGATCGAGGAGGTCATTACAGCACCCGAAATGATCATCAAAACGAATATGACCCTATAGACCTTGACGGCCTTCTCGCCCAAAAGGTATTCAACAGCCTTCGTGCCGTATTGGCTCCAGCCGAGAACTGTTGTGAAAGCGAACAAAAGCATAGCGACCGCTACAAACATCTCTCCGACAGCGCCGAATATGTTTCCGAATGCTTGGGAAACAAGTGTAGCGTCGTTAACACCCTCGGAAACAACGCCCGTTTCGAGGTCAACATATCCCGATGTCAAAACAACGACAGCAGTCATCGTGCAAACTATGAATGTATCAAAGAACACTTCGAATATGCCCCACATGCCCTGTTTTACAGGCTCCTTGACGTTCGAGGAGGAGTGAACCATAACAGACGAGCCTAAGCCCGCTTCGTTCGAGAACACGCCTCTCTTACAGCCCTGAGTGATGACTTGGCTGATGGCAACACCTGCGGCACCGCCGGCAACAGCCTTAACGCCGAATGCAAATTTGAATATGGAAGCAAATACCGCGCCGACCATATCAATGTGAATAAAGAATATCACCAAGCATCCGACAACATACAAAATTGCCATGAAAGGAACAAGCTTTTCAGCAACCGCCGCAATTCTCTGTAATCCGCCGATGATGATAAGCGCCGCAATGATCATCAAAGCAACACCGATGATGATCGATGTCACGGGAATCCCCGCAAGCGTTCCAAGGTCAACGTTCTTTAAAAATGCGGATTCAATATTTAGGGTGATCTTGTTTACCTGACCCATGTTTCCGATACCGAATGAAGCCAAGATAGCGAAGATCGAGAATAAAACAGCCAAAACAGCGCCGACATGCTTACATCCCTTTTTCGAGCCTAATCCATCCTTAAGATAGTACATCGCGCCGCCCGACCATTCGCCGCTTAGGTTTCTGCGGCGATAGTAAATTCCCAACACGTTTTCGGAATAGTTTGTCATCATTCCGAAGAAGGCTGCAAGCCACATCCAAAATACAGCGCCCGGTCCGCCGATAACGATAGCCGCCGCAACACCGGCAATATTACCCGTTCCGATAGTTGCCGCCAAAGCCGTGCAAAGTGCCTGGAACTGTGTGATAGAGGCCTTGTCGGTCTTCTTTGTCGAATCGCTGTTCCTCTTGAACACCGAACCGATAGTCTCCACCCACCAGTGCTTAAGATGAGACACCTGGAAGAACCTTGTGCACACCGTCATCAAAATACCTGCACCTATAAGCAATATCAAACCGATCTTGACCCAAACAAAGTCGTTGATGATGGCGTTGATATTGGCTAACTTTTCAAAAAACTTATCCATATTATCCTCCGAAACAAAAAAGCCTCAACAAAACAAAAAGCGAACCGCATACAAAACGCGATCCGCAAACAAAAGAAAATATACCTGAAATAAACGGTTTATCTTTGTCCTTTTGCCTGAGAGATTAGCGTTTTTGCGCTTTGCACCTTCGGCACCCAATCAAATGGGATTCTCCAAAGTTCTGTCAGCCCACGGTCCTCTTCCTTTTGGGAAACCTGAGAGTGTTACTCCTTCGGCAGCGATCATCGCACTTTCCCGTAAGCGTCATACAGCTTCTATTAAGTTGTTAAAGACATAATATCACTAATTTAAAGTGTTGACAAGCGGTTTTAACGATTTTCGTGAGACTGACGAAAATGCTATGGTATTTTTAAAAATATTAATGTATTTTGTCGAAAGATGTTTGTCCTCCACCAAAAGACAAAGCTGACACAAAAGTATCAGCTTTGATGAAACACTTTATGAACGGCAGGAATAGTTAAGTCTCGCACCGCGAGACTTAACTATTTGGCACCCGCAGCGAGAATCGAACTCACAACTAACCCTTAGGAGGGGTTTGTTATATCCATTTAACTATGCAGGCAAATACGCTACCGCTTGATTATACACCAAACCAAAAATAAAATCAACCCCACCGTTTCGACAGATATCACTTTCCTTTTGTGCTAACTTGAAATAAAAAAGGAAGGACGCTCAAAATGCGAGATTTTTTCAAAGGACTTGCCTTCATAACCGTCGCTATCGTTATCATTCCGCTTGTCCCGTTTCTGTTTGATGCTTTTTCTTCGAAGCCACAGACCGTTCCGACTGTATCCGAAACCGTTCCTGAAGATACCGCATACGCTCTTGTCCGCGAGGTGACGGTGTATGACACTGTAAAGCAGACTACATTTACACTTTCTGTTGAGGATTATCTCGCGGCAGTTCTCATGGCACAGCTCACAGAGACCGCGCCTCACGAGGCTATAAAGGCTCAGGCAACGCTTATGTATACATATATCCTTTCTCGAAGGATCGAGGAGCTTTCCGATCCCACGCCCGAGCTTATGGGTGCTGATGTCAGCACCGACTCTTCTAAATATCCCACTCTTGTCATCTCACAGGATATTCCACAGTCGTTCAGCTCCGCTATCAGCGAGGTTTTGGGCGATTATATCGCCTATGACGGCGAACCTATCCAAGCGGCATATTGTGTCTCAAGCGGGGGATATACCGAATCCGCTTTGACCGTTTTGGGCGAAGATATCCCATATCTTGAGTCTGTTAGGTGTGATTTCGATGCCGATTATATAACCGAAGCTGTCTATTCCTCGGATGAACTGTTTGCCCGTATCACCACTAACTGTCAAGGCATAACGCTTTACGGCGAACCGAACGAATGGATCACAAATTCAATCAGCTCATCAAGCGGATATGTAACCGAGATCACTCTTTGCAACGAGTATTCGATAAGCGGAGCTCGGCTTGCGTCGGTGCTGAATCTTCCGAGCGCTAACTTCACCTATAAATACAGCTCCGAGTTCGATCGCTTTACTTTCACTGTTCGCGGATGCGGCCATCTTGTCGGACTTTCCTTGAACGGCGCATGCAAAATGGCAGAGCAAAACAAAACCTGTGAAGAAATAATCAAGCATTTCTTCACAGGCGTTGAAATTATCCGGTCAACAAGCTAATTAAGCACTTCGTCGGAAATGATCTCGCCGATCTGAAGCGATGTGATCACATATCCGAGATCCTTCGGTGCTACGCTGTATATCATGACCTTTTCGGTAGGGACCGTTCCGGTCGTCACGGTGGTTATCGGATATACGTATTTTATCCTAAGGTCATATCCGTTTTCGGTTTTTTCATAAGAGTCCAACACAGGCAGATATGCCACAGTTTTCGGATATGCCGGCAACGTATACATCTTTGTGTCTTCGTCATATTCAAACAACAGCTCAACGTCACCGACCGTCTTGTGAGTATACACAAGCCCTGTTCCGAAAAGCTTCGCAACTCTTGCGTCGATATCCAAATAAGAAACGGTATAGTTTCCGCTGTCCTGTGTAAACGTTACAGAGGGGTTCAAAACAGCGTCCCAACAAGCAGCGGTGATGATAACGTCGTCGGTGAGTGCCGATGTGTTCTCGAAAACGGTTGCATCAAACGCCGTCAAAGGCAAAACCAAGCTCTCAAAGCTCTTTATAAGCTTCGAGTCATCGTTTTGAGCCTTAACATAGTTGACTACTCTGTTCGCAGTCGAAATAATGCCTACTATCGCAAACACCAAAACTATAAATCCGAAAACTGCCGTCGCCACAGATCTAAGGCTTATATTCGCAACGTTCGTCACAGCTTCCGGCTCACTCGATGCAAGCTCGTCTGCGTTTTCGTCCAAAGCGTCGTCGATAGCTTCCTTGACCTTGTCATCAAGCTCTTTGATGGCAGCGATCTTGCTCTCTCGCTTTTCTTCTTTCTTTGCCGAGGGCTTTTCCTTCTCCGTCTCGGAAGTTTTATCACAAGGCGTATCGCCTACGGCTATGATCTCCTTCACCTCAACAGCAGGTGAGGGAGCTTCGTTTTTATGCTTGTTTTTCTTACTCATTTTTCAAATCAGTTCCTTATCTGTCCGTTTCCGTTAATAAGATATTTCACAGTCGTGAGTGCCGAAAGCCCCATAGGCCCTCTTGCGTGGAGCTTTTGGGTGGATATTCCGATCTCAGCGCCCAGCCCGAACTCATTTCCGTCGGTAAATCTTGTTGAGGCATTGACGTAAACCGCCGCAGAATCGACCTGTTTTGTGAATTCCTCAGCCGCCATCAAACTTTCGGTTATAATGCATTCCGAATGTCCCGTCGAATACTTTTCGATGTGCTCGATAGCATCAAAAATGTTGTCAACAACTTTTATCGCCAAAATATAATCCAAGAATTCCGTCGCATAGTCTTCATCTGTCGCGATCTTCACGCTCTCGCCCAAGATCATCCTTGTGATCTCGCATCCGCGTAGCTCGACCTTGTGCTCATCAAGCTTTTTCTTAAGTCGGGGCAAGATCTCTTCCGCGATCTCTCTGTGCAGCAAAACCGTCTCACAAGCGTTGCAGACACCGGGTCGCTGAGTCTTGGCGTTGTCGATTATCTCAACAGCCATTCCGAGATTTGCCGATGAATCCACATAAATGTGACAGTTGCCCGTTCCCGTTTCAATGACAGGGACGGTTGCGTTTTCAACCACCGACTTAATAAGTCCCGCTCCGCCTCGGGGGATCAAAACGTCAAGATATTCATTCGATCTCATCATAAGCGTTGCGGTCTCTCTTGATGTATCTGTCACAAGCTGAATGCAATCCGCCGGCAATCCCGCCTTTGCGATCGCTTCACGCATTATGTTGCAAATGATGGTGTTTGAATATATAGCGTCGCTTCCGCCTCTTAAAACACAGACGTTTCCCGATTTAAGGCATAACGCCGCCGCATCAGCGGTCACGTTGGGTCTTGCTTCATAAATTATTCCCACAACCCCCAAAGGAACTCTTGTCCTTGTGATCCTGATTCCGTTGGGTCTTATTTCGCCGCCGTCGATAAGTCCGACAGGGTCGGGGAGCGATGCCACGCTCAAAACGCCTTCAGCAATGCTCTCGATGCGCTTTTCATTGAGATAAAGTCTGTCAACGAGTGAGCTCTTGACTCCTCGCTGTTCAGCGTTCTTAACGTCGATTCTGTTCTGGTCTATTATCATGCGCTTATAGCTGACAAGCGCCTCGGCAATGTTCTTAAGTGCCTCATTTCGTGTTATCACCGAGCTTGTCGAAAGTATCTTCTTTGCGGCTTTCGCATTCTTGCCCAAAGTCTCAAAATCAAACATCAAAAGTTCATCGCCTTTCTTTTTCGTTATTTTCCGTTTGACACGAACAGCGTTCCGACGCTCTTTCCGTCAAACACATCGTATAAATTGTTCGGCTCGCTGCCGTTGATGATAAGCATATCGATGCCGTTGTCTGTTGCGATCTTCGCGGCTCTTATCTTTGTTGCCATTCCGCCGGTGCCGAGACTCGATCCCGCACCCTTTGCTGCACCTATAATGTCATCGGTGATCGCATCAACCCTTGAAATGAGCTTAGCATCAGGGTTAGATCTCGGGTCAGAGTCATAAAGTCCGTCGATATCCGACATTATTATCAAAAGATCAGCCTTAACAAGCGTTGCTACCATTGCCGCAAGCGAATCGTTCTCACCGACTTCAAGCTCCAGCTCATCAATAGCAACAACGTCGTTTTCGTTGACGATCGGGACAGCGCCCAAAGCAAGGATCCTTTCAAGTGCGTTGTCAACGTTGTCCTTGCGCTCGTCCGACAGCACATATTTCGTCAGCAATACCTGTGCCACGGTTATGTTATATTCTGAGAAAAGTCGGTCATACATATACATCAGCTCGCACTGACCTACAGCCGCACAAGCCTGCTTCGAGGGTGTGTCCTTCGGCCTTTCCGAAAGCCCCAGCTTTGCCATACCGAGTCCTATCGCACCCGATGTCACAAGCACGACCTCAACGCCCGAATTCTTAATGTCGGATATCGTCTTAACAAGCTTCTCAACAAGGCGGATGTTCATAGCACCTGTCTTGTGCGTAAGCGTCGATGTACCAACCTTTATTACCACTCTTTTTTTGTCAGACATAAAATCACGTCCCAAATCAATGTCATTCGGCGACGTTATTGATAACCTCGCCCCTTAAATATCCCAAAATGTTTTTCCTGACAAGCTCGATAAGTCTCACTCTTGTTTCCAAAGGTGCCCACGCAATGTGAGGAGTGATATAACAGTTCTTTGCGTTTCTCAAAGGGCAATCCTCACGCATCGGCTCATATGTCAAAACGTCAAGCCCTGCCGCAGCAATGCTGCCTTCGTTCAAGGCGTTTGCAAGTGCAACTTCATCAACGACTCCGCCGCGCGATGTGTTGATGAGAATAGCGTTTGGCTTCATCAGCGAAAGAGTGTTTTCGTTTATCAAAAGCTTTGTTCCGTCATTCAACGGGCAGTGGAGCGTCACAACATCCGATCTCCTCAAAAGCTCTTCCAAAGAAACGACCTCAATGCCGTCATCATCGTCGGGATATGTTCTTGTATATACCAATATATTCATATCAAATGCTTTCGCTATCTTCGCAACAGCCTTTCCGATAGCTCCGTAGCCGACGATTCCGATGGTTTTGCCCGAAAGCTCGAAGAAGGGAATGTTGAAATAGGTGAAAAGCTTTGAATATACCCAATCGCCGTTTGCAACAGTGTCAGCATATTTCGAAACAGAGCTGTAATGGTGCAAAATAAGGGCGAAAGTGTGCTGTGCTACCGAATTTGTGGAATATCCCGGAACGTTACAAACGCAAATGCCTTTTTCCTTTGCATAAGCGACGTCAATGTTGTTGTATCCCGTTGCAAAAACACAGATAAGCCTAAGGTTCGGGCAAGCATCCATTATCTCGCGTGAGATAACGCACTTGTTTGTAATGACAGCCTCAGCATCGCCGATTCTTGAAGCGATCTCCTCGGGAGTTGAAAAACCGTAAACCACGGTGTCGCATATTTCTTTAATGGGTTCAAGCGAAACATCGCCGCCCGTAACCGTATCAGCGTCCAAAATCACCGCTTTAATCATTTGTTATCATCCTCAAAAGCTTCACCGATAACGTCGATCTCTTCGTTGATTATTGCCTTGCGCTCACTCTTTACTACTTTTTCGATATCGCTAAGATCATCTTCGATAACTTCAGCATCGCCTTCCGCCGCCTTTTTTGCGGCAGCCTCAGCTTTCTTCTCTGCTCTTAATTCAATGACGAGCAAAGCAAACAGCGCGATCTCACAAATTGCAACACCCACAGCAGTCTCAGAGTCACCAAACCACTGCAAAATGATAGTTGCATCACAAATGAGAAGCCAGATTACGTTAGACATCTTTTTCGTTCTCAAATATAAGACCAAAAACAAAGCCGAAGCCAACAAACAAAAAATTATGTGAAGCTTCATCGGCAGGGGAGCAAATCGGCTCTGTAAAACGTTTATAGCAAAAAAGTTCATATATCATATACCTCCGAGGATAAAAATACTTTCGCATTCTAATTCATTACAGTATATCACTTTAACGCATAAAATGCAATAGCCAAATCCCATCGCTTGAGACCGCTCGGCACGAAACCGCACTCCAACTAAAGTTGGGCGCGCTTCCACGCCTCGCTCCTCCCCGCCGAGCCGAATACTCCTTGACACCTATTTTAATTAGGGTTATACTAAATCATAACAAGTAAAAGAGGTGACGATAATGCATAACGATCTTCAAGCGGCCGCAATTCTCGCCTGTGGCGGCAATTCCACCAGAATGGGTGAAAACAAGCTCCTCATAGACCTTTGCGGAAAAAGCTGTATCCTTAGATCCTGCGAAGCGCTTGCTGATAGCGAATATGTATCTAAAATCATCATCGCCGCACCGAAAGATATGTTTGACAGATACTCTAATGATCTCACATCAATCGAAAAACCCGTCGTTTTCGTTGAGGGCGGTGCGACCCGCTCCGAATCGGTCAAAAACGCAGTCCTTGCGGCTGATGAAGATATCATCGTGATACACGACGGCGCACGCCCATTGGTATCTTTGGATGAGATAAACCAAAGCGTCACCGACGCTCACAAGTTCGGAAGCTCGATCATTTGCACCCCGTCTAAAGATACTGTCAGAGTTGCATATGGCGACAGCTCATTCGCCCCCGACAGGTCAGGTGTGTATATCGTCCGGACCCCTCAAGCATTCAAGCGTGAGCTGTATCTTAGTGCGCTCGAAGCAGGTAACGGCAACCCGACCGACGATTCTCAGCTTCTCGATGCCATCGGTGTCGCTCCTCACATAACGATCGGAAAATATGAGAACATCAAGCTCACCACTCGTGAGGATATCGCCGTCGCAAGATCAATTATTTCATTGAGAGAGGGCAAAACTATGCGTATAGGTCACGGTTATGACGTTCACAAGCTCGTTGAGGGAAGAAAACTCATCCTCGGCGGAGTTGAAATTGAATATGAAAAAGGACTTTTGGGACACTCAGACGCCGATGTTTTGACTCACGCTGTAATGGATTCAATGCTCGGTGCCGCCGCTTTGGGCGATATCGGAAAGCTCTTCCCCGATAATGATCCCGCCTATAAAGGCGCTGACAGCATCAAGCTGCTCGAAGCCGTGACAGACCGTGTCAAAAAAGCAGGCTACACCGTTTCGAACATAGATGTCACCGTCATAGCACAAGCTCCGAAGCTCGCCCCTCATATCGACAAAATGCGTGAGTGCTTGGCAGCTGCCATCGGCACTGATATATCCAACATCTCGGTAAAAGCCACTACCGAAGAGGGTCTCGGCTTCACGGGCGAGGGTAAGGGCATCGCCGCCCACGCAGTTTGCTTGCTGGGATAGGGGGACTCATGAAAAAGAAAACAGTTTTGTTCGCGGCAGTAGCGTTAGTAGCAGCAATAATCGGCATTTCGATTTATAAATACAGCAAAACGCTCGAAGTCAAAAGTTTTAACGTCTCCGATTTTGAAGAATACATCGAAAGCTACAATGAGTATAAGGAGCACTATGAAGGGGAATATCCTGAATATTTGTCTCAAATTTCAGATGCCGAAACACTAAGAGCCGCTGCCGAAGATTTGTGGCTTGATATTTTCGGCAAAGAAATGATCAAAGACGAGAAACCGTATATGGTCTTTTATGATGACGCTAATGACGTTTGGTATATAAGAGGTTATCACGAAAAACCGTCACTGTTTTTGAAAGGCGGTGTATCTCACCTTATAATGCGGTCCGACGGAAAAGTATTAGCCTTATGGCACGATAAAGATTGATTTTTAAACAGTCAGTGAAACGCTGGCTGTTTTTATTTTACCGCTCGGCGCCGATTGCCGATCCTCGCTCGCCGCTCCCGCGGCGGCTCGGCTTCGCCTATCGACTGCCTCGCTCCAACTCACACCTGACCTCACATTAACATACAATACCAATAAGAGCCTTGAATAAACGGAGGATAAATATGAGATATACACTAATGGCGGTTTCGTCGATAACCTATGCCATGAAGGCGAAACGCATTTTAAATAATATGGGCTATTATTGCGAGATCGAGCGCACTCCGAAAAACCTCGCTTCCGGTTGCGGATATTCGATCCGTGTCCGTGATGACCCCTCGCTTATCCAGCCCATCCTTTCACGTAACGGCATAGCAATAAGAGATAAAACCTCTGTAAACAAATAATTAAAGGAGAAAACAATGGGCGAACAAGTATATTTCGATAATGCGGCAACAGGCTTTCCGAAGCCGCCGTCAGTAAAAAATGCCGTTTCGAGAGCACTCGAGGAATATGGCGGAAATCCCGGCAGAGGAGGACACAGCTTTTCGCTGAGATCCGCTGAAATGGTGTATAATACCCGCTGCCTCGCTGCTGATTTCTTCGGCGCAGAGCCCGAAAACATCGTTTTCACTCAAAACTGCACTCACGCTCTGAACCTTGCGATAAAGGGTATCCTGCCCGACGGCGGAAAGGTGATCATCTCCTCGATGGAGCATAACTCGGTTGCCCGCCCCTGCTATTCTTTGAAAAACAGGGGAGTGAAGGTCGAGGTCGCACGTGTCGGCAAGACCGACAGCGAAACCGTCACAAACTTCATGCACCTTATAGACTCGGAAACAAGCTGTGTCGTGTTGACCGCCGCAAGCAACGTGACGGGAAGGATCATGCCCATCCGTGAGATCTCCTTACTTTGCCGCAAGCACGGCGTTCCGCTCATCGTCGATGCCGCACAGGCGGCAGGCGTCATTCCGATAACTCTTGAAATGGGTGCAAACATCATCTGCGTCCCCGGCCATAAAGGGCTTTGCGGCCCCACAGGAACGGGAATGCTCATAACCGACGGCAAATATCCGCTCAATACCATAATCGAGGGAGGTACGGGTGCTACATCCCTTGAGCTTGAACAAACTCCTTTCATGCCCGAACACTTGGAAAGCGGAACGCTCAACACTGTCGGCATCTGCGGACTTTCAGCAGGCATCGGCTACGTCAAACAAATGGGACTTTCAAGCATATATAACCACGAAAACGCCCTTTGCGAGATCTTCCTCGAAGGAATAAAACAGACTGATGATATCATCACATACCGCCAAGGCGAAAGCTTTGTTCCGATAGTGTCGTTTAACCTTAATGGGGTGCCGTCTCACAGCCTCGCGACCGCTTTGAGCCGTGAAGGCTTTGCTCTTCGGGGAGGTCTTCATTGCGCTCCCTTGTCACACAAAACCTTGGGGACACTGCCCGAAGGAACAGTACGTTTTTCACCAGGTGTTTTCAATTCCCAAAAAGACACCGAAGCCTTGATAAAAACATTAAAAAAATTCGCAAAAACGGGGATTTAGCTATTGTAATTTTATCAGTTAACTGCTAAAATAAAGGTGAATATAAATTAAACTGCCACAGTATCGGCAGTGAGGAAGGAGAAAAGGCTTTGGACTATATTATGAACTTTTTTGGGCAGTTACTGAATATATTAAAGACCATAACATTTCTGGATTTTATAGATATATTTATATTGGCATTTCTTATTTATAAGGGCGTCAAGCTTGTCCGTGAGACTAAAGCACAACAGCTTATCACAGGCATCCTTATCGTTGTCGGAATCTATTTTGTTTCCTCCGCCCTCGAGCTAAAGGTAATGTCCTTCCTCCTTCAAAACTTCTTCCAGATCGGAATTTTGGCACTGGTCATCGTTTTCCAGCCTGAGCTTCGAAGGATCCTCGAACGTGTGGGAAGAACGAACGTCAAATCCTTCAGCGTTTTCGGCGAACAGTCTCACGCCGAAGATCCCGAGCATGATTGGTCGCGTGCGATCGACATTATCGGTGAGGCTACCGACCAGCTCTCCGAAACAAACACCGGAGCGCTCATCGTGATCGAGCGCGCCATCCGTTTGGGCGAGCAGATCGACACGGGCACGGTGCTTGACTGTCTGCCGAGCGTTGCGACCTTCGGAAGCATCTTCTGGCCCAAGACCCCTTTGCACGACGGTGCGGTCGTCATCCGTGACGCAAGGATCCACGCAGCAGGATGCTTTTTGCCGACTCCTCAAAAAGAGGAACACATCAATAAGCTTCTCGGTTCCCGCCACCGTGCCGCTATCGGCATGAGTGAAAACTCGGACGCCATAGTTATCGTCGTCTCCGAAGAGACGGGAACGATCTCCATTGCGGAAAACGGCGAGCTGACTCGCGGATACACCAAAGAACGCCTTATTCAATATCTGAGATCGCAGCTCTTGCCCGACAAGTCTGCGCATGATAACAAGCTTATCGGTATGTTAAAATCGGGAAAGGAGCGCATAAATGGCATTAAAAATAAAAAGAATTAGAAGCTTCTTGAATAACAGCCGTGTCGGGAGAATGATACTTTCGGGAATTCTGGCAATAGTCATATGGTTCATACTCGTTTTGACCGCCTTCCCCGAAACTACCGTCATCATTAAAAACGTTCCTATTGATTTTTCACTTGACGGTTCATATGCCGATGTTGCGGGTCTTTCCGTCATGAGCCATGAGGAGGCGACCGTCAACGTTCAGCTAAGCGGCTTGCGCTACGTTATCGGCGACTATAGCGCTGAGGATATCAAGGTCAGCCTGAATCTCGATGCGGTCAGAGCATCGGGGTCATACGAGCTTGCTCTTAGTGTATCAAGCGTCAACGGCGATCAGTTTACGGTTGCGGAAATGGAGCCGAAGACCGTTCACGTTGAGTTCGACTATCTTGTAACAAAGACATTGTCCGTTGCTGACGGAACTCTTGTTGCCGATCTTTCAAACGTCAAAGCCCAAATTGGCTATATCTTAGATCCCGACGAGGTTACCATAACTCCCGGCGAGGTTACCGTTTCCGGCCCCAAGGATTATGTCGATCAGATAACCTCTTGCGTCGTCGGATTCGATGGCGAGTATACCTTTAATAAGTCTACCAGCTCGTCCAACACCGTCGCTTCCTTATACAGCGGCGATGCTGTGTTCGAAAACCCAAAGGTAACGCTCAATACCGACTCCTTCAACGTCTTGGTTCCCGTTTACATGAAGAAGGTGCTTCCCTTGGGCGTTGAGGTTCAGCCTACTCATGACGGCTTTGATCTTGATTCCCTTTCGTATACTATCAATCCCGTCGGCATCACCGTCAGAACTCAGGATGAAAGTGTCGCCAATCTCACAGAGATCTTCTTGGGCTATATCGACCTTAGAATGGTAGGGCCGGGGCTCAACTCCGTCTTTGAATTCGACATCCCGAAGAGCGATCTATACAGCGATATTTCCGATAACGCGACAGCACAAGTCGTCTTTGATCTCGACGGCTACTCGTCTAAGGACATAAACATCCCCAATTCACAGATATATATCATCAACGCTCCCGATGATTATAAGTGTCTCGTAGAGCAGGAGAGGATCAGAAACGTCACCGTTGTCGGCCCTTCCGAAATAATCGATCAGATCGATGCCTCGGACGTTATCGCACAGATCAATATGCTCGACTATAACGTTTCCGCAGGGGATCAGATAATGACGGTAACGCTCTTCCTTCCCAACTATGACAATGTTTGGTGCATGGGAACTCATAAGGTATACTGCAGCATAACCGAGATCATTGATGAGCCTGCTCAGCAGACTGAGGGCGAAGAAGCGGCGGATGACGGCGCAAACGAATAACGAATATTATAATAATTTATTGTAGGATGAGGGTGCGCCTTCATCCTACAGTGTTTTAAAGGATGTGAAGAAATGTCCCTTATTTTGCAAAATATAAAGACTCCCATCGAGGCTTCAAAAGACGAGATAATAGCTCTGGCTTTGAAGCAATATAAGATATCGCCGAAAAATGTGAGATCTTCGGGCATATATAAATCCTCTGTCGATGCCAGAAAGCGGGAGGATATCCATTTCGTGAGCTCCGTTTTGGTCACACTTTCGAGTCAAGACCTTGAACAACAGGTTTCTTCACGCAATAAAAACGCAAAATATCACGAGGATATCGCACTCTCACCCAAAGTTTCAACTAGGAAGAAGCAGGGCAGAGTAGTCATCACGGGTTTCGGCCCTGCGGGAATGTTTTGTGCTCTTCTTTTGTCTGAGTTCGGATATAGACCCATCGTCCTTGAAAGAGGCGACGAAGTCGATGCAAGAGTCAAAAAGGTTGAATCCTTTTTTAAAGGAGATGAGCTTGACACCGAAACCAACGTTCAGTTTGGTGAGGGCGGCGCAGGGACCTTCTCCGACGGCAAGCTGATGACTCGCATCTCCGACCCTCTTTGCAGATATATTCTTAACCGTCTTGTCGAGCTTGGTGCTCCCGAGGAGATCCTTTTCGAGGCTAAACCTCATATCGGAACCGACAAGCTTCGAGGCGTAGTAAAAGCCATTCGTAAAAGAATAATCGAAAACGGCGGAGAAGTAAGATTCCTTTCAAAGCTTGACGATATCACTATCGTGAATAATGAAGTGAGGTCGATAAGATCAAATTCCGATACTATTGAAACCTCAGCGCTTGTCCTTGCGATCGGCCACTCGGCACGTGATACTTTTGAGATGCTCCTTAACAAAGGCGTCCTTATGGAGCCGAAGCCCTTTTCGGTAGGCGCACGAATCGAGCATAAGCAGATAGATGTCAACAGAAGTCTATACGGTGAGCTTGCCTCTCATCCGTCTCTCCCTGTCGGAGAATACCAGCTTTCACACCGCCGACCCGACGGCAGAGCCGCCTATACCTTCTGTATGTGTCCGGGCGGTACAGTCGTTGCAGCGGCAAGCGAACGAAATACGATCGTCACTAACGGTATGAGCGAATATGCCCGCAACGGTGAAAACGCCAACGCCGCACTTGTTGTCAGCGTTTCAAAAGACGATTTCGGATCGGGAATTTTGGACGGTGTCAATTTTGCAAGAAGCCTTGAATCCCGTGCCTATTCCCTCAGCGGCAGCTATAATGCCCCCGCAACAACAGTCGGCGCTTTTCTGGATTCAAAGAGCTGTGCTCAAAGCGTTCTTCCCACCTATCGTCCGGGAGTTGTTCAGTGTGACTTTGACACTCTTTTCCCAAGCTTCATAACCGAAATGATGCGCGAAGGACTCAGAAAATTTTCCCGTCAGATGCAATGCTTCGGTGACATGGGCGCTGTGCTCACTGCTCCCGAAACTCGCACGTCTTCGCCTATAAGGATCACAAGAGGCGAGCAGATGACAGCTCTTGGCATCGATAACCTATACCCTTGCGGTGAGGGAGCAGGATACGCAGGCGGCATCGTCTCAGCCGCTGTTGACGGCGTCAAAGCCGCAGTTAAGATCATTGAGTCTATCGCTCCGATCGAATAAAAAAAGGCCTCCACAGTCGGAGGTCTTTTTTATTATCTGAAAATCTGTGCAACCACCGCGGCTCCGCCGCCGCGCACTCGGCTCCGCCGGCGCGCGGCGAAATCGCCGCTTGATCCCACTCCCAATCACTTCTTCCTGACCGCCAACTGTACCAACCCCGATATCACTGTCACAGCGGACGCAAATACAAGGGAAACCAAAAGCATCTCACCTGTCAGCGAAGCTGTTTGCATAACGCTTTGCAACGGCGCCAGATATACACACGCCGCCAAAACAGCAGCAGACACCAATACCGACCACAAAAGCTGTTTGTTCCCGAAAGGATTGAGCGCAAACACCGATCTTTCCTCGCTTCTGCACTCAAAAACGTGAATCAACTGTGACATGATGAGGGTCACAAGAGCTGCGGTGCGTGCAGTCTCAAGACTTTCTCCCGAGTTAAGGGCGTGAGCAAAGCACCCGAGCGTGCAAAGTCCGATGAGTATACCTCTTATAATGATCTTTCTGAGTAGTCCGCCTGAGAAAAAGTCGCCCGAAAAATCCGTCGGCTTTTTGCTCATAACGCTCTCTTCGCTTTCTTCAAGTCCCAAAGCTATCGCAGGCAGACCGTCGGTCACAAGGTTGACCAGTAAAAGCTGTGTCGGCAGCAAAACGATCGGCATTCCCGTTATGATGGATAAGAACATGACCATGACCTCACCGATGTTGCAGGAAATAAGATACCGCACAAACTTTCGAATGTTTGAATATATCGTTCTGCCTTGTCTGACAGCCGCACAAAGAGTCGCAAAATTGTCATCCAAAAGGATGATATCTGCCGCCTGCTTGCTCACGTCCGTGCCCGAAAGTCCCATAGCAACGCCGATATCAGCTTCTTTGATCGCCGCCGCATCGTTCACCCCGTCACCGGTCATAGCAACCGTTTGCCCTTTATCCTTAAATGCCGACACGATTCTGAGCTTATCCTTAGGGCTGACTCTTGCAAACACGCTTATCTTCATGATTTTTTCCGAAAGCTCCTCATCGCTCATGCCCGCAAGCTCCTCGCCCGATATGACTGATCCGCCTCTATCCAAAATTCCTACTTGCTTGGCGATCGCAGATGCCGTAAGCTTGTGGTCGCCGGTTATCATGACGACCTTGATCCCTGCATTTTTACAGGTCGATACAGCTCGCCTTGCCTCTTTTCTCGGCGGATCCTGCATTCCCATCAGCCCCAAGAAGACTTCGCTTCCGTCAACGTCTGTAAAGCTGAATGCAAGTACACGCAGAGCATCATTTGCCATGCTCTCAACCTCTTCCGTGATATCCTGTTTCGTTCTTTTTGTGAGGGCTTTTTTGCCGTGATCCGAAAGGATCATATCACATTTCGGCAAAATAACGTCACAGGCACCCTTTGAAAAACCGAGCTTCGCCTTCCCGTCGGAGGTAAAGACCTTCATCATCTTTGTTTCGCTGTCAAAAGGTATTTCCTTGACGCGCCTATATCCGCTAAGCGAATGCTTTGTCACTCCGAATTTCTTTGCCGCCACCAAAAGCGCTTCCTCGGTTGGGTCACCGATGACGTCCTCTGATGCTCCCGAAACGTCTGCATTATTGCACAAAACAGCGCACCTAAGCATCATGTTAAAAGCTTTGCTGTAGCTGATATCGTTCTTTTGTGTAAAGCTGAAATGCTTGCCATCACACCACGCTTTTGTAACGGTCATTTTGTTTTTCGTCAGCGTTCCCGTCTTGTCTGTACAGATAACTGTCGTGCATCCCAATGTCTCCACCGAGTGGAGCTTATGTACCAACGCATTCAGCTTCAGCATCCGCCTGACAGCAAGCGCCAAAGCGATCGTAACGGTCGCAGGCAACCCTTCGGGAATAGCCGCGATGGCAATGGTTATTCCCGTCATGAGCATGTCGAAGATCGGCTCGCCTCGCAAAATTCCCGCAAGTGCAACGACTACGCACACACCCAAGCATATAACGCTGAGCCAGACTCCGAGCTTTCCGAGCTTTTTTTGCAAGGGAGTTTTCTCATCTCCTGCGCTCTCAATAAGTCTCGACACCTTGCCCATTTCTGTGTTCATCCCCGTCGCAATGACCTCACAAACGGCCTTGCCCTTCGTCACTGACGTCCCCATGTATGTAAAGTCAGTTTTCTTTACAGCTTCCGATTCTCCCGTCAGCATCGACTCATCACACATCAGCTCATTTTGCTCGATTATCCTTCCGTCAGCAGGCACTCTGTCTCCCGCCTCAAGCAAGAACACATCTCCGACAACAAGCTCGCTTGCTTTGATCCTTTGCTTCTTGCCGTCTCTTATAACAACAGCCATAGGAGCCGTCATCGTCTTTAGAGCCTCAAGTGTTTTTTCGGTCTTATACTCCTGTATGAATCCCAAAACAGCGTCCAGCAAAACGATTGCGATCATCGTTACAGCGTCATATATCTCACCCATAAACGCGGATATTGCCGTTGCAACAAGCAAGATCATAACCATAATATCCTTGAACTGTTCCAAAAACAAAAGGATCACATTTTGCTTCTTTTTTGCTTCAAGTCGGTTTTCGCCGTCTTTCAAAAGCCTTTCCTTTGCGGCATACGCACTAAGTCCGTGTTCCCAATTTTCCTGCATAATAAAACTCCCTTTCATAAACTCGTCCTTAAAACGATTCTATGAAAGGGAGTGCTTTTTTATTCTGATCTGCGGCTTATGCCCGAGGGCTTAATTGCCCTTGTGCTCATTCATAAGCTGCTTGATCTTCTCCGAAGGATCGATAATGTCGCTTACGGACATATCGTGGTTAAGTGCAGCAACGAAATAGGATACATACTTCGTGCAGTCGACCAAATGGAACCATTCGCGGCTCTTGAGCTCTTCTGTGGAGTATGTCAGATTGGTGCCGAACACACCGTCGATGATTCCTTCTTCATATGCCTTATCAAACGATGCAAGTCCGTTTGTAAAGATAGAATATGTTGCATATGCAAAAACTCTCTTAGCTTTTCTTTCCTTGAGCTCATAAGCGATGTCGAGCATTGAATCGCCCGAGGAAATAATGTCATCCGCAATGAAAACGTCCTTGCCCTCAACGTCACTGCCCAAATATTCATGAGCAACGATCGGGTTTCTGCCGTTAACGATAGTCGAATAGTCGCGTCTCTTATAGAACATACCAAGGTCAACACCCATCGTGGATGCATAGTACATGTTTCTTGCCATTGCTCCTTCGTCGGGAGAAACGACCATCATGTGATCCTTGTCATAGATAATGTCGTTCTTCGAGTTCAAAAGAGCCTTCAAAACCTGATAAGAGGGGATGATGTTGTCAAATCCCATCAAGGGGACTGCGTTCATAACTCTGGGGTCATGAGCATCAAATGTTAAAATGTTTTCAACGCCCATGGAATGAAGCTCCTGAAGCATCCACGCACAGTCCAAAGACTCGCGATAGCTTCTTCTGTGCTGTCTGCCGCCGTAAAGCAAAGGCATAATAACGTTAATTCTGTGTGCCTTGCCGCCTGCAGCCTGAATAATACGCTTCAGATCCTGATAGTGATCGTCGGGTGACATGTGGTTTTCGTGACCGAAGAGGGGATAAGTACAGGAATAATTGCCTGTATCGCAAACGATAAACAGGTCATATCCTCTGACAGTCTTCGAAATTAAAGCCTTTGCGTCGCCCGACTGGAATCGGGGACATTTGCAGGGAATGAGGAAGGTGTCTACATCCTGTCCTGACTGCTTAGCCCAGGTTACAAGATAATCATTTATCTTTTCGCCCAGCTCTTTGGCACCATCCATAGCAATGATGCCCAAGGGTGCTACACTCGCTAACGGGTTAAACACCTGAGCAGTCTTTTTGAGTTTTGACATCAAATCACGTCCTTTGAGAATTTTTGTATATAAATATTAATTTATAACTGATCAAAGCGCTTCCAAACGCTTTTTGTGCGAGCGCCACACGTTAACGAATACCGTGGCGGCTATCAGTGCAATAAGGAACAGAGGCACGAACCAAGGGTTCGACTGTCCGATCTTCAACTGATTCCACAGAGATTGCGTAAGCTCATTTGTTTCGGGAGAGAGGTTGATGAATACCTCGGTATGGTTATTGAGATAATCGTCCGAAGGATAGCAAAGCGGATGATTCTGAGTCTCCTCATCCAAAAGCGCAAATGCCGCTGAGTTCGGTGTCGAATATCCTGTGTATTCACAGTTTGCCAAAGCTATCTCAGCTTCGCACAAAAAGTTGATATACATCTCAGCCGCTTCCTTGTTCTTTGCGGTCGTAGGGATGCACATAGCGTCAACAAACCGGTTCGTGCCCTCTTCGGGAATGCAATATGTCAGATCGGGGTTGTCCTCGATCATAGTAACGGCATCGCCTGCGTAATAGGGTGCGATAGCGGCGCTTCCGCCCTCCATCTTGTCAAAGATCTCGTCCATAACATATCCCTGAACGATCTTCTTCTGTTCCTGCAACATGACGGATGCGTGCTCAAGCTCGGTGACGTTTTCGGTGTTCTGAGAATATCCCAAATACGTCAGAGCGATTCCGAAAGCATCGCGCGGGTTGTTAAACATCAGGATGTTACCCGAATACTTTTCGTCCCACAAAGCGCTCCAGCCGGTGATCTCTTCATCGACCATCGTGGTGTTATAGATTATACATACAATTCCCCAAAGATAGGGGACCGAATACTCGTTTTCGGGGTCATATTCCGGATTCATGAATGTGGAGCTGATGTTCGCAAGATTGGGGATATTGTCATAGTCGAGCTTTTGCAAAAGTCCCTCAGATATCATTTTTGATATCATATAATCGCTGGGAATAACGATGTCATAGTTTGCGCCGCCCGAATTGATCTTCGAATAGAGCGTTTCGTTGCTCGCATATGTCTTATAGTTGACCGTGATTCCCGTTAGCTGCTCAAAGATCTCGTTGACATCGATCATTTCGGGATCGTTGACAGACATATACTCGCCCCAGTTCGCAACGTTAAGGGTTATTCCTTCATCCTTGAATCTTGTATAGTCATAGTCCGAGAAAAGCTCGGGATCAAGCCCCAATTCCTCTGCGGTCAGGGTGACCGCAGGCTCCTTTGAGCATCCCGCCAGAACCGATACCGTAAGTATCAAAACCAAAAAAAGTGCAAAAGATCTCTTCATTTTCGGCTCCTTTCCTCAGTGATGTGCAGCTCTTGCTAAAGCGCGTTCACGTCTGAGTCTGCGGTTCTGCAAAATGTTCTTGCCGATGAGGACTGCCGCAATGATCAGGAAGATGATCGCTGACAGAGCGTTGATCTCGGGAGAAACCTTTCTTCTCGTCATCGAGTCGATAGTGATGGAAAGTGTTTCAATGTTTTCGCCAGCGGTGAAGTAGCTGACGATAAAGTCGTCAATAGAATATGTCATCGCCATCAAGAATCCCGAGAAGATACCCGGCATGATCTCCGGTACAACGACCTTGAAGAATGCCGTCTTGCTGTCACATCCAAGGTCCATGGCTGCCTCAACAAGATTCGGGTTCATCGTTCTCAGCTTCGGCAACACGTTATAGATAACATAAGGCACGTCAAAGGAAATATGCGCCAAGATAAGCGACACAAAACCGAATTCAAATCCTGTGTTATCGACTAAGAATCTGAACAAAAGCATCAGCGATACACCCATAATGATCTCGGGGCTGATAACGGGGATGTAAGTCAAATTCATCAGCACAGAACGGGAGGTCTTTTTCATGTTATAAATGCCGATCGCCGCCATCGTGCCCAATATCGTTGCCAAAACGGATGCCGCAACAGCAACGATAACGGTATTCAAAAGCGATGTCATTATTGTTTCATTCTGGAACAGCTTTATGTACCAGTCAAAGGTAAAGCCTGTCCAGTTTGCACGGGATTTCGATTCGTTGAACGAGAAAACGATAAGCACGAATATCGGGATGTAAAGGAATGCAAATACAGCATACAAATAAAGCCTTGAGCTGAGTTTCGTAGTTTTCATACTGCGCCCTCCTCACTGCCGAACTGGTTGAACAAGCTCATCATAAACAAAACGATGACCATCAAAACCAGCGCCATCGCCGAACCGAGATGAGGGTTATAGGAATTGCCCAAAAACTGAGATTCGATAAAGTCGCCGATAAGATCGTTGGTGCCGCCGCCGAGCATTCTTGAAATGACGAAGGTCGAAACGCTCGGAACAAACACCGCAACGATACCCGTTGAGATACCCGGCATCGAAAGAGGCAAGATGATCTTTCTGACAAGATTTATCTTGTTGCAGCCAAGATCCTGAGCAGCCTCAACAGTGTGCTGCTCTATCTTGACCATGACCGAATGCAACGGCAGGATCATGAAGGGGAGATAGTTATAAACCATACCCAAAATAACCGCACCTGCATTATTGATAAGATTGAACGGGCCCAAGCCGATAAGCCCGAACAGCTTGTTAATAAGTCCGTTCGGCTCCAAAAGAGTCATCCAAGCATATGTCCTCAAAAGGAAGCTTATCCACATCGGAACCATGATAAGGATTATAAGGCTTGACTGGTTCATTGACTTTGCACGCGAAATGATATATGCCGCAGGGAATGCTATCACAAGGCAGATGACCGTTGCAACAACAGCATATATGATCGAGCGAAACAGCACCGACATATAATCAGACATCTCGAAGAGATTCTCAAGTGTAAAGTTTCCGTCGCTGTCGGTGAGTGCAAAAAATACTACCAACGCAAGCGGAATGATCGTGAAAACGATCACCCAAACAACATAAGGTATAGCAAGAGTTTTGGAAGCCTTCATATCACTCTTCCTCCTGCTTATGCATGATGTGTATATCCGTAGGAGTAACATTCATGCCGATGATAGAGCCAACCTCCTCGCTTTGTGTCGAATGGATTATCCATTTATATCCCAAAGCGTCAACGCTTATCTCATAGTGAACGCCCTTGAAGATGACGTTTTCAACTACGCCGATAATTGCGCCTTGATACTGAGGCACGACCTTAATGTCTTCGGGTCTAATAACGACGTCAACAAGCTCATCCTTTTCAAAGCCCTTGTCAACGCACGCAAACTCCTTGCCCGCAAATTCAACCAAGAAGTCACGGCGCATAATGCCGTCGATAATATTTGATTCGCCGATAAAGTCCGCAATAAATGCGTTGTTCGGCTCGTTGTATATATCCTGAGGAGTACCGACCTGCTGGATCATACCGTCCTTCATAACCACAACGGTATCCGACATCGTCAAAGCTTCCTCCTGATCGTGTGTAACATAAATGAAAGTGATCTCAAGCTCCTGCTGGATGCGCTTGAGTTCGATCTGCATTTCTTTTCGAAGCTTTAAGTCGAGTGCGCCCAAAGGCTCGTCCAAGAGAAGCACCTTCGGTCTGTTAACAAGCGCTCTTGCGATAGCGATACGCTGCTGCTGACCGCCCGAAAGGGAATTGATCGATCGCTTTTCAAAGCCCTCCATATTAACGAGCTTAAGCATTTCTTCAACTCGTGCCTTTATCTCTTTTTCAGGGAGCTTCTGGATCCTGAGTCCGAATGCAATATTCTCGAAAATGTTCAAGTGAGGGAAAAGCGCATACTTCTGAAAGACTGTATTGACCTGTCTCTTGTGCGGAGGCAGATCGTTGATTTTCACGCCATTAAAAAATAACTCACCGCTTGCCATTTCAGCAAAGCCACCAATGATACGTAGGGTAGTAGTTTTTCCGCACCCGGACGGACCTAAAAGTGTAACGAACTGCTTGTCGATAATATCAAGGTTGATGCTCTTAAGGATCTGCTCACCGTCATACTCGACAACAGCATTTCGTAAGCTGATGATAGTATTTTTCAATTACATTCTTTGTCCCCTTTTATGTTCAATTTTTTTGACAAATGAACCAACATTTCGTCAACGATAATTATATACTAAAAATTCAGTTATTACAATAGCAATAAATAATTTTTATATTATGACAAAAATAATGAATAAAAATTCAATTCTTTTTTAATATTAAACAAATTTTTCGGTTGAATTTTCCGAGTGATTGATATATAATATCATTGGATAATAGCGTGAAAACGTAATATAAACAAAGGACTGATTTTTGTGACAAAAACCGCACGATTCTTCGAAACCCTCTCGAGCAAAAAAGTTGCCTTCATAGGAACGGGCGTCAGCCACACCGAGCTCATAAAGCTCTTTTTGCAAAAGGGGATAGACGTCACTATTTTGGACAGAAAGACTAAACAGGAATATGATCCCGAGCTCTTCGCTTCCTTCGAGAAAAAGGGCGCCAAGTTCATCTTGGGAGAAAGCTATTTGGATTCCTTGACTGACTTTGATGTAATATACCGCACTCCCGGCATGTATTACAATCACCCGAAGCTTATAGACGCAAGGCGAGCAGGAGTTGTCATCACCTCTGAAATGGAATCCTTCTTCGAGCTTTGCCCCTGCAGGATCTTCGCAGTAACAGGATCTGACGGCAAGACCACCACTACGACCCTCATCTCCGAGTTCTTAAAGACTCAGGGCTTCAAGGTCTGGCTTGGCGGAAATATCGGAAAAGCGCTTCTGCCGAGGATCGAATCCATCTCTGAATCGGATGTCGCTGTCGTGGAGCTTTCAAGCTTCCAGCTCATCTCGATGCGCTCCTCACCTGATATTGCCGTGATCACAAACATCGCTCCCAATCACCTCGATGTTCACTCAACTATGGAAGAATACATCGGCGCGAAGTGTAATCTTTTGGACCATCAGAGCGCCTTCTCCCGCACGGTTTTGAATCTTGATAACGAAGAGACTATGAAGCTCTCGAGCCGTGTACGCGGAAGCCTTTCTTTATTCTCAAGAAAGGAAAACGTTCATGTCGGCGCATTTTTGGACAGCGACCAAAATCTTTGCTATTCCGACGGCAGAAAGACCACGACTATAATCAACGCAAAGGATATCAAGCTTCCCGGTGTCCATAACGTCGAAAACTATCTCGCTGCGATTTCCGCAGTTTGGGGTGACGTTTCGACCGCTTCGATATGCAAGGTTGCCCGCAACTTCGGCGGAGTTGAACATAGGATCGAATTCGTCCGTGAGCTTGACGGAGTCAAGTATTATAATGACTCTATCGCTTCCAACCCCACACGTGTTATAGCAGGTCTTAGATCGTTCGACAGAAAAATGATAATCATCGCAGGAGGATATGACAAGCTCATCCCGTTTGAGCCTCTCGCTGAGCCTGTCAACGCTCACGTTAAGCTTTTGATATTGATGGGTGTTACAGCCGATAAGATCGAGCGTGCCGTGACAGACACTCCGCTTTATGACCCCAATGAGCTCGAGATCCTGCGTGCATCCTCGATGGAAGAAGCAGTCTCTTTGGCAAGACAAAACGCCGAAGCAGGCGATATCGTTTCGCTTTCCCCCGCTTGCGCTTCGTTTGATATGTATCCCAATTTCGAAGCAAGAGGAAAGCACTTCAAGAGTATAGTAAACGGGCTGAAATAATGATAAAACGCATTGAAAATCTTGACGGGTTCAAGCTCGATCTTCGTGACAGCCACTATTCAAGACTTATCCTGTCGCATATAAAAACCTATGGCACCGATTTCGATTTTTGTGAGATCTTCGAGATATCTTCTGCCAGAAAACAGGTCGGCTACATCGTTTGCTTCAACTCTTCGATGGTCGCCGATATCACCGAAAACGCACACGTCACCCAAGCCTGTAAGCGTGAGGTCAAGGAGTTTGTCGCTTTCAAATCTCCCGTGAGTGTCGAGATATGCCCCGAGCTTTGTACAAAAATGGGCTTTTGGGGATATTCAAAGATAAAGCGGACTTTCTTTGAGATCATCAAAGGGGAGGATAGCGTAGACCTTAACCTCGAAACCGATTACGATGCCGTATTCTCCACTGTTTTTGATTCCTCAAAGGACAGCTTCGGACTTTGGCTGACGGATACGGTCAGGCGCGTTAACCGCAATCTTTCTCGGCTCTATTCATATGAGTCGTCGGTTTTGACTGTTCGGTATTTCTTGAAGAACCGCGCCTATATAACCGATGTCGCCACCCCTGAGTGCGACCGCGGAAAAGGCTATGGCCGTTCGCTTTTGCATAAAACAGCTTTTGTTCTGGAGAACGAGGGCTATAAGCCGTATTTGACTGCAACCGATGAAACGGCGGGCTATTATCGCTCGCTTTATTTCCCCGAAACGGGACAAGACTATATTTATACACTAAAGGATTAGACAAATGGAAAACTTTTTTAACATCAACCCCAAGCTTATTGAGCTTGGCAAACGTGCAGAGGATGAATGTAAAGAAATTTTTGCACGGATAGACGCTGTTGCCGAGCACAACGGACTCAAGGTATTAAAAGCATTCACCGATAACCGTGTGAGCGAGGTTGCTCTTCACGGCACCACAGGCTATGGCTACGGCGATGAGGGCAGAGATATTTTGGACAAGGTCTATGCTCAGGCTTTCGGAGGCGAGGATGCACTTGTGCGCCACACTTTCGCGAACGGAACTCACACCCTTGCGGTATCCCTTTTCGGCGTGCTGCGCCCCGGGGACAAGCTCTTGATGCTCTGCGGCGCTCCCTATGACACCTTGGAAGAGATAATCGGAAAGAGGGGAGAGAAGGGCAACGGTTCATTAAAGGACTTCGGAATCGAATATGAAGAGGTCGAGCTTTTGTCAAACGGAATGCCCGACCTTGAACGCATTAAAGAGCGTGTAAAGGATGCAAAGGTCGCCTATATCCAGCGCTCAAGAGGATATTCCACCCGTCCGTCATATACCGTTTCGGATATCGAAACGATGGTCAAGGCTGTCCGTGAATCAAACCCCGATGCATATATTCTTGTCGATAACTGCTACGGCGAATTTGTAGAAGATAAAGAGCCTTTGGATGTCGGAGCTGATCTTATCATGGGTTCGCTCATCAAGAATCCCGGCGGCGGAATCGCCTCAACAGGCGGCTACATCGCCGGCAGACGTGAACTTGTGGAAAAATGTGCAGACAGACTTACTTGTGTCGGAATGGGGAAGGAGATCGGTGCTACTATCCACCAAAACCGAGAGATGTTCCTTGGCTTCTTCCTTGCTCCTCAAACCGTCGCAAATGCCGTTAAAACAAGCGAATTTGCTTGCAAGCTGTTTGAGCTTTTGGGCTTTGAGACCCTCCCGAAAGCAGGAGAACCCAGAGCTGATATCATTTGCTCGCTTCTCTTAAAGAACGAAAAAACGCTGACTTCCTTCGTCAAGGGAATCCAAAAGGGCGCCCCCGTCGATAGCTTCGTAACTCCCGAAGCTTGGGATATGCCCGGATATGACAGCAAGGTCATCATGGCAGCAGGTGCATTCACAATGGGCTCTTCCATCGAGCTTTCTGCAGATGCTCCCATCCGTGAGCCGTTTGCTGCTTGGCTTCAGGGCGGAATTACCTATCCCAGCGGAAAAATGGGCGTTTTGCTCGCCGCTCAGCAAATGCTCGATGACGGCACGCTTTCGCTTTAACGGCTCGGCACGAAACCGCACTCTGTCTTCGACAGGCGCGCTTTCACGCCTCGCCTAATACTGCTGTCACTCACTACCGATGACTCACCCCGCTTGCGGCTCCACCCGCCACCGACTCTCGCCCCTTCGGCGCAAGAGCTCCGCTGTCGGACGTCGCCCGCAAGCTCACATAAATCAAAACAAAAAGGAGACACTATCATGGCAGAAAAATATAGCATATCCCTTGCGGCACTCGCACAAGAACTCGAGCTTGAAACTCTGTACGCTCCTCGAAGCCTCGACACTTTATTTGTCAACAACAACGATATCAACCGCCCCGGCTTGCAGTTAACGGGATTCTATAACTATTTCAATGCTGAAAAGATCCAGATCTGCGGAAATACGGAATTTGCATACCTCGAGCGCCTTTCGGTACAGGACAGAACTGATGTTCTGTATGAGTTCTTCTCATACAAATTCCCTGCGCTCATCATCACCCGCAGTCACGAGCCTTTCCCCGAAATGCTTGAAGCTGCCGAGCAATACGGCGTTCCCGTTTTGAGAACCGAGCTTGACACCTCGGACACTATGGCTCGCTCGATCGCTTTCTTGAACCTCAACCTCGCCCAGCGCATCACGCGCCACGGCGTTCTGATCGAGATCTACGGTGAAGGTGTACTGATCGTCGGCGAAAGCGGCGTAGGTAAATCTGAAACCGCTATCGAGCTTATAAAGCGCGGTCACCGCCTCGTTGCAGATGATGCCGTCGAGATCAAAAAGGTCTCTGCCATCTCGCTCGTCGGTTCCTCTCCCGATAACATCCGCCACTTTATCGAGCTTAGAGGTATCGGAATCATCAATGCCCGCCGTCTATACGGTATGGGCGCCGTAAAGATGACTGAAAAGATTGATCTCGTTGTCAAGCTCGAGCCATGGGATTCCGAAAAGGTATACGACCGCATGGGCGTTGACAGCGAATATACGAGCATTTTGGGAGTTAAGGTTCCTTCGCTCACCATCCCCGTAAAGCCGGGCAGAAATACTGCCGTTATTCTTGAGGTTGCCGCAATGAACAACCGTCAAAAGAAGATGGGCTATAATGCCGCACAGGAGCTTTTGGGCAACTTGGGCCTTGATATGCAGGGCAAGGAAACTGTTTCTAATTGGGAAGATTTCTGATATGATAATTCAAGCAGATATGCACACGCACACCATTGCGTCAACACACGCCTATTCAACCATAACCGAAAACTGCCTTCACGCGAGTGAGATCGGACTTAAAGCGATCGCAATGACTGATCACGCCATGCAAATGCCCGATTCTCCTCACTATTGGCACTTCGGAAATTTGAGAGTTTTGCCCCGCACCATTCACGGAGTTACCGTTCTTAAAGGTGCTGAGGTCAACATATATAACTATAACGGCGATCTGGATATGACCGATGACGAGCTTAAAAAGCTCGAATGGGTCGTGGCATCATATCATAAATACACCTTCCCTGATTTTGCTCCTGCCGATCCGAGAGTTGTCACCGACGGATATCTTAAGGCTATTCAGAATCCGTATATCGACGTTATCGGTCACCCGACCACCGATTTCTTCCCCTTTGAGCACGAGCGTGCGATAAAAGCGTTCAAGGAATACGACAAGCTTATCGAGATCAACGAAAGCTCAATAAACCGCAAGCCGGGCGCGAAAACGACCGTCATACCTGTTTTGCAGCTCTGTAAGAAGCTTGAGGTCCCCGTGATCGTCAATTCCGACGCTCATTTCTGGACGGAAGTGGGTTCAACGCCCGTTGCCGAACAGATCCTTCGTGAGCTTGATTTCCCGACACACCTTATCGTCAACTCGAATTGGGAAACTCTTCGCCAAAGGATTCTTAAAAAGCATCCAAACCTAGATATATAACCCGAAAGGAACGAATTTGATGAACCACGCACAAAAGCTGTCGCTGATCAAATCCATGGCGGCATCATACGGCTGCAAGATCCAAATATATGAACCGCTATCTTCGCACACCTCCTTCAAGGTAGGAGGCAGGTGCGACATGATCATATATCCCAACAGCGCCGATGCTCTTATCGAGATGTATTCAAAGTGTAAAGAGATATCACTTAACACATACATCCTCGGCAACGGCACAAACGTCCTTTTCACGGATAGGGGATTCAGAGGAGTCATATTCATCATTTCTCACGAAATGGGAGATATATCTGTAAGCGGCAACAAGCTTACCGCAAGTGCGGGAGCATCTCTTAAAAAGCTCTGCCAAACCGCACTGGATAACGGTTTGACAGGCCTTGAGTTCGCATACGGCATCCCCGGAACTGTCGGCGGAGCTGTATATATGAACGCCGGTGCATACGGCGGCGAGATGAAGCAGGTCGTCAAAGAGGTCGCCGCTGTCGACAGCCTTGGCAAGCTAAAGACCTTTACAACCGATCAGCTTGATCTTAGCTACCGCAAAAGCGTTTTCACCGATGCTGACTATGTAATTTTATCTGCAACCGTCGAATTGACCGAAGGTGACAAGTGCGAGATCAGATCAAAGATGGATGAATTGATGTTACGCCGAAAAGACAAGCAGCCGCTTGAGTATCCTTCCGCAGGATCGACCTTCAAACGCCCCGAAGGGACGTATGCCGGTCTTGTTATCGAGCAAAGCGGATTGAAAGGATATTCGGTCGGCGGAGCACAGGTCAGCGAGAAGCACGCCAATTTTGTCATCAACAAGGGCGGTGCCACAGCAAGCGACATAATCACACTTATCGAAGACGTTAAGCGCATCGTCAAAGAAAAAACCGGCTATGACCTTGAATGTGAGGTCAAGCTGATCAAGGATATGTAATATAAAGAAGGTGAATCAATGAAGATCGTTGTCGTAACGGGAATGTCGGGCGCGGGAAAATCAAGCGCCATAAACTTTTTCGAGGATATGGGATACTACTGCATCGACAATATGCCGCCTGAGCTTCTTGTTAAATTCACAGAGCTCATCTCAAATTCCGACTCGATGATCGACAAAATAGCTGTCGCTGTCGATATGCGTTCCGGTGAAATGTTTGACCGTCTTGAGGATAGCGTCAATGAGCTGAAAATTTCAGGAGTCGATGTCAGCATTTTGTTCATTGATTGCGATAACGACAAGCTCCTTTCACGCTATAAGGAGACACGCCGCAAGCACCCTCTTGATGCCGAGGCTTCGGGCAATCTTGTCGCTGCAATCGACATAGAAAGAAAAGCAACCGCCCACGCTCGTGATATCGCAGATTTTTATATAGATTCGACTAATCTAAAGGTCGCACAGTTTAAAGAACAGCTCCGTGAGGTCTTCTTTGAACGTGAATCGGGAATGATCATAAACGTCATCTCCTTTGGCTTCAAATATGGCTATGCCAAGGACGCTGACCTTGTTTTCGACGTCAGATGCCTGCCGAATCCCTTCTATATCCAAGACCTGAAGCACAAAACAGGATTAGATGACGACGTATATAACTATGTCTTCGGATTTGATGAAGCAAATACTTTGTTTTCAAAGCTCGAAGACCTTGTTACATATCTTATCCCTCTATATAAGTCGGAGGGTAAGTTCCGCCTCACAATAGCGTTTGGCTGTACAGGCGGAAAGCATCGCAGCGTCAGCTTCGCAAGACGTCTGGCACAAGCACTCAAAGAAAAAGGACTTAATGTAAGACAGGAACACAGACATATTGAGTTTTAAATTATGGCAAGAGTATCAAACACAGAAACATTTTCATATAAAGTTAAATCCGAAGCTGCGAGCAGCATCACGGGCAGAAAGCGCTGTGACGCCTGTCTTTTGGGCATGCTTTTGTTTTGCAACACGCTTGAAAGCGACGAAATAATCTTCCAAACGGAAAATGATGTTGTCCGTGATCTTTTCATCCGCTTGGTGAATCACGCAACCGAAAATGAAAAGACAGTAACCGTCACTGAGATAAAAAAGCGAGGAAGACCAAGACTTCATTCTCTAAGAATAGACAAGCCCTCGCTTTGCCGTGCAGTATTTGAAAGAGTTGGGATAGATCCCAACCATCCGTCGCGCTTCTTTTCGGATAATAAGCTTCCGAAAGAAAAGGACTTGGGCGCCTTCGTTGCAGGCGCTTTCTTAACCTGTGGAAGCGTTTTGAAGCCTGAAAGTGAATATCACCTCGAATTCGTGATGAGTCAGCTTTGCCTTTGTAACGATCTCGGTCAGATGTTCATCGACCGCTTGGGGATCTTGGGAAAATACACTCAAAGAAAATCCTCACACATCATGTACTTAAAGGAAAGCGAGCATATCGAGGATGTTCTGACGCTCATCGGCGCTCCCTTGAGTGCTTTGGAGATAATGAATGTCAAGATCCTAAAGGACGTGAGAAATCATGTTAACCGTGCCGCTAACTGTGATATTGCAAACGCTGAAAAACAGTCGCGTTCGTCTCAGCGTCAGATAGATGCTATATCCGTTATCGAACGGAGTGAGGGCGGACTTTCTCAGCTCTCCGATGAGCTCCGTGAGATAGCTGAAATGCGTCTTGAAAACCCGGATTTCACACTCGCTGAGATCGCTGAAGCTTTTGACCCGCCGTTGTCCAGATCGGGTGCGAACCATCGCTTCAAGCGCCTTGAGCAAATAGCTGACGAGCTTTCAAAAAAGACTGTTTAACTCCGCTCGGCACGAAACGCCACTCGCACTCCGTGCGGCGGCGTTCCACGCCTCGCTCCCTCATCAGCGTTTAAAAACTTCCTTCCACCCCGGCGGGCCCCTTCCGCACCCTGTGCGGACCCCTTCCCGCCACAAAGGAGAACCCAATGCCGAACTTTGTCCACCTTCACGTTCATACCGAATATTCGCTGCTTGACGGCGCCTGCCGCATCAAGCGGCTTGTTTCGCGTGCAAAGGAACTCGGCATGAGCGCTGTCGCCATAACCGACCACGGCAACGTCTACGGTGCGGTTGAATTCTATAACGAATGTAAACGCGAGGGGATAAAGCCGATCATCGGATGCGAGGTCTATGTCGCACCCCGTTCCCGTTTCGACAAATCGGGCAAGCTTGACATGACACCCTATCACCTCGTTTTGCTCTGCAAAAATGAGGTCGGCTATAAAAACCTCTGCCGCTTGGTTTCAATGGCTTATATCGACGGATTTTATAACCGTCCGAGAATCGACTTCGAGCTTTTGGAAAACTATCACGAAGGTCTTGTCTGCCTTTCGGGATGCCTTGCCGGCGAGGTCGCGAGGAACCTGACCAATAACGACTATCAAGCCGCAAAAGAGTGCGCTTTGCGCTATAGATCCCTTTTCGGAGAGGATTATTATATAGAGGTTCAAAACCAGGAGTTCAGCGAACAGCGCGCTATTTTGCCCTATCAATATAAGCTCGCCCGTGAGCTGAAAATAAAGCCCGTCGCAACCAACGACGCTCATTATATCAACCGTGAAGATGCCGCCGCCCAAAAGGTCTTGATGTGCATCTCGACTAACACGACCATAAAAGACCCCGATGCGATGAGCTTCCCGAATGACGAGTTCTATTTCAAGTCGTATGAAGAAATGCGTGAGTGCTTCATCGGTCACGAGGATGCTATGGCATCAACTCTCGAAATTGCCGAAAAGTGCAGCTTCGACTTCGATTTCGGACACACAAAGCTTCCGTATTTCTCGCTTGAGGGTGTTACCGACAACGAAGCCTTCCTTCGAAAAATGAGCTTTGACGGACTAAAAAAGCTCTATGGCGACCCCTCGAAAGAAGCGATCGACCGCCTTGAATACGAGCTTTCCGTCGTTTCAAAAATGGGATATGTCAATTACTATCTCATCGTTTGGGACTTCATTAACTATGCCAAAACTCACGGAATTCCCGTCGGCCCGGGAAGAGGATCGGGCGCAGGGAGCCTTATCGCCTATTGCATCGGCATCACAGGAATTGATCCTTTAAAATATAACCTTTTGTTCGAGAGGTTTTTGAATCCCGAGCGTGTTTCCATGCCCGACTTCGATATCGACTTCTGCATCGAGGGAAGACAGGACGTTATCGACTATGTCAAGCGCCGATACGGCGTTGACCACGTGGCACAGATCATAACCTTCGGCTCGATGGCGGCTCGCAACGCGATCCGTGATTGCGCCCGTGCGATGGCTTTGCCCTATAGCCTTGCCGACCGTGCCGCAAAGGCCGTGCCGTTCGGTATGAGCATTAACGAGGCTAAGGAAAAGTGCAAAGAGTTTCGAGAGATGTATTATGGGGACGCTCAGATCCACGAGCTTTGCGACATGGCAGTACAGATCGAGGATATGCCCCGACACACCTCGACTCACGCCGCCGCAGTAGTGATCACAGAAAAACCGACTGTCGAATACGTTCCGCTTCAGTCTAATGACGGTCAGCTCGTCACACAGTATGCCATGGGTGCTGTCGAAAGCTTGGGACTTTTGAAGATCGACTTTTTGGGACTTCGCAACTTAACCGTGATCCGTGATTGTGTGAATTCTATTCACAAGACCGATCCCGATTTTGATATATCCGATATCCCTTATGATGACAAGGGCGTTTTCAAAATGCTCTCAAAGGGCGATACTGCCGGAGTGTTCCAATTTGAATCGGGCGGAATGACCTCGACAATAATGCGCCTCGGCCCCGAAAGCCTTGAAGACCTTATCGCTGTCATCTCCCTTTTCCGACCGGGCCCGATGGACTCGATAGCAAAATATATCGACAACTGTCACAACCCCTCTCACATCAGATATAAAACCCCGCTCCTGAAGCCGATTTTGGACGTCACCTACGGTGTCATCGTCTATCAGGAGCAGGTCATGCAGATCTTCCGCTCACTCGCAGGATATACCTTCGGCAGAGCTGACATCGTTCGCCGTGCTATGGCTAAAAAGAAGCACAGTGTCCTCGAAGCCGAGCGTAAAGCGTTTGTTTACGGTGAGACCAACCCCGACGGCAGCGTTAACTGTGTCGGATGTATAGCAAACGGTGTCCCCGAAAACGTCGCAAATGAGCTTTTTGATGAAATGATGTCGTTTGCGTCATATGCCTTCAATAAATCTCACGCCGCAGCCTATGCCACCGTTGCGTATCAGACAGCATATTTAAAGCTCCACTATTTCAAAGAATATATGGCGGCGCTTCTGACAAGCGTTTTGGACAACCTATCGAAAGTTATCGAATACAGCGAAGAGTGTGAGGCAAAGGGCATCAAGATCCTTTGTCCCGACGTCAACGCAAGCTATGAATCCTTTGTCGTGACCGACGAGGGGATCCGTTTCGGACTTTTGGCGATCAAGAGCTTGGGCAAAGGAATCATCCAAAACCTCATTGCCGAGCGTGAGAAAAACGGAAACTTTGTCTCGCTCTATGATTTCATTTCCCGAATGTATGGGCGCGAGCTCAACTCCCGTGCGATAGAAGCCCTTATAATGAGCGGTGCATTCGATTCTTTCCCGACAAACCGCCGTCAGATGCTGACAAATTATGACCTTATCCTCAATGCCGTTGCCGACCGTGAACGCTATAATCTCGACGGCCAGCTCGATCTTTTCGGCTTCTCCGATGACAGCGATCCAAGGTCGGGAGCATCCGTTATCGAGATCCCATATGCCGAAGAGTTTTCCTTCTCCGAGCTTTTGGAGATGGAAAAGGAAACTGTCGGGATCTATGTTTCGGGACACCCTCTGAGTGAATATAACCCGTGGCTCACAACCGGCGGAATGGCAACCGTAAGAAAGATATTTGACAATTCAAAGGAGATGCTCAAAGGCTTCCGTGACGGTGATACGGTCTCGATAATCGGTCTTTTCAGAAACAAAAAGATGCTGACCACAAAGCAAAACCGCCAGATGTGCTTTGCCGATATCGAAGATACGACGGGAAATATCGAGGTAGTCGTTTTCCCGAACGTATATGACAGATCGAAAAATCTTCTTAATCCATCCGAAAAGCTTGTCATCACAGGAAAACTCAGCTTCAAGGACGAAGAAGATCCAAAGATCCTCGCTGACAGCATCACAAGCATAAGCGACCATATGAAATCGCAAAAGAATCGCACACTGTGTGTCCGCCTGAGATCGTCCGATAAGGACGGTATCGCTTTGCTAAGAACCGTTTCAAACAAATATTCGGGCAACGCCAAGCTCACCGTCTGGCTCGAGGATATGAAAAAGCTCACGTCCGTCAAGGATGCAAGCACACTCGATATCTCAAACGAATCTCTTCAAGAGCTGATAAATATATTCGGCTCCGAAAATATAAGATTTAAGTAATGAAAGGTTTGACCGACATGAAAAGACTGATAGCATTTGCGCTGATTTTGACAATGCTTTTTGCAACTGCATGCTCAAAATCCGCAATAGATGCAAGCTTCGGCGAAAAACGAACTCAGTTTAACGATTCTCTTTCGCTGACCGACACCCCCTTAACGGGAGGGGACATCCCATCCGATTTTTCTGTTTTTTATGAAGCTGAGGACGGCGTTCTTTCCGGCTCAGCAACCGTATCAGCAGGAAATCAATACTCCGGAGGATATTGCGTGAAAGGCGTAAATTCGAAGCAAAACGGTGATATGCTCACCTTTAAGGTGAATATCGAAAACGAAGGAATGTATGATCTTTCCTTTGGATATTACACACAAGACGTTAACAAGATAAATGAAGTTTCTGTTGACGGAAAAAGCGTCGGCTATCTCTATTGCTACAAGGCTAACGAACTCGATTTTTCGGACATCAGGAACGTATACCTTTCTGAGGGTCAGCACGATATATCCATAATCCCGAGCTGGGGCTGGGTCAATTATGATAGCTTGACAGTGACAAAAAGTACCGTTATAACTGACGAGACCTATAATGTAACAGCATCCCTTTCAAACCCAAATGCTGACGAAAACACTCAGCGCCTATATAAATTCCTCTGCGATATCTACGGCAAATACAGCTTAACAGGTCAGTTTGCCGATAAGGGAAGGGAATCCAACGAATATAAAGCGATAGAGTTTGCAACAGGCAAAAACTTCGCGGTTTTGGGCCTTGACATGATGAACTATTCTCTTGTTAACCGTGAAAACGGCGCCACCTGCCAAACGGTCGAGGTCGCTCACGATTGGTATCACAACGCAGGCGGAATCGTTCAGATATGCTGGCATTGGAATACTCCCGCAGAGTATAAAAAAGACGGCTCGAATTGGTGGAACACCTTCTATGCTGAGAATACGACTCTTGACCTCGACAAGATCATGAACGGTGAGGACACCATAGGATACGATTATCTGATGGCAGACATCGACAACATCGCATCCGAACTCAAGCGCCTTTGTGACGACGGTGTTCCCGTTTTGTGGAGACCCTTGCACGAAGCATCCGGCGGCTGGTTCTGGTGGGGCGATTGCAGTCCCGAAAGCTATATCGAGCTTTGGCGAACGATGTATGATAAGCTCACAAATGAACACGGCTTGACAAACCTCATTTGGATGTGGAACGGACAAAGTGCCGATTGGTATCCCGGAGATGAATATGTCGATATCGTTTCTTGGGACATCTATGCTGACGAGCACGACTATTCAAGCTATAGCGGCACCTTTGCCGAAGCTGCTTCCTGTTACGGCGAAACAAAGCTCATCGCTCTGAGTGAAAACGGCGTTGTAATGGATCCTGAGCAAATGTTCAAAGCTAACGCAAGATGGCTCTTCTGGGGCACTTGGGTGGGCGATTTCGTTATCGACGACGGCCCTTATATAAGCCAAAGATATACCGAAAAGTCCATGCTCATCAAAGCTTATGAAAGCGAATACACACTTACATTGGATGAACTTCCGAACCTTAAAAAATATCCGTTAAATTAAAGGAGGACACAAACATGAAACGCATTCTGTTTCAAGGCGACTCTATAACCGACTGGGGAAGAAATTATGAAGAGTATTATTCTCTTGGCCACGGTTATGTCAAATTCGCTTCAGACTACATAAAGGAAATGTTCCCCGACAAGGAGTTCGAATTTATAAACCGCGGCATCGGCGGCAACAAGGTCGCTGACCTTGTTGACCGTTTGGAATCTGATTTCATCGAGATCCGGCCCGATTTCGTTTCGATCCTCATCGGCATCAACGACGTTTGGCATATGGCAGGCGACCGCAATTGGCTCCCCAACGATGTTTTTGAGGCTCAGTACAGAACAGTCCTTGACGCTATCAAGGAAAAGACAAGCGCAAAGATAATGATCATCGAACCTTTCTTGATCCCCGTTGAAGATAAGCTTCACTTCCGTGAGGACTTAGCCCCAAAGATCGAGATAATCAGAAAGCTCGCCCGTGAATATGCTTGTGTATATCTTCCCACAGATGGACTTTTGAACTCTGCGTTCATCGGTGACGATCCGATATCCTTTGCCCAGGACGGCGTTCACCCCACCGAGAAGGGCGCCGAATTCATCGGCAGAATGTATGCCGAGTTTGCCCGCAACGAGATCTCAAAGCTCTGACCCGACCGCGGCTCCGCCGCCGCGCACTCGCCGCCCTTCGGGCACCCACGCGCGTCGAAATCGCCGCTGATACATAAAAAACACCCCGCAAGCTCAAAGCCTGCGGGGCTTTTTGTCATATTATTTATCGCTATCGGTCAAAGCCTTAAAGCTTGTTGCTAATCCCGCAAGAGACTGGATCTCGCTGGGGATAATGATCTTTGTAGCCTTGCCGTCAGCAGCCTTTTGGAACGCCTCAAGACTCTTGAGTGCGATGACCTGCTCGGAAGGAGATGCTGCGTTGAGCTTCTTGATGCTCTCTGCCAAAGCGGTCTGAACAGCTTCGATAGCCAAAGCCTCACCCTCAGCACGCAAAACCTCAGCCTGTCTGTCAGCTTCTGCCTTTAAGATCTCAGCTTCCTTGTCTGCCTGAGCCTTAAGGATCTTTGATTCCTTTTCGCCTTCCGCAACCAAGATCTGTGCCTTCTTTTCACCCTCAGCCTGTAAGATCTTTTCGCGGCGCTCACGCTCTGCCTTCATCTGCTTTTCCATAGCGTCTTGGATCTCTCTCGGGGGCAGGATGTTCTTGAGCTCAACTCGGTTGACCTTGATGCCCCAACGGTCGGTTGCTTCATCCAAGATCATGGTGATCTTCGAGTTGACGTTGTCTCTTGATGTAAGTGTTGCATCAAGCTCCATCTCACCGATGATGTTTCGGAGTGTGGTAGCAGTAAGGTTCTCGATCGCTGCCATCGGGCGTTCAACACCGTAAGTGTAGAGCTTTGCATTTGTGATCTGGAAGAACACAACGGTGTCTATCTGCATGGTAACGTTATCCTTCGTGATAACAGGCTGAGGCTTAAAGTCAGCAACCTGCTCTTTGATGGAAACTTTCTTAACAACTCTGTCAATGAAGGGGATTATGAGGTGAGGCCCCGTGTGAAGCTCCTTGTTGAATGCACCCAAGCGCTCAACAACATAAACCTGTGCCTGTGGCACGATCTTGAAGTTTGCAATAATTAAAATAAGTATGAGTAAAATAACAGCGATAATGATAAATTGCATAATAACCTCCTATTTTTCTATGGATACGATGAGCTTTGCTCCGTCGATATCGTTGATGATAACAACACTGTCCTTTGAGATCTCGCTTCCGTCAAGGCTTCTTGCCATCCAAGATACACCCGAAACGGTCGCTCTGCCGGTTGAAAGAGCGTTGTTAATATCCTCTGTTACAACAGCGGTTTTGCCGATATTGATGTCAGCGTTTGTTCTTGAAGTCTTGCCCTGGATCTTGCGGACAAAAGGCTTTGTGAAGATCAGCAATATCACCGTTACCGCGATAAATACAGCAACCTGTGCCCACAAAGGAGCGTTGATACAAGCAAGTATCAGCGAAAACAGCGATGCACAAGCAAACCAGATCGAAATCATTTGAACAGTAGCAATTTCGGCAATGATCGACACGATGAGAACTATTCCCCACATGACCACCATTACATGATCCATATACATTCCTCCTTTATTCTGTGTAATTTAATCTTATCATATTCCGATCTAGATTGCAACAATATTTTTAGCCCGCCGCTCGCGCCGATCGATGCTCCTCGCCGGCGCCCTTCGGGCGCCCCTCGGCTCCATCGCTCGACTGCTCGCTCCCCCCTTGTCAATTTTAAAATTATGTGATAGAATATATTATCTATTTTAATTTGGAGTAATAGCGCAATTTTGCTGAATAATCTACTTGGAGCTACATATGAAAAAATGGGTCGTATCAACGCCTGATGAGGCAAAAGTGAATAATATAACCAAGCGCACCGATCTTGGCCGCCTTGTGGCTGAGGTCATGGTGGCTCGCGGCGTACAGGAGCTTGATGACGTCGCCGCTTTCTTCAACTGTGAAGAACTTTCCGACCCGTTTTTGCTTCTTGATATGCCTGCCGCCGTCAAGGCGATAAACGAATCGGTCGAATCAGGCGAGCTTATCTGTATCTACGGCGACTATGATTGCGACGGCATCACATCGACCGCAGTTTTGCACAGCTACCTAAGCGCCATGGGGGCTGAGGTCTGTGCCTATATTCCCGAGCGTGAGGAAGGCTACGGCCTTAACAAAAAAGCTATCGATGAGATAGCATCAAACGGCGTGTCATTGATAATAACCGTAGATAACGGAATCTCCGCTGTTGAGGAAGCCGAATATATCGCTTCTTTGGGAATAAAGCTCGTAATAACCGATCATCACCAGCCAACTGAGACTCTTCCGAAGGCTTTGGCAGTAGTTGACCCTCACCGTGCGGGATGTCCATCGCCTTTCAAAAGCTTAGCCGGAGTGGGAGTCGTATTAAAGCTTTGCGCCGCACTTGACTATGGCAGCTATGATATGGTTCTCGAGCAATACGCTGACCTCGTTGCGATCGGAACGGTCGCTGATGTCGTTCCGCTTGTCGGTGAAAACCGAACCATCGTCAAATACGGCCTTGAGCTTATGAAAAATACCGAGAATTACGGTCTTTTGTCCCTTATAGAAAACAGCGGGGTAGATATCGACAACATAAATTCGGGAGTTGTCGCCTTCGGCATCTCTCCGAGGATCAACGCTTCGGGACGTTTCGGTTCTCCCATAACAGCTCTTGACTGCCTCATCACCGAGGATGAATCCGCTCGCGATTTAGCCCGTGAGCTTACCCGTCTTAACGATATGCGAAAATCCTGCGAATCAGACATTTTGTCACAGATAAAGCATCAAATAGATGAAGAGCCATCAATTTTAAACGAGCGAGTTTTGATCGTCTCGGGTGAGGGCTGGCACCACGGTGTCATCGGTATCGTCGCCTCAAAGCTTATGGAGGAGTACGAAAAGCCTGTCATCGTCCTTTCGAGCGATGGCGGCATTTCCCGAGGTTCAGCAAGAAGTATGCCCGGCTTCAACATCTTCAAGTGCTTCGATAATTGCCGTGAGCTTTTGGTCAAATACGGCGGCCACGAATGTGCAGGGGGCTTGACAATAGAGGATTCCAACATTCCCGCTTTCCGTCAAACGGTTTCGGAATACGCTCGCATTAATCACGGATCCATGCCCAAAATGACTATCCACGCAGACAAGCTTTTGAAAAGCACAGATATAAACGTCAATCTTGTCGAGGAGCTCTTGAAGATCGAGCCCTTCGGCACTCAAAACCCCGAACCGATCTTTGCTGTTTCCGGCGCTGAAATAAGGGCGGTCATCCCGCTGAAAAACGGTGAGCACACAAAGCTTGAGCTTTGGTTCGGTGAGACAAAGGTACAGGCTCTGATGTTCAAATCGAAAACCGCCGAGCTTCCCTATAGAGCAGGGGACAAGATCGACCTGATGGTCAACCTTAGTGTCCACGAGTTCAGAGGGAACAAAAGCGTTTCCCTCAGAGTTGTTGATTCAAGGCTTCACGGCGTCAAACAGGATCGTTATTTCGCAGCAGTCGACGCTTATGAGCGTTTTGTGCGTGCCGAATCCCAACCCAAAGAAGTGCTTGCAAAGGGCAACCCCAACCGTGAAGAGCTTGTTGCGGTGTATAAGTATATTGCATCTCTTGGCTCGCCCACAACCTTTGAAGCTCTATATGCAAGGCTTGTTACAAGCGATATGAACGCTTTCAAGCTCAAAGTCATTTTGAGGGCATTCGAGGAAACAGGACTCATCACTCATTCAAATCAGACTCATCTTATAAAACTGAGCACACCGACATCTCGTGTTGACATTGAATCAAGCGAAACGCTGACAAGACTCAGAAGCTTATTATAAATCTATCTTTTTTCGGAGGACAATTTATGTCTATACCCTCTCACATCACAATCGAAAGCTTGGTACAAAAGCTCGAAAGCTCGGACAAGAACTATCAGGTCACCAAGATCCGTGCCGCCTATGAATTTGCAAACGAAATGCACAAAGAGCAAAAGCGTGAATCGGGCGAGCCATATATCACTCACCCTCTTTCCGTTGCCGATATCCTTGTGGGTCTCGGCATGGATACCGACACCATTTGTGCTGCTTTGTTGCACGACGTTGTCGAAGACACCGTAGCCACATTTGATGACGTAAAAAAGCGCTTCGGAGAGGATGTTGCAAACCTTGTTGACGGCGTTACAAAGCTCGAACAGATCGCCCTTTATTCAAAAGAGGAACAACAGGCTGAAAACATCCGAAAGATATTCCTCTCAATGGCAAAGGATATCCGTGTTATCATCATAAAGCTTTCCGACCGCCTTCACAATATGCGAACTCTTGGGTTCAGGTCGGAAGAAAAGCGCCGTGTCGTTTCTTTGGAGACGATGAACATCTTCGTTCCCTTGGCAAACCGCCTCGGTATCCGCCAGCTTAAAGAAGAGCTTGAAGATATATCATTTAGCTATCTGGATACCTATGCCTATAACGAAATAGAGCAGATGCTCGAAAAAAGCAAGGCGGAGCGTGAAGAGTTCATCCAGCTAATCAAATCGAGGATATCAGCCCGTCTTGCCAACGATTTTGACCCTGTTCCCACTATTGAGGGCAGAGTTAAATCGGCATACGGCATCTATAAAAAAGTCTATGAGCAGGGAAGAAGCTTCGAAGAGATCTATGACAAGTACGCAGTTCGTGTAATTGTTAATGACGTAACAGAGTGTTACTTCGTTCTTGGCATTATTCACGATATGTTCCAGCCCATTCCCAACCGCTTCAAGGATTATATCTCAACTCCGAAGGCGAATATGTATCAAAGCCTGCACACTACCGTTGTAGGCCGTGAGGGTATCCCCTTCGAGGTTCAGATCAGAACTTGGGATATGCATCACACCGCCGAATTCGGTATCGCTGCTCACTGGAAATATAAAGAGGGCATGAAGGGCAAATATAAGTTCGATAACCGCCTTAATTGGGTTCGCCAGATCCTTGATACTCAACAGGAATCTAATGATGCTGAGGATATCGTTCGTGCAATCAAAGAGGATCTCGCTCCCGAAGACGTCTTCGCAATGACTCCTAAGGGCGATGTCATCTCGCTTCCTTTGGGCTCAACCGTTATAGACTTTGCCTATGCTATTCATACACAGGTCGGCCATAGGATGACCGGTGCGAAAGCGGATAAAAAGCTCGTACCGCTTGATTATCAGATAAAAACAGGTGAGATCATCGAGATCGTCACCTCAAAAGATCCCAATCACGGCCCTAACCGTGCGTGGCTCAATATCTGTCATACAAACGAGGCTAAATCTAAGATCCGCTCTTGGTTCAAAAAGGAACGCCGTGAGGAAAATATCGCTGAGGGTAAACAAGAGCTTGAGCGTGAATTCAAGCGCAATATGATCCGTGTCCCCGAAAGCGATATGCAAGACTTCCTCTCGCTTGATATGAAGCGCCATAACTGTGACTCCCTCGACGATTTCTATGCCGCTATCGGCTATGGCGGCGTTATCCTCTCAAAAGTTTTGCCCCGCCTTAAGGACGAATATAACAAGAAATACGTTCAGTCACAGGAGCAGACGACCCCCAAGCTCACAGAGTTCAGCGCAACAAAATCAAAGCCCAGCTCCGGCGTTATCGTCGACGGAATCGACAACTGCGTTGTAAAGCTCTCACAGTGTTGCTCACCGTTGCCGGGCGACGACATAATCGGCTTCGTGACCCGTGGCCATGGCGTTTCCGTTCACAAAAAGGACTGTGTCAACTATCTTACTCAAAAGGATTCCTCTCCCGAACGCTGGATAGGTGTTCGTTGGGCTAAGGAACAGGTCGCTTCAAACTTCTATAAGGTCGTCCTCGACGTTGTCGGATATGACCGTTTGGGAATCTTCATGGACGTTATGGCAACTCTCTCCGAGCACAGAATAACCACTCACGAAGCTTCTGCACGAACCCTCAAAAACGGAAACTTCAGCGCAATGCTCACAATAAGCGTAGGCGGAACTGCCGAGCTTTCCAACATCATGGCGAAGATCAAAAAGGTCGACGGCGTTATCTCTGTCGACAGAAGTAATAAGTAGCTTCATAACCCGCGGGGCGCCGATTGCCGATCCTCGCTCGCCGCTCCTTCGTCGCGGCGGCTCGGCTTCGCCTATCGACTGCCCCGTTAACATCACCCCAAAAGGAGGTCATACTATGTCCGTTCACAAACTTTCAAACCTCGGCCCATTCGGAACAAATTGTTACATCGTCGAAACTGCGAATAACGGCGCCGTCCTCATTGACTGCCCCTATGATCACGCAAAGATACTGACAAAGCTTGATCTTTTGGGACGAGAGCTAAAGGCGATCTTGCTCACTCACGGGCATTGTGATCATATCGACGCTGTGTGGCAGGTTGCCGCAAAGACAGGATGCCGCGTCTATATTCACGAGGATGATAAGGATATGCTTGTGCATCCCCGTCTTTCCCTCGCCGATTATTTCGGTTATCCCATAAGACCCTTCACTGAATATACAACTGTTACCGACGGCGACGTCCTTACGTTTGATGATATTTCCTTCACCGTCATCTCCACACCGGGGCACACCAAAGGCTCAGTCTGCTATTTGACAGACAGAATAATGTTCACCGGTGATACTCTTTTCCGTCTCTCTGTCGGAAGAACCGACTTCCCCGGCGGTGATCACAAAGAGCTTATGAACTCTATCGCGCGCTTAAAAGCGATAGACGAGTTCGCCACAGTTCACCCCGGTCACGGCGAATCAGCCTGGATGTTCGAAGAAATAAGAGAAAATCCGTTTTTGGAAAGCTTAAGATAAAGGATAAACACACATGACACTCATTTTTCAAGGCAACGATTTTAAATACGAGCTCGAGGCTGTTTGCAAGCTCTTTTTCCCCGTAAAGTCCTTTGACTTTATTTTTGCAGATAACGAAGAAGTCCCTTCTCAGCTTGAGGGGGACTATTGCTTCATCTCGAGAATGATAGGAAGAAATAACACTCTTCTGACTGTATATGCCTGCGTTAACGGCGCAAAGGCTGCCTTCAGCGAAAAGCTCTCAAATCAAACTGTCGATTTCGACGACGATTGCGAGTTCCGCCTCGGAAGGCTTATGTATCGCTGCCTGAGCAAGGCAACAGGCATAACTCCCAAGTGGGGAATACTCACAGGTGTTCGCCCCGTAAAGCTTGTCAACAAGCTCATCAAAGCGGGATATACCGAACAAGAGATATATAACCGACTTAAAACCGAATATCTTTTGAGCGATGAGAAGATATCCATCGCCTATCAGACTGCCAAGAATCAAGAGGATATAATGAGCGGCGTGGGCGATAAGTCGTTCAGTCTATATGTCTCGATTCCGTTCTGTCCCACACGCTGTGCCTATTGCTCGTTTGTGTCTCAAACGGTCTCCAGCTTCAAAAAGCTCATGCCCGAATACGTCAAAAAGCTCTGTGAGGAGATCCGCTATACCGCATCTCTTGTAAAGGATAGCGGCTTTACACTTGACACCGTTTATTTCGGCGGAGGAACACCGACTTCGCTTGAAGCCGATGACCTTGATACAATAATGAAAACGGTTGCCGATTGTTTCGACCTTTCTCACATTCGCGAATACACTGTCGAAGCAGGAAGACCGGACACCATAACCGCCGAAAAACTCCGTGTTATAAAGGAAAACGGCGCAACACGAGTCAGCATCAACCCTCAAACGATGAGTGACTCAGTTCTCGAAGCCATCGGCAGAAAGCATACCGTTTCACAGTTTGTCGACAGCTACCGCCTTGCCGAAAACGTCGGCTTTGATTGCAAAAATGTCGATCTGATCGCAGGACTTCCTACCGACACTATCGACGGCTTCAAGAACACAATGGAAAGTATAATAGCTTTACAGCCTGAAAACGTCACCATCCACGCTTTGTCGATAAAAAGAGCCGCAGATCTTATGCAGGATCAGCGTGACGTCAGCTCGGCTCTTGCGTCCGATATGATCGACTATGCAACTTCTCGTCTTCTCGAAACGGGATATCACCCATATTATCTTTACAGACAGAAAAATCAGCTCGGCAACCAAGAAAATATCGGCTGGACGAAGAAGGACAAAGCAAGCGTATATAACATCACCATCATGGAAGAGGTTCAGACCATTATCGCCGTCGGCGCAGGAGGCTCGACAAAGATCGTTGATCTTAAAAATCACGAGCTCGAACGCTTTTTCAATCCGAAATATCCGCTTGAATACTTAAAGCACTTCGATGATGTTGTCATTCCCAGAAAAGAAGCCGCGTGCGCGCTTTTGGGAGGGATAAATAAATGAACAAAAACGATATCATCCGTTTGAAAATTACCGCCCTCACCAACGAGGGGAACGGTGTCGGAAGACACGAAGGTATGGCTGTCTTCGTCCCTTTCACCTCGGCGGGAGACGAGATCGACTGCCGCATATTGAAGGTTCAAAAGAACCTTTGCTACGGCAAGGTCGAGCGCATTATATCCTGCGGCGAGAGCCGAATTGATCCCGACTGTGAAGTATATAACAAATGCGGCGGCTGTTCCTTCCGCCACATAACCTATCAAGCTGAATGTGAAGCGAAGCAAGGCTTTGTAAGTGATTGCTTTAAGCGCATCGGCGGATTTGACCTTACATTCGAACCGATCAAGCCGTCTCCGATCGAATTGAGATACCGCAACAAAGCTCAGCTCCCTGTTTCCGGTGATATGGGAAACGCCTATTACGGCTTTTTCTCTCCGAGATCTCACAGAGTCATCCCGTTTTGCGACTGCCTCATTCAGCCCGAGGTCTTTTGCAAGATAGCTGATGAGGTCATTAAATACCACAACCTCAATAAGCTTGAAGCTTATAACGAACAAACGAATAGGGGACTTTTGTGCCATATTTACCTTCGTCAAGGCTATCACAGCGGCGAGATCATGCTCACCCTCATCGTGACAAAAAAGACTGACGCATATAACAGCTTGGTCTTTGATCTTTGCGAAAGATTCCCCGATATCAAAACCGTTATTTTAAATATCAATCCAAAGAATACAAATGTCATTTTGGGCGATGAGGAGATCCTTCTCTTCGGTAACGGCACGATAAAGGACACTATGTGCGGAAACGAGATCACCATTTCCTCAAAGTCGTTCTATCAGGTCAACACCCCTGCCGCAGAGGGCGTATATGCGATCGCCAAGGAATACGCACAGCTCAGCGGATGCGAGACCCTTTTGGATCTATACTGCGGCGCAGGAACGGTCGGTCTTTCAATGGCGGACAAGGTCAAAAAGCTCATCGGTGTCGAGATCATTCCCGAAGCGATACAAAATGCCAAAGCTAACGCCAAAGCAAACGGCGTAGAGAATGCCGAATTCATCTGCGGAGACGCAGGCACCATCGCTCAGACCCTCGCTGAAAGAGGGGAGAAGCCCGATGTTATCGTCATCGACCCACCTCGCAAGGGTTGTGATACAAAAACGCTCGACGCCATCATAAAAATGTCACCGAAGCGTGTTGTCTATATCTCATGTAACCCTGCCACTGCCGCAAGGGACTCGAAATACCTTTGCGAAAACGGCTTCGCCCTCTCGAAAGGCAGAGCCGCAGATATGTTCCCTCGCACAATTCATTGCGAGTGCGTGGTTTGTTTAAGCAGGGAATAGGCCGACGATTGTATCCGCACTTCTGTTCATACAAAAGATTTGAAAACGAGTATGAACTGACCGACAAACTTGAATAGGTCAAACAGTTGTGTTGTGAAGTGATCAACTAGCCTGATGTAGAAATACTATAAGGCAATAGCATATTAATAATTTATATTAAATCAGCAAACTATCAAAAAAGATTGTTGAAGCGAATTGTCATACTATGATATGCTGTGAAAAGAAATAACTTTTGATTGAACAATACTCAAAAACAGTGCATCGTTTAACATAAGGAGAGATAAATATGTTTTCAAATTTAGAAGATTTTTATAAGTTCGCAAATACACTTAAACCTATTCTTGCAGATACATTTGTTTATAAACCAACAAAAGAAGATTTTAAACAAGGTAATTATTTTTTACAAAAAGGCTTATGGTCTGGTACAGAAAATCAAGTATTCGTTTACGATAGAAAAAAACTCGAATCACATAAATCAACTTTATTATCTTTGTGTAAAATGCTCCCTAAACTTCAACAAGCAACTAATGATCATGCTGGAATAATTTCTTCTTTTGATCTTTTACTAGATATTACTAAATATCCTCAACAAACTCCTGAAGAGATTCATACTCAATTTTCTATTTCTAATCACTTTGCAAATTTTTTATGCGGCTCAGGTATTGCTTCAGTAACAACCGTTGAAAATGGTCAAAATCAAACATTTCTTATTGTTCTTGATAAAAAATATCGTTCTTATTTTGAAAAAGAAGGCCAATAACATTATGACAACTGTTTCTGCGGCACAACAAACACAGGGAGAGAAGAACCATCCTATGCCACTGCGGTGACGGAGATGAAATAACCGGTACAGCAAATAACAGATAGAGAGAAATCCACACATCCACAAACCGATCAATTCCAATATGTCGAATTTCCGTAGTGGATATCCCACCTAAACGAATTACAGACGAAACGGTTATACTTTTGAGTAGGGAATAGGTCAACGGCAAAGAACAGATAACCTTGAATTTAAGGGAGCGTTTAAATGAATACTCAAGTAAAAGAATACATCGATAAATACCCGAATGAAATTATTGATATGTATAATGATCTAAGACAGCTTATCTTCGACAGTGCTTCAATTGAACCCGAAGAAACGCTGTGGGCGAAATTGCCGAGCTATTATGTCGGTGAGTCATTTGTCAGGCTCATTCCCTTTAAAGATCACATCAATATCGAGGCACAGCCGATAATTCAGCATAAGGACGAATTATCAGGCTATAAGATCACCCCTAAAGGAATGCTGCAGATCTATTTGAAACAGGATATACCGCACGAAGTCTTGAAGCAGATATTTGCTAGAGCATTAGCGTGACAGACTCAACAGTCTGAATCCAAATGCATACTTCCTGCCTGAAGAAAAGCTTGATCTCTACCTCGGAGGCTCTCTATGCAATACCGCAATGACAAATACGGCAACCCGATCTCCATCCTCGGCTACGGTTGCATGCGCTTCACCCATTCGGGCGGCTCTGCCGACCTCGACAAAGCCGAACGGGAAATAATGGCGGCGTATAACGCCGGTGTCAACTATTTCGACACCGCATATATCTATCACGGCAACGAGGTCGCTTTGGGCAAGATCCTTGAAAAAACAGGCATCCGCCGAGACATCAACATCGCCACAAAGCTCCCTCACTATATGATAAGCTCGCTCGACAGCGTCGAAAAGATATTTTCCGAGGAGCTCAAGCGCCTTCGCACCGATTATATCGACTTCTATCTGATGCATATGCTCACCGACGTCAAGTCGTGGAACCGCTTAGAAGATCTCGGCATAAAAGAGTGGATCGAGGATAAAAAAGCAAGCGGAGCGATCCGTCAGATAGGATTTTCCTATCACGGAAATTCGGATATGTTCTGTCAGCTTATCGACGCATATGATTGGGATTTTTGCATGATCCAGTATAATTATCTTGACGAAAACTCCCAAGCAGGTGTAACGGGGCTTAAATATGCCGCATCAAAGGGCATCCCCGTCATGATAATGGAGCCGTTAAGAGGAGGAAGACTTGTCAACAACCTTCCCGAAAAAGCAAAGAAGCTTTTTGCCGATTACGAGATAGATCGCACTCCTGCACAGTGGGCGTTCCGCTGGCTTTGGAATCAGCCTGAAGTAACCTGTGTCCTTTCGGGAATGAATTCTCTTGAAATGGTTGAGGATAACGTCAATAGCGCTTGTGAGGCTCAAGTAGGCGAGCTCACCGAGCGTGACCAGGCCCTCTTGAAAGATGTCGTTTCGGCTATAAATGAGAAGATGAAGGTCGGCTGCACAGGCTGCGGATATTGTATGCCCTGTCCAAAGGGAGTTGATATCCCCGGAACCTTCTCGGCATATAACAAACGCTATTCCGACGGCTGGTTTATCTCGATGAAGGAATATTTTATGTGCACGGTGATGCGCAAGGATTCCACCTCAGCTTCCAACTGTGTCGGCTGCGGCAAATGTGAGAAGCATTGCCCACAGAATATTGAGATAAGAAAAGAGCTCGAAAACGCCGAGAAGACCCTCGAAACACCTATATACAAAACCGCTAAAAAGATCGTAAAACTGTTTCTGAAGTATTGAGGAAGTAACAATGACAATTCGCCACGCAACAAATAACGATATAGATCTTCTTTTATTCCACGATAAGCACATCTCGAAGCCCGAGCTTGCCACATCAATATCCCTCAGCAGAGTTTTGATCGCTGAGCATGGCGTCACTTCCATAGGCTGGCTTCGCTATAATCTCTTTTGGGATAATACTCCGTTTATGAATATGCTCTATATTTTAGAACCTTATCAGCGCCAAGGCTTCGGCACTGCTCTCGTGGCTTTTTGGGAGGAGGAAATGAAACGCGCAGGCTTTTCACTTGTTATGACATCAACCCAGCAAAACGAATTTGCTCAGCATTTTTACACTAGGCTCGGTTACCGCTCGGTAGGTGGATTCACTCTCCCAAACGAACCGCTTGAGATTATTTTTGTTAAGAATATTTAACATTCAGCAGGCAAGGGGAGCCCCAAAGCCTGCTTTTTATATTCTAGGTTGTAAAAAACAACTAAATAACAACTTTTCGGTTCTTGAAACTGCATAATACGCTTGTTATAATAATTATAGGATAAGAGCTTATCACTTTAATTTTAAAGGAGCAAGCACTATGGAAATCATATTGAAGGATAAAATCAGGGAACTCAGACAAGCCAAAAAAATAACTCAAGAACAACTTGCAAGCCATCTCGGCATTTCAGGACAGTCAGTCGGAAAGTGGGAGCGAGGCGAAGGCTATCCCGATATCACATTGCTTCCTGCGATCGCTTTGTATTTTGATGTCACACTTGATGAACTTCTGGGTGTTGATCGGGAAAGGGTGGATCAGAGAGTTGACGAGTACATAAGAAAGAGCAGAAAGCTGTTAAGTGAGGGCAAAGCTCGGGAAGATCAGAATCTTTGGGAAGAAGCGTATAAAGAATTTCCGAATAACGAAACCGTAAATGTGAAATTGATGTATTCGTTGATTAGCAAGAATTCTTCCGATGATCAAAAACTCAAGGCTGTAAAAATCGGCGAGAACTTACTGAATAACTCGACTAACAGTCAGCATCGACATTTAGCAATTCAAGTAATTTGCCTTGCCAATCATTATCTCGGAAATGAAGAAAAGGCAAAAGAATATGCTAAAATGGCAGGGTCGTATGATATAACTCAGTCCGAGCTTTTGGCGATAATTTTGGACGGAGAGGAAAAAGCTGTACAATGTGAAAGCAATATTCTTGCTCTTGCAGATATTATAACACGAAACATCTATATTCTTATTTGCTGTGGTGGCTATTCCCGTCAGCAAAAGATCAGTATGTTTAACACATGCATAAACATATACAAGCTCATTTTCGAAAATGGCGATTACGGTTTTTACTCAACAAGAATATCCGAATATTATAGGTATATTGCATACCATCAAGCCAAGCTTGGCAATAAAGAAGAGTGTTTAGAATCGATCGAGCAGATGGCTGAATTTGCGATTGAGTTTGATACTCAACAGTCTTTTGATCGTACATCTTTGTTGGTTAACAGAACAAAACATATATCGGGTAACTTCAGCAAGAATCACACCGAAAATGATACAAGAATTTGTCTTCTGCATTTGCAAAAGACTCCTTATGATTTTGTTCGTAACGAGACGAGATTTTTAGATGTAATAGCTGAGCTTGAAAAACATGCAAACTAGGCTGAGGTTTACTTTCTATCCCACAAACAAAAAAGCCCCACACAATGATGGGTGTTCGTAAAACAGTTAAACCAAAAATTTAACTATTTTACGGCATCTGTCAGACGGGGTTGGCTAAACAAAAGTTAGCGATACTTGGTTTGATAACCGAGTATCGCTTCTTTTTTACCCGTAAAAACGCTTTTGTGGAGGTACATATGATGCAGAAACTTAACTATATCCGTTGCGGTGATTACTATATTCCCGATATTCGCTTACCGGAGGAAAATAGACCTATTGGTCGTTGGGGGCGTATGCACAGAGATTATATCAAGGAGCATAATC
>CAZYUJ010000002.1:0-240127 GCA_964650705.1 uncultured Oscillospiraceae bacterium
GATTTACGTTTGAAAATTTGCTTATAATAATCCATACATACTCTCCGTCAAATTCCAGTTTACTTAACTGAGTATATTATATCATAATTGTGTCAAATATACAAGAACAGGCACAGCAGATCAAAACTGCTGTGCCTGTTAACTGTCTTATGCGTACCGCCCATTTCGGGGCTTATTTTTTTCTAAAAATTATTTATTTGTATTTACTTTTTGAGTGATTTATTGTATTATATTATTGGTATAATATGAAATGAAGAATATCGGAGGTATAAATATGAAACCTGTTTATAAACGTGTGCTTTTGAAGCTCAGCGGTGAAGCACTCGCCGGTGAAAAGAAGACCGGACTTGACTATGAAGAGATCACAAGAATTTGTGAAAGCATTAAGAAATGCTATGACGCAGGCGTCGAGCTCGCTATCGTTGTAGGCGGCGGCAACTTCTGGAGAGGACGTTCAAGCGGCGCCATGGACAGAACCAGAGCTGACCATATCGGAATGCTCGCAACGGCAATGAACGCTTTGGCTGTTGCTGATGTTTTGGAATCCTTGGGTGTTGAGGTAAGAGTTCAAACTGCTATCTCCATGCAGCAGATTGCTGAGCCTTACATAAGAAACCGCGCCGTAAGACATCTTGAAAAGGGAAGAGTCGTTATTTTCGGATGCGGAACCGGTAACCCATTCTTCTCCACTGACACAGCATCCTCGCTTAGAGCTGCTGAGATCGAAGCAGATGTAATGCTCAAAGCAACAATGGTTGACGGCGTATACGACAAGGATCCTCACAAATATCCTGATGCTGTTAAATACGAAACCTTGGATCTTGATGAGGTATTGGTTAAGCACTTGGCCGTTATGGACAGCACCTCGGCCGCAATGTGTAAGGATAATAACATCCCGATCATTGTTTTCAACCTCGCAAGACCTGATAACATCTATGATGCTGTTATGGGAAAAAACGTCGGAACATTAGTTAAGTAATATATATTGAAAGGAAGTATCTATAATGAAAGAAGTATTGAATGTTGCAAAGGAAAAGATGGAGAAGACCCTTAAAGTCCTCGGAAGCGACTATGCCGCTATTCGCGCCGGCCGTGCTAATCCCGCTGTTTTGGACAGAATCACTGTTGACTATTACGGAACTCAGACACCTATCCAGCAGATGGCTGCAATTTCTGTATCCGATGCAAGAATCCTTGTAATTCAGCCTTGGGATAAGTCCACACTCAAGTCGATCGAAAAGGCTATCCAGGCTAGCGACTTAGGCATCAACCCTGCTAATGACGGCACAGTTATTCGTTTGACCTTCCCTCAGCTCACAGAAGAAAGACGTAAAGAGCTTTCAAAGGATATTAAGAAGCTCGGCGAAGATGCTAAGGTCGCAGTTCGTGCCATCAGACGTGATGCAAACGACAAGATCAAAACGATGAAGAAGAATTCTGAGATCACTGAAGATGACGTTAAGAACTTCGATAAGGATATTCAGAAGCTTACCGATAAATACGTCGGCTTTATTGATGATGCCGTTTCCACCAAGGAAAAGGAGATCATGTCGATCTAAGACATATCAAAATAATTGATCTGAGCTCTGTCGTTGACCCAAGTGCTCCAACGTATGGAGCTCAATTATTTATAAGTCATGAGGTAACTTGAATTGAAACAAAACGTTAATAACGAGAAATCGGTCGTCCCTCGTCACGTTGCATTTATAATGGATGGCAACGGACGGTGGGCGCAAAAGCGTGGATTAAAGCGCACAGAGGGCCATAAAAAAGGATCTGAGACTCTAAAGGCTCTCGTAAATGATATTAATGATCTTGGAATAGAATATGCTACATTCTACGCTTTCTCGACTGAGAATTGGAAGAGACCCAACGAAGAGGTTTCGACGCTTATGAATTTGTTTGAGGAATATATAGACGAGCTTATGAAGAGCGCTGATAAAGCGAAAAACGGTCGTATTAGGTTTATCGGTGATCGCAATCTGCTTTCTGAAAGCCTTCAAACAAAGATGACACAGTGTGAAGAGGCTAGCAAGAATAACACTGGCTTGTGCGTTACGATCGCTGTTAACTATGGCGGTAAAGATGAAATTACTCATGTTTCAAAAGAGATTTCAAGGCTTACGAAGGACGGCTACATCTCCTGTGAAGACGTTTCTCAAAAGCTTATTGACTCTTTATTATATACCCGTGATATACCTGATGTCGATTTATTGATCCGAACAGGCGGAGAGAAGCGCTTGTCTAATTTCTTGATTTGGCAGTCAGCATATGCTGAACTCTATTTTTGCGATACACTTTGGCCTGATTTCAAAAAGAAGCACTTGTTGCTCGCTATTGACGAGTTTTCCAACAGAAACAGAAGATTTGGTGGATTATAATTTATGAAAACACGAATAATATCTGCAGCTGTTGCCATTGTTTTGTTGGCCGCAGTTTTATGCTTACACTCAACTATCGTTTTTAATATCGCTCTTTCATTGATCGGCACGCTGATGGTATATGAAGTGATCAGAGCAGTAGGACTCAAGAAAAATCTCTTGATACTGCTGCCGTCGATATTGGTCACGCTGTCTGTTCCGATTCTCGCAAACTTCTATAGCGGTTACATAGCATATATAGTCATCGGTTTTATATATACTGTTATATGTTTGTCAGCGATGTTCAGATCGCACAATGATTGCAATTTTGAAACTATCTATCTCGTTATTGTTCAAACAATAATGATCAGCGTTTCTATGCTGTCGTTGGCAATAATAGAAAATAAATGCGGATATGACTCTTGGAAGCATCTGTTGCTTACGTTCTGCGGCGCATGGCTTGCGGATACAGGTGCATATTTTGTAGGAACATTTTTCGGAAAGCATAAGCTCTGTCCTGATATTTCTCCCAAGAAAACTATTGAAGGCATGCTCGGCGGTTTTGCGTCGAACGCTCTATTGTTTGTATTGTTCGGATATCTGTTTTTGACAGACGGCGGTCAGATTCCTAACTATGTATTGCTTGCACTCATGGGTGCTATATGTGCATTTTTGGGGCTGATAGGCGATTTGAGTGCATCGTTGATCAAACGCAAATACGGTATCAAAGACTATGGCAATATAATGCCGGGTCACGGTGGAGCTATGGATAGATTCGACAGTGTTGTATACGTAGCGCCGTTTATGGCTTTTTGCCTGACTCAGCTCGTTATAGTCGCATAAATAATAGAAGATTTCCGGAAAATCGGGGTAACATCAGTTATCCCTTTTCTGCTTTTTGATATTACAATTGGAAAAGAGAAAATTATATGAAGAAAATAGTTATTCTCGGATCAACCGGCTCGATAGGAACTCAAGCTCTTGAGGTTGCACAGATGCACGGACTTGAAGTAATAGGTCTTGCTGCAAAGTCCAACGTTGACAAGTTAGTCGAGCAAATTAACCGGTTTTCGCCATCTTATGTGTGCATATTTGATACCGAAAAAGCGGTATACTTAAATAAGCTGCTTGAAGGCAGAAACATTACCGTATATTCGGGAATGGAAGGAATGTGCAAGCTCGCTTCCCTTGAAGAAGCAGATATCGTATTGAACAGCGTTGTCGGAATGGTGGGTCTTATGCCCACTCTTGCTGCAATTGAGGCAGGGAAGGATATCGCTCTTGCGAACAAAGAAACCCTTGTCGCCGGCGGAAAGCTCGTGATGGATGCCGCACGTCAGAAGGGAGTTAACATCTATCCGGTTGATAGCGAGCATTCAGCAATATTCCAGTCGCTACAAGGCTCAAAGCGCTCTCAGCTTTCAAAAATAATCCTCACTGCTTCGGGCGGTCCGTTTTTCGGAAAAACCAAGGAAGACTTATGCGGTGTTACTCTTTCACAGGCGCTTTCTCATCCAAACTGGTCGATGGGGAATAAGATCACCATTGATTCAGCTACACTGATGAACAAGGGGCTTGAATTCATCGAAGCTATGTGGCTTTTTGACGTTACACCTGACATGATCGATATTGTCGTGCACCGCGAAAGCGTGATACACTCTGCTGTTGAATTTGATGACGGCGCGGTTATCGCTGAACTTGGTGTGCCTGATATGAAAATACCCATCCAATATGCACTTTTATATCCCGATAGACTCTCTTGCCCGACAAAGCGCCTTTCTTTGACGGATTACGGAACCCTTAGCTTCTATAAACCTGATCTTGATACGTTTGATTGCCTCAGAGCATGTATAAGTGCCGCTCGAATCGGCGGAACTGCTCCTGCTATCGTAAACGGTGCGAACGAAGAAGCGGTTTCAGCATTTATATCGGGAAAAATAAGCTTTTTGGATATAGGAAAGCTTGTTACAGGCGCTTTGGATAAGGTAATGCATACAGATGTAGGTTCGCTTGATGACATTCTGAGCGCTGATGAAAAGGCAAGAGAATACGTTAGAAATACTATTGATACACTTTAATTTTGCGGAGGACTGACCTTGACTATTCTTTATATTGTTATAGCTGTTATTATTTTCGGAATTATTATAATCATCCACGAGCTTGGGCATTTTCTTGTCGCAAAAGCCTGCGGTGTCAAGGTTAATGAATTCGCCATCGGTATGGGACCTAAGATCATAGGCTGGGGAAAAGGCGAAACAAAATATGCCTTGAGACTTTTTCCTATCGGCGGTTATGTCTCTATGGAGGGAGAGGACGCAGATAGCCCTGACCCGAGAGCCTTTAATCGTAAAAAAGTTTGGCAACGATTGCTTGTTGTACTTGCAGGGGCAACAATGAACCTTATTCTCGGCTTTGTGATCTTGAACATCGTTACTGCTTGCAGTGATGCAATAATAACTACTGAAATTGCCAAGTTTGAATCTGAAGATGCTGTTTCTCATCTAACAGGTCTCGAAGTTGGTGACAAGATAATCAAAGTTAACGGAATGACCGTTTTCTGTGACACGGATATTTCATATCAATTCCAGTCTGACGAAGATATGACCTTTGAGATGACAGTTTTGCGTAACGGCGAGAAGGTAACCTTGCCTGCTGTACAGTTTGATGGAACAAAGCTCGAAGACGGAACGAATTCTTTGCATATTGACTTCTACGTTGTCGGTGACAAGGTAACTCCCTTGTCAGTTCTTAATTATTCATCTAAGAAGTTTGTATCCGTCGCCAGAATGATCTGGCTATCATTGGGCGATCTTTTAAAGGGCAAGTACGGTCTTAATGACCTTTCAGGTCCTGTCGGTATCGTTGGCGCTATCGGGGATGTCGTCGGCTCGACCGCTACAGGTGTTGATTTCGGAGTGATGCTTGCTAACCTAGCATCTCTTGTCGTGTTTATCACAATTAACGTCGGAATATTCAACCTTTTGCCGATCCCTGCGCTTGACGGATCGCGTGCTTTGTTCCTTATATATGAGGGAATTTTCCGAAGACCTATAAAGCCTGAGCACGAGGGACTCGTTCATATGATCGGAATGATCGCTTTGCTTGCCTTGGCAGTCGTTGTAACTGTATTCGATATTCTAAAGTTGATTTAAGTGAGAATTTGTTATGAGAAATGTTAAACCTGTAAAGTTAAATAACCTTACACTTGATGGCAAGCACATATACGTTCAGTCTATGTTGAATGTCATCTCAACTGACATAGAAGGTAACGTACAACAAGCTATGCAACTTGAAAGCGCAGGATGCGAGATAATTCGTGTTTCTATTCCCGATAATGACGCGCTCGAACTTATCCCTGCAATCAAGTCGAAGGTGTCAGTTCCGCTTGTAGCAGACATCCACTTTGATTACCGTCTTGCATTGGGCGCCGCAGAGCGCGGTATTGACAAGATAAGAATCAATCCCGGGAATATTGGTTCGCTTGAAAAGGTAAAAGCTGTTGCAGATATGTGCCGTAAGAGGTCTATCCCGATTCGAATCGGAGTGAATTCCGGTTCATTGGAGAAAGATATTTTAGCAAAATACGGTTCGCCGACTCCTGAAGCTCTTTGCGAAAGTGCCATGAATCACGTTAAGCTTCTTGAACGCTTTGATTTTGATGACATTGTGATTTCTTTGAAGTCCTCAAATGTTCAAAAGATGATCAAGGCTTACAGACTTATTTCGCAGATGACTGATTATCCCTTACATCTCGGTGTTACCGAGGCCGGAACATACAATATGGGACTTATCAAATCCTCGATCGGTATCGGTTCACTTTTGTGCGACGGTATCGGCGAAACTATCAGAGTTTCTTTGACTGACGATCCCGTCAAAGAAGTTACTGCCGGCTTTGATATTTTAAAAGCAGTCGGCAGAAGCGAGGGTGTCAAGATTGTTTCCTGTCCAACCTGCGGCAGAACCAAGATCGATCTGATCACCTTGGCGAACAAAGTTGAAGAAGCAACAAGATCGATCAACAAGAATATCACAGTTGCCGTAATGGGATGTGTCGTCAACGGCCCCGGTGAAGCCAAAGAAGCTGATATCGGCTTAGCAGGCGGTGACGGATGTGTTGTTATCTTCAAGAAAAATGAGGTTTTGGGTAAGTTTCCTGAAAATGAAGCACTTAGTGCTTTAATGAACGAGATTAATAAACTTTAGCACGGATGTGATTAAATGAGCTATAAAACAGTGTCCGAGTTTTTCGGCGCTTATGACAATATAATACCTGAAACTATTGCAGACGGTTTCATTCTTAGAATGGGCTTTTCTAAGGACAAGACCTCAATGGCAATCGAGATTCAGTTTTCTCATATAGTTTCGAGCGATGACCTTAAGCAATTCGCCTCAAATCTTAAACCTGTTCTCGGATTGAAAGAGGTCTATATAAAGCCAAAGTATCCTTCGGAGCTTTTCGGAGTTAACGCAATGCCTGCTGTTATTAGCGAACTAAAGCGCAGGATCCCGATAAACGGTTTCTTGGACAATGCTGAATTTGAGCTTAACGGTAATGAACTTAAGATAATTCTTAAAAACGGCGGTGAATCGCTCTTGAAGAGCGCAGGGATTGAAGACATTCTGCCGAAGATCATCAATTCTCAGTTCGGTGTTCATGTGATAATAAAGCTTGACGGCGTTTTGTCCGTTGACCGTGAAGCTCACGACAATATTCAACAAGAGCTATTAAAGAGCATAACTCCGAAGGCTGTTCCTATCAAACCTACACAGTCTGCGGAGCCTTCCTCCTCAATTACATATAACATAGATATTTCCGGGGTTCAGGTATTGCCTGAAGCCACTGTTGTAATGGGCAAGGAGATCAAAGGCACAGTTGAGCCTGTAAAGCTTTCTGACATTACAGAAACCAGCGGAAAAGTGACTGTTTTGGGTGATATTTTTGAGGTTAATTCAAAGCTCACAAAAGACGAAAAACGAATGATAATCTCTATCGCCATAACTGATTATGCCGGATCTATTACGATCAAGATCATTGAACTTGCAAAAAAAGGCGAAGCGTTGCTTGAGGCCTTGAAAAAAGGCAAGTCTATCGTTGTCAGCGGCGATATTACATATGATACTTTCGATAATGAGATCAATATCAAGCCCCGTGATATAAGCTTGGTTAAGCGTATTAAAAAGGTGGACGATGCGCCTGTCAAGCGTGTTGAGCTTCATTGCCATACGAATATGTCCGTCATGGATGGTATAACCCCCTCAAAGGATATTGTAAAGTGTGCATATGATTGGGGAATGAAAGCTATCGCTATAACTGACCACGGTGTATGTCAAGGCTTCCCGGATGCTATGTATCAGGTTGACGATATCAGATCCTCAGGAGGCGATTTCAAGCTTATCTATGGCGTCGAAGCATATCAGATAAATGATGAAACGAACATTGTTATCGGCTCGGATGGCCGTTCTCTTCGCGATGAATTTATAGTATTTGATATTGAAACCACAGGTCTCAGTGCTGCGACCGAACGCATCATCGAAATTGGTGCTGTCAGGGTCAGAAATCTTGATGTTGTGGAAACTTTCAACATCTTTGTTGATCCCGAGAGACCGATACCTGCAAGAATTATCGAGCTGACAGGGATCACCGACGCAATGGTTTCAGGTGCTCCGAAAGAGCTTGAGGCTCTCGAAAAGTTTATGCAGTTTTGCGGTGATAACCCAGTTTTGGTTGCACACAACGCTTCTTTTGACACTTCGTTTATCAGAGCTGCCGTAAAGAGACATGACAAGGTATTTAACTTTACATATATAGACACTGTTCCGTATTCGAGAAATATGCTACCGTCGCTCGCAAAGCACACTCTTGACAATGTTGCAAAGGCTCTTAACCTCGGCAGCTTCAATCATCACCGTGCCAGCGACGATGCAACTATGAATGCGAACATTTTCATAGTTCTTTCCCGCCGTCTTTTGGATGAACATGAAAACGCAACTATAGATCAGCTTAATATAATCTTGAGCAATACTGACATCAACAAGCTCCCGAGCTATCACCAGATCATTCTTGCGAAGGATCTCGTCGGACTTAAAAACCTTTATAAGCTCGTTTCCTATTCTAATCTTAAATACTATCACAGACACCCCAGAATTCCTAAATCCGAGCTTATCAAGCACCGTGAGGGACTTATAATCGGCAGCGCTTGTGAGGCGGGTGAGCTTTTCCGTGCCGTATTCCAAGGCAAATCATGGGAGGATCTTAAGGAAATAGCAAGCTTTTACGACTATTTGGAGATTCAGCCAACAGGAAATAACGAATTCATGCTTCGAGACGGAAGTGTGTCAAGTGTTGAGGATCTTCAGAACTTCAACAGAACTATCGTAAAGCTCGGTGAAGAACTTGGTAAGCCTGTTGTCGCAACGGGCGACGTTCACTTCTTGCATAAAGAAGATTCTATCTTCAGAAGTATTCTTACGTCTGTAGCATATGATGACGCAGACCTTCAGGCACCTTTATATCTCAAAACTACAAATGAAATGCTTGAGGATTTTGCATATTTGGGCGAAGAAAAGGCGTATGAAGTCGTTGTCACTAACTCCAATCTCATAGCAGATATGATCGATTCCGAGGTTCGTGCTTTCCCCAAGGGTACTTTTACCCCTCATATTGAGGGAGCAGATGAAGAGCTTAGTGAGATCTGTTGGAGAAGAGCTAAAGAGATCTATGGCGATCCTATACCAAAGATCGTAAGCGATCGTCTTGACAGAGAGCTTACGTCAATCATCAAACACGGATTTGCGGTATTGTATGTAATTGCAAAACGTCTTGTTGCAAATTCTGTTGAGCACGGATATCAGGTCGGTTCGCGTGGATCTGTCGGTTCATCATTTGTTGCATCAATGTCGGGTATCTCTGAGGTTAACCCTCTTGTTCCTCACTATGTTTGTCCGAACTGTAAGCACTCTGAGTTCTTTACCAAGGGCGAATATGGTTCCGGATTTGACCTTCCGCCAAAGGCTTGTCCTGATTGCGGAACAGATATGAACCGTGACGGTCACGATATTCCGTTCGAAACCTTCCTTGGCTTTAACGGTGACAAATCTCCCGATATCGACCTTAACTTCTCGGGCGACTATCAGGCGAGCGCACATAAATATACTGAAGAGCTTTTTGGCGCAGATAATGTGTTCAAAGCGGGAACTATATCCGCTGTTGCCGATAAAACGGCTTACGGTTATGTCATGAAATATCTTGAGGAAAGGGGAATAACCGTTCATCCCGCTGAGGTTACACGCTTGAAAATTGGCTGCACAGGCATCAAGAGAACGACTGGACAGCACCCGGGCGGAATGGTCGTTATCCCGAGCGATAGGGAAGTCTATGACTTCACTCCCGTTCAGCATCCTGCTGACAAGGTCGATTCTGATATCGTAACAACTCACTTCGACTTCAACTCGCTTCACGATACGATCCTGAAGCTTGATGAACTCGGACACGATGTGCCGACGCTTTATAAGTATCTTGAGGATATGACGGGAACGGACATCACAAAAACTCCGATGAGTGACCCTGCTGTATATTCGCTGTTCACTTCGACAGAGGCTTTGGGTGTCACTCCGGAGGATATAGACAGTAAGACGGGCACACTCGGCATCCCCGAAATGGGAACGCCCTTCGTTCGCGGAATGCTTATGGATGCTCAGCCTAAAACCTTCTCCGACCTTTTGCAGATATCGGGGCTTTCACACGGAACCGACGTTTGGCTCGGCAACGCACAAGAGCTTATCAAGAACGGCACCTGCACCATCGATCAGGTTATCGGTACGCGTGACAGTATCATGACATATCTTATATATCACGGTGTTGATCCGAGTTTATCATTCAAAATCATGGAGATCGTCCGTAAAGGCAAAGCTCCAAAGCTTTTAACGGATGAGATGAAGCAGACCATGCGTGACCATGATGTTCCGGAATGGTATATCGATAGCTGTATGAAGATCAAGTATATGTTCCCGAAAGCTCACGCTGCGGCATACGTAACTGCTGCTATCCGTCTTGCTTGGTATAAAGTACACAAGCCTTTAGAATTCTATGCGGCTCTTTTCACGGTTCGCGGTGACGACTTCGATGCTGAAGCAGCGTCACGCGGAAAGCTTGCGACAAGATATAAGCTCGATGAATATAAGCAGAAGGGAAATGACCGTTCCGACAAGGAAGACGGCGTTTACGAAATGCTTATGATAATCAATGAAATGCTTTCAAGAGGATATGAATTCTTGCCGATCGATATCTATAAGTCCCATGCAACGATATATAAGATTGAAGACGGAAAGCTGAGACTGCCGTTTGTATCAATGAGCGGCGTCGGAGAAAATGCTGCAAAATCGCTGTATAAAGCTGCTCAGAGCGGAGATTTTATCTCTATAGAGGAATTCCAAAATGCTGCCGGCGTATCAAAGACTGTTATCGAACAGCTTCAAAGCTTGGGCGCATTCGGAGATATGCCCGAAACTTCACAAATGACGCTGTTTTAAGCGTAAATCAGTAACTAAACTGTTTGATACTGAATAATATGTAGAGAAGTTTTAAACTTTAATACTTATTAGGAGGATCAATATGGCTGAATTCGGTACAAATCCTTATGGCTTTAAGGAAGCTGTTACAATTGAGGCTGAACGAATTTTCGATAGCTGTTCCGACAGGGATTGTTTAGAAGATCTTGAGATAACATTTGATGATGCTATGTCGAGAGAGCTTGTTAACGAAGCGACATATGTTAAAGCAAGATGCGCTGAGATAACCAGTGTTTATTTCCAGGTAGAACCCATTCCGTTTAACTGTGGCTTTTTCGCTGTTGACCTTACTTATACGTTCAACGTAACGGTCGATATAAGTGACGGACTTACTTCTCCTGCACAGTCCGTGACCGGCACAGCGAGCTTCACCAAAAAGGTGATTCTTTTCGGCTCCGACGGCGGAACAAAATACTTCTCATCTCTCGATAACGGAGTTGTGACCGCAAACGGTTGTCCTAATTCAAGCTTACCCAAGGCTTCTGTTTCTGTTGCAGATCCCATCGTTTTGGGCCTTAAGCTTGTAACCGTTCCTGCGTATAGCTGCTGCACTGACGCTAGCTGTGAGCAAGTTGTGACGATTCCTGAAAGAAAGCATCTTACTGTTACACTCGGTATCTTCTCGATCATTTCTCTTTCAAGAAGAGTTCCTATAATGGTTCCTGTTTTCAATTTGGAGGTTCCAAAGGACTGCTCTTGCTCTCAGAACTCTTCGACAGAAACACCCTGTGAGTTGTTCGAGAAGATCACATTCCCCACAAGCGAGTTCTTCCCGAGAAGTCTTGAGGATGTAACGGGCTGCTCGTGCGGATAACAAACTGATTGTTAAGCGATAATATTAACTCCGCCTCGGTCATATTATTGACCGAGGTGAGTTTATGAATTATACTTTATCAGAACTTAAACAAAAGGAAGTAATTGACCTTAGAACAGGCACAATGCTCGGCAGGGTAGACGACATTGAGATCAGTGAGGATTCAAGCGTTAAGTCGGTGATCGTGTATGGAAGACCGAGATTCTTCGGATTCGGAAACCGTGATCAGGATCTTGTGATCAAATTCTCGGATATCGACCTTATCGGAAAGGACACGATACTTATTTCTAACGATTTCTTGTATGACCGCACAACTGAATCGCGAAATATAGGGAAATTTTCGTCGAAATGATCATACGAAAACACTTGCATTATTTTCACATTAGTGATATAATATTACCGCAATTCGCACGTTTGAGTTTTGCTGTTGGTCCCAACACTTGTTGGGTGAAGGCAAGTCAACTCAGACGGAGGGTTAGTAAAATTTTAAAACCAATAGGAGGTTACTACAATGGCTGTAGTATCAATGAAGCAGCTTCTTGAAGCTGGTGTACACTTTGGTCACCAGACAAGAAGATGGAACCCGAAGATGGCTCAGTACATCTTCACAGAAAGAAACGGAATTTACATCATCGACCTTCAGAAGACCGTTAAGAAGCTTGATGAAGCTTATGCTTTCATCAAGGAAGTTTCTGCTAACGGCGGTGAAGTACTTTTCGTAGGTACAAAGAAGCAGGCTGGCGATTCCATTAAGGAAGAAGCACTCAGAGCTAATGCACACTATGTAAACGCAAGATGGCTTGGCGGTATGATGACCAACTACAAGACCATCCGCACAAGAATCGCTCGTCTCGAGCAGCTCCACAAGATGGCTGAAGACGGCACATTCGAACTCCTTCCCAAGAAGGAAGTTGCTCAGCTTTCTCTCGAAATCGAAAAGCTCGAAAAGTATCTCGGCGGTATCAAGAACATGGGCAAGCTTCCCGCTGCTTTGTTCATAGTTGACCCCAAGAGAGAAAAGATTGCAGTTGCTGAAGCTAAGAAGCTCGGTATTCCTGTAGTTGCTATCGTTGACACAAACTGTGATCCTGACGAAGTTGACTATGTAATTCCCGGCAACGATGACGCTATCAGAGCAGTAAAGCTCATCTCCGGCGCTATCGCTGACGCTATTATCGAAGGCAGACAGGGCGAAACCGCTGCTGAGGAAACCGCTGAAGAAGCTCCTGTGGAAGAATAATTCAGATTTTATCGGGCAGGCGCTTTATTAAACACCTGCCCATATTCTAAACAATATTAATTTTGAAAGGAATGTTCATATTATGGCTAATATCACAGCTAAGGACGTTGCTGCTCTCCGTGAGAGAACCGGCGTTGGTATGATGGACTGCAAAAAGGCTCTTGTTGAGGCTGAGGGCGATTTTGAAAAGGCAATAGTTTTGCTTCGTGAAAAGGGACTTGCTACCCAGGCTAAGAAGGCTGGCCGTGTTGCTGCTGAAGGTTTGGTAGTTTCTATGGTTGAAGGCAACGTTGGTGTTGTTGTTGAAGTTAACTCTGAAACCGACTTCGTTGCTAACACTGATCAGTTCAAGAGCTTGGTTGATACAATCGCTAAGACTATCATTGCTTGCAATCCCGCTGATGTTGATGCTTTGAAGGCTTGCAAGTCTGTTAACTCGGAAAGAACGATCGAAGAAGAGGTTCAGGAAGTATTCTTGCAGATCAGAGAAAACATTCAGATCAGAAGATTCGTTCGCATGGAAGGTACTTTGGTATCTTACGTACACGGCGGCGGCAGAATCGGCGTTTTGGTTCAGCTCGACACTGACCTCGGCGATAATGCACTTGTTTGCGGTAAGGACGTAGCTCTTCAGATCGCTGCTATGAACCCTGCTTACCTCGACAGAACCAAGGTTCCTGCTGAAGTTCTTGAAAGCGAAAAGAACATCATGATCGCTCAGATGAAGGAAGATCCCAAGATGGCTAACAAGCCTGAGGCTGTTTTGGCTAAGATCGTTGAAGGTAAGGTTGGTAAGTACTATTCTGAAAACTGCCTCGTAGACATGGAATTCGTAAAGGACAACCAGTACACTGTCGGCAAGTATGTTGACCACTGTGCTAAGGAACTCGGCGGTTCCATCAAGGTTAGCGATTACGTTCGTTTCGAAAGAGGCGAAGGTATCGCTAAGAGAGAAGACAACTTTGCTGACGAAGTTGCTTCCATGATGAACAAGTAATTTATATTTATAATTACAAATCAAGGGCATCTGTTAATTCAGATGCCCTATATTTTTGAGGAGGACACAATGAACGAAGATCTCTTTAATAACGATTTACGCTACAAGAGCAATGGCAGACTGTTTTCATACCGCGTAGGCGCAATAATCATAGAAAACGGTCATGTTTTGCTGGCGAGTAATGATGTCTCTCCATATTATTATTCCGTAGGCGGCGCTGTAAAGCATTGCGAAACTGCTGAACAAGCTATAAAGAGGGAAATTTTCGAAGAAACGGGTGTTGATTATGATATCGATAGGCTTGTCGTTATACACGAAACCTTCTTTTCGGGAGATGGCTCAGTCGATGGCTATAAATGCCACGAGATATGCCTTTATTTTCTCATGAGATCTCGAGGAACTATGGAGATCGACTGTCACAGCTTTTGTTCCGAAGGCAAAGAATATATGTGTTGGATACCGATCAATAAGCTCAAAGACGTTACGGCATATCCGACATTCCTGTCTGAACTTCTCGAAGAAATGCCGAAAGAGATCATCCACATCGTTAATGATGAAATAAACGCTTAATATATTTGTTGACTTGATCGCGGTCACTTGATATAATCTAATATATCAAAACTGTGGAGAATTTTATGGACAATCTTTCAAATATAGGTGTAATCAAAGAAATATTATCTGAGCACGGGTTTACTTTTTCGAAAAAACTCGGTCAAAACTTTCTCATCAACCCGTCAGTTTGCCCCAGAATCGCTGAGATGGGCAACGCCAAGAAAGGTTTTGGCGTTATAGAAATCGGCCCAGGAATTGGGGTTTTGACAAACGAACTCTGTAAACGTGCCGAAAAGGTCGTTGCTATTGAGATCGACGATAGACTTATTCCCATTTTGGAAAAAACACTTGCCGAGCACAATAATGTCAAAGTGATCAATGACGACGTTATGAACGTTGATCTTAAGAAGCTTATTGAAGATGAGTTCGAAGGCTTGGAGGTCGCAGTGTGTGCCAATTTGCCTTATTACATAACATCACCGATCATCATGATGCTTCTTGAGTCCCGTTTGCCGATCAAAATGATAACGACAATGGTTCAAAAAGAAGCTGGTCAGCGCCTTTGTGCCCCTGTCGGTACACGGGATATGGGTGCTGTTACGGTCGCAGTCAATTACTTTTCAAAAGCAAAGATACTGTTCAATGTTTCGCGCGGCAGCTTTATGCCTGCTCCGAATGTTGATAGCTGTGTGATTCAGTTTGAGCTGTGCGATGATACCCCAAAAGCCAAGGATGAGAAGTATTTCTTCAAAGTTGTTCGCGGTATGTTCACTCAGCGCCGCAAAACGATCCTGAACTGCGTCAGCGGTTCGCTTGGTATTTCCAAGGAGATCGTAGCGTCAGCTATCGAGAAAACGGGTCTTGAGCCATCTGTTCGCCCTGAGGAGCTTTCGATGGATCAGCTTATCTGCTTTGCTGAGACACTCAAAGATCTGGAGAACCGGAATGAATAATATCATCGGGAAAACAGTTCGTGGATTTATAGATAGGCCGCTCGGCTCTCATCATCCGGATTTTCCCGACCTTATATACGAACTGAACTATGGCTATGTCAGCGGGATCTTTGCGCCTGACGGAGAGGAACAGGACGTTTATATCATTGATTGCGATGTACCGATACGCGAGTTTGAGGGAACAGTCATAGCCATATATCACAGAATTGATGATATTGAGGATAAATGGATCGTCTCGCTGACCGAGAAAGACTTCAATGATGATGAGATTCTTGAAAAGATCCGTTTTCAGGAGAAATATTTTAAGGGGATCCTTTATAGGTGATGAAATGAAAATTTTGTACGGTACCGGAAACGAAGCTAAACTCAGAGCTATGAAGAAGTATATCGAGGGCCTTGATATTGAGCTGATAAGCCTTTCTGATATTGATGCGCCGATTCCTGATATTGAAGAATCGGGAGCAACACCGCTTGAAAATGCAACGATCAAGGCAAAGGCATATTACAAAGCATTTGGCATACCGGTGTTTTCATGTGACAGCGGTTTGTTCTTTGAGAATCTTAACGAATTTTCGCCGGGCGTCCACGTTAGGAACGTAAACGGAAAGCATCTTAGCGATGATGAAATGATCGAATATTACAGCGGTCTTGCCAAAAAATACGGAGATATCGTAGCACAGTATCAAAACGCCATTTGTCTTGTTCTGGATGATGAGCATATTTATACCGACATGTCTAAGGATCTGCATGGCGGAAGATTTATTATTACCGATGTTCCGCATCCTAAGCGAAGAGAAGGATTTCCTCTGGATTGCTTATCCAAGAATATATCCGACGGTACATATTGTAACGATTCTGTCGCTACACCTGAGAAAAATGATCGCCCCGGGTTTAAGCGTTTCTTTATAAATGCGCTTTCTCTATGATTTGCATTATATCAAATGAAACAGCCTGTATCAAAAAGATACAGGCTGTTTTTAGTCTTTTAATAATATCGAAACCAACACTTCGATTATAAGTATCAGCGTAATGATCGCTCCGATGACTGAAAAATATGCAACGCCAAACATCAAGGGCATCAGCGAAGTAATGACAGCAATAACAGATGATACTGTAATTGCCTTTGAGATCTTGTCATTTGGCTTAAACAGATTCAGTGCTGCAAATACAAGTATCAGCAGTGTTAAAATTGCAGTTATAAATGGTCCGAAATTCGCATATCCAAACGGCACCAAATCAAAGTATGAATACGTTTGAATGTTCACAATGTCGGCATCAGGTTCTGCGAACTTTAAAACAGCGCCATAGGGGAGTGTTTCAAAAGCAATTGCAATAATAGGCAGCATCGTTAAGATCACACGCTTTTTCATGTCATTTTCCTTTCTTTTCATCGTAAAACTCTGGAATATATGCTTTATCAGCAGCTTCTCGTTCTTGAGAAAAGCCTTTAAGTCCTAAGCTATCAGCCAAATCAAGAACATAATTATATTCAAAAGTCGATACACGTCTTGAAAGCTCTTTGAACTCCAGACTCTTGTGCATCGGCACGTACTGACTCATAATGCTGAGTAAGATCTGATCACTATCGAAGTTTTCAGATATGGCTTTGATTACGTCAGCGGAATCCTTTCTGTGGGTCGGTAAGACCAGATGTCTGATTATAACGCCCTTTGTCATTATGCCGTTATCATCAAACGCCGGCGCACCGACCTGATTGACCATTTCCTTTATCGACAAGAGTGCCCTCTCGCGGTAATCATCACATTTTGAATACTTCTTTGCAATTTCATCATCGAAATACTTGAAATCGGGCAGATATATATCAACATATCCGTCAAGCATTTTTATCGTTTCGATATTCTCATATCCTCCGCAATTGTAAACGACAGGAATAGATAATTCGTCCTTGACCATGTCTAATGCTTTTATGATCTGAGGAATATGCGGAGTGGGGCTGACAAGATTTATATTGTGAGCACCTTTGTTTTGAAGATCAATAAAGATGTCCGCAAGCTCTCTTTCGGTTATGCAATAGCCTTTGCCTCCTTGAGATATCTCGTGATTCTGACAAAAACAGCAATTCAACGTGCATCCGCTGAAGAAAACTGTTCCTGAGCCTCTTGTGCCGCTGATGCAAGGCTCTTCCCAAAAGTGAAGATCCGCTCTTGCGATCTTTATCTTATCGCTTTGTCCGCAAAATCCTGTCGATATGTGTCTGTCGACACGGCACTCCCTCGGACAAAGTCTGCATTCATTGTATATACTCATATCGTTTTCGATAGGCATACGAATGGATAATCATTCTTTATACAGTTCAAGGCTGACAAGGCGACGCCCTTGTCGCTAAAAAGACCGTATACACAAGATCCGCTTCCTGTCATCAAAGCACCGTCTGCGCCTAAGTCCATAAGTCTCGTTTTAATGGTGTTAATATCATCGTAATTAATTGCTTTTTCTAAATCATTGGAAATAAGCTTTGTGATATCATCACCATTGGTTATAGCTGTGACCATAGCTTTTGTAGCATTTGAGGAAAGCACGCGATTATCATCAAAGGCTTTATATGCCAAAGGAGTAGAAACACCGAAATCGGGCTTGACAAGCAAAACGTGATGGGTTTTAAGCTTCGGGAGAGGCGTTACGATCTCTCCCAATCCTTCGCATAGCGCAGTACCCGAAACTATGCAAAACGGAACATCAGCGCCAACGCTCACGCCGATCTTGATCATCTCATCGAGGGAAAGCTTGGTTTCGAATATTTCATCAAGAAGCCTGATGATTGCTGCAGCGTCACTTGATCCACCGCCCAATCCTGCCTCAGAGGGGATCTGCTTTTCGATATATATATCAATGCCGGGATTGCTGACTCCTGTAAAGCTGAAGAACTTAACACACGCTCTGTATACAGTATTTCGCTCATCACAAGGAATTTTCGGATCAGAGCAAGATAATGATATAGTTGCAGTGTTTGTCACGCTGAGTTTTATCTCATCACACAGCTCGATCGACTGCATAACGGATTCAATAAGGTGATATCCGTTATCTTGTTTCCCGACAACATCAAGCGTCAGGTTGATCTTTGCGTGCGCTTTTGTGCAAACTGAATTAATCATCTCTTTTCTGCCTCAAGCTCATCGATAAATTCCTTGATTCTTCCGATCGCTTCCTTCAAATGCTTCTGTGAGTAAGCATAGGATACTCGAACGTATCCCTCACCGCAATCGCCGAAAGCTGTTCCGGGAACAACTGCTACTTTTTTGGAGTATAGAAGCTTTTCACAGAATTCATCACTTGTCAATCCTGTTGATTTGATGCAGGGGAATACATAAAATGCACCCTCAGGCATAAAGCAATTGAGCCCGAGCTTGTTGAAGGCATCGACTAAGTATCTTCTTCTTGTGTCATATTCCGAAACCATCTGTTTAACGTCGTTTTCACAGCTTGTCAACGCTTCTATCGCTGCGTATTGGCTAACCGTGGGGGAGGACATAATGCCAAATTGATGTATTTTAAGTGCTTGCTTGATGATCGGCGCGGGCCCGCACATATATCCAAGTCTCCAACCGGTCATAGCGAACGCTTTTGAAAATCCGTTGACGTATATGGTACGCTCCTTCATGTCCTCAAGAGATATGATCGAAAAATGCTCGCATCCGTATGTAAGCTCAGAGTATATCTCGTCTGTAAGCACCATAATGTCAGTATCACGCAAGACCTCTGCGATCGGCTCGAGATCTTCTCTTGTCATAATGGCGCCGGTTGGATTATTCGGAAAGGGGAGTATTAGAAGCTTTGTTTTGTCAGTGATCTTCTCTTTGAGCTGTTCAGCCCTAAGCTTAAAGTTATCCTCTTCTTTTGTTTCGATAATGACGGGAATACCGCCTGTAAGAGCTACAATAGGCTTGTAGCAAACGAACGACGGCTCAATGATTATAACTTCATCACCTGGCTCAATAATAGTTCTGATAGTCAGATCAATTGCTTCACTGCCGCCGACGGTCACAATGATCTCCTTGTTTGGATCGTATTCGACGCCTGTGTGCTTATAAGTATATTCGCTTATTGAGTTTCTTAATTTTATGAGTCCGGAGTTTGCAGTATAAAACGTCTTGCCGCGCTCAAGAGCAACGATAGCAGCCCGTCTTATCGGCCAGGGAGTATAGAAGTCCGGCTCACCAACGCCCAGGGAAATAACGTTGTCGAGCGTTGCGGCAATATCGAAATATTTTCTGATTCCGCTCGGCTTTATTTCACTTATAGTTTTACCTATAATCTTACTGTAATCTATCATTAGTATAATAACCTTTCAGTTTGCAGTATCAGTTAAAGCTGCGCTCATCGGGAGCATCTTCAACGAGCATGATTCCGTTTTCTTTATATTTTTGCAAGAAGAAGTGAGTGGATGTAGAAACAACGCCGTTAATCGTCGCAAGTCTCTGAGCAACATATGAAGATACTTCTTTTATGTTCTGGCACTTGATGGTAACGGCGAGATCATATCCGCCGGACATTAAGGATACACTTTCGACCTCAGGATAGGAAGCGATGTGTCTTGCGATATCATCATAACCAACCTGTGCCTGTGGGGTAACTTTAAGCTCAATATACGCAACAACAGCATCCTTAGAAACGATCTCTTCATCAAATATCGTGCTGTATCCCTTGATCGTTCCGTTTGCTTCGAGAGCGGCGATCATGCTTGAAACTTCTTCCTCGGTTTTATTGAGCATAACCGCAAGCTCGGCATTTGTCAGTCTGGCATTTGTTTTTAACAAGCTTATAAGTCTATCCATAATAATGTCCTTTCCATATATAAACATTAGTTTTTCCATAAAGATATTATATTATATCATTTTAATGCATTAAAGTCAATCTGATAGGAAAAAGTGATCACAATGCAAGATTATTCAACTGAAAATATATAAAAAATATTAGAAAAACTATTGACATAACCTGCTTTACATTCTATAATACAAATGTTCTTGAAAGCAGAGCAAGAACTAATAAATTATGAAAGGTGATAATGATGCTCAAGACTGCAGTTTGCAAAGACTATATATCAATTTTACGAGTCGGCGGCATTGATGCGCCATTTCATATCTAGATGTATGTTATGCCTCTGACCCCGGTCGGAGGCTTTTTTATTTGCTTTAGGAGGGGAAAGCTGATAAAATCGATTCAATCATAACATACACACGGTTTTTAGTTACCAATGTCCGCAAGAAACGGAGGGATATTTATGAAATACTTTGATGTGCTGCCCGAGCTGGTTAAAAGCGAGCTTTATAAGCGCGGCGTGCCGACGGATAAGCTTTTGTATTGTGTAAAAGCCGATCTTGACGGTGAGGGATGTTACATAGACGTTTATGTCACATTCTCCGACACAACTTTATATGTTATAAAGGGCTATGAAGAGTATAGGCAACTTACTGCTAAAGAGCGCTTTAACGAAAAAGCACACAATATTCCAATCATAAAGAGCTTTACTTCGGGCTTAGTGATTCCCGAAATGATAAGCTATAAGACAGTCGACTATGACGAATATGATATTTCAAAGATAAAGCGTATTTATGTTGACCGTCACCACAACTCAGCAAGACTGATTTTGACACTTTTAAACGACGGCGAGACCGAGACTATTGAGGAAAACTACTCTCGTGATGACAGATTCGACAGTGAACACAAAAACGTTCCAATCGCTCGATTTTCCTTAGGATTCGCTGAGAAGTTCGAAAAATTCTGCGATCGAGTCAACCATACTCACCGTCATGAAGAGATCGATGATACGCTTCTTGACAGCGTCAAAACTCATTGTCCGATATGTCACCAGCCATATCCCGATCCTAACCGTCCGGTATGCCCAAGATGTGTTGACCGTCGATCGGTGACAAAGCGATTGGTGGGGATGTTTAAGGATTTTAAGGGAGCGATCCTTTTGATCTTTATGACGATCCTTCTTTCAAACGCATTGGCTGTAATTTCGCCTTGGTTTGGCTCGAAGCTTTTATATGACGACGTTTTGACCGAAGGCGGAAAATATTACGGACAGGTTTTGCTCGTAATAATGCTCATGTTCCTGACCGATATTTTGGGCAAGCTCACAGGTATTATCTCGGGTGTCGTAACCGCAAAGGTAGTTCCAAAGGTTACTCATCAGCTACGAAGCAAAATTTTCTCTTCGATGCAAAACCTCTCGCTCCAATTTTTCACAAGCAAACAGACGGGCTCGTTAATGTCTCGTGTTGACAGAGACTCTAATAACGTCTATAACTTTTTCGTTGATATCGTGCCGTATGGCATCGCGAACATAGTCAAGCTTATCGGCGTTGCCGCGATCATGTTCACATTAAGCCCTGTTCTCGCGCTTCTCATAATCCTGATTGTTTGTGTCGTTTTGGCGGTCGATAATTATCTGTATAAATCTCAGCGTAAGCTCTATCGCAAGCTCGACGTTGCGATGCGAAGCCTTAACTCTGTTTTGTCTGACGTTATGAACGGTCAGCGTGTTGTTAAGAGCTTTGCAAAGGAAGAAAAAGAAATCAAGCGCTATAACCGCAAGAACAAAGACGCTTATGAAGTTAACAACAGAATCAATCACCGTATCGAGTCTACTATCCCATTTGTTTGGAGCTTTTATAGACTCATCAGTACCGGTCTTTTCTGCTTTGGTTGTTTCTTAGTCATCAAGGGCTACTTCAAGTACGGTACGCTCACAGCCTTGCTTTCCTATACAAACATGATCTATGAGCCGATCGACTTCTTTATGTGGATCGGTGACAGATATGCAAGATGTATGGATGCAGCATCCCGTATGTTCGAGATACTTGATGCCAAGCCGACTGTTGCTGAATCAGACCAACCTGTAAGAATCGAATCCTTCAAAGGTGATATTGAATTCAAAAACGTATCATTTGAATATGAGGCAGGTCGTCAGATACTTAAGAATCTTTCATTCAAGGTCGAAGGCGGTCAGATGTTCGGTATCGTCGGAAAGACGGGCGCAGGAAAATCAACGATCATCAATCTTATGGCACGTCTATATGATGTATCGGGCGGCGAGATAACTATTGACGGCGTCCCGATCAAAAAGATCGCAACAGAAGATCTGAGAAGGAATATCGGTATCGTTTCACAGGAGACATATCTCTTTATCGGGACTGTTGCCGACAACATTCGCTATGCAAAACCTGATGCAACCATCGAAGAGGTTATTGAGGCTGCCAAGAGCGCTAATGCTCATGAGTTTATAACAAAGCTTCCTGATGGATATAACACAAAGATCGGTTCCGGCGGAGTTTCGCTTTCCGGCGGTGAACGCCAAAGAATCTCTATCGCCCGCGCTATCATTCAAAATCCGAGCGTCTTGATTCTTGACGAAGCAACTGCTTCAATGGATACACGCACCGAGAGAAAGATCCAGGTAGCTATCGACGCTTTGAAAGAGGGAAGAACGATCATCTCCATCGCTCACAGACTTTCGACCCTGCGTGATGCTGATATGCTTTGCGTTATCGAAAACGGTGAGCTCAAGGAGCTCGGCACACATGATACTCTTATTCGTCAGAAGGGCAAATATTTCGAACTTTACAGGCTCCAATCAGATGCCTTGAAGTTCATTGAAATGGGCGACTGATCGCCTTTAAAAGGAGGATTGCCTAATGGATAATTCAACAAAAAAAGAATTAGAACTCGAAAAGTTTGAAATAGACAGACTTATTATTTTGGATCCCAAAGCTTTGACATTCTATAAGGATGAAAGTGACTTCATTTCTCTAGAGTTTTCAGGAGAAAAATATTTCAATGTTCGTCTTACACGATTGATCCCGTTCTTCTCAAAGACTACATATATAAGCGTTGCTTATGAAAATGATGAACGTGAGTTCAAAGAGATTGGCGTTATCAAGGATATGAAGGAACTTGATCCCGAACAGTTCAAGATGCTTGATGAGTATCTGGAATATAAATATTACATGCCAGAGATCACGAAAGTCCACTCTATAAAGGATAACTCCCGCGGATTTATCTTTGTGGACGTCGAAACCACATCGGGCCGAAAGACTCTTTGTATAAGAGACTGGTATTCTAATTTCAGACTTTTAACCGAAAAGTTCTTATATGCATCAGACGTTGACGGAAATAAATATTTCTGTGACGATATCAATAAGCTTGATAAAAAGAGCTTGGCGATACTTGAAATTTATATTTAATGCGTTTCCCTTACGGAAGGGGTGATTATCAGTATGAATTTAAAACTTTCTGCTCCTGAAGGTATAGATATTAACGAGCTTGTGTTTTCTTTGCCGTTCAACTTGAATGTTAATGACAGAAAAGTTGACGGACATTTATGTGTCAGCCGTGAAGAGATCATGGTATACATAAACGGTAAGCTTAAGGAAACGATCGAGTTTAATGCCTTCGAGGAATATGCTTGCGAACAACTCATCGGATGCTCAATGATGGTCGGCAGAATTGATGACAAAGATGTAAAATGCATTTGCGCCTTCACTCAGGATCATTTTGTAGCATTCGCAGAGCTGTGCAAACTTTTAAATCATTATATAACAACAGGTAATTTTATCACCGAGAGCGATATTGATGAACCTAAGTGTCCGAAATGCCATTTGCCGCTTGACGGATATTCGGAATGTCCATATTGCCAATCAAAGATCAAGGTCTTTTCTAAGCTATTGAAGAGAGTCGGCCCTTATAAAAAGCCTTTTGCTCTTGCGATTCTTTGCACGATAATCGCGCAGCTTTTGGGCGTTATTGAGCCATACATCAACAGAATATTGGTTGACGAATATGTTCAGCCGATGAACACGTCCGACTGGACGGGCTTTGGATTGCTGTGCGGTTCGATGTTTGCGATTGTTATCATAAACACATTTCTTGACTGGGTGAACATGAAAGCCAGCCACCATGTTGCTCTTAATTTGAGCCAGGACTTGAGACAGGACGTATTTAACAAAACCCTTGATCTTTCAATGTCCTCGATCTCAAAGAAGACAGCGGGCGAACTTATAAACCGTGTTTCCAACGATGCTAACAAGCTTCAAAGCTTCATAACCGATAACGGTAAGAACGCGATCGTAAGAATAATGTCGCTCATAATAATTTCTGTTATCTTGTTCGTGATGAACTGGAAGCTTGCGCTTATGGCGATTTTGCCAATACCGTTGGCTGTTTTGATAGTTAAGAAGCTCTTCAACGTCATCCATATGCACTTCGGCAGATCGTGGCGCTTCAACAACCAGCATTCTAAGCTATTGCATGATATTCTTAACGGTATCAGAGTTGTTAAAACCAGCGGTACAGAAGAAAACGAGATCCACCGTTATGAGGAAGCATCCGGAAAGTGGGCGAGTGCCGCATCAAAGGCTGAGGTTGTCTGGTCGCTTATTTGGCCTCTTATCAACTTCGTAATGACGATAGGAAACTTCTTTGTTCTCTATTTCGGAGCAATGATGATATTGAATCGCATTCCTGCTTTCGGAACAATGACACTTGGACAGCTCATTCAGTTTACCTCATACGTTTCGATGCTTTATAACCCGCTTCGCTGGTTAATGCAGTTGCCGAGAACATTGGCGGACGTTTCTATCAGCGCATCTAAGGTATTTGAGATCTTGGAGGAACAGACAGATGTAAGAGATGATGCTGACAGCGTTGATCTCGACATCAATGGTGAGATTGAGTTTAACCATGTTTTCTTCGGATACAAGGTCTATAACCCTGTGTTGAAGGATATCACTTGCAAGCTGGAGCAGGGCAAGATGTACGGTATCGTAGGTCATTCCGGCGTTGGTAAGTCAACAATGATCAACCTTATCTTGCGTCTGTATGATACCACTCAAGGATCGCTCAAGATCGACGGAGTTGATATCAAGAAGATATCTCAACAAAGCCTGCGTTCACAGGTCGGTGTTGTGTTGCAGGAGACTTATTTGTTCGAAGGCAGCATCCTTGATAACATCTCCTATGCAAAGCCGGATGCTACATTTGAAGAGATCATTGATGCCGCAAAGGTTGCTCACGCTCACGAATTTATCACAAAGCTCCCTGACGGCTATAATACCCGTGTAGGAAACAAGGGTCATACTCTTTCCGGCGGTGAACGTCAGAGAATCGCGATTGCTCGTGCGATCTTACATGATCCAAAGATCATAATTTTGGATGAAGCTACAGCTTCTTTGGATACAGAGACCGAACGCCAGATTCAAGAAGGTCTTGGACAGCTTTGCAAGGGAAGAACAACAATTGCAATCGCGCATCGGCTTTCAACACTTTCAAATGCGGACAGTCTTATCGTTTTGGATAAGGGACGTCTTGCTGAAATGGGCTCACACGATGCTCTCATGCGCCAAAAGGGAGTATATTATAATCTCGTTATGGCTCAGCGACAGACAACAAAAATGAAGAAGGCGGATAACTTAACTCCTGCCAAAGCATAAAAAATTAACCACTCGCTTTTAGCGGGTGGTTTTTATGTATCAGAACAGTTCATCGAGCAAACGGTAAAACTCCATCTTTTCCTTGTTTGGCTCGATTCCGAGCTTTTCGAATAATAGATCAGGCGAAAAGTTCTCATAGACTTTGCCGCCATATGTGCCATCAAAATTATGTCTGAGACTTCGGTAGCATATCGCTATATCTCTCCACTTGTCGCCGATTCCGGTGTCACCGAGGTCAATAAATCCGCTGATCTTGCCATTGTCAATAAAAATGTTTGGCAGGCAATAATCGCCGTGAGACAATACGGGCTCGCATTCGGGCTTGTTTTCTTCAAGCCACTTGTATAGGTCTTCAGGTTTTTTGAAAAGGCCGTTTTCGCCAAACGTATCCGGCTCAACATTATCAAGGTCATAGAGCTTCAAATCGACTTGACGCCTTGCAGCTTTAAGCTCATCGTCGATATTTCGAAGCACGGGACAGTCTGAAATATCCACACTCCAAAGCATTTTCAAACCGTTAGCCAAATGCTCGCAAAGCTCATTCGGATGCTCCAAATAATACTCTTCACAAGACATCTGTCCTTTGATTCGTGACATTAAAAGATAACACATATCATTCTCTTTTGCAGCATGTATCACTTTCGGTACAGGTATCTTTCCATCCAGCCAGCGCATAACACTAACCATATCATCAAATCGGTCGCTCTGCTTTTCGATCTTTAATACCATGTCATCAAATGACAGAACCACAGAACCTGACATTCCGATTCTGTCAACAGAGTAGGGAAGATCTTTGATGTTTTCGTATATTTCGTTTGGTACATTTATATCTTTCGCTATCAGCATCATATCAATCCCTCATTCTTTATACGTTCAAGAGAGTCATTGATTGATCTTTCGAGTTCATCCTGACATTCATAATAAATCGCAAGTTGTATAAGTGCATTCATCGCTTGCTTGATTTCACCTGCCAGCTTTTCCTTTGACGGTTCACCGTGCTTTAGATTCTTGATACCTGAGTTTTCAAAATGATTAACTTCGCTCGCAACTTCTCCGCATTCTTCCAAAATACGAGTGACAATTTGATATGGCTGATTACCATCAGGGAATCTCGCGTTGTGTCCTTTGGCAATTAAATATAGCTTTTCCATGCTTTTACCTCACATTACAACTCGATCCAATATCTTTTAATCACTTCGTTATCAACAATTACGTCTTTTTCAAAAACTCCGCCGTTAGCAATAATGGTCTTCTCGCTTGCGATATTATCAGAATAACAGGTTATCATCACGCGCTCAAGCCCAAGTGCTCTTGCTTCCTTTAAAACAAGTCGAAGCATTTCCTTTCCATAGCCTTTTCTCCGCTCGTTCGGTCTTACACTGTAACCGATATGTCCGCCCCATAAACTCAAAACAGGATGGTTGATGTGGTGCCTAAGATCGCAAATGCCAACGATCCTGTTGTCACTTAAGCGCAGAGCAATGTATGTATAGGAAGGAACTTTATCTGTCGGGCAAGTGCTTGCATTGTTGTATCGCTCTATCTCCTTGAGCCATTCTTCGGCTGTTTCACAGCTTCTTAGCTTGCCACAGCCGTCCATACTGTCGCCCGATTCTATAAACTCCTTACGATATGCCATGATATCGTCGGCATATTCCAAAGTAGGCTTAATTATTCTAATCATTTTTGTTCTCCTATTTTTAAAAAGCAGGTGCAGAGTCACACCCGGCACCTGCAAAACCATCTATCCGAAATAAACGCCATACCATACCAAGAAGGTATAAACAGTCCAGATCTTTCTCGAATAGTCATATTTTCCGTCACGGTGATCATTCAAGAGTGAAACAAGCTTTTCGGAGTTAAAGAACTTCTTGGCATTCTCGCTCTCAAAAGCAGTCTTTACTTTGTTGAAGTATTCATCTTCCTTAAGCCAAACTCTTATCGGGACAGGGAAGCCAAGCTTCTTCTTGTTAGCCGTCAAAGGTGGGCAAGCTCTTAATGCCGCTTTTCGCATCGCAAATTTTGTGTTTTCCTTTGTAACTCTGTATCTCTTAGGGATACGCTGAGCAAGCGCCATAACCTCTTTATCAAGGAATGGAACACGAAGCTCGAGTGAGTTTGCCATACTCATCTTATCGGCTTTTAAAAGAATATCACCTGTCATCCAAAGATGGAGGTCTAAATACTGCATCTTTGTAACATTATCCTTGCCCTTGACCTTGTCATAGAAAGGCTTTGTGATGTCCATTGCCTTGGGCGCATCGGTCTTGATGCTAAGAATATCCTTTCTTTCGCTCTCAGAGAAGATGTATGCGTTGCCGATAAATCTTTCTTCGAGGTCTTTAGAACGTCTTATAAGGAAGTTAACGCCGCGCTTCGCAGGAAGCTTTGATGCAATAGCTCCGATTCCTTTTCTTATAGGCTTTGGGATAGCGTTATAAAACGCCATGTCGTCGGGTTCTTTGTAAATATTATATCCGCCGAATATTTCGTCTGCGCCTTCACCGCTTAAAACGACTTTAACTCGCTCGCTTGCAAGCTTGCAAACAAAATAGAGCGCAACCGCCGCAGGGTCAGCCAAAGGCTCATCCATATGGTACTGGATCTTTGCGAAGTTGCCCCAGTATTCCTCGGGTGTAATAACCTTTGAAATGTTTTCCTTGCCGATATACTTTGAGAATTCTTTGGCATATCCGATCTCGTTGTACTTCTCATCCTCGCCAAAACCGACAGTAAACGTCTTATCGACGTTTGCGACTGCAGCAACATAGCTTGAGTCTACACCGCTTGATAAGAAGCTGCCGACCTCAACGTCTGCAATTTTGTGTGCTTCAACGGAGTTCTTGAACGTGTCAGAGATCATATCGACCCACTCATCCAATTCGGGCTTCTCATCGGCATCAAAGTTGATATCCCAATATCTTTCTGTTGTTAATTTGCCGTCCTTATATGTGAAGCAGTGTGCAGGCAAAAGCTTATAAACTCCTTTGAAGAATGTTTCAACACAAGGGGAGTATTGGAATGTCAAATAGTTTTCAAGCGCAGTTTCATTGAGCTCCTTCTTGAAATCAGGGTGGTGCAAAAAGCTCTTTATCTCCGAACCGAACATAAATGTACCGTTCATGATTGCGTAATACATCGGCTTGATCCCGAAGAAATCACGTGCACCGAAAAGCTCATTTGTGTTCTTGTTCCAAATAACGAACGCAAACATTCCTCTGAGTTTCTTTAACAGCTCTTTGCCCCATTGCTCATATCCGTGAATAAGAACCTCGGAGTCGGTGTTGGTAGCAAACTCATGTCCGCATTTAATAAGCTCCTCACGAAGTGACTGATAATTATATATCTCCCCGTTAAAAACAAGAACCATGCTCTTGTCCTCGTTAAATAACGGCTGATGACCCTGTGATAAGTCGATAATAGACAAACGTCTGAATCCGAGCGCAATGTCTGCATCTAAATATTTGCCCTCTGAATCAGGCCCGCGGTGAATTATAGAATCCATCATATTTTGTAATACGGGAGAAGCATCCCTAAGATTATTTGTAAATCCAACAAAACCGCACATATAAATGTTTTCCTCACTTTATTCTAAAAATATTATCATACAAGATTATTTCTTTAACTTATACATTATAACTAATATCCATCATTATTTCAAGTCGGAATATAAAAGATATAGTTACACTAAAGTTACAAATTTCGCAATTGTCTTGAAACTGATGAAGTTTTTATATATAATATACATAAACAAATACCCAACACAGAAACGGAGAATTATCATGGGTGATAACAATAAAAAACCTCGCCGAGTAAGATATCATTTTAGCCTCGTCTTCTTTGCCGCTGTTCTTATCTTCGGCTTTATGTTTTATAAATATATGACCGAAACAACACTTGAGGATGTTTTATCAAGCGAATCTGATTCCGCAAATATCGGAATTACAGACAGCGTCGGCGACAATACTGACGGTCAGGATAGCTCTCAATCACAGAACAACGTTTCTCAGCAGGGGGGTGATGCGGAAATCGTCAATCCCGTTCCCGAAAGTGAAGCAAAGACCGCTGATTATTTAAATTCCTGCGTTTTCGTGGGTGACTCTATAACATACGGCTTGGCATCTTATAACGTTGTTCCTTCAGCAAATGTATATGCGAGCATGTCGATGAGTATATCAAAGGTGGACACTGCAACTATTGACACGCAATACGGTGAGATGACTATCGCCGAGGCGTTACAGCTCAAGCAACCTGAGAACATCTACATAATGCTTGGCTCTAACGGAGCGGCTTTTATGAGCGTAAATGATATGTATCAGTCATTCTCATCATTCATGAAAACGGTTTCCGAAGTTTGCCCGGATTCTGATATCTACATATTGAGCGTTCCTCCTGTAACTGCTAAAAAGGAAGCTTCAGCAGAAACGCCTATATCTAATGATGATCTTGACGAGTTCAATAACAAGCTTTTGGAGTATGCAAACAGAAACGATATGTATTATGTTGATATTTGCACAGCTCTCAAGGACGAATCGGGAAACCTTCCGGAGTCCGATGCGGAAAATGACGGTTTACATCTTAAATATTCAGCATATGAAAAGCTGATCAACTATGTTTTGACTCATACAGCTGAATAATGTGTCGTCAAGTCGAACTTTTTACTGATATAAAGCAAATAAACTTTACACACAAGCGCTGTCACAAGATCGTGGCGGCGTTTTTGTCAAGCTATTTTACATTACATATTTTGAACAAAACCACTTGTGCATAATAGCCAAAACGAGCCATTCATTTCTATAGGAATTACTTCTTGACATGCGCGATAAAATACGATATATTTGTCTTAACGATTTTTCGACCGCAACATATTGTGGTGCTTACTTGTCACAATATCGCAACTTTGCGTCAGCGGTTTAATCAATAGATATATCAGGAGGAACATAGATATGATTACAAGAATTCAAAAGCGAGACGGAAGAGTCGTAACTTTTAATGTCGAAAAGATCGCACAGGCTATATTCAAGGCTGCTGAGGCTGTCGGTGGAACAGATTATGATGAAGCACTGGAAATTGCAGGCAGAGTCTGTGATTATGTTGAATCTCAAGGGAAGAAAGTGCCCACTGTAGAAGAGATTCAGGATGCTGTTGAAAAGCTTCTCATCGAAGAAGGACACGCTTCGACAGCTAAGGCATATATCCTTTACCGTTCGAACAGAACTCGTGTTCGCGAAATGAACACCAAGATCATGAAGATCTATGAAGACCTTACCTTCAGCTCTGCTAAGGACAGCGATATCAAGCGTGAGAACGCCAATATCGATGGTGATACCGCGATGGGTACAATGCTTAAATACGGCTCATGCGGTGCAAAGGAATTCTATGAGATGTACGTTTTGGATCCTAAGTTTGCAAAAGCACACTCTGAGGGCGATATCCACATTCACGATCTCGATTTCTATACTCTTACGACAACCTGCACACAGATCGACCTTACGAAGCTCTTCAGCAAGGGCTTCTCAACAGGTCACGGACACTTGAGAACTCCCAACGAGATCTCTAGCTATGCGGCACTTGCTTGTATTGCTATCCAGTCCAATCAGAATGACCAGCACGGCGGACAGAGTATCCCGAAGTTCGACTATGACATGGCTGAAGGCGTAAAGAAGACCTTCAAGCACAGATATCGTGACAACGTAATCCGCGCGCTTGCTCTTATCGGCGGAGTTGACGATGCTGACGAGTATGTTAAGAACTATCTTTCCGAACTTGAGTCAAAGGGACTGGTTCCCACTCTTGATGAGAACCCCGAATTCTTCGCAGCAGAAGCTGAGTATCTTGCGAGAAATTGCGATGAAAAAGGTATTGCAGAAATTCAGAAATTCAGCCACGAGCGTTCTGTAAAGGAAACTGACAAGGCAACTTATCAGGCAATGGAGGCTCTTATCCATAACCTCAACACAATGAACTCCCGTGCAGGAGCGCAGACACCGTTTAGCTCTATTAACTACGGTACCGATATTTCCACCGAAGGCAGAATGGTTATTAAGAATATCCTTTTGGCTGAAGAGGCCGGTCTTGGCAACGGTGAGACCCCAATATTCCCGATCCACATCTTCAAGGTAAAAGAGGGCATCAACTATAACGAAGAAGATCCAAACTATGATCTCTTCAAGCTTGCTTGCAGAGTGTCCGCAAAGAGATTGTTCCCGAACTTCTCCTTCATCGACGCTCCCTTCAACCTTCCTTACTACAAGCCCGGAAATCCTGATACCGAAATTGCATACATGGGCTGCAGAACCCGTGTAATCGGCAACGCATACGATCCCGAACGTGAGATTGTAACCGGAAGAGGAAACCTTTCCTTCACATCAATTAACCTTCCCAGACTCGCTATCGAATCAAAGGGAAATATCGATAAGTTCTATGAGAGCTTAGATAACATCATGGATCTTGTTGTTGAGCAGCTTTTGGCTCGCTTCCGTGTTCAGGCTCAGAAAAAGGTCAAAAACTATCCCTTCCTTATGGGTCAGGGCGTGTGGCTTGATTCTGAAAAGCTCGGTCCTGATGATACCGTTGAGGAAGTTCTCAAGCACGGTACACTTTCCATGGGCTTCATCGGCCTTGCAGAATGCTTGAAATCCTTGACCGGCAAGCATCACGGTGAAAGCGAAGAGTCAAGAAAGCTCGGTCTTGAGATCGTTTCCAGAATGCGCGCAAGAATGGAAGAGGAAACAAAGAAGCGCGGCCTCAACTTCTCGCTCCTTGCAACTCCTGCTGAAGGCCTTTCGGGCAGATTCTTAAGAATCGACAAGAAGAAATACGGCGAGATCGCAGGTGTTACTGACAGAGACTACTATACAAACTCCTTCCACGTTCCCGTATATTACCAAACAAGTGCATTCAATAAGATCAAGATCGAGGCACCTTATCATGCTCTTACCAATGCCGGTCATATCAGCTACGTTGAGCTTGACGGCGACCCTTGTCAGAACCTTCCTGCATTCGAAAAGATCATTCGCGCAATGAAGGAAGCAGGAATCGGTTACGGATCCATCAACCATCCTGTTGACAGAGATCCTTGCTGCGGCTTCACAGGCATCATCGGTGATACCTGCCCCAAGTGCGGACGCAAGGAAGCTGAAGGCGATTACGGATTTGAAAGAATCCGCAGAATCACGGGATACCTTGTAGGTACTCTTGACAGATTCAATAACGCTAAGCGTGCTGAGGTTAACGATAGAGTTAAACACGGTACTGTTGAAGAATAATTCAACCTTTCATATCACGATTTAGGGCAGGTTTTATGGCTTGCCCTTATCGTCATATATAGACATTTTGCTTATTTGGTAAAAGGAGAACTATTATGAATATCCGAATAGCAGGGAAAACACCGGAATCGATCGTTGACGGCCCGGGACTTAGATATACATTATACGTTCAAGGATGTCCGCATCATTGCGAAGGTTGTCATAATCCTCAAACTCATGATTTCTCAGGCGGACAGGACGCTGATACTGACGATATACTCAATGAAATTTTAGAAAATCCGCTTTTGGATGGAGTTACATTCAGCGGTGGCGAACCGTTTTGCTGTGCTCACGCGCTTGCTGACCTTGGAATTAAAATTAAGCATCACGGGCTCGGATTGATGGCGTACACAGGGTATACTATCGAATATCTGTTGTTGCACGCAAACGAAGATAACGGATACAGACCTCTCCTTGAGGTTCTTGACTATCTCGTCGACGGTCCGTTTGTTATCAATCTGAAGAGCTATGAAGCAAAGTTCAGAGGAAGCACAAATCAAAGGATAATTGATGTTAAAAGGACACTGAGCCTAGGCGAAGCAGTCATTGCTGATATATAAACGAAAGGATATGAAATAATGCAAAAATTCACGCGCATTTCAATAGTTTTTGTCATTATTTGTTCTATGCTTTTTTCTTCCGGATGTTCCTTGCTTGATGATGACGGGTCGGGACACACCTTCAAAGTATCTCTTGACTCAAATCCCGAAAATTTAGATCCTCAAATTGCGAATGATGCATCTTCGATCGCAGTTGCAAAAAATATGTTCATTGGCTTGATGAGACTGGTTGACGGCAGACTTGAAACAGGCGTCGCAAAAGACTATATGATATCTGACGATGGATTGAAATATACTTTTTATCTTGATGACAGATATAAATGGAAGGCTGTCGGCGATTTTGAAGCTGATGTAACTGCTCACGACTTTGTATTTGCCTTCGAACGATTATTCGATTCAAGTACACAATCTCCGCATGCGAAGGATTATTATTGTATACTCGGCGCAGAGGCTGTAAACAGAGGATATATATCAACTGATCATTTGGGTGTTAAAGCGATAGATGATTATACGATCGAGTTTACTCTTGAGTATCAGAACGCAGAGTTTCTGTATTTGCTTGCTCAGCTTCCTGCGTCACCGTGTAACGAAGAATTTTTTAATTCCTGTAAGGGGAAATACGGCCTTGAAGCGGAAAATATCGCATCAAACGGCGCATTCTATGTTCGGTATTGGCTATATGACAAGTATAACAAATCCAATTATATAAAGTTGACTCGAAACACGTTTTATTCTGATATAAATCGAGTCTTTCCGTCAGGTGTAACGTATCTCATAGATACGACAATATCTGAAAAGCTAAACAACTTTACAGCCGAGCAAACCGACATCTTGATAGATGCTGATAATTACAGTCAGCTTTCTAAGCTTGAGTATGAGTCACTGAGTGAATATATCGCTACTCACGGTATCGTTTTCAACTTGGATGATCCTGTTTTTGAGAAGAAAGAGGTGCGACAGCTCTTTTCACTTGCCATTGATCGCTCAGAACTTGAAAAGAAATTTCCCGACAATTTATCGGTAGCATATGGAATTTTTCCGCCGAACACCGTTGTTTCCGGCTCGAAATATGAAAAAGGCTTTGATGAATCGATTTTGGAGTATAACAAAATAACCGCAGAATACAGATGGGGATTCACATTAAGCGAAGAGGAAAAAAGCTCACTGTATAACATAAATATGCTTGTTTGCAGCAGCTTTACCGAGTATGATAAGCTTAAGGCGATTACAGATTCGTGGTATGATGTTTTCGGAATTCATTTCGGCATCGAGGTCGTCAATCAAGATGATTACGACAAACGTATTGCGAACGGCGAATATGATATAGCGTTTGTTTCGTTATCCGCTGATAATTCGGATGTTTTCGGCTATCTAAAGCCTTTCGGCGACGATTCTGCTTATGGTTTCACAGTTGAAGAAGTGAATACGATCGAAAGATCATCCGGCAAGTATATAACCTTGACAGCGAAGCTTCGTGATTATATCGGCGCAGAAGCGGAAATTATTGAGGAATATCTGTTTTTGCCGATATGTCACAGCTTGGTATACTGCTATTATGATGAAGACATCGCAGACTTTGAGTATGATCCACTAACAAACGCAATTATTTTTGAGAATGCTAAATGCTATTAAGGAGGATAAATATGGACATTAAAGAAATACTTTCGAAAGTTGATCACACACTGCTTTCACAAACAGCAACTTGGGCTGAGATCAAGTCTATCTGCGACGATGGTATGAAGTATCAGACGGCATCGGTATGCATTCCTGCAAGCTATGTTAAACAGGCAAAGGAATATGTCGGCGATAAGCTTGCGATCTGTACGGTCATTGGCTTCCCGAACGGCTATTCCGCTACTGCCGCTAAGGTTTTTGAAACTGCTGATGCTGTTTCAAACGGTGCTGACGAGATAGACATGGTCATAAACATCGGTATGCTTAAGGACAAGAGATATGACGATGTTTTATGCGAGATCAAGGCTATAAAAGAAGCCTGCAACGGAAAGCTTTTAAAGGTGATTATCGAGACCTGCTTGCTGACTGATGAAGAAAAGATCAAAATGTGTGAGATCGTTTCTGAATCCGGCGCTGATTATATCAAGACCTCTACCGGATTCTCTACTGCGGGCGCAACAAAAGAAGATGTTGCTTTGTTTGCGGCTCATGTTGATTCACACTTAAAGATCAAGGCCGCAGGCGGAATTTCGAGTATTAAGGATGCTGAAGATTTCATCAACTTGGGTGCATCGCGCCTCGGTACAAGCAGAATTGTTAAGATCGTAAAACAGGAGGAGTCTAACAGTGGCTACTAATTATCCAACCCCTCACATCAACGCAACGCCCGATGATTTTGCAAAAACGGTTTTGATGCCCGGAGACCCTTTGCGCTCAAAGTTTATTGCTGAAAACTTTTTGACCGATTCAAAGCTTGTTAACAACGTCCGCGGCATTCACGGCTATACGGGCTTGTACAAAGGTGAGCGTGTTTCTGTAATGGCAAGCGGAATGGGTATGCCTTCTATCGGCATATATTCCTATGAGTTATATAACTTTTTCGGCGTTGAGAACATAATCCGCATCGGCTCTGCAGGCGGTATGCAGAATCACGTTAAGATCCGTGATATCGTCTTCGGACAAGGCGCTTGCACTGATTCAAACTATGTTAAACAATTTGGCTTAGCAGGTCCTTTTGCGCCTATCTGCAGCTATAATTTGTTGTCTGTTGCTGTTGAAGAAGCAAAGAATATTGGCGCTGCCTATCATGTCGGCAATCTTCTTTCAAGTGATTGCTTCTATGGTGATAACCCCAACGCTTCTCCGAACTGGATCAAAATGGGCGTTTTGGCTGTTGAGATGGAAGCTGCGGCTCTATATATGAATGCGGCTCGTTGCGGAAAAAATGCGCTTGCAATGTGCACAGTATCCGATCATTTACTTACTCATGAAGCTACTACTGCCGAAGAACGTCAGAACTCCTTCACTCAGATGATGGAGATCGCACTTAACACTGCTATAAGATTGTAATTATGAAAAGAGTATTTTTAATTGTTTTGGACAGCTGCGGATGCGGTGAGCTTCCTGATGCTGATAAGTTTGGCGATAAGGGCACACACACCCTTCGAAGCTGCTATAACACCGGACTTCTTAATATCCCTAATATGCTTAAAATGGGCATCGGAAATATCGAGGGCTTGTCTTTCTTGGGTAAAGAACAGGATCAAACTGCTGCGTGTGCAAGAATACGTGAACGCTCAATGGGCAAGGACACAACTATAGGCCATTGGGAGATTGCAGGGATCATTTCCGAAAAACCGCTTCCAACATATCCTGACGGCTTCCCGAAGGATGTTCTTGATGAGTTTTCTCGACAGACAGGCAGGGGGGTTCTTTGCAATAAACCCTATTCTGGAACAGACGTAATCCGTGATTACGGCGACGATCACATAAGGTCGGGCGACTTGATCGTTTATACATCCGCAGACAGCGTATTCCAAATAGCCGCACACGAAGATATCGTTCCTATTGAGAAGTTATATGAGTATTGCAGGATCGCAAGGAAAATTCTTTGCGGAGAGCACGCTGTTGGGCGAGTCATTGCGCGTCCTTTCATTGGTGAAAGCGGCAACTACACCCGAACCGCTAACCGACATGATTTTTCGCTTGAGCCTTATGGCGAAACAATGCTTGATGCTATCAAAGGAAGCGGGAAGGATGTTATTGCCGTCGGCAAGATAACTGATATTTTTGCCGGCAGGGGAGTCACAGAAACTATTTTCACTCACGGCAACACAGAAGGCATGAAGGTTTCTTACGAATGTGCGTCGAAAGACTTCAACGGACTTTGCTTTATAAATCTTGTCGATTTTGATATGCTCTACGGTCACAGAAATGATGCGAATGCATATGCAAACGCACTTAACGAGTTTGATGCTTGGCTGGGTGATTTCATTAAGGCTCTTGATGATGACGATATCTTAATGATCACTGCAGATCACGGCTGTGATCCGGGAGATATCAGCACAGACCACACAAGAGAATATGTTCCGCTTTTAGTATACGGAGGACGTGTTGAGCCTTGCAATATGAACACATTAACCACTTTTGCGGATATCTCGGCTACTGTTTGTGATCTTTTGGATGTTAAATTCCAGACTCAAGGCGTGAGCTTTAAAAACATTTTATTAAAGCAGTAGGAGGTTAACATGAATCAAATTGAATCCTTATGCAAGCAGGCAATAGAAGCCATGCATATGGCGTATGCTCCGTATTCGGGTTATAAAGTTGGGGCCGCTCTTTTGTGCGCTGATGGCTCTGTATACACAGGGTGCAATATCGAAAATGCAGGATATTCCGCAACCAATTGCGCTGAAAGAACTGCTATTTTCAAAGCTGTGAGCGAAGGCAAGCGTAGCTTCACAGACATCGCAGTTTGCGGCGGAGAAAACGGCGTATTAAATGATTCTCCGTTCCCACCTTGCGGAATATGCAGGCAGGTCATGCGTGAGTTCTGCCGTGATGATTTCAGAATTCACATGATAACATCTGACAAGATAAAAACCTTTACACTTGCTGAGCTCCTGCCGATGAGCTTCGGACCTGAGAATTTAAGATAACGGTGACATAATTATGAGAATGTATGATATTATCGCAAAGAAAAAGAAGGGCGAAGAGCTTACTGATGAAGAGATCAGATTCTTTGTAAACGGATTTACAAACGGTGAAATTCCCGATTATCAAGCTTCCGCTCTCGCTATGGCTGTATGCTTCAACTCGATGACGGATAGAGAGACGGCTACGCTTACTGACGCTATGGCGCACTCGGGCGATACTGTTGATCTCAGCGAATTCGGTGATCTTTCTGTTGATAAGCATTCCACAGGCGGAGTGGGTGATAAGACCTCGCTTATTGTTGCACCTATCGTCGCGTCTTGCGGTGCTAAAATTGCAAAAATGTCGGGCAGGGGACTCGGCCACACAGGTGGAACCGTTGATAAGCTGGAGTCTATTGAGGGCTTTAAAACTGATCTTTCAATAGATGATTTCTTTGAGCAAACAAGAAACATCGGCATCAGCATTATAGGCCAAACCGGAAATATGACACCTGCTGATAAGAAGCTCTATGCTTTGCGAGATGTCACCGCAACTGTTGATTCTATTCCTCTTATCGTGTCGAGTATAATGAGCAAAAAGCTTGCGGCAGGCGCAAAAACTATTGCTTTGGATGTCAAATGCGGAAGCGGAGCTTTCATGCAGAATATTGAGTCCGCTACTGAGCTTGCACAGAAGATGGTTGATATCGGAAAACGATGTGGCAGGAACATGGCTGCTTTGATCACTAACATGGATATCCCGCTTGGCAGAGCCGTCGGCAATTCGCTTGAGGTTATCGAAGCTGCTTCTGTCCTCAAAGGTGAGACAGATGGCGATCTTAAAGAAATATGTTTGGCACTTGCTTCTAACATCATTTCGCTTTGCTTTAACATTGCATATGAACAAGCTTTCGAAAGAGCGAATAATGCGCTTGTTAGCGGCTTAGCATATTCCAAGTTCAAAGAATGGATATCATATCAAGGCGGAAATATCGAGTGGATCGAAAACACTGATATGATTCCTAAGGCAAAGTATACTTTTGAAGTTAAAGCAGAGCAAGACGGTTGGATGTCCGCAATGGATACTGCTGCTATCGGAAATGTATCATCTATGCTGGGTGCCGGAAGAGTTACGAAGGATGACGTAATAGATTTTTCTGCAGGAATTATTATTAACAAAAAGACAGGTGACTGCGTTAAGTGCGGCGAAACTCTTTGCACATTATATACGAACAACGAGCTTGCGATCGCTGATGCTCAAAAGATGTATCTCGGTTGTGTTTCTATCAGCTCAGCGCCTGTTGATAAGCCTATGCTTATATTTGATAGAATAGTATAAAGAAAACTCCCTCGATGATTTCGGGGGAGTTTTTCAATAAAATAAAAAAATGCGGCTGTTGCCGCACTCTTTTAATCTTTTGGAATTATATTACGCTCTGGTAACCTTACCGGATCTGAGGCATCTGGAGCATACATAAATATGACAGGGAGTACCGTTCTTCAAGACTTTAACTCTCTTGACGTTAGGCTTCCAAGTTCTATTGGTTCTTCTGTGGGAGTGAGATACCTTAATTCCGAAAGTAACACCCTTTCCGCAAACTTCACATTTTGCCACGAGGTTGCACCTCCTTCTTAACTTCTTCAGAATTTAACAAGATATAATATACCAAATATCTCGCTCAATTGCAAGTCTTTTTTTAAAAAAAGTTTATAATTTTCAATTTTATCTATTTTGTCATATATTCAACGCATTTTTCATCGAATTTTCAGCTTATAAAGTATTAAGCTTCACAATTATCACTTGATATTTTTATTTATTTATAGTAAAATAAAGTGAATTACTATTTGCGAAAGGAGATAAGACTGTTGTCTGTTTTTACATCTTCAAACCCCTTGGAATTACTTATTAATATTTGCATTAAGCTTTTAATAATTTGCTGCATACTTCCGATCCACGAATATGCACACGGTTATGCCGCTAAAAAAATGGGCGATAACACTGCACAGATGATGGGACGACTGACCCTCAATCCGCTTGCACACATCGATCCGATCGGTGCGATCATGATGATAGTCGTTGGCTTCGGTTGGGCAAAGCCTGTGCCGATCAATCCGAGAAACTTTAAAGATTACAAAAAGGGCGTTGCAATAACCGCTTTAGCCGGCCCGCTCTCGAATTTGATTTGTGCATTCATCGGCACATTCTTCTATAAGATCGTTCTTAATATCTTCTATCTGAATCCGACTAATGTTACTTATTATGTGATTATTGCAATTACATATTTCATCCAGATCAATCTTTCTTTAGCTATATTCAATCTTATACCGATTCCGCCTCTTGACGGATCAAAGATATTGAGCTGCTTTGCTTCCTACAAGGTCAACAGATTTATGAGCCAATATCAGCAATATCTTTATATCGGTCTTATCGTCCTTATCGCTACAGGATTCCTTAGCGGACCTTTAAGCTGGCTCATCACCACACTGTTCGATCTGTTTAACAATGCTTTCTTCTGGGTCGATCCATTATTTAAACTATTTGTTTGATAGGCGGTTAAAATAATGATCTCAATATCATATAGGCTTGAGAGCTTTGAAGGCCCCTTGGATCTTCTGTTATATCTTATTTCAAAGCACAAGCTTAATATCAACGACATTCAGATATCTTTGTTGCTTGAGCAATATCTGGAATATATAGACGGCATATCTGAGCAGGATTTTGAATACGCCGGCGAATTTTTGGAAATGGCTGCAAGACTGATCTTGATAAAAACGCTGTCGCTTTTGCCAAAGCATGAAGAAGCGCTGGAAATGAAGCGTGAGCTTGAAGGAAGGCTCATCGAGTATTCGCTGTGCAAAATTGCCGCAAAGCGGTTAACCGAGCAGTATGTGGGAGATAAGGTGTTTGTTCGAGGCCCCGAAAAGCTTGAGGAGATAAAGACCTATACTCAAACTCACGAGCCTGACGATCTTTTGTCAGCATACTTCGGCATATCTGATAAGAAACTGAAGTCCCGACCTGTTGAAGCATCGGTATTCAAGCCGATCGTATCAAAAAAGATCGTTGCTGTTTCAACAAAGATAATATACGTCTTACGCAGACTCTATAAAACCGGCAGCTGTTCGATGGTGGGGCTCTATGAGGGAATGACCGACAAGTCCGAAAAAGTTGCTACCTTCTTGGCGATCTTAGAGCTGACTAAATCGGGCAGAATCATGCTAAGTGATGATAATACCATGATAACATTTGATAGGAAGAGAAAAACAAATGCAACTTGATGAAAAAATTTCAGTAATTGAGGCAATACTCTTTGCAAGCGGCGAATGTGTTGAGTTTGAAAGACTCGCGTCCGCCGCTGACATAGAGCTTTCCACACTTCACAAACTTGTTTCACTTTTGAATGCTAATTACTCCGAACGCAACTCAGCTCTCGAAGTTTTAAAGCTTGAAGATAGCTATCAGCTTGCTACCAAAAAGCAGTTTGCACCGTTTATTCGCTCCGCAATGGAGACGAGAAAGAGCGCGACACTTTCTCCCGCCGCCATGGAAACTCTTACTATAATCGCTTATAATCAGCCTGTAACACGCAGCTTTATTGATGATATTCGCGGCGTTGACTCAGCAGGTGTTGTTTCCAACCTGCTTGAAAAAGAGCTTATCGAAGAAGCAGGACGATTGGACGTCCCCGGAAAGCCGATACTGTTCAAGACGACAAACAACTTTTTGCGCTGTTTTAAGCTGGCTTCGATTGCCGATCTGCCGCCGTTGCCGACTGATAATTCACAGGTGACGTTTGACGATGTGGCAAATGTTGAGGAATAACGGTTAATTTTAATACGAAAGGAATGGTGATATGACGGCATTGTATATTACTCTTGGCGTAATCGCCGGTATATTTTTGTTGATCTACATTCTTCTTCGTATATCTGTTTGCGCGTGTATTTCCGCATCTGATGAGCGCCTTGACATTTCTGTTAAGTATTCATGGTTTGAACTGTATAAGCTTGAAAAGTCATTTAAAAGTGATGAAAAAACTGAGATCCTACTCGAAGACATCGAAAAAGGCGATTTAAAATCATCTAAAACAGATGAAAGTGCAAAGGCTATCAAGGACAAGCCTGCGGCTGAAACGAAGCATGACGAAGAAGCACCCGGAGATGACGAACTGTTTGGCAAGCCTGATGACGAAAAGCCCAAGAAGAGCGTTAAGGAGATCATTGATGAATATAAGCCATATCTGCCTGTCGCAAAGAAAGCATTAAGGAAACTTTTGAAAATGATCAGATTCTATGATCTTGATCTTTCGCTCACTGTAGGCGATGAAGATGCTTATAAGGCCGCAATGAAATTCGGAAAAATAAATGCACTTGTATATTCAGTGATAGCACTTTTGTGCTGTGCATTCACCGTGAGCATTAAGCACACAGAGATCAACTGCAATTTTGACAGCTCAAAAACATCTGCAAGTGTCGCAACTACAGTTAAGGTCAGACCGAGTGCTGTCTTAGCGCTTGCGATGTATTTAGGTATAAACTATCTTAAAATAAGACATAATCAAAACGAAAAGGAAAAACTTTTAAATAAAGAAAAGGAGAATTCAAATGTCCGAGAAGAGCAATAACTTAGAAAGCTTGGTTAAAACCGCAATTGAAAAAATAAAGGAAATGGTCGATGTTGAAACTGTTATCGGCAATCCGATAACTGCGCCTAACGGAACTGTTATAATTCCCGTATCCAAGGTGTCCGTGGGATTTGCTTCGGGCGGATCTGATCTTCCCAGCAAAAATCCGAAGGATCTTTTCGGCGGAGGAACAGGCGGCGGACTTACCATCCAGCCTTTGGCATTCATCACTATCTTGCCTGACGGAAATGTTAAGCTTTTACAGATGACTATCAACGCTCCGAAGGAAAATGCCGCTCTTGCTATGATCCCTGATATTATAGACAAAGTAACTGATTTCTTGGATAAAAACAAATCCGAATCGACTGAAGAAGTTAGTGAATAAACGCATTTTTTAGCTGTTTGTCCATAAACTATACCGAAATATTTTTTCGGAGGTTGTTTATGAATAACGGTTATGTAAATAAACTGATAGCGTGTTTCATATGCTTGATGGTTGCGGCATCTTATCTTTGTATATATTCAAAAGCTGAAGGCGTTGATGTTTCAGCGAACTGTGCAATTCTCATCGAACCCGAAAGCGGTAAGGTGCTATACGCCAAAAATGCCGATAAATGCGTTCAGATGGCGAGCACGACGAAAATAATGTCAACGATTCTAGCGCTTGAGTCAGGTGACTTGGACGGCGAATTTGTTGTTGACACAAACGCTATCATGGTTGAAGGATCATCGATGGGACTTCGTCCCGGTGACGTTGTAACAAAGAGAATGCTTTGCTATGGAATGATGCTTCCAAGCGGAAACGATGCCGCAAATGCTTCTGCTGTTGCAGTCGTAGGAGGTATTGAAGAATTTGTTGAGCTGATGAATGAAAAAGCATTGGAGATCGGACTTGAAAGCACTCATTTTGTAACTCCGTCAGGGCTCGATGATGATACTAATGAGCATTATTCGACCGCGTATGATATGGCGAAGCTTACAGCGTATGCGATGCAAAATGATGAATTCCGCGAGATATGCTCAACGAAGGAGATCAGCTTCAGCGTTGGCGAGGACCGAAGAGTTTGGCTCAGCAATTCTAACAAACTTCTAAACACGTGCGACGGTTGCATAGGTGTTAAAACAGGATTTACAGACAAAGCCGGAAGATGCTTGATATCTGCTGTTGAGCGTGATGGTGTAACTTTGATATGCGTGACCTTGAATGCTCCGAATGACTGGCAGGATCACGAGGATTTATATGACTATGGCTTCAACGAGATCTCGACGTATAAGCTGGGCGGAATATATATAAACATTCCCGCAGTAGGGGGAGAAAGTGACGTGGTCACTCTATATGCTGAAGAGGACGTTCTCGTGTTGCCCAAAACCGAGAATGTGATAATTACGAAACAAATCATTGTTCCGAGATTCATATATGCCCCTGCTGATGTAGGTGCAGCAGTCGGAAGGATCGATTATTATTTTGACGGAAAACTGGTATTTTCGTCAGCTCTGACTCTGGCTGAAGATTTGATTGCTAAGGGTTAGCGACATTAACTGAAAGGACACAACAAATGGAAGTAAGAGTACAAAAGATCATCGCTGAAAGCGGATACTGTTCTCGCAGAAAGGCAGAGGAGCTTATCTTAGAAAAGCGTGTTAAGATCAACGGAAGACCCTGTAATTTGGGCGATAAGGCTGATAAAGTAAAGGACATTATCAGCATTGACGGCGAGAATCTGTATATTGAAAGAAAGCGAAACCTTGTATATATAATGCTTAATAAGCCCAGAGGATACGTCACAACGATGAGTGATGAAATGGGCAGAAGATGTGTTACGGACCTTTTGGAAGGCGTTGAGGAACGCGTTTTCCCGATCGGAAGACTTGACAGAAACTCTGAAGGATTGCTTCTTTTTACAAATGACGGTGATCTTGCAAATAAGATAATGCACCCAAGCTGTCATGTTTCAAAGACCTATCGTGTAACCGTTCATTCCGATGTCGATGAAGATCAGATCCTGGATCTGACAAACGGCGTTGTGATCGACGATCGAAAAACGCTTCCCGCTTCTGTTTCTGTATTGACGAAAGAGCCAGAAAGAACTGTTTTACAGATTACGATCAAAGAGGGCAGAAACCGTCAGATCAGAAAAATGTGTGAGGCTGTCGGACTTGAGGTCGCAAGACTTAAGAGAACATCGGTCGGTCCCTTAAAGCTTGGCATGCTAAAGCCCGGAGCATGGCGTGAGCTCACATCACAAGAGCTTACAGCTTTACGCAATTCTATCGCGAAAGGAACTGATACAGGTGCTTCAGATCGTAAAAAGAGAAGATAACACAGGATATGAAAATATCCTTTCAAGATTGGATATATCCGACATTTCAAAGGTTAAGATTTCGGAAGCAGTATCTGACAATGGCGTAGACGGCTACGTTGTGTATACGATGGGGGACGATTCAGTAACCTTATATGATGTTAATGCAAATGGCGATTTGATGTTGTGTGACGGTCTCGTCAGAAGTGCTTTGTTCCTTGCCGCGATGCGGGGGATAGAAAAAGCTGTTTTTGATCTTGCTGATAGAACCGATCTTTTAAAACTCAGATTTATCAGTGCCGACAGCAATGTACTTGAGCCGATAAGTGAAACGCTTTCCGGTTGTGAGCATTGCAAACACAAATGATTTTTCAAACGAGCGGAGGACGTAATTATGAACAACGTGAACTATACAATGCTTTGTGACTTTTATGAACTCACAATGGGAAGCGGATATTTTGAACAGGGATATAAGGACAAGATCTGCTATTTTGACGTGTTTTACAGACGTGTTCCCGACGGCGGCGGATTCGCTATCGCATGCGGTCTTGAACAGATAATTGACTATATAACCGATCTTCATTTTGATGACAAAGACATTTCTTATCTCCGTGAAAAGAATATTTTCAGTGATGCATTTTTGGATTATCTCAAAGATTTTAAGTTCACAGGTGATATTTGGGCTGTACCTGAGGGTACCGTTGTTTTCCCGAATGAACCGATAATGACAGTTCGTGCTCCTGCAATACAAGCTCAGCTTATTGAGACTTTTGTCTTACTCACAATAAATCACCAGTCGCTTATCGCTACAAAAGCCAACAGAATAGTCCGTGCAGCAAACGGACGTGCTATCTCCGAGTTTGGTTCCCGACGTGCTCACGGGCCTGATGCTGCTGTATTGGGCGCTCGTGCTGCATATATCGGCGGATGTGTAGGAACTGCCTGCACATTGACTGATGAGGAATTCGGTGTTCCTGCGACCGGAACTATGGCTCACGCATGGGTTCAGATGTTTGATTCCGAATATGAAGCCTTCAAAGCATATTGCGAGGTATATCCCAATTCCGCAACACTGCTCGTAGACACTTATAACGTGCTTAAAAGCGGCGTTCCAAACGCTATAAAAGTATTTGATGAAGTATTAAAGCCGAAGGGATGCAGACCTGTCGGAATTCGTCTTGACTCGGGTGATATTACATATCTCTCGAACCGCGCGAGACAGATGCTCGATGAAGCAGGATATCCTGACTGTAAGATCGTTGCTTCCAATTCGCTTGATGAATACTTAATTCGTGACATGCTTATGCAGGGCGCTAAGGTTGATCTGTTTGGATGCGGAGAGCGTCTTATCACATCAAAATCCTCTGCTGTTTTTGACGGTGTGTATAAACTGGTTGCTGTTGAAAATGATGACGGAAGCATAACCCCGAAGATCAAGATCTCCGAAAATGTTCAAAAGATCACGAATCCTCACTTCAAGAAGGTATACAGATTCTATGACAATGTCAATCACAAGGCCATTGCTGATTTGATGTGTGTCAGCGACGAGGTTATTGACGATACAAAACCCATCGAGATCTTTGACCCTAACTTTGTTTGGAAGCGTCAGGTTCTTGAGAACTACACAGCTCGTGAGCTTTTGGTTCCGATATTCAAAAACGGCAAGTGTGTATACAATAAGCCTGAGCTCAAGGAGATCAGAGATCACTGTGCTCGTGAAGTAGCAACTATGTGGGAGGAAGTAACCCGATTTGAAAACCCACATGCTTATTACGTTGACCTCTCTCCGAAGCTCTGGAACATCAAGCATTCTCTTCTTTCTAATAGTTCAAAATAATGAAAAAAATAAGTTTTAACATAGCTCTCGGCGGAATAATATCTGCTCTGTGCGTACTTTTAATGTTCTTTGTAGCAGTATTTCCCGCGTTTTTATACGTATTGCCGATATTATGCGGACTGCTGTTGAGCATCGTATATTTTGAATGCGGGCTTAAGACCTCGCTGATATCATATGCATCCGTTGCACTGCTTTCGTTGATCATTTCGCCTGATAAAGAATCTGCTCTTTTGTTTACATCCTTTTTCGGATATTACCCGATAGCAAAGATATATATCGACAGAATAAATCATCGTGTGATCAGAATGCTTATAAAATTCGTTCTGTTTAATGTGTCCGTTATAGCTTCATATTTTGTGTTGATCGCTGTGTTTGGAATTGTTGATATTTCGGATTTCGGCAGCGATCTTGAGAAATACGGTCTTATTATATTGCTTATACTTGGCAATATCGTTATGGCTGTGTATGATGTAGCTACAAAGATGGTAACCGCAAAATATTTGCTCGAATGGCGAAAGAAGTTTTTCAAAAACAGCAGATAGCCATATCTCATGAGGAGGTGCAAATGAATACAAATCACAAAAAGGCAGCAAAGATCGTCTCCTTTATTGTCCTCGCTGCGGTAATAATATTCCTTACTATTGTTTGTATACCTCTCGTAAAAATGCTCTCATCGGAAGAGGGGAGACTTGAGCTTCAGGCCATGATCGAAGCTGACCTTGCTTGGGGAATCGTGATATATCTCGTTTTACAGATCCTTCAGGTTTTGATTGCAATCATTCCCGGTGGGGTCATTCAGATCCTCGGAGGAGTCTTATTCGGCGGAGTTTGGGGAACATTTTTGTGCATCGGCGGAATCCTTCTCGGCACAGTTATCGTATATGTGCTCGTTAAGAAATTCGGCAAACCTCTCGTAGAGGCATTCTTTGACGAAAAAGTTGTAACGAAGTTCAGCTTTTTACAGGATTCAAAAAAACTCGAGCTGGCGATATTCATCTTATTCCTCATTCCCGGAATCCCAAAAGACCTATTGACGTATGTTGCTCCTTTGACAAAAATCAAAATGAGTAGCTTTCTCGTCCTCTCAACACTTGCACGCATCCCCGCGATCATTATGTCGACTGTGTTCGGCTCAACTCTCAGTAACGGCAACATAGTTGCTGCCATTATAATATTTGCAATTGTCGCATGCTTGGGAATTGTGGGCATTTTGTATAAAGATAGGTGGCTAAATTCGCTAAGAAATTTAAAAAGAAAATAGCAATTTGCTCTTGACATTGCGCTTAAGCGATGATATAATAATGTTTGTTGCTTAAGCGTATTCAAATGCGGGTGTAGTTCAATGGTAGAATTCCAGCCTTCCAAGCTGGTCGCGTGGGTTCGATTCCCATCACCCGCTCCAATGCGTCTCTAGCTCAGTTGGATAGAGCAACTGCCTTCTAAGCAGTAGGCCACAGGTTCGAATCCTGTGAGACGCGCCATAAAAAACCGAGTCCGTTACGGATTCGGTTTTTTATTTTTCCTTAATTCAATTCTATTTTAAATATTAATTCATTTCAAATATTGCAATTACAGCGTCAAAATGTTATTATTAATTTATTATGAATCCGCAAAGGAGATATTCTTTATGATCAAATGGCAAAGATTAAAATATTTACACGGATTGCCTCTTGGCGAAGACGGCAGACGTATCACTGGTTCACAAAAACACATAGACCTTTCTCGTGAGGCTGCCTGTGAGGGTATGGTGCTCCTCAAGAACAGCAATTCGCTCTTGCCTTTGAAGAAAGGATCCCGTGTGGCTCTTTTCGGCAAAGCAAGCGCTGACTATGTCAAAGGCGGCGGAGGAAGCGGCGATGTAACCGTTGCGTATACTCGCAATCTTTGCGATGCTATGGAGATTAAAGAGAAAGAAAACAAGATCAGAGTTTTCTCAGATCTGAGTAACTATTATCGTAAGGAAGTCAAAAGACAGTATGCTTCGGGTGCAAATCCCGGCGGTACTCATGAGGCTGAAGTTCCCGAAGAACTTTTGTCCAGAGCCAAGGCTTTTTCTGATGTTGCAATTATAAGCATATGCAGATTTTCTTGGGAAGGCGGCGACAGAAAGGGAATCAAGGGCGACGGCGACTTCTATCTGACAGAGGCAGAAGAAAAAATGGTCAAGACCGTTACTGACAACTTCGATCATGTTGTTGTCGTGCTTAATGTCGGCGGAATGGTAGATACATCGTGGTTTAAGGATAATGACAGAATTGAAGCCGTTTTGCTTGCATGGCAGGCCGGTATGGAAGGCGGACTTGCCGAAGCTGATATCCTTTGCGGTGATGCCAACCCCTCCGGAAAGCTGACGGATACATTTGCTTCCTGCTTTGACGATTATCCTTCCTCATATAACTTCAATGATTCTGAGGATTACGCAGAATATACAGACGACATATATGTTGGCTATCGCTATTTTGAAACGATTCCCAACGCTCAGAAATCAGTTAACTATCCTTTTGGTTATGGTTTGTCATATACAACATTCGATGTGACTGCTGAGTCATCTTGCGAATGTAACGGCATCGTCACTATCAATGCAAAAGTAAGAAACACAGGTTCCGTTGCCGGAAAAGAAGTTGTTCAGGTTTATTACACCGCACCGCAGGGCGTTTTGGGCAAGCCCAAATATCAACTGTGCGCATTTACAAAGACAGATCTGCTCGCACCCGGTGAATGCAGGATCCTTTCGCTTATATTCAATATAAACGAAATGGCATCGTTTGATGACAAGGGCGTTATTTGCAGATCGGCAATGGTTCTTGAAAAAGGCGATTATAAGATCTATGTCGGTGATTCGGTAGAGAATCTTGTAAAGGCATATACTTTTACACTTGAAAAGGATATTGTCACCGAACAGCTTCATTCGTATTGTGCGCCCAAAAAGCTGACAAAGCGTCTTTTACCGGATGGCAGCTATGAAGAATGCGCAACAGGTGAGTATGATACTCACAATGTCAATACAGACGGTTGGTCCAAATACAATTCGTGGTGCTTTACGGACTCACAGATCGACAGAAGAAACGTAGCTTCGCCCGAAGACAGAATATATTTAGAGCAAGTCGCAAACGGAAATAAAACTCTGGATGAGTTTATGGCTCAGCTTTCTGATGATGACCTCATCGATCTTTGCGGAGGCAGACCTAACATTGGTCTTAGCAATACATTCTGTTGGGGAGATCTTGCGAACTTCGGCGTACCTTCCTGTGCAACTGCTGACGGCCCTGCCGGCTTGCGTGTTGACTGGTTCACAGGTGTTACAACAACTGCTTGGCCGTGTGCTACAATGCTTGCCTGCACTTGGAATACCGACCTCGTTGAGCAAGTCGGCGCCGCAGGAGCATTGGAGCTCAGAGAAAACAATTTCGCGATCTGGCTTACTCCCGCAATGAATATTCATAGAAGCCCCCTTTGCGGAAGAAACTTCGAATACTATTCCGAAGATCCCTATGTAACCGGTAAAATGGCTGCAGCAATGATAAGAGGCATTCAGTCTCAGCGCATAGCTGCCTCCGCAAAGCACTTTGCGTGTAACAACAAGGAAACAAACCGTAAACAGAGTGACTCCAGAGTGTCTGAAAGAGCACTGCGTGAGATCTACTTGCGCGGATTCGAGATCGCTGTTAAAGAAGCTCAGCCTTGGTCTATAATGACCTCATATAATATTATCAACGGTACTTTGGCTGTTGAAAACAAGGAGCTTATAACCGGTATTCTGCGTGAGGAATGGGGATTCGAGGGCGCGGTTACCTCGGATTGGGACACATATGGCGAGCACTATCGTGAAGCATTAGCAGGTAACGATATCAAGATGCCTGTCGGCTCAAGCGGAAGACTTAAGGATGCCCTTGATGCAGGATATATCTCCCATGAGGACATCTATGCTTGCGCTAAGAGAGTTTTGGAGCTTATTCTTAAGTTCGACTGATGAACTCTGCAAATTATTTTAATCGGCACAAATTCTGTGCCGATTTTTCTTTTGCAACACACTTTGACATTTTGCGCTCATAACTTTGTGTATCCTTTGATTAAAGACAAAGGAGGTGCAAATATGTCAACAAAATACATTATGATCTCACAAGTGCGATGTTACGAAGGAAAATACTATGCCGTGTACGGTATAGAAGCAGTAGGGGACACACCTATCAAAATTCATGACATTACTACAGACAAAGATAAGTTAATGAAAATGATAGAGAAGCTCAATCGAAATATGCTGTCTGAAATACATATTAAGGATATCTGTGACGACTTTTTAGTGTATAATTCTTGACCGCCGACGGAATTACGGCTATAATCTTCTTATAAACAAAAGGAGATCTGTCATGGAAGTATTGAATATTATTTTAAAAGAAGAGCGAAATGTTAAGCTCACAGCATATATTCAACCGATAAGCGGAGAATATTGGGGGATGACAAAGCGCCCAGCGATGATAATTCTCCCCGGCGGCGGATATGAATACTGTTCCTCGAGAGAGGCGGATCCTGTGGCTTTTCCTTATCTTCAAGCCGGTTATCAAGTATTTGTTCTCTACTATTCAGTAAAGGAACACGCAACATGGCCTAATCCGTTGGACGACTATGATCAGGCATTAGACCTGATCAAATCAAAAGCTGATGAGTGGCATATTGATACGGACAGGACCGCTGTGATCGGCTTCTCCGCGGGCGGGCATTTAGCTGCTTGTGTGGCTACGTCCGCAAAAAATAAGCCAAAGGCTTGTATTTTGGGATATCCCGTTATTGACGAGGAAACTACTCATACATATAACAAAAACGCACCTGATGCGTCAATTCTTGTCGATTCAAATACCTGTCCGTGCTTTGTATTCGCATCTACTACTGACGGTTTAGTTAAGATAGGGAATTCTATTAAATTTATTGACGCACTTTCAAAACACAGCGTACCGTTTGAATCCCATTTCTATGCTTTTGCAAATCACGGCTTCTCAACATGTGATTCTCAGATACAAAACCGCACATGGATCTGCACTCGCACTCCTAATTGGGTTCGTGACAGCATCGAGTGGCTGAAAGATACGGTTGGCGATTTCAAAGACGGTGTATTGACGGACAGATATTGGTGGTAAAACAAATTTAAACTTTTTTCGATTTTGCTATTGATTTTTGTTTTTACATGTGCTATAATAGCACTCGCGGCTGGGAAAGCCGCACATATGGTGGGTATAGCGTAGTTGGTTAACGCGTTAGATTGTGGTTCTAAAGACCGTCGGTTCGAGTCCGACTATCCACCCCAGAAAAGACTGTACATAAAAGTGCAGTCTTTTTTATTTTGATTATTTGCAAGGAATATATTACCGCTAAATATATTCTTAAATTTCTCCATTATCCCTTGTATTGTATCCTTGAAAATGTTATAATACTACATATATTTGTTTATGTATAAGGAGGATTATGCGATGAAATTGCTTGCAAAAATCATATACGTTGCTATCGCTTTGTCTCTCCTTTGTTCATGCACGGTATCCACCTCGAAAAATGATACCGACCCGCCGAGCATCACTATCGAAACATACGGCTCGCTCGGAACATCTGTCACGACCACTGTGCCTTCAACAGCTACAACTGTTCCATCCGTGACGACCGTACCGACTACATCAGATGCGATAACCACTACCACGGAACCTTCGTCTGAAGCGTCTACTTCTGTTTCTTCTGATGATCAACTCAGCGTTGATGATTATGAGATCGCCGATTATGAGTGTATAATGTATGCAAACGCAAGCTTAAATATCCGCGTATTGCCCAATGCTGACAGTGACAGAGTAGGGCGTTTTGCAGAAGGCGATGAGGTCGAGGTCACGGGACTTGTCTCCAACGGCTGGTATCGTGTTAAGTATAAGAACGGCGAATATTTCGTTCACGGCCGCTATTTGAGCGATACTGTTGAGATCGAGGTTACTACCGAAGCCACGACCACGGTCACTACATCTCAAACCAAGCCCACTACGACAACTGTTAAAACAACTGAACCTGAAGTTGAGATCGATGATGAGCCAAATATTATAATAGGTTCTAATTCTTACAAAGCTCTTAACTATAAAACTCAAAAGGCCATGTGGTTTGCATATTTGGACATTGATTCGATGCTTTTGAGTGCGACGGAATCTGAATTCAGAAAAGACGTAAGAGAAGCCATGACAAATGTTGCACTTTTAGGCTGCAACACGGTTTACGTCCATGTAAGAGCTTTCGGTGATGCATATTATTTCTCTGATTACTATGCTTTCACTGCGGCATACAGCGGAACAATGGGAAAACGCCCAAGCTTTGATCCTCTTGAAATAATGATCGAAGAAGCGCACAATCTGGGGCTTTCGTTCCACGCTTGGATCAACCCCATGAGAACTACAACGGACAAGCGCTATAGCGAGATGAGCAGCGATTACGCTCTTAAGCGCTGGTATAATTCATCTTCGACAAACGGAACATATCTTGTGTATGATTCGAGCACGAAATACTATTGGTTAAGTCCTGCATACACGGCGGTTCGAGAGCTTATATGCAACGGCATTGCCGAGCTTGTGACAAATTATGATATAGATGCCATTCATATTGACGACTATTTCTATCCCACAACATCCTCAAGCTTTGACGAAGCTGCATTCAAAGCATCAGGAGCCTCTGATCTCTCTGAATGGAGAAAGAGTGTTGTCAGCCGGCTTGTCCGAGAAATGTATGCAACCGTTAAAGCTTGTAATGACAGCGTGCTGTTCGGTATTTCACCTGCAGGAAACATATCTAATAACCTTAACCACTATTATGCCGATGTTATTACTTGGTGCTCCAATACCGGATATATGGATTATGTCGTCCCTCAGATCTATTATAATTATGACGATAAGCTTCCGTTTGATGATACTGTTTTAGAATGGTACAGCATAGTTACCGAAGATTCAATCGATCTGATATGCGGTATTGCGGCGTATAAGGTCGGTATTAATGATTCGTGGAGTACAGGAAGCGTTTTGAAGCAGATGACCGATGATGTCAATTCGGTCGACCGCTACAGCGGTTGTGCGTATTATCGCTACGGAACCATATTCCTTGCTGATTCCGATGTTGAGGATCTGATGAACGAGGAAATCTCAAAACTGATTATATCCATTGCCGCACTTGATTAAGGAGAATTTGATGAAGCGCATACTTTCGCTATTAATTGCATTAATGCTGATTACTGGCTCATTTTTTGAAATGAGTCCGCTTTCGCTTTCTGTTTTTGCAGATGAAACGGAAAACGTTGAGTCTCAAGAAGCTGATGCAAATGTTGCAACTGAATATTATTATGCCTTTCCCGACAGCATGAAGGCTTCTATAATCACTATAGGATATGATTTCTTCACTGATATCAATCAAACTGCTGATGTCACACAAGCCGAAATTGATAAGATATTATCAAACTTCGATAAATACGGTCTGAATACGATAATTATCAATACAAGCTACGACGGTGTTATCTATTATGAAGTAGATTCACAGGTGTTCAGAAACGGTTCACCGTTGACGATGCTTATAGAATCTGCACGTTCACACAATCTGTTCGTATATATCACATTCGATTTTGATACGGCTCTTAAAGCAAACAGTATCGATGAGCTCAACCGTAAGATCGACCATCTTTCACGGTGCGCCCACAGACTTACAAGTAAATACCTTATTGACGGAATCATCTTAGACGGCTATTATGTATCCGAAACCGAGACAGCATATTCAGACTATTCCGACTTCGGCGTTGGAATGGGATTTGAAAATTGGCTTGTTGAAAACAACGCATATGTATTCAGCCTTGTGAGTCAAGCTATCCGAGCAACAAATAACACTGTTGCTGTCGGTATAAATATCAATAACGCTTGGCTGAACGAACGCACAAATCCCGATGGTTCAGATACGAAAGATGATTTCGAAGCACTTGCCGACGGATTTGCTGATACAAGACAGTATATCCTTGACGGTTATGCTGATTTCATGATAGTTAACTGCTATGGCGGTCTTGAAAGCGTTGAGCTCAATTTCGAGAGTATCGTTTCGTGGTGGGATGAAGTCGCCGATGCCGCGGGTATTCCGATGTATGTCAAGCACGCAAACGAGCGAATCAATATGTCTGACTCAAGATGGTCGGTTGATCAAATATTGAAGCAGATCGAAGAATGCATCAAGTATTCTTCATATTCGGGAAGCGTGTTCAACTCTTATGATTCATTAACTAAAAACGTCGGAAAAAGCACGGATGCTTTGGTTAAGTATTATGACGGCCTGATAGACACAGATTCTCTTTATAAAGAGCTCTCAATGGTGCTTCCTACGAAATATAACTACACAACGTATGAGCCCACCGTCAAATTCCAAGGTTCATTTGACTCCAATTTTGATATCTACTTCAACGGCGAAATAATCAAACTTAATGAAGCCGGAAACTTCTATTTTGAAGAAGATCTTGAGGTTGGCGTCAATACCTTCACATTCCAAAACAAATCGAAGACGATTATATATAAGATCACGAGAAAAGTTAAGGTATTGCAATCAGTCGAACCTGAAGAGGGGACTGAGACGAGAGTCAACGGAACAACGAAGATCTCCGTAAGTGTATTGGCATATAAGGGATCAAAAGTAACCGCAACACTTAACGGCAAAACTATTACACTTACCGAAGATGATACACAATCAGACGATCTCGATTCTAACACAAACTATACCTACTTCTTGGGATATTTTACTGCTCCTGAAGGCATAGTAGGTGAGGAACAGGATCTCGGAAACATCATAATCAACGGTTCATATAACGACTTCGTTTTTGAATCTATGACAGGTTCACACGTTATCGTTAATGAGATATCGCCTTTGGCGGCAGCCGCACAGCTCATAAGGATCAAGAACGATAACACATTAACCTATGATTACTATACAACGGATAATATCGCTATCCCGACCTCTCCGAGACTTCCCGCAGGAACTCTTGACGTAGTTGAAAACACCGTTTCTTACAGTGTATCATCTGACGGCGTATCTCAGACTGTTGACTACTATTTAACGGCATCAGGGTTGCGTATTAAGGCGTCCGACTGTGAAATTGTTGATGGATATACAATTGTCGAAAACTCAGTGACATCCTACGGTTCATATGTAAGCAACTATGACACCGTTTTGATGCTCAAGCTCGATCATCAAGTTCCGTTTACCGTTTCATATTCGCCGCTTTCATATGATTCACCTAGTAAAAACTCATATCTCGTAGAGAATTTTGATCCTGATTATGTGCTGCTCACATTTGATTACATATCTGACTACAGCGGCGTGCCAACTTTCACAAGCGATTGCATCTTCTCATCAGCAGAATGGCAATATGCTTCAGTTAACGGCGAGCAAAAGCTTCAATTGAAACTCAAATTGCGTAATTCCGGAATCTTCTCAGGATATAGCGCAAGCTACGACGGTTCGGGTCTCTTATCGATAACATTTAACGGAACGAGCAAACGTCTGTCCGGATCTGTTATCGTAATAGATCCAGGTCATGGCTATAATAAGAGCGCTACGACATTTGACCCAGGCGCTGTCGGTCACGTTGTTGAGCAGAAAATAAATATGGCGATCTCCAATGTATTGGCAAGCACATTAAAGGCGCAAGGAGCAACTGTATATGTTTTGCCGACAGGAACGGAATATATCAATCTTTATGACAGATCGGAATATGCGGCACGTTATAATCCTGATTTATTCATTTCTATTCACTGCAACAGTACGACGAAAGGCTCAGGCGTTCGCGGAGTAGAAGCATATTACTTCACACCCTTCTCTCAGCCGCTTGCCGCATTAGTTACAGAAAACATGGCTGATTACTATCAGGACTATGTATACGGCAACAGCAAGAGCTATAACAGAGGTGCAAAGTATAACTACTTTACAGTAACTCTTGAACAACAATTCCCATCGATCCTCATTGAATGCGGATTTGTTACTGACGAAAAGGAAGCAATGGCTCTCAATAATTCCACTCATCAGCAAGGCCTTGCAAACGCTATAACCGAGGCAATAGCCGATTATATCGCAGGGAATTATTAATATTAATTTTACTGAAATCATCAAAGTATATTCTAAAAAGTTTTTTCACAAGAGGCGATCATTCTTGTATAAGATAATTGAAAAACGCGAGCTAAACGATCAGGTCACACTTATGGTCATTGAGGCTCCATTAATAGCAAAAAAAGCAAAAGCAGGTCAGTTTATAATCTTCAGAACTGACGAGCTCGGCGAACGCGTGCCTTTGACAATCGCTGATCATGACGCATTAGCCGGCACAATAACGATAATCTTCCAAAAAGTCGGCAGATCAACTTGTCAACTCGGACTCATGGAAGAAGGGGACAGCATACTTGATATTGTCGGCCCTTTGGGAGTTCCAACTCATTTTGAGGATGGTATCAAGCGAGTCGCGGTCATCGGCGGCGGAGTCGGATGTGCTATCGCATATCCTCAAGCAAAAGCATTATATAATGCCGGCGTTGAAGTTGACTTGATCGCGGGTTTCAGAAGTAAAGACATCGTCATTTTGGAAGACGAAATGAGAGCTGTGTCCACAAATCTTTATATAACAACTGATGACGGCTCATATGGCACAAAGGGATTTGTAACAACAAAGCTTCGGGAGCTTATTGACAGCGGTATCAAATATGACTGTGTTATCGCTATCGGCCCTGTGCCGATGATGAAATTTGTATGCGACGTTACAAAACCTTACGGAATCAAGACGATCGTTTCCTTAAACCCTATTATGATCGACGGAACAGGAATGTGCGGCGGTTGCCGAGTGACCGTTGACGGTAAGATTAAATATGCTTGTGTTGACGGCCCTGACTTCGACGGACATCAAGTCGATTTCGATGAGCTGATAAGGAGAAATTCGGCATATAGGGAAGCTGAGTCAAATGATAAGGCGCATATATGCAGGATCACGGGAGGTGTCAGACATGGCTAATATGCAAACGAACAAGACACCTATTGCCGAGCAAGACGCAAAAACCCGTGCAAGGAATTTCAAAGAAGTATCTTTGGGATATACTCCCGAAGAAGCTTTGAATGAAGCCAAGCGTTGCCTTAACTGTAGAAACAAGCCTTGTGTAAACGGCTGTCCTGTCGGTGTGAGGATCCCTGAATTTATAGAAAATATCGTTAACGGCGACATACCTAAGGCTTATGAGATCATTAAATCAACAAATAGTTTGCCTGCGGTTTGCGGACGAGTTTGCCCTCAAGAGAACCAGTGTGAAGGCAAGTGCATAAGAGGACTTAAGGGCGAACCTGTTGCGATCGGCAGACTTGAACGTTTCTGTGCTGATTATATGGCTGACAAAGAGCCTGAGATTATAAAGCCCGTTCCGAACGGTCACAAGGTTGCGATAATCGGCTCCGGTCCTTCCGGGCTCACATGTGCATCCGATCTTGCAAAGCTTGGATATCATGTGACGATTTTTGAGGCATTCCACACTGCGGGCGGTGTTCTTATGTATGGAATACCCGAATTCAGACTGCCGAAATCTACGGTTCAGCACGAAATTGATGGGCTCAAAAAGCTCGGCGTTGAGATCAAAACTGACATGGTCATCGGCAAGATACTGTCCGTTGACGAGCTGTTTGAAATGGGATATGAATCAGTGTTTATTGGATCAGGCGCAGGCTTGCCAAACTTTATGGGCATACCCGGTGAGGGACTTGTCGGTGTATTTTCAGCGAACGAATATCTGACAAGAACGAACCTTATGAAAGCTTATTTAGACGAATATGATACACCTATCATTAAGTCGAAGCATGTAGCCGTAGTTGGCGGCGGAAACGTTGCGATGGATGCCGCACGGTGTGCGATGCGTTTGGGAGCTGAAAGGGTTTATGTTATCTATCGTCGATCTGAGGCTGAAATGCCTGCCCGCAAAGAAGAGGTCCACCACGCCAAGGAAGAGGGGATCGAGTTCGTATACTTGACGAATCCCACCGAGATCATCGGAGATGAAAACGGCAGAGTATGCGGTATTAAGTGTATAAAAATGCAACTCGGCGAGCCTGATGCAAGGGGACGTGCTTCCGTTACTGAGATCCCGAACTCCGAGCATATCATCCCGATCGATACTGCTATCATGTCCATCGGCACTTCTCCCAATCCTCTTATCAGATCTACAACATCAGGTCTTGAAACCAATAAACGCGGTTGTCTGATAGTTGATGAAAACATGCTTACGACCAAAGAAGGCGTGTACGCAGGCGGCGATGCTGTCACGGGTGCCGCAACCGTTATTTTGGCAATGGGTGCCGGAAAAACAGCGGCAAAAGCTATTGATGAGTATATAAAAAGCAAATAACTATTGAAAATAATTCGGTTATCTGTTATAATATCTTATATTACAAAACTATTGGAGGCAAAAAATGCTTAATCTACTCACTGTTATTGCTGATGCTTCAACTACTACTGATGCCAGTGTCAGCGCTATGTCCGGTATGTCTTTGATTTTTCCTATTATCTTGATCGCTATCATGTGGTTTGTTCTTATCAGACCTCAGCGTAAAAAGGAAAAGCAAGATGCTGAAATGAGAAAGAATGTTCAGGTTGGCGATACTATCGTATCCGCAGGCGGAATCGTCGGCTTTGTTGTAAAGCTTGAAGCTGATACCGTTGTTATCGAAACTGCCGGTGACAAGTCAAAGATCAGAATTCGCCGTTGGGCAATTTCCGAAAACCTCACAGCAAAGGAGGAATCCGAAAAGAATCCCGCTCCTGCTCCCAAGAAGGAAAAGAGCAAGGAAGAAGAGGTTGGCGCAGAAAAGTAATTTTTCTTACACTTCTAAAATTTATCCCCTTTGAATATCGTATACAAACGGTATTCGAAGGGGATTTTTCATGTCTGAATTTGCGTCAGCCCTCTTAAAGGGCTTTTTTAAGTCGCTCATCGTTCTTTTTATTATCTGCTCAGTAATAAGCGTTCTGATGCTTTTTGTTGATATCCCCGATAGCGTAATAAGGTATATCGGAGTCATTATGCTCGGGTTTCTTTGCTTTCTTAGTGCTTATTTTTCAACTCAGATCAAAAGAAGTAAAGGTCTTCTACAAGGTCTTGTAAGCGCAACTGTCATTTATATTCTTTTAGTAGCTTTGAGTCTTATGTTCGGCAGATTCACTATGTCCGAACTTGTGATCATTAAGCTGATAGTTTGCGTTGTATGCGGTATATTCGGCGGCATAAAGGGTGTTAATACAAAGCATACAAAAGTGACATAAAGAAAAAATTGTATGCATATATTCTGTTAGGACAAGATGATTAGGAGCGGAAAATGAAAACGGGAATTTATGAGGCACTTGATATTTTGCCGCACAATATATCTGATTTGCTGTTTATATCACACATGCTAAACGATATTGACGAAATACGGTTACGATCAAACAGACCGATTTCTGTTTCAGCGTGTGGAAGAAATATGTTTTTGCATCACAACGGTGAGATAAACGATTCTCAAACGGATGTGATATATGCTACAAATGTTGATATCGAACATACATTCAAGTCAGCATTTTCATATTCGATTCACAGCTTCTCAAAGGAGCTTGCATGTGGATATGTAACAGCAAAAGGCGGAAACCGTGTCGGAATATGCGGAACTGCTGTCTTGAGCGCAAATAATGTAAGCTTGGTTGAAACGCTGAAACACATATCATCAATAAATATAAGAATATCCCGTGAGATAATCGGATGTTCACAGATTATCATGGACTCCTGTAATTTTCCGTGCGGAATACTTGTTATCGGCCCGCCTTCAAGCGGCAAAACTACACTTTTGCGCGATCTGTCGAGAAATATCGGTAACAAATATAATGTTTCGCTTATTGATGAGCTTAACGAGATATCTGCAACATATAAAAACGAAGCAAGCTGTGATGTCGGTTCATTAACTGATGTGTTTGTGGGATACCCTAAAAGCATCGGAATAACGACCGCTGTAAAGGTCATGTCTCCGAAATATCTCATTGTTGATGAGATCGGAACAGAAGATGATGTCAAAGCTCTTGATTATGCGCTTAACTCGGGTGTAAAAATTATAACCGCTGTTCATTCGGATTCACTTGAAAGCGTAAGGACAAAGCCCGGAATCAATAAGCTGATATCACTCGGCGCATTTGAGTATGCGGTCATCTTGCCGCCGTACAGCAGCTCAAGCCATGATTATAAGGTGATAAGAATTGATTAAGCTGATAGTTGCAATTACCATAATTTCCTGTACAGGTTTAGCGGGATATGAGCTTTATAATCAGGAGCAAACGAATGCCAAAGCGATTCAAGAGATGTATCAGATAGTTGAAGATATTATAATCTCGATCGATTATCTTTCACTTGATGTGTTTGAGATATGCACGAGCGTGTTTAGAGATCGCAAGTATCTTGATTACTCTGCGTTTCTTAATATATCATGCGGTGATTTTCCGTCATTATGGAGCAAGGCATGTGTAGACACGTTTAACGGTCACACTTGTGAGGTCTTTTCTGATATAGGTAATATTCTCGGAGCTTGTGACAGCGAATCGCAAATCAAAAAGCTTACATATATCAAAGAATCATTGATGCGAAGCTATGAAGAGCTTTCAGTAAAACTGAATGATAAAAGAAAACTGTATTCAACAATAAGCCTTTGTGTCGGTGTGCTGTTGGTATTGATCATTATATAAGACAGAACGGAGATAATGATGGACGTCGATTTGATTTTTAAAATAGCAGGACTGGGAATAATAGTAGCCGTATTAAGTCAGCTGCTGAAAAGAGCTGAGCGAGATGATCAAGCCCTGATGATAACCATTGCAGGTTTAGTAGTGGTTATGCTTATGCTTGTTAACGAGATATCGAGGCTCTTTGACACTGTTAAATCAGTGTTCGGATTTTGATGGATATAATCCAAATCGCTGTAATTTGTATCGTATGTGCGATACTGTCACGCGTGATCGTTCAAACGAATCAAGAACTATCGATACTGGTATCGATCGCGGCTGTCATATTAGTTGCATTTAGTATATTGAGTTCTGTTTCAGACGTGTTATCAGGGATCAACAGAGTAATAAGCTCTGTTGGTATTAATACAGAAAGCATAGGCGTAGCTTTTAAAGCCTTAGGGATCTGCTACGTTTGCGAGTTATCATCCGCGAGCTGTCGTGACTGTGGAGAATCCGCACTGGCAAGCGCAATAGATATATCGGGAAAGGTCGCGATATCTATTGTTTGTCTGCCGCTTCTCGACAGTCTTATGGAAGTTGTCAAAAACATTTTGGAGATGTAAAAATGAAGTTTATTGTTCGCTTGATCATTGCTGTTACCGCTGTATTATATATAACTCTCCCTATATTCGCCGACGAGTCGGACGAGTATAGAGAGGAGATATATTCAAGCATACAGGAAATAGATATTCCCGGTGAAGCGAATGAAATCGGTATTGACATAAGTGATCCCGAATCTGTGATTCAGTTAGATCATAACACGATATTAAACTATATATTCTCGATTATAAAGTCAAGCATAACAGCTCCTGCGAAAATATTCATTATAGTTTCAGCGCTTTCGCTTGTATCGCAAATCATATTTTCGCTTTCGGATCACAAAGAAAATTATGAAACGATAATAACCTTTGTGTGCTTCATATGCATCAGCGGATCGGTCATCTCATCATTCTCAGGTGCAATCAACGCCATGTCTTCAACACAAGCCTTTATGGCGTCATACATACCTATATACGCATCTATATGCGTGGCATCCGGCAATGCAGCAGGTGCGATAAGCTATAATGCGATACTTTTATATACCTGCGAAGCGGCAACACTTTTTGCAACATTCGTCTTAAAACCGATTCTGGTATGTGCAACAGTTCTTTCTGTAACACAGTCGATCAACGCTGAGATTCCCGATTTTGTCAGCTCTTTGAAAAGAGCTTTCACAACGATGTTCGGGCTACTGCTGACTATATTCACGGGCGTGATCGGTCTTCAAGCCACCATGGGCAGAGCCGCCGACAGCTTAGGTCTCAGAGCGGGAAAATATCTTGTTTCAAGTTTCGTCCCTATTCTCGGATACACGATCACAGAATCATACCGAACCATACAAGCAAGTCTTAGCTCTATAAGGTCAACGATAGGAATATTCGGTATCGTGATAATTGCTTTGATTCTGTCAATACCTCTCATAAGTTTGACTGTGTATCGTTGTTTCTTTTCAATAAGTGAGTGGATCGCCTGCCTTTGTCAAAGCAAGGGAATAGCTTCGCTTATGAAAGGGCTTAACAACGTATATTCTCTTCTTTCCACATTGCTGTTGATGTATATTCTAATGCTTACCATTTCCACAGGTATCCTGATCGCTTTGGGAGGCAGTGTTCAATGACTTGGCTAAAGAATATAACGCTTTGCATTTGTGCGTACTCCTTACTTCACACAATAATCAAGCTCCTTGCACCGAATAGGCTCTATCCTCAGGTAAAAACCGTTATGTCTTTGCTGCTAGCAATAACCGTCGGCACGATGCTTCTGAATTTTGATATATCCGATATGAGCGATCAGCTAAACTCGATCAGCTATTCACAGAATTTGTCTCAAGAGGACGAGCTGGTTATTGCAGAAATTGAAGCGAGACTTTCCGATTATCTTTTTTCAGCGCTCAGTGAACGAGGTATTGAAGCAAAAAAAGTTGAAGTCAAAACAAATATTGACGAGCAATACTGCATATCTATTAGTGAGGCTTGGATAACTGTAAGACCGGAAGATGACGCAAAGTCTGATACTATTAAAAGAATAGTTAAAGAAAAAATAGGGGATATCAATGTGTTCATAGATGTCTCGGAGGAATAGATGGACATTTCGAAAATCAGGGAAAAGATCAAATCATCACCGAAGATAATAACGTATATAACGATCGTAGTAATTTGCATCGCCTTGCTATTGATAATGAATTCGTCGTTTGAGGAATCCTCCGCAGAAGAGGAGGACGCATTAACGCTCGGTGACACCGCATATAAAGATCAGCTTGAAAAAGAACTTGAAAGCATAATCTCTAAAATCGAAGGAGTCGGTAAAGTAACAGTCATGCTTACTGTTGAGAGTACATATAGTTATGAATATGTCAAGGATTATTCTGATGACGAAATTGAAACTGTCATCGTCGGGAACAAGGAGGCGCTGATATCAAAGATCTCAAATCCGACCGTCAGCGGTGTATTAGTAGTTTGCAGCGGAGGTGACAGCGCAAGTGTTAAAGAGAAAATCATAAATGCGGTGGCGACCGTTTTAGATATACCGTTAAATCGCGTTTATGTGGCAAAATATAATGATTAGTTTGGAGGACAAATTTATGAAAAGAGCAAAAATCAACTTTAAGATCACTAAGAAGCAGATCATCATTGCCTGCTTGACACTGTTTCTGGGTATTGCAGTATATGCAAACTATCTCCTTGCGCAAAGCGCACCGCTACAGCCTACCGATGTAATTGACGGAATTAATTTAGATGATTACGGTGAGGTCTTATATGTGAACGGCACTGAGTATTATGCATATTCTTCGGAAGATTATTTCGCTCAGGCAAGGCTTGATAAAGCAACTTCACGAGAAGAGGCTGTCGAAACCTTACAGATGGTTCTTTCGGGTCAGGACATCACAGAAGAGGAAATTGCTGTATATACCGAAGAAGCGATATCCCTGACTGCTCTTATCGAGAGTGAAAACGTTATTGAAAGCTTGATAAAAGCCGCAGGCTATGAGGACTGTGTTGTATATCTTGACAGTGAAAGTGCAAGCATTGTTGTAAAGACTGATGGCTTGACATCATCTGACGCAGCCGAGATCAAGGATATTTTGCTCTCAGAAGTATATGTTTTGAATGAAAATATTCGAATTTTTGAAGTAAAATAGTTGTGCAAAATCAAAATACATGCTATACTGTATATGTATAATTGCGTATAGAATTTGCATATTTTAGTTTCAGTATAAATTCTGAGCTTAAAGACGTATAAAATAAGGAGGATCCTATTATGGAACAGACAACAAGATCGCGTAAGGGAACGCTTAAGGTTTCCGAAAATGTTATAGTTACTATCACAAAAAATGCAGCAACCGAAGTATCCGGCGTAGCTGCGATCGCTTCAAGACCCTTCAGCGTGAGCAGCATTGTCCGCCCGAAGGTCGATGCAAGCGATATCAGTGTCGTTATGCTTGACGGAGTTGCAAAGATATCAATGTCTATAATCGTTAAGAGCGGATATAACATTGTAAACACATGCGAGCAGATCCAGGAAAGAGTTAAAGCGGCAGTTCAGACAATGACAGGCGTTACTGTATCAAAGGTTAACGTTTCTGTCGTTGATGTCGATTTTTCCTCACAGCATGATGCTTAATATCAGCTATGCCAAGCAGATCATTCTGCTTGGCATATGTTGCTGAATAAATATGATTAAGGTGGACGTTTAAAATGAGTGTTACCAGACATGATATCCGTGAATCGGAATTTATTATTATTTTTGAAAAGCTCTTCAGAGATGACAGCATATCTGAGCTTTTGGAGCTTTCCCTGGACAACGAATCAGTTACCGTTAATGATGAGGTCAAAGAGACCGCTGAAGGTGTTTTTGAGAAATCTGATGAGCTTGACGAGATAATTTCAAAGTTCAGTGAAAAGCGCAACATCGCAAGAATGCCAAAGATCAACCTCGCTATATTACGCCTTGCTGTATATGAGATCTTATACAAATCTGATAAAGCTCCCGTTAATGTAATCATCAACGAAGCTGTCGGACTTGCGAAGAAATATGCACAACCCGGCGACGTATCGTTTGTGAACGGCGTTTTGGGCGCATATTCGCGTTCTATGGGTGAAAATAATGCCTGATTATTTGGGTATTGATACAAGTAACTATACAACCTCAACTGCTTTGTTTTCAACAGATAGCAAGATATGTATTCAGTCAAAGAAGCTCTTACCGGTAAAAGACGGCGAGCTCGGACTAAGGCAATCAGACGCTGTGTTTCACCATGTAAATCAACTTTCTTCACTTGTCGAAGCTCTGCCAATGAGTTATAATATCCGTGCAGTAGGGGTTTCCACAAGACCGAGATGTGTAGAGGGATCGTATATGCCTTGCTTTTTGGTTGGTGAGACTGTAGCCAAAAGCATATGCGCTGTTAACAAGATGCCTTGTCATCAAACATCTCACCAAGTCGGACATATTTTAGCGGCTCTGTTTTCTTGTGATAAACTTGATCTTGTTTTCGGCGAAAGTTCCTTCTTAGCCTTCCATGTCAGCGGGGGAACCACCGATTGTCTTTTGGTTACTCCTGATGAAAATGAAGTAATAAAAGCTGTTCAGATATCATCTTCTCTTGACTTGAAAGCAGGACAAGCTGTTGATAGGGTAGGCTTGATGCTTGGGTTGAAATTTCCTTGTGGAAAAGAGCTTGAGAAGCTTGCTCTTCAATCAACCGCAAAATTTAAGATTAAACCTATGCTGAAAGATGGCAACTGTTGCTTATCAGGTGTTGAAAATAAGTGCCGAGAAATGTTGAATAAGGGCTGTGCGCCCTGTGATATAGCTCTTTATTGCCTTAAATATATTGAAGTTTCAATATTAGAAATGACTAAACAGGCAATTTCACTATATGGAAATATGCCTGTCATATATGCCGGCGGAGTTATGTCAAATATGATAATCCGCGAATCATTAATGAAAGAATTCAATGCATATTTTGCGAGCCCGGAGTATTCTTGTGATAATGCTTGCGGCGTTGCTATATATGCTGCTATTAAGGACGGTTATAAGTTGTGAGCTCAATATTAACAGTTTCACAAATTAATACATACATCTCGCTTAAGATCAAGAATGATCCGAAACTTAAAGGCGTTGCAATCAAAGGCGAGATATCTAACCTTTCTGTTAATCAAAAATCCGGACATATTTACTTCACACTGAAGGATGATGCTTCCTCTATAAAAGCTGTCATGTTCTATTCAAACGTTGCACGGCTTAAGTTCATGCCGATGCCCGGACAAGGTGTTGTCGCATTCGGGAACATTGATGTCTATGAGCGTGACGGCGTTTATCAAATAATTGTTAATGAGCTACTGCCTATAGGCGAAGGTGCCCAGCTTTTGGCACTCAATCAGCTTAAGCAGGAGCTTGAACAAATGGGAATATTCTCAGCTCCCAAAAAAGAGATATGTAAATTCCCCAATAAGATCGCTGTTGTTACGTCTGCAAACGGTGCGGCACTTCAGGATATAATCAATATTATAACAAGAAGATATCCGTTCGTTGAACTAAGCGTTTTCTCAACGCTTGTTCAGGGGGCATATGCTCCGAAATCTGTTTCAGATGCTCTTAATGCTGCTGATCACTCCGATGCTGACACGATCATTCTTGCTCGAGGCGGCGGCTCAAGTGAAGATTTAGCGGCGTTTAACACAAAAGAGGTCGCACTTGCCGTATATAACTGTAAAACTCCGATAATCTGTGCTGTTGGTCACGAAACGGACTGGTCGCTTGCCGACCTTGCTGCTGATCTTCGCGCTCCGACACCGTCGGGTGCCGCTGAGCTTGCGGTTCCGGATATTTTGGATATCAATCGCGAAATATCTCTTCTGAAAGATCAGCTATCATCTAATGTTGCCTCATGCATTAGGTTCAACGAGCGTGTTCTATCGAACTATGTGAATATGCTTGGGATATTGTCCCCGAAAAACAAAATATCATCATGGCTAAACGAAACCGTTTCTCTCAGGAAATCAATTGAACAGCACACAAGATCAAAAGTTTTTGTATCAAACCTCGCTCTTGATTCCGCAAAGGATATGCTTGAAAGTTTGAGCCCAATGAATATCATCAACCGTGGCTATGCCGCAGTTCTCGTCGATGGAAAAATGATCTCCTCAGTTGATAATTTGAATATTGATGATAATGCTGATGTTATGATAAAAGGCGGACGATTCAGAGCCAAGGTAACTGAAATTATAAAGGAAGATAAATAATATGAATTTTGAACAGTCAATCAAACGCCTGCGCGAGATTTGTGATAAACTTAAAGATGAGAATATATCTCTTGAAGAAGCTATGTCACTATATAAAGAGGGAACAAAGCTTGCTGATGAATGCACCGCTGTCTTAGAGACTGTTAAATCAGAGCTTAACATAACATATGAACAGACTAACTGATATGAATGAAAACTTCGGCGCAAAACTCCGTGAATACGCTGACAAGGTCAACGAAACACTATATTCTCTTAGCTATCTGAAAGCTCTTGACTCCATCGAGGATCGTGTTATAGCGGCTGAAAACTATGCGCTCTCTGCAGGCGGAAAACGAATCAGAGCTATTTTGTGCTTGGAATTCTATAAACTATTCGGCGGCAAAGACGATATACGTGAGATTGCCTGTTGTTTAGAGCTTATACACACGTTTTCTCTCATCCACGATGATATGCCTGAAATGGACAACGATGATTTCAGACGGGGAAAGCCTTCGACACACAAAGCTTACGGCGATGATATTGCTCTCTTAGCGGGTGACGGGCTTGCAATATTACCTTTTGAGATCATCTCAAATCATGCGTTATGCGGAAAAATATCATTCGAAAAAGCCGCAAAGCTTGTTGATCTCTTGGCTTCATCAGCAGGGAACAGGGGAATGATCGCGGGACAAGTTCTTGATCTGAATTCCGAGAATAAGAATGTCGATGAAAGTTATCTTATCAAAATGTCTCAGCTAAAGACAGGAAGGTTGTTAGTTGCATCTTGTTTATTCGGCGCCATTCTGGCTGATGCGACCGAATCACAGATCGAAGATGTAAGAACATATGCTGAAAACGTTGGGCTTGCGTTTCAAATGATCGATGACGTTTTGGATGTAACCGGAACTCAAGACGTTTTGGGCAAGCCGATCGGAAGTGACAGCAAGCGTGATAAAAATACATTCGTTGATATATACGGTATTGATCATACATTGAGAAAAGCTAATGATCTTACTCAAAGTGCCGTTGACGCTATCGAGAAGTATAGCGGATGTGAGTTCTTAGTTGAACTCGCCCGATATTTGACAGAAAGAAATTCGTAAACACGAAAGGTTTAGTTTATAATGCATTATAAGTTGCTTTCTTCGCTTGATCTTCCAAGTGATATCAAGCTGTTAAGCGGTAATGAAAAGGAATCGCTCTGCTCTGAGATCCGATCAAAGATAATTGAAACCGTTTCAAAAAACGGCGGTCATTTATCATCGAATTTGGGCACAGTTGAATTAACGCTTGCTTTGCACAGTGTGTTTGATTCACCGAAAGATAAGATTGTCTTTGACGTAGGTCATCAATCATATGCTCACAAGCTTCTTACAGGAAGATATGACAGATTCGATACTCTCAGACAAAAGGGCGGTATATCCGGCTTTACTCGTCCTTCCGAATCCGAGCACGATCCTGCGGTCAGCGGGCACAGTTCCAACTCCATATCAGTTGCTTTGGGTCTTGCGGAAGCGATGAAGCTTAATGGTGACGATCACTACGCAATCGCTGTTATCGGTGACGGCGCCCTTACCGGGGGACTTGCATATGAAGGCTTAAATAACGCCGGAAGAAGCGAAGCTAATATAATAGTCGTATTAAACTATAACGAAATGTCTATTTCTAAAAACGTCGGCGGCATCGCAAGATATCTTTCGGAACTGAGAACCACTGATTCATACAGAAAAACAAAGAGCACGACAAAGCGGATAATCGAACGCATCCCGCTCGTTGGAAAGCTCATAAAGAATACAATAAGCGCCTCTAAAGACAGCTTGAAGGAGAAGCTGTTGCATTGCACTATTTTTGAGGATCTCGGATTTGAATTTATCGGCCCTGTCGATGGTCACAACATCGAAAAGCTTGAATCTGCATTTTCTGCTGCTAAAAAGATTAAAGGACCCGTACTTATTCAAGTCAATACAACAAAAGGATATGGATATACTCCTGCACAGGAAATGCCCGGGGAATATCACGGAGTTTCTTCATTCAATATCGAAACCGGCGAAAAACCGATCAAGGGCGAAACCTATGCAGATCATTTCGGAAAAACTCTTGCATCCATCGCAAAAAATGATAACCGAGTTTGTGCTATAACAGCGGCAATGAAATACGGAAGCGGTCTTAATCACTTCGACGGCGATTTGAGATCACGTTTATTTGATGTCGGCATTGCCGAAGAACATGCAATCTGCTTTGCAGCAGGCATGGCAAAAGAGGGTATGATACCTGTCTTTTCCGTATATTCATCATTCTTGCAGCGATGCTATGATGAACTAATTCACGATGTTGCAATTGCAAATCTCCACATCGTTGTCGCTATCGGGAACTCAGGAATTGTCGGTGAAGACGGAGAAACGCATCAGGGGCTTTTTGATGTACCGTTTTTGAACACTATCCCTAACGCTACCGTTTACTCACCATCGTCTTTCAAAGAACTTGAATTTTGCCTTCAAAAGGCGATATATGATGACACGGGACTTGTGTGCATACGTTTCCCTAAGGGCGAAGATAACGGCGATATATGCAATACGGAAAGAGATTATTTCCATATAAGCAGCGGAAGCGACACGCTCTTGATAACCTATGGACGTGAGATATCAGAGGTCAAACGTGCTGCTGATGTTCTCGGAGCCGATTATATTAAGCTTTTGAAGATAAAACCGATTTGCGAAGATGTTATTAATGTGATCAAAGAATATAAGCGTGTCTATGTGTTTGAGGAATCTGTTACCAGCGGTTCAATTGGAGAAAAACTCAAGTCTTTCAGAAGCGATATAAAGATTTTCGGTATTGATGGGTTTGTTCCGTCAATGAAAACCTGTGAAGCTAAGGAGCTTTACAGGCTGAGCGAAGCTGAAATTTTAAAAGAAGTTAGGAAAAACCTATGAGTTCAATTCGAATTGATGCGGAATTAGTAAAGAGAGGTTTTGCAACCAGCCGTGAGCGCGCAAAAGAATACATACACAAAGGGTATGTGTTTGTGAACGGGAATATTGTGAACAAGCCTTCTGTGATCGTTTCGGATAATGACGAGATCAATTTAGTCGGTGACAAGTTAAAATATGTCGGTCGAGGCGGACTCAAAATGGAAGCGGCTATTAATGAATTTTCGCTTGATCTTTCTGACAAAATTTGTGTCGATCTTGGGGCTTCGACAGGTGGATTCACCGATTGCATGCTTCAAAACGGCGCAAAAAAGGTCTATGCTATCGACGTTGGACACGGTCAGCTTGCAAAAAAGCTCATTGAAGACCCTCGTGTTATAAACATAGAGGGGATGAACGTTAAGGATATAAGCATCGGCATGATTTCTGATTATGTCGATCTTGTTACTGCCGATCTCTCGTTTATCTCTTGTAAATACGCTATCAATGCCGCTAAGACGCTTCTTTCAGAGAACGGTATTGCAGTAATACTCATTAAACCTCAATTTGAAGCGGGAAGGTCAAACATCTCAAAAGGCGGCATAGTTAAAGATAAGAATGTCCACATATCTGTTCTTAAAGACATTTGCACATATGCAGATTCCTGCGGCTTTCATATCAAAAAGCTGATTCCGTCGCCGATAAAAGGCGGAGATGGGAACATTGAGTACCTTGCTCATCTTGTAAAGCAAAATAGCTTAACACCGAATTTGATCGATTTCAGATCTGTTGTGGATAACGCCTATTCAAAATAACATCGGAGGTGATGGATATGACAGTATTTGTTTATCCTAATCTTGAAAAAAAGAATGCTCTTGAATGTACTATCGAAGCTTGTGAAGTACTGCATAATAATGATGCTCGAATATTGATGAATGATGGATATTCCGAGTTAATAAATCTTGAATATGTTGAGCATATATCCGAAAGCGAGAGTTTGGACAACTGTGATGTTATTGTTTGCGTCGGCGGAGACGGAACGATTTTGCGTGCTGCTTCTTTAGCGGTGAAGTTTGACTGTGCAGTATTGGGTATCAACTGCGGAAGACTTGGATTTATGTCCTCTTTAGAAAGAGCTGATATCGCAAAGCTCGCTGATCTTTGTCACGGTAAATATGCAATTGAGTCTCGCATGATGCTTGACGTTGTTTTTGCTCGGTCAGACGGAACTCACATAACATGCCAAGCATTAAACGATGCTGTTGTTTCACACGGCGTTGCAAGCAGAATACAGGATTTTACCGTTATCGCTGACGGCGTCACAATTTCATCACTTCGTGCAGACGGGTTAATTTTCTCTACTCCGACAGGTTCTTCTGCATATTCGCTTTCAGCGGGAGGGCCAATAATAGAGCCGAGTATCGACTGCATCGAATTCACACAGATATGTCCTCATTCGTTATTCTCAAGGACGATGTTAATTTCTCCCGAAAGGGTAATTGAGGTCAAATATAATGCCGACGAAGGCTCGAAAATCGCTGTCAGCGTTGATGGAAGAAAACCTATCATGCTCAATCCGCTTGACAGGCTGTTTGTAAAAAGATCGGAATATAAAGTTAACTTTGTAGATATGAATGCGAATAATTACTTCAATTCAATCGGCAAAAAGCTTATGCAGCCTACAAAGGAATCATAAGCCAAAGGAGATAATATGAGAAACGAAAGAAAAAATGCAATACTTGAAATAGTCAGCAAATATGAGGTCGACACACAAGAGACCTTGCAGGCGCTCTTGCTCGAACGCGGATTCAATGTAACACAAGCTACAGTATCAAGAGATATTAAACAGCTTTCACTTGTCAAGACAATGAGTGAAAACGGAAACTATAAATATTCATTGCCCATTAAGCCATATGAAAAGAGCTCACGCTCTGCGCTTTCAGTTTTCTTCTCTGAGGCTGTTTCATCCGTGGACAGAGGAATGAACACCGTAGTAATTAAATGCCATACGGGTATGGCGAGCGCCGTTTGCTCAAAGCTTGATGCCGCGGGATATGGTAATATAGTCGGCACACTTGCGGGCGATGACACAATTTTTGTTTTAATGAGAACCGAAAACGATGCTATTTTGATGGTAGAGGAGCTTACAAAGCTTTTCTAAGAGGACGGTACAAAGGAGTTAGATTCAATGCTAAGAGAACTTCATATTGAAAATCTTGCGGTGATTGAAAAAGCTACTATTTCACTTGGTGACAAGCTGAATGTTTTCACCGGCGAAACAGGCGCAGGCAAGTCGATATTGATCGGCGGGATCAATGCGATTCTCGGTCAGCGTGTTTCAAAGGATATCGTAAGAACAGGCACACAAAAAGCATACGTCAGCGCTGTATTTTCTGATCTTACGAAGACAGTATCTGACAAATTGTGTGAGATGGGGTTCGATGATGCTGACGAGCTTATCATTTCCAGGGAAATATCTGTTGACGGCAAAAATACTGCAAGAATCAACTCCCGACCTGTGAGCGTTTCATCAGTTAAAGAACTCGGTGAGCTTCTTGTCAATATTCACGGTCAGCATGATAATCAAGTACTTCTAAACCCTGATAAGCATCTTGGTGTTTTAGATGATTTCGCCGAATCTTATGAGCTTTTGTCTGACTATCAGCACGATTTCAAGGAGCTTCAGGATGTTGCTCGCGAAATGAAGCGTGTGAGCATTGATGAGCAGCAAAAAGCTCAGCGAATTGCATATTTAGAATCGATAGTCAATGATATCCGAAGCTTGGATATCGAAAAAGATGAAGACATTTCTGTCGAAGAAAGATTCAAGCTTGCAGACAATGCCGTTGCTCTATCTGATGCTATTAAGGTCGCTGTTAGCTGTTTGTCGGGTGATGACAGCAGCTCGGGAGCGGGGGACATGATCGCTCGGGCGTACACAGATCTAAGCATCAATGACGATATTTTGCCTGCTTTAAAACCGATCAATGAAAGGCTTTCAAATCTCGGCATCGAGCTTGGGGATATCTCAAACGAGCTTACTAAGCTTTTGTCTGCTCTTGATATTGATGAACAGGAATATTCAAGACTCTCGGAAAGAAAAGCTGTGCTTACGCGAATTAAAAAGCGCTTTGGCCCGACGCTTGATGATGTTTTGAAGGTATATGAAGATTCGCTTGAGGAGCTTAATCAGCTTTCGAGCTCACAGGAATATTTAGAAGAGCTTTCAAAGAAACGAAGCGAACTGCTTTTACAGGTTACCAAAAAAGCGCAAAGACTATCTGAATACAGAAAAAATGCTGCCGAACGATTTGAACAATCAGTTATCAAAGAGCTGGCCTTCCTGAACATGCCTGACGTCAGGATCGAAGTGTCGATAGCTTCGGGCAAGCTTACATCTACAGGTATGGACAACGTTGAATTCTTGATTTCCGCAAATCTCGGTGAGACACCGAAGCCGCTTGCGAAAATTGCATCGGGCGGCGAGCTTTCAAGAATTATGCTCGCTTTAAAGACTGTTCTTGCGGACAGAGATGATATTCCGACTCTCATATTTGATGAGATCGACACCGGCGTAAGCGGTCGTGCAGCGCAGAAGATCGGAATCAAGCTGCGTGAAATTTCACGCAAACGCCAGGTCATATGTGTAACTCACTTAGCTCAGATCGCTATTGTCGGCGATGATCACATACTTATTGAAAAGAATAACATTAACGGAAGAACCGTTACGGATATCAAAACGCTTGAATTTGGCGATCGCAAGCTTGAGATCGCACGTATCCTTGGCGGTGACAACATTACCGATACTGTTTTGAAGGACGCAGAAGAACAGCTTCTATCGGTTAAAGACTGATTTGGAGGTAATACATGGTTGTTTGTTTTTTGGCTAACGGCTTTGAAGAGATCGAAGCATTAACACCGGTCGACTGCTTGCGTAGATGCGGAATAGATGTTTTGACGGTCGGCGTAGACTCTTCGGTTATAAACGGCGCACATCACATTCCTGTTGTATGTGATACCGATACCGATTCATATGAGATTCCAAATGATCTTGAGATGCTCATTCTTCCCGGAGGAATGCCCGGAACTCTTAATCTTGAAAAATCAGATGTTGTTCAAGCAACAATTGATCATTGTATAAATAAAAACATTCCTATAGCTGCGATCTGTGCGGCTCCATCTATTCTCGGACATAAGGGGATTTTAAGAGGCAAAAATGCGACTTGCTACCCGGGGTTTGAAAAAGATCTGTTGGAAGCCAATATCTTGGACGAAAATACAGTTGTTGACGGTAACATTATAACAGCTTGCGGAATGGGCGCAGCCATTGATTTCTCGCTTGCACTCATAGAGAAGCTTATATCAAAAGAAAGAGCGAGCGAGCTTTTGAAATCAATTAAAAGAAAATAATCATTTTGAAAGGATGTGCAACAATATGACCTCAAAAAAGAATAGCGATAACTTTGATGAGATCCTTTCATCCATTTTAAATTCTTCTTCCGAAAAGAATAAGAAGGAAAATCGCGAAGGCGTGATTGCCGATATTCCGAGCTATAAGGATGAGCTTGAGAAGTATTCCTACGGCAATGAAAGTGAATCAGGTTCAGATATCACTGACGTTAACGTTGCTGAATCTGATGACGAAAGTATTGAAGATTTTGCTGAGAAAACTATCAGCATGTCCGGAAATACAAGCGTTTATAATTTCAGGAAGGAGACAAGCGTACCCGTCAGCAAAGACGAATACGTTGAGGAGAAGCGAGTCAAACCTAAAAAGAAAAAGCGCAGAAAGTATAATTATACAGCATACGGCGGTGTTGTCTTGGCAACATTGGTGCTTTGCTGTGCGCTTATAATTGCGTTGTTTGGCATCGTAGTCGGACGTGATGTATTGGGCATTGATACAGGCGAATATGAATCATTCACCATTTACATCCCACAAGGCTCCACAACGTCTGATATTGCGGACATTCTTTATGAAGAGGGCGTCATCTACTATACCGATGTTTTCGAGGTCTTGGCAAAGCTAAAGAGTGCTGACGGTCTGATGTATCCGGGTGATCTTGAGGTCGTCTTGAATATGAGCTATTTTGATATTATTGATAGCCTTATGATCATGCGTGAGGCTAAGGATACCGTTACGGTAACATTCCCGGAGGGCATAACGATTTATGCTGCAGCTCAAAAGCTTGAACAAGCCGGCATTTGCGACGCTGATGATTTCATATTTGAATTCAACTCGAGTGCTTTTGGATATGAATTCGAAAAATACGTCAGCTCCGCAAGTATGAAATTCTATAAATATGAAGGATTCCTGTTCCCTGATACATATGAATTCTATACCGATGACTCAACCTATAACATTGTAAGAAAGATTAAGCAACGAACAAATGAGATGCTTACTCCTGAGATTATTGCAAGATGTAATGAGCTTGGCTATACTCTTGATGAAATGATCACTTTGGCTTCTTTAGTCCAGCTTGAATCATGGAACTTTGAGGATATGTCGAATATAGCATCTGTTTTCCACAACAGACTTAATAACCCCGAAATATATCCAAAGCTCCAGTCAGATACAACATATTCGTATATCAACGATGTTATAAAGGTGAATTCATCGATAGAATCTGAGGAAATGTATAATGCTTATGATACATATACCTGTAACGGATTGCCTATCGGAGCAATATGCAACCCGGGCATGGATGCTATAAACGCTGTATTGTATCCTGCAGACACGGAATATTATTACTTCTGCGCTGATATTTCGACAGGTGAGACTTTCTTTGCAACAACATATGAAGAACATCTTGAAAACCTGGAACGGGCAGGAATTGAAGTTTAAAACGGAGGAAGTATTTTGATTGATCTAAACAGACTTGAGGTTTTGGCTCCTGCCGGCGATACGGAACGCTTTGAGGCTGCGCTGATGTACGGTGCAGACGCTATATATCTTGGCGGGCAGAGCTTCGGCATGCGCTCTTCTCCGGCTAATTTTTCTTTTGACGAGTTGTCGCTTGCATGCAAAAAAGCTCACGACAAGGGTGTTAAAGTATACTTAACTTGCAATACACTTCCCAAAAATTCTGAGATCGCAGGATTTGAAGGCTTTATAAAAGAAGCAGAAGCCGCAGGAGTCGATGCCGTTATCGCAAGCGATATAGGTGTATTCTCGCTTATAAAGAAATTCACTCCCGATATGGAGATACACGTTTCAACACAAGCCGGAATCGTCAACTATGTTACTGCTAATGAATTTTATAATATGGGCGCTAAACGTGTAGTTTTGGCGCGTGAGCTCCCATTGGACGAAATAGCGGAAATAAGAACAAAAACTCCGAAAGATTTAGATATCGAATGTTTTGTACACGGTGCAATGTGCGTTTCCTTTTCCGGCAGATGTTTGCTTTCACAGTATCTTGTAAACCGTGATGCCAATCGCGGTGAATGTGCTCAGCCTTGCAGATGGAATTATTATCTGATGGAGGAAAAGCGCCCGAATGAATTTTATCCTATTGGTGAGGATGAAAACGGCGCATACATTCTCAACGCCAAGGATCTTTGCATGATAGAGCACCTTGATAAGCTCGCACAAGCGGGTATAACCAGCTTTAAAATCGAGGGACGAGCTAAATCGGCTTACTATGTGTCTGTGGTAACAAACGCTTACAGAGCTGCTGTAGATGCCTTAAAATCGAATCCCGATGAATATATCCTTCCTCAGTGGGTCAAAGACGAAGTTTTCAAAGTTTCTCACAGAAAATACTGCACGGGCTTTTATTTCGGTCACCCAAAGGACTGTCAATACTATGAGACCAGCGGATATGTAAGAAACTATGACGTTGTCGCAATTGTTGATGATTGTTACGACGGAAGGCTTTGGTGTACACAGCGTAACCGCTTCTTCAAAGGCGATGAGCTTGAGGTTCTGAGCCCTGGAAAGGAACCCGTTATCATAAGAGCAGATGAGATCATAAACGATTTGGGCGAAAGCGTTGAAGCCGCAAACAAGGCGACGATGAAGTTCTCACTTCCTTGCGAAGCTGCGTTTGTAAAAGGTTCAATTATAAGAAAGGCTAATGTGTAATATGTATCCTCTTGTTTTGGGAGCACCGTTAAAAGATTATATTTGGGGCGGAAAAAGGCTAAAAAATGAGTACGGTTTTAGTGCTGAATTGGAAAAGGTCGCAGAAGCTTGGGTTCTTTCCTGCCATAAAGACAGTACCAATACCGTATTGAACGGCGAATATGCAGGAAGATCATTAACAGACGTGCTTGATATTTGGGGAGAAAGAGCCCTTGGTAAGAATGCTTTGAAGTTCGAGTATTTTCCGATCCTTATAAAGCTAATTGACGCTTGTGACAAGCTTTCCGTTCAGGTTCACCCTGATGATGAATATGCATTAAGAGTTGAGGGCGAGTATGGCAAGACCGAGATGTGGTATGTTGTCGACTGTAACCCGGGCGCAAAGCTTTTATACGGATTCAAGCACGAGATCAGCAAAGACGAGTTTGCTGAGCGAATTCGAAACAACACTCTCGACGAAGTTGTGAACTATGTTAACGTGAGCAAAGGCGATGTGTTCTTTATCTCTGCGGGCACTTTACACGCGATAGGAGAAGGAATATTGATTGCAGAAGTTCAGCAAAACTCCAACACTACATACCGTGTTTCTGATTATGGAAGGCTAGGAGCAGACGGAAAGCCCAGAGAGCTTCATGTTGAAAAGGCAAAAGACGTGACCCTCACGATCCCGCCCACTCATCCTTATGGAAACATCGGCAAGAGCAGGGGAGAGGGGACTGTTGTTATCCGTGAGCTTGCAAAGTGTGATAAATTCACTGCTGAGCACATTTCTCTTAACGGTGAGCTTGATATAAAGAATAATGACAGCTTTGTTTCATTAGTCGTGTTAGACGGAAACGCAGCACTTAAATGGAATGATGAATCACTTGAACTTGTGAAAGGAACAAGTGTATTCGTGCCGTCAGGGGTCTACGTTAAGCTTTGCGGTAAAGCTGATATTCTTTCAAGTAATGTATAAAATAAAGACGGATAGCATTTGCTATCCGTCTTTTTGTTATTTACTGTCAGAGTCATCCTCTTTAGATTTATTTGTTAAATTTTTAACATGAGCAAGAGGGGAGTTTTCGGCAGCTCTTCTTCTGTCCTTGTCCGAAAGGTGAGTGTATATCTGTGTTGTAGCAACACTCACATGTCCCAAAACGTCTCTCAGAACCATCGGATCAACTTCACCGTATTCATACATAAGCGTCGCGGCGGTATGGCGAAGCTTATGAGTTGATATTCCTAAGTTTCCGAGACCGGCACGCTTTAGCTGATCTTCAACAATTCGTTGAACACGGCGTGTTGTAAGACGATTCAAATGGTTTGCATGGCTCGAAATAAAGAGCGCATTAGGCTCAATTTCAGACTTCGGACGAACCTTCAAATATGCATTAATAGCTGAAATACAAGCATCATTAATGTAAATAATACGCTCCTTTTGACCCTTACCGAACACACGTAACGTCCGCGCATTTTCGCTGTAATCGGAAATATTCAGACCGACAAGCTCGCTCAAACGCATGCCGCAGTTTAAAAACAGTGTAATGATGCAATAGTCACGCTCTTGATTTCTGCTATCAATTTCTTTAAGCAGGGTCACGCTTTGATCAAGCTCCAGAAATTTCGGAAGAGCGTTTGTTTGCTTCGGGCGCTCTAAATCCGCTACCGGATTACTCTTGATGGCGCCGGATTTCTTATGAAGATAATTATAGAAGCCTTTGAGGGCTGTAGTACGCCTTGCACGGGAGGAAGAAGAATTCTTCCTCTCGGTAGCAAGATAATTAAGATATTCATAAGCATCAAGTGTTGTGAAGGCTTCAAGAAGTGACAGCGGAACATCGCTGATCGAAATATCCTCGAAAGCAACATCTGATGAGACGAGATCGTTTTTGATCTTTAGGTATCTTAAGAACACGCTCAAGTCAGAGTAGTATGAGTCAACGGTTTTTTCTGTACGACCTTTGACGACACTTAAGTAAGTGAGGTATTCTCGCAAGTATGAAGGACAGTTACTATATTTATATGCCATAATAATCAGAATACATAATATATCAAAATTTCGCTCCCCTTATGTTCGCATAATTTCAATTATGTGAACATTGGTATAAATATTATTATGTATTCTTTTTTCCTCCCCTCATACAAATTCTCAAAAATTACTTCAATTCAACAACGGTTACGCCGTCTTCGCCTTCGCCATATAAGCCTTTACGAGATGACGAAACGAGCGGATGCCGTCTTAAATGATTTCTAACAGCGTTTTTAAGAACACCTGTGCCGATTCCATGGATTATCGTGACAACTTTGTTTCCGCTCATTACAGCATTATCAAGGAACGTATCAAGTTCATAGAGTCCTTCGTCTACGGTTTTTCCTCTGATGTCAAGTTCTATCGAGGATTTTCTGGTAGCTCTGCTTTCCACGCCTTTTGTTGATACGTGACCATTCTTAGGCTTGATCTTTGAATTATTGAACGTAACTTCTTTTTCTACTAATCTAAGCTTAGAAACATGAACTTTTGTTTTCATTATTCCGACTTGAACCATACAGTTCCCCTGTGCATCAGGTGTTGAGATCAGAATGCCGGACTTCTTTGAATCATATACAAGCACATCGTCGCCTTTTTTGAGTGCTCGCGGTGAAACATATGTTTCACTTTCTGCTGAGCCAAGCTTAGCAGCTTCGTCATATAAATTCTCAACATTTCTCTTATAGGTTGACTTTTGCTCAGATACTCTCTTGGAGAAATCCTCTTTATCCTTTGCTTTTCTCAAATCTTCGAGCTCGTCCATAAGCTGCTGAGATTGCCTTGAGATACGCTCGATAATGCTTCTCGCTTCACGGTGAGCTTTTTCGAGCTCGTCTTCTTTTCTCTTTAATAGCTCATCGCGTTCCTTAACAAGCTGTTCGCGAAGTGCCGTCACTTCCCTTTCATACTGCCGTGAGATTCTTTCATTCTCCTCGAGTTGTTGACGTGTCGCTTCCAAATTGTCAAGAATCTTCTCGAAACGCTTTGATTCGCCCGAAAGCATCGACTTCGCCTTATTGATGATATCATCATCGAGTCCAAGACGAGACGAAATAGCGAATGCGTTTGATTTACCTGGCGAACCTATAATCAATCTATAAGTGGGACGCAAGGTTTTTACGTCAAACTCGCAAGAGGCATTTTCAACACCGTCAGTTTCAAGGGCATACATCTTAAGCTCCTGATAGTGAGTAGTTGTTACAAGCTTTGCGCCTAAGCTGTTGATCTTTTCAATGATGGAAACAGCTAACGCTGCACCCTCTACGGGGTCAGTACCTGAGCCAAGCTCATCTATCAAAACAAGTGACTTATAATCAACTGTATTAAGTATCTCCACTACCCTATTCATGTGAGATGAAAATGTTGATAAGCTTTGCTCAATTGATTGCTGATCACCGATATCGACTAAGATCTTCTCGAATACTGTTATCTTACAGCCATCGGATGCAGGGATCATGAGTCCGCACATCGTCATCAGCGTCAACAGACCAACAGTTTTAAGAATAACAGTTTTACCGCCGGTATTAGGGCCTGTGATGATCAATGAATCATAGGTTGCTCCGAGTGCGAAATCAATAGGAACGACCTTGTCGGCGTCGATCAACGGATGGCGGGCTTTTTTAAGGATAATTTCGCCGTCAGAAGATATTTCGGGAATAGTCCCCTGCATCTTGGCACCCAAATTCGCTTTCGCAAAGTATAGGTTCAAAATAACGCTTGCTTGGAAATCGGAGATCAACTGCTCTGCGAACTCAGCACAGTTACTTGAAAGCTCCTTGATAATTCTTTCGATCTCATCCTGTTCCTTACCTCGTAAAACTCTTATTTCGTTGTTCGCTTCGACAACCGCCATTGGCTCTATAAAGAAGGTTTGCCCGCTGGCGGAAGTATCGTGAACAAGTCCGGGAACATGGTTTTTGTGCTCAGATTTTACAGGCAAAACATATCTTCCGTCACGAAGCGTTACAACACTTTCCTGAAGGTATGTTTGTGTGCTTGAAGACTTGATCATTTTATCAAGAGTATCTCTGATCTTGGCACCTGCGTTCAAGATCTTTCTTCTGATAGAAGCAAGCTCAGAGCTGGCAGTATCAGCAATTTCTTCTTCGTTCAGAACAGTATTGTTGATCTTATCATTAAGCCATTTATTTTCAAATAAGCATTCAAACAGATAATCAAGCTTAAAATCTTCATCTGCAAACTGTCTGCGCCAAGATACTAATGTCTCAACCTGAGTAAGCATTTTTGAAATATCCAAAAGCTCTCTCAGAGAAAGTGCAGAGCCGTTCTGAGCCCGTCTGGCGATAGTTGCGACGTCAGCAAAGTTAAAGAAGCTCGGCGTTCCAAAACGCGTTGTAGCGCTATATGTATCGAACGTTTTTTCTATTTCCGTCTTGACTTCGTCAATATCAGTGGAGGGAATTATTTCGCTTGCCATCTTCTTGGTGAACTCGTTCGTACACCTATTGACAAGCATTTCTAAAATTTTATGTAATTCTAAAGTTAAATAATGATCATTCATAATTATTACCGTTTGTTATCGTTTTATAAAAATCGAGTGTTGCAAAGCGTTTATCAAGCTGAAGCCTGACATAACGCTCTGTTATATTCATTAACATTTCTAAATAATCCTGAGAAAGTCTGAAGCCGAAAAGGCGCTCCATATCGGTCAGCGCAATATATCTTATTGCGTGCAAAAGTGTTTCATCAATAACCTCAAAAGTTCTCAGATCTCTTGCGCCGCAGCAACGCTCACAGTATATTTTGCCGCCCTTAAGGTCAAATTGCATCTGCGGTTCGGAATAAGATAAACACTCACAGCAACCGATAAGATTAGGAACATGCCCGATCTCGCTCATCAGCCTAAGCTCAAATATTGCTTTGAGCAACCCCGTTTCATGCCTATTATCCTCTAAGAAATGAAGAGTATTAAGCATTAACCTGAGCACTTCCCCGCTCTGTTGATCAAAAGTCGAGGTATAGAGCAATAGTTCACAAAAATAGCTTGCGAGGGCAAACTTTTCAACATCAAGCCTTATATCATAAAAAATGCGAATAGGTTCAGCGGAGTTTAAAATATATCGTCCTTTGCTCTCAGAAAGGCAAAACGTGGCATATGCAAACATCTGTGAAACTCCGGCGTTTTTTGCGTTGGCTTTCTTGACTCCTTTCGCGCTGACAGTGATCAACCCCAACGAATCGGTAAGTATATCAAGTATCTTGTCGTTCTCGCCATATGCCTTCTCTCGAAGCACCAGCCCTTTTACCGTCGTCAGCACTGTTCATTCCGCCTTGCTTATATTTTAAATAATCCGTAACCTTGCCTGTTTCAAAAAACTTGTCCCACATACGTTCATCATTCATTAATATCACCCAAGAATATAATTGGCGAAATCAATAAACATATGTGTGGTAAAATCAGTCGCTCGAAAGACCGAAGTTTTTGATAAGTCCCTCACGGTTGCGCCAGCCTTCTTTAACCTTGACCCAAAGCTGAAGGTTGGTTTTTATCATGAAGAAATCCTCAAGGTCGTGTCTTGCAAGCTGACCGACTCTTTTGAGCATAGAGCCGCCCTTGCCGATAACGATACCCTTATGAGATTCACGCTCACAGTATATAACTGCGCCGATATCCAATACCGGCTCACCAAGCTTATTGTCATGCTCGCTCATTGTTTCGATATCAACAGCTATACCGTGAGGCACCTCATCAGAAAGAAGCTCCAAAAGCTTTTCTCTTATAATTTCCGAAACAATAACACGCTCCGGCTGATCCGTAAATTTGTCATCGGGAAAATAGTGAGGCCCTTCAACTGCATATGAAGAAATAGTCTCCATGATAATATCTATGCCGTCTTCTTCAAGTGCACTGATCGGGATAACCGACTTGAAATCATGCAACGAAGAGTATTCCGCAATTACAGGAATCAGACCCTCTTTGTTTGCGACAAGATCAATCTTGTTAACGATCAAAACAACGGGAGTTTTTGCTGACAAAGTGGATGACAAAAGCAACCTCTCAGCATCATTGGGCTTTTTTGTAGCATCAACGACCAAAAGCGCACAGTCGATCGAAGAAACGGAATTATTGATAGCTTTGATCATGTGATCGGAAAGCTTATCACGGGATTTATGCATACCGGGCGTATCTATAAAGACATACTGAGTTTCACCCTCCGTCAGTACACCGGTTATCTTTGTTCTCGTTGTCTGAGGCTTCGAGCTGACAGCGGCGACCTTCTCGCCGATCAAAGCATTCAAAAGTGATGACTTTCCTGCATTAGGTCGTCCTATAATTGTTATAAATGCATTTTTGCTCATGATTTATTATTCTCCTTAAACGTCCTCGCGCTTGCCCAAAAACAAGCCGATATCATTGCATCTATCTTCTAATGCGCTCATAATGACTCTTTGTCTTTCACGCATTTCAAGCTCTTCCTCTTCGCTGTTAACATGGTCATACCCCATCAAATGCAGCATCGAATGAACAGTCAAAAATGCCACTTCCCTCTCGAACGGCTGGCAAAATTCGTGTGCCTGCTCCATAGCTCTTTCAGCAGAGATGACTATGTCACCAAGCATCTGACGGTCAGTTATCGGGTCAATATCGAACTCACAGCCGTCTTCGCTTAATGGGAAAGACAAAACGTCGGTCACAGAATCAATCCCTCTGCAATCATCATTGATCTCTCTGATCCTTTTGTTGCTTACTATCGTCACAGTAACCTCAAAATCGCCGTCCCTGTCCTCACATTGCAAGGAAACAGCACATGCCTCTTTTATAAGCTTCTTGAGTTCTTTGGATATAGGCACTTTACGCTGACTCTGATATATCGTCACCTTAATGCTGTCCATGATGCTTATTCCTTTCGTTATAGTTCTCATATGCCTTGACGATATCCTGTACAAGCTTATGTCGAACTACGTCCTTTTCAGTAAAATAATTTATTCCGATATCATTAACATTCTTTAATACCTTCAAGGCTTCAACAAGTCCTGATCTATGAGGATTCGGAAGGTCGATCTGTGTGATATCACCGGTTATGACCATCTTTGAGTTAAATCCCAAGCGGGTTAAAAACATTTTCATCTGTTCCGGAGAGGTGTTTTGAGCTTCATCTAAGATAACAAATGCCTCATCCAAGGTTCTTCCTCGCATATATGCAAGCGGCGCAACCTCAATACTTCCGCGTTCCTGGAGTCTGGCGAAGGTTTCAGCACCGAGCATTTCAAACAAAGCATCATATAACGGTCTGAGATAAGGATCGACCTTGTTCTGAAGGTCACCGGGTAAAAAGCCGAGCTTCTCTCCTGCTTCGACGGCAGGACGAGTTAGAATGATCTTGTTGATCTCGTGAGATTTAAACGCCCTCACAGCCATGGAAACCGCCAAGAAGGTTTTTCCCGTTCCGGCAGGTCCAACGCCGAAAGAAATTGTATTCTTTGCGATAGAATCAATATACTTCTTCTGACCCAAGGTTTTAGGCTTGATTATCTTTCCGCCGGTCGTAACGCAAATGCCGCCATCGGAAAGGTTAGCTATCTCACAAGCTTCGCTCTCTCCTGCCATGGAAAGTATATATCTGACCTGCTGCTCGGATATATCATCGCCGCTTTTAGCGATCTTCAAAAGAGATTCTAAGCAAGCGTATGCTTTTTCGACATCGTTTTCATTGCCGCTGATTTTAATTTCACTTCCGCGATTAACGATATTGACGTTAAACTCGTCGCGAATGATATTTATATTGGAATCATAGCTGCCAAAGATATTAAGCATGTCATTTATATTTGTGATTACAAGAGATTTTTCTGCCATATAGCTCTCCTTAAGAATGAATATACTTTCGCAAATAAATTATAGCAGAAAACTGTATTTAATTCAATATAAATCACTCAAAATTTCATTTTGCAAAGATTTCTTGCTGAACACCTATCTCTCCTATCAATTCATACTCTACATACAGTGAAACACCGTCTTCATTCATCACTTCTTCAACGCTTCGTGATATTATCTCCTCATTTGATATGATGTTTTTCTCATAGTTGTCTAACAGCCTATATGCTTCAAGAAAAGCTTCTTCTGTTGAAAGAGTATCTTTAGTATATTTCACTTCGTTGTACTCATATGTAGAGACGCCGATAGGAAGCTTTATGCCAAAGAAGTATAAGTGTGCAGTGTCTTTCTTGATATCGAAATTACCTTGTAAGCTTTTGCTCGGAAGCAAGATATCATTATCAAAAAATCTAAGAGCGCGCTTATAGATAGTATTCCCATATGATTTTGACGTTACCTCGTAGCTTTGAGTTATGACAGTTGACTGTGAATACTGAGCAAGTATCTCTCCGAACGAATGATAATAGTAAACACGTCCGTTTCTCCGTTCAATGATCCCGCTTACCAATAACTCGCCTTTTGATACTGCGTCACCGATCAATACATCGAGCTGGCCCGATAATACCTCGGCTTTAACAATAACACCGTCTCTTGCTGCAATAATATTCGATGGCACACGTCTACTATCGATTTCTTCTTTTGGTGTTAACTCAGAAACTATGACCTCAACAACAGAACCCGTATGAGCGATTGAAGACCATGATATATCATCACAAAGTGTGTTCAACATAAGATTTGCTCTTAGAAAATTAATGGACGGTATATACTTTCCTGTGTATATCCCCTCTTCTTCTAATATTTCCAATACCGCATGCTTGATATTTTCATCTTCTGTCCCTGTGATCTCAATTTTCATCACCACATTTGAAAAATACAATGTGAAAAGTACTGAAATAATCAAGCCGAGCAATATGCCATAGCGTTTAATGTATTTGCTGAGTGTAAAGGTGATTCCCTTTCTTTCCAGAATCTCTGTTACAAAATCATTGTTATAACACAGTTTTTGAAGCTTTTTAACGCTATATGCATAGGTTTTTATATACACGCAATCGGATTTAGTGTAAAGCGAAATAACATTACAGCTATTTCTTATCATTTCGATCAGCTTCGTTTCATCAAACCCCTTAGCGCTGATCGTTACTGTTCCTAATAAAAATTCCTTTATCATTTTGCCCTCACATCAAATTCAACTGATGATATTTCCCCGAAAACAGTTATGATATTTTCGTTATAACATTCAAGTTTTAGGTTTTCTCCCCATACTGATACGTCGCAATCGGTCGTTCTGATCCTTATCAGCACCTCATTGCACTCCATGACTCTTTTGCAATTTTCGATTCTTACTTCATTGCATGCTCTGATAGAAACGTATGAATCCATATTAGCAGATGACAGTATCGTTTTCTCCAGCTTTGAAATAATCTTTTTCAATATAATCACTCCTCGTTAATTATACTGATAAAACTTTCGTCATAGAATTATTTAATAAATTTTAAGGACGAGATATATGTTTTTGAGATCACTACTAAATACGTTATTGAGCATTCTTTTGCTCGCGCTGGCAGCTATGTGCGTAATCTTCCAAAATGAAGTTTCTGCCGAAGTATACGAAGCATTTGTGCGATGCATTACTGATATAATACCGCCGCTGTTTGCGATGTCTGTGATCTCAAGCGTAATAATGAAGAGCGGCGCGTTAAAAAGATTGCTAAGTCGAGCCAAATTCGATATAGAATCACTCAATGCATTCGTTTTTGGAAACATCGGCGGATATCCCATCGGTGCAAGGCTATGTTCAGAAATGGTTTCTGAATGCACATATTCAAAAGAATGCGTATCAAACCTTTTTTGTTCTTCATTTAACTGTGGTCCTGCTTTTGCGATTGCGGTTTCATATGCTATATACGGAAACGCAGTATGCGGTTTAGCGGCATATTTATCGATTCTTCTTTCAAATCTGATCTTATATATAATATACATAGCGAAAAATAGGTCATCAAAACAGTGTGATGATAATTATTGCTTCAATACGTCCACAGTTGTTGAGAGCGTAATAAACAGCGCACATTCAATGATAAATATAACTGCGATGATCTGTGCTTTCTCGGTTGTTACAGCGCTTTTAAAATGCCTATTTCCGAGCTTATTTACATCAACAATTCAAGCGATATTTGAGATCTCGAAAATATGCGATCTTCAGTATCCGTCTTTGTGGGTAGTAACATCTCTTTTGTCATTCGGCGGTCTGTGTGTTCAGACGCAGGTCTTGTCGATTGCGTCGTCAAAATACAATCTTAAGACATTTTATATATCACGATTAGTTCAGATTCCGACTGCGGCTCTTATTTCGCTGATCGCTGACCGCGCCTTCTCGCTCACCGAGAGCATATCAGTCAGCACGAATACAGTTTCATTTTCACAATCAAACAGCATCGTCCCCTTTATTTGTGTAATATTTATGCTTATAATCGCCTTGAACACAAAAAGAAAACAGCGTATGAGCTGATCATACGCTGTTAAATATTACTTAGTTAATTTGTTAAGGATGATATCCTTCATAATTCCCGGATTCGCCTTGCCCTTTGAAGCCTTCATGCACTGTCCGACAAGATATCCCAATGCATTTGTTTTTCCGTTATTATAGTCATTAACTGACTTTTCATTAGCAGCCAAAACCTCATCAGCGATAGCTTCGAGTGCGGAAATATCAGATACCTGAGAAAGCGCTTTTTCCTCAATAATAGCATCAATATCCTTATCCTCGGTCAAGATGACATCGAAAACAGTCTTACCTGCTGCTGTTGAGATCTTTCCGTCGCTAATGTAATTAACGATAGTTACAAGCTTCTCGGGAGTGAGCTTGGTGTCTTCTATGGCTTTGCCCTCATTCATGAACTTTGAGATCTCACCCAAGATCCAGTTTGATAACAGCTTAGGAGCTTTGCATCCGATACCCATACATTTGTCAAAGAACTGTGACTTTTCGGGAACATCGACTATCATAGTAGCATCATAATGAGAGATACCGTAATCATTAACATATCTCATTATCTTTGCGTTTGGAAGCTCGGGCAAAGTTTCCTTGAGATACTGAACCTTTTCCTCGGGAACAACTATCGTCAAAAGATCGGGTTCGGGGAAATATCTATAGTCCTGAGCATCTTCTTTAGATCTCATAGAAACGCTTTCTCCCTTTGCGTCGTCCCAACGTCTTGTTTCCTGAACAACTGTACCGCCTGCCTCAAGCAAAGCAATCTGTCGATTAGCTTCATAGTCAATGCCTCTTACAGCAGCCGAGAAGCTGTTAACGTTCTTCATCTCACATCTGGTGCCAAAAGGTTCGCCCGGCTTGTGAACAGAAACGTTAACGTCGCATCTGATAGATCCTTCCTGCATCTTACAGTCAGATATATCAATATATCTAAGTATAGAGCGAATAGTTTCAAGATATGCTTTCGCTTCATCCGATCCTCTTAAGTCGGGTTTTGAAACGATTTCAATGAGCGGAACACCGCAACGGTTAAAGTCGACCAACGAGCCGTCAAACTTATCAGAGTGCAAAAGCTTGCCTGCGTCTTCCTCAATGTGAATACGCTCGATGCCAATGCGCTTGACCTCATCGCCAATGATAACATCCAAATAACCGTCGTGGCAAAGAGGAATGTCAGCCTGTGAGATCTGATAAGATTTAGGAAGGTCGGGATAGAAATAGTTCTTTCTATCCTGCTTGCAGATGCGGTTGATGCCGCAATTCAAAGCGTGACCCATCATGATCGCATATTCAACTACCTTTTCGTTCAAGGTCGGCAACGTGCCGGGCATACCCAAGCAAATCGGGCAAACCTGAGTATTGACCTCTAATCCGAAGGAGTTTTTACAGTTGCAATATATCTTAGTTTTAGTGTTGAGCTCGGCATGTACTTCAAGACCGACAACAACTTCATAACCTTTAATCATCATAATTGTCTCTTCCTTTCCGATAAAGCTTAAAGAGTCGGCATCTTGAACTTGCCAAAGATATTTTCGTGGGCATAAGCTGTGTTCAAAATAGTTTGCTCATCAAACTTCTTGCCGATAACCTGTAGACCGTAAGGAAGTCCGCCCTTCGAGAATCCACAGGGAACGCTGACAGCAGGAAGCCCCGCGATGTTAACGGTTACTGTGCATATATCAGAAGCGTACATAGACAAAGGATCGCTTGCTCTTTCGCCGATCTTGAATGCTTCGAACGGAGAAGTAGGAGTTATGATAACGTCAACGTCTTTATAAGCTTCGTTAAATTCGGAAAGAATTCTCTTTTGTAAAAGCTTCGCCTTTTTATAATAAGCATCATAATAACCTGAGCTTAGAACGAAAGTTCCAAGCATGATTCTGCGCTTGACTTCTCTTCCGAATCCTTCGCTTCTCGTCTTTTCATACATATCTACCAAGCCGTCACAGTCAGCAGCTCTGTAACCGTATTTAACACCGTCATATCTTGCGAGGTTAGATGAAGCTTCGGCGCAAGCGATAACATAATATGCAGAGAGCGCATAGTCTGTAGAGCCCAAAGATATCTCCTTGATAACTGCGCCCTTTTTCTCAAGCTCCTTAACGCTGTTCATGACAGCAGACTTAACCTCAGCGTTAACACCTTCACCAAAGTATTCTTTAGGAATACCGATCTTAAGACCGCTGACATTGTCATTCAAACCATCATAAAGCGATGCATATGATCTGTTAGCACTTGTAGCATCCATCTTATCATAGCCGCAAATAGCATCCTGTAAAAGAGCCACGTCCTTAACGCACTTGCCGAAAGGACCGATCTGATCAAGAGAGGATGCAAAAGCGACAAGGCCATATCTTGAAACGCTGCCATATGTAGGCTTAAGACCGACAATACCGCAAAGCGAAGCAGGCTGACGGATAGATCCACCCGTATCAGAGCCCAAGGAAACTATAGCCTCACCGGCAGCAACTGCCGCAGCAGAACCTCCCGAAGAACCGCCGGGAACACAATCAGTATTAAAGGGATTCTTTGTTGCTTTGAAGTGAGAGTTCTCAGTTGATGAGCCCATTGCAAACTCATCCATATTAAGCTTGCCGGTCACTACAACGCCTTCGTTCTCAAGCTTGTCAACGACGGTAGCGTTAAAAACCGGCTTATAACTTTCAAGCATTTTTGAAGCACATGTCGTAGGAATTCCCTTTGTTGAGATATTGTCTTTTATACCGATAGGAATACCGGCGAGTCTTCCCAAAGCTTCGCCGCTCGCAATTCTTTCATCGATCTCAGCTGCTTTTTTGAGAGCCTCTTCTTTATTTGTGTAAAGATATGCATCAACCTTGTTTTCCACAGCATCAATTCTCGAGAAAACGGACTCTGTAATTTCTTTTGAGGAAACCTTCTTCTCTTTGAGCATAGAGCTGAGCTCATATGCATTTAATTCATATAAATTCATCGCATCTATCCTCCGAATTACTCAACAGTTTTGGGCACAACAACGCAACCTGCTACGACCTTTGGAGCGTTAGAAAGCATCACATCACGTGAAATTTTGCTATCTGCAAGCTCATCAGCGCGCAGAGTCATAACGTTATCAGTATCAATAGCAAGCTCATCCGATATATCGGGCATACGCTCAACCATAGCAATCATGTTCGTCATTTCTTTTTCATAGCTCCCAGCTTCACTCTCGTCTATTTTCAAGCGAGAAAGCTTAGCTATATGCTTAATATCAATCTGCATGTCAAATTATCCTTCCGTTGTGTTGATATATGCTAAAAATGCATTTTCGTCTATAATTTCAATTCCTAAGTCTTTCGCCTTCGTGAGCTTTGATCCCGCGTCCTCACCTGCTAAAACATAGTCAGTCTTCTTAGATACGCTTGAGGAGACCTTTCCGCCGTTACTCTCAATAAGAGCTTTAGCTTCATCACGCTTAAGTGTCGGAAGCGTCCCTGTAAGAACGAACACTTTACCGATAAGCTTATCAGATCTTGATACCTTCTCATATGAGGTATTAACGCCTGATCGCTCGAGCTCCTTGATGAGCGAAAGCATATGCTCTTCGTGTAAATAATCGACCAGATCCTTAGCCATTACGTCGCCGAAGCCATCTATACTTTGAATATCTTCGTATCCGGCATTCAAAATATTATCAAGATCGCCAAACTTATCACACAAAAGTCTAGCTGATGCTTGTCCGATATTCTTGATGCCTAGGCCGCACAAAAGTCTGTCCAAAGAATTGGATTTCGATTTCTCAATTGCCAAAATAAGCTTTGTTGCTGACTTTTCCTTAAAGCCGTCAAGTGTTAAAACATCATCTACCGTAAGCTTATAAATATCAGAAATAGAAGATATCAAGTTGCTTTGATACAAAGCCTCCGCAACTGCGGGCCCAAAACCGTCGATGTTCATTGCAGGTTTTGATGCAAAGTATATAATACTTCTCAAGACCTGTGCCGGGCATGTGGGATTGGGACATCTAAGAGCACTTTCGCCGTCTGCTCTAACGGCCTTGGTTCCACAAACCGGGCAAACCTCAGGCAAGGAATAATTCGACGATTCCGAGGAATTCTTTTGCGCCACACCCAAAACTTCGGGAATAATGTCCCCCGCTTTTCTTACGACTATATCATCACCGATCGAGATTCCTCGCTCGTTAATGAAATCTTGATTGTGAAGAGTAGCTCTTGATACGCTCGTTCCTGCAAGTAAAACAGGTTCAAACACAGCTACGGGAGTTATAACACCCGTTCTGCCGACATTGACCTCAATATCAATTAAGCGAGTGACTTTTTCTTCAGGCGGGAATTTATATGCCACCGCCCATTTAGGCACCTTCGAAGTATAACCTATTTGCTCACGAAGTGCAATATCATCGAGCTTGATTACTACACCGTCGATATCGTATGGAAGATCATATCTGTCTTTGCCGAAACTCTCGATACAGCTTATGATCTCATCAAAGCTTGACACAAGTGTATACTTAGGAATGACCTTGAATCCAAGCTTTGCAAGCTTGTCCAATGATTCTTTGTGAGAATTAAACTTAAATCCGTCAGCCTGTTGAACATTAAAAACAAATATATCAAGTCTTCGCTTCGCGGCGATTTTAGGATCCTTTTGTCTTAACGACCCCGCTGCTGCATTTCTCGGGTTTTTGAACGGTTGATCACCCAAAAGCTCCATTTCATGAGCGATGTCATAAAATACGTCTTTGGGCATGTAAACCTCGCCTCTGACTTCAAGCAAAGGAATGCTTGGGTATATGGAAAGCGGTACGGAACCGATAGTTTTGATATTTGAGGTTACATCCTCACCGACAAATCCATCTCCTCGCGTTGAACCGCAGGTCAAGTTTCCGTTACGATATTCCAAAGATACGCTTAATCCGTCGATCTTCGGTTCAACGGTAAATAGCGGATATTCTATTTCATTCTTGATTCGATTAACAAAATCTTTGATCTGTTCATAGGAAAAAACGTCCTGAAGGCTACCCATCTGAACAGTATGAGTGACCTTTGCAAATCCCGAAACAGGCGCTCCACCAACCCGTTGTGAAGGTGATGATTCGCTCATCAGATCGGGATATTTCTCTTCCAGATCTCGAAGCTCGCGCATCAATGTGTCATATTCATAGTCCTCGATCTCAGGACTGTCTTCAATGTAATATTTGCGGTTGTGATAATTCAAAAGATCTGTCAACTCAGTAATCCGCTTCTTAGCAAAATCTTTGTCCATAATATCACAACCTTTCTTATAGTTTATTTCAAGTCGACATATCCGGATGGAATATTGCCGACAATAATTGTCTGAGCTAAAACAAATTCTTGTGTGAAGGAAAATTCACTCTTTTCGGGCGGAAGATAAATCTGCCCATAAGCACAGATGACAAGCCTTATCTCGTGCTTAGTTTGATTGATTCCGACAGATTCAAATGTTGAAATAAGATTGATTTCAGGTACGGATGCTTGAGCTATCTTGATTCTGATATTCGGCCCCCTGCCGGATGCATTCAGATCACCAAGCAAGCTGCCAAAAGGTATCTTCACCTTAGTATTCCCAAGATTTTTGAGCTTATCAAGCAAAATCTCGTTACATTTGATCTTCAGTTTATTGACAGCTGAATAATCATATTCAACTGATGTTACATATCCATCATCATTATATTTTAGCGACACAAACGAATCATAGTTATATTCGTTTTCGCCAAGCGCTTGATACACAGAGCTATTAATTATAGACGAAATATTTTGTCTTCCAACCTGTATTGCAAGCTCTGATATCACAGGCCTTAGCGATAGGTTGACTGTAATTGACAAAAATATCAACACACAGATAAGTGCACATATCGCGAAAAACTGCCGATTATCTCTTGTTCTATTTCTGTATCTACGCAATATATCACCCTCCGACTTCTGATAGGACATTTTATGCTATCAGAAGCCGAAAAGTGAACAGTTTAGCAATATATTATTTGTTTAATGCTTCCTTAACAGTCTTTACAACGTTTTCAGCGCAAAGACCGAATTCCTTAAGGAGATCAACCGCAGGACCGGAATGACCGAATACATCGTTAACACCGATCTTTACAACCTTACAAGGGCACTTAGCAGCAACGACATCACAAACAGCAGATCCAAGACCGCCGATAACGGAATGCTCTTCAGCGGTTACGATGATACCTGTTTCGCTTGCAGCCTTGACGATAATTTCTTCGTCCAAGGGCTTGATAGTATGGATGTTGATGACTCTTGCGTTGATGCCGTCTTCCTTGAGGGTTTCAGCAGCCTTGATAGCCTCGTAAACCATAAGACCTGTTGCAACGATAGTTACATCGCTGCCTTCAGTAAGCTGAACGCCCTTGCCGAGCTCGAACTTATAGGTTTCCTTGTCGTTGAAAACGGGAGTTGCAAGTCTTCCGAAACGCAAGTAGCAAGGTCCGTCATGCAAGATAGCGGCTTCAACAGCAGCTCTTGCTTCAACGTCATCAGCAGGATTGATAATTGTCATGCCGGGGATAGTTCTCATCAAAGCGATGTCTTCGTTGCACTGGTGAGTAGCACCGTCTTCACCGACGGAGATACCGGCATGGGTAGCACCGATCTTCACGTTAAGGCGAGGATAACCGATCGAGTTTCTAACGATCTCAAAAGCTCTTCCTGCAGCAAACATTGCAAACGAGGAAGCGAAAGGAATCTTTCCGGTAGAAGCCAAACCGGCAGCGATGCCCATCATGTTAGCTTCAGCGATTCCGCAATCAATGTGTCTTTCGGGGAATGCCTTTTTGAATACGCCTGTTTTGGTAGCAGCAGCAAGGTCAGCGTCCAAAACATAGAGATTTTCATACTTTGCGCCAAGCTCAGCCAAAGCTTCGCCATAGCTTTCTCTTGTAGCCTTTTTAATCATATCAGCCATAATTAACCCTCCAATTCTGCAAGCTGAGCTTTGAGCTCTTCCATTGCAGCAGCGTACTGATCTGCATTGGGAGCTGTGCCGTGCCAAGAAACTTGATTTTCCATGAAGGAAACGCCCTTGCCCTTAACGCTGGTCTGAATGATAGCAACGGGCTGACCGGAAACAGTTTCAGCTTCATTAAATGCAGCTTCAATACTGTCAAAGTCATGAGCATCCATTGTGATCACATGCCAACCGAAAGCAGCGAACTTATCAGTAATGGGATAAGGTGAGCAAACGTCGCTGACCTTACCGTCGATCTGAAGACCGTTGTTATCGACGATAGCAACCAAATTATCAAGCTTGTAATGAGCAGCAAACATTGCAGCCTCCCAAACCTGACCTTCTTCAATTTCACCGTCGCCAAGGATCGTATAAACCTTGTAAGTATCGTTGGTGAGCTTAGCAGAGAGCGCCATACCGCAAGCAGCAGAAATGCCCTGACCCAAAGAACCTGTTGACATATCAACACCGGGAATGTACTTCATATCGGGGTGACCCTGCAATCTTGCACCAATGTGACGAAGAGTTTTAAGCTCCTCAACATCGAAGAAACCGCGGTTTGCCAATACAGAATACAAACCGGGAGCAGTATGTCCCTTAGAAAGAACAAGTCTGTCTCTTTCAGCAAGCTTGGGATTCTCGGGATATACGTTCATCTTTGCGAAGTAAAGATAAGTCAATACATCAGCAATAGACAAAGAACCTCCGGGGTGACCGCTCTTCGCGTTGAAAACACCCTCGATAATGCCCATTCTTACCTTGCAGGCAGTCGCTTTTAACTGCTTCTTCAGTAATTCATCCATAGTTTTAACCTCCAAATAATTATTTGCTGATTAAATGCTTGATAGCCTCAGCTATCGCGTCCTCATCACAGGTGCCGGTCAAGACAACATCGCAATGAGGCTTGACACAGTCCTGAGAATCATGAGGACAAAAGCTTATATCAGATGCTTTAAGCATCTCAATATCATTATCATAATCGCCTGCAGTAAATACTTTATGACCGTCTAACCGATATAGCTCAATGAGCTTATTCATTCCGCTTTCCTTAGAGACGTTCACAGGCAAAACCTCTAAGAATCTATTAAGCGACCTAACAAAACGAACTTCCAAGCAATCATATTTCTTTACATACTCACAAAGTTCGTTGATAACCGACTCGTCATCCGCAAACAAAAGCTTGCAAATGGGTTCACCTACCTCGTCGATAGATTCGATCTTATCATATTTAGATCCAACTATTGACTGATGCCAAGCTTCAACTTCATTCATTCTCAAGTAATACTGTCCGTTAAGAGTGAATATTTCGGGAGCAACCGTCGGAAACTCTTTAAAAATCTCGTTAACTATCTCATTGGCATCCACAGGTAAATACTTAGCCCAAACCACTTCTTTTTGATAAGGATCATAAAGCATCGCACCGTTACACAGGATCATCGGAAGATCATAGTGTATATCATCAATATAGTTTGATATTGTTTGAATCGGTCTTCCCGTGGCGACAGTAAACTTACCGCCCATTGACTGATATAGCTTTATGGCCTCAACATTCTTTTCGGTAAGCCTTTTATCGGAAGAAAGAAGTGTACCGTCAAAATCAGATATAAAAACCGTGTTCTTTAAGTTCATTATAACCTCAATGAGTTAAGAAGTCTTATAAAGTATTCAGGCAGATCGCTTGAGAACTCAAGATATTCATCTGTTCTTGGATGTATAAAGCCGATCTTTCGAGCGTGAAGGCATTGACCTTTACAGCCTTTATACGGCTTGCTATAAACATCGTCGCCTAATATCGGGTGACCTATATGTGATGAATGCACTCTTATCTGATGTGTTCTGCCGGTTTCGAGTCTGAAACGAACATATGAATAGTTACCCATTTCCTCAAGAACATCATAGTGAGTGACAGCGTGTTTTGAGTTGATCGGGGTTACGCACATACGTTTGCGATCATTTTTATCACGGCCGATCGGAGCGTCAACTGTTCCTGTCTTGTCCTTAAATCTTCCGAGACAGATAGCCTCGTATTCGCGTGTAAAGCTATGTGCCTTTATCTGCTCAGCAAGCTTGTTATGTGAAAAATCGTTTTTCGCAACGATCAAAAGACCGCTTGTATTCTTATCGATTCGATGCACGATGCCGGGGCGGATGACACCATTGATACTAGAAAGCTGACCTTTACACTTATATAAAAGCGCATTCACAAGCGTTCCGTCATAATTTCCGGGAGCGGGATGGACAACCATCCCTTGGGGTTTATCGACAACTAACAAGTCATCATCCTCATATATGATATCGATCGGAATGTCTTGTGCTTCGACCTTTAGATCAACAGGATCGGGAATACTGATGACAACAATGTCCCCTATTGACAGCTTATAGCTCTTGCCGGCAACTCTTCCGTTGACAAGCACGCCGCCCTGCTCAATAAGTTTCGCAACAGCGGAACGTGTCAGATCGACTTCGTCTTGATCAGTGAGCCACTTATCAACTCGAATACCGACATCCTCAACCTCACAAACAAGCTCAAACCTGTTCATCATCTTCACCGTTTTGGGCAGTCTGTTCGGAAGGTGCTTGCAGTTTCTTCTTTTGCTGTTTTATATCGGATATTTCAGTGGCAAAAACATAAACGCAATAGCCGATAGCACCGACAACGACGCACATATCCGCAAAATTAAATACGGGAAAATCAATAAAACTTAGATTGATATAATCAATAACGCCGTTAAAATCGGGCTCGATCAGCATTCTTATACGATCAATAAGGTTGCCAATGCCACCTGAAACAATCAGAGAAAAGCAAATAAAATCAAATCTGCCGAGCTTTTTTCTCTTTAATATCATATATGCCAGAATCCCGAGCATTACGATCGAAGTGAAAACGATCAAGAAAACTGTTTGTCCGCCCAAAATGCTCCATCCCGCGCCATCATTTCTTATATGGGTAAGTCCGAATATTTCGAAATTCCCGATAGAGAACGTATAATAGTTTTTTGCAAATCCGAAGCATTCAGCATAATTGTTGACTATCAGAATTTTAATTAGCTGGTCGCAAGCAACCAAAGAAATGATCAAGATAAGTGAAAGTATCAGCACACTTATATACCATCCTTTTAACGCACAAAGTCGATTGTCGCACGTTCATGCGACAATCGAACAATGAAATTTTACTTAACAGTTCCTGCACATCTAGCGCAAAGTGTAGGATGTTCTTCGGACTGACCGACAGTATCGGAATAGATCCAGCAGCGCTCACACTTATGACCGGATGCTTTCTTCACAGTAAGTCCAAGTCCTGTAGTCTCGCCGGTGAATTCTCCGGATTCGCCCTTTTCAATGTCTACTCTGGATACGATGAATACAGATGGCAAAACATCAACGATATTAACGAGCTTATCATAATCAGCATCGCCTGCGGTGATTACAAGATCAGCCTCCAAAGAAGAACCGATCAATTTTTCAGCACGCTTAAGCTCAAGAGCCTTCTTAGCATCAACTCTTAAGTTATAGATATAATCCCACTTAGAAACAAATTCATCGTTGAATTCAAGACCTGAAACTGTGGGCATATCATTCAAGAAGATGCTTCTTGCGTCATCATCCTTAGACTTGGGCATATATGACCATATCTCATCGGCTGTGAACGAGAGAATAGGTGCAACCAAGCGAGCAATAGCAGAAAGAACCTTGTACATAACTGTCTGAGCGCTACGTCTGAGCTCGCTGTCGGGAGCTTCACAATAAAGTCTATCCTTGATGATATCAAGATAGAAGTTAGACATATCAACAACACAGAAGTTGTGAATGGAATGGAATACGATATGGAAATCGAAACTATTATATGCTTCGTTAACCTTAGTAATGAGGTTGTCGAGCTTCATTATTGCCCACTTGTCAAGCTCAGGCATGTTTTCATATGCAACTGCATCAGTATCAATATTGAAGCCGCCCTGGTTGCAGATGTTGCCCAAAATATAGCGAGCAGTATTTCTGATCTTCTTATATGCTTCAGAAAGCTGAGCGAGTATTTCCTTGGAAATTCTGATATCAGAGTGATAGTCGCTCGATGCAACCCAAAGTCTTAAGATATCAGCACCGTTCTTGTCATAGATCTCCTTGGGTTCAATACCGTTGCCCAAAGACTTATGCATCGTCTTGCCCTCGCCGTCAACTACCCAGCCGTGAGTGCAGACAGCCTTATAAGGAGCTCTTCCGTTAACAACAACGCTTGTCAAGAGGGATGATTGGAACCATCCTCTGTACTGGTCAGCGCCTTCCAAATAGAGGTCAGCGGGAGACTTGAGGTCATCACGTTCGTCCAAAACTGCGGCATGAGTAACGCCTGAGTCAAACCAAACGTCCATAATGTCGGTTTCCTTTGTGAACTCTTCGCATCCGCATTCACACTTGAATCCTTCGGGCAAGAAGTATTCAACATCGTGAGCATACCAAGCGTCTGAGCCCTCAACTCTGAAGATATCAGAGATCTTGTCAATCAAATCGCCATCGATAATAGGCTTACCGCAATCATTGCAGTATACGATCGGGAAAGGAACGCCCCAAGTTCTCTGACGGGAAATGCACCAGTCGGAACGGTCTCTTACCATTCCCTTGATGCGCTCTTCACCCCATCCGGGAATCCACTGAACATCCTCAATTGCCTTGATGGTTTCATCCTTGAAATCATCGACAGAGCAGAACCACTGCTGTGTCGCTCTGAACAAGATGGGAGACTTACATCTCCAGCAGTGAGGATACTGGTGAACGATCTTCGAGGAAGCAAACATCGCACCGGTTTCAACCAAGTGCTTGCCGATGACCTTGTTAGCGTCATCAGTCTTAAGACCCGCAAACATACCGGCTTCTTCGGTCAAAACGCCCTTACCGTCAACGGCAACAACGATTCCGACCTCATCATATTTCTTTGCAACTTCGAAGTCATCAACACCGTAACCGGGAGCTGTATGAACACAGCCTGTACCGCTGTCAAGTGTTACATGATCACCAACAATGACGAGCGATTCTCTGTCCATAAATGGATGCTGAGCAGTGCAGTATTCAAGTTCAGCACCCGTGAACGAACCAACGGTCTCATATTCGGTGATGTTAGCTGCTGCAAGAGTAGGCTCGATGAGGTCACGAGCCATGATATAGTTTTCACCGTTAGCTTTAACAACAGTATATTCATATTCGGGACCCAAGCAGATAGCAAGGTTACCGGGAAGAGTCCAGGTTGTGGTCGTCCAGATAACAAAGAATGTTTTATCAAGATCAAGACCGAGCTCGGTCAAAAGGCCCTTATCGTTGTTAACCTTGAACTTAACATAGATGGACATACAAGGATCATCATTATATTCGATCTCGGCTTCAGCCAAAGCAGTCTGACACTCAGGGCACCAATATACAGGCTTAAGTCCTTTATATACGTAGCCGCGTTTTGCCATCTCACCGAACACCTTGATCTGACGAGCTTCAAACTCAGGCTTCAATGTGAGATAAGGATCTTCAAAATCGCCCAAAACGCCCAAGCGCTTGAACTGAGTTCTTTGGCTGTCAACATAAGAAAGTGCATAGTCATGACAATGCTTTCTGAGTTCCAAAGGCGGGATAGCGCCGTTTTCAACGCCGATAGCCTTCATTGCTCTGAGCTCGATAGGCAAGCCGTGAGTATCCCATCCGGGAACATAGTTTGAGCAGTAGCCGCTCATGTTCTTTTGCTTAACGATAATGTCCTTTAATACCTTGTTAAGTGCAGTGCCCAAATGAATGTCACCGTTTGCATAAGGAGGGCCATCGTGCAAAATGTAAGAAGGCTTACCTTCGTTCTTCTTTATAATTTCTTTGTAAAGAGCTTCATTGTCCCACTTTTCAACCATAACGGGTTCCTTAGTAGGAAGATTGCCTCTCATAGGATACTCTGTCTCTGGAAGATTCAGAGTCTTATTATAATCCTGCGCCATGATAATGTTTGTCCCCTTGCTATTAATTATTTATGTGTGTTATTTCCGAATTTTAGTTCATTAGCGGAATAGTTGTGACGTTTAAACGAGCCGTCAAAACCGAAATCACGCTCTGTATGACCGTTAGCAGGCTTTGCAGGCTCTGCCTTCTTCTGTTCTTCAGCAGGCTTTTCTTCCTCTGCTGCAGGAGCTTCAACAGCTACAGGCGCTTCTTCGGGCTTGGTGTTCAAGATCTCGTTGATCTGATCGTCAGTAAGCTCAGGCAAAGAAACTGCGAGCTTGGACTGTTCCGTAAGCATATTGATAAGATTTTTCTTAAACTGGTTAACTTCGATCTTGAGCTTGTTGAGCTTGTCTGTCTGAAGCTCGATCTGAGTCTTGGATGCAGCAACAACAGCATTGAGCTTGTCGTTTTCTTCTTTAATTGCCTGTGCAACCTTTGCAACCTCAGCTTTCTTGAGGGCTTCACAGTCATTAGATATCTCAGCAAGCAAAGCGTCTCTTTCAGCCTTGGCATCAGCAACGATCTTTTCAGCATCAGCCTTAGCGTCGGCAACGATTCTGTTACCCTGCTTCTGAGCAACCAAGAGAGCATCTCTTATAGCGTCCTCATCGTTTCTGTATTCATTGATCTTTTCGACGAGCTTAATGATCTTCGCTTCGTTCTCTTCCTTTTCCTTGACTACCTTGGCATAAGCGATAGCTAAGTCGCGAAGATATTCATCAACTTCCTCAGGCTTGTATCCGAAGGTTCCCTTTTCGAACTTCTTAGCTGCGATTTCTTTTGGGTTCATCTCTATTCCTCCTATATTATTTAAACTTCTTTATAGTGATAAAAATTCTGTCTTTTTTAGAATTTCCGCCAACATGATCAAGCACAAACTTCCCGAATCCTTTGACGGAAAACGTGTCGCCCTCGTCGATCCTAGCGCTTGTGTTATATGTGACAACACGATTTAACAAAACACCCTTTGCCTTGATGAGATCACCGGCCTTCTCACGCGATATGTGCAAAGCCAAAGATAAAACAGCATCAAGACGCAAAGAAGCTACAGTAGAGGTGATATCCTCGAACTGTTGCTCAGGAATGTCATTATTTTCATCAAAATCAAAGCTTATACTGACGCCGACTTTGCCGACTTTTGTCATCTCACTCACGAGCTTTAATGCTGAATTATACACAAACACGACCGCACGCTTTTCACCGACGAGGATATCCCCTATCATTTCACGTTTGATCTCAAGAGCCATGATAGAGCCAAGAAAATCACGGTGTGTTGGAGTATCAGCCGATCTATAGTTGAACACGACAGGCGTAAACGGAAAAACATCCTCAATTCCATACCCGCCGGGATCGAAGCCGACACATGTTCGCACCGCTCCTGTATAACCGCCGTAAAACATGAATGAATTTATGTGTTCATGCTTAAGTGACGACTCGCAAAGTGCTGCTTGGCGTTCATCTAAAAAAGCAGAGAACCTCGGTCTCAGTGATGTCTCACTTTGTTTTGCAAGATCCAATATATGTCTGACAAGAATTCTGTCATCATCATTTAAGACCGAAGGCGCCACGAATTTACTCATTCAAAGCTATATCCGCTGTTCTCAATCTCGCTCATCAGATCAACACCGCTGAAGCCGACGTTTTTCGGCATGATAACGAATGTCTTCTGAGCAGTCATCTTGATGGTGGCATCATTAGCATATGCAACGCCGGAAAGGAAGTCCATAATGCGTCTTGCATCATCGTTCTTAACCTGCTCAAGATTGAGCAAAACAGTCTTCTGACGCTTAAGGTCATCACCGATAGATCTCACTTCGGAGAAATCGGAAGGTCTTGCCAAAACGATCTGAACAGTTGCAGTTGTGTTGATCTTGACTTCTCTGTTCTTTCTTTCTTCAGTAACGTCAACGGTTTCTGCGGTTTCTTCGTAGATGGGCTGATACTCTTCTTCCTCTTCAGGACCTAAGAAAAAGCCTTTAATCGAATCTAAAACGCTCATATTTTTACCTCCGTATTTTATTTGAAATTATCACTTAGATACAAGTATATCCATACTATTTTATTATCATATATTTTAGCCTCAATGTCAAGATGAAAACGCTAAAATCATTGTAAAATAGTCATTAAGATTCAATATTTTGTGTGTTCACAACAGTTTCAAGCGGCTCAAGAAGTATCTTATCATATAAATTGAGATACTCGGAATCGGATGTGTTTTCGGACAGAACATAATCATCGCCCTCGTAAATTACGTCAAGCTTTTTAAACTCGATCTGCTCGCCTTCTATAACATATACACCCTTTTCGCCGTTAACGAATCTTATAGCGCTTCTGGACACTCTGATCCCCGTGTGCTCACTGAATATCAGCTCAACCTCTGCAGTTCTCAATGCGGCAATATCGCTGTTAAGCTCCTCACATGAAAGGACAATAATCGCCTCATTTCCGTTACCGGTTGAGGTTATAGACTCAACAATTACGCTATGGCGTTCGTTTGTAGAAACAAACGAGAGCGTTATCTTTTGGTTGACGAAATATCTGTCGGCTGTATCGATAATGCCGACCATCTTCCACGAATAATCGCTGAATACTTTGCCGATAACGTTTTCATAGTCGCTCGTTATGTTTTTGGGGTTCTTAATAATATTTTTGATCTCCTCAACGGTCAATGAAGAGATGGAATCGGTCGACAACAACGACTCATATCCATCAAATGCTGACGTGAAATATCCCGTTTCCGACGAAGTGATCGAGCTCAGCGGGGCCTTGAGCGAAGCATTCAAAATGCTAAGCTCAGTCGAGAGCTCACTGATGCGATCGGAAAAATCCGTCTCGAGATTTGTCGAAATATTATATATATTCATAAGCTTAAGCATATCGTTACTTTCCGAATAGGCTGTTGAAAAATCACCTGAAGCAAGACTGAGCAAAAGCTCCTTATAGCTCTCTGTAACCTGAGCTGTAATGAACTCCGGCTGAGCATAGTCAGTTGTTCCGTGATCCTGAGCTTTGTTCAAGATATCAAGCTCTTCCTCAAGCTTTTCTATTCGATAACGATTATACAGCTGCTCATATGAGTCATATATATTTGCTATATTAGACTTTTTGGACAGACGTGAACCGTCTTTGGCGGTATAATCCATAACTCCCGTGCCTGTATATGTGGAGTATACAAGCTTTTCATCGCGAACCAAAACGCCTGTGAATGATATACCGTCCTTGCATGTATATAAGACAGCATCTTCTGTATCGTTGCTGGTATTAATACCGACATATATCTGTGAAACAATAAGTACTACTACGCAGATGATTACGATACCGAACAAAAGCGTATCTCTTATATTTCTGAATCTAGCATTCGTTTTCAAACTGTCACCTCGTGCCTAATACACCCGATTTTTCAATGATATCAAGCGCTTTGTTAACGACTTCATCAAAGTTTTCACATTCATCGGGATATATCCAGTTTATTCTTTCATCACGTCTGAACCATGTTAACTGACGCTTTGCATAATGTCTTGTTTCAAGCTTCAGCTTTTCCACACAGTCGTCAAGCGTCGATTCACCTTTGAAATAAGGCGAGAGCTCTTTATAGCCGATCGCTTGATATGAAGTCTTAAGAGAATCATCGCCAAGGACTCGCCCGGCTTCTTCGAGAAGACCGTCATCAAGCATCATATCAACTCTAAGATTTACTCTATCATATAAACGCTGTCTGTCAGCATAATTGATGCCGATCATACAAACGTCATATGGACTTTCAATAAGCTTGCTGTTCTTAACGGTTTCGGTCATGGTGATCCCCGTGACCTTATAGACCTCGACAGCCCGTATGATCCTATTGAGATTATTCTCGTGAAGCTTTTCAGCAGTTTCGGGATCAAACTCTCTAAGCATTTCGAGCAGATATCCGTTTCCCTTCTCGTGTGCAAGCTGCAAAAGCTCCTGTCTGATTTCAGTTGAAGAACAGGTGTCATCAAAGCTGACATTATCGATCAGCGAATTGATATAAAGTCCCGTTCCGCCGCAAACTAGGGGTATCGCTCCCCTATCAGAAATCTCCCTTATGGCATCATGTGCAAGCCGAACGTAATCAGCAACCGAAAAGCTGTCACCCGGCTCCAAAAAGTCGATAAGATGATGCTTAACTCCGTCCATCTCTTCAAGAGTCGGTTTTGCGGTTGCGATCTGCATACCCTTATATACCTGCATGGAATCGGCTGAAATAACCTCGCAACCCAACGCCTTGGACACAGCAATCGATAATGCAGTTTTCCCTGATGCGGTCGGCCCGCATATAACGATAAGTGGCTGCTTAGACATTAGTTACACGATCCTTTTAAACATTTTCTCGATTTGACGTTTCGTAAGCTTGACGGTAACGGGTCTTCCGTGAGGGCAATAGCGTATGTCACCGCTTTCAACCATTTCTACAAGCCGTTCAAGCTCTTGCTTAGATGTAAAGCTATTCGCCTTTATAGATGCTTTGCAGGCGATCGAGTGATATAGTTCATCAAACAGCTCATCGCCCTTATTATTCTTGCCGGATACAAAGATATCTGCAAGCCTTGTCAACAGATCCGCAGGATCCTCATCATCAGACAGTACAGGAATGCCGTCGAGCATAACTCTCGGTGCAGTAACAAATCTTATTCCGAATCCGAGCTGTGAGCAGATCTCTTTATTATCCTCAAGAGCTTCATATTCTTCATGAGTTAAAGTAACGGATACGGGAATGATAAGCGCTTGCATATCCAAAGCCTTTGAGCCGTTTTTAAGCTTTTCGAAGTTATGTCTTTCGTGAGCCGCATGCTTGTCGATAAGATACATATTATCGCCGTATTCGCATACTATATAGGTCTTAAACAGCTCGCCGATAACCTTGATGTGTTTTCTGTCGGGTTCTTCATCTTCAAACTTTTCAATCGGCATAGGATCCGGCCTTTTCAAAGAGGAAGGCGTTATATATACATACCTATCATCCGATGTAACGACCACCTTATCAGGTTTTGGGAGCTTTCGACATGAAGGCTTACAGGAGAATAACAGTTCTCCAAGTTCCTTGGGTTTACCGTCATCAAAGTCGTCATCATCAAAAAGACTTGTTAAATCAAACAGACCATCAGAAGCCTCCGAGCTTTTCTTCTCATCATTCTTTTTCGGTCGTTTATCATCAGAATCGACCTTGATCATATCATTATTGATATCAGACTTCGGAGAATGGAAAACATACTGTGTGCCGGTTGTGATCGGCTCAGGCTTTTTATAAACCTCTTGTGTAGTATATTTTCTTTCCTTGATAGGTTCGATGCCTATCTTCGAGCTGATATCGTGATTCATCAGCGAGTTCTTGATAGCAAAATACATAGCATCATAAATAGACTTTTCGTCAGAAAAGCGAATCTCTATCTTCGCAGGATGAACGTTGACATCAATGTTCGCCGGGTTAGTGTCTATCATCAATACACACCCGGGGAACTTGCCCGTCATGATCTGATTTCTGAATGCTTCCTCAAGAGCTACCATACAGGTAACGCTCTTAACATATCTGCCGTTTACGAAGAAATTCTGATAAGAACGGTTCGCCTTTGCATTAAGCGGTCGGGTCACATAGCCCTTAACATTTACTCCGCCCAAGGAGTAATCAACGGGGATTATCGTTTTTGTGAAATCACTTCCGAAAACTGAGTATATTGCGGAATAAAGCTTACCGTCACCAGACGAAGTAAATTCACGCTTATTGTCTCTAATAAACTTGAATGAAATGTTCGGATGCGAAAGAGCAAGCTTTTGTAAGATCGTTGCAATAGCGTTGCCCTCGCTCACGTCCTTCTTCAAGAATTTTAACCTTGCAGGGACATTGTAGAACAGATCGCGTATGACAAAAGTAGTTCCGTTTGGACAACCGCAAGATTCAAGCAAACATTCTACTCCGCCCTCGATAGTATAGTGCCAGCCAAGCTGTTCATCTATTTGCTTGGATATAACATCGACCTTTGATACGGCACAAACAGAGGCTAAAGCTTCTCCGCGGAAGCCTAATGTCGAAATACTCTGGAGGTCTTCCTGTTCATATATCTTGCTCGTAGCATGACGAACAAACGCAAGAGATATGTCTTCCTTGGACATTCCGCATCCGTTATCTGTGATTCGGATGTATGTTCTGCCGCCGTTTTTAATTTCGACGACTATATTGTCAGCACCGGCATCGATAGAGTTTTCTACCATCTCCTTCACCACCGATGAAGGTCTTTCGATGACCTCACCGGCAGCAATAAGTTCATATACCGATTTTTCAAGCAGCTTGATCGCTCCCATGTGTTCTCCTTAAATGTATTTAATAATATCCTCGATAAGCTCTCGAAGTTCTGGATCGGAAAGCTCATCAATGTTTGTTTTTCGCAATATATCAAGTGCGCTGGTTTCATTAATCAAGTCGAACGATATCTGATCATCGCTCGATTTAACGCGAACTGCCGATTCATTCTTTAGCTCAAGTGTTGCTAAAAGCTCTTTTGCTCGCCTGAGTATCTTTGTGGGCAGTCCCGCAAGCTTCGCAACCTCTATACCGTAGCTTTCATCAACGCCGCCGCGAACAATCTTTCTCAGGAATCTTATTCCGTCACCGTGACGCTTTACGGCAACACTGTAATTCTTTACACCTGAAAGCTTGTCCTCCAGCTCGATAAGCTCATGATAATGAGTGGCAAACAAGGTCTTACAGCCGATGTGTTTGGGATCGGCAATATACTCAGCAACGCTCTGTGCAATGCTGATGCCGTCAAATGTTGATGTTCCTCTTCCGACCTCATCAAGGATGACCAAGCTACGCTGAGTTGCGTGTTTAACGATATCGGCAACCTCACTCATTTCGACCATGAAAGTAGACTGACCTGCTGAAAGATCGTCGGATGCACCGACACGAGTGAATATCTGATCGACAACAGAGATCTTCGCATAATCAGCGGGAACAAAGCAACCGATCTGTGCCATAAGTGTTATAAGTGCAACCTGTCGCATATATGTAGATTTACCGGACATATTCGGGCCGGTTATGATGGACATTCTGTTGTCCGAAAGATCCAAATATGTATCGTTGGGAACAAACATCTCATCCTTAAGAACGAGTTCTACGACGGGATGTCTGCCGTTTTTGATTTGAATTATGCCGTCGATCGCTATCTCAGGCTTTGTATAATTATTATTTATGGAAACTGTTGCAAACGAAGCCAAAACGTCGATATTAGCCAAAGCTGTTGCCGTCTTCTGGATGACATCAAGCCAGCTTGCCACAAAATCTCTCACCTCATTAAAGATGGCGGATTCAAGTGCGATGATCTTTTCAGATGCACCCAATATCAGATTTTCAGCATTCTTTAGCTCTTCGGTAATGAAGCGTTCAGCGTTTGCAAGTGTTTGTTTTCTAATGTAATCTTCAGGGACAAGATCATAAAACGATCTTGTGACCTCAATATAGTAACCGAATACACGGTTGTAACCTATCTTCAGGTTTTTGATGCCCGTTCTCTCACGTTCTCTTTCGGCGATACCGTTAAGGATCTCCTCACCGCTTTTGACAACGTATCGCAAGTGGTCAAGGTCATCATTAAATCCGTCCTTGATGACGTCGCCGTCTTTTAATGCCGAAGGCGGATTGTCAACTATTGCGTTTTCAATGAGCGAGCAGATATCCTCCAATACAGATATATCAGAGTTAAATTCTCTGATAAGATCGGAATCGAATTTTCCGAGAAGTTCCTTAACATCGGGAAGTCTCAGAGCAGTATAGGAAAGTGATTTTAGATCATTGGGCGTTGCGGTCTTATACATAACTCTTGTCATCAGTCGTTCAATGTCATAAACGCCTGATAAAGCTTCGCAAAGCTCTCCCAACGCTACAGTATCGCGGCACATAGCTTCAACAGCATCATGCCTTCTTATAATACGATAAGGATTGATCAAGGGCTGTTCGATGTATGACTTGAGCATACGTCTGCCCATAGATGTCTTTGTGTGATCCAGCACCCACAACAGCGAGCCCTTTTTATCGCCGTTTCTAAGAGTCTTTGATATCTCAAGATTGTTTCTTGCGGTATAACCCAGTATCATGACTTGTTCGCCGTCGTGCTGAATTATCTTTGAAAATCTTCCGACATTCGTCTTCTGAGTTTCATAGATATATCCAAATAATGCAGCAACAGCCTTTGTGCTCTCATCAGCTTCGTTAAGACCGAGAACTTCCAAAGAACTGCAATTAAACTGTGCAAAGATCGCGCCGATATTATCAGACACATTGAACTTTGAGTCAGGAAGTGAGTGAAGGCTTGCCTGCATTTTATCATTAATAAAATCGCAAACAGTATTCAAACGCAAAAATTCCTTTTGACAAAGGATCTCAACAGGCGAAAAACGAGATAGCTTGTTGATGATACCGACCTCAAGCTCCTTGTCGGTTACGTTAAACAAGTGAGCCTCACCCGTTGACATATCTGCAAAGCAAACAGCCGCTGATTTGTCGTATAAATAACAGGAGCAAAGCCAGTTATTCTTTTCTTCGTCGAGCATACTGCTCTCAATAACGGTACCGGGAGTGATGATCCTTACGACCTCACGCTTAACGATACCTTTAGCAGTTGCAGGATCTTCGACCTGATCGCAGATAACGACATTATGGCCGAATTCCATGAGCTTTTTAATATAAACGTCGCAAGCATGATAAGGCACACCGCACATCGGTGCGCGCTCTTCAAGGCCGCAATCTCTTCCGGTCAGAGCGAGCTCAAGCTCGTTAGATACAGTTATAGCATCATCAAAGAACATTTCATAAAAGTCGCCCAATCTGAAGAACACGACATTATCCATATTTTGAATTTTAACATCATAATACTGACGCATTCCCGCTGAAAGCTTGTTGGGATCGACATCTTTAATTCTAAGCATGAAACTCACTCCAAACGAAAATTTCTGTTATTGATCAGTGGCAGCCGCCGCAGGTAGCACAGCTACCGGAGCAGGAATGCTTGGACTCACAGGTCGCAGGATCCTCACCGTTAGCGGAAAGTGTGATGATGGTGTTGATCTCTTCCATCAAGGAATCCATTTCAGCCTTTGCGTTGTTATAAGCAACCATGTTTACGTTGCCCATGATCTTACCGTAAAGAAGTCTTACGTTATTGTTGAGCTCGGTGAGCTTTTCGGTGTCCTTTTCTGCCTTGGACATTTCCTGATTGAGCTGCATTCTGCCGACATTGAAATCGCCGATAAGCTTCTGGAGCTCTTCATCAGCATCGTTTGCCTTTCTCGCTTCGTGATAAGCGAGGTATCTTTCATCCTGCTGCAAAGCCTTGCCGAGTTCTCTTGTTAATTCGATAACATTCATGTTCGTATATCTCCTGTTTATTAAATATTTTTATCAATGTTAATTAGACATCAATAATTAGAATTAGTATACCACAAAAGATTGAAAAATTCAATAGGTTATACACTAAAGATGGTGTGAAATTCAACAATTGTGTAAGCAGATATAAAATGATTGAAAAAAGAGTTTAATTATGATATAATGAGGTATATTTTGAAAGGAGCTACTGTGATGGTAAGTATTAAGACGGGAAAATGGAAAAGATATTTCAGCGTTCCCTGTGCATTGATAGATGACTATATCAAGCTTGCTGATGCAGCGGCATTGAAAGTTATTCTCTATCTCCTTTCAAGTGAGGCTGATAACAATTCAGAAAATGATATAATATCAGCAACGGGTATAACTCCGTCTGAGCTTAATAACGCCATCGCCTTTTGGCAAGGTCACGGAATTATTGAATCGGATAACGTCTCAATATCCCAAGCAGTTATATTGAATGACGTTATCGTTAACAAGCCTGTCACGAAGATCACTCACTCACACCTATCCCCTGCTGACATTGCTAAAATGCTTAGCGATGACGTAAGCATGAAGCATTTGTTCGATGAAGCTGAGGTTACGCTCGGAAGAATGCTTAAGCACGCTGACCACGAAACTGTCATAAGCCTTAAGGATTATTACGGTTTCAGTCCGATGTCGATCATAACTATTCTTGCATATTGTGCGAACTTAGGAAAAACCTCCGCAAAATATATCGAAGGTGTTGCAAAGGGTCTGTTTGATAAAGGCATTACAGATTTCAATGATATCGAAAAAGAATTTGAACGATTAAGAGATATCCATTCGTTTGAGAATAAAATTAAAGTTGCTTTTGGTTTAGAAAGCAAGCTCACGCCAAAACAAAAGGGATATATTGAATCGTGGAAAAGTGCAGGCCTTGATGTTGAAATAATCGCATATGCTTGCGAAAAGTGCATTGATGCGACGAACAAAGTAGCTTTCCCCTATATCGACAAGATTCTTACAAGCTGGGTATCAAAGAATATAATGACTGTTGAAGACGCAAAGAACGAGAATACAGCAGTATCAAACCAAAGAATCAAAAAGACAAGCTCGTTTGATATAGATGACTTTGATAAGTTCACACTCGGAATCAGTGATAATAAATAACGAAAAGGAATTATAAATATGAAATATTCGACCGAAGCTGTGCAAAAAGCATACGCAGAGCTTGATAAGCGCCGTGAAAACGCATTGAACCTGCATCAATCACACGTTGACATCATCGAAGCATATCCCGAAATTTACAGCGTTTATACGAACATTTTATCAACCAAGATCAAGCTTGCAAACGTGATCTTCTCAAGGAACGATGACATTAGATCTGAGATCGAAAAGATACGTGATGAAAATCTTTCGATGCAGTCAAAGCTCAAAACTCTGCTTTTGAACATGGGATTTGATAAAGACTATCTCGATATTAAATATACTTGCTCAAAATGCAGCGATACAGGCATTTCTAATGGCAACAGATGCGAATGTGTCACCGAGCTTTTGGATAAATACTCGGTTTATGAGCTTAATAAACAGTGCAAGATCAAGCTTCACAGCTTTGCTGAGTTTAACCTTGACTATTACCCCGAAAGCGTTACATATAAAGGCAATGTGATAAATGCCAAGGAGAAAATGGCAGACAATCTCAGATTCTGCATTGACTATTGCAATAATTTCTCGCTCGAATCCCCCGGTATTCTTCTTTTGGGTGAGACCGGATTGGGTAAGACTTTTCTTTCATCCTGCATTGCTTGTGAGGTTTTGAAGAAAGGCTATAGCGTTGCTTTCGATTCGATTCAGAACTATTTGCGTGATATAGAAAAAGAGCATTTCGGAAGATCACAAGGCGACACTCTTGAAACACTTTTGAATGCCGATCTCGTTATCTTGGATGATCTTGGCAGCGAGTTTTCATCAAGCTTTAATTCTGCGTCTATCTATAACATCATCAACAGCCGTGCAAATATGGGCAAGCCAACTATCGTTTCGACTAATCTTTCGCTTGAAGATCTGCAGGCGCGGTATGACGACAGGATCGTTTCCCGACTTTTGGGAATGTATTTAACGCTTCGCTTCATCGGCTCGGATATACGACTTATCAAAAGAAGAAACGGTGAGATATAAAAAAGCGGTACGAAATTTTCGTACCGCTTTTTGTTTACTTCTTAATAAGCTTAACGATCTGCTTCTTGCCCTTCTTAAGAATGGCTTCATTGGTAATGTCAATTGTGAGGTTAATGTCAGTCACCTTTTCGTCGTTAACCGAAACGCCGCCCTGTTGGATAAGTCGCTTAGCTTCACCTCTTGAAGGAGCAAGCTTTGCGGCTATGAGAGCGTCAATTACGTTAATAGAATCTGTTTCGAACTCGAAAGTAGGCATATTTTCGTTCGAACCGGTGCCGCCGAATACGCTCTTTGCTGTTTCAAGAGCCTTGGATGCTTCTTCCTCACCGTGAACGAGTTTAGTGAGTTCATAAGCCAAAATCTCCTTAGCCTTGTTGAGCTCGCTGCCTTCCCATTTGTCCATTGCATCGATTTCTTCAAGGGGCAAGAATGTGAGCATTCTTATGCATTTCAAAACGTCATTGTCGGAAACATTTCTCCAATACTGGAAGAACTCATAAGGTGAGGTCTTCTTGGGATCAAGCCATACTGCGTTGCCTGCGGTCTTGCCCATCTTCTTGCCCTGAGAGTCAGTAAGAAGTGTTATCGTCATACAATGAGCGTCTTTACCAAGCTTGCGTCTGATGAGCTCGGTACCGCCAAGCATATTTGACCACTGATCGTTTCCGCCGAACTGCATATTGCAGCCGTGGCTCTGGAACAGATGATAGAAGTCATATGACTGCATGATCATGTAGTTGAATTCAAGGAAGCTGAGACCGTTTTCCATGCGCTGCTTATAGCATTCTGCTCTTAACATATTATTTACAGAGAAGCAAGCTCCGACTTCACGCAAAAGGTCAACATAGTTAAGGTTCAAAAGCCAATCTGCATTGTTGACCATCTGAGCCTTGCCTTCACCGAAATCAATAAATCTCTCCATCTGACGCTTGAAGCATTCAGCATTGTGATTGATATCATCAATTGTGAGCATTTTTCTCATATCGGTTCTGCCCGAGGGGTCACCGATCATGGTAGTACCGCCGCCGATAAGAGCGATAGGCTTGTTTCCTGCCATCTGCAAACGCTTCATAAGCGTAAGCGCCATAAAGTGTCCGGCTGTTAAAGAATCAGCTGTACAGTCAAATCCGATATAGAACGTTGCCTTTCCGTTATTGATCATTTCGCGAATATGCTCTTCATCTGTTACCTGGGCTATCAAGCCTCTGGCTTTAAGTTCTTCATAAATTTGCATCAAAATTCCTCCTAAAATAAAAATCCTCTGACAATTTCTTGTCAGAGGACGATTGATTACAAACCGCGGTACCACCTCAGTTTACTGTGTTTATGCATAACACAGCCTCGTTCACACTGTAACGGGTGTACCCGCATGCCTCTACTTTAAGTTCAAGGCACAGGCTCCAAGATGTATTCACCCAAATACTCACACTTTTTCGCACCAACCAAAAGCTCTCTTCAGCTATTGTATGTGGGTTACTTCTTCTTTTCATCGCCGATGTATGGATTGTATCACAGTTTCTTTGAATTGTCAACAGTCAATTACGCTGCAACAAACTGTGATTCAATAACGCTGATATCGGTATTACTGAGCACATTTATATTCATACAGTACAGCATACCGTCAATAATACAAGCATAATAGGACTCCGTCCACGTTTCATCAGACATTATCATTTTAAAATCAAACTTTACGAATTCTGTGTCACCAAGCTTGACCTTCTTATAGCCGGATACATAATATTCAACGTCGTCGTCAATCACAGCGCTTTCTTCCAATAAGTAATCTCTATACCAATCAAGATACTCTTCGGGTGTATAATAACTGCCGACATATGTAGCGTATAGGTAGAAATCAGCTAAATAGTCATAATTGATGCCGTAAACGTCTTCAACATATAAATACTCTTCCCATTGAGCTGTTACCTCGTCCTCGGTATAGCCAAACGCCTCTTCGGCTGAAGTAAATTCCCAGCCGCCGTCTTTGAGCTTAATGCCGAGAATCTCGTGGGTATAGCTTGTAGGCGTAATGGTTCCTCTGGGCATATTCAAGGAATCCGAAACAGTTACTTCGGGTTCCACGTAACCGCTGACAAATCGCTTTTCAAAATCTTCAAGATCAAACGACGCAGATACAGTCAGAGTCATACAGATCATATAATCACCGACATGTCTTATGTAACAATATTGAGTTAACCCGTATTCCTCGAGAGTGACTGACATTTCCGTACGATAAAACTCGCTGTCTCCGAGCATTACCTTCTGAGAATCTCCAAAGGAATAACTCATGGTATCAAATAATGATGAAATGTTATCCTTCAGATATTCTATGTACTCTTCCTCAGTGCAATCACTTGCATTCAAAAGATTAAGGTTTTCATAGGCAATGTTAATATTACCGTTAAGACCCACAGCCATCATGTCGTAAAACGTCACCAGCTTAGAAAGCTCGAGCAGCACCGAATCACCATATAGAATATCTGCGGCAGCACCGAATAAGGTGGCAAGCTCTTCATCACTCGCCCATACCCAATCAGAGGGCTTTGTGAAGGTGATACCTGCAAACTCATTAGTGTATACGTTTCCCTCGATAGATCCGATGTTAAAATCGACAGAAGCATCTATCGGCTGTTCTGCTTGAGCAGCTGTAGTCGTATCAGCAGTCGTCGCTTGAGAAGTTGTCGACTCTGTTGTTGCAGCGGTTGTTGGAGTCTCTGTAGTGGTTGTAGCGACTGTGGTCTGCTCGCCGGTAGTTGTTATCTCAGCTTCATCTTCATCGGAAGTTGTAACTTCTTCAGGAATATCACCGTCAGTCACATTGGGTGTATCAACGGAGTTGTCATCATTAGTACATGCCACCAATGACAGCACCATAAGTATAGTAATGATTAAAGCAAGTAATCTTTTCATATGTCCTCCCAAAATTGATTTATGTCATTAAGTATAGTGCATTTTCCCATCATTGTCAATAAAATCAGCTCCCTTGCTCGGGAGCTGATTTTTATACATTTGATTTAATTCTTGTTAAGGCATTCTTTTCAAGTCGGGACACCTGCGCTTGGGATATACCAATCTCGTCTGCAACCTCTACCTGGGTTTTTCCTTGATAAAACCTAAGATACAAGATATTCTTCTCACGCTCGGAAAGCTTGTGGATCGCTTCCCTGATCAGGAATTCGTTTATCCATCCTTCATCACTTGATTTATCGCTTAGTTGATCAAGCATATAGAGCGCATCTCCCGAGCTTGAATACACAGGCTCATAGATCGATACAGGCTCATTAATAGATTCAAGAGCCAAAACAACTTCTGATTTTTCAACGCCGAGCTCCTTCGCGAGGTCTTCGGCGGTCGGTTCCTTGTCAAGCGATGCCATCAGCCTTTCCCTTGCCTGCAAAGCCTTATACGCAAGATCCTTCGTCGATCGGCTCACTCGTATCGAGTTATTGTCACGAAGATAGCGTCTTAACTCGCCGCTTATCATAGGTACGGCATATGTGGAGAACTTTACGTCGAGCGAAAGATCAAAATTGTCGATCGCTTTAATGAGTCCGACCACGCCTACCTGAAAAAGGTCATCAGCATTTGCTCCGCTTCTTCCCATAAACTTTTGAATCACGCTTAGAACTAAACGAAGATTGCACTTGATAAGCTCCTCCCTCGCCGACTTATTACCGCTTCTTGCTTCTCTTAATAGTGCCATCTTTTCCGCTTCTGTCAGTACCTTTAATGTTGAGGTGTTTACACCGCTTATCTCAACTTTATTATACTGCATATCAAATCTCCGCAAAATGAATTTGATATCATTATTGCCATTTGAGATTTTTGGTATGCAAAAGATATTTGGCACTTATTGGTGTCAGCAAATAGCTTCTAAATCTTTTCTGAGCTGTTTAAGAATCCTCTTTTCTAAACGTGAGATATAGGACTGTGATATTCCGACAATATCAGCAACCTCCTTTTGCGTCATCTCTTTTCCGCCCAAAAGGCCGAATCTCATCTGCATTATGAATCTTTCACGGCTTTCAAGTGCATTTACCGCTTCGATCAACAGCCGTTTTTCCGTTTCACTTTCAATGTGTTGACCGACTTCATCATCAGTCCCGATTATATCTGAAAGCAACAGCTCGTTGCCGTCCCAATCAACATTCAGCGGCTCGTCTATTGATATTTCATTTCGCTGTGAAGCAGTTTTCCTTAGATACATCAATATCTCATTTTCAATACATCGGGAGGCATATGTAGCAAGCTTGATATTCTTTTTTGGATCAAACGTATTGACTGCTTTTATCAAGCCAATAGTTCCGATAGAAACGAGATCCTCTATGCCTATCCCCGTTGACTCAAACTTTTTCGATATGTATACTACAAGTCTTAAATTATGTGTAATAAGTTTTTCACGTGCAGACTTCGGATCAATATCAAGCATATCAAAAACTCTCTGCTCTTCATCGGACTTCAGCGGCGGCGGCAGAGTTTCATGACCGTTAATATAATCAATGCTTGCATCACGCTTAAATAGCTTGCTTGCCCATGAAAATAAAAGTATCAATAGCTTTCTCATACTATACCTCATTCAAAATTTTCGGATTAAAAATTGCCCTTTGGCTGCTCGATTCGGATCGAACGCCCGCAACAAGAGCGTTGACACGCTGTCTGCTGTTTGCCTCATCGGTTATGTATATGCTCTCCGGCTTGATTGCATATATTATCCCCTCGCCGGAGATCGTGTTATATGGCACCGGAATCGGTAAATATTCGGAACCATCGGTGTAAAGCTCAACACCTGTACAGATTATCACGGGCTTCCCGGAGAAAATATCAGTTACATTGTTCCCTGTGTCTGCAACCGCAGACAATAGATATGACGAATCACGAAGTGTGATTTCGACCTTATATGAATGGCTTTTATCGCATATTCGATCATATATTCTTATGACCAAAGAGATCGAAAAATAGACCGCCGCAGTTGTAATGATCAGTTGCAAAAAGGATACGTCGAAGTACACGGTACCGTTGACGAGATAGATCACCCTGTTACCGAGCAGTGAACTAACGAGATATGCTGCTCCCCCGATAATAAGATTTAGTACGAGAAAGATCGCTCCAATCGTCATATATTTCTTCACGGATTGCTTATAAAATGCTATCAAAACGATAATAAAGAACGACGCTAATTTCGCGGCATATACCAAAACCGTTTGTAAAGTATTATTACTTGTCATCAAAATCAGCAGGGATGATGCTCCTCCGATAAGCGATCCAATTGTTTTAAGCTTCGGTGCTAAATATGTATGTGTCAGTGTCGCAGTTAAGCTTAAAGCAAGCCAGCATATGTAACAATTGATAACTATCAAAACGTCAATATAGATATCCAAAAAAATCACCGTGACAATAATACCACGGTGATTCTGAAAATATAGTCGATTTAGTACAATCAAGTTATACGTTGATCGCTTTTATCACTTAACATCAAAGAAAACTTTAAATCCCTTGTATGCCATGTAAACGTCGTGCTTTGCTGTAAGCTCGAAGGGAGAATGCATGCAAAGAACGGGAACACCGATATCTACAACATCAATATCGAGATTAGCTACATAAGCAGCAACCGTTCCGCCGCCGCCAAGGTCAACTCTTCCAAGCTCAGATGTCTGCCAAACGACACCGTTGGAATCAAAAAGGTTTCTGACCTCTCCTACAAATTCAGCACTGGCATCCGAAGAGCCGCTCTTACCGCGGGAACCGGTATATTTGCACATGCCGACACCATAGTTCAGGTATGCAGAGTTTTTAGGCTCACAAACCTCAGGGAATGTGGGATCCATACCGACACAAACGTCAGCAGAAAGGCACTTCGAGTGAGCCAAAACAGCAGGGCATGAAACGCCTTCTGTTTCGGCAATATGGAAGATGAAGTGCTTCAAATATGCGCTCTGCAAGCCTGTGTTACCCATGCTTCCGATCTCTTCCTTATCAGCCAAAACGGTGATAGCAGTTGTCTTGGGTGCTTCACACTCCAAAATAGCTTCAAGTGCTGTGTATGCACAAACTCTGTCATCCTGACCGTATGCACCTATGATGCCTCTGTCAAGACCTACGTCTCTTGCGTTAAAGGTCGGTACGACCTCAAGCTCAGCGGAGATAAAATCATCTTCAACGATTCCATACTTATCATAAAGAATAGACAAAACGTTGAGCTTCACCTTTTCGGAAACCTCATCATCATTGAAAGGACGGGAGCCGATAAGTACATTAAGTTCTTCGCCTCTGATACCGTCAGCGAGAGAACGCTTTGACTGCTCCTGTGCCAAGTGAGGCAAAAGGTCTGTTACACAGAAAACAGGATCAGATTCGTCTTCACCGATATTTACTTCAACTGTTGTTCCGTCAGCCTTGCAAACAACGCCGTGCAATGACAAAGGAATGGTTACCCACTGATATTTTCTGATACCGCCATAGTAATGAGTCTTGAGCAAGCAAAGCTCCTGAGATTCATAAACGGGATGCTGCTTAAGGTCAAGTCTGGGAGAGTCGATATGAGCAGCGGCGATTCTTACGCCGTTTTCCAAAGAATCAGTACCGAATACGCAAAGGATCAGCGACTTGTTGCGATTTATGTAGTATACCTTATCCCCTGCATTATACTTTTTCTTGTAATCATAAGGAACGAAGCCTTTAGCCTCAGCAAGCTTAACAGCAGCGGTAACAGCTTCTCTTTCAGTCTTGGCATTGTCAAGATAATTCATATATCTTGCACAGAAAGCATCAACCTCTTTGATCTGATCACAATCAAGTTTGAGCATTCCGTTCTTCTTTGCAGAGAAAAGCTTTTCTTGCAAAACCTTACCTGCAGATTTTTCATTTTCGTTTGACATTTATATCATCCTTTCATATAAATTACTATATCAGTTCTGAATACTTATCATAAGCACGCAGAATCTTCCTAACGTAATACTGAGTTTTTGATCCTTGAATCTTGTTTATATCGACATTATCAGGATCAATTATCCCCTGCTCGATCCATTCATCAACTGTGGTCATTCCACAATGATATGCAGCTGCCGCCAGCTCAATGCTTCCGTATTTTTCAAATAAATAATCAAGCATGTAGCAACCGAAGCGAATGCTGTACTCGGGAGTATACATATCTTCAAAAATCAAATCTTGAGCATCAAGCTTTTTCTTGACCCAATCAAAGGAATCTTCGATGATTTGCATAAGTCCGATCGCACCGGCATCCGATGCCGCCGTTGGATCGAAATTGGACTCTACTTTAATAACTGCATAAACAAAAGCTTTGTCAACATCAAACTCAGCGCTGTATCTGTCTACCTCATCAGTGAACTTCAAGGGGTAGCTGTTATTTTTGACCGCATACGGCATGTATACGAACAGAAATGCTGCGAGTGATCCTATAAGGAGTATAGAAATCAATACGCCAAGTATTCTCTTAAGCATTTAATCTCTCCTTTATGGAGGTTATTACTTCCTTCACTCTATCATAAAGATCATCAGCCGTTGAATCGTTAGAGATCAAATAATCCGAACGACAAGCGAAAAAGCTTTCGGTATTTTGAGAAGACAAACGAGAATATACCATCTCATACGGTATGCCGTCACGCTTTAAAAGTCTTTCGATCTTCGCCTCTAAAGGCGCGGTTACACTCACGATCAAATGGCATATAGCATCAAGACCGCTTTCAAAAAGCGTCGGAGCATCAAGCAATATCAGCTTTTCACCGTGAGACTTATGGTGTTTTATAATATCAAACACTTCGCAAGTTATATAGGGATAGATAAGCGATGTATACTCATCAAGCGCTTTCTTATCGTTAAATACGATATTCGCAAGCTTTTTTCTATCCAATCCTTCGTCTGTAACACATTCGGGATAAAGCTCACAAACCTCGTCCAAAAAATCTTTTCTCTTTGAAACATTTCGAGAAATATCATCGGCGTCAATAACACAAAATCCGCTTTCGGCAAATTGCTTTGATACAGTCGTCTTGCCTGCGCCGCTCTGACCTGTAAGACCTATAATACTTACATTTTCAAAAGTGTTCATATTTACACGCCCTTCAGGTAGTTATAGTTTGATAAGATTGAACCCCGCAGAGCGAAGGATTCTGTTGTATACCGCCAAGCCTACGCCATCCTTGGAAGGACATCTGGCATATACCGTTTTCGCACCCATTTCATCGAATTCGCGAAGCCTTTCAAACAAATAGTGTGCTTGTTCTTCGGAGGTTATGCCATATGTCAAATACGGGACGCCGTCAACAGCTTCGGACTCGTCAAATAACAAGCAAAAAGTATTCTCGCACTTATTGTCTTTAACATATTCTTTGAATGAATCGATATTGCTATCGATCAAAACAATGTTAGCATTTGGCGAATAGTGCTTATATTTCATGCCGGGTGATTTAACAACGGTGTCTGCATCAAGCTGAGCCAAAACACCCTTGTCGATATATACCTTTTCTGTCACAGACAAAAGATCCTCAGCGGATATCTTTCCGGGGCGAAGTATTCTGATGCCACCATCTTCAAAACATATAACGGTAGATTCAACACCGACATCCGATTCGCCGCCATCAATTATAGCAGGAATACGACCACGCATATCTTCATAAACACGAGCACAATTGGTTGGGCTTGGGCTTCCCGAGAGATTTGCCGACGGAGCCGCCAAAGCTTTTCCCGATGCGTTTATGAGCGCCTGAGCGACAGGGTGAGAAGGATATCTGATGCCAACGGTATCAAGCCCCCCGCTTGTCACGGTAGGAATCTTTTCTGACTTCGGCATTATCATCGTTAACGGACCCGGCCAGAATTTTTCAGCAAGCTCATGTGCAAGCTCTGGAATTTCAGACGCAATATCAAAGACCATGTCAAAGTTTGATATGTGAACGATCAAAGGATTATCAGCAGGTCTGCCCTTCGCTGCAAATATTTTTCTCACAGCATCCTCATTCATAGCATCAGCGGCCAATCCATAAACAGTCTCAGTGGGGATTCCAACGACCTCACCACGGTCTATAAGCTCCGCCGCACGCATAATATCAGCGTTTGATGTACTTAGAATGACCGTGTTCATACTGCACTTTCCTGTGCCGCAAGCTTTGCTGCTTGATCCGCTGTTGCCAAAGCATCAATGACTTCATCAATATTGCCGTTTAAAACGCTGTCAAGCTTGTAAAGCGTTAAGCCGATTCTGTGATCGCTGACTCTTCCCTCGGGGAAATTATAGGTTCTGATTCTTTCGGAACGGTCACCCGTACCGATCTGTGAGCGGCGCTCGCTGGCATATGCCTTATCCTGCTCGGCTTGCTTCATGTCCAAAAGGCGCGAGCACAAGACCTTCATCGCACGTTCACGGTTCTTTTGCTGGCTTCGCTCATCCTGACATTCAACGACCAAGCCTGTCGGCAGATGAGTGATTCTTACAGCGGATTCAGTTTTGTTGATGTGCTGACCGCCTGCGCCTGAAGCGCGGAAAACGTCGATCTTAAGCTCTTTTTCGTCGATATTGAGCTCAACCTCTTCAGCCTCAGGCAAAACAGCTACAGTTGCGGTGGAGGTCTGAATTCTTCCCTGAGACTCAGTTTCGGGAACACGCTGGACGCGATGCACACCGCTTTCGTATTTAAATCTTGAATATGCGCCCTCACCCTCAACCGAGAACTGAACTTCCTTGACGCCGCCGAGCTCAGTGCGGTTGATATTTAGCACTTCGATCTTCCAGCGTTTTGATTCTCCGTACATTGTGTACATTCTGAAGAGTGAATTTGCAAACAGCGCAGCTTCTTCACCGCCGGCACCGCCTCTGATCTCAATTATAACGTTTCTTGAGTCGTTAGGATCCTTAGGCAAAAGCATGATCTTAAGCTCTTCCGAAAGAGTCGCAATATCGCTTTTGGCTTGCAAATACTGCTCTTCGATCATCTCCTTAAACTCCTTATCAGTTTCACCCTGCATAAGTTCCTCTGCTTCAGTAAGGGCAGCCTTTGCGGCGGAATACTCTTTATATTTTTCCACCAAAGGAGTAAGCGATGAATACTCTTTCATCATGTCACGGTACAGCGTCGGATTATTCACGGTTTCAGGCTGCATTAATCGTTCGCTTATCTCATTATATTTATCAACAAGTGCTTCTAATTTATCAAACATTCTTATCTTCCTCTATCACTTATTATTTACAGGTTCTCGTTCGGACATATCGACGCTTTTTATGTTTTTTTCAGCCTTAAATCGGCTTATCATGAACTCTCTGCCACAGCCTTCACATCTGAGCTTAAAGTCCATTCCCGAACGCAAAACACGCATTTTAACGGAGCCGCACGGATGGCTCTTTTTCATTGTCAAAACATCGCCTTTACATATGTCCATAATGCCCTCCAAACCAATTTAATTACAATTATAGATATTATAACACACCTTTTATTCAAAGGCAACAAGTTTAAATCATTTGCATAAAATTTTCATAAGCATATATATCACTGACAAATCATAATATTTACAAACAGTCAAACGAAAGGACAGAAGGATCAATGCAAAAGTTTATGCCGGAGGGCTCACTTATAAATACACAGTCAAATCAAAAATATTTGTCATCAATAGATCATCTTGAGGATGCTATGAAAGGGTCAATTATCCTTGAGGCATATGCACAGCTTTGTACATACTCTCACGAGCTTATTATATCTCTTCCCTGTATCAAAGCTATCATGCCGAGGGAGGAATGTGCAATAGGCATCAAGGAGGGAAAAACAAAGGATGTCGCAATTATATCACGTGTCGGAAAGCCTGTTTGCTTTATTGTTAAAGGATTTGAAGAGCGCGACGGCGAAGAAGTTGCCATTGTATCACGCAAGTCTGCTCAGGAAAAATGTATGAGCGAATACATTTACAATCTTGTACCGGGTCAAGTGATCGACGCTAAAGTTACACATACAGAGCAATTTGGTTGCTTTGTCGATATCGGATGCGGGATTCCGTCGATGATACCGATAGATTCTATATCTGTTTCAAGAATATCACATCCAAACGACAGATTCGATATCGGAGATAACATCAAAGTCGTTATAAAAAATCAAGATGATGACAAGGTATACGTCTCTCACAAAGAGCTGTTGGGAACTTGGTTGGAAAATTCAGCACTTTTCAAAGCAGGCGAAACCGTTAACGGCGTTGTCAGAAGCGTTGAGAGCTACGGGATCTTTGTTGAGCTGACACCAAACCTTGCGGGTCTTGCAGAACCGAAACCGGGAGTATATGTCGGTCAGACAGCAAGCGTATATATAAAATCGATCAACGAAGATAAGATGAAAATCAAGCTAATCATCGTTGATTCATATGACACAGTTCCGACAAAAGAGAACAGATATTTTATCGAAAGCGGAATACTTGATCGTTGGCAATATTCACCCGAAGGCTGTAAAAAACAGATTGAAACAATATTTTAAAACAAAAGCCGTGAGCAAAAACTCACGGCTTGAATTATTAACTAATGGCTGTATTTACTATAATTTGAATAAGACTTATCTATATAGATCACCCAATCAGCAACCAGTTCTTCATAAGTTTTTTCGAACAAAGACTCGTCACCGTAAATAAAGTCAATTACAGCTTTTTCACCATATTGATTGACTAAATACTGAATAAATGAAGAGCCGGCAACATAACTTGAGTTAGGATCCTTATAATCACGGCTGTAAACTGCAATATTTTCAATTTCAGCATAATCAATCGCCATATCAATCGGACGGTCAATCACTTCGAAATATTCGTAAATATATTTCGTGGCTGACGAGAACGCGACGTTGTTATAATCTTGGTTTAGAAATGCAACGCCGTAATAATCATATCTATATGAAAAATATCTGGCAAATCCTTCTGTTTGCCAATCATCCATCCATAACTTAGGCTGAGTTAATGCGTGAATGTATTCATGCATAAGCGAATCAACATTCATCACATAAATCGTGTGGTTTTGGGGCTGATAAAATGAATATTGCGACAGGCTCTTACCGTTTAAGAAAATAATCCGTAAATCGTCATTGTAGTTATTTAAAGCAAAAAGATCCTGATACCGCTGCATTTGCTGCAGATTGATCTCATAAAACGCCTTTAAGTCTGTATAACTTCCGTGAAGAAAGTTATCTGAAACCAAGGGGTTGCAATCTCTATTTAGATCCTTCCAATCCGTTCCAACATAAAAAGTCGCCAAATCATCACAAACAATATAATCAAATGAAACACCACCGTAACTATAGCGGACAATAGATGGCTCGTAAAGAAAGTTATTGCTTTTATAATAGGCAGATAGTTTATCTTTTAGGTATTGCATGCCTTCAGCGGTATCAGAAACAGATAATAACCTCTGAAACTCGTCTTCGCCGTATTGGGCGATATAGGAAGAAACAAAATCGCAAGAAATCAGACGAGCTATCTCGACATCACTATATGAACAAAAAGCAGTATCAAAACAAAGAAGATTTAGGTCGCAAGAATCCGATACATCAGGATTTACAAATCGACCCTGTATACAACCTTCCCATTGATATTCACTACATATCAGATTCGCATAACCATAAGCTAATCCGTAATGACTAAACTCGCCATAAACCGCAAGAAGGACATCTGTCGCGTACTGCAATGTTTGCCAATCTTGAACTGTAATGTACAAACTGTTGTTAACGACATATTTACCGCTATATCTATCATCAGTAAACACATAAATACTTGGAGTTACATTAAAATCAGTTAGTGCATCTAATATTTCTTCAGTAGCCTTGATACAAGATTGCCTTTCGACATCTTCTATAGCAAGATCAAAATAATACCGAGCTAGTTTGGTTTCGGTATAGTCCATATCAGTGCGAAAAGAAAATACGGAGTCTTCCTCCGAATACATTAATTCTCGAGTTTCGTACTGATATTCATCGGAAACTATATTATATGATCTTGAAGCACAACCACACAGAAATAGAAATAGCAAGATATAAAGCGATAATTTTTTAGACATGCAGATCTTCTCCTATAATTTCTTCTTGATCTGTTCCCAATATTGCTTTGCGGCTTGCTCGGTCTTGTTATTACCGTATTCATAATAGATCCTATCCTTGATAGTATCAGGAAGATACTGTTGTTCGACCCATGCATTCGGAAATGCATGAGGATATTTATACCCTATCGCCTTGCCCATCTTGTTTGCGCCGCCATAGTGACCGTCCTGCAGGTGTGATGGGATATCTCCCGAGTTCCCTGCTCTGATATCGTCGAGTGCTGAATCAATAGCACAAATGCCGCTGTTGGATTTCGGCGCTGTTGCAAGCAGGATAACCGCATCAGCAAGAGGGATCCTTGCCTCAGGAAGTCCAAGCTGCATCGCGCTGTCTACACAGGATTTAACTATCGGCAAAATCTGAGGATATGCAAGTCCGATATCTTCTGCAGCAATGACCAGAAGGCGCCTCGAAAGAGATATAATGTCCCCTGCCTCGATCAATCTCGCCGCATAGTGAAGTGCCGCATTCTCATCTGAACCTCGAATAGATTTTTGAAGCGCAGACAAGATGTTATAGTGCTCATCACCGTCTCGGTCATAACGCATATTGCTTCGCTGTGTAAGAAGCTTGACAGTATCAAGATGAACTCTCAATTCATATTCGGTATTGTCGGCAGAAAGAACGCAAAGCTCAACTGTGTTGATAGACTTTCTGACATCCCCGCCGCACCCTCGGGCAATATGATCAATAACACCTGCCTCAAGCTTGAGCTTAAGTCCCAAATCATCCGCGCATATCTGAAATGCACGCTTGATGGCGGGTTTTATCTCATCGGGCGAAACAGGCAAAAACTCAAAAACTGTGGAACGGCTGATAATAGCGTTATAAACATAGAAATACGGATTCTCAGTCGTTGAAGAAATAAGCGTTATTTTCCCGTTCTCGATGTATTCCAAAAGAGACTGCTGTTGTTTTTTGTTGAGATATTGAATCTCATCGAGATATAAAAGAATGCCGTTATAACCGTCAATAGTCTCGGTATCCGAGATGATGTCTTTGATATCTGATACGGAAGCAGATGTGCCGTTGAGCTTATACATCTTCAAATTTGTGTTTTCGGCAATGATACGTGCAACGGTCGTCTTTCCGATTCCCGAAGAACCATAGAAGATCATGTTGGGAATCTTGCCGCTTTCTATGATGCGGCGAAGTGGTTTATCCTTGCCCAAGAGGTGGGGCTGACCCACAACATCATCCAAAGTCTTTGGGCGTATCTTATCCGCAAGCGGAGTTTGCATTGTTTTCACCTCGGTGCTGATTTATTTAATTAATTATACCAACTGACTGAAAAAAATGCAATAGAAAAAAGCGACGCATTAAGCATCGCTTTTCTCAAATATAGTAATACGAAGAAACACCAATAAACGTATTACTGTCGCTTATGTCATAATGTGTACGGTATAGGCTTTTCTATCTTCTCGTGCGGATAGGGTTTCCTATTACTCAGCGGTTACTGTCCAAGTACCGTTGCTCTCGGTTGCAACATAACCATCTGCCAAATAAGCGGAAGGATCAACAGAGAAGGTACCGCCCTTGATGACGATCTCGCCGCCATTGACAGCGTTCAAAGCACCTGTAAAGGTACCGGCTTCAATGGTAACGATAGTGCCTGCGTCCTGAGCGTAAATAGCAACTGCAGAATTGTATGTGCCGCCGTTTACGGTGATCTTAGAGCCCTGAGAGCCAAAGACTGCGTATCCAGATGCAGTAATATTGCAGTCAGTGATGGTCGCAACAGTGTCTGCGCTGCCGGTACATACAGCAATACCTACGCTGCTCATTTCAAAGGTCGAATTCGAAACAGAAATCTTTACAGCGCCGTCAGCTTTCCAAGTTCCGTTAATACCGGTTACGCCCTTGAAGGTAACGTTGTCAACCACGAGCTCTGTGTCGGGTTCATAACCGATCGCACTGTTATAGGTGCCGTGTGCGCTTTCTTCCGAACCGTCAAGAGCAAGTGTGCCGTTAAGAACCGTAAGCTTTCCACTCTTCAAATAGATCGGCAAACCATCCGTTGTGTTAGTGGTTGTAAGAGTATAGCCGTTCAAATCAAGAACAACGTCTCCGTTAACGGTGATAGACTCGGAAATTTCACGATTGCCAATCAATACGACAACAGCGTTAGAGGACTCTGCAGCCTTGTCGATAGCATCCTGTAAGGTACTACAAGCGTAGAATTCATTATAGTAGTTTCCGTTGCCGTCCTTATATCTGACAGTAGCTGCGGTTGTCGTTACACCATCTATACCGACAACTGTTGTACCAGATACAAATATGCTTCCGGTCGCGGTCATGTTACGGAATGCTATGCAAGGATCACCGTTCTGATCCTTTGCGGTGACAGAACCGCCGATGATGGTAACAACTGCGCCCTCGGCAGCGTTGCCGGAGCCGTCGCTATTCAAAGCAACTGCAACATAGTCCTCTATTTCGGTCTTATCGTAGTTCGAAAGGTTAGAGTCGGTCACGTTAACAACGGCATTCTCGCCCCAAACGTTCAGTGCAATGAGAGCAGTAATGTCACAGTCAACGATCTCAACCTTCGCACCGTCAGAAGAACCGGGCAAGTTTACACCGTATGTAGCCTTGGTACCACCGCCGAGGGTTACGTTGTCAAGAACCAAAGTACCGTTGGTGTTGTAGTTGATGCCACGTTCACAGTAACCGGAATTGATGTCGATGACCAGATCCTTAATGGTGAGGTCTGCGCCATTTGTTTCCTTGGTAACGTCAATAGCACGATCACCACCGGTATAGGTCAAGGTGTTGCCGAGACCGTAGATCACGGTATCAGAGGTGATGTTCAACTTACTGCTGATTGTAATGTCATTAGCAAGAGCGATTTCGCCGCCGTTAGCGATAGCTGCGATAAGATCTTCAGCGGTGCTTACTCTTGTTGCAGTGGCGGATTCGTCATACTCATTGTCGAAGCTGTCTTCTTCATAGGTGAGCTGAGTAGCGAACAAGTTAAGACCGAATTCGATGTAGAGCTTATCGGTGTTGTCATCTGCCACCTTGCCATTATTAAGGTTGTAGATGTTGTCGCTATCAGAAGGTGCCCAATAGAGAACGATGGTTGTGGGTTCGGTTTCTTCGCCTGCCAAGAGTTCAGCATTGCTTGCAAGAACGAAATCATCGAGATCGAACCACTCATCCACTGAAGCAACCAATGCATTGCGATCAGCGGTGTCAGCATTTGTCACAACGCCGACCTTAATAACGTCGCTAAGATCATAAGCTACGTTATCAACGGTAACTGTGTTGTAAGCAAGCTCAGCAAGCTCAAAGTTATACTTGAGAGCCAAGTTGCCAACGTTAGCAACCTTGATGGTTTCGTAAACAACTACGCCGGGTTCCCAAAGTTTTACTTCGCTGAACAATTTGGTTTGATCGGTAACCTTTACAAAGTCACCTTCAACTTCATAGGTGAGTTCTACGTCGAGGTTACCTGCAACGATCTGGTTTCTTGCAGAAGTAACACTGTCGGTGAACCAAGCCATTGTTGTGCCCAAAAGCATTGTGCAGCATACGATGATCGATACTACGCTGAGCAGAAGAGCACTTTTTGTGTTTTTCTTCATTTGTTTTCCCTCCATTAGAGTATTTTTAGAACAGTATGCTCCGAAATGGTACACCTTTTTATAGTGAAACAAAAATGCAAAAAATGTTAAAATCATATTGACATTTCGCAACTTAATGGTATAATTTAATATATGAATGGTATTTATGCATAAGGTATGCGTAACTCCGAAAAGGTGTACTTTTCAAGAGCATTTCTAATATCAAAGAAACCGCACTCCGAAAACGGAATGCGGTTAATTTTTTATTTGGACTTTTTTCTTTCGATTATCGGCTCAGCGCCGTCTGTGATACACTCGGAAGTGAGTGTGACCTTTACAATGCTCTTATCAGAAGGTGTTTCGAACATCGGCTTAAGCAACGCACCCTCAACGATCGAGCGCAAGCCTCTTGCACCGGTCTTTTGATCGATAGCTTTCTTTGCGATAGCAAGCTTAGCATCATCGGTAATATCGAGCTCGATACCGTCATATCCAAAGAGCTTCTTATATTGCTTTTCAAGCGAATTCTTGGGAACGGAAAGAATTCTTATAAGAGCGTTCTCATCCAAATTAGATAGAGTTGTGATCACCGGGAGTCTGCCGACAAGTTCCGGGATGATTCCGAACTTCACAAGATCCTGTGGGATGACCTTTTTCAGGATACTGCCGTCCACAACATTCTTGCTTTTCGTATCTGCGCCGAAGCCGAGCGAAGACTTATCGGTACGCTTGCGAATGAGCGATTCCAAGCCATCAAATGCGCCGCCGCAAATAAAGAGAATGTTTTTGGTATCAATCTGGATGAACTCCTGGTTGGGGTGCTTTCTTCCGCCCTGAGGAGGGACGTTTGAAACGGTGCCTTCAATGATCTTAAGCAAGGCTTGCTGAACGCCCTCACCGCTTACGTCACGGGTGATAGATGTGCTTTCAGACTTTCTTGCGATCTTGTCGATCTCATCAATATATATGATGCCGCGTTCTGCGGCTTCAATATCATAGTCTGCGGCTTGGATCAATCGCAGAAGAACGTTTTCTACGTCGTCACCTACGTACCCTGCCTCAGTAATCGTGGTTGCGTCAGCAATTGCGAAGGGAACATTCAAGGTCTTTGCCAAGGTTTGAGCCAGCAAAGTCTTGCCTGTACCCGTAGGCCCCAGAAGCAATACGTTAGACTTCTGAATCTCAACGTCATCATTTTTGTCAGCGACTTGAACGATGCGTTTATAATGGTTGTAAACAGCTACAGAAAGGGTGATCTTAGCGTCTTCCTGACCGACAACATATTCATCCAAAGCCTGTTTAATTTCAGCAGGCTTTGACAACGTGATCTCATTAAAATCGCTCTTGCTGTGCTTGTCAGTAGTGAATCCCTTTTCTTCTAAAATATCATAGCAGAACAATATACATTCGTCGCAAATAAAAACGTCACCTGCGGAAAACATATTTCTTACTTTATTCTCAGGCTTTCCGCAAAAGTTACATCTTTTAATTGTTGATTCGTTTCCTGCCATTACTCTGCCCTCCTTTAGATTAAGCAATGTTGCCAAGTCCGCAAGGGCTCGGCAACAAAACATAAAATCCTATCTTGTCATTACCTTATCGATGAGGCCGTATTCAACAGCTTCCTCAGCGGTCATATAGTTGTCTCTTTCGGTATCGAGTGTGATCTGCTCCAAAGACTTGCCTGTGTCAGCAGCCAAGATCTTGTTGAGCTTTTCACGTGTCTTAACCATATGATCGGAGTGGATCTTAATATCGGTACACTGACCGGAAAGACCGCCGCCGATAAGAGGCTGGTGGATCATTACTTCGCTGTGAGGAAGAGCATATCTCTTGCCCTTAGCACCGCCTGCAAGCAAAACAGCGCCCATAGAAGCAGCCATACCGACACACATTGTGCTTACGTCCGGCTTGATATACTGCATGGTGTCATAGATTGCCATACCAGCCGTTATAGAACCGCCGGGGCTGTTAATATACAGACAAATATCCTTTTCGGGATCCTGAGATTCGAGATATAAAAGCTGAGCGACAACCAAACTTGCGGTAGTGTCGTTAACTTCATCGGACAAAACAATAATTCTGTCATTAAGAAGTCTCGAATAAATATCCATGGATCTTTCGCCATGACCTGTCTGTTCAATGACATATGGAACAAGTGCCATTATAATAATCCTCCGTTTCCGAAATATAAGAAAAATGAAATAATTACTTGATTACAGCGTTGGACTTAACGATCTCGACTGCCTTGCTTACAGCAACGTCGTTCTTGAGGTCTTCGGCTCTGATATGCTGCTTAACGGTTTCAACGGGCATGTTGTACATTCCGCCGATAGTCTCGAATTCCTTCTCGATATCTTCGTCGGTAACTTCAACATTTTCAAGAGCTGCGATCTTTTCAAGAGCCAAGCGAAGCTTAACCTGCTTTTCAGCCTGTTCCTTATAGGTTTCCTTCAAGGAATCAATGCTCATGCCGGTAAACTGCATGTATGCTTCAAGAGTAAGGCCCTGAGACTGGAGTCTGTAAGAAAGGTCTTCGATCATTTCGTTGACCTTGTTATCATACATAGCTTCGGGAATCTCGCCTTCAACCTTTGCGATAACTGCATCCATGATAGCGCCTTCGACTTCGGAATCAGCCTTCTTTTCGGCATCTTCCTCGAGATGCTTTCTGATGTCAGCCTTGAATTCTTCAACGGTCTCAAAGTCAGAAGTATCCTTAACGAATTCATCGTCAAGCTCGGGAAGCTCTGTCTTCTTGATCTCGTGGAGCTTGATCTTGAATACTACGGGAGCACCTGCAAGCTCTGCAGCCTGATATTCTTCAGGGAAGGTTACGTTGATGTCAAATTCGTCACCGATGTTATGACCAACGACCTGATCCTCAAATCCGGGAATGAACTGACCGCTGCCGAGAGTGAGGTTGAACTTTTCAGCCTTGCCGCCTTCAAAAGCAACGCCATCCTTGAAGCCTTCAAAGTCAATAACAACGTCATCGCCGTTTTCAGCAGCTCTGTCATCAACGTTGACGGTTCTTGCGTTTCTTTCAAGAACGTGACCGACTTCGTGCTCGATCATTTCTTCTGTAACAGCATTGACATTCTTTGTTACTTCTATACCCTTGTAGCCGTCAATATTTACTTCGGGCTTAGTTGTGCATACAATCTTGAACTTAACACCGTTTTCCTTCGAAACTTCTGTAAATTCAGCTTCGGGAGCACAAACCAAATCAAGTCCTGCTTCAATAACTGCTTCTGTAACAGCAACGGGATAGAGGTTGTTTACAGCATCTTCAAAGAAAATGCCCACTCCATACTTCCTTTCGATAACGCTTCTGGGAGCCTTGCCGGGACGGAAGCCTTCAACGTTGATAGAAGCCTTGTTCTTCAAATATACCTTCTGAATTTCAGCTTCAAACACTTCTGCGGAGATCTCAATCTCCAATTCGTATTTATTTGTTTCGATCTGATTCTTTGCTTTTAACATAAAATTTGATCCTCCTGTTATTTTACGCAACAAAAGTTGCTTTTCATACATTATAACATTATATCACACTGAAAAAAGATTTTCTATACTTAATCTACAATTTGTTATTTTGCACAATTTGAGTAATATCAAGGGGCGAAAAATGTAAATAATCGCTTGAAATAAGTCTGAAATCAATCCCGTAGCATCTGCCGTTTATAGCATTTTTTGTGGCATAGCTATGCAAATGACCATAAAAGACGTTTTTGATGCTATACTTTAGCAGCACATCCAAGATATCATAGTTTGTGTCGGATCCGTATACGGGCGGATAGTGCAGAAAGACTATGGGGCTAAGCCCTGCGTCGACCGCTGACTGAATCGATCTGTCGAGCCGCATAGCCTCACGGGCAATAACCTTTGCATCCGCAGGTTCGCTGCCGTCATTTATCCACCCTCTTGTGCCACATATCCCAATTGACTCATATTCATAATGATTATTATGGAGAACATTCAGTGTGCTAAATCCGTTTGCTTCAAAAAAATTATCAGCTTTTGCCTTTGTCGTCCACCAATAATCATGATTCCCCTTTGATATTATCTTCCTTCCCGGAAGATCATTTATAAACTTGAAATCCTCATATGCTTCTTCTATGGACATCGCCCAAGTTATGTCACCGGGAATGACAACGGTATCACCGTCCTTAACATTTGAGATCCAATTATCACGCAAACGGTTAACATAGTTATCCCATCCGCCGAAAATATCCATCGACTTATTGGTTGATAGTGAAAGATGAAGATCACCAATAACAAATAATGACACGCTGTCACCTCCTGAATAAAAAACCTAATTGGGTAAATAATAGTTTTGCTTCGGCAAATCTGCTTAGGTAAAAACTTCGAAAGGAAAATTCGAATATGGAAAAAGATAAAGTAATGGGCATCAAGTGCAACGTTTCAAGCTGTGTATACAACAGAGACAATGAGGACTGTGTTGCCGGCAAGATCGACGTTACAACCTGTGGCTGTTCCACACCCAACTGCTGTGCTCAGACAGAATGCAAGACTTTCAAACCCAGAGTATATTAATTTCATACTCAAAGAGCGCTCCCTTGGCTGATGCTAAGGGAGTGCTTCTGTTTTACTTTATGTTCAACCGGCTGAAGATATAATTCTGCATATCTTCCTTTTCGATAGAGCCTTCGAATCTTACGGGCTTGCCATTCAAGCTCGCAAGAGAATTGGGAATGGGCATATTTGAGGCCGCATGCAATTCCTCTGTCAAACCGAATTCGTCAAGGCCGTCAGTATTTTTGTCCAAAGCCTCTAAAACAGATGCCGAGAATTTATAAGGGCTTGCAGTAGAAGCGATAACAGTCGGTGTCTTATCCCCTGTCTCTTCTACATACTTTTCATATACACTATAAGCAACAGCGGTGTGAGTATCTATCGTATAAGAATACTTGTCATATGCGGATCTGATGGTTTCAAGAGTTTCATCATCAGTGCAATATCCGGCATAGAATTCACTGTCGAGCTTCGCCTTAACGTCTGCATCTACCTCAAATCTTCCGCTTGAGGAAAGCTCGGAATAAAGCTTATTAACAGCCTCGTCGCTTCCGCTCATGTGATACATAAGTCTTTCGAGATTGGAAGAGATCAAGATATCCATCGAAGGTGAGATAGTTGTATAGAACTGACGGTTTCTGTCATATACGCCTGTCTTGATAAAGTCGGTCAACACATTATTTGAGTTTGACGCACAAATGAGCTTGCCTATCGGCACACCCATATTTTTTGCATAGTATGCTGCTAAAATGTTACCAAAGTTGCCTGTGGGAACAACAACGTTCATTCTGTCACCGAATGCGATCTCATCCTTGTCAATAAGATTCACATAAGAGTAAACGTAATAAACTATCTGTGGCAAAAGTCTTCCCCAGTTGATGGAGTTCGCACTTGAGAACATTAAACCGTTGTCAGACAAGGTCTTTGCAACGTCAGGATCTGTGAAAATCTTCTTAACCCCTGTCTGAGCGTCATCAAAATTGCCCTTGATAGCACAAACGGATACGTTTCCGCCTTCTTGTGTTACCATCTGAAGCTTTTGCATCGGGCTTACACCGTCATCGGGATAGAATACCATTATCTTTGTTCCGTCAACGTCCTTGAAGCCTTCAAGAGCAGCCTTTCCCGTATCTCCGGAAGTTGCGACCAAAATTACAACATTTTTGTCGATGCCAAGCTTTTTGACAGAAGTTGTGAGCAAATAAGGAAGTATCTGTAATGCTACGTCTTTGAAGGCACAAGTAGGCCCGTGCCAAAGCTCCAAAATATATCCCAATCCGTCAAGATTAGCGAGCGTGACCACATTATCGGTATCAAAAGTGCCGCTGTATGCACCGTTTACGCAGTAATTTATCTCTTCATCAGTAAAATCAGTCAAATACTTCTTTATAACCGAAGCAGCAACATCCTTATAGCTTTTTCCGACATAGCCTCTGAGTTCATCTTCGGAAATAGATGGGATAGATTCCGGAATGAAAAGTCCGCCCTCTTCGGAGATGCCTTGAGCAATCGCCTTTGCGGATGTAACGCTTAGCTTCTCGTTTCTTGTACTTTTATAAAACATTGTATTTGCTCCTTTCGCGCTCAGGACGATGCCGTAAACGCTCGTTGAATATATTTAAAATCGGTAACATCACCGTTATCGATCTCGACGAGAGCGACATCGAAAATACAGTTACAATCGATCTCAAATTTGCTTATATAAGCATTTGCAGTCCGCACGATATGTGCGATCTTGGTTTTTGTGATGGCTTGATCTCCCGTCGCAAGAGGCGATCTTTTCCGTGACTTGACCTCAACGAAGTGGATCAAGTTGCCCTTTTTAGCGATAATATCTATCTCACCGCCGCGAATAGTGAAATTGCGCGCAAGTATCTCGCATCCCTTTGATATTAAAAACCGTGCAGTGAAATCCTCACCAATATATCCTATTTCTTTGTTCGTCATCACTTCTCACCGAGATTTTTCAAAAAGCTTGGTCTGTGAGCTTCGCTTATGCCGTGCTTCTTAAGCATTTCATAATGAAGCTTTGTGCCATATCCTTTGTGCTTCGAAAACTGATACTGAGGATATTTCTCATCAAGCTCAAGCATATATCGGTCTCTTGCAACTTTTGCAAGAATCGAGGCGGCTGCAATGGACTGTGACATGGCATCTCCTTTGACAACAGCTTCCGATCTGCATGACAAGTCAGGGGTTCTGTTGCCGTCAATAAGTGCAAGATCAACATCAATTCCAAGGCCCTCATAAGCACGCTTCATCGCAAGCATTGAAGCGTTCAGAATATTGATCTCTTCTATCTCCTCAACAGAGGCAGTTGCGATGCAATATGCCTTTGCCTTTGATATTATCTCATCAAAAAGCTTTTCACGCTTCTTTTCCGTCAGCTTTTTTGAGTCGTTTATGCCTTCGATAACCGTGTCATCATCGAAGATTACTGCTGCAGCATAGACATCTCCTGCGAGAGGTCCTCTTCCGGCTTCGTCGATTCCGCAGATAACGCTGAACCGTGTTCTGATCTCTTCGTCAAACTCGTAAAGTGTCATTGCTTTACACCATCCGGGATCTCTAGTGATATCCTTCCGAGCTTGCCGCTTCTGAATTCATCAATAAGAATTATTGCAGCACGCTCAGTATTTATCTCTCCACCCGAGATCAGGAATCCGCGGCGCTTGCCGATAGCTTCCAAAACCTCGTAATCAGTCAGTTCCTCGTTCACTTCAACGTTATATCGCTCTTTGAAGGAATCAACAGACACGGTTCTCAGCTTCTTGATAAAGAAACACGCAAGAGATTCCATATCCATGATATCGTCTTTAACTGCACCTGTGAAGGCAAGTGAAAGTCCAACATCCTGGTCTTCAAACTTAGGCCACAAAACGCCCGGCATATCCAAAAGCTCAACATCGTTTGCAAGAGTTACCCACTGCTTTCCGCGGGTAACACCGGGTCTATCCTCGACCTTAGCGCGCTTAGAACCCGCGAGGCGGTTAATCAGCGACGATTTGCCGACGTTTGGTATACCAACGATCATGATTCTGACAGGTCTGCCTATCATTCCTTTGGCGTTCCACTTTTCGATCTCGTCCTTAAGTACGTCTTTCACAAGAGGTATAACTCGGTTAATATTTTTGCCGCTTCTGCAGTCGGTTGCGATTGCGGGTATTCCGTGACGTTTATAGTGATCTATCCAGCGAGAGGTTACGGTCTCGTTTGCGGCATCACATTTATTTAGCAAAACGATCCTCGGCTTTTTGCCGACCAATCTATCCATTTCCGGGTTGCGTGAGGAGTATGGAATACGCGCGTCCGTAACCTCGATAACTGCATCGACAAGACGCAAGCTTTCGGTCATCAAACGACGGGTCTTCGCCATATGCCCGGGAAACCATTGGATATTAATTTCGCGATCTATTTCAATCAAATCCTTTCAAGCTAATGCTTTATTCTACTGTTCCGAAAGACTCAAACGGGAACAGGCGCAAAACGACCTTTCCGAGAATATCTTCTCTATCAACAAATTTGACAGCAGGATCTCTCGAGTCACGAGAACCCTGACGGTTGTCACCCATCACAAAATACTGTCCCTCGGGAACGACGATGGGATAATCAAATGCGCCCTCATCGTTGATCGTAAGGTTTCTTATATAGGGTTCGTTGAGTTCAACGCCGTCGACAAACACTTTACCTGTAGTAAAATCAATGTCAACAGTCTGACCCTCATGTGCAATGATACGCTTTACGATAACTTCATTCAAGCCTTCGCAGTTTGCTGAGACTATGTCTCCGTTCTCAGGTTCATAGAACAAGCTCCACAAAATCAAGAAATCATTGTGCTTTAATGTATTTGTCATTGAATCTCCGGAAACGACCGCTGTTCTGCAAACAAATGTGAATATCAGAACCACGAATATAAAAGTTATTGCAAGAGATTTAAGCCAATCTAATATTTCATCCAAAAAGCTTGCCTTTTTAGCGGTTTCATTTTTGGCGGTATCTTTATTATTGACCATAACAGCTAACGCTCCTATTACATAAATATTCATTTTATTGTAACAAATATCGCTTTAAATTGCAAGAGTAAAATGTCAAATATAAAGAAAAAGAAGAGTCAAACCTGTTGACTCTTCTTTGCGAACAAACTTATCTGATTGCGTCCTTGGTCTTAGCAGCCTTACCAACTCTGTCTCTGAGGTAATAGAGCTTAGCACGTCTTACCTTAGCGAGTCTTACAACTTCAACCTTTTCAACAACGGGAGAGTGAAGCGGGAATACTCTTTCAACGCCGCAGCCGTGAGCAACACGACGAACGGTGAAGGTTTCGCTTACACCACCGTGCTTCTTAGCAATTACTGTTCCTTCGAACACCTGAATTCTGGACTTGTCGCCTTCCTGAATTCTTACGGATACTCTTACAGTGTCACCAATGTTGAACTGAGGGATATCCTTCTTCAAACTTGAGTTTGCAATAAGTTTTAAAGCGTCCACTTTAAAATTCCTCCTTAAAAATTTCAGACATTCATACACTTCTGTCGGCGCTTGACCGCTTACGAAGTCAGAGGACTATCCGCTTTAATGTTTCCATTAAACCCCATCACGCTCGGAGAACATGACGGACTCAAATGCCTTAATATTATATCACAAAGCAAATCGCATTGCAATAGTTATTTAGATAAAATCGTTACCGTTCTCATCGAGTATTTTTGTTCTGTTTGCACATATTTTATCAAATTCCTTGCCATAGAAGGACTCGAATGCGGCGGTTACAGCTACGATGTTAAGCGAGTTTTTGATGCCGGAAGGAAGCCTGAAATCGACCTCGAATACATTATCAACAATTCTCGTCTCAAGGACATTGATACCGGGCTTTATATCCTTTGTAACGATAGTTTTTTTGCAGTTGACTTTTGCACGCTTTTCGATAAGAATGCTATCTTGAGACATAAATCTTTCGAATGCATATCTGACATCCTTGGCAGGATCGGATGATACAAACTTGACGCTGTATTCGCTCGCACCGATCTTTGTGTGAGGCATATCAGGTGCGGAAACCGATACTATCTCTATTCCGTCAGGAAGAACCTCATTAAGACGTGTCTTTATCTGTTCATAGTCGGGTTCACCCGAAGACATATCAATACCGAAATCCATCATTTCGCAATCACTTGAAACGCCCAATGACAGCGGCAACGGGAACATCAGATATATGTGGGGATTGTATCCCTTCGTGAACCATACGGGAAGCTTTGAACGCTTGAATGTGCGCTGCATAACTCGCATCAGATCAAGATGGGATATGTATATGGCTCTGTCCTTTTTCTTGAATACGGCTCTGATATCGTAATAATCCTTAACCACAATACGTACCTCCGCATTCTTTCTTCATTCCGCAGCCTGAACATTTTTCAGCGCAGTTAGGTGTCGTCTCGCCACGGTGAGCCTTTTGATTTTCTCTTATCAAGAATTTCCTTGAAATATAATAATCAAGATGAGACCAAGGCATGATCTCGTCATAATCTCGCTTTCGGCAAGCATAGAATTCGGGATCAAGACCGACTTCGTCAAAAGCATCCTGCCATCTTGAGAATCTGAAATGCTCGTCCCAGCTATCAAATGTACAGCCGTTTTGCCAAGCTTTATAGATGACATCGCCCAAGCGTCTGTCACCTCTGGCAAGTGTTGCCTCGAGCAAGCTTACGTTTGTGCTGTGATATGAAAGCTTGACGTGTTTGGAATGAAGATTCTTTGTTAAAAGCTCCTGCTTATGAGTAATCATTTCCTTTGTGTCCTGAGCCTCGAACTCGAACGGTGTAAAAGGCTTGGGGACAAATGTCGCACAGGAAATGCTGATGTTTAAATATTTGCCCTTGACTCCCCTGTTGACCTCATAGAACAGGTCTGCGATCTTTTTAGCAAGAGCCGCAATTCCGAGAATATCCTCATCGGTCTCGGTTGGATGTCCCATCATGAAATAGAGCTTAACATTTGAATATCCGCCGGCAAAAGCAAGCTTGCAGGTATCAATTATCTCATCCTCAGTGATGTTTTTATTTATAACATTACGAAGACGCTGTGTACCTGCTTCTGCCGCAAAGGTCAGTCCGGACTTGCGAACACGGTTGATCTTTTCCAAGATCTCTTCGCTGAAGTTATCTACTCTGAGTGAAGGAAGGGACAGGCTAACCTTTTCAGACTCAGTATAATCAACGAGCTTGTCCAAAAGCTCTTCGATCTCGGGGTGGTCGCTTGTTGAAAGAGAAGAAAGCGAGACTTCTTCATATCCTGTCTGTTCACAAAGCGCTTTGGTCTGCTTGGCGATTGTATCTGTCTTCTTTTCTCTGAACGGACGATAGATATATCCAGCCTGACAGAAGCGGCATCCTCTGATGCATCCTCTCAAAACTTCGACAACAGCTCTGTCGTGAACGATATCCGTGAAAGGAACAACAAAGTAATCGGGATAATAGACCTTGTCAAAATCAGCGATAATGCGCTTCTTTATGGGCATAGGAGCATCAGTTGCATCTATAGATGCAACAGTTCCGTCATCATTATATTTGACATCATAAAATGCAGGAACGTATATGCCCTCTATCTTACAAGCTTCGCGAAGGAACTCCGATTTTGTCCTGCCCTGTTTTTTCATGTCAGCGTATAGATCCATAAGCTCTAGATTAACTTCTTCACCTTCTCCGATGATGAAAAGGTCGATAAAATCACAAAGCGGCTCAGGATTGCAAACACAAGGACCGCCCGCAACAACAATAGGATCGCTTTCAGATCTTTCACTCGCTTTAACGTTAAGTCCCGCAAGATCGAGCATATTCAATACATTCGTGTATGAAAGCTCATATTGCAATGTGAAGCCGATAAAGTCAAATTCTTTTATTGGATCAAGACTTTCAAGAGCATAAAGCGGAATGTCATTTTCACGCATGATCTTTTCGAAATCTTTGTCGGGAGCGAAAACACGTTCACACCAAAAGTTTTCACGCTGATTCTTTAATCCGTAAAGTATCTTCATTCCCAAATGGCTCATTCCGACTTCGTAAGTATCAGGGAAACAAAAAGCAAATCTTACATCTATTTTAGATTTATCTTTAACAACACTGCCGACCTCACCGCCGATATATCTCGAAGGCTTAAGCGAGCGAAGCGCCAAGCGTTCGATCTTATCTCTTAATTCCATTTAACTTCCTCCGTTAGTTATCAAATCTCATATATAATATCACACTTTGATAAGTTTTGCAAATCATCCGAAAATCAGCGACAGCAGAATTATAACCGCTGTGATCAAAGATGATGTGAGCGTCTCAAGATCAATTATAAATGCTGAGGCGATAATCATAAAAACAAGCAAGACTGAGAAGATATTGCTGATAAGCTTGAGTCCTTGTTCGCTGTTTGGGAATACAACACCAAGTATCTTTCCTCCGTCCAAATAACCTATGGGCAGCATATTAAGAAATGCCAAGAGCAAATTCACGACGCAAAGCTCTTCGGCTGTGATCACTAAATATATTATCGCCAAAACGATGTTAAGCGAGCATCCTGCAGAGTATATGAGTATTTGCTTCGATCTTGAAAGCGCGGAAACTCCGCTTGATGATATTTTGATCCCGGCGCCGTAAAATCGTATCTCACTCACATTGATCCCGTATTTTCTCATCCAGAACAGATGTGCAAGCTCATGAAGCAGACAGAATACAAGTGAATAAAGAACCAATACATCGTCACAGAAGCTTAGAAATGCAACGACGAAGAAAAATCCGAACGAAAAGCATATCCTCAAATTTTTAAAGTCAAAGTAGATCATGATAGATTTTATTTGACTAAGCAAGGATTTATACATGAAAATCGGGTATCCGAGGACACCCGATATGTGATCATGTATCACAGTTTTCTTTTTTGATCCCGAAAACGAGTCTCAGAACAGCGCCGATAAACTTACAGGGCTTTTTCACGATAACAGTCATAATAATCCTCCAACCATATGTAGACTAAGCATGTGCTTAGTACATAATATTCCCAAGATCAAAAAATGCTATCGTTTTGTGCTGTTTTTGATTTCCCAAGGTTTTATCAGTGAAGCTTCGCGATACATCTCGCAATAGCTTGCGTGTCGGGATCTTGAGATCGAGCCGTTATTAACAGCCTCGATAACCTTACAGCCCTGCTCTTTTGTGTGAGAGCAATCCTGAAATCTGCATGAACCGATATGCTCCTCGAATTCAGGGAAGCAGTATGCAAGCTCGTCCTTTAAAATGCGGTCATACATTTGCGTATTAAAGGTTGAAAATCCCGGAGTGTCTGCAACATAACCGCCGTTTTCAAGTCTGAAGATCTCGACACGACGAGTTGTGTGCTTTCCTCTTCCGAGTTTTCTGCTGATCTCATTGGTTTCAAGGCTCAGATCCGGGCATATGTTATTCAAAAGAGTAGATTTGCCGGCACCCGAGTTGCCTGTAAAGGCGGAGAACTTTCCGCTCAACAACTTACAGACTTTGTCCACTCCCTCACCGGTAACGTTATCTACGCACACTGTGGGGAATATGTTTTCGTATATTTTTACATACTCGTCCGCAGGATGCTTATCTGTTTTTGTGAACACGATAACAGGGCTGATATTTTTAAATACCGAAACCGATAAAAACTTGTCCAACAGCAATATGTTAGGGGCAGGCTCACAGGTCGATATTACAAATACAAGCTGATCAAGATTTGCAAGCGGAGGGCGGATGATCTCGTTCCTGCGCTCAAATATCTCAGTGATAACCGCATCAGAATTATTCTCAATAATGAATTTCACGTTATCGCCGCATATCGGAACGATATCCTTGTTTCTGAACGATCCTCTCGCCTTGCAGATATATTCTTCATCTTCGGCGGCAACCTTGAAATTACCGCCGAAGGAACTGATAATAACACCGTTTTTTTCAATCATATTTAGAACTGAATGTCAGCGAGCGTAAACGCTGATGAGAAGTAATCCGTACAGTAGTATGTTCCGAAATCAAAATCGACCTCATATATGGCAAGCGTTGTTCTCAAGCCGGTTTTGGGGCTTCTGACCTCAACTATAACGGAAGCGGTTCCGCTGCCCGTGATCAACACAGGAACGCTCGTACCTGCATCACTGGATGTTACATAAATTTGAGAAGCAACAACCGTATCGGTGTTCTGATCGGTAAACGTGAGATAATACGCTGATTTTGCTGTTGTGGGAATATCGACATACAAAAGCATCTGAATATTATCCGATACATCAGGATCAACACCTACATCCGGATCATCAGGATCAACGAAACCGATACTCGGATCCTCAAACGGGTCGGAAACTATTCCGCTGCCGTCGGAAACATAGATCGTTATAACAGTATTTCTCGTCACGGAATCGCCTGCTGCGATGTTCTGTGAAATGACTGTATCAATAGGTTCACTTGATTCAACATATTGAACCTTAGGCTCCAAATATGCCGCTCTGATCATATCTTCAGCCTCAGAGACGTCATATCCGAAGACATCGGGAACGACGGTATCCTCAGTTGATGGGCCTAAGCTGACATATACTCTTACGGTCGTACCCTCTTCAACAGTAGAACCCGAAGAAGGATCTGTGCTGATAACATAGCCCGCAGCTACGTCGTCGCTTTCCTTTTCAATACGCATGACCATAAGGTTTTCGCCGGTTAAGGCTGCGTATGCCGAGTTATAATGATAGTCCTTAACATCAGGTACAGAGACCATTCTTGTGCCCTTGCTGACAGTTACCTTAATGGTGTCGCCTTTTTTGACGATTCTTCCTTCAGCCTTTTCCTGGTAAATGATGACCCCTGATTCATATTCCGAATTGAATTCTTCGGATGCGACGAGCTGAATATCGGTATAAGCAGATCTTGCATCATAGTAATTCATGCCGACAAGCTGTGGCATTACATAGTCATTAGAAGATGAAGGAGTCGTTTGGAATGCGCCCAAAATAACGTTTGCAACAAATAAGGTCGCAACGATTATAACGGTTACGGTAACAGCCGCCAAAATGGGAAGGATGTAATTATGGCGAGGCTCATCTTCATCGTCGTCCTCAAAATCGTCATAATACTCTTCTTCGACGTATTCCTCTTCCTGAACAGGAGTCGGTTCCTTCTTTTGTTTTTGCTTTGTGTTAAGCTTTACCTTAGGAAGCTTGTCCGCAAAAGATTTAACCCCCGAAAGAACACCGCCTGCTGCAGCCTTCTCAACATCCGAATCAATATATCCAAACGTTATGCTCTGGTCAACCTTGAATGCTTCGATATCACGGATCATCTCAGAAGCAGACTGATAGCGCTTTGAGGTATCCTTTTCCATAGCGTGAAGAATTATTTCTTCAAGACCCTTATACATCGACGTAACATATGTTGAAGGAGCAACAGGCTCTTCATTCATATGCTTTAGAGCTACGGAAACAGGGGTTTCGCCATCAAACGGCTTTCTTCCTGTAAGCATTTCATACATCATTACACCGACAGAATAGATATCACTCTTTTCGTCAGTTCTTGCTCCTCTTGCCTGTTCGGGAGAAACATAGTGAACCGAGCCCATAGTCTTTTCAGAAAGAGTATTCGAATTTTGGCGAGAGAATCTGGCAATGCCGAAATCCATCACTTTAATGCTGCCGTCAGACATAAGCATTACATTATGAGGCTTGATATCACGGTGAACGATTCCCCTATCGTGTGCAAGCTGTAAAGCACGCAGGATCTGAATTGTAAAATGAACGCAGTCGCGCCATTTCAAAAGCCCTTGCTGTTCGATATATTCCTTCAATGTAATTCCGTCGATGTGTTCCATAACGATATATTGCATATCGTTTTCATATCCGACGTCAAAGATCTTAACGATATTGGGATGAGAAAGAACAGCGATAGCTTTGCTTTCATTTCTGAAGCGTCTGACAAACTCGTCGCTTGCCGAAAACTCGCTTTTCAGTATCTTAACTGCAACAACTCTATTCTCCATTATGTCTTTAGCTCTGTAAACATCAGCCATTCCGCCGACGCCGATGAGCTCGACGATCTCATATCTTCCGTCAAGTTTCATACCGATAAATCTATCCATACTGACACTCCGTTTCAAAGATTTTCGTTAAAGCGATATCAGCACAGCAGTAATGTTATCCTTACCGCCGCTGTTGTTCGCATAATCAATCAGCTCGTTTGAAGACTGCTCTAAGGGGCGTTTATAAACTATGCTATAGATGAGTTCATCCGAACAATAATTCGTCAAGCCGTCTGTACAAATTAGCAATACAGATCCGGGATCTAAGTCAATTTCAAAATAGTCGACCTCGATTGAGCTCTCAACGCCGATAGCACGGGTTATGATATTCTTCATTTTGTGGACTTTCATCTCATCCTCGTTGATCATTCCCTTGGAATGTAAATACTCAACGACGGTGTGATCATTTGTGATCTGAGTAATTCCCGAATCATTTAAAACATAGGCTCTGGAGTCACCGACACTCGCTATATATCCGACATTATTATGTACCAGAGCGGCAACACAGGTCGTTCCCATGCCCTCATTTTCAGGGTTATCCTTGCTCTTCTGATATACAACGGAATTTGCAGCGGTAAGCGCTGACGTAAGCAGTGATTTAACGCTTCTCGGTTCCATATCGTTTCTGAAGCTCAAAGTAAGTCTGTCATAGACAATGTCAGACGCTATCTCGCTGGCAACGCTTCCGCTGTTAGCGCCGCCCATGCCATCACACACGACCGCCACACAAGCACGGTCATTAGGCATTGAGACTCGGAATCTATCCTGATTCTCGCTCCTTTGTCTGCCGATATCAGATTTTCCTACAACAAACATGCTGTCCACCTCCTCTTAGATCGAAAGGCCTTATATCTCATATTCACGTCTTAGCTGTCCGCAAGCGGCATCAATATCTGAGCCGAGCGTTCTTCTCACAGTTGCGTTAATTCCCATATCACAGAGCATTTTGCAAAACTTCTGAGCAGAATGTCGGTTTGACGTGAAGCTTCTTTCTTTAATTTTATTAACAGGTATTATATTTATGTGCGACGGCATTCTTCTGACAAGTGATGACAAGGCTTTCGCGTCTTCATAAGAATCGTTTTCACCATCGATCAGCGCATATTCAAAAGATATCCGTCTTCCGGTCGTATCAAAATAATCGTAGCAAGCCTTTATAAGCTCGGATATACTATATCTGTTATTTATAGGCATAAGTTCGCTTCGCTTTTTGTCATTGGTGGCGTGAAGAGAAATTGAAAGGGTCAAGCCGAGGTCAAGTTTTGCAAGATCATATATCCTATCGACCAGACCACAGGTCGAAAGTGAAACGTGACGCAAACTCATATTCGTTCCGTTCTCGCTCGATAAGATATTCAAGAACTTTATAACATTATCATAATTATCAAGAGGCTCGCCTATCCCCATTAAAACAATACTTGAAACGTGTCTGCCAGTTGCTCTTTCGGCTTCATATAGCTGTAAGAGTATCTCGCTTGGTGTCAAGCTTCTTTTGAAGCCGGCAATCGTCGAGGCACAGAATTTGCACCCCATTTTGCAACCTACCTGAGTCGAAACACAAAGTGAATCGCCGTGTTCATATTGCATCAAAACGGTTTCAATGTGGTTGCCGTCATTAAGTTCATATAAAAACTTAACTGTCGGATCAAGCTTCGATTCAAGCTTTCTGACGATCTTCAACGAACCGATATAAAAGTCATTCGAGAGCTTATCACGAAGTGAAGCCGAGACGTTTGTCATCTCATCAAAGCTTGTAACACGTTTTTTGTGGAGCCATTCATATATTTGCAATGCTCTGAATTTCTTTTCACCCATATCAATGAGCTTTTGGGTGAGCTCTTCCAGAGTCAGCGAAAGTATATCAGTTATTTTAATCACTCTTTTCGTCTAAGCTTCGCAATGAAGAAGCCGTCACTTCCGAACATATCGGGGGTTATTGTCTGTTCATAGTCTGTAAACCTATTTAGCTTTACAGGCTCAAATTCAGGGTGTTCTCGCAAGAACCTTTCAACGATATCGTCGTTTTCCTCTCTCAAGACTGTGCAGGTGGAATATACAAGAATCCCTCCGACTTTAACATATCTCGAAGAGGTGTCCAGTATATCATACTGAACATTCGGCAGTCCCGAAAGCTGAACACGGTCGGAATATTTGATTTCCGGCTTGCGTCTGATAACTCCGAGTCCGGAGCACGGAACGTCGCACAAAACTTTATCAGCCATCGGCATATCAGAATTATTGACTTTGGCATTGTTAGCCTTCGCCTCAATACATTCAAGACCTAATCTTCGCGCGCCGCTTCTGATCAAATTGACTCGCTTCTCATGAAGATCAAATGCAAGAACTCTTCCGTTATCGCTCATCATCTGAGCAATGGTAAACGCTTTTCCGCCGGGAGCAGAGCACATATCCAAAACAATATCACCCGGCTTAGCATCAAGCTCACTCACACAGATCTGACAAGAAACGTCCTGAACATGAAGCATTCCTTTGTTATATGCAGAAAGCTTTTCAATCGAACCGCATCCGAAAAGCTCTAAGCAATCGGGAACGACTTCACAAACGGTGTAGCTAACGCCCTCTTCCTTTAATTCTAAAACAATTTCATCAAAGGAAAACTTGCAAGTGTTGAGCCTTACGGTGACGGGCGCTCTTCCGATAGAAGATCTTAGCATCGAAAGACAAACATCCTCGCCATAATCGCGAAGCCACATTTCTATCAGCCACTCAGGGCAGGAATATTCGACAGAAAGGTTATATACCTTTGAGTTTTTTGTGGGAAGCTTTTTCCCGTCACGAATGAAGTTTCGCAAAAGTGCGTTCACAAATCCCGAAACCGCGGGGTTTTTGTTATCCTTTGCCAAGATCACGCTTTCATTGACAGCGGCATTATCGGGAACGGAATCCATATACAAAAGCTGATATAGACCCATTCTGAGTATTTGTCTTACAGCGTCAGAAAGCTTATCAACAGGCCGTGAAGAATATTTCTTTATGATCTCGTCCAATGTGATGCGACGCTCGATAACACCGTAATACATAGCAGATATGAATCTTTTGTCGATATCACGAAGCATTGGATATTTGGTCAGCGTCTTGTCGAGTGCAATGTTAGAAAAGCTGTTATTCTTTTCGGTGGAGACCAAGAGCTTCATGCATATTTCACGTGGTGTCTGCATTTGTTAACGTCTCCTTCCGCCTCTGTCAGTTCGGCTGCCGACGATGAACAACAGCCTTAAGATCGTGGAGACCGTTGATACAAGCGCCGCAACATACGTCAGAGCCGCAGCATTCAAGACCTTTTTCGCAGCAGGAAGCTCGTCATCATAAAGTATTCCGTCTCTCTCCAAAGTTTTCAAAGCACGGGAGCTCGCGTTATATTCAACAGGCAAAGTAACAGCCTGAAAAACAGCCATTAAAGAATACAGCAAAACGCCGAACATGGCAATTTGATAACTCGCAAAAAGCAGTCCTATAAGAAGAATTATCATTCCGGCTGAGGATCCGAAATTTGTCAACGGAACCAATGCCGAGCGCAATTTGATGGGAGAATATCCGACAGCATGCTGTATAGCGTGTCCGCACTCGTGTGCCGCAACTCCGATCGCAGCAACGGATGTGCTTGAATATACGGAATCGGAAAGTGACACAACATTTGTTTTGGGATTATAGTTATCTGTAAGATCACCCTTTATGTGAGCGATCTTAACATTCTGTAAACCGTTATCGTCAAGAATTCTTCTCGCAACTTCGGCAGCAGTATATCCATGAGCGTTCGAATAGGTTGAGTATCTTTTATAAGTTGACTGTACTTTATAGGATGCATATGCTCCGAATATCAGAGCAGGGATAAGAAAGATTATTGAATAATCAAAAAAATAGAAAAAGGGCATTTTATCTCCTTATAATCAGTTTAAAATATTGCCTTTCGTGATAGGATGTCCCAAAAGATAGGATTTAGTATCCATTCTGCGTGAACCCTCAGCCTGAATCTCGGTGAGTCTTATCAAACCGTTTCCACAGGCAACTGTAAAGTCTTTTTCATTTACAATCTCACCCGGGGTGTGATTGGTGGCGTTCTCGGAAACTATCTCAGCGCGGTATATCTTCAGTTTCTTTCCATCAAGAACAGCAGTGGCACAAGGCCAATCGGAAAGACCGCAAATTTGCGAATGAACAGCTTTGACATCCTTTGAAAAATCAACGGGACAAAGCTCTTTTGAAAGCATGGGAGCGAGTGTTGCTTCATCATCGCTTTGAGGAATCGGTGTGATCTCGCCGTTTTCGAGAGCAGACAAGGTTTTGATCAACAGCTCAGCTCCGACAAAAGAAAGTCTGTCATAGAGCTCGGCGGAGGTTTCATTTTCGCCAACCTTAACGCTTTCTTTCAAAAGCATATCTCCTGTGTCCATTCCCTCAGCCATAAGCATTGTTGTAACTCCGCCGTATTCATCGCCGTTTAAAACAGTCCACTGAATCGGTGCAGCTCCGCGATACTTTGGCAAAAGCGAGCCGTGAACATTCACACAGCCAAGCCTTGGGATCTCGAGAACCTCGGGAGGGAGGATCTTTCCGTATGCAACGACAACGATCGCATCGGGGTTCATTTCTTTTATTATGGGGGTATATACCTCAGACTCTTTTTTCAATGAATTAGGCTGATATATCGGTGTATTATGTGTTAAGGCAAGTACCTTTATAGGCGATGGAGTGAGCTTCATCCCCCTGCCCTTGGGTTTATCAGTCTGTGTGAACACAGCCATAACGTTGTGTTCGCTCTCATAAAGTGCCTTGAGTGTGGGAATGGCAAAATCGGGCGTTCCCATAAAAATGATATTCATTACAATCGTCCTTTATATTATTCTTCGTCGTCAACATCGATATATTCTTCGATATTCATTGGCAAAACTATGCCGTCAAGATGGTTACATTCATGGCAAACACAGCGAGCGAAAAGATCGCTCACTTCCATCTCATAGAACTCACCGTTTCTGTCCTGTGCTCTAAACTTAACTATCTTAGGGCGAGTTACGTATCCATAGATATTCGGGAAGGAAAGACAACCCTCAGCACCGCGCTGTGTCTCTTCGGATGTTTCGATGATCTGAGGATTCACAAGCTCGATAAAGCCTTCGCCAACGTCGATAACGACGATCCTTCTCATAATTCCGACCTGAGGTGCAGCAAGTCCCAAGCCATCAGCATGATACATAGTTTCCTTCATATCGTCCAAAAGCTGGTGAAGCTTGAAATCAAATCTTTCAACGGGCTTGCATTTTTTCAAAAGTATGGGATCGCCATCCTTAACTATATTTCTAAGTGCCATAAGTAATATCTCCTTTCATTATTTACAGCAGATCTCCGTTTATATCAGCATATACTCTGACGTTAGCAAAGCGTCTGTCTTTATATGATTCAACAAGAAGCTCTGATATGAACTGTCTGAACTTCATATTCGCACGGCATTTAACAGTCAGCGCATATTTATATCTGTTATTAATTCTTCCCTGTCCGGATTTAGCGGGACCTAGGACTCTCAATGGGAATTTTTCATCAGTCACAGATAGCTTTTGTCTGAACAGATCCAAAAATGTGTTTGCGCCTTTAATCGCATCTGTTTCAACAGGTGAAGAGAAATATATTGCACAGATATCGCAAAACGGCGGATATATAAGCTGTTTCCGCAAAGCGATCTCTTGTGAATAGAACTCCTTATAATCCTGCTGAGAAGCAAGCGTAATAATGTGATGATCAGGTACATTAGTTTGAATGTATGCAACTGCAGGAGCGTCACCGCGTCCACCTCTTCCAACAACCTGAGTCAGCAAAGAAAACGTGCGTTCATAGCTCTTATAGTCGCCGGCAAACAGCGAATTATCAAGCGTTATAACACCCACAACTGTGACATTCGGGAAGTCAAGGCCCTTTGCTATCATCTGTGTCCCGACCATTATATCATACTCTCCGTTTTCAAAAGCCTTGAATTTTTCTTCATAAGCACAGCGAGAATATGTTGTATCAGCATCCATTCGCAAAACTCTTGCATTCGGAAAAGCATTTTCAATCTCTTCCGCCAAAAGCTGAGTTCCTACACCCGTAGCATACACCTCACCGCTTGAGCAATCCGGACACTTGCCGGAAAACTTGGCAGAATATCCGCAATAATGGCACATGAGCTTATCATTTGCTTTGTGATGTGTTAGCGGTATCGCGCAGTTTGGGCAGGAGACAGTTTTGTGACAGCTCTTACAAGTAATATGAGTGTTATATCCGCGTCGATTCAAAAGCAGGATAGCCTGTTTTTTGTTTTTGATACATTCGTTGACTGAGCGAATAAGATCCTCGCAAAAGATGCTTGTGTTGCCCATCTCAGCTTCCAGTGACATATCTGCAACTACGACCTTAGGAAGTCGGGTGTTTCCGTATCTGTTGTTCAGTTCAAAAAGGCTGTATCTGCCCGAGGAAGCATAATAATAGCTTTCAAGCGACGGTGTGGCAGATGCCAACAGCAAAACGCTGCTATGAGTTCCGCAACGCTGAATTGCGACCTCACGAGCATGATATCTTGGTGAAGACTCGGATTTATATGAGCTTTCACCTTCTTCGTCCATGATAATGATTCCGATATTTGAAAGCGGAGCAAAAACCGCACTTCTCGTTCCGATAACGATTCTTGCAAGTCCGTTTTTTATGCGCTTAAATTCATCAAGACGCTGTCCCAAAGACAAGCTCGAGTGTATCACGGCAACAACATCGCCGAACATTGCTTTAAACTTGCCGACAAGCTGAGGTGTGAGCGATATTTCGGGGACAAGAAGCATTGCACCCTTCCCCATCTTTACACAAGAATCAATAAGCTTGATAAACACTGACGTTTTTCCGCTTCCCGTTACACCGTGCAACAATGCACCGGCAGGTTTTCCATTGTTAACAAGCTGCATGATGCCTTCATATGCCGTTTTTTGTTCGGAAGAAAGGGCTATATCATCAGGTGACAAGCTTTCACGCTCAATAAATTTGGGTGATCGGAAGGTTTCATATGAATACTCTTCGATTATCCCCTTTTTGAGCATATTCGAGATTATTGTTTGAGTTATGCTTAACAGATAGCAAGTTTCCTTGATAGAAGCGGATTCGTTTTCATCAAGAAAATCTACGACAAGTTTTTGTTTGGGTGTGAGATTAACGTTAACTTCTCCGTTTTGATACTTCGGAGAAAGATGTATCATTCTTATTGTTTCGTCACCGACACGGCGCTTAAACTCATCCTCACGCTCCAAAACACCCTTTTCGACAAGGCTTTCGATAACTTTAGATTTGCCGTTTGAGATGCTGTCATCGAGAATGCTGTCAAATTCTTTTTTATCAGCCGAGGATATCAAAAGCTTATAAAGCGAAGCTTCTTCATCAGTCATGTCACAGTCTGGCTTTTGGTTTGCAAGCACATACTTGCTTGAATGAACGACAGAATACCCGGACGGGATAATGGTTCTGAAGGCTTCAAAATATGTGCAAAAAGTGTGATCCTTTAGCCAACGGACAAGCTCCAACAGCTCATCATTTACGAGCGGTTCTTTATCAATGACCGATAAGATAGGCTTGATCTTCTCATCGTGAACGTCTTTTTCATAGACGCGCATAACGAGTCCGATCCTCTTGGAGTTGCCTTTTCCGAAAGGGACCAAAACACGCATGCCCGGCTTGAGTATTCCGAAAAGAATGTCGGGATATTTATATGTATATTCAATATCAAAACCAAAAGCTGTGCCCTGCAAAACAACCTTTGCACAATGCATGTTATTCAAACCAAAGCACTCCTTTCAGCCGATATCAATTACATATATGTATTATTTTCTTCTCAAAGAGGGATCTTCAATAAGCTTATATTCGCATCTTGCGAACTGTTCAACTGCTGTCTTAACAGGCTTTTCGTCAATGATCACTTTGTTTTCATAAGCTTCGTCAAGAATATCTCTTGCGCGCTTTGCAACAGCAATAACCAAAGAATAGGTGCTTTCGTTGTTCTTTAAAATCTGCGAGCTTGAAGGTCTTAACATATCAGTTTAATACTCCTTTAATTGTATTTGAATTAAATTTGGTCATATATTTACAGGACTTCATTATAGTCTCAAGTCCCTCAATAGCGTCCATAAGGTTATCATTGATCAGCACAAAATCGTAATCATATGATTTTTCTATCTCACTTGCGGCTTCGCCGACACGGCATTCTATAACCTCCATTGCTTCCGTTCCGCGTCCGATAAGGCGCTGTCTCAAGGCATCGATATTCGGAGGAAGAATAAAGATCAAGACGGCTTCGGGATAGGCTTCTTTTATCTTCATGGCGCCGACAGTCTCGATCTCGAGGATAACGTCGAAGCCTTGATCAAGCTTTTCGTATACCTTCGCTTTCGGAGTGCCGTAATAGTTGCCGCAAAATTCGGCATATTCAAACATTCCGCCGTTTTCGATCTCAGACTCAAACTCCTCACGGCTGATGAAATAGTAGTTAACGCCGTTAACCTCGCCGTATCTCGGCTTTCTGGTGGTAGCGGATACAGAATAGTGAATGTTTTTAAAATTCTTTAAAACTTCACTCAAAATCGTTCCTTTACCGCATCCGGAAGGTGCCGATATTACATATAAAATGCCTTTATTCATCGTCACTAACCTCGCCTTTTGATATAATATAGTCGGCTGTGCGAGCAGAAAGAATAATATGGTCGGAATCCATAACTATCACCGTCTTTGTTTTCTTGCCATATGTGGCATCAATAAGTGCGCCCTTATCCTTTGCTTCCTGAACGAGTCTTTTAACGGGAGAGGAATCGGGAGAAACGAGCGCTATAATTCTCGATGACGAAACAAAGCAGGAATATCCAATGTTTATCATATCCATAAATCAAAGTTCCTTTACTCAATATTCTGTATCTGTTCCCTGATCTTTTCGATCGTACTCTTAAGATCAACGACCATTCTTGTGATCGTCAAGTCACTGCACTTTGAGCCGGTCGTGTTGACCTCACGATTCATCTCCTGAATCAAGAAGTCGCACTTTTTGCCGATAGGCTCATCAAGTTGTAAGAGATCTCGGTATTGAGAGATATGAGAACGAAGTCTCACCGTTTCCTCATCTACAGCGGTTTTATCAGCAAATATCGCAGCCTCAGTGATGATTCTCGACTCATCGATATTCTTATCACCCAAGATATCAGATAAACGAGTGAAAAGCTTCTGTCTATACTCAGCAGTCACATCAGGAGAGCGTGCTTCAATCTTTGATACGGTTTCTTCGATATAATCAAGCTTTGAAAGAATATCATTCTTGAGCTTTTCGCCTTCAACAGTTCTCATCTCGATAAAGCCGTCAAGAGCTTCTGAGGCAACTTCGCTCACAAGCTTCCAAAGCTCTTCTTCATCAGTTTCAAGCTTTGATACTGTGAAAACATCGTTCATTCTAAAGAGCTGAGAAAGCGTAAGATCATCCTGTAAATTGAGCTGTTCGTTAGCAGAGCGCAAAGCGCTGATATAGCTGTTTGCCAAAGCTGCATTAACCTCAACGGAAGCATCCGATCCGTCAATACAGTTGATAGAAACATAAGCCTCAACCTTGCCGCGATTAATTCGTGAAGCAAATAAGCTTTTGAGCTTTTCTTCTAAGAAAGAATACTGTCTTGGCATCCTGCAGGAAAATTCAAAAAATCTATGGTTAACAGCACGGACTTCAACGGTTATTTCATAGGATTCATATGAATGCGAAGCTCTGCCATAGCCTGTCATACTCTTAGGCATTAAACGCCACTTCCTTTCCAAATCAAATCAAAAATATATAGTAATCCATAATACATCAATATATAAGTGTATTATAGCACCAAACACGAAATAAAGCAAGGAAACTGAAGAAAATTTAAGAAAATTTAAGTTTGCATAAGTTACGATTATATGATATAATGTCATTAACGGAGGCGATAACGATGAACCTTATTACAAACGACTATAAAAACAGATTTATAGAAATATATAAAGACAAGATCAAGCGTGAGGGAGCGGACAAGCTACTTGACTATCTTTGCTCAAGAAACTGTGATTTCTTCACGGCTCCTGCATCGACGAAGTTCCACTGTTCATATGAAGGCGGGCTTTGTGAGCACAGCTTGAACGTTTATGACTGTTTGAAATCCTATTTAGAAACAGACAGAGCAAAGGAAAAGTTCGGGCTTGAGTTTTCGGATGAGACTATTGCTATAGTTTCCTTACTTCACGATATATGCAAAACCAATGTGTATAAAGTCAGCACCAGAAACAAGAAGGACGAAAACGGCGTTTGGATTCAAGTTCCCTACTACGAATATGAGGACACCCTGCCCTATGGTCACGGCGAGAAATCGGTTTATATCGTCAGCGGATTTATGCGTTTAACACGCGACGAAGCGATGGCTATCAGATGGCACATGGGCTTCTCAGGCGAAGAAGATAAGAAGCTCATCGGAAACGCACTCAGAGCATATCCGTTGGCGCTTGCACTTAACATTGCCGACTGCGAAGCTTCAAGCTTTGTTGAGGAGAGAAATGAGAAATAAACAAAAAATACCCGTGAAGGATTTCTTCATGGGTATTTTTCATAATGTCATAAATCAGTATTCGTCTTAGTATGATTATAGAATTATTAACTCTTCTTATTTAATGCTGTTAACGCATCAATGATATCGTAAAAGCATCCTGCGGAATTACATAACGAAACAACGAAAAATATCAGTTCAACCTTGGAACAAAACAAATAAACTATATCAAATAATATCGTTAAACAAACAAACGGTGCTAAATATATGATAACTAGCTGCCATTTTTGAAATTCGCCTTGAGCAACCGTTCCAAGAGTTGGCAAACCGATAGGACTCTTTATAATTTGAATTTTTACGCTACCTTTGCAAAACATCTTCATAAATACAAAATGAAGTAATTCGTGCATAGGCAAAGTAAAGCATACAGCTATAATCACAGTTATAATCCGATGCAAAACTTGATAATCAAAATTAACCTTCGACTTAAACAAAAGAATATGTACTATGCACGAAAGCGTTAGCCACACTATATAAGCAAGCGGATCTGTTTTCATTTTACTTAACATAGACCGTTCACCCCATTAAAATTTCAAATAGTTTAAGACCAATTATAATGTTGCCATAAGAAAAAATCAATCAAGTCTTAGTTTAGCCATTTCTTCGGCATCACAGCCGTCAAATTCGAGAACGTCAACTCCCCGCCAAACGTCGGAAAGGCTTTTGCCGTCAAACACCTTGGCGTTTATCAGTTCATCAAATGATGAAAAATCATATTCATTCTTGCCGTCTGGAGTAAGTCAGAACCAATACACGCTACTGTTGTCCTTGCCCATCCAGCAGTTATCGAACTCCTCACTGCCTGATACGCAAAAGCCAATCTCACCCGCCACGTTCATATCCCACAGTTTTTTAATATCTGAAAGTGTTATCATATTTCATCCTTCAAAATCTGCCTTCCCTATTTAGAGAAGGCAGAATTTTTTAAAACTTAAGATTCTTGGGGGTTCTTGCGTAGGGAATAACGTCACGGATGTTAGCAACGCCGGTTACATACATCAAAAGTCTTTCAAGGCCCAATCCGAAACCGGAGTGAACAACGCCGCCGAACTTTCTAAGGTCAAGATACCATTCGAGCGATTCGGTCTCCATACCCATATCAGCCATCTTCTTAGTCAATACGTCATAGTTTTCCTCACGCTGCGATCCGCCGATAAGCTCACCGACACCGGGAACCAAAAGATCGCAAGCCGCAACTGTCTTTCCATCGGGGTTTAGCTTCATATAGAACGCCTTGATATCCTTGGGGAAGTCAATAAGGAATACGGGACCCTTTGCGACTTTCTCACAAATGTAGATCTCATGTTCCTTGGCAAAGTCCATTCCCCACTCTACGGGGAATTCAAACTTCTCACCGGAATTTTTCAAATAGTCAACAGCTTCGGTATAGGTAATAACCTTGAAGTTGGAGTTAACAACTCTGTCGAGCTTTTCGATGAGTGTGTGATCCTTGTCAACGAAGTCGTTAAGGAACTTAAGCTCGTCGGGGCAGTTAGTCATAACATCGTTGATGACGTACTTAAGCATAGCTTCCATTACAGCCATATCGCCCTTGAGGTCGCAGAATGCCATTTCAGGCTCGATCATCCAGAATTCGGATGCGTGATAGGGGGTGTTGGAGTTTTCAGCTCTGAAGGTAGGGCCAAAGGTATAGACCTTACCGAACGAAAGAGCGAAAGGTTCAACGTGAAGCTGACCCGAAACAGTTAAGCAAGCATGCTTGCCGAAGAAATCCTCAGCATAGTTGGTATCTTCTCTGTTTGTAACGGTGAAGGTCTCACCAGCACCTTCAGCATCATTACCGGTGATCAAAGGTGTGTGAATATAGGTGAAGCCTTCCCGGCGGAAGAATTCATGGATAGACTGTGAAATGATAGAACGGATCTTAAATACAGCCATGAAGGTGTTGGTTCTTGGGCGAAGATGAGGTATCTCGCGCAGGAATTCGAGCGAATGACGCTTTTTCTGAAGAGGGTATGCCGCGTCACATGCGCCCAAAAGCTCAGCTTCGCTAGCATTAATTTCAAAAGGTTGCTTGGCATCGGGAGTGATTATAAGCTTACCGGTAACCTTGATAGCGCATCCTGTCAAAAGTTTAGATATCTCAGCGAAGTTTGTGAGCTTCTCTTCTTCATAAACTATCTGAACACAGCTGAAGCAAGAGCCGTCGTTCATGGAAATAAATCCGATTTTATTGTTAGAGCGGTTTGTTCTGATCCAACCCTCAACGGTAACAGTCGCACCGTCAACAAGTTCATCAATGGGAGCAACCCCCTTAACGCTCTTATAAATTTCATCAAATAAATACTTACTCATATATATTCCTCCGTTTCAGAAGTAAAAACACAATAAAGATATTGTATAACCACAGCGAAAAAATGTCAAGTAAAACAAGGATTATTGTTTCGATTCGTCGATTTTTTTGATAGTATCCTCAAGAATTTCCTCACGCAATCTTTTCAACCAATCGTTCCACTCAACCTTATCAGCACCGTATGTCAAGGCATCCTGATATTCATTAGGCGTCCACGTAGAAATGTCAGACTCATTGTGTGCAACAAGAGCCTCCATATTATCAAGAGCTTTATAAAGCTTTGCTTCCTTTGTTTTAAGAGCATCCATTTCATCAAAGAGCTCTTTGAAATCATTTCGGGTATTTTCGGGAAGCCGATCAAGCAAAGCGTCTATCGCTTTCTTCTCAACCTCTTCGTGAGCATCAGTTTTTATATATGCCGGGATATCCCCTGTTATCGCTTCGCCGAAATCATGAATTATACACATTCTGATGACCTTATTAATGTCAACATCAGGGAACTCGTTGGCGATGAGCATCGGTATAAGCGCAAGTCTCCATGAATGGTCAGCGACGGTTTCACGCTGGCCGTCAATATTCCAGCAATGGCGGGGCGTTCTCTTTAGTATCTCTATAAAGTTTAAAAAATCAATAAGCTCTCGCTGAGTCATAAGTTTATACCCTTCTAAATATCAGTATCAAATCTTTCTTTAACTCCGTAGAAATCAAGAATCGGCAAAAGGATCAATGCGGTCAATCCTGCGGTGAAGCCGCCGTTATATAAGACGAATCCGCCGTGAACAGAAGCAGTTATGCAACAGATCATTGCGCTTGCAAATCCCGCAACAACGCCGATCTTCCAGCCATACTTTCCCGCGAACGGACAAAGTCCTGTCGCGAAGGCAAAGGCATTAATATATGTTTGTGATGATATCGACCATGGAATCGGCTCGCCTTCGATCGTGCAGATCAAGCACACAAGACCGAACAGCAACAAATATCCAAGTCCTATCGGCCAAACGTTTCTCGGATGCTGGCCGTCAAAGGAGAACGTAAGCGCTCCGAAAATGACGCCCACCGTTGCGCCCGAAAGACCTGAGCCATCGGGAATTACAGGCAGCAGATACGACACAAGTGAAAGAAGACCGATATATATAAATACGCAAAGACCGTATACAGCCAGATTTATCAAGCAAACCGGTGCGCCGAATTTGTCGACAAAGTCAACACCGTAGCCCGTAGACCTCACAAGATGTCCATAGCCCTTAAAGCTCTTTCCGTTTAACAAATAGCCCCACAAAAGCGTTATTCCGAAAAACAGAATAAAGAACAAATATATCATCAAATAGTGTTTTCCGCTGTATGGGTCATAATTCGGATTGTTGCCGACGATAGGCTCAGGAGATTCAACTCCGAGTGTCGGGTACATAAACGAATATACAAAAATGCCCATTATTCCGATCGCAAGACCCGCCTTATATAGATTGTATCCTCGATGCATAGCGGATGTGCCGGGAATGAGAGCAGGAACCAAGAATCCCGAAAGGATTCCGAAGATGATCGCCACTATAAATCCTATGAAGGAGAAATGAGCGTGTCCGAGGCTGAATCCCTCACCCTCAAAATATCTGAATGTGAAGTCGCTGATGAAAGGCCCGAGAGCTGTCGAAACCATAGCGATATTTAAATTTTCACCAAATGATCTTTTCGTGACTTTGCAGAATATAAACACGCCCAAAATCGTCGGCCACATATTGAACAGATTAAGTCCGAAGAAGCAATGGGCGATAACCAGGAAATAACCCGCAATAGTTGATGCACATATATTTTTGCAAGATATACGCATCATTAAGTTGCAGGCGAATCCGCAAAGAGAAGCGTTCAAGAAAGTTGCGGCAACGCCTCCCAATGCAAAATAATCGGTAACGAGCTTACACGGTGAGGTCAGTATCAGCAAAAAGTTCTTTATTATATCAGATCCCTCTTTTGATACGATGCAGGAAATTACAGCAAAAACAAAGAACAATGATGAAATGAAAGAGGTGTAACGAAGAATTATTTTATCACTTTTTTGAGATATGGCATTAGAGCTAATGGGTTTATCCATAAATTCACCTCGGTTAAACAGCTTAACGGATATATAATATCACAAATTGTATGATAAATCAACAAAAAAGAGCTGCTCTTTCAAGCAGCTCCGAAATATTGAGTTAGTTGATCTTCTCAATTTTGATGATATTAGTGTTACCCGGTTTGCCGTTGATCTGACCGCCGGTCAGAACGACGTTATCATCTTTTCTGAGATTGAATATAGATTTCGCTTTGTTAAGTGCTGTATAGAACATGACCTCGACCGAATTATATTCCTCACACAAAACAGGAGTTACTCCCCAGCTAAGATTCAATTTGCGCCAGACCTTTTCGGAAGTTGTTGCGCCCATAATATCAACAGGACAACGGAAACGGCTGACCATGCGCGCTGTTTTTCCGCTGAGCGAATTGACAACTATCGCTCTGGCATCCAGATCGATAGCCATTGAGCAGGTAGAGTGAGATATAGCGTCAATATTGTTCTTGATCTTAAATTCGGTAGTTTTAAAGAGCTTGATATAATCGATACGCTTTTCAGTGAAGCTTGCGATCTCAACCATATTTCTTAATGCCTCAACAGGATATTTTCCGGATGCGGTCTCGCCGGAAAGCATGATTGCGGATGTACCGTCATATACAGCGTTTGCAACGTCGGAAAGCTCAGCCCTTGTAGGACGGGGATTGTGGATCATAGACTCAAGCATTTCAGTCGCAGTGATAACTCGAATGCCCAAAAGTCTACACTTGTTGATAAGATATTTCTGAATCGACGGGACTTCAACAAAGGGGATCTCAACACCCAAGTCTCCTCTTGCGATCATGATACCGTCAGCGATCTCACAGATCTCTTCAACGTTATCAACACCCGAACGGTTCTCGATCTTCGCGATTACGTCGATATCCTTTCCGCCGTTATCATCCAAAAACTTGCGAAGTGATTCAACGTCACTCTTTTTTGATACGAAGGATGCAGCAACAAAATCAACGTCATTTTTAATGCCGAACAAAAGGTCAGCCTTGTCCTGATCGCTCAAAAAGTCGTGCATCATGACTTTGTTGGGAAAATGCATGCTCTTTCTGTCAGAAAGCTCACCGCCGACAACAACACGGCATTTTGCATCGGGTCCGTTGATCTCAAGTACCTCGAACACTACAAGACCGTTATTAACGGTTACAGTGTCCCCTATCTTCAAATCGTCAGTAAGGTGAGCATAGCTTACGGAAACACGAGTATTATCACCGATCACATCCTCTGTTGTGAAGGTAAATTCATCGCCGTCGTTAAGCACGATCTTTTTATTCTCAAAAGTTTTGATTCTGTATTCGGGACCTTTTGTATCGAGCATTATCGCAACGGGAAGTCCAAGCTTCTCACGAACTTTTTTGATAAGATCGATCTTGGTCTGATGCTCTTCGTGAGTGCCGTGTGAAAAGTTCAGTCTTGCTACGTTCATGCCTTCAAGACACATTTTTGTGATGATCTCTTCGCTCTCACAAGCGGGTCCTATCGTACAAATGACCTTTGTCTTTCTCATACATATTCTCCTTTTAAATTACTTCTTTGATTTGGGCTCGGTAACTTTGTTGAGGATCATCGTAATCAAAATAATAACACCGATAACGATGAAGATGCCTAACATGCCAAATCCCATATAGGGAAGATTTTCAATAAATGCCATAGGGTTCATAATCATTATTCCTTTCCTATATATTAACCGAAGAAGTTAAGAATCATACCGCCTGCGATTACAGAAGCGATCTGGCCGGAAACGTTTACACCGATCGAGTGCATCAAAAGGAAGTTCTGAGGATCTTCCTCAAGTCCGAGCTTGTGAACAACTCGTCCTGACATCGGGAACGCAGAAATACCTGCGGCGCCGATCATGGGGTTGATCTTTTTCTTCAGGAAGAGGTTTAAGAACTTAGCGAACAATACGCCGCCTGCAGTATCAAAGATGAAGGCTACAAGACCAAGTCCCAAAATAAGGAGAGTTTCACCTCTTAAGAATTCATCTGCCTGCATACGCAATGCAACGGTTATTCCCAAGAAAATCGTAACAAGGTTAGCCAAAACCTTCTGAGCAGTTTCTGAAAGTGAATTAAGAACGCCGCACTCACGGATGAGATTACCGAACATTAAGAAGAAAATCAATTCCGCCGCATTTGGAGCTGCGATTGAGGAAACGATGAAGATAACGATCGGGAAAAGGATCTTCGTAGTCTTGGAAACAGACTTTTCGGAATATTCCATCTTTATCTTACGCTCATTCTTTGTTGTTAAGAGCTTGATCACCGGCGGTTGAATGATAGGAACAAGAGCCATATAGGAATATGCAGCTACCATGATCGCGCCAACGAAGTTAGAGTCAAGCGCTTGGGCTACTACGATAGATGTAGGGCCGTCGGCAGCGCCGATTATAGCGATGGAAGCAGCATCCTTGATGTCAAAGAACATAGATGCGAGACAAAGGGTGAAGAAAATGCCAAACTGTGCAGCCGCACCGAAGATCATAAGCTTCGGATTAGAAAGCAAAGGCCCGAAGTCGATCATTGCACCTATACCGATGAAAAGGATCAGCGGAAAGAGCTCAGTTGCGATACCGGCATCGAACAAAGTTTCGAGTGCTTCGACCGAAACGCCGGGAATATTTACGAAAATAGCGCCGAAGCCCATCGGGAGCAGCAAGGTAGGCTCCATATCCTTCTTGATGGCGAGATAAATAAGTACGCCGCCTATTAACCACATAACAGCCTGTTGCCAGGTTATTTGTGTAATTGTCTCATACAAAAAACTTAGATCCATTGTGATTCTCCTTTTATGTTGTTGCTGTAAACAGAAATATGTCCAAATTACAGCAATTATATTATAGCATAAAAATCGATCAAATGCACTAATTTTATCAGATATTTTTACTCAAATTTGTTAAAGAAATTTTGTTGATATTAACAATAAAAAAAACTCTCCCCTATTATAAAGGAGAGAGGTTTTGAATTAATAGCATCAGCTATTTGCAGAGATATACTCATCAACAAGATCGTTTTGTTCCTGGAGATAGTATTCGAAGGATTCGATGTACTGCTCCTTGAGCTGAGCCCAAGAGGTAGGAGTCGAGGATCTTGCAACGCCGTCGCGGAAGCTGTTGTATGCGCTGTTAAGGCTATCAGTGAAGTTGCCGTTATAGTACATACTGATGTTCTGCTGAGCGAGCTCATAGCAGTGATCATACATATCAAGCATCTCGTTGGTCCAGAGATAGGTTTCCTTGAGCTGCTTTCTGTCAATGTTAACAACAGTGGGGTCGATGATCTTGAAGCGTTCGCATGCTGCCAAGAGAGCAACGCCGTCAGGGTTCTCAGCACCGGTAACGATCATATAACCCTGAGGGATGGAGGTGAGGTAGTAATTGCCGTCGCCGTTCTGATAACGAGGAAGCGGAACGAACATAAGCTCGTTTTCGGTGATGTCACCCCAAACAGCAGAGATCTCTTCAACAGGACCGGTGAACTCGTCAACGGTTGCGATATAGAACAAGCAAAGGCCGTCCTTAAGACCTGCACCTGCTTCGTGATTGTTTCTGCCTGCCCAGTAGTTTGTACCTTCATGGTATGTGCAGTTATTCTTTACGAGATCGTAAAGAAGCGAGTTAGCAGCTTCAATAAGCGGATCGTCGAGGTTAGAATAGTAGTGACCGTTCTCGTCCTTACCTACGAGTTTCTTACCTGTTGCTTGCTGAACGAGAGCGTCGTTGAAGGAATAACCGTCAAGAGCGTATCTGTTCTCATCAGCATCGGAGAATTCCATGCACATTTCATAGAATACATCCCATGTCCACTCGTCATTAGCATAGAGCTCAGCGGGATCATCAAATCCCCACTCGTCAATAACTCTTCTGTTATAAGGAACGATATGACGGAAAGTAACGTCAGTTACAAATGCAAAGTGGTGCTCGCCCAAAGCGAAGTACTCAGCCGCATCAGCCATACCCGACCAAAGAGGATCGGTATAGTCAACATAGTCGTCAACAGTCTGGAATGTACCCTTGATACAAGCCATGGGGAATGTTGCGGTAGAAGAAGAACCGGCCGGGAAGAAGTCAGGAGCATTGCCGGACAAAATAAGGTTAGCAAGCTCGTTATATCTCTCGTAATAGTCAACTTCGATCCACTTGATCTCGCAATTATACTTCTCCGTAAAGGTGAAGTAACCGGTGTTTACGATTTCGTCTTTAGAATAGTTGTGGAAACTGTCGTACCAAGAGCACCATTCGATGGTAGTACCTGTGGCGATAGTTTCGTCAGCATCAGGCAAGGTGATACCTGCTGCTGCAAGGATAGCTTCGGAGTCTTCTGTGGAAAGTGTGAGCTTAATGATCTGACGCTCGTTCTTGCCACAGCCGACAAGAACAAAGATCATGAGAAGAGCCAAAGCAATTGAAATAATTTTTTTCATGATTGCCTCCTAGAAAAACACTTTGATCAGGCTCAAATCGCCCATCCCGCATTTCGCGGGATGTTCGACATGAGACTAATTTATATTGGAGAAAGGAACTGTTGTCAATTACTTCTTTTTCTTCTTAAGAACTATGAGAACAACAACTACTACGACAACTACAACAGCAACGACAGCAACGATGATGATAGTAGTCTGAGTAGCCTGCTCCTTAGCAGCAGCATCAGCAGCAGCCTTTTCCTCTGCTTCTATAGCAGCTTTTTCAGCAGCAGCTTCGTCTGCAGCCTTGTTAGCAGCAGCAGTCTTGTGGAGATCCTTGATCTCGTTGATTACTTCCTTAAGCTCTGCGATCTTTTCCTTAACAGGTTCAAGATCTCCGCCGTTGTCTTCCATATAGGTTACAGCAGCATAAGCCTCGTCATATGCAGCCTTGATAGCAGCAGTATCGTTACCTGCGTTCTTAGCGGTCTCCAAAGCGTTGTTTACAGCATCAATATAGGACTGATATGTACCCAAAGCAACTTCGCCCAATACGGTATTAACGCTGAGCTGAAGAGCAGCCTTAGCCTCTACCAAAGAAGCAAAGCCATAGTCGGGAATAGCATCGATAGCAGCCTGTGCAGTAGCAACAGCAGCATCAAGAGCAGCAGCGTCGGTAGCGTCAACGGACTTCACGGCATCAACAAGTGCCTGAGCAGCATCGATCTGAGGCTGAACTTCAGCAGCCTTAACGGATTCAACGTCTGCCATGGTGCCGTAGATAACACCAACGTAGCTAAGAGTGAAGTTAACGAGCTGCTTATCCCAAGAAGGAGCCTTGAAGTTTACTTCATCAGCAATTTCGAAATCGTTGTCGAAGTAATCACAGTTGAGCTCGATGTAGTATTCGAATTCTTCGGTGACAACATAGTTGTTGTCAGCAGACTTCCACTGGTTGGAAGCAGTTACTGCCTCTGCAGCCAAAAGCCAAACTCTGAACTGTTCATCAGCGGTACCCTTGATGTGTACAACAACGGATTCGCCCTTGTTCAAAGCTGTGGGAAGCTTGAGAGAGAACTGACCAAGTGCATCAGCCGTAACAGTGCCATCGCCCCAAACAACAACATCGGTAGAGTTCTCGGGAACGTTTACGCCGAAGTTATCGGTTGTGATTGCGATTTCGATTTCTTCGCCTTCAGCATTAACAAAAACAGTCATGCTGAGAAGCATGGCTAATGCCAAAAGAACGGATAACAGTTTTTTCATAAAATGCCCTCCAAATAATTAGTTTTATAGTTCCGCCGATTTTAATAAAAAATCAACTTAACTACTTGTATTTTATCACATATTTGTGCTATAATCATTGCAGAATCGGTAATATTTATTGCGTTAAATCAGAAATGAGGTGTAAATATGGCTATTGAAGTATACCACCCCTTCGAAAGCGATATAATTTGCTACGGCGATAAAAGCGTTATCAATTGTCCGCCGCTCGATCCGCATCCCTTCCACAGACATAACGGATATGAGATTTATTATTTCATGTCGGGAAATGTCAATTTATATATTGAGCAGCAGTGTTATAATTTACGGCCCGGGGATCTCGTTATTATCAGTCCCGAACAGCTTCACCGAGTTGTTTATTTGAACTATCAAGTATATGAGCGTACGATAATAAACATCAAACAAAGCCTTATTGAAGAGCTTTCAAGCGTTAAGACCGATCTGTTGAAATGCTTTGAATTCCAAAGTAATGAAGAATTTAAGCACATACACCTGAGCCGTGATCAGCAGGAAGAATACATGGCGATGATCAAAAGGTTCAATGACTATTACTTCAGCAGTATTTACGGCCATGATATCAAAGCGAACTATGAATTATCAAACATTTTGATATTCATCAATAAGCTTTTCGAGAGCGCGCACACAACCGATAAAGAGAACGTGATGCCCGATCTCATCAGAGATGTCATGGACTATGTTCAGACGCATCTTTCGGAGACTATAACTCTTGAGATGCTCGCTACGGAATTCTATTTAAGCGGAAAATATATCAGCAGTCAGTTTAAGCAGCATACAGGCTTGACTCTTCGCACATACATACTCGATCAGCGCATCTCATACGCTAAAAAGCTGCTGAAAAACGGTGCTAACGTTTCCGAAGCATGCTACCGTTCGGGCTTCTCTGACTATGCTAATTTCATCAGAACATTCACAAACTTGGTCGGTGTATCCCCCGGAAAGTTTGCCAGAGAAAACAAATGATCGCCATCCCCTTCGCATTGAGATATGCGGGGGGATTTTGTTTTTTTAATGCTTTTGGTATTTCTTTGCGGTTTGGCAGAAATTTATTGCATCAAGTAAGATATCATGACGCAATATGTTGTGTTTTATGCAATATTAAGTTATAATTAAAACATATTATGGTTTAATTCCAGGAGGTTAAGTATGAAATTGAAGAAACTAATACTTGGGCTTTTGTGTGCAGCCTTGATGCTTTGCGTGACTGTTTTACCACCGTTGAACACAGTCGTCAGCGCAGCAGACGGTGTCGTTATCGATCCGTTGACGAACGTTTTGTCGGACGGTACCATGAGAAGACCCTTATCGTCTGAATCGCCGATGTACATAGTCCACGTAGACACATGGGTAAGCGCTGACCCCGAAAAGGTCATTGCACAGATCCCCGAGGAAATGCTCCCCTACTGTGTATTTAATATTTCGCTTTCTGTAAACTCTGACGCAGATGAAGAAAAGTTCCTTACCGTTCAGTACGGCTACGAAACAGCAAAATCTTGGCTGAGAGTTCTTGCAGAAAACAACTGTTGGGCAATGATCCAGCCTGCCAGCGGCGGCCCTTGCCACTTCCCCGATTATGAATACGGTACCGATCTCGAAGAAACTATTTACGGTGAGTTCTTCAGAGAATACCCTAACTTCTTGGGCTTCAACTATTGCGAACAGTTCTGGGGATATGATCAGGATGAATTCCCCTATGCTCCCACTGCAGAGGAAAGATATCTCCACTTGGCAAACCTTTTGGAGCTCACAAACAAATACGGCGGTTATCTGACTATCAGCTGGTGCGGCAACCAGTGGAGCCCCAACATCAACCCTATCGCTATGCTTAAGGAAGTTCCCGAATGGGAAGAAGCTTGCCGCAATTATTCCGAAAACTATATTCTCTGTGAAAAGTATACTCAGCACAGCTATATAAGAGACATGGAAAGCCTTGTTTTCGGTACATGGCTTGCAGGATATTGCGGAAACTTCGGCATCAGATATGACGAGACCGGATGGACTCAGGGCACAAGCAGTGACTATACAATGTCCACCGGACTTCCCATCTATTTTGAAAGAATGATCTTAAACGGTGCTACCGTTATTGACGGCCCTGAGCTTGCTTTCGAAGACTGCATTTTGGAAGGCAATACTGTTGAGACCGAAGACGGTTATACCTCGAGATCTTGGTATAAGACCGGTGCTTTCAATAACGTTGCCATAGATTCATTCATGAAAATAATCGACGGCACGTTCGAGATTCCTACAAGAGAAGAAGTCATCGAGCGCACAAAAGTGATCCTCGTTAATGATGTGGAGACCGGTGACAGCGACGACAAGTATTCTACTCCCGTTGATTTGTTTGAAGGTCTTTACCAGACAGAGGGCGACGGCGGATTGCGTGATAACTTTGATCTTTACAAGAGCACAGGACGCTACCCCACCATTCCGATGTCTCACACATTGAGTGACGAGCTTTCATATGACTTTGAAATTGTGATCAATAAGTCCGATTACAAGACCTATTGGACATCAATTGCTGACAAGGTTGCTGATTTTAACGAGCTCTTCCCCGAAGAGTATACCGGTGACTTATATGCTGCTCATTACGATAACGTTTGGGTAACATATAATCCCTATAAAGCAAACAAAACTGCTACTTCGCTCATTCCCTTGCAGTACAACACCTGTGAGAGCATGGAGCTTACATATTCACGTTACACCACAGGTATCGTTAGTGAATATGCTGATAAGATCACATTCTATTTAAACAACTATGACGATAACAACGTATTGAAGTCAAAGACCGATACTATCGTCATCAACGGGGTTGCCGAAGAACCTACTGTGACCTTTACCGACAGAGGTGTAGGAACGCTTAAGGCGAGCGTTACTTCCTCATGGGAAGACGGAGTTTTGACTGTTTACGTCGATCACAACGGTCCTGTCGAGATAGAGATAAGCTGTAAGGGTACCGCAACAGACAGAGCTGCTGTCCCCGAAGTATCCGAAACCGTTGCTCCTTCTGCTCCCGGCGATTATTACGGAACATTGCAGCACGAATTCGAGTTGTTTGATTATATCGGCGTAGATCAGATCGTTAAAAACGGTTCGAGAAGCGGCGTTGACAATTATACCGGTCAGGGTTATATGGTCGTTGGAACAGCAAACGATTCCAAGCTCCGCACAACCGTCAGCATTGATACTGCCGGCACATACAGCTTGAATCTCAGATACTCAAGCACAGCAGACGTCAGCGGTCTTAGTGTTTATGTAAACGGAAAGAAGGTCAGCCTTCCCGATATGGCGGCATCTCTTTCTCTTGATGACTGGTCAACTGTTTCATCCGACGTTAAGCTCAAGACCGGCGAAAACACTGTCGAGATCAGAACAAAGAGCGGTTCTGTTGCTCCTATCTATCTCGATAACATCACATTGGATGCTGTTGCTCACGGATCCTCGGGAGCATCAACAAGCACCGTTTTGTACATTGTTATCGCTGCCGCCGTTGTAGTTTTGGCTGTTTGCGTAGTTGTGCTTGTTAAAGCTCTTAAGAAAAAGTAATCTTTCATAATTGAACTCCTTTCTTTGATAAAAGCCAAGACATTAGATCTTGGCTTTTGTCCTAATTCAGTTTGGAACACTATATACGGAGATAAAATATGCTCTTTAATTCTCTTGAATTTTTGATTTTCTTCCCTATCGTTTTGGTGATATATTTTATAATTCCCAAAAAGATAAAATATCTGTGGCTGCTTGTTGCGAGCTACTATTTCTATATGTGCTGGAACGCAAAATATGCGCTTTTAATGCTATTTTCGACAGCATGCACATATGCCGGCGGATTGCTCATCGAATTCGTTAAGAAACGCAACTGGACAGACAAAAAGAAGACCGTTGTTAAAAAGCTCGGTGTCGGTTTCGTTATCGTTTCAAACCTTGCTGTTCTTTGCTACTTCAAATACTCAAACTTCTTTATTGATTCGTTGAGATCTGCGTTTGAGCTCATAAATATCGAGCTTAATATCCCGAGTGTTGACGTTTTGCTTCCCGTAGGAATCTCCTTCTATACTTTCCAGGCTCTTAGCTATACCATTGATGTATACCGCGATGAGATATATGCTGAAAAGAATTTCTTCAGATATGCGCTTTTCGTTTCCTTCTTCCCTCAGCTTGTGGCAGGGCCTATTGAGCGATCAAAGAACCTTTTAAAGCAGCTTGCTGTGCCGAAGAAATTCTCTTATGTTAAGGCAAGAGACGGTTTATTCTTAATGGTTTGGGGATTTTTCCTTAAGATCGTTTTGGCGGACAGAATAGCGTTGCTTGTTGATACAGTATACGGTGACTATCAGCGCTTCGGCGGATGGTATATTGCATTGGCGACAGTTTTGTTTGCGATCCAGATATACTGCGACTTCTACGGATATTCCACTATCGCAATGGGCACTGCAGGTATGCTTGGCATCGACCTTATGGAAAACTTTGATGCTCCTTATCTGTCCGTTACAGTCGCTGAATTTTGGCGAAAATGGCACATCTCCCTTACCTCTTGGTTTAAAGATTATTTATACATTCCTCTCGGCGGAAGCCGAAAGGGCGTTGTGAGAAAGTATCTTAACAAAATCATCGTTTTCTTGGTGAGCGGACTTTGGCACGGCGCTAACTTTACCTTTGTCATCTGGGGCGCACTCAACGGTGTATATCAGGTCGTCGGTGAGATATTGATGCCGATTCGTGAGAAGATCTGCAAAGTTTTGCATATCTCAAGAAAGTTCTTCCTGTTACGATTCATACAGATGATAATAACGTTTGTACTTGTCGATTTCTCATGGATATTCTTCAGAGCAAACACGGTCGAAGACTCCTTCGCTATGATAAGCAGTCTTTTCTCAGCAGATAACTTTAGCATATTCAAAGACGGCGGAATATATATGTGCGGTCTCGGAGAAAAAGACTTCAAGCTTATGCTGATCTGCATCGTAATTCTGCTTATAGCGGATATCTTCAAGCACTTTGGCATAAGCGTTAGATATTACATACAAAAGGCACCTTATATCGTTAGATGCTTAGTACTCATAATCGCTATTTGCTCTATCTTAGTATTTGGCATTTGGGGCTCAGGATATGATGCGGCTAACTTTATTTACTTCCAATTCTAAGGAGGCGTGAATAATGAAAACAAAAATCAAACATCTCGTTCATGGCGTTGTTTTTGCGATATTGCTTGCATTCTCGATTCACGCTTGCGGAGAATTTTTGGAATATAAGGAAGCGCAAGAAAAGTATACTGACTTTTTTGAGGCTGAAACAAACCTGGACGTCATCTTCCTCGGCACCAGCCACACATGGAACAGCGTTCTTCCTATGGAGCTTTGGAAGGACTATGGAATATCCTCATATAACTGGGGATATTCGAATTGCACACCTGCGGAAAGCTACTATCTGTTTAAGGATATTGTGAAATATACAGATCCGAAGCTCGTTGTCATCGATATGTTCGGCTTGTTCGAATATCAGGACGGTAACGGAAAATACAGAGGCGACCGAATCGAACAGCAACACGTCCAGTTCGATGAGATCCCGTTTTCATTGAACAAGCTTCAAGCTTCGCTTGATATTTTTGATAACTATGAACACCGACTTGACTTCGTGTTCAACTTGATGATGTACCACAACCGTTGGGATGAGCTTGATGAGCGTGATTTCAACGTCATCGCTAACCCCGAAAAGGGCTCGAGCATGCTTATCGGTATGGGCAGAGGGGTTCAATACTGGTCGATCGGTACCGAGGCGACAAGAGAGCTTGATAGCGTTTGCTGTGAATATTTTGAAGAGTTTTTGAAGTTTTGCTATGAAGAGGATATTCCTGTTTTGTGCGTATATCTCCCCTTCCCTGCGAGCGAATCCTGTCAAAAAGCTGCTAACTCCATCGGTGAGATGGTCGACTATTACATCAATGCTGAGTATGTCAATATGCTTAATATGGGGATCGTTGATTTCTCGACCGATATGTATTCGGACAATAACCACCTCAACTTTACGGGTGCGGCAAAGGTCACCGAATGGCTCGGTGAATACATAAGCACTAACTATGATCTTGATGATTATTCACAAAACGAATATTGGATCGAAGATCACAAGGAGTACGTTGATTATAAGGTCGGAAAGATCGAGGCTGCGAACAGCCTATATGATAAGCTATTGGCGTGCTACGGCGGCGATTTCGACGTTGTTTTGACTCTTTCAAATGACTGTGAGCTATATGAACAGGACAGCTATATAAGAACCTATATGGACAATCTTGGATGGTACGGAACTGTCAAATATGACAGCCTTGTGTATATAGGTAATACCGACTGTGACGTTCTGCTTCAGATCTATAATTCCGAGACGTTTGAGCTTGTGCATACGGCGGGATATAATTATGAAGAATGGCAACTTAAACGCGTTAGATAAAATAATGCTCCCTCCCCTCAGATTCGAGGAGAGGGAGATTTTTTATATATAACATAGTCGAAACACCGCATGGCATATCTAGCTCACGACAAACAAAAAAGCCCCACAAGGGGGCTTTTGCTTGGTGCGGGTAACAGGACTTGAACCTGCATGAAATTGCTCTCACATGGACCTGAACCATGCGCGTCTGCCAATTCCGCCATACCCGCAAATCATATAACTGACGTTGCATTACACAACGTCAGTTATTTTAGCATAAATTAAGCAATTTGTAAAGGGTTATCCGACAATTTCTTTATAAAGTCCGATATAAAGCTGAGCGGATTTATCCCAGCTGAAATCTTCACGCAAAGCGTGGCTAACAAGCTTGCCCCACTTCATTCTCTGATCATAATAAGCTCTTGCACGAACAGTTGCATCAAGCATATCATGAGCGTTATATGTCTTGAAGGTGAAGCCGTTGCCGCCCTTGCCGCCGCAATCCTTGATGCTGTCCTTAAGTCCGCCTGTTTCACGAACGATCGGAATAGTACCGTATCTGAGAGATACCATCTGAGCCAAGCCGCAGGGCTCACTCTGAGAAGGCATCAAGAAGATGTCAGCACCGGCATAGATTCTGTGAGCCAAATCGGGAATGAAGCCGATGGTTACAGCAACTCTGTCGGGATAGCGGAACGCCATTTCTCTGAAGAAGTCTTCATAGATCTTTTCACCCGAGCCGAGAATGGTGAACTTATATCCCAAGTGAACCATATCTTCGAATACACACTTAACAAGATCCAAGCCTTTGTGAGAAACCAAACGTGTAACGATACCGATAACGGGTTCTTTTCCGTCGGGCAAGCCCATTTCTTTGAGAAGCTCACTCTTGCAGACAGCCTTTCCTGCCTTATTGTCAACGTTATAGTGAGCAGGAATTGCAGGGTCTGTCTCGGGGTTATAGACGTTCTGATCGATACCGTTAAGGAAGCCTGTAAGCTTATACTGCATACCGGAAAGGACAGGATCTAATCCGTGTGAGAAGTAAGGATGCAAAATTTCTTCAGCATATGTAGGAGAAACGGTAGTGATCTTGTCAGCACACTCGAAGGCACCCTTCATGAAGTTAACGCAACCGTCATACTCAACGATGCTCTTTAAATAATCGGGCAAGCCGAGGATATCGCCGCAGACATCCATTCCGTACTGTCCCTGATACTGAATGTTGTGAATGGTGAAGACAGTTTTGATGTTCTTGTATTCATCAAGGTGCTTATAATAAACATTATAGAACACAGGAACCAAAGCAGTCTGCCAGTCGTTGCAGTTCATAACATCCGGCATAAAGTCGATGTGAGCAAGCATCTCAAGGATAGCTCTTGAGAAGAAAGTGAATCTTTCAGCATCATCATAATGACCGTAGATGGTATTTCGCTTGAAGTAATACTCGTTATCGATCAAATAATATGTAACGCCGTTAGCTTTTCCTTCATAAACTCCGCAATACTGATTTCTCCAAGAAACAGGTACAGAAAATTCACAAATGAATTTCAAGGAATCTCTTAAGTCCTTTTTGATAGTTGAATAAAGAGGCATAACGACGCGGCAATCATTTCCCGCAGCGTTTAATGCAACAGGAAGCGATCCTGCGACGTCAGCAAGTCCGCCTGATGCAATGAAAGGCAAAGCCTCACTTGCAGCATAAAGTATTTTCATAATAACCTCCAAATTAGATATAAACTAGCCATCAATGCCGAATACGGCAGCATTATAAAGCTGCCGTATATACGGATCAAACATCATTTTATCAAAGCTTACGGTTCTTCGCAATATAGAGCGGATTGTTTTCGGAAGAAGAGATAACCAAGTTATCGCTGATGGTAACGACCTTGTCAGTAATGATATTGGAAACCTTTGTGTTCTTTCCTATGACCGTATCCTGCATGAGGATGCAGTTCTTAACAACTGCGCCCTTGCCGACCTTAACGCCTCTGAAGAGGATGGAGTTTTCAACGATACCGTCGATAACGCATCCGTCAGCGACCATTGAGTTGGTAACGCTGGAATCAAGACCGTACTTAGCGGGAGCATCGTCACGGATCTTGGTGTATACAGGTCTCTTTTTCAAGATGATCTTTGAGAGCTTTTCGGGATCCAAGAGTTCCATGCTTGCCTTATAGTAGCTTTCAAGGTCGTTAACTCTTGTATAAGCCTTCTTATATTCGTAGAGATGAATATTGAGCTCACCAAGCATAGACTGTAAGATGTCTCTTCCGAAGCTATACTTTCCTCTGGGAACTAAGTCAGAAACGAGGTCGATCAAGAGCTGCTTATTGACAACGTATACGTTAAGACCCAATGAGCAAGAGCAATCCTTCTCGCGGTTGATGGCAACTTCGGTAACTCTTCCGTTTTCATCAGCCTTATAGGACATGGAAACTTCGGTTTCCTTAGCGGTGAACTCACCTGTGTGTGCCAAAACGGTGATATCAGCGTTGCAAGCAATGTGTTCATCGATGAGTCTGGAATAATCCATGCTGGTGATTACGTTACAGTCAGAAATGATTACGTATTCACAAGGAACTTTCTTGATGTAACCGATAGCATTATATAAAGCGTCGAGCTTGCCGGTGTATCTTCCTGCGTCAATGTTGCCGTAGGGAGGCAAAATTGTAAGTCCGCCGTCAGAGCGAGCGAGATCCCAGTTACGGCCGGAACCGACGTGATCAAGAAGCGACTGATAGTTTTCCTTTGTGATCACAGCAACTGTGGACATACCCGAATTTACCATGCTGGAAAGCTGGAAGTCAATAAGTCTGAATCTTCCGCCGAAAGGCACCGAGCCCATAGCACGGTTGGAAGTGAGCTCAGGAAGAGCTTCATCGTGAGCATTAGCAAAAAGAATGCCCAAAACATTTGTCATATTATAACTCACAGTTATCCCCTCCTTAAATATCCTTTGAAATGATCTGCTTGGGAGCTACAACAGCGCCCTCGCTAACGTTTACTTCATGACCGACAACAGCAACGCCCCAGTCATCTCTGTTTTCCATTGTTTCAGGGCTTGCGCCAATGTGTGCACCTTCGCAAACAACACTGTTTTCGCCGACGATCGCATATTCAACGATCGCGCCCTTCTTTACGGTTGCGCCGGGCATAAGGATCGAGCTGGTTACAACAGCACCCTCTTCGATAGTAACGCCGCCGGAGATCATCGAGAATTCAACGGAACCGTCGATCACACATCCGGTCGTTACCATAGAGTTCTGGATCTTTGCGTGCTTGCCGATGATGTGAGGAGCACGGGAATCGTTGTTTGAGTAGATCTTCCAGTTGGGATCATAGAGATCCAAAGAGACCGTGGGGCTGAGAAGATCCATATTTGCTTCCCACAAGCTGTCGATCGTTCCGACATCCTTCCAATATCCGTCGAATCTGTAAGCGAAGATGGGTTCCTTGTTTTCGAGAAGTGAAGGAATGATGTTCTTACCGAAGTCCTTGGTAGCTTCTGTATCCATCTCATTCTCGATGAGGTACTTCTTCAATACGGGATAAGAGAATATGTAAATACCCATGGAAGCGAGTGTGCTCTTGGGTTCCTTAGGCTTTTCAACGAAGTCGTATACAGCGTCATTTTCGTCAGCGAACATGATACCGAAACGAGAAGCTTCGTGAAGCTCAACGTCGATTACTGCGATCGTGCAAGCAGAGTTCTTTTCTTTGTGGAACTTGAGCATATCAGAGTAGTCCATCTTGTAAATATGGTCACCGGAAAGGATAACAACATATTCAGGATCATATCTGTCGATAAAGGAAAGGTTCTGATAGATAGCGTTAGCGGTTCCTTCATACCACTGAGCGCCGGAATTTGACTGATAAGGAGGCAAGATGTGGACACCGCCGTTGAAGCGATCCAAGTTCCAAGCCTGACCGTTGCCGATGTAATCATTAAGTACCAAAGGCTGATACTGAGTGAGAACGCCGACTGTGTCGATACCGGAGTTTACACAGTTTGAAAGAGGGAAATCGATGATACGGTACTTACCGCCGTAGGGTACCGCGGGCTTAGCTACGTTTTGGGTCAAAGCATAAAGTCTCGAGCCCTGACCGCCTGCGAGTAGCATTGCAACGCATTCTTTTTTGTTATACATAACTACTTCTTCCTTTCGGGTGTATTTAATTCCAAGTTATTCGGTTTTGGATTAAGGTTTTTGCCGGGGTGATATTCACCAAAAGACAATACCGTCAAGCCCAGAATATAACTTAAACGATCGGTCTGATAAGTGCGAAAATGCTTCACACAAACCGGGCGCAATCTAACAGATATATTCTAACAAATACAATATTATTTTGCAATATTTTTTAGACAATTTCTTCAAATTAGCACATTTACAACAACTATTTTTGTGCAGTTTGACATATCAAACTGTGGGTTCTCTTTCGATTTTTAATACTGCGAGCGTTAAGTCATCACGCTGTGCACAGTATAGAAGCTTTTTTGCACTTTCAAAGATGTTTTGAGCAATCTCTTCACTCGATAAAGCGATCTGTTCACGAACCGTTTTTTCGATAAGCTGATACGGGATATCCTTAGCGCCGTCTGTAAGCATGACGATCGCCGTTACATCAGATGTTATATTGACTGAAACGTTTTTTGTGTTTATATCATGCAAAATACCGATTGGGTACCCGCCTGTTGAAATGTCACATATCCCCTCACCTATCACATAGCTCTTATAGGAGCCCGCCTTGATGAACCTTAGCTCACCCGTATTCAAATCCGCAGCAAGCAGATCAAGTGTTGCAAATGATTCATCGGTTCCGACAGATCTCATTGCCACAGATGCGACAGAAATTGCTGCCTCCTCCCCCATACCGCAAAGGAGCTGCCGCTTTAGCAATGATATGAGCAATGAGGAGCTGATGCCTGCGCTCTTTCCCGTGCCCATTCCGTCGGAAAGGATACAATATAGCTTATTTCCGAAGGTGAAATATTCAAAGGTATCGCCGCTATCGCTTCCGTCTGCGCTTTCCGTATATACGCCGCAGTCAAAACGATACAGAGGCTTCTTATGGAAGCTAAAACGCAAAAGACCGCCGAGTTCTGTGACTTCGGGCAATGAGTAATCATAGTTCATCATATCGCCAATGATGAGGCAAAGCTTCGTTTCGCTTATTCTACGTCCTTTTTTTATATCGACATATATGCTGTTATCGTCGAATACATAGCACGCCGACGCATCGATCCGATTATCCGCAAGAAGAGATGACAGCTTATTTGTCATTTCATTATTGAGACTCCGTATCTTATTTGATCGAACTGATATATCGGAGATGACGTTTGAAATTAGCTCGAGAGTTGATATCGCTTCTCCGAGCTTGACTTGTCTCGAAGCGGAAAGCTTTGAGATATATTCGTTTCTGTGCTTTATGAGATCTATATGCTTTTCGACCTCTTTTCTCTTGGTGCATGAAGAAAGCGCTGTTTTAGGATCTGATGAATCGGCTTTATAGCAAAAGTTATGGTTTTGGCATCTCATGCAGATATCAGAATATACTGAATCAAGCGGAGCTATGGTTTTGCTCCCGGAAGAAGCATTTAATATCTTTTTCAGAAGCTCCGAAACAGACGATACGGCGTGTTTTTGAGAGTTGATATGTGATATAGCGAGATTTGAAGCACTATCAAAAACATTCGAGTGCGAAACATGAGCAGAAACAAAAGCAAACGCTTTCATGTCTGTGAAAAGATATAGCGAACTTGATATTAAAGTGTCGATTACGAAACCGATCGCATTTATGTCAGAGCCTGAAAGCACGGCACATATGATAGCCGTTGCGACAGAGTATATCGGTATCTGAAGCTTTTTGCTTGTCCCCTTGTTTGCACAGATCAACGCTATCACGCATACAAAAACCGTTGTTTGAAACAAAGAAGGATCATATAGCGATACACCGATAGAAGCCAATATCCCGACATAGCAAGCGCTGACCGCACCGAATGAATATCCTATTGCCAAAACAGAATATATCCCTAATATCCTGCCTATATTTATATATATGAGATCGATGCTTGAAGCAAGAGTGATCGCCGCAACAAAGATGATCGGAGATATGTTGCTATCACTTGTTTTTGAGCAGGATAATGAAAGAACAAAAACAGTTGCACAAAAGATTATGGCGATCAGGTAATCGGTCAGCTCTGAAGAAAAAGCAATTAAAAACAACAGCGCACAAGCAAAATACGCAAACAGCGGATACAGCAAATGTGTAAAGCTTTTTTTCTTTACATTAAACCTTGAACGTACAAACCTCACAAGACATACTATCAACGAGGAAAACAGCGTTGCTAAAGAAAGAGCATCAATTCCGATGAGCACGCGCGATATAAACATTACAGCCACAAAAACGATGCTTAGGTTCATCGGCAGGTACGCTGATATGACCGCTCCGAGCGGCGAAGAATAGCCAAGAACCGTCGAATTTGCCGTAAAAACAGCTAAAAGCGCAGTTAATAAATATTTCTGAACGCCGGCGTTATGAACAGCGAGTTTAAGTTTCTTCAGCATTTAAATCATCCTTTTAAAAAATAATAATCATGGATGAGATAATTCTACTACAAGACGATGACGCAATTTGTCAAATATAAAAAGAAGCAGTGTAAAGTGGAACCACCTTACACTGCAGATGCGGTATTCATTATTTATACACTCAATTTCATGTCTCCGGGTTTAATAAGACCGACCTTCCGCATAGCCTCAGCGATGCCCAGACATATGATCGCAGGTGCCACAAAATGCATTATGGCGATCTCCAATATAGCGATAGCGGGCTCGACTCCTGCCTCGACCATTGAAGCGTATCCCATAAACTGTCCGACCAGACCCGCTGTGCCCATGCCCGATCCTGTTGCATTGTTGACCATTCCAAGCACTGCTGAACAAATCGGGCCCGTTATTGCGCTTGTGATGATCGGAGGGAGCCATATAAGCGGATGCTTGATTATATTCGGCATCTGAAGCATTGAAGTTCCGATTCCTTGTGAAATCAAGCCGCTGACTTTGTTCTCACGGTAGCTCATGACAGCGAAGCCAACCATCTGTGCACAACAACCTGCGGCTGCGGCGCCTGCTGCGATTCCGCTAAGGCCAAGTGAAACGCCTATTGCGGCAGAGCTTATCGGCAAAGTGAGCGCCATGCCCATTAAAACAGAAACGATAATACCCATTATGACAGGCTGCTGCTCAACGCCGTAATTGATAAGGCTTCCTATCCATTTCATGAACGAGGATATCGGAGGACTTAGGAGAATTCCGATGATCGAGCCGCTGATTATGGATACAAGAGGTGTCACGATGATATCGACCTTAGTCTTGCCAGAAACAAGAGTGCCGAGCTCGATAGCGACATACGCCGCAATAAATGCGCCTAAAGGCTCACCGGGGCCCGTGAAAGTCATCGATCCTGATGTGAAGTTCGAAAGAGATATCTTTCCGGCGAATGCGCCGACCATACCGCAGACAGCCGCTGAAACAGTCACCAGCGGGCTTGATTTATACTTGGCCGCAACTCCGACGCCGATTCCGGCACCTGTTAACGCTTTTGCATATCCTGCAATCATTACAAGGTATGTACCGATGTCTCCGACGATCAGCTTTCCTATCTGTTCGACGATCGTTCCTATAATAAGGGTTGAGAACAGACCCAACGCCATTCCTGAAAGTCCGTCAATAAACAAATGATTTAAATATGACTTAATTGCTTTCATCAGATCTTCCTCCTAATAAAATAGATTAATACGATTATATTCCCTTTTATTCGCACAAGTCAAGGTTTTGTGACACATTCTACGTTTTATAAAATCAGCGACTTGATCTGATAAATGTTTTCATCATTATCACCATAATTTTTTTGAAAATAGCTATTGACAAATTGAAATCTATTTGATATTATAATTTTGAGAATGATTCCTAAAAAGCATAACGGAGGCTACAATGACAAAACAAAAGCTACTTATCAAAAAGATAATCGAAGCAGCCGACGGTCATTTGACAGCTGAAGAGATATATCAGCTTGCTAAGGCAGAAATGCCTCACATAGCTCTTGGAACTGTGTACAGAAACTTGGGTAAGCTGTGTGAATCGAACGAGATCGGACTTATAAGCGTCAGCGGTAAACCCGACAGATATGACAAATCATTGAATACTCACGGGCATACGATATGCGATATCTGCGGGAAGATAACCGACTTCCCTGCTCCTGTTGCTCAGTTTAAGGAACAGCTTGAGCGGCATTTGGGCATTGATATAACGGCATATGACGTGAGCGCACACTATGTTTGTGACGATTGTAAAAGCAAAGGTGAATAATGATGCTTAATAAATGCATCATTTCATATAAAACAAATTAATTTGATAGGAGAAGAAACTATGGAACTTAAAGGCTCAAGAACAGAACAGAATTTGATGACTGCTTTCGCAGGTGAATCTCAGGCTAGAAACAAGTATACTTACTTTGCATCCGTTGCAAAGAAGGAAGGCTATGAGCAGATCGCTGCTATCTTCCTCAACACAGCCGAAAACGAAAAGGAACACGCAAAGATGTGGTTCAAGGCTTTGGGCGAATTGGGCACAACTGCTGAAAACCTCGCTGCTGCAGCTGCAGGCGAAAACTATGAGTGGACAGATATGTATGACAAGTTTGCTAAGGAAGCTGAGGAAGAAGGCTTCACAAAGCTTGCTTATCAGTTCAGAGCTGTTGCCGCTATCGAAAAGGCTCACGAAGAAAGATACCGTGCACTTCTTAATAACGTTGAAATGCAGAAGGTATTCGAAAAGGCTGATGAAACAATGTGGGAATGCCGCAACTGCGGTCACCTTGTAATGGGCAAGAAGGCTCCTGCTGTTTGCCCCGTTTGCGCTCATCCTCAGAGCTTCTTCGAAGTCAGAAAAGAAAACTATTAATTAACATCGATCGCCCATCGCATAAAAACGGTGGGCGAAACTTTTTGTGATATGAATACATTTGAAAGAATTTATGAAGTTGTGAAAATGATCCCCAAGGGCAAGGTTGCCTCATACGGGCAGGTGGCGATGATGGCAGGAAACCCGAGATGGTCGCGAGTTGTGGGATATGCTTTGCATGTAAATCCCGATCCCGGGGCTATCCCCTGCTACCGTGTTGTGACGAAAAACGGCGAGCTGTCAAAAGCATTTGCATTCGGCGGAATAAATCGCCAACGCGAGCTTTTGGAAGCTGAAGGCGTTGAGTTTGATGACGATGGACGCGTTGTGATGGAAAAGTTTGCGTGGCGGGGTGAGTGAAAATTAAAAGAGCTTCCTTTGATGAAGCTCTTTTAATTTTATTATCTATTCACGAATTCGTTTCTGTGAGAATCACTATTAAATTCTTTGTATACAATATCAGCATATTCAACAGCTTTATCATTCAAATGAGAATATCCACTTCCGCCCTTACATTTACCATACCACATATTTTCAGCAAAAGGTAGATTCTCATTTATAGCTTCTCCCGAGAAATATGACCCAGATCCGAAAAGTTTCCACCCTTCCTCAACATCACGCATGATAACTGTTGTACCACAATTCTTTTTGTATTCTGTTTCTGTTTTGAACTCATCCTCCGTTTCATTGCAAAGCATCTGAAATGTTTCTATTTTGATTTCACTTTCATTGTCGTTTGTAAGATAGAAAGCAAAGATTTTGTGCCCTGTAGAAACATAACCGAATTCATAGTAATAATCACCGATTTGCATATCTTGATAGTAATATCCAGTACAGTCTGCATATCCATCATCAATTCCCATGTCCGTGGGCATACCGTATTCTTCGCATATCTCCTTCAAACGCACTTCAGCGGGTTCTAATGTACCGTCATCCGTAAATATATCATCTTCTACTGAGTCGACTAAGGTGATTCCGTTATCAACGCAAGCCAATAATGTTAGCAAAGCCAAAACAGCGGCAACGGCAACGATTAATTTCTTCGAAAGCTTACTCGTAACCTTAATTTTATTTGAGGACATTGCCTCTTGAACAAAGCTTTCATCAATATCTGTTAAGGCTTTGATATATTCTAAATCTTTCACAGTGTGTAACCCTCCTTCAATAAATAATCCTTTAATTTCTTTCTTGTGCGACAGAGCGAGGTTCTGACCTTATTTGTTGTGACCGAAAGCTCGGCAGCGATCTCATCATCGCTTTTAAAGAACCAATAGCGTTTTACGAAAATTATACGACTCTCTTTAGAGACAGTTTGCAAAAACCTGTTTATAGCTTCGGTCAATGCGCTTTGCTCGATCCTTTCCTCAACGTTTTCCTTCGAGGGGATCACCTCGGAAAATTCGTCGATTATGACGCTCGCCTTCCCTGCTCCTCGCTTTATGGCAGAAAGCGATTCAAGCTTATTAAGAGAAATGTTTCGCACGATCTTGCAGGCGTATGCCGTCAGATTTGTCGGTTCTTTCGGGGGGATCGTGTTCCAAAGCTGAACAAGAGTATCGGCAATGCACTCCTCGGCATCTGATATGTTTTCTAAAATATTATAGGAAATCACGTTCAGAAGCTTGCCGAGCTTTTGCTTTGTGTGTTCAATCGCCTGTTCGTCTCGGTTTAAAAACATCTCGACTATTTGAATATCGTCCAAATCGCTCACTCCTTTCGTGAAAGATATCTTTCATCCATAATAACAGATCTTGCACGGAAAATGTTACACAAAATGAAAAAACGGATGTGATCTCTCACATCCGTTTCGGTTATCAGTTTTCGTGTTTTTCTTTTTTCATTTCAAAATGAATGAGAACACTGAGCAAAGCTCTCAAAAGAATTACTGCACCCAGTATATAAAGCTCTTCCATATCTCTTACGAGAACGGTTTTAAGTATCTCAGATGCCATTTTGAATTCAAGACCCGTTGCAAGTCCGTTTGCAAGGTTGAACTTAAGGTCGAGATGCTTTTTCATGAAAGCATTCTGGATATATTCCCAAAACGACTTTATGGCTGTCCATGTGACAACGAATATGCCCATTATTTCTAATGCAGAAATAATATAAGGAAGTCCTGTTTCGATAATCGTGTGCAATACATTCATTTAATTATCTCCGAAAATAGAAATAGTTATCTCTGAACTCTTCCTGAGCCGTCGCCGCCTGCGAGCTTTTCGACTTCAGAAACGCTTACGCGGTTATAGTCGCCTTCAACAGAGTGCTTGAGTGCGGAAGCTGCAACTGCAAACTCGATAGCGTCCTTAGAGGACTTGCCGGAAAGGATAGAATAGATAAGTCCGCCGCCGAAGCTGTCGCCGCCGCCAACGCGGTCAACGATGTGGAGATGGTAGGACTTGGAGAAGTAATAATCCTCGCCGTCATAGAGCATACCTGCCCAGTCGTTATCACTTGCGGAAATGGAAGTTCTCAATGTGATAGCAACCTTTGAGAAGCCAAACTTGTCAGCAAGCTGCTTTGCAACGCTCTTATAGCCGTCGTGATTGAGCTTTCCGCCATAGATGTCAGTTCCTTCAGCTTCAATACCGAAAACGTCCTTAGCGTCCTCTTCGTTGGATATGCAAACGTCAACATACTTGCAAAGCTCAGTCATTGCCTTGTTTGCTTCTTCTCTTGTCCAGAGCTTACCTCTATAGTTAAGGTCACAGGAAATCGTTACGCCGCGCTTCTTAGCAGCAATGCAAGCTTCCTTACAGATCTCAACAACATTTTCACCCAAAGCAGGAGTGATGCCGGTGAAGTGGAACCAGTCAGCGCCTTCGAAAATGGAATCCCAATCGAAATCAGCAGTTGTAGCCTGCTGGATAGAGGAGTACTTGCGGTCATAGATGCAAACAGATCCTCTCTGAGAAGCACCCTTTTCGAGATAGTAGATACCGACTCTTTCGCCGCCGCGAACGATCTTCGAGGTGTCAACGCCGAAATATCTGAGGGAATCAACAGCAGCCTGACCGATAGCGTGCTTAGGAAGCTTTGTAACGTAAACGCTGTCCAAGCCGTAGTTTGCAAGGCTTACAGCAACGTTTGCTTCACCGCCGCCGAAGGTTGCCTGCATCTGATCGTTCTGAAAGAATCTGTAATATCCGTTAGGGGCAAGTCTTAGCATGATCTCGCCGAATGTAATAACCTTTTTAGCCATTTTAATATCCTCCGTTAATTTAATTACTTTTTCTGTACAAGATGGATAGCAAATCCTGCGATCTCATTCTTGAAATAAACAGCGCCCTTTGCAACGGTCTCTTCGCTTACGAATTCATAGCCGAGAGATTTGAAATATGCAACGGCTCTTGTTATTGTGTTTGTTGCGATAGCAATATGTCCATTCTTGCCGTATACGGGGTTCTTGACAACTTCGATCTTCTTGTTTGCAGTGAATACGCTTGAGTTACCCTCATTAACGTCGAATCCGAACATTGTGCCCAAGAGCTTAGCGGTAGCGACAGCATCATCAGCATTTTCAGCATTGATTCCAAGGTGTGCGAACTCGAGACCGAGCATGGAGTTAACGGCTTCTCTGGTGAGGCGTGTGATCTCATCCCAGTTTTCAGCATCGATAAGATCCTGCTTGACCATCCAGGTGCCGCCGCAAGCAAGGATCTTGTTAAAGCTTAAATAATCGTTAAGATTCTTTGCGTTTACGCCGCCGGTAGGAATGAATCTAAGTTTTGAATAAGGAGCAGCAACAGCTTTGAGCTTTGCAATACCGCCATTCTGTTCTGCGGGGAAGAACTTTACAACGTCAAGACCCAAGGTCATAGCCTGTTCCATTTCGCCGGGAGTTGCTGTGCCGGGCATGATCTCAACACCCTTGGAGATAGCGTATTTAACTATCTGAGGGTTGAAGCCGGGGGTAACGATGAATTCTACACCTGCTTCTATTGCTTCATCTACCTGAGCTTCTGTAAGTACAGTACCTGCGCCAACGAGCATTTCGGGAACGGATTCTCGAATGCGCTTGATGGCTTCGGCAGCACAAGCTGTTCTGAAGGTGATCTCAGCAGCGGGCAAGCCACCCTTGCAAAGAGCCTTTGCCAAAGGCACTGCCTTGTCGGCATCGTTAATAGCTATTACGGGAACGATACCGATATCGGAGATACGTTTACAAATAGATTCGTGATTGGTTGACATATACATCCTCCTATAATCGGCGTATACTTACGCCATAATATATCAATATAATTATACATTGTTTATAAAATAAGTCAATAAACATTTTTAAATTTTCAGACAACCTGCAATATAATTGCTGAATTTTTTGTGATATATCGCTTGATAATATATCAATTATGTGATAATATAAATGTGTATGGTATTTCAAAATACATTTGAAAGGAATTTTAAACTATGAAAATGACATTTCGTTGGTTCGGCTCGGACAGCGACAGCGTGACCCTCGAGCAGATCAGACAGATCCCCGCAATGACAGGTATTATGGGTGTATTGGACTATAAGCCTGCAGGTGAAGTCTGGACAGAAGAAGAGATCAAGGCTTATGTTGATGAAGTTCATGCAGCAGGTCTTGAATGTGAGGTAATCGAGAGCGTTAATGTTCACGAAGACATCAAGCTCGGTCTCCCCACAAGAGATGAGTATATCGAAAACTATCGCATCACCATCAGAAACCTTGCAAAATACGGCATCAAGTGCATCGTTTACAACTTCATGCCTGTTTTGGACTGGATGAGAACCGACCTCGCAAGACCTAATGAAGACGGCTCTACAAGTATGTATTACGATCAGGCTGAGCTCGAGAACCTCTCCCCTGTTGACATTGTAAAACGCACTGCTGAAAACTGCAACGGTTTTACTCTTCCCGGTTGGGAGCCTGAAAGACTCGGCAAGCTTGAAGAAGTTTTGAAGATGTATGAAAGCGTTGACGAAGAACAGCTTTTGGCAAACTACAAATACTTCCTTGAGGGTATTATTCCCACTTGTGAGGAATGCGGCGTTGTAATGGCTTGCCATCCGGACGATCCGGGATGGAAGATCTTCGGACTTCCCAGACTTGCACATACTCAAGAAGGCTATGACAAGATCGTTAAGCTCGTTGACAGCCCCTGCAACACACTTTGCCTTTGCACCGGCTCCTTGGGCTCTAACGTAAAGAACGATATCCCTGCTATTATCCGCCACTTCGGTGAGATGGACAGAATCGGATGCATGCACGTCAGAAACGTTAAGCACTATAATGACTTCAAGTTCTGTGAATCCAGTCACCTTTCTTCTGACGGTGACCTCGATATGTATGAGATCATGAAGGCTATCTACGACACCTGCCCCAACGTATATATCAGACCTGACCACGGCAGAATGATCTGGGGTGAGGTCGGACGTCCCGGTTACGGACTTTATGACAGAGCTTTGGGCTGCACATATATCAACGGTCTTTGGGAAGCTATTTGCAAGGCTGCCAAGTAATTAAGAGGTAAGAAATATATGAAGCTTAGTTTGAATTCAATCAAGGACAGACACACTTGGGAGAATGCAGGTGTTAAGCTCCCCAAGTTCGATGTAGAAACTGTTACTGCAAACACAAAGGCTAACCCTTCGTGGGTTCATTTTGGCGCAGGTAATATTTTCAGAGGATTTATTGCATCGCTTCAGCAGGAGCTTTTGAACGAAGGTCTTGCCGATACGGGAATCATTGCTGCTGATACCTTTGACTATGAGATCATTGACAGGATCTTCAGAGCAAACGATAACCTCACCTTAAATGTTACTCTTAATGCTAACGGAACCACCGAAAGCGAAGTTATAGCATCAGTTGTTGAGTCTTTGAAGGCGGATTCCTCGGATGAAGCTGAAATGGCAAGATTTAAGGAGATCTTCAGAAATCCTTCCTTGCAGATGGTCAGCTACACCATCACTGAAAAGGGATATGCCATCAAGGATATGTCAGGAAATCTTTCCGGACTCGTTATGGCTGATATTGAGAACGGCCCCGCAAAGGCTCGTCACGCAATGAGCTTTACTTGTGCGCTCCTTTTGGAAAGATATAACGCAGGAAAATATCCTATCGCTGTTGTAAGTATGGATAACTGCTCTCATAACGGCGAAAAGGTTCAGTCTGCGGTCTTGGAGATCGCTAAGGCTTGGGTCGAAAAAGGATATGCAGAAGAAGGATTTGTTGAATACTTGAGCGATGAAGCATTGGTGTCATTCCCCTGGTCAATGATCGATAAGATCACTCCCAGACCTGACGCGAGCGTTGAAAAGATGCTTGGCGAGGCCGGAATCGAATGCATGGCTCCCATCGTGACCTCTAAGAACACGTTTATCGCTCCTTTCGTTAACGCAGAAAGACCTCAGTATTTGGTAGTTGAGGACAAGTTCCCTAACTCAAGACCTGCGCTTGAAAAGTCGGGCGTATACCTTACTGACAGAGACACCGTTAACAAGACTGAGCGCATGAAGGTTACAACGTGCCTCAACCCCTTGCACACAGCTTTAGCTGTTTACGGCTGCTTGTTGGGATATACCCTTATCTGCGAAGAAATGAAGGACGAAGAGCTTGTTAAGCTTGTTAACAGACTCGGCTACGTCGAAGGACTTCCTGTGGTTACAGATCCTAAGATAGTCAGCCCCAAGGCATTTATTGACGAAGTCGTCAACGAAAGACTCCCCAACCCTTTCATGCCCGATGCTCCCCAGAGAATCGCTACGGATACTTCCCAGAAGGTCGGAATCAGATTCGGCGAAACCATCAAGAGCTATGCAGCTCTTAACAAGACCGATGAGCTGGTTGCAATTCCTTTGGCGATCGCAGGTTGGTTAAGATATCTTTTGGGTGTTGATGACAGCTTGAATGAAATGGCTGTTTCGAGCGATCCTTTGCTTGGCGATCTTAAGCCCAAGCTTTTGGGAATCGAAGTCGGAAAGCCCGAGACTTATAACGGACAGATCAAGGAGATCTTGGCAAACAAGAACATCTTCGGCTCCGACCTTTGTGAGCTTGGAATGGATACAAAGATCGAAGAGATGTTTGTGAGCCTCATTTCCGGTGAAGGTGCTGTCAGAGAGACATTGAAGAAGTATTTGGCATAATTGCTCTTATAATCAGACCTCCCTCTTGTATGAGGGAGGTTTTGTTTTATCTATAGTAAAATATGAAACACATTTTGTTACGTCGCTTGCGATTTTTGATATTGAAAACTATGAGCATTGTTGGTATAATGATAGTATATTTTATATTAAAAGAAGTGACAATATGAAAAGAATATACAAAGCTTTGAGCGCTTTTTTGTGTATTGCGATGTTGATGTCTTTGTCAGCTTGCGTAAGGGTCGATGTTCAGACCGACGGTAATGTTTCTGTTACAGAAGATATGACGCTGTCCCCCCCGGAAGTGACGACTATGGCGAGCGAGGAGATGACAGTTATCACAACGACTCCGCCAGAAACCACGACGGAAGCCACAACGACAACTTCTGAGCCCGAACCGGAGTTTTCAAGTGTCAGAATCGTTTGTGCGGGCGATAATCTGATTCACCGCTCTATTTATAATCAAGCAAAGAGACGTGCAAGCAAGAATGATATCGATGGGTATGACTTCAGCTACGTATATGAAAGAGTCGTCAGATATATTGAATCGGCGGATCTTGCGATCTTGAATCAGGAAACTGTCGTTACAGACGAATTCGAGCCGAGCGACTATCCGAGATTCTGCTCGCCCGAGGATTTAGGTCTATACATGGCAAAGATCGGCTTCGATGCCGTATCGCTTTCTAACAATCACATTCTCGACAAAAATGAAGAAGGGCTTTTGGCAACTCTTGATTTTTGGGATTCGGTTGAGGGCGTTGTAAGCTACGGTGCATACCGTGACGACAGCGACATGGAGAATATCCGAACTCTTGAAGTGAATGGAATCACATTTGCATTCTTGGGATATATGGAGCACACAAACGGGCTGAAGCTCAAAGACGATGCTGCTGCAGAAATTACATATTTGAATGAAACCGAGCTTATTGAGGCTCAGATCAAAAAAGCGAAAGAGATCGCAGACGTTGTTATTGTTTCGGCTCACTTCGGAACCGAGATATCCAATGAGCTCAAGACAAGCCAAATCAACATGGCAAGGCTTATGGTCGAATGGGGTGCTGATATCATAATCGGTACACAGGCGCATACTGCTCAATCAATGGAGTTTATAGAGCGTGACGACGGCACAAAGGGATTTGTTTATTACGGTCTTGGAAATTTCGTTTCAGCACAGTCTGACCCGAAGGCATTGGTTGGCATACTCGGTGACCTTACCGTTACCAAAAACCTCTTGACAGGTGAGATATCTATAGAGAACATCAAAGCCATCCCTATCATCACTCAGTATGGCTATAACTATTCAAACATTCACATTGTTCCCTATTCGGAATATACAAATGATATGCTCTCGGATCACGGTGCTGACGGCTTTACACAAGATTCGATAGACAAAGTATTAAGCTATATACCGGAAGAATATCTTTCGGTCGAATAGATAAGTAAGTAATTATAAGAAAGGAATATAGAATCATGAAATTTGCAGACGGATATTGGCTTAATCAGCGCGGCTATAATGTTAACTATGCTAATCAGGCTTATGAAGTTGAGACTGATGAAAACTCCATCAAGGTCTTGGCTACGCCTACGCACATATGGAACCGCGGACAGACACTTGGGGGACCAAACTTCGAGCTGACATTCACTTCCACAATGGAAGATGTGATCAAGGTAAGCGTTGTTCATTACAGAGGAACCGTTGACTGTGGCCCTCACTTTGAGCTCAATGAGGATCAGGGCTATACTCCTGTTATCAATAATACAGAAAAGTATGTTGAAATGATATCGGGCAAGACAAGCGTTAAGATCAGCAAGGAAGACTGGAGGGTTCAGTATTACTATAACGGCAGACACCTTACAGGCGGAAGCTATAGAGCGCTTACATACATCGAAGAGGATAAGAGCCGCGCAAAGCGCCGTTTGGATGCTCAGATCGACGATACGTTCTGGTCATATCCCAAGGACGAAAACACCTCTTATATAAGAGAACAACTGACACTTTCTGTCGGTGAATATATCTATGGTTTTGGCGAAAAGTTCACGACCTTCACCAAAAACGGTCAGAGCGTTCAGATCTGGAATGCTGACGGCGGAACATGCTGCGATCAGAGCTATAAGTCTGTGCCCTTCTATGTATCTTCAAACGGATACGGTGTGTTTGTGAACTCCTCTGACAATATTTCTTATGAAGTTGCATCAGACACAGTTTCCAAGGTTTCCATCACTGTTCCCGGCGAAAGCCTTGAATACTTCATAATAGGCGGCGAGGATCTTCAGGGCGTTATCTCTAACTATACTACACTTACAGGCAAGCCCGCCCTTCCCCCTGCTTACACATTCGGGCTTTGGCTTACGACCTCGTTCACAACAAAGTATGATGAAAAGACTATCAACTCGTTCATCGACGGCATGGCAGAGCGCGATATCCCCTTACAGGTATTCCATTTCGACTGCTTCTGGATGAAGGAATTCGAGTGGTGTAATTTCGAGTGGGATACAAGACAGTTCCCAGAGCCCGAGAAAATGCTAGCAAGACTCCACAATGACAAGGGACTTAAGACCTGTGTTTGGATCAACCCCTATATAGCACAGCGTTCAAAGCTCTTTGATGAAGGCGTCGAAAACGATTACTTCATTCTAAACAAGGACGGTTCTGTATTCCAATGCGATATGTGGCAGCCCGGTATGGCAATCGTTGACTTCACAAATCCCGAAGCTTGTGAGTGGTATGCTTCGAAGCTCCGCGCGCTTTGTGAGATGGGTGTTGACTGCTTCAAGACCGACTTTGGTGAACGAATCCCAACCGACGTCGTATACTATAACGGCGCTGACCCGATCAAGATGCATAACTATTATACATATCTTTATAACAAGACTGTATTTGACGTTTTGAAGGAATACTATGGCGAAAACAAGGCTTGTCTCTTTGCAAGAAGCGCAACAGCAGGCGGTCAGCAGTTCCCTGTTCACTGGGGCGGAGACTGTTCTGCAGAATACTCCTCTATGGCAGAGACCATCAGAGGCGGATTGTCGCTTTGTATTTCGGGCTTTGGCTTCTTCTCACACGATATTTCCGGTTTTGAGGCTACTGCTACTCCCGACATCTATAAGAGATGGTGTGCATTCGGACTTATGTCCACTCATTCAAGGCTTCACGGTAACTCCTCTTATAGAGTTCCTTGGCTCTTTGACGAGGAAGCTTGTGACGTTTTGAGATTCTTCACTAAGCTCAAGGGCAGACTTATGCCCTATATGTTCTCTCAGGCTGTTAAGACACACGTTAAGGGTGTTCCGATGATGAGAGCGATGGTAATTGACTTTGCGAACGATCCTGCGGCTTTGACCCTTGACAGACAGTATATGCTCGGTGATAACCTGTTGTGTGCTCCGATCCTCAATGATGAAGGAAGAGCTGAGTTCTATGTTCCCGAAGGAAGATGGACTGATATTATTACAGGCAAGGTTTACGAAGGCGAAAAATGGTACCGAGAAACCTGCAGCTACTTTGAGATGCCTATTTTGGCTCGTCCCAACTCTATCGTTACTTACGGCGACTTTGTAAGAGACTTTGAATATGATTACCTTACAAACGCTGAGGCTGTTATCTATGAGCTTTCTGATGGCTGTGAAGCTTCGACCGTTATTTATGACAAGGAAGCTAACAAGCTTTGTGATATCAAGGCAACAAGATGCGGTAACACGATCACTGTTTGCTACACAAAGACCGACTCTGACTTCATAGTTAAGGTTTCGGGAACTGATATCGCAGTTAAGTGCGAAGCGGGTACTGAGACAGTTACTATCGAATTGTAATTTTACATAATATAAAAAATCCCTACCGCTTGGTAGGGATTTTTTATATTAGAGATATTTAATAAGTTCGTCGTGAACATCCTTCATGTGCTCGTCGATAAGGCCGAAGCTCATCCACTTATAGCTCCAGCAGGCTCTTCCGATGCCGCACTTCTTAAATGCTGTGTTAATGGCTTTATACCATTCAAGGGTCTCGCAAGGATCAGCGTTGTTTATTACACCGTATTCGCCGCAATAAAGCGCAACGTTTCGCTCCTCGGCAAGCTTGACGGCACGCTCAAATCTCCATTCAAAGAAGGTGTGGTCAATAACCTCTGAGGGAGCATACTTCATGAAGCCGTCGAAAATTCCGAGCTTGTTTTGTGCATCAATATATTCCTGTTTGGTTGCACCGAAATTCATTCTGAAGTCGGTCGGCATTCCCCACGACCAGCTTGCGCCCTGATGTGTAAAGAGGAAGGGATCATAGCAATGGAAGTTATAAACTATCTTATCATCATAGGGCATATCGAGATCCTTCATCGAGTCGATGGAGTTGTTCCAATAGCTTCCCACAAGGATATATGTATCGGGTGCAACGGTACGGATCCTCTTAATGCACTCGTTGGCGATCTCGTTCCACGGTTTTGAATATTTGGGCTCCGTAACCTCGTTTAAAAGCTCGAAAGCAACGCGGTCACTATATTTGCCGAACGCGGTCGCCAAGCGCATCCAGAGCGCATAGAAGCGTTCTTTAAGGTCGTCGTCATAGAAGAAACGCTGCTCTTCCCTATTATTGAAGAAATAGCCGGGAGCCTTGTGCAGATCAAGCACCATGTTAAGTCCGTATTTACCGCACCAATCAACAGCACGCTGTAAATACATCATTCCGTGAGGAGTAGGTGTGCCGTCCTCTTCTTCTAAAAGAGGGTAATCGACGGGGATCCTGACGTGGTCGATATCCCATTTTGAAAAGCGCTTGAAGTCCTCTTCGGTGATGAATGTTTCATATCTTTCAATCGTGTAATCACATTGAGACAGCCAACCGCCGAGGTTGATGCCTTTTTGATAGCCCTTAAACTCTTTCATGTTGCACCTCGCAGTATTATTTTGTAATTTCATTATATACAATCAGTGAGTAAAAGTAAATAGTTTAATATAATGTTATAAGATATTTCTATCGAATTAAACTCAAGAAATCGTTTAATAGATTATATAAATAGGCAAAGGAAAACAAAAACGCAGGCAGATATATGATGCTTGTCAAGACATCGATTATAAAGCCTTTAACTGATGGACAGGCACCTCTGAATTTTAAATAGACGCCTATCAGCACACAGAAGGCGAAGAAGCTTGCAAAGCCCAAAATGATACTGACGGGGTATTCTATCGGATACCTTGAGACCTCACTAAATGCACATATGGAAATCCAATTTAGAGCGCAGGTCAATCCCAATGCACCCACTGCTGACAGAGATACAGATAATGCTGTGGTTTTTATAGCCAGGCTTGTTTTTACTGTCTTTGAAAATACAATGCAAAACAGCGCGGTTATGACAAAAGAGATCCCAAAGAACATTAGACATACGTCTAATAGCCGCACATCATATGTATCGTTTATCAACAGCATAAAATGTCCGGCAATCAGTAAAGCGACACCGATAATAAGGGTTAACAAAGAAAAGTGCTTCAATTTGATAATGACCACCGCCTTTGGCGTTATTATAACATATCCCGAAAAAAATGAAAACCCGAAAACCGAGGTTTCGGGTTACAGTTCAGTTAATAAACAATTACAAAACAGTAATTCACTTTATCATGGTATTGCTGAGCGCAAATAAAATAAGCATGAGCCAAAGCCTATGCTTGAGTTAAATGATGATATCCGGATGTTAAACAATTTTGCGCCCTTATTTTGCTTGATGCTAAAGACTGTAAAGCGCAAAATAAGAGAATGCTTCGCATTCTCGATTCTGCATCGGTAGCAACTGTAAAATAAAATAAGCATAGGCCAAAGCCTATGCTTATTTTATTCTGGAGCTGATATCCGGATTTGAACCGGAGACCTCATCCTTACCAAGGATGCGCTCTACCGACTGAGCTATATCAGCATCCACTCCAGCACGGCTTCATCCGTGCCACGAGTATTAATTATACTCTTGAAGTGTGTGTTTGTCAAGTGTTTTTTTCGAAAAAATCAGAAAATAACTGATAATTTTATATAGCATTTTTGATCGCATTTTATGCAAAAAGACGTCAATTTTTACTGCAACTCAATATAGTCTTTTATCTCGCCGTAAAGCTCATTTGAAATAAGACTGCAAAGAGCGAGCTCGCTTCTGTTGGAATATCCGCCGATAAGTTCACGGATCTCAACGATCTGATCCGCCTGATCAGACGATATCAAAAGACAAGCTTCTATCTCTTCCGCCGATGCCGAATTGATATTAACGCTTTTACGTTCGGCAGTATCGGTTTCACCCGAGTACGTGATATCATCAGCAGGCAGTTCTATGGCTTCGTCGGCTATTACATCAACATCAGAACTCACGCCTGAAACAGAATCCGAAAGTGAATCGGAAGACGATTGGGCGTCGCTGAAATAGAAGTGCAATATAATACTTTCAAAAAGCTGAGCGTTAATGGATTTGACATCCAGAAGCTGATATACATCTTCGAAACCGCCGAGAGCATCACGGTATGCGACTATCTCGCTCGCCTTAACCTGACCGATGCCGCTTACTGCCATGAAGTCATCAATATCAGCTTGATTTATAACGCTGACGTCATATCCGCCGTCATAGCCGTCGAGGCTGACCTCAATACTGCTCGGCGAGCGATCATAATTCATCAGGATCACATAGCTCAGCGATGCAACGACTATCGCAAAAGCAATGATTATAAACGCAATTTCTATCGGAGATAGCCTTTCGGAACTTTTCATCGTCATTGCTTAACTGCTTCCAAGAGCTCTTCTACCTTGTCTGTTCTTTCCCACGATACGCCCAGATCCTCACGACCCATGTGGCCGTATGCAGCGGTCTGACGGTATATAGGCTTTCTTAAGTCTAAAGACGCAATAATTGCAGCAGGGCGAAGATCAAACACCTTATTAACTGCATCCGCAAGCTTTTGCTCGTCAACGGTCGCTGTACCAAAGGTCTCTACCAATACAGAAACGGGGTTAGCAACACCTATTGCATATGCGAGCTGAATCTCGCACTTTGACGCAAGCCCTGCGGCAACGATGTTCTTTGCGACATAGCGTGCAGCGTATGCAGCGGATCTGTCGACCTTTGTCGGGTCCTTGCCGGAGAACGCTCCTCCTCCGTGACGAGAATATCCGCCGTATGTATCAACGATGATCTTTCTGCCTGTCAAGCCACAGTCGCCCTGTGGGCCGCCGATGACAAATCTGCCCGTGGGGTTGATGAAATAGTGAGTATTTTCATCCAAAAGCTCAGCAGGAATGACGGGCTTGATAACGAGCTCGATTATATCACGCTCGATCTGATCGTGAGAGATATCGGGTGCGTGCTGAGAGGAGATCACGACAGCGTCGATCCTTATAGGCTTGCCGTTTTCATATTCAACCGTAACCTGGCTCTTTCCGTCGGGACGAAGATAGCTAAGAGTTCCGTCTTTTCTGAGCTCGGTCAAGCGCTTTGTAAGTTTGTGAGCATAGGAGATAGGCATTGGCATAAGCTCGGGAGTTTCGTTACATGCATAGCCGAACATCATGCCCTGATCGCCTGCGCCTGTGTCGAATGCGTTCTCTTCCCTTCCCTCAAGTGCATTATCAACGCCTTGAGCGATATCGGGAGACTGTTTGTGAATGGTGGTAATGACCGAGCAGGTGTTGGCATCAAAGCCGTATTTTGCTCTGTCATAGCCGATATCAGCAACGACCTCACGAACGATAGCATCGATATCAAGTGTTGCTTTTGTGGTGATCTCACCCATGCACAAAACAAGACCTGTTGTTGTGGATGTCTCGCAGGCTACGCGGGACATAGGATCCTGTCGAAGTGCTTCATCAAGCACAGCATCGGAGATCTGGTCACAAATTTTATCGGGATGGCCTTCTGTAACTGATTCTGAGGTGAATAATGTTCTCATCGTTATACTTCCTTTCATAGATAAAAAAATTGCGCTCGGATTCCGGGCACAACAAAGAATTGGTATATACCTCATCTTCCGGAATTAACCGCAGGATTTAGCACCTTGATAACAGGTTGCCGGGCTTCACAGGACCTGATTCCTCCACCGCTCTTGATAAGGGTTATTGTTCGGATAGTATTATACTACATCATTTGACGCTTGTCAACAAAAAAATCAGCTCTTGCATTAACAAAAGCTGATTTTATAGGTTAAAGATTGATAATGATCAATGCAACAACCGCTACTGCCACAATTATGATGGCAACAATGTTAATTACAATCGCCAGCGTACCGCCTTTTTGTGTTGATTCGCTTTTGGGAAGCAAGCCCATTCGGCGCAGAGCGTTCATTATCGGCTTATAGAGCAATAGCGTGAATGCAGTGTTGAGAATCCCCTTCATAAGATTAAACGGCAGGAAATATGGCAAAAGCATTCCTGCGACGACCTCACGGGGAGTCTCCATATACCAAGGTGTTATGAGGTAGTTCCACAAAAGCATACAAACTGTCATTATAACAGTACCGAGCACAAGTCCTGTAACGGCAGTTGTAAGCGATTTCTTGCGCTTATAAAGAAGAGCAACCGGAAGAACGTATGTAGCTGTTGAGAGGACGTTCATAACGGCGCCTATGGGACCGGTTCCGCTTATCGTCACCATCTCGATAAGCGAGACAACGACAGACGTTATCAGAGCGTAGCCGGGGCCGAGAATCAAAGCTTCAAGAGCAATGATCACATCTTTGGCTTCATATTTTAAGAATAATACGACAGGTATTCGAAAGAGAAAGACTGTCAAAAATGCGATCGCAGAGAAAAGTGCCGCAAGGGTCAGTTTTAGAGTTTTTGAGTTACGCATAAAACCTCCGAAAAAGAAATGCGCCCACATATACGAGGGCGCATTAAATTGCTGATTACGTTCTTTCATCCGGACTGTACCGTCGGTCACGGAATTTCACCGTGTCGGCAAGGCGAGCGCCTTGTTTGCGGACTTTACCGCCGGTGAGGAATCACACCTCGCCTCGAAACGAATTGATATTCAGTTTTGTTAAAAGCTCATTCCTCGCAATCGCAGTCGCATTCTTCTTCGATGTCGAATTCCAAAAGCTCACCGCAGCCGGGGCATTCGATAGAGCCCTCTTCGACCATTTCGAGTGTGAGTTCGATGGTGTCACCGCAAGTGGGGCAAACTACTTCATAGCAGTCGTCATCGCAGTCACAGCAGTCACATTCATCATCGCAGCAATCACAGTCGCAATCGTCGCAATAATCTTCATCATAATCGTCGTCTTCATCTTCATAAAGATCGTTTTCGATGTTTGCGAGGTCTTCGTCCAAAACGTTGCAGAACTCAACGATATCGTCAACGTCATGATCAATTTCGTCAACAGCATCAGCGATGTCAGCAACCAAATCATAAAGTGCAAGCAAGACCTTGCCCTCGTTGGTGGAGTCGTCGATCTTAAGACCGTCCATAAGACCCTTAAGATATGCAGCCTTTTCGGTTAAATTCATAATAATAACCTCCTTAAAGTCAGTAAACAAATCGCCGCCGTTTGATTGGCAGCGATATTGTGTTTTAAAAAGATTTGCAGAATTAAGCTCTGGACATATATTCGCCGGTTCTTGTGTCAATTCTGATGGTTTCGCCTTCGTTGATGAACAAAGGAACCTTTACTTCAGCACCGGTTTCAAGAGTTGCAGGCTTGAGAGCGTTGGTAGCGGTGTTGCCGGCAAAACCGGGGTCAGTCTGAGTGATAACGAGTTCAACGAACGTCGGGGGTTCAACGCCGAATACCTTACCCTTATAGGAAAGGAGTGTGCATTCCATGTCTTCCTTGACGAACTTGAAGTTATCGCTAACATCGGTGTTAGATACAGGGATCATCTCATAGGTTTCGGAATCCATGAAGTAGTAAATATCACCGTCTGCATAAGAATAGTTTGTTGTCTTTCTTTCAATGAAAGCTGTGGGGAACTTAGCTGTGGGGTTGTAGGACTTTTCGATTACGGAACCTGTGATGACGTTCTTGGTCTTGGTTCTTACGAAAGCTGCACCTTTACCGGGCTTAACGTGCTGGAATTCAACTACCTGCAATACGTTGCCGTCTTCTTCAAATGTTACACCGTTTCTGAAATCACCTGCTGTGATCATATTAGTGTTTCCTCCTTCTTCTTGAGGGATCGCAAAGCATAAGCGAAGCCATCCGCATCAAAGTGTTAAATTTCAAATCATTGTCGCATAGTATACAACAATAAGTTACAGTTTATTATAACCTATAAACTCAAATATTGCAAGTACTTATTACAAAGAAATGAGAGATTTCTTTGCCAAAGTCATGTTTTCGCAGCCATCAGGCTTAATAACGACGAAATCTTCGATTCTTACGCCGAACTCATCAGGAAGATAGATACCGGGCTCGACGGTCACGATCATGTTTTCTTCAAAAATGTGAGTGCTTGACGGAGCGGCGTTGGGAGCTTCGTGAATCTCAATTCCGACACCGTGGCCCAAAGAGTGACCGAACTTATCGCCATATCCTGCATCTGCGATAACATCACGGGCGATCTTGTCGATATCAGAACCGACAACACCGGCCTTGATAGCGGCAATAGCATCGAGCTGAGCCTTTAATACAGTCTCATAAACCTCAGCCATTTTATCGGTAGGAGTGCCTACACACACAGTTCTGGTCATATCGGAATGATAGCCGTCAAACTTTGCTCCATAGTCCATCAAAACGAAGCTGTTGGGCATAACAACCGTATCCCCGGGAACGCCGTGAGGAAGCGAAGTGTTAGCGCCTGTGAGAGCGATGGTATCGAACGAAAGAGCTTCTGCTCCATGGGAAAGCATATAATAATCAAGGTGCAAGCCGATCTCACGCTCGGTAACGCCGGGCTTGATGAAGTTCAAAGCATCCTCGAAAGCGGCTTCTGCAATACGCTGAGCTTTGATGATCTTGTCAATCTCATCCTGAGTTTTGACGATTCTGAGCTTTCCGATAGCTGAGCTTAGATCACGGGTTGAGATAACCTCTGATGCTGTGATGCGCTCTTTATACATAGCAAGTGAAGTAACTGTCATTGTGTCGGACTCGACAGCAACAGTTTTTGCACCGTGCTTAGTCAAAAGTTCATTGATCTGATCGAAAAGCTTGCCCTGTAAGATAACTTCGGCATCCTTCACGGTTTTGGTAGCCTTTTCGATGTAGCGGAAGTCAATGATGAGATATGCTTTATCCTTGAAGCAGATCACAGTACCTGCAGAGGATTTCATACCTGTGAAATAGCGGCGGTTGAGGTCATCGGTGATGATGGCGGCATCAATACCCTCAGGCAAAACGCTGAAGAGTTTTTCGAATTTAGTCATGTTAAACATCCTTTCTATATTTCAAATAGCTTTGTTTCATTGCAAGCGAATCAAAAGATTGAGTCCCAGCGCTCTCGCAAATAAATGTCGGCGAAAGATTCTTTTTCGCAACAAGCTCCATCAGCGGTTCGTAATCGGGGCCGAAAACAGTATCTTCAAAAGTGAGATGTCTTAATTCCCCGCCCTTTTGAGTATACTCGATTTTCGAGAAATGTGAATGGAAGCATTTGAGTCTGTCGCTTCCTAAGCGGTTCTCGATAGAGCTAAGAATGTATTCAAAGGCATCCTTTGAATTAACTTCGCCGAGAGTTCTTGCGTTAAGGTGACCGAAATCTATGCAAGGAATGAAGGTGTCATCAAGCTCGCAAAGTGACAAGACCTCTTCCAAATTGCCGAGCTGATTTATCTTCCCCATTGTTTCGGGACAAAAATGGATGTGAGCGAAGCCTTCGGAAACGGCGGCTTCTCTCGCCCTTATAAGAGTGTCCTTAGCAAGCTCTAAGGCAGCTTCACGGGTGAGCTTGGCGCATGAGCCGGAATGGATGACAATACGCTCAGCGCCCATTTTTGTGGCGGCTGATGCAGATTGCAAGATATAGTCAATACTCTTGTCGCGCTTTTCTTTTTCGATGCCCGATAACGAAATGAAATACGGTCCGTGAAGCGAAAGGGTTATCCCGTTCTCCTCTGCTTTTTCTTTTAATGCGGCACCGAGCGAGTCGGAAACCCGAACGCCCTGACCGCACTGATATTCAAATGCATCAAGTCCCATATCTTTCAGATATTTGGGCATATCAAGAGAGGATTTATACTTTTTGAGGAAATCCTCTGAGCTTCCTGCAGGGCCGAAAATAGCACTCATTATCCATTCTCCTTTCTTTTGGGAAGTAATGGCTTCTCAAGAGTTCTTTTTACTCTGAACCAGAAACCGGTTTCATACTCTATGGGATATGTAAAGATCGAACGGATGCCCGTCAGTTTGCATCCCCACACGTCGGTAAAGATCTGATCGCCTACAGCGGCAATTCGTGATTTATCAAGCTTCAAGCGCTTGCAGGCTTCGTTATAGCCTTTGCAAAGCGGCTTTTTACCGTCAGGCACAAACGGAAGTCCCAAAGCGTCAGCAAAAGGCTTCACACGCTCATAATGATTGTTTGAAACGATCATCATAGGCAGACCGTGAGCTTTCATCTCATCAAGCCAAGCATTTATTTCAGGCTTGGGGATCGGGTTGTTGTGAGTTGTGAGTGTATTATCCAGATCGAGGATAAGCGCTTTGATCCCCTCTTTTTCGAGAAAAGCAAGGCTGATATCCGAGATCGAATTGAAAACATAATTTGGTTTATGAAGCAAAATCTTACCTCCGAAAAATAAAACAAAAGCGAACAGATATAGTCTGCTCGCTTTTACTTCATATTTGGCACTATTAAATTAGTACTTACGCTTACGAGCAGCTTCAGACTTCTTCTTACGCTTTACCGAAGGCTTTTCGTAGTGTTCTCTCTTGCGCACTTCAGCGATAACGCCGTCTCTAGCGCAGGATCTCTTGAAGCGCTTGAGCGCTGTATCCAAAGATTCGTTTTTACCAACACGAACTTCTGCCATTTACTGTTCCCTCCCTTTGCCGTCCTGTAGCAGAGGTATTATTTACATTTTCACATAATGTAACTTCAAGTATTATAACTCAAATGAAATAATAAGTCAATAGTAAATTTAAAAATATTATGCACAATTTATCATGCTTATTTTGCAACAATATTCACAAGTTTACCCTTAACATAGATTTCCTTGACGATCGTCTTGCCCGAGATCTCGCCGGCGATCTTTTCGTTAGCCTTTACGGCCTTGAGAACCTCAGCCTGTTCAGCGTCAGCCGCGATCATGACTCTGTCCTTAAGCTTTCCGTTGATCTGAACTGCGATCTCGATCTCATCATCCTTACACAAAGCTTCGTCATATGCCGCCCACTTAGCATCGTGGATATATCCGCCGAAGCCGAGCGATTCATACATCTCCTCGGTTATATGAGGAGCGAAGGGATAGAGCATGATAAGGAAGTCCTTAAGCTCAGCACGGTTGATAGAGCCGAAAGCAGTGAAATCGTTGAGAATCGTCATCATGGCGGCGATAGCGGTGTTGAACTTCATGTTGTCGATATCGCTTGTGACCTTCTTGATCATCTTGTGCATCTTTGAGGTGAACTCGGGACGGTAGCTGTCTCCGTCGACCAAGTTATCCTGCAATGCCCAAACACGGTCAAGGAATCTCTTACAGCCCTTAACGCTCGAATCGCTCCAAGGAGCAGCCTTTTCATAGTCGCCCATAAAGAGAGTGTAAACTCTCAAAACGTCAGCGCCATAGAGGTCGATAACGTCCAAGGGGTCAACAACGTTACCCTTTGATTTACTCATCTTTTCGCCGTCAGGGCCGAGGATAAGACCCTGTGCCGTTCTCTTCATATAAGGCTCTGAGGTGTTAACAGCACCGATATCATATAAGAACTTGTGCCAGAAGCGAGAATAGATCATGTGACGGGTAACGTGTTCCATACCGCCGTTATACCAGTCAACAGGCATCCAATATTCAAGTGCTTCCTTTGATGCCAAAGCTTCGGAGTTCTTGGGATCGCAATATCTTAAGTAGTACCACGAAGAACCTGCCCACTGAGGCATGGTATCAGTTTCGCGCTTCGCAGGCTTGCCGCACTTGGGACAAGTGCAGTTAACGAACGAATCGATCTTTGCAAGAGGGCTTTCGCCGTCAGAACCGGGCTCAAAGCTTTCAACCTTGGGCAAGCGAAGAGGAAGCTCTTCATAAGGAACAGCTACCATTCCGCAATGTTCGCAGTGAACGATCGGGATAGGCTCACCCCAATATCTCTGGCGGTTGAACGCCCAATCCTTCATCTTATACTGAATTCCCTTTTCGCCGATTCCCTTATCTTCGAGATGTTCAAGGATCTTTGCGATAGAGTCCTTTTTGTTATCAATTCCGTTAAGAACTCCAGAGTTGACCATTTCGCCGTCTCCGGTATAGGCTTCCTTTGTGATATCTCCGCCCTTGATAACTTCGATTATGTCAATTCCGAATTTCTTTGCGAATTCATAGTCACGCTGGTCGTGTGCAGGAACTGCCATGATAGCGCCTGTTCCGTAGCCCATCATTACATAGTCGGAAATATAGATCGGGATCTCTTTTCCGTTGATGGGATTGATAGCACTAATGCCGTCAAGCTTGACGCCTGTCTTTTCTTTGACAAGCTGAGTTCTTTCGAACTCGGTCTTCTTGGCACACTCTGTGCGATATGCCAAGATCTCATCCATATTCTTAAGAGCATCAGAATTTGCATCGATTACAGGATGCTCAGGTGCAATTACCATGAAGGTTACACCGTAAAGAGTGTCGGGACGGGTCGTATAGATTCTGAGCTTTTCGTCAACGCCCTTAAGCTCGAAGTTAACGAATGCACCTGTGGACTTGCCGATCCAGTTTTCCTGCTGGAGCTTGATGTTGGGAAGGTAGTCAACCTCAGAAAGACCCTGTAAGAGCTGTTCGCAGTACTCAGTGATTCTTAAGTACCAAACGTCCTTAGACTTCTGAATGATATCGCTGTGACAGATATCACACTTGCCGCCTTGGGAATCTTCATTGGACAAAACCACCTTACAGCTCGGGCAATAGTTGACCAAAGTCTTATCTCTGAAAGCAAGGCCGTTTTCAAACATCTTAAGGAATATCCACTGTGTCCACTTATAATAGTCTTCATCAGTAGTGTCAACAGTTCTCGACCAATCGAAAGCAAATCCTACACGCTTGAGCTGGTCGGAGAAGTGAGCGATATTGTTGTCTGTCGAAACTCTTGGGTGGATACCGGTTTTGATAGCATAGTTTTCAGCGGGAAGACCGAAAGCATCAAAGCCGATCGGGAACAAAACGTTATAGCCCTCAAGGCGCTTCTTTCTTCCGATGGTTTCAAGACCGGAATATGCCTTGATGTGACCGACGTGCATACCTGCGCCCGAAGGATACGGGAACTCTACCAAGCCATAGAACTTGGGCTTGGAGCGATCGATCTCGACCTCAAAGGTCTTGTTATCCTCCCAATATTTTTGCCATTTGTTTTCTATTTCGCTGTAATTGTATTTCATTAATGTCAGCCTCTTTTCATATATAAAAGCAAATAATAGATAATTTTATCACAGTAAAGAGCTAATGTCAACTGCTTCGCCGTCGCTCCAGAGCTTCTCGAGTGAATACTGATCGCGTGCATCTTTATAGAAAACGTGAACGATAATGTCGTGATAGTCCATGGCGATCCAGCTTGCACCGTCAACGCCTTCGATATGATCGGGGTTTTCTCCTTTTTCGCCAAGCTTGAAGTCAACTTCGTCAACAAGACCTCTTGTATGAGTTGTTGAAGTACCGTTTGCGATCACAAAATAGTCGGCAATTATGGTCAAGTCGCCTACTTTGATAACTTTGATATCCTGTGCCTTTTTGGAGTCAAGCGCTTTCACGATCTCGGAGAGCTTTTCAATTTGTGTCATAAAATTCTACCTCACATTCGTCAGTTTATATATTCATTTATCTGCTTGGGAAGATCGCTGTACCAATCGCTGTTATTTATGAGCTCGGGAAATGAAAGCGAGCTGATCGATACGCCGTGAACTCTGAAGCTTTGATCTAACAGAGAGACAGCATTTTGCAAGTGGATGCTGTAAACTCTTTCGTTTTCATGTTCACAAATCTCGCCCGGAAGCAGGTGTATATTCATTTTTCTGAGCCTGAGCTTACTGCTTATATTCGCAACAGTGATCATGTCCTGAGCTTTCATGTCAGTTGTTGCTGAGTTAAGAAGCAGGCTCATAAGCTTTGATACCGACTGAACCGTGCCGATATCGTTGGTCTTTCCTATTACAGAGCTTATAAGAGCGTGATAGATATATACATTATCAGCGCTGTCATAAGCATTTTCATCGAGCAGGATCGCAAGTGTCAGATCATAGTCAAAGCATACCTTCCCTTTTTGGATATGCGTCTTGCCTATTTTTATCGCTCGTTCGATATTCGCAGTTGTTCCTCCGAGAAGATCAACGGCAGTCGCAATAGAGTCAGCGCTCATGACTATCTCATGATCTATCCTAAGTTCAAGTGATTTTGATACTATCTGCTTATAGACAGAGGTTTCATAGGCTCTTTCCAGCGTTCCCGAGAATCCGTCAACAACAGTATACATCATCGGCGGGATATCGAGGATATCAAGGGTCAGCTTGTCCTCATCCATTGTTAATAAAGATATACGAACCGGTGTATCCTCATGAGTAACGGTAACGAGTAGGCTCGTCTTGTTAGATACAGTATCAAAGCTGTAGCCTTGCGCTGCATAGCGGATATAATCAGGCTCTGTGTATCTGTTTTCTGCCCGTGTTCGAGCGGCTAAGCCGACAGCGCTCAGAAAGATAAAGGTCAAAGCTCCCGCGACAGCGCACGATGAGACCAACACAATGATAAATCGCTTTTTGGACATATCAATACCAAAAGGGCGATGTATCCTTTATCTCCTATCTTTTGTCGCTTATGCGTTTAAGCTCGATAAGTGTATACTCGTTGTATGCATCCAACGTCGATTGCGGAATGGTTCTTATGTGCTCAACTGAGTAGTTGACAGAGAACTTCATCGCCTCATACATACCGCGGTCGATATCCTCGTAAGTACAGGCGCGAATGTAATCAACGTCTTCATATACGCGGTCAAACGAAATAAGATCAGCCATATAGAGTATCTTTTCAATCAGATTCATTCCGCTCTTTGCGACTGTATGATATCTGATTGCGGAAAGTATATCGGGATCGGTAACACCGAACTTTTCTTTTATAAAGACAGAAGCCGCAATTCCGTGATAGGTTTTGGGAGCATTCATTTCAGTGTCAGAGATCGGATATTCACTTCTTTTCATCATCTCAAGCTGTTCTGATGAGGACATCTCTTTACAGATATCGTGTAAAAGTCCCGAAACAAAGCATTTTTCCTCATCAGCACCGAAATGACGGGCAAGCTTTAGTGCTTCGCTTGCTACATATAAAGAATGCTCATATCTCTTTTTCGAAAGAGTTGATTCAAGAAAAGCTCTGTAATCTTCAAATTTGTCAAGCATTTTTATAAAGCCCTCTTTCAATGATGTATTCTTCAACAGACTTCGGAACGAGTTTAGATATATCTGAGTCGGTTGATATCAGGTTCCTAACCTCTGTTGACGAAACTTCTACAGCCTCGCACTCAATAAGAATGCACTTACCGCCCACAGAAGCAATACGCTCAGCAGACTGTTTATCTTTTTGCTTTTCCTCTTCACTTCTTGAAATGCAGACAAGCGTTGCAAGCTCCATAATACGCTCGGGACGGTACCAGTTAAGGAAGCTTGAAAGCATGTCGCTTCCCATAACGAAATAAAGCTCATCATCGGGATAAAGCTCTTTTAGGTGTTCAAGAGTTAAAACAGTGTAGCTCTTGCCTTCTTTTTTTATCTCATAATCGCTTACTTCGACATTTTCCCGATCAGATACGGCAAGCTTAAGCATTGTCAAGCGGTCATCGTCGCTCACAAGGCGCTGAGCTTGTTTGTGAGGCGGTGTGCCTGTCGGCATGATTATCAGCTTGTCGGGGCAAAGCCGGCTGAGTACCGCATCAACGATATTTAGATGGCCGTTGTGGATGGGGTTAAACGTTCCCCCGAAAACAGTTATTTTCATTACTTGAGATTGATGATCGGCTTTTCGGGGTTAGGCTTATAGAGCACAGCCTTGGAGCCGATAACGATTACAACATCTGCGCCGATCTTTGATGCGATCTCTTCTGCTGCCTCACGGGAGGTATACATAGAATTTTCGAGCACCTTGATCTTGATGAGCTCGTGAACTCTCAAATAGTCGTCGATCTGTGCGACCTGTGTATCGTTAACGCCGCCTTTGCCGATCTGGAAGGTTGGGTCGATGTTAGCGGCAAGTCCCTTCAAATATGCTCTTTGCTTTGAATTAAGCATGTTTATTATTCTCCGTTCTGTAAAAATTATTTCTTTTCTAAAAATTCTTTAAGAAGCATTAATGCTTTTCCGCGGTGGCTGATCTTGTTTTTCTCTTCAGGATCGAGCTGAGCTGTAGATCTGTCACCGACCATGAAGATGGGATCGTATCCGAAGCCGTGATCTCCGATTCGCTCATATCCGATCCTGCCCTCGATAGTTCCTTTGAACTGAGAAAGCTCGCCGTTTTGGTCAATATATGAAATTACGGCAACAAATCGAGCTGTACGCTTTTCATCGGGAACGCCCTTAAGCTTATCAAGAACCAAATAGCATCTTCCGATGTCATCGACATCTTCTCCGCCGTAGCGTGCGGAATATACACCCGGTTCTCCGCCGAGATAATCGACTTCAAGTCCCGAATCATCAGCTATTACGGGACAATGAGCGATATCATATACTGCTCTTGCCTTTATAGCAGAGTTTTCAAAGAAAGTGTCGCCCGTTTCTTCGGCTTCAATGTTGATTCCTTCTTCGCGCTGAGAGCGGATCTCAAACCCAAGCGGTTCTAATATCTCTTTGAATTCGCGGAGCTTATCTTTGTTGTTTGATGCAAGTATAAGTTTCATATTTAATCCTCGAACAAAGCGTTAACGAAATCTTTGTTGTTAAAGGGTTGGATATCATCTATCTTTTCGCCGACTGTTACAAGCTTGACGGGAACGCCGAGCTCATTAGCGATCGGGATGACGATGCCGCCCTTCGCGGTGGAGTCAAGTTTAGTCAAAATTATGCCCGTAATATCAGCGACCTCGTTAAATTCACGAGCTTGATTAACTGCGTTCTGACCGGTCGTGCCGTCAAGAGCTATCAAAACTTCAAGAGCGCATCCTTCGGCTTTGGAATGAACGATCTTAGATATCTTCGAAAGCTCGTTCATGAGGTTCTTCTTGGTGTGAAGACGTCCTGCGGTGTCAACGATCACGACATCGACGTTTCTTGCCTTCGCGGCATCCAAAGCATCGAAAACTACAGCGGCAGGGTCGGCACCTTCAGAGTGTTTTATGATATCAACACCTGCGCGGTCAGTCCAAACCTGAAGCTGATCTATTGCGGCGGCACGGAAAGTATCCGCTGCTGCAACCAAGACTTTTTTGCCTTCGTTCTTGAGCTGATAGGAAAGCTTGCCGATAGTTGTTGTTTTGCCGACACCGTTAACGCCGATAACGAGTATTACGGACGGTGTTGTGGATATATCAAGCAGAGTATCCTCACCAAGCATTTCGATGATAATGTCCTTTAAGCACTGACGTGCCGCCTCGGGATCGGTAATCTTATCTTCCTTAACCTTTTGTTTCAAAGAGGATACGATATCATCAGCAGTCTTGGCGCCGATATCGGAAAGGATGAGGGTCTCTTCAAGTTCATCAAAGAAATCGTCATCGAGCTTGGAGCTTGAGAACAAAGCGTTGATTCCGCCCATAAGGTTGTTTTTTGTTTTCGCAAGTCCTTGCTTTAATTTATCAAAAAAGCCCATGTTTATCTCCTTTTCAGTTTAGTTTTCTGTGGCAAGCGCAGCATCCGAAATGTCCATTCTCAAGAGCTTGGAAACGCCCTTTTCCTGCATTGTAACGCCATAGAGAATATCGGATTCTTCCATCGTACCTCTTCTGTGTGTTACGAGAATGAACTGAGTCGTATCTGTGAAGTTTCTCAAATACTGAGCATAACGGGTCACGTTAACGTCGTCAAGTGCGGCTTCGATCTCATCCAAGATACAGAACGGTGACGGACGAAGCTTAAGTATTGCGAAGTATATTGCGATAGCAACGAAAGCCTGCTCACCGCCGGAAAGAAGCGAAAGGTTTTTGATGACCTTTCCGGGAGGCGCTACGTTGATCTCGATTCCGGACTCAAGAACGTTTGTGGGATCTGTCAAAGCAAGTTCAGCCTTACCGCCGCCAAACAGCTCGACAAATATTTTCTTGAAGTTCTCATTGATCTTTGCGAAGCTTTCCGAGAATATCTCCTTCATGCTCTGAGTCAGAGAAGCAATAAGATTTTCAAGCTCGGTTTTTGATTTCAATACATCTGAAAGCTGAGAAGACAGGAATTCGTAGCGTTCTGACACTTCTTTATACTCGTCGATGGCATCGGTGTTGACGGAGCCCAAAGCTCTGATCTTGTTTTTAACTTCGTTCAAGCGCTTTGTTGCATCCTGCATGTCCTCGATCTCCTCAGCCTGATCGATAGCTTCCGAAACAGTTAAGGAATAGGACTCCCAAAGCTGATTGATGATCTGATCATTGTCACGGCAAAGGTTTTGGTGACGTTCCGAAAGACGGGATACCTCAGCGGAGACACGCTCTTTTTCATCCTGTTTTGAGCGCTGAGACTGTCTTAATGTATTAGCCATTCTTTCGTGATCCATTGCATTTGCAAGCTCAATCTTTATGTTTTCGTTAAGACGGGCTATCATGCTCTTCGCATTTTCAGCTTCACGTTCACGCTCAATAATGTTTTCTTCCTCAGCCTTGATAGCGCTTAGGAATTCTTCTATCTTTTGATTTTGTAATGCTATATCAGTCTGAGACTGTAATGCGTTTCCTTCAAGCTGTGCGACGTTCAATAAAGCTGCCTCGATATCCTTCGAGAGCTCAACAGATAAAAGCTTTTTATCGGATATTTCCTTAGACAAGCTTTCACGGACTGTACGGGATTCTGTACCCATCTTTTGAGCAGAGGAAACAAGCTCCTCAAGCGATTTTATCTCATCCTCACAAGCATGAAGCGAAGCTTCGCTTTGAATGACTGTATTCTCACACTGAGCGATCTTGTCGAGATTTTGTTTGATGGCTGTTTCAACCTCGTTAAGACGTTCACGGTGCTGATCTGCGACTAGCTTAAGCCTTGCAAGCTCTCCTTCAAAACGAACCTTATCGGTATCCATTATTGAGATAGTCTCGCGTTCGCCCTCAACATCATAGCCGAGCTTTTCGACTTCAGCGCTCAGATCCTTAACTCGGTCTGACAAAAGCTTATGAGTCTTAGAAAGAGCTTCGATCTTCTTTTCAACCGCAGATATCTCGTTCTTGCGGGAAAGCACACCCGTTGTTTTCGAAGAGCTGCCGCCTGTGAATGAACCGCCAGCGTTGATGACCTGACCGTCAAGAGTGATGATTCTAAACTTATATCCGCACTTTTTGGCGATGTTTGTTGCAAGGTCGATATCCTCGGCAATCACTATTCTGCCAAGGAGTGACAAAACTATGCCGTGATATTCATCATCATACTTAACAAGCTCGTGAGCCGTGGCAACAAAGCCCTCCATCATGTCAATGCCATCCACATTAAGCTCGTTGCCCTTGACGGAAGTGATCGGAAGGAATGTAGCTCTGCCGCCGTTAGTTTCCTTCAATATGCGAATACCCTTTTTGGCAGTATCTTCGTTATCGACAACTATGTTTTGCATCGCACCGCCCAAAGCGGTTTCGATCGCAAGGCTGTATTTCGAGTCGGTTGAAATGATCTGTGCAACCGTTCCTTTAACGCCTCGTAGCTGACCGGATTTGCCGGCTTTTATGATCTGCTTAACGCTGTGGGCGAAGCCCTCCATACTGTTTTCCAGGTCAACAAGCATGTCACGGCGTTGAGTCAGGTTTCTGATCTCGAGATCTAAGCTGTTATACTCAGCGGTCGCATTCTTTAAATGCTCAGCTTTTTTGTTATAAAGCATTGAATATCCGTTAAGCTTATTTGTATGCTCGGATATTTCAGTATTTATATCGTTAATGCCGTTTTGAACTTCTTTATATTCAGCATCAGACTCGTCGATCAGCTTGATGAGATCATCATGCATAGAATTTGCTTCTGCAATAGCATTTTCACAATCTGTCTTTGTGGATCCGGCGTTTGCGATAGCAAAGCTTAGGGATGACTTTTGTATGTAGAGCTTATTAAGCTTATCGCTCGAGCCTGTGAGGGTCTTATCATATTCCTCCGCTTGAGTGGAGAGCTTTAGGAGCTTGTCCTCCAATAAGTCGATCTCTTTTTGCAGGCTGTCACGCTTAAGAGATATTTCATCAGCCAAAAGCTTCTTTTCATTTATCTTTTCCTGAAGCTGTTCTCCCGCCAAGGAAAGCTCATTCTGCTTCTTCTTGAGCTCCTCGATGGAGTCGTTATAGTGCTTGATGTTATTTCGTAAAACGGCGATATCAGCAGCTTTTTCAGCGTTTTGAGCTTCAAGCTCGGAGATTCTTGTGCGATATTCGTCAACAGCCTGTGAGCACTGTGCTCGCTTAAGGTTGAGCTCCATGATCTCAGTCTCGCCCGAATCGATCTCATTTGTCAGAAGATCGTATTCACCCTGAGAAACCAAAAGCTTATCCTCAAGATCGTTTATCAAGCTCTTAAGCTCGGAAAGCTTTCTCGTCCAAACAGCGATCTCAAGAGCTTTTCTCGATTCTGCCAAAACAAGAAATTTCTTTGCCTTTTCAGATTGGATGCGCAAAGGCTCAACTCTGCCCTCAAGTTCGGAAAGAATATCCTTTAAGCGCAGGATATTGTCTTCGGCGCTCTTTAGCTTGCGCTCTGATTCAGCTTTTTTATATCTGAACTTTGAAATGCCCGCAGCCTCTTCAAATATCTCACGGCGTTCGTTGGACTTGCTGCCGACAATATCGGCAACTCTGCCCTGTCCGATGATGGAATAACCGTCGCGTCCGAGGCCTGTGTCCATAAAAAGCTCGAGAATGTCCTTCAATCGGACTTGATTACCGTTGATGATATATTCACTGAGGCCGTTGCGCCAAAGGCGTCTGGTTACACATACGTTTTCAGAGTCGATATTCAAGGTGTGATCATCGTTAACGATATTCAAGGTGACGGAAGCGAAGCTGACAGGCTTTCTAAGCTCGGTTCCGCCGAAAATAACGTCTTCCATCTTTCCGCCGCGGAGCATTTTTGTCGATTGCTCGCCCAAGACCCAGCGAACAGCGTCACCGATGTTGCTCTTTCCGCTTCCGTTAGGGCCGACAACAGCGGTCAAACCCTTGCCGAATTCAAGGGTCACCTTATCGGGGAAGGATTTAAAGCCATGAAGTTCAAGTGATTTCAGATACACTTTATTACCTCCGATGTTAATGTATTTTTACGATCTTTTCGATCTGGTGAATGTCTGATTTAATTGAAACACTAATGCCTTTTTGGTTGAAATACTCGATATTCGAGCGCTTTTGTCCAAGAGCCTTTGATATGTCCTTAGGAGATACTGTAAAGGTCACTTCCTTGTCATCGCCTATCAGCTTGTCCATTAAGCGTCTGAAGCGCAAGGACTCGCAAAGCTCACGCAGAGCAGGATGGTAAAGACCGCCGAGCATATCAGCTTCAACGACTTCGCTGGCATGAAGTCCGAGCTTGATGACGCTTATGCCTGCATCATCAAACATATCGAGCATATCAGCACAGATTTCAACCGCTTTTTCCAATGAATAAGGAACATATTCGCCCGATGTGAACAGCTTCCCGAGCTTTGTGTTATCCAAAATCACCACGGGATAGATGCGGACTTCTTTCGGAGCGAGTGCAATTATATCGCGGGCTGTTTGGATATCAAGCTCAGGAGTCGAACCATATAGCCCTACCATGAGCTGAAGCCCAAGTGTAAAGCCATATCGCTTTACAAGATTAGAGGCATTTATTATATCGTTGCGGGAGTGTCCGCGGTCATTCAATGCTAAAACCGAGTCGTGCATTGACTGTGCGCCGAGTTCGATAGTCGTTACACCGAACGATTTTAAGACAGCGAGTATCTCGTCGTTTATGCAATCGGGGCGGGTCGAGATACGGATACCCTTGAATCCTCTCTTAACATATTCATATGCCGACTGCAAAAGCTCGCACATATAAGAGCGATCGATTGCGGTGAAGCTTCCGCCGAAGAATGCGATCTCGGTGTTAGCTATATCTATTCCGCTTGATAGCGCCCGCTCACACGCCAAGATCACATCGCTCGCGTGTGGAACAGTCTGTGATCCGGTTATGGCATGCTGATTGCAAAAGCTGCACATATTCGGGCATCCGATATGCGGAACAAATATCGAGATATTTGCGTGCTTACTCATCTTTTAGGCAGCCCATAAGCTTGAGAGATTCCCTTGCAGCCAACTGCTCGGCTTGCTTTTTGCTTTTTGCGGTTCCCTCGCCTATTACGTTTGAATTAAGTCTTACCTGGACGGTAAATGACTTGTTGTGGTCGGGCCCCGATTCGCTGACAAGATAGTATTCAACCTTTTCTTCGGGATTCTTTTGAATGATCTCCTGAAGGATCGTTTTATAGTCGTCATATGCCTTTGCAACAGCACTCTTAACATCCTTGGGAAGGAATCTGAGTATATGTGCTCTTGCGGCATCAAGTCCGCCGTCGAGATATATTGCGGCGATAACAGCCTCAAAAGCATCAGCGATTATCGAAGGACGCTCATGTCCGCCGGTTGCTTCCTCACCCTTTCCGAGCATGATGAAAGAACCGAGTTTTATTGTGTTCGCAAAGGAATGGAGCGTTTTTTCGCAAACAAGAGTTGCACGGGTCTTGGTGAGCTCGCCTTCGGGAAGGTCACGATAGTTTTCAAAAAGATAATCGGAAACGACTATCGAAAGAACAGAGTCACCCAAGAATTCAAGGCGTTCGTTTGACTGACGCCTTTCCTTCGATTCATTCGCAAAGGATGAGTGAGACAAAGCCTCGAACAAAAGGTCTTCGTTTTTGAACTCATATCCTATGATTTGTTGGAATTCTTTTAGTTTATCCACAGCAATTATTCCTCCGCTGCTGTCTGAGCTTTAACCGATTCCAAAGCCTCGGAAAACTCGTCTATTACATTGTTTTCAAAGAATGTCTTTGCCTGTCTTATAGCGTTATAGAACGCCCAAGCATCGCTTGAGCCGTGAGCCTTGAAAACAGGCTTCGAAGCGCCCAAAAGCGGTGCTCCGCCGTATTCTTTATAGTCCATCTTCTTTTTAAATGCATTCACGTTTTTAAGGACGAAGAGCGCACCGATCTTTGAGAGAAGACCGGTTTTGAGAATTCTCTTCAATGAGATGCCCATGAACTTGCCCATGCCTTCATATGTCTTTAAAAGGATGTTTCCGGTGAATCCATCGGTAACGACAACGTCAGCATCTCCCAAGGGAACCTGTCTTCCTTCAATATTTCCGACAAAGTTAATGGGGGCTGAGCTCAAAAGCTTATATGCTTCGATATCAACTTCTCTTCCCTTTGTCTCTTCGGTTCCGATGTTTGCAAGTGCAACTCTGGGGTTATCAACACCCATAAGCTTGTTCATGTATGCCGAGCCCATCAATCCGAACTGCAAGAGCATATCAGCACGGCATTCTGCGTTTGCGCCGACATCAAGGAGCATAACGGGCTTTTCTGTTGTAGGAACAACGGTTGCAAGCGCAACACGCTTAATTCCTTTTAATCTCTTGACGATAAATGTCGCGCCTACAACAAGAGCGCCTGTTGAACCTGCAGATACAAATGCATCACCCTCGCCGTTTTTCAAAAGCTTCAGTCCGACAGCCATTGATGAATCGGAATATTTCTTTAAAATCAGAGTAGGGTCACAGCAAACGTCCATAACGCTGTCAGCGTGATGGATCGAAAGAGCTGAGATATCAATTTTGTTGTCCTTGGCACAAGCGTTGATCTTATCCTTATCACCGACAACGGTTATATCCACGCCAAGTTTATCGTGTGCCAAAACAGCACCTTTTAATACTTCTAACGGTGCGTTGTCGCCGCCAAATCCGTCAACAATAATTCTCATATTTCGTCCTCCTCATTCAAAACTCTTTCAAGCGATGCAAGAGCACGCTCGGCAAGAGCAGCATATTTTTCCTGCTTGTTTTTGATCCTTGTCGGCAATTCGGGCAAGATCCCCATGTTTGAGCCCATAGGCTGGAAATCGTGATCGGAGCCGACCTCTACATAGTTGGCAAGCGCACCGAGCATAGTATCAACAGGCAAGGTGATCTCCCTTTTGCCCAAAAGCTTGCGAGCAAGTGACATTGCGGCATATATTCCGCTTGCGGCGGATTCGATATAACCCTCAACACCTGTCATTTGCCCCGCAAAATATATTCTCGGATCAGGCTTGAAGCAAAAGTGCTTATCCAAAACCTTTGGTGAATTCAAATATGTATTGCGGTGCATTACACCGTATCTTATAAATTCGGCATTTTCAAGACCTGTTATCATCGAGAAAACGCGCTTTTGCTCGCCGAATTTAAGATTTGTCTGGAATCCGACAAGGTTATAAAGGGTTCCGTCGTTATTTTCTTTTCTGAGCTGAACAACAGCATACGGACGGCTTCCCGTTCTTGGGTCAGTCAGTCCGACAGGCTTAAGAGGGCCGAAACGCATCGTATCCTCGCCTCTTTTTGCCAAGACCTCGACGGGCATACAACCTTCATACACTTTAAAATCCTTGTGCCCTTCGTGCTCAAAATCATGTAAGGGAGCGGATTCTGCATTTATAAGCTCGTTATAAAACGCCAGATATTCTTCCTTATTCATCGGACAGTTGAGATAATCAGGCTCTCCTCTTCCATAGCGTGAAGCTTCAAAGACCAATGATCTGTCCAAGCTTTCGGCAGTAACGATGGGCGCCGCAGCATCGTGGAAGTATAGATAATCCTCACCTATCAAAGACGCAATGCTTTTTGAAAGCGCATCACTCGTCAATGGGCCCGTTGCTATTATAACATAGCCATCAGGGATCTCGGTTACTTCTTCAGAAATAACTGTGATATTTGGGTGAGCATGGATCTTTTCCGTGATGAAATCGGAAAACTGCTCACGGTTAACAGCCAAAGCTCCCCCTGCGGAGACCTTTGAAGCCCGGGCGGCAAGCATTGTCAGCGAGCCTAGGCGGCGCATTTCCTCTTTCAAAAGTCCGGCAGCGGATTCGACACGCTCGGCTTTCAGAGAATTAGAGCAAACTAGCTCAGCAAAACCTGTATATTTGTGTGCAGGAGTGTATTTTTTCGGCTTCATTTCATAGAGCTCGACATTAATTCCTGCATTTGCGAGCTGCCAAGCCGCTTCACAGCCGGCAAGACCCGCACCAATAACTTTAACGGTCATTTTATGTTTCCTTTATGATAGATCTTTTTCATACCCGCAGCCTTGCTTGTGGCAAACAAGCTTGCCCTTTGCTCCGCCCTTTCTGAAAAGGCTGGAGGAGCAATTCGGGCATACCTCTGAGGTGGGCATATCCCATGTCATGAATTTGCAGTTAGGGTTATCCTCACATCCGAAATATTTCTTTCCCTTCTGTGTCTTCTTTTGCAAAACTTTCTTTCCGCAATAGGGGCACTTTCCGGGTGTTTCGGTTACGAGACGTTTTGTGTTTGTACATTCCGGGAAGCCGGAGCAAGCAAGGAATTTTCCGAACTTTCCGAGCTTTATAACCATCGGCTTGCCGCAAAGCTCACATACTTGGTCGGTGGCTTCATCGGGGATCTTTACACGCTTTCCTTCAAGATCAACTTCAGCTTGGCTTAAAGAATTAGAAAAGCGGAAATAGAATTTATCGAGCATTTTGCGCCAATCCAATGATCCCATTTCAACCTTATCGAGCGAGGTCTCCATATCAGCAGTGAACTTAAGATCAACGATCTCCTCAAAGTGATTCTTCATGAGGTCAGTTGTGACCTCACCCAAGGTTGTAGGCTTGAACTGTCTTCCCTCTCGCTCGACATAGGAACGCTGAAGTATGGTTGTTATAGTTGTTGCATACGTCGAAGGACGGGCGATGCCGTATTCCTTGAAAGCTTTGATAAGAGATGCTTCGTTATAGCGCGCAGGCGGCTGAGTGAAGTGCTGAAGCCCGTCAAGGCTCTTGAGCTTGAGGATATCGCCCTTTGAAAGCTCGGGCAAAGCGTTGTTTTCTTCATTATCGTCCTTTGGTTCTTCGTAAAGTGCTGTAAAGCCATCGAACTTAACGCTGAAGCCGCTTGCTTTGAACACACAGCCGTTAGCTTCGATCGAAGCGTTTGTGGTATTCAAGATACAATCTGACATCTGTGAGGCGATAAAACGTGACCAAATGAGTTTATATAACTTATACTGATCGGGAGTAAGCGAGCTTTTCGCCTTATCGGGAGTCAATTCGGGCATTGTGGGACGGATAGCTTCGTGAGCATCCTGAATATTATCCTTTGACTTATACACCTTTGGCTTTTCGGGCAAATATTCGCTTCCGTAATTAGAAAGAATGAACTGAGATGCAGCCAAACGTGCTTCGTCGGAGATTCGAAGCGAGTCGGTACGCATATAGGTGATAAGACCGACAGCGCCCAATCCCTCAACATCAATACCTTCATAAAGCTCTTGCGCCACACTCATTGTACGGCGAGACTGGAAGCCAAGGCGGGACGAAGCGTCCTGTAAAAGAGTTGAGGTCGAAAAAGGTGCGGCAGGGGCTTTCGTTCTTTTGCCCTTGCGAACCATCGAAACCGTAAACTCTGCGCCGTCAAGGCGGGAAAGAACAGCATCTGTTTCTTCCTTTGTTTTGAGCTCAGCGGTTTTGCCGTCAACAGTTGCAAGCTTTGCGCTGAAAGCTTTTCTTGAGCCCTGAGCCAAAAATTTCGCAACGACCGACCAATACTCAACGGGAACAAAGCTTCTGATCTCTTCTTCCCTGTCAACGATCATTCGCACAGCGGCGGATTGAACTCTTCCTGCAGAAAGTCCTCGGCGGACCTTTTTCCACAAAAACGGAGAGAGCTTATATCCCACGATTCTGTCAAGAATTCTTCTTGTCTGTTGGGCGTTAACGATATTCATATCTATGGTTCTGGGGTTTGCGATACCTGCCTTAACGCCTGTTTTGGTGATCTCATTGAACGTTATACGGTTCTTTTCGTTTATATCAAAACCGAGCATATTTGCTAAGTGCCATGAAATTGCTTCGCCTTCGCGGTCAGGGTCGGTCGCGAAGTATACATGCTCAGCCTTTTTTGCAAGCTTTTTAATATCCTTTATAACAGCTTCCTTGCCCTTGATATCAACGTATGTCGGCTCAAAACCGTTTTCGATATCAACGCCCAAACGGGATTTGGGAAGGTCACGGATATGACCCACGCAGGCTACGACGTTATAGTCGCTGCCAAGGGTTCTTTTGATTGTGTGGATCTTTGTTGGAGACTCCACAATTATAAGATCTGACATTTAATTGATTCCTCACAATAATTATATAGAAAATCTGTTTCCGGGAAGCGAACGGACGTGACCGTCGAGCTCGAGATCTGTTAAGAGCATCTCCAAATCAGTTATGTCGATTTCCAAAACGTCGGAAAGCTCGTCGATCAGCACAGCTCCGTTTTCCGCCAAGTATTCGCATACTCTTAAGTTATCGCCTTCGAGCCCTTCGGGAAGAGCACGCTTTTGAGGCTTGGGTGCTTCTTCGGTCGTTCGTTTCGGAGCAGATATTTTCTTCGATGATTTTTTCTCGGGTTCTGACAAGAGCCCGCCGATGCGATGCTTCAAAACATCCGCTTCGGGATTCAGCTTATGTGCATATATGCTGTAATATTCATTCAAAACGTCTTTTGCATCAAAAACGGGTATTGCGCCGTCACGGATCAAATTTATAACGCCTGCGTAATCATCGTTATAGAGCTCGTGAGGCGGAATGCAAAAGATATCCCTTCCCTGTGATAATGCAAAAGATGACGTGCTGAGGGTCCCGCTCTTTCTTCCTGCCTGTAACACAAGTGTGCCGAGACCGATTCCCGAAAGGATTCGGTTGCGGTTGTGGAAGTTGAGTGTTGATGCTTTTTCGCCGGGGAAATATTCGCTTATTACTGCACCGTGCTCTGCTATAAGGCGCTTTGCTTGTGCATTTTCCTTCGGATAGTCGTGTAAAATTCCGCAAGGAAGGACAGCTATTGTTTTGCCGCCGGCTTTTATTGCTGATCTATGTGCGATGCTGTCAAGTCCAACTGTGAATCCGCTGGCTATCGTAACACCGGCAGTGGCAAGATCCTCACATATGCGTGATGCAATCACCTTGGAGTATTCGCTCGGACGCTTTGTGCCTATTGCGGTTATAACGATGGTGTCATCAATATCGGAAATATCGCCCATGACAAACAACACGGAAGGCGGATTGTAAATCTCGCGCAGGCGATCGGGGAACAGCTCATCATCAAATGAATATATCTTGATCTCTTTTTGAATACAATAGTCGATTATCTTCTGAGCCTGTTCTATTGCGGCAGAAGATACCTTGTCCTTATCCTGTGGGGTGACGTAGGAAAGGTCACCTGATGAGATCTTATCATATGCAGTTTTGACGGAATCGTAATGCGATAGAAAATTCCACTTTCTCGGGTTGGCAGGGCCGAACGCCAAGGTGAGCCACATCCAATATATCAGCTCGGAACGCATATATAAAACCTCCTTGATATAAAACTTACTTTGTCATTTCCCAAAGGATTATTCCCGCTGCCATTGCGGCGTTGAGCGAATTTATGTTACCGCTCATTTTAATAGTTATGCGACCGTCGCACAAAAGTGCTTCTTCGCGAGTTAAGCCGTTACCCTCATTTCCGATGACAACAGCACAGCTTTCGGGGAAATCAAATCCGCGAACGCTTTCAGCGTCGGTATCTATAACGCTGGCATAGGTTTTTACCCCGTTTTCTTTCAGCATAGATACAGTCTCGGAATATGACAAATCATCGCACACCGCGAGTCTGAAAAGAGAGCCCATGGTTGAGCGAACGATCTTCGGATTATAGATATCACAGGAATTTCCGCAAAGGAACACGCCGTCAATTCCGACGGCATCGGCAACACGCAAGATCGTGCCGACGTTTCCCGGATCCTGCACGCAATTAAGAATTAAAAATTTTCCGCCATTATTTATTTTATCCGCATCAAGAGTTTTGTCAAGCCTTTTAGCGATAGCAAACACTCCCTGTGAGCCTTTTGTGTCGCTCAAGCGAGATGCGATGTCGGGTGTGACTGTATAAAGTCTGTCCCCTATTTTATCCTCAAGAAGAGATGCTGTGTCACTATATTTGATGATAGCTTCTTCGGTTATGAAAGCCGCCTCTATTGTGACGTTTTCCTTAACGGCATCGGCAACTATCCGTGAGCCTTCCAAAACAAACAAGCCCTGTTCAGTCCTTGCCTTTTTAAGGTCACGAAGCTTGATATATTGCTTTATGATCGGGTTTTCTTTACTTGATAAAAGCATAAGACCTCCTGTCTGAATCATCTGAATTATGAAGAAAACACGCCCATAGTTAAATGAGCGTGTTTTATAAAATTCTTACTTAAGAGCTTCCTTAGCTTTCTCGCAGATTGCAGCAAATCCTGCTGCATCGTTGATAGCGATTTCGGAAAGCATCTTTCTGTTAAGTGTGATTCCAGCTTTTTTAAGACCGTTCATAAGAGTGGAATAGTTCATTCCGTTGATCTTTGCAGCAGCAGAGATTCTTGCGATCCAAAGCTGTCTGAATTCACGCTTCTTCTGTTTTCTTCCGATATATGCATAGTTGCCGGACTTCATAACAGCCTGTTTAGCCATCTTGAAGTGCTTGCTCTTAGCGCCCCAGTAACCCTTTGCGAGCTTAAGAGTCTTGTTTCTTCTCTTGCGAGTCATCATTGCTCCCTTTACACGAGCCATAATTCTTTACCTCCGTAATAAAAATCTTTTGTTTAATAAGTCCTTACAACCCGTGATTTATTTGTAAGGGATGTTAGCCTTGATAGCTTCGATGTTTGCCTTGGATGCATAAGCAGTTCCTCTTGCGAGTCTCTTTGCCTTGTGATCCTTGGAGATGAGACGGTGTCTCTTGTTTGCGTGCTGGAACTTAACCTTGCCGGTACCGGTGAGGCTGAAACGCTTCTTGGTTCCGGAGTGAGTTTTTACCTTTATCTTTGCCATTTTCTTTGTCCTCCTTAATTATTTCTGTTTTGAGGTTTTGGGGGAAACGAATAGAACAATGTTTCTGCCCTCGATTTTACTCGGCTTGTCGAATACGCCATATTCAGCAATCATTTCCTTGAACTGTTCAAGGAGCTTATCGCTCAGTTCGGAATGAAGTGCCGCACCCTTGCGGAACTGAAGTCGGATGGAGACTTTAACCTTGTCCCCTGCCTTTAAGAACTTGATAGCCTGATTTGCTTTTGTGTTGAAGTCGTTGGTGTCGATCTTTGAGGTCATTCTGACTTCCTTGACATCAACAACCTTCTGATTCTTGCGGGCTTCTTTTTCCCTCTTGGTCTGCTCGAAGCAGTATTTACCGTAATCCATGATCTTGCACACGGGCGGATTTGCCGTAGGCGCGATCTTAACGAGGTCAAGTTCCTTTGAGATAGCGATATTAAGCGCTTCCTTTGAGGAAATTATTCCGAGCTGAGATCCGTCTGCGTCGATTACTCTTATCTGCTCGTCGCGGATTTCTTCATTGATCTGATGATCCATGTTGCTAATGGCGCAACACCTCCGTAAGTAAAATTAAAAGAGCGCAAACCTTAGTTCACGCTCCGAAAAATCACGCAATCCAACCCAATGAGTTGTGCGGTAATGACTTTATCGACCTTTTCGCGCAATTGCTGAAGGTGAGAACGTAAACGTTTCTGCTTTCTTTACGGACGATATTATACATCACCGAGAGTTGATTGTCAAGTGGTTTTTAAAAATATTTTATAAATTTATTTCGATGCCTTTTTTCAGCACAAACGAATAGATATATGCTGATTTAATGGGCTTGTCGAGAAGTACTCCGAATGCCGCTTTATAGAGCGCAAGCTGTTTGGAATAACGCTGTAAAAGCTCTTCGGGAGTCTTTACACGGTCGGTCTTATAGTCAATTAAAACGTAACCGTCAGATTCCTCAAACAGACAGTCCGCAATACCTTGAAGCATTCCGTCGGTATCATTATATATTTCTTTGAGCGATTCGTCAACCGAAATGTCGCAAAAGCGAACCATAAACTGTTTCTCACGCATAACATTGTTGCTTTTCGCAAGACGGGAATAGATATCGCTCGCAAAGAAAGCGTGTACACTTTCACGGTTGATAGCTTGTGCTTCTTTTGCCGTAAACAAGCCAAGATCCTCAAGACGGGATATCTCAGATTCGAGATCGGCACTTGCGAGACTGTAATCAGAATACTGCATAAAGCGGTGAGTGACTGTTCCCTTCTCTGCGGCACTGAGCTCGGAAAGGGTGTCATCCAGGCGCGTTACACGGGGGAAGAAATTGACGGGGTCATCGCTGACAAGCTCGGATACCGAAACCTTTGCTTCGTTTTCCGTAAGGCGTCTATCGTATCCGCTTGTAAAGCTGTTCTTTATCTTTTCCACCAACGAAACTATCGGTTTGCCTGCCTCAACTGTCATTTGATCAACTGTCTCGATCGGGCTCAGGACAAAGGGTTCTGTGACGATATCGGGAACCGTTCCGACATCTGCAAAAACATTGTCGCCGATATCATCGCGGAGATATTCGAAGCAATGATGCTTAAGGAGCGACATCACGACCCAATCTGCAAGGCATTTCGCGTCCTGAGAAACGGCAGACTCGATCTTCGGCGATGAGATGCTGTGAGCAAACTTTCGTGCCTTCGAATCAGCATCGCTTATAACTATTATGAGCTGTTCTTTAGCACGGGTCACTGCGACATATAAAAGGCGAAGCTCCTCGGATAGCATTTCGAGCTCGTTTTTGGATGCGATATATTCGGAAAAGATAGTCTTGCGCTTTGAAAGAGAGGAATAATCCAAAAATTCGAGTCCGCAACCGTGATCGACATTCAGATGAAGTCTGCCGTAAGTATCACGTTTGTTAAACCTCTTGCCGAGCTGGCAAAGGAATACAAACGGATATTCAAGACCTTTTGACTTGTGGATAGTCTTTACGTTAACACAGTCATCGGATTCTGTTACGGTATATGCCTGCTCAAAGTCACCGCCTGTTTGCGATATGTAATCGACATAGCGCAAGAAGCCCGCAATGCCGTCGTTCGAGGAAGCCTCGTATGAAGCGGCATACTCCAACAGCAGATAGAGGTTTGCACACTTCTGCTCACCGTCTTCATACTGTGCGGCAATAGAGAACATATCCGTAACGTCATATACCTTCTTAATAAGCCTTGTTAACGGCATTCCCGCAGCGTATACTCGAAGCTTTTTGATCAGTGAAACAGCGGCTTTGCATTTTGTGACTAAAACGCTGTCTGCCTCGGTCTCACCATTAGATACAGCCAAGATGTTTTTATATAATCTTGCTTTGCGGTTGATAAGCTTGATGCTTGCAAGGTCATCGTCGGAAAAGCCCATTATCGGACAGAGCATGACGCTTGCAAGGGGCAGATCGTGCATCGGGCTGTTTATTATCGACAAAAGGTTTAGAAGGACGGAAATTTCCCGTGATTTGAGATATCCTGTTTTTTCGCTTGCAAGGACTTTTAATCCGACAGATTCAAAGCTTTCAACAAGGGAAGGATCGGTTATATTCGTGCGTGTCAAAACGCAAAAGTCGCCCGGACGGCAAGGACGGTATGAATCGCCGTCTTTGACAGGAGTGCCCGAGTTGAGCATTTTTCTTATCTGACGAGCTATGCAATAGTATTCATTTGAGATAATGCCCGATTCATCGTCCGATTTCGAATCGACTAAAAGGAGCTTTGTCGGGGCATCGCCGACGGAATAATCCGCTCCGTATACAAGCTCTTCCTCGTGAGTATATTCGGTCTCACCGAGGTCTTGGCACATAAGAGATGAGAAGATATAGTTTGCAAACTGTAATACAGAGCTTCTGCTTCTGAAATTCTTTGTGAGCAAAAGCTCTTGTACATCGCAATCGGGGTCTTTGCCGTCGAGTCTTGTGTTCATGAACACCTTTGGGTTAGAAAGGCGGAAACGATATATCGACTGTTTTACATCGCCTACTGCAAAGAGATTTGAACCGATCTTCGTGACGTCATCTGTGTTTGAAATGATCTTGAATATGACATCCTGAAGATTGTTGATGTCCTGAAACTCGTCGATGATTATGAGCTTGTAGCGTTCGGAAGAGACTATTTCATCAGCTAAGGGTGTTCTTGTAATATTGCCGTCTTCATCGCAATTCGCCAAGAGTGAAACCGCTATCAGCTCGGTGTCGGCAAAATCGACCGCATTGCGTTCGATCTTTAGTTGATGAAGTCTGTTATCAAGCTTTTGTGCGATCATACAAAGCTTCTCAAAAACATCAGCAACCAAAACGCTGTCAGCTTCAATGGTCTTGCTGTCATATTTAAAGCAATCGGTGATCTTTTGTGCGATCTCTTTCATGCTTGCGTAGCAATTTTTCGAAGCTTCATAGAATGCTTCTTCGACGCTTGAAACAGATTCTTTTTCAATCTTGGTCTGGTTAACGACGAGCTTTTGCCAGCTGAAATTGTATGAGTATTCACACAGATCATCCCAATCGAGGGAGAGCACAGCTTCGCAAAGAGAGTTTGCAAGGTTGATGTTTGATAAGTATGATTTCACTGCATTTTTGTGATAGTCAAGCGCTTCACAATATTCGCTCAGCTGAACGCAGGCATTTTGCAAAAGCTTTGCATTCTGGGCAGCACGCTGTCCGAAATATGACTTTGCGATCTTCGACTGTTCACCGCTTCTGAGAGCATTCAGACAGCTCTTTATCCAGTTATTTCTGAAAGGAAGTGAACGCAAAAACTTGTGCAGAGTTATGATGAGTGTGCGAAGCGAAGCATCATTTTCGTGGCAGAAATATGATATCAGCTCTTCCATTCCGTCGGGATTTTTTGCATATTCCTCCTCTAAAACGAAGGTAAGCGCACGTTCGGTGAGCATATCGGCTTCGGTTTCTTCCAATATCCTTACACCGCTTTGAAAATCAGTGCTTGAGATGTTGTCTTTCAGCAAGCCATAGCAAAACGAGTTGATGGTCGTGATCTCAGCCAAGCTTAAAAGAGACTGTTGACGCTGTATCCACTCGTTGTCGGGATCAGCTAAGGCGGCGTTCTCAAATGCTGCTGAAAGCTTCGTTCTCATCTGTGATGCGGCATCATTTGTGAAGGTTACGGCAAGGATCCTGTCGGCAGGGATATTCTTTTCCTTATCGGAAAGCAAAGAGATGGCACGTTCGACCAAAACGGCTGTTTTGCCGCTTCCTGCGGCGGCGGAAACGATTATCGGCGAGCCATAGGCATTAATGGCTTTTAGCTGTTCATCAGTCCATTTCACTTTCGGTCGCCTCCCCTATCTCTTTTTTGAGGCTGAGTCTGTCAGCCTCGGCATCGGTTTTCTTGAACATATATTTCTTTCTGTCACAAACAGAGGAAAATTCACAATATCGGCAAGGGAGCTTGTCCTTATCCTCACCTATGGGAACAGCGTCAATTTTTCCGATCAGCAAAGAATTTCCGAATTCCCGAGCCTTGCGCTCTGCGAAATTCTCGAGCATCTCAAAGCTTTCTTTTGAAATCAGCTTGGAATCAGATTTATATGTGCCGTCCTTTTTCTTCTCAACGGGAGCATAAATTCCGCTGAAGGTATTGTCCATGGCGTCAAGTGAAATGATATCGTCGATCAAAAGACCTGTGCGCTTAAACTGCTTGTTGGCTTCCTTAAGGCGGATCGCCGTCGAATCAGACAACGGTGAGTAATCAGCATCGCATTTCAAAAACACTGAGTTCACATATAAAACACCTGCAGGTACGCAGTTTTTAAAGTCAGGGTCAGACCCTTCTGTCAAAGCAAGCATATACAAAAGCATCTGAAGATTAAGACCGTTATAAATATCCTTATAGTCGAGGTGCTTTGAACCCGTTTTATAGTCAACGATGCGGATATATTCAGTGCCGTCAGAAGCTTTATATGTATCGACTCTGTCAACGATACCGTATAAGCAAACGCTCAATCCGTTATTTATCGGAATGGACAAAACCGTTTTGCCGTCCTCAGATTTAAGCTTATACTCAAATCTTACGGGGCGGAATTTGGAGACTTTATATTCCTCACGGATGTTGAGGAGTATCTCCATGCATGCGCCGTGCAAGCGGGCATAATCCGCCTTGAATTTTGCGGTCTTGCCGAAATTTCCGCTCATAGCTTCAAGAAGATACTCCTCTAAAAGACGAGAAACAAGTAGCGAGATATCTTCGTCGGTCACTTCGCTGAAGCTTTCGCCGAAATGCATCAAAACGTGCTGGAAAACATGGTGCATGACTGTTCCGCGGTTCGCAGGATCAACAGCCACAGGGCGAACGGGATCAAGCTGAATTCCATATCGGCAGAAATACTTGAAATTACAGCTGTTATAAACATCTATCTTCGAGGGAGTTACATAGATGTCGCCCGAAGCAAACAAACGGCGGCTGATATCAGGCGAAAGCTTATGGGAATCGTTCCTATTCGCCAAGCGAAGGAGCTTTTCTTTGTATTCAGGAACAGAAAGAAGCGATTCGTATACGGATGCCAGCTCATCAGCCGAGCATTTTTTCGCTGTCGCGAAGCGGTAATATGCGCTCGCAGGCGTTCGGCAATAAAACTCGATCGGATAGCTTGATGCAGTTTTTATCGGTGTTAAGAGCATTGCCGATACTTTCTTTATAAGGCCGGACGGGTTGATAGTCTTTCCCTTTATATCGGCATTGGAATATGAAAGATAGAGCTTATCGGTTGCATGGCAAACGGCGTTGTAGCAATCGAGGCGTTCGGTATCAAGACGCGATGTGAGCGAAGCCTCAAACCGGACTCCCAAGGATTCAAGAGTCTGCATATCCTTAGCAGAGAAAATGCCGTTCTTTTTAATTTCCGAAGGGAATTTGCCGTCATTAAGTCCGACAACGAAAACGATTTTAGGTGTTGAGATTATCGAGCGTGAAACGTCACAAAGCTTTACGCTGTGAAGCTTTTGAGGCGGATTGGAAACGGTTTGAGATGAAAGCAATATCCTCAAAAGCTCACCGAAAGACTTAAGTGTGATGGGAGTATCACCGACAGTGAGATATATCGAAGATATCGAAACCATGAGCGCATTCCAAAGCTGTTTAAAAAGACGGGCATTTTCGGTCTTGTCAGCTTCGGAAGAGTCCTCAATAACAGATTTCGCACGGTACGCAATATGTATTTCGGTCAAAAAATCGTTAAATGCAGCGGCAACCTGTTTTGCTGTTGCCTTTTTACAGGAAAGGTTTAGCTTTTGCAAAGGCAAGATTATCTTTTGTCGGATAGAATTTATGTATTCACCGGAGCAAAGCTCTTTATCCTCAGCAAAATCCTCAAGCCACATTTCACCGTCCACATTCCACTTAATGCAATAATCCTCGATGAGGGATATTTCCTGTTCGTTCAAGAAGGAGAACGGTGAGCGAATGAATGTTAATATCCTGTCGGTGTCAGGTTTTCTTGTGCAAGCGGCATCGATCGCGGAAAGAGCGTATAGAGCCATCGACATCGAGCTTGCAGGGATTCGAGAGTCAATGAAGGACGTTATGTTGTAGCGTTCAAAAGCAGATTCAAAAACACGGGAATATGTATCGACATCATGTGTGAAAACAGCGATGTCGTTATAGGTATAGCCATGGTCATTGACGAGCGAGGATATCTCAGCGCACACAAAGTCAGCTTCTTCATAAACCGTGTCGGCAGAGATGAGGCAAACGCTGCCGTCATTAGTTTGTTTCACCGAGACGGGTGTAAATAGGTTTTCCTTTACAGCGGTAAGGGATTGAGTGCGACTTACATCTTCACTTGATTTAATGTATTTAAGAGGTCTGTTATATGCAGAAGCAAGCGAAACAAGTTGGTTCTGGGTTTGTGAGACGAGAGCAAAAGGTGAAATAAGGCTTGGTTTATAGGTATTCGGCAAGCCAAGAGATATATTAACAGAGTGGGCATCCTTGATAGCAGCTTCCAGCAGCTTTAGCTCATCGGGCGAGAAGCTGTCAAATCTGTCAAGGTATATATCTTTACAAGCAAAGTAGCTATTCTCAGCGGCTGCACGTGCCGCATCCAAGAGCATTGAGCTTTCATCCCGAAGCTCACGCAAGCTGAGTTCTTCACGGTAAGCCCTATAGACAAGCGATATGTCATAGAGCTTGTCGCTTATTGTACCCTTAGAGCTTTGAGATGCGTTTTCAAGCATATCCGAAGATATACCGCTTCGTGTGAGCGAGTCGATGATCGTGTCAACCTCAGCTATGAAATTGGGCTTATCAATTTGCTTGGAGAATATCTTCAATGATTTATTTGCTTTGACCTTATTAAGTGCAAGATAAATGAGTGCGAGGCGGTTCTCGGGCTTCACAAGAATTCCGCTTTGTGTTCCGAATTGCTCGGTCAGAGCTTTTGCAAGGCGCTTGAAGCTGAGAACGGTTACGCGGTTAAAATCCCTTGCGCCGAGATTTGAATATAGGGCATTATCGAATTCGAAGGAAAACTGGTCGGGAATTATGCAAAGAACCTCCCTGCCCGATTGCAAAGAAGCACTTATATCATGCGCCATGCTTTGGAGCTTGAGTGCGCTGTTTTCACCAAGACGGATGCTGAGCATTTTTAACCCTCCGAACATAAAATCTTATATTGAAATTTTACCACGCTTTTGTGATTAAGTCAAACGTAAGAATATCAATATGTGTACAAATTAAAGTACAGTTAGCAGAAAAACTTCTTTATCCTTTGAAACAATTCAAAGCAAAAGAGCTTATAGCGAACTTTTTCGGGGGATTTGAATATAATTATTTCATCTTCTGAAAGAATTTCTAAGTCCTCGATTTTTGCAGCACTCGGCAAGCAAAGCCCCGGATAGCAAACGCACCACCAATTTTTCCCCTCAGCGTTTCCCAAGCGAACACAGAGTGAGTCATATTCGCCTGCAGGAAGCGTGAAACCGTCATATGTTCGGGTGTTGAAGCTGCATTTTTCGAGAGAGCAGATCGCATTATAATCAAAATCAGAAAGAACGCTGTCGGCGGCTTGGGTCAAAGCATCTATGTTTTGGCTGATGATCTCGATCGCTGACTCTTTATCCTGACAAGCGGATAGGAGTGCATCAGCCTGTGACAATATCGCATCACGGACAACGAGCTTGATCTGTTGGTCGATATCGCTGTCTGAATTCGCTATAACGTGCAGACGTATAAGCTTATCTGTGGCGGTTTGAACCTCGTTAGCGTTGGATATGACGCTTGTGGTGAGGCAGATCACGAGTGAAATGAGCATTGCAAGAGTGAGTTTTTTCATTATAAGTTCCTTTTTGATGATAGATTCAGTGAGCGCCGACGTGCGAGGAGCGCGGCCGCGCCGAAGGCGCGGGCGGGGCGGAGCGCGTGGAGGCGCGAACGGTCGGATGCGATGATTATTGGATCAAAAAGGCAAACTTATGCAAAAATCCTTCCCGAAAGCGGGAAGGATTTCGATTCAGTGTTTGAACACGGCTATTCTTTCGAAGCCGTTTCGAAGCTTATCGCTGACACGGAACGCTTTATAGGTTCCTCTGGCAACACAGCCGAGCGGATCGGCAGCAACAATACATTGCACTCCGAATTCACGGGCAATATAGAGATCAAGTCCTTTTATGAGTGCGCCGCCGCCTGTGAGGAGTATTCCGTTTGTAAGAATATCTCCGATCAGTTCAGGAGGAGTCTGCTCAAAAACGACACGAATAGACGATACGATCTGATCTATATCATCCATAATAGCGCGATTGACGTCATTCTCGCTTATCTCAACACGAGCGGGCATTCCGTTGATAAGGCTTCTTCCCGTGATAACTCCGACAGGTTCATTCGAGGGCCAAAAAACGTTCGCATATTTCAACTTTGTTTCTTCAGCCGTTCGTTCACCGATGAGAAGCTTATAATTATCCGAAAAATATTTGATGATAGCGGCGTTAAGCACGTTACCTGCTTTCTTGACAGATGAAGATGCGACGACACCTCCAAGTGAAGTAACAGCTATATCAGTCGTTCCGCCGCCGATATCCACAACCATTTGACCGACGGGCTTTAAGATATCCGCACCGGCACCCAAGAGAGCCGCCACAGGTTCTTCGATGAGATAGACGGTTCTGGCGCCTGCCATAACAGCACTTTCGACAACAGCTCGCCTTTCGACCTCGGTAATTCCCGAAGGAACGCACATAACGATCCTTGGATTTATAAGGCGCTTTCCGATGACCTTCAGAATGCAAAGTCTGATAAGCTCCTGAGCCATGTCATTATTACTGATAACGCCGTCCTTTAGCGGACGAATAACAGCGATATGTTCGGGAGAGCGGCCAATCATTCTGTATGCATCCTTGCCGAATGCAACAACGCGCTCTGAGCGCTTATCAAATGCGATAACTGAGGGCTCGTTGAGAACCAATCCGCCGCCTGCGGTGATTATTATATTAGCAGTACCCAAGTCGATACCGAGATCGAGTGATGACAAATCAGTTCCCCTCCTTATAGTTTGTGGATGCGAGTGCCAAGCAATAAACCTTGTCAGCTCCCGCTTGAAGCAAAAGACGTGAGCATTCGGAAAGTGTCGAACCTGTGGTGATGACATCATCACAAAGCAAAACGGTCTTCCCGTAAACCTTTTTCCATGCTGTGCTTTTTATGAAATACCTTCCCTTGACGGCAATCATTCTGTCCTCGCGGGAAAGCTCATGCTGTGTACCCTTAGAGCGTGTAACTCCCAAAAGCTTATGATCCTTATCAATGTTAAGACATTTTGATACCATATCTGCAATTATTTGCGCATGATTATATCCCGTTTTGTTAAGTCTCGAAGCGTGCATCGGAACAGCTGTAACAATATCTATTTTATCAGCTATGCCCGCTGATTTCAAGTTCGTTATAAGTCTTGGCAAAAGATATTTTGCAGAGTTTATATTTTTGTGATATTTGAGATTGAGGACACCCTGCTTCGCAACGTCCCTATACTCACAAGCATAAACACAGGCAGAAAAACAGCCTTGATCATCATATTTAATATAATTATCGGGATATTCGATCTCGTTTATGCAATCTTGGCAAGCAAGCTCATCCCACTTGATAAAGTCGCCGCAGAAGCCGCAGCGGTTCGGAAGTATCCAATCGAGCAAATAATCAAGTAGCTTCATTTTCTGAATCCTCATTAGGTGTTGTTTGACCGAACGAATCCTCACAAAGCATATTTTTCAAGCAGGTATATCGGTTTGTACGGCGGTTGTTTTCGACCATAAACTCAACACGTTTTTGCGAACCAACGATTATTAAAAGCTTTTTCGCACGTGTAACAGCAGTATATAAAAGATTTCTGAAATAGAGCTTATCATATCCCCCAAGAAGCGGCAGAATTACAGCATCAAATTCACTTCCCTGGCTTTTATGAACTGTTGCGGCATATGCCAGCTCAAGATTATCGAGCATTGTCGCAGAATATGTACATTCTCTTCCGTCAAAATCTATCTCGATGGAACCCAAAATTTTGTTTACCTTTTTGATGATACCGATATCGCCGTTGAAGATCCCGCTTCCTCGTTCACTTCCCTTTTTCCAATCAATATCGTAATCGTTTTTAGTCTGCATCACTTTATCTCCTGTTCGGAAGATATAGTTGAGCGTTTTGATCTCAGACTTTTCTCGAGACGGAGGATTCAGTGCAAATTGAAGGCGCTTGTTGAGCTCAACCGTACCTAACGGGCCTTTTCTCGTGGGAGAAAGCACCTGAATATCAGAGATCGGAGACATATTGAAGGCTTTAGGGAGGCGTTCAAGGCAAAGCTCGACTGTCAAATCGCCTGCGGATTCAAAATCAAGGCGTTGCATAAAGAAGAAATCCTTTGATTTCTGTGAGAAATCGGGCATTTCGCCGTTCACGATTTTGTGAGCATTTGTGACGATAGCACTTTCCTGTGCTTGGCGGAAAATTTCTGTCAGAGCTATAACGGGGACGGTATTGCTTTGAATTATATCCTGCAGCACATTGCCTGCGCCGACCGACGGCAATTGGTCGCTGTCTCCGACCATGATGAGCTTACACTCGATTCGAAGCGCACGCAAAAGTGCTTCAAACAAAAGCGTATCCACCATTGACATTTCATCAATGATGACGACGTCGCAATCAAGAGGATTGTTTTCGTTATGATCAAACTGAATGAACTCTCCCCCGCCCTTTACGCCCAAAAGGCGGTGAATGGTTTTGGCGTCATACCCCGTCAAGTCGCTTATGCGCTTGGCGGCTCGTCCCGTCGGAGCACAAATGAGCGGCTTTAAACCCTGTTGCTCAAATAGCGAGATAATTGCGTTGAGGGTCGTGGTCTTGCCCGTTCCGGGGCCGCCCGTGAGCACCATAAAGCCCTTTGAAAGAGCAATGTTTATAGCACGGCGCTGTTCGGACGCATATATAATGTCATTATCAAATTCGGCGATGTCTATCACTTCGTCATAGTTTATTTTGGTATCATACGCAAGGCTGTTCATTATCGCCAAACGGCGGGAGATGTAATCCTCAGCAACAAAATATTCGCGGAGCATGACAAACGGACGACGGTTTTTCAGGTATATGTATAGGTTTTCTTCATTGACCTCAGCAAGAATGGTTTCGTTTATCTTCTCTTCATCGACTTTTAATATGCGGATGGCAAGCTCTATAAGCTTGTCCTTCGGAAGACAAGTGTGACCCGCAAAAGCGTTCTCGTTAAGGACGTATTTTATACCTGCGGCAAGGCGATTGTAACTATCAGGTTCAATTCCCTTGTCATAGGCTATCTCTTCGGCACGGGTGAACGGAAGCTCGATTCCGTATCCGCAGAGGATATATGGGTTTTCTTCGACAAGAGAAAGGGTCTTTGTGCCGTATTTCTTCCAGGCACGGATGCCGTAAAGCGCAGGGATCCTGCATCGGGTGAAATAGGTAAGCACCTCACGGATGCCGTTGACTTTTTTGAATTCTTCGCAAAAGGCGGTTGCTTTTGCTTTTGTTATGCCGTCAACTGTGGCAAGTTGATCGGGATGATTTTCGATTATATCCAAGGAATCTGCGCCGAATTTTTTGACGATATATCTCGCTGTCACAGGGCCGATGCCCTTTATAACTCCGCCGGCAAGATAGCGCTGGATGGCGCTCGCCTCAACAGGAAGGGAACGGATACAAAGCTCAGCCTTGAACTGCTCGCCGAACTTAGGGTGAGTCGTATATGTACCCGTTAGCTCAAGCTCTTCGCCCTCTTCAACGTTGCCGAGCTCGCCCACGACAGTTAACGGCGTTCCGTTCTGATCAAGAGTTATGACGGCAAAGCCGTTATCGTCGTTTCTGTATGTAACGCTGTCAACAGAACCGTGAATCGTTATTGTTAAGTCACGCATTGCCGCCACCTCCTTAATGAATGTTAATTGATGATATCAAAATGTGTGTCCGTTTTTCTTGACAGGCTTTCAAGCCATTGCCTGCTCTGTGCGGTATTTTCAGAATCCAAGACCGACAGACGGATATCAAAATCTCTGAAGAGTCTTGATGAAATGAGCTTTTGGAACCTTATTTCAAAGCAAGGGTCATTTCCGTATTGAATGGTAAGTTCAGCTTTCGGGCGGACGTTTATATGACTCTTGCTGTGTAAAAAGATCTTCACGGCAAATATGATACCAAGGGTAATTATAATTATGGTTGAAGTTAAAATCATCTCATTCAATGTCATCACTCCCCAATATTAAGCTATGCTTGGGGAGTGATACATGTTACTTATAAATTATACTACACTTAGTGGTCATTTGCAAGGATAAAACACTTATTTGTGGTTGTCATCGACCTCTTGCTTTGAGATCAAAATGTTTTCTTCGCTTTTATTATAGACATTGCCGTTCGGGGCTGTATAGTTGTCGGTTATGGGGTTTGTCTCCCATTCGGGAATGATCTTGTGCTTGGGTTTGTATATTTTTACTTCTTCAACTTTTTTCATTTTTTCATATCGCCTTTCTTGCTTGATGCTATAGTTTTTGCATTCACATTATGATATATTCGTGAAATTTTATTTAAATGTTGTTTTATGAGTCAAAATGTTGTATAATATAAAGAAAAATATTCTTTTGAGAGGACTGTTATTCATATGGGTTATGATTATAGACGCGCTGCACCGAACACGAGCACACCGATAGTTCTTATAAAATCGGCACTTTGGCTTTTAGCATGCTGGGCAGCGAGCTTTGTTATCGTTATGTTCTTTCCGTGGTGTTATCAAAATTACGGGCAAATAATGTGCTATGCTTTTGGATTTTGCTCTGTAGGTGCAACAGTTTGCATTTATGCTGATTTTACGCATAAGCTCGGTTCACGCATGAGAAGATCTGATGACAGTGCTGAAAAGGTTAAAAAGCAACAGCATTTCGGAGCCTTGATAGGTGCTGTTCCTATGGTCATAAATTATATATATGTTATACTTTTGTATCTGTCGAAGTTGGGCGTTTGGAAGTATGACTTCTATCCTGTATATAAGACTCTGACCTTCTACTTTATGCCGCTTTCATATCTTGTAGCTCCCAACAAAGCTGTATATGTTGAAGGTGTTGTTAATTCGGTTTCCGTTCCCGCAACCGAACTCACATGGGGCGCAATGATACTGTTCACGGTGTTACCCCTCATTTTTATTATAACGACATGGGTTGCATATTACATCGGATATAACCGCATTGACCTTAAGGAAAAAATCGTTTACAGAAGATAATAAAGCATAAAAACAAGGACTACCTCATAAGTTTGTACAAAAGATTTACGGAGGTAGTTTTTGAATATGCTTAAAAAGCTTTGGGTTAACAGAGTCGGTGCGGCAGTAATTTTGCTTTGTACTTATTTGTTGGTGTTTGGGTTTATAAAAACATTCAATATGCCACAGGATTCGGTATATGTCAGTGCAGGCGTCAGCGATATGCCTGTTATAATTCTGGATGCAGGACACGGCGGAATGGACAGCGGATGTGTCAGCATTAACGGAGTTGAGGAAAAGGAGATAAACCTTAGCATCCTTTTGAAATTGAGAGACATGCTCGAAACAGCGGGTTTTGATGTTGTTGTTACAAGAGACACTGATAAGTCGATACATGATACATCTGTCACAGGGCTTGGAAATCAGAAAAAGTCGGACATGGAAAACAGACTTAATATTATCAACTCACAGGAAAACGCTGTGTTCGTTTCCATCCATCAGAATCAGTTTACCGATTCGAAATACTATGGAGCACAGATGTTTTACTCTTCAGACAGCGAAGAAGGTGCGAGACTCGCAAGCATTATGCAAAGCAGCTTCGTTAACTTCCTTCAGCCCGAAAACAAACGTGAAACAAAGCCTGTGGGCGATGAGCTTTACCTGATACATTTTGCAAAATGTCCGAGCGTTATGGTCGAGTGCGGATTCTTGTCAAACCCTGATGAAGCAGCACTTCTGGAATCGGATGAATATCAATCAAAAGTAGCATTTACTATCTTTGCGGGAATTTGCGAATATGTAATTCCAAGCGATCTATAAACAAACCGAAAGGACGTTAAAAACTATGCCGAAAGCAAAAAGCGTTTATGTCTGCCGTGAATGCGGTTTTGAATCACCGAAATGGAACGGCAAATGCCCGAACTGTGGGAGCTGGAACTCGCTTGAGGAGACCGAGATAGTCCCCAAGACAAAGGCGACGATCGGCGTTTCAGCGAAAAGCGCAGGAAATGATCTCAGCGAAAAGATCGTAAGCCTTGCGGATGCTGACACAAGCCTCAATGAAGTCAGATATAAAACGGGGCTCGGTGAACTCGACAGAGTTTTGGGCGGCGGATTGGTCAAGGGTTCGCTTGTGCTTTTAGGCGGCGAACCCGGCATAGGAAAATCTACGCTTCTGCTTCAGATATGTGAGTTTTTGGGTTCAAGTCACACGATCTTGTATGTATCGGGCGAAGAATCAATTAGACAGATAAAGCTTCGTGCTCAGAGATTGGGCGTTATCAGCGAAAACTTATATCTTTTGGCAGAATCGGATGCTGTCTCAATTTGTGAGACAGTTTCTATAAACAAGCCGGATATAGTCATCATCGACTCGATCCAGACGATGTCGATTCGAGAGATAAACTCAACACCCGGATCTATTACCCAAGTAAGAGAATGCACAAACTTGTTTATGAGGACGGCAAAGAACGAAGAGATCCCCTTCTTCATCGTCGGTCACGTCAATAAAGACGGCGCTATTGCAGGCCCTAAGGTTATGGAGCACATTGTTGATGCTGTTTTATACTTTGAGGGCGACAGAAATCTTTCATATAGAATTTTGCGCGCGGTAAAAAACCGTTTCGGTTCAACAAACGAGATCGGCGTGTTTGAGATGTGCGAATCGGGTCTTGAGCAGGTGGAAAACCCCTCGGCTATGCTTCTTTCCGGACGCCCTGAGGGCGTTTCGGGATGCTGTGTTGCCTGCACAATGGAGGGCTCACGCCCGATTTTAGCGGAAGTCCAAGGATTGGTATCCAAAACGGGCGCATCTAACCCAAGGCGAGTTTCAACAGGATTTGATTTTAACCGTGTGTGGATGATATTAGCGGTGCTTGAAAAACGCATGGGATTCTATTTCGGGACTTTGGACGTATATGTTAACATTATCGGCGGACTCAGGATCACTGAGCCTGCGGCTGATCTTCCTGTCGCGATGGCGCTGTACTCTTCGCTTACTGATAAGCCTATTGACGGCAAGGTTATTGCATTCGGCGAGATCGGCTTAGGCGGCGAGATCAGAGCTGTTTCACATTTAGAGCAGAGAATCGCAGAAGCGAGAAGATTGAAGTTCGAAAAATGTATCGTTCCGAAGCACTCTCTTAAAAACATACGCTTGCCCGATGATATTGAGGTTATAGGAGTTAACAACTTGAAAGAAGCGTTCAGGGCGCTGTAACAGTAAATAAATCCGACAGTTAAACAACTGCCGGATTTTTGTTTATGTGCATAAATGCGAAGTTTGCATCGACAACTGAACAGTTTATCTGTGTTATGTCGGGATCTCTTATAATATCCGAAATGACAGGCTCGATTTCTCGGGAAATGATCCTTAGAATATCCCTTGCGCCAAAGTGCTTATAATCGGAAAGTGATACCACACGCTCAGCAACGTCATCCGAGAAAACTATGTTTTTGTTCAAAGGTAATAACTGTTTCGAGAGCGAACAAAGGCGGTGTGCTGCGATTTTGACACATACATCAAAAGTCAGCTCGCTGAACGCACAAACGCTGTCAATGCGGTTCATAAGCTCACTTGAGAAAACGCTTGATAAGCCCTCACGAACAGACGGCGAGGAAGATTCACGGTTAAACCCAAGATTAGATCGTTGGGAACCCGTGGCGTTCGTTGTGAAGATCACGATTGTGTTTTTAAAAGAAACATGCCTGCCCGTTGAGTCAGTTATGAAGCCGTTATCGAGCATTTGAAGCATTAAAGCTGTGACCTCACGGTCAGCCTTTTCAAATTCATCAAACAGAACTATCGAAAACGGCTTTCGCTTGACGCTCTCAGTCAGCTCCCCTCCCTTGCCAAAGCCGACATATCCGGGCGGTGAACCGATCAGACGGGATATGCTGTGAGGCTCACTGAACTCGCTCATATCAAATCGAATCAGAGAATCACGAGATCCGAAAACAGCTTCGCTTAATGCACAGGCAAGCTCGGTCTTTCCCACACCTGTGGGGCCGGAAAACATCAGAGTGCACAAAGGCTTGGACTGATTTCTTAATAATGACGAGCTTCTCTTGAGAGCAGCTACTAATGAAGCGATCGCTCCATCCTGACCGAAGATACGCAAGGAGACATATTCCCCTATTTCATCAGCTCTTTGCGATAGATCTGCAAGCTTTGGAACAGATGACTGTAAAGCTATAACACTTTCCACATCCTCTTTTGATACAACAGGAGTCGGTTTTTGCGCTGCGACTCGGCTTGAAAGAGCTTCAAAATAGGCTTCTTTGCTCACTTTCCCTTGAACATAGTCGTTAAAGACCTTTGACAGATCAAGCTCAGTTGCCTCGCTATCTGTGAAGGCATTTAGCTTTACATTAGAGCAAGCCTCATCTATAACATCGATCGCCTTATCGGGAAGATATCGCTCTGTTATATATCTGTCACTGAGCTCAACTGCTGAAGAAACGGCATCTTCGGAAATTATAACGCCGTGATGATTTTCATATTTTTGCTTTATATTTTCGAGCATTTGAATTGCTGTTTGTATTGAAGGCTCGGCAAGGCGGATAAGGCTGAATCTGCGTTCGAGCGCTTTGTCTTTCTCAATAAATTTTGTGTATTCATCAAAGGTGGTTGCTCCGATGACTCTAACCTCGCCTCTTGCGAGCATCGGCTTCAGTATGTTTGCAGCATCAATTGCTCCTTCGGCAGCTCCTGCGCCGACAAGAGTGTGAAGCTCATCTATAAAGAGGATTATGTTCTTTGAGACTGATGCGTCGTCGATGCAGTTTTTCAGACGCTCTTCAAAATCCCCTCTGTATTTTGCTCCTGATAAAAGCTGAGTTAAGCTGAGCGAGTATATTTGTACGTTTTTCAGCGCTTGGGGAACTTCGCCGTTTGCTATTCGGGTCGCTAATGCTTCAACAAGTGCGGTTTTTCCGACCCCTGCTTCTCCGACGATACAAGGATTATTTTTTTGACGTCTTAGAAGAATTCCTATCAATCGGTTAAGCTCCTCCTCACGGGCGATGCAAGGGTCAAAGCCTTCCGATACTGCTTTTTTGACCATATCATAAGCGTATTTGTCAAGATATGACGTCCTGCTTTTCCTGACCTGATGTCCCATTGCGGCGCTTTTTTCCACGGCTTCCGTACAGCTTATGAATAGCGACGATATATTACATTCAAGATCGTACAGTATCCCCTTCGCTGTGGAATTTTGCTGATTTATTATTGCGCAAAGAAGATGCTCTGTGCCGACCTTGGTTTTTGAGATCTCCTGTGCGGTTTTCTTGGCAAGATTTATGCTTCTTTTGGCACAGGGTGTAAGCATCGTTCCGTCGGTATGCGTGCGCTCACCGAGCCCCACAAGCTCTTCGATTCGCTTTTTGACGTTTTCTTCATTTATTCCGAATCGGTTCAGAAGCACACATGCGGCACAATCCGAGGTCTTAAGGAGTCCCAAAAGAAGATGCTCTGTGCCGATATAGGTGTGTCCCATGGAACAGGATGAAGCTATGGCTGAGTTTATTGAGTCCAGTGAGTTTTGTGTGAAATCCTCTCCACCGTATAGATCGATGAAATCCTTCATTTATATCAGCTTCCTTTCTCGCAAATATATTTGACAGGTTTGTGCCCAAGTAATCACTCAGTTCTATAATTGTATGCAATATCGCAGCTTGGCTAATGACAAAGATGAAAAATAAATTTTGTAACACAAAAAAGCAGATAGCATAAAATGAAGTATAAAGCAGTCAAATGCTTTAAAACTTACACAAAAGGAGACAGATTTATGAACGGTTCATGTTTCGGAGGATGTTGGTGGATTATCATTTTGATTCTTATTCTCCTCTGCTGCTGCAATAACAATGGTAGCAATTGCGGTGTCAGCAATAATAACAACGGTTGCTGCAATAACAACAATAACAACTGTTGCTGCTGCGAAAGCACGACCTGCTGCTAAGCATAAAAAAGCGCCCATATTGGTGGGTGGCCGTAAAACAGTTATCTGAATATCGACAGAAACGCCCGGACGAAAAATGTTCGGGCGTTTTGCTACATATTCTTTTGAATTTTTTGTTAAACTTTTCTTGATATATTGACTTTAACATTATTAAAGAGTATAATGAATAATGTTAAAGGAGGGCGAGCGTATGGCACTTCAAGTAATTCCAGAATGGATTGTCAATCTTGACGATGAGGATGTATCATTCATCAAAAGGTTTCTTCTTGCGTCCGGGTCACTAAAAGAAATGGCGAGGCAATATGAAGTGACTTATCCAACCGTCAGATTAAGACTTGACAAACTCATTCAGAAAATCAAGATAAGCGATGATACGGAGAGTGAGCCGTATATCGCACTAATCAAAAGACTTGCTATCAATGACAAACTGGATTTTGATACTGCAAAGGTTCTGATTAGTGAGTACAAAAAGATTAAGGGAGGAAATCAATAAATGGAAAGAACTGCTATTGTTCTGATTTTTACATTAGCTCTACTTGTTGGAGTGATTTTTTTGCAGATTTATTTATCCAAGCGAGAAAGCGAATGGCCGGGGCTTGTATTGCCGATCATTTCTTTTCTCATTAGCTTTATATATCC
>CAZYUJ010000003.1:0-219829 GCA_964650705.1 uncultured Oscillospiraceae bacterium
ATTCGCAAGGGCTTGTCAAGTACTTTTTAAAACTTTTTTTAAAAATTTTTAAGTCTCTTTGCCTCGCTTTGTGTCAGCCGCTGTCCCTTTGGCTCCTCGCCGTCAGACAGCTTTGTTATGATAACACTTTATGCGCACAATGTCAAGCGTTTTTTTACGATTTGTAAGTTTTGTACGAGGAGTTGAATATTTGTTAAATCTAACTAAGCCATTTTGATAAATTTATGCATATCTAACCATAAACCGCCACGAATTTAGCAATTTCACATGGTTATACTATCTTTAAAAACCGAAAGGAATTATACAAAATGATATCAAAGAGGCTTTCCTTATATTATATCACCTGTGTGTTTGCGATCGTCTGCTGTGCGGCGTTTTTGATCATTCCCTCACAAAAATCATCAGTTCTTTCGAAGCTTGGTTCCGAAGGAAAGGAAGTTTCCGCTATACAAGAAGCGCTCAAGGACCGCGGGCTGTTTACCGGCGAGGTCACGGGATATTACGGAACGCAAACTCAGACGGCAGTAAAGCGATTTCAAAAGATAAAAGGGCTTACCGCTGACGGCATCGCAGGGCCGCAGACCTTGGCAGCGCTCGGTGTCAGCATCGGTGAGATCCCTGCCGCAACAGAGGCAAACATTAATTTGCTTGCACAGATAATCTCCGCCGAAGCGAGAGGCGAGCCCTATATCGGGCAGGTAGCTGTCGGAGCCGTTATATTAAACAGGATCGAGCATCCGTCATTCCCAAGCACCCTTTCGGGGGTCATCTATCAAAACGGTGCGTTCACAGCTATCGTTGACGGGCAGTTCTGGGAGCCGATAGCGGATTCCGCCTATAACGCGGCGCGTGATGCTCTCAACGGTTGGGATCCGACGGGCGGTGCAATATACTATTATAATCCCGAAAAGACCTCGAACAAGTTTATGCATTCACGGCCTATAATCACGACGATCGGCGCACACAGATTCTGCTCTTAGCCGCATGATCTGCTAAAAGGTGTCGGCTTCGCCGACGGATCCGCGGCACTTGCGCCCTGTCGGGCGCCACGCCGCTCAGTAAAGGGGCGAAGCCCCGCCCCGGCGCCCGACAGGGCGCCGGGGCCCCTGCCGCGAGCGGCAGGGGGATGAGCGCGCCTGCGGCGCGCTCATCGGGCTTCGCCCCCGATATGCGGCACGAGTGCCGCGAAGCGGCGTGGTGCCGCATACATCTATACTATGCAAAAACAAATCGGAAGGTTACTCGCCTTCCGATTTTTTTGATGTATTTACTTTTCAACCTCAAAATATTTGTGCATATGAGGCTCACAAGCGTCAAGTGCGAACTTTACGGCCACCAAGACGACAAGCGCGGTGCAAAGGCCGATCATTATGTTCAAAAGCTTTTTCATTGCAAAACGTCCTTTCGTTATAGATGTATGTTACTTCTTTGGATGTATTATACCACACTTTTATGAAGATTGGTAGTGTATTTTCGAAATTTCTTGATTTTTTAGTGCGACCTTAGTATAATACACATATACTATTATAATTATAGACAAAGGAGGCGGCAGGATTTGTCGCAAAACGCCCCTTCAAACCGCGGGAGCTATATAAAGCTTTTTTCAAACACGCTCATCTTCGCCATCGGCACGTTTGGCTCAAAGCTTTTGGTGCTTCTGCTCGTTCCGCTTTATACAGCGGCGCTGTCGCCGGATGAATACGGCACGGTCGACCTTATTGCACAAACAGCGAACATCCTCATCCCGATATTTTCACTCTCAGCCTCTGATGCGGCGCTGAGATTCGGGCTTGACACAAAGGATCCTTTGAAGCTTAAAAAGATATATTCAAACTGTCTCGGAGTCATCCTGTGCGGAATCACGGTGATGGCGGCGATCTTCCCGATCCTTTCAAAGCTGAGCTATATAAACGGTTTTTCTGCGATATTGTTTGTTTATGTCTGCACTTCAACATTCAAGCTTCTAAACTCGACTTTTGTCAGAGCTCTCGAAAAGGTCAAGCTTTTCGCCCTCGACGGTGTTTTGACAACGCTTTCGATGCTCATATTAAATATAGTATTCCTTTTGGGCTTCGAGTGGGGGATGCAAGGATATCTTCTTGCGATAATCCTGAGCGACCTTATGTCGAGCGTGTTCCTGTTCTTCTCGGGAGGACTTTGGCAATATATCGAATTCAAAAAGCCCGATCTTAGTCTTTTAAAGAGCATGATATCATATTCTGCGCCTCTCATCCCCACGACGCTTTTGTGGCTCATAACCTCGATATCCGACAGATTTATCATCACGATGTTCCACGGCGAGTATGCCAACGGCATCAACTCGATCGCATATAAGATCCCCACAATATTGACGACTGTGTTCACAATGTTCTCCCAGGCTTGGAACATGTCCGCCATCACAGAGAACGGATCGGGCGAGCGTGAAAGCTTCTATACAAACGTGTTCTCGTTCAACCAGTCGTTTATGTATCTTATTTCGGCAGGGATCTTGCTTTTAAACAAGCCGATAACTATCCTTTGGGTGGATGAAGCCTATCACGAAGCATATCTGTATTCGCCCGTATTGACGGTTGCGACAGTGTTCACTTGCTTCAACGTTTTCTTGGGCTCTGTGTATATCGCTGAAAAGAAAACAAAGCGCAGTTTCATAACGAGCCTCGCCGCCGGTATTATAAACATAATTTTGAACTTCGCGCTGATTCCCAAGTGGGGAATTCTCGGCGCCGCGATCGCAACATTTATCTCCTATTTCGCTGTGTTCTTCTATCGCCTGTTCGACACAAGAAAGCTTATCAGATTCGACTATTCGATGCCGAAGATACTTATAAATTCAGCGATCATCCTTGCTATGGCTTTTGTCAATCGGATGAGCGGCTGGTGGATATACCTCATATTGGCGATAATGTTTGTTGCTGTCTTGGTTCTAAACTTCAAAGAGCTTTTGAAGATAGCACTTTTCATAATTCCGAAAAAGATTTTGGACAAAGTGCCTGTGATAACAAAAATCGCAAACAAATTGCTTACAATTAAACTACCGACAATTAAGAAAGGATGATTTTAAAATGGCAGAGCTGAAGTATGAGATCAAGGAGCACATCGGCGTTCTCTCCGAAAACTCAAAGGGATGGACAAAGGAGCTTAATAAGGTCAGCTGGAACGACTATCCCGCAAAGTATGACCTTCGCGAATGGTCGCCCGATCACACAAGAATGAACAAGGGCATCACTCTTTCGGACGAAGAGTTTGAGGCTCTAAGGCGCATTATCTTGGGCGAAGACGTTGATCCCGACGGCGACGACGTTGACGAAGACGAGATCCTTTAATATGCTTGCAAAGCGGAAGATGTTATCTTCCGCTTTGTTTTTTGCGCCTTCCCCGCGGCCACGCCGCCGCACCGTCTCTGCGCCGCGCGCGCCGGCACTTGCCGCTAAAACATAAGACGCCCGGCTGCCGGCGAAGCCGGTCGGCGCCTTCGGCGCCGACCAAGCGGCAAAGCGCACGGCGCTTTGCCGCAGGCGCGCCCTTCGGGCGCGCCGGGCTTCGCCCCCCTATTCGGCGCCGAGTTGCGCTAAAGGCGCAGTGGGCGCCGAAGCCCCTCGCCGTTATATCAAAAAATCACCGCCCATCATTGATGAGCGGTGATGTATTTATCAGTCTTTATAAAGTCTGAATGTAATAACGCGAGCCTTTGTGACCTTGCCCTTCTTAACCGTATCGTAATCGTCGGTATAGTTTTCGAGCAAGCTCTTGAACTTAGAACCCGTCCAAGCGGAATCAACCTTTTCAAAGAGCGAATCGCTGGACATTCTGATGGTTACGTATTCGATGTCGCCATTAGAATTAGCAGCTGCCTTCGCAAGCTTCTTGAGCAATGCTTCGACCTCGTCATAGGAGGTTACATAGCAATCGTTAACTCTGTACCAGTCGTACTTGGTAGAGGTGCAAGAAGGATCTGCGAAGTACTTGATATCATAAACTTCCGCGTGAGTCTCCTTGATGTACTCGTCAGTTACCATGAAGTAGGTATATGCGATATAGTCGGGGTCAGCGTTCTGAGCAGCGCCATAAGGATCGTCCCAAGTCGGGTCGATGTTATACCACTTGCCGTCAACCTTGACCTTGACCCAGATGTGAAGTGCGCTTTCGCCGATACCTTCTGCGAACGAGACCTCATATCCTGCTCTGGAAAGGAGATAGAACATGCCCTTTGCATAACCCAAGCACGTAGGCTGACCGTCGACGATAGCACCGTATGCGGAGTTCGGCCAAAGAGTCTCGCCCCACTCGTCTGCGAACTGCTCGAGGGTGATGTCATAGCTGTGCTCGTCTGCACGGCAGTTCTTTACGAGCCAATCGTGCAAGTACTGGATCTTCTGATAATCTGTCCAGGAGCTCTTGAGATTGCTGACGACCTTATCAGCAGCGCTTCTGAGCTCTGTGACCATCTTCTCGCCCTGCTTCGCAGTGCCGACATAATAGGATATGATCACTCTGTTGTCGTTGTTTTTGTCTCTGTTGATCTTGTATACGTAAGAGTATTCAACAGTCATGATCGGGAAGAAGAAGTTAGAGAAATCTTCCCACTCGCTGCTTGTTAACGAGTGATCAACGTTGATCATGGTCTGATAATTGCTGATGCCGTTCATGATCTGATCAAGGATGCTTCTGTACTCGTCCTTATAAAGAGCGTTATACATATATCCCCAGCCGTTGTCTTCGACCCAGGCAATATTTGTTGCGCTCGAGACAGTGTTGCTGTCATCGGGAACAACGGTAACGTCGTCATCAGAAACTTCAACATTCTCTTCGTCGTCAACAACAACGCCTTCGTCGTCATCAGAGACTTCGGGTGCTTCATCGGTTATGTAAACGTTGCTTACGTAGCCGACCTTGCCGTCAACAAGGACCTGGTACCAGCCTGTGGAAGCACGGCCGGTAACGGTTACAGCTTCGCCCTCCTTGAGGGTGTCGATCTTATCGAAATTGACCGAGGGGCCGCTTCTGACGTTAAGGGAGATGGTTGCATACATCGTTGTATCTTCCATTTCCTCAACGGTAAATGCATTGGGATCTTCGGTTGTGGTGACCTCTTCGGTGGCGGTAGGTTCAGTAGTGGTCACTTCGGGCTCTGTCGTAGTAGGCTCGGTGGTGGTGACCTCAGGTGTGGTGGTAGTTGCTTCAGTCGTTGTCGCGGGATCTTCCGTCACCTCGGGAACGTCGGAAACGATCGCATCGCCGGATACCAAGCCGTCATCAGGGGTCTCCTCGATCTTTCCGCAAGCACAAAGCATTGTGAATGTCATGATCATTGCCAACACAAGCGCTGCGAATCTTTTGAATGTGTTCATGTTTATCCTCCTATCACTGTTTGTCAGTCTTTATTATATTTCAAAGTGATGGTCATCGTCAAGATGTCATCTTTAACAGTTTTCGTCCATGAGTTTGTAACAAGCTCATCAGCGCCGGTCGCATCCTTTGCTCTTAACAAGATCTTCTGCATCTCATATTCGCCCGAGAACAGCTTTTCCTTTGCTTCTTCGTGAAGCTCTTCGGTCGCACATCTTAAATAGATGTACTTCTTGCCGTCACGCGCGTTAGCAGTAGCCTGCTCCTCGATGATCCTTACGACATCGTCGAACGTTTCTGCATAGTAGCCGCTCATGATATGATAGTTAAGCTCCATCGAATCAGCTTCGGGGAGGGTGTAATATCTGCTCTCGTGAACAGCAACGTGCCCCTTCAAAAGCTCGGTATTGTCGATCATGAAATAGTCATAACAGATATAATCAAGATCGTCCTTTCCGTCAGGGTCGCCCCAAGTCGGGTCGATAACATACCAAGTGCCGTCGGAGGTCTTCACATAGTTCCACTTATGAGTAACGCTCGTGTTGTCTCCTATACCCGTGATGAATACGGTCTCAAATCCCGCCCCTGCGAGCAAGAGGTGCATAGCGTCCGCATAACCCTGACAGGTAGCTTTTCCCTCAATGAGTGCGCCGAATGCCGAGAAGGGGCTTAAGGCTTCCGTGCTGTAATCACAGTTCAAAACGAGCCAGTTGTGCAAATAAAGAAGCTTTTCATAATCGGTGCCGTCGGGCATTTCCGATACGACCTGCTGCACCTTCTGCTTGATGGCTTCGGTTCTTGCGAGAGCCTCTTCCTCATAGCTGATGTCATACATCAAGGTGATGCCGACGACCTTTCCCGTTTCGTCATCCATATGCTTCTTATAAGTGCTCGAGGCATATGTATATCCGGTGGTACAGTTGGATACGAGCGCCAAGAAGTCGGTGATCTCTTCTTCGGGCACGCCAACGCTCAGCGAGCAGTATATCTCAACGTTCTTTATGGCGTTCATGACCTCGCCCAGATTATATCTTGTGTCCTCATCAAGCTCAGCCCAGATATATTCAAGCCCGTTATCCTCGATAAAGCCGAGATCAAACGGATAGGAGCTTTCGCTTTGGTCTTCTCCGGGGACTTCCTCGCCGCCCTGGTTGGTGTTCTGGGTGTCATCGTTAGTGATGTCTCCGCCTATGGGGTTGTCATCGATCTGCTGTCCGCAGCCGACCATTGTCAGAGCAAGCGACAGGGTCAATAATATACAAAGAATTCTTTTCATCAAACCGTTCCTTTCGTTAAGCCGTTTATTCGATACAATTTATAATACAACTTAAATGTCTGTTTTATTGCAATGCCTTTCCTAATAATAGACCTTATTTTCTTCAAAGTCAATAAGCTGGTTAAAACTTAATAAATCTTAACATTTCAAGCCAGCTCAGCCGCTAAAAAGTTAACAGTTTCAGCCAGTCTCGCCGTAGGCGCGTCAAATTCGGCAATATCTATCGGCATATATGTGACATCATCCCCGAAGATATCCATTATCAGCTCGCTTGCGTCCTCATCATCGTCGATCTCGCTGTTATAGAACACGATATCCGGCTTAAGCTGCTTTGCATCCTCTTCGGAAACAAAGAACTCGGTCTCAGACTCTCTCAGATTCGTTCCGAACACGCTCAAGATGTCTGATTCAAGCGTTTCACCGTGAGACAGTATCAGCTCACCGTTTCCGTTGATGCCCTTGATGCAAACAAAGCTTTTGTTTATCCCCAAGGCTTGTGCAGAGGTCATCGCCTCGTCAAGCTCGGAAAGAGCCGAAAACGCAACGTCCTGTGAATCTATCGAGCCATAGAATATCAGCGAAAGATGGATATACATCTGGCAAAGCTCAGCATAGCTGTCGGGCGAATCAAGCTCCAAAACACGAATACCCGCTTGGGTGAGCTTGACCTTATCGCCGGACGCTATCGGTGAGTGAGTTATGACAAGCTCGGGTGAAAGCGCCTTTATCGCCTCAATATCGGGGTGTGCCGCACTTCCGATCTTCGGGAGCGAGGCGGCGCCCGAAGGCGACGTGCAATAATCGCTCACAGCGATAAGCTCGTCAAAAACGTTAAGATCATACATCGCCCTTGTTACCGACGGCGAAAGCGACGCCACTGTGAGGGGCGCTTCATCAAAGGACTCCGCACCGATATCAACGGGATAATCCGCCTTTTCGGGCGGCGTGTCCGTATGGACCACATCGTCGGGATGCTCGTCTATTATGTTATCACAGGCAACAAGCGTCAGCGCCAACAGCACTGCACACATCAAAGCAAAAACCTTTTTAAGCTTCATCGTTTCTCCTTATTTATATTATATATCCTCAAGCGAGAGCGTTGCGATCGCATTCAAGCTTTCGTCGGCACGCTTGCCCGCCAAATAATCAAAATATCCTTGTGCGCCGATCATTGCGGCATTGTCTCCGCAATATTTGAACTCGGGCATGAAAAGTTCATATCCTCGCTTGTCGCATTCTTTCTTGATCTTCGCTCTGACTCCCGAGTTTGCGCTCACTCCGCCTGCGACAACGATTTTCTTATAGCCTAAGCTTTCAGCCGCAGCCATCAGCTTTTCAGCCAAAATATCGCTCACCGTCTTCTGGAAGGAAGCCGCAACGTCTTCTTTTATGACCTCTTCGCCCTTTTGCTGAGCGTTATGAACGAGGTTTATGACAGCGGTTTTGATTCCCGAGAAGGAGAAGTCATATTCATTTCCCGTCAGCTTCGGATGGGGGAACTTAAACGCCGTTTTCGAGCCTTTCTTTGCCGCCTCGTCGATATATTTTCCGCCGGGATAGGGATATCCCAAGGTTCTTGCGACCTTGTCGAAGCACTCCCCTGCGGCATCGTCACGGGTCTTGCCGACAACACGATAGTGTGTATAATCCAAGACCTCGACAATATGGCTGTGGCCGCCGCTTACAACAAGGCAAAGATAAGGCGGCTTGAGCTCAGGGTGGGAAATATAGTTTGCGGCAATGTGTCCTGCGATATGGTGAACGGGCACAAGCGGCTTATTTTTAGCGAATGCAAGTCCCTTGGCATAGCTCACGCCGACCAAAAGTGCGCCGATAAGCCCGGGAGCATATGTAACCGCAACGGCGTCGATATCATCAAGTGTAACACTTGCTTCCGAAAGTGCCGACTTAACAACGTGACAGATGTTTTCGGTGTGCCGTCTCGAAGCGATCTCGGGGACAACTCCGCCATAGAGCTTGTGCTCCTCGATCTGAGATGCAACAATATTTGATAAAACCTTAACTCCGTCCTCGACGACTGCACAAGCAGTTTCGTCACAGGAGCTTTCAATGGCAAGAATTTTCATCTTAATTCCTCTATTTCTTTATACATTTAGTCATAAGCACAGCGTTTTCGACAGGCTGTTGATAATAATTCTTCCTGTTGCCCACTTTTTCAAAGCCCAAGGACTCATAAAGCGAAATAGCAGGCTTATTCGACTCTCTGACTTCGAGCATGGCGCTTTCGGGCTCGGATATCGTTATCGCCGTGTTTATAAGCTCACGCGCAATGCCTTTTCGTCTGTGATCAGGCGAAACAGCAACGCTGTCTATGTTCATTTCCCACGGAAAAGCAGTCGCCACAAGATATCCGACGACCTTGTTTTCGTCCTCAGCAGTGAGATTCAAAAAAGGAAGACTTTCATCCTCAAGCCGATAGATGAATGCTTCTTCGCTCCAAGCATCCGCCGTAAAGCAGGTCTTTTCGATCTCCAAGATCCCGTCAATATCCCCGATGACCATTTTTCTTATAATCATCAGTTCTCCTTTTGCGCTAAAAATGCGCTGTAAAGCTCGCTCTTTGAAAGCCCCGTTGCTTTAGCGATCTCTCGGCAGGCATCAGCGGCTCTCATCCCCTTTGAAACAAGCGACTTGACCTGTTCAAGTGCGGTATCCTCCGTGACGGGTTCTTCGGGTTCCTTTGCGCCCTCAACGATGATGACATATTCCCCTCTCGGCTGGCGCTTATCGTCGTCATAAAGCTCCTGAGCCTCCGAAAGAGTAGTTCTTATGACCTCTTCGTGGAGCTTTGTGAGCTCGCGGCAAAGGGTAACCTTTCTGTCGCCAAAGAATTTGAGCATATCCTTCAAGGTCGCCACCAATTTGTGAGGAGCTTCATAGAAGATGAGCGTTCTCGAATCAAGTGCGGCATATGCGAACATTTCATATCTTGAACGCTTCGCCGTCGAGGGGAAGCCCTCGAAGGAAAAACGGCTTGTGTCGAGTCCCGAAATCGCAAGCGCCGATATCAAAGCGCTCGGCCCGGGGACAACTTCCGTGGGGATCCCGTGAGAAGCGCAAAGGCGCACAAGATCCTCGCCGGGATCGGAGATACAGGGCATTCCGGCATCAGTGATAACAGCACAGGTCTCACCTGCAACGATGCGGTTAATGATATTCTCGCCCGAATATTTATGATTGTGCTCGTGATAGCTCACAAGCGGCTTTTTTATATCAAAATAGTTCAAAAGCTTCGCAGAAACTCTTGTATCCTCGGCGGCGATAAAGTCAACACTCTTAAGTGTCTCTATCGCGCGAAACGTCATATCTCCAAGGTTTCCTATCGGTGTTCCGACAACATAAAGCTTGCTCATTCTAAAATCCTCTCACTTATAAAAGCTTATATATCCTTTTCATCTCATCAGAATAGGCTTCGCCGTTTTTGCCCTTGACAAAAAGCGGTCTCTCGATCTTCAAAAACTTTGAGCCGCCGAGTCTGCCCTCAACAAGGATGAGCCAAGGCTCTGTTTCTTCGTTTTTATGTACGCATCTGAGCCTTTTGGGCTCGATACCGTTTTGGCGCATCGCCTCAATAACGTCGGCAAGCCGCTCGGGGCGGTTACAGATACAAAGTCTTCCGCCGAATTTCAAAGCTCGCCTTGCACAAGCGCAAACATCAAACATCGTACAGGCGATCTCGTGCCTTGCGATAGACACAGCCTCGGTATCGTTCTTTGCGCCCGTATTGTCGATCTTATACGGCGGGTTGCAGGTTATAACGTCAAGCTGATAGGGCGGTGCCCATTCCTTAAGGTCGGCGTGAACAGGTCTTATCTCATCACATCCCGACTCGCTCACCGATAAACACAACTGATCATATGCTTTTTCTTGCAGCTCAACGGCGAAAATTTCGCTCGGCTTGCTGTCACGGCTCATCAAAAGCGCCACGATCCCGTTTCCCGTGCAAAGATCGGCAACCTTGTCCTTGTGTCTCGGCGCAGCAAAATCGGCAAGCAAGAAAGCATCCGTCCCGAAGCGGTGCTCGCTTGAAACGCAAACGCTTATCCCCTCACCCAGCGATTCATATGAAAGATCGGTGTATTTATTCACTTTTTCGCACCCTTTCACGAATTTCATCAGCCATCTTCAAAAGCTCAGCATATGAACAAAGGTTTCCCGTTGCCGCACGCATAGCCGCAGCATTCGGCATCCCTTTTATATACCATGCGACGTTTTTTCTCGCTTCTCTAATCCCCTGAGGCTCGCCTTTTAAAGAGATTATAAGACTGACGTGCCTTAGCATGATATCAAGCCTTTCGTCAATATCAGGCTCGGGCAAAATTATTCCGTTTTCCAAGTATTCCTTTATGTTTTCGAACACCCACGGTCTGCCATAGCTTGATCTCGCCAAAGAAACAAGGTCACAGCCCGTTTCGTCATACATTCTTTTTGCATCAATACCGTTTTTGATGTCTCCGTTTCCGATGACGGGAACATTGACCGCTTGTTTAACGGCTTTGATTATCGACCAATCAGCTTCGCCCGAATACATCATCTTTCTTGTTCTCGGGTGAACGGCTATCGCCGCCGCCCCTGCTTCCTCCATAAGGCACGCAAACTCGACAGCGTTGATATGCTCATCGTCCCATCCCGAACGGATCTTAACGGTTATCGGAACGCTTGCAGCGTCAACAGCCGCTTTGACTATGTCTTGAGCAAGCGAAGGAGTTTTCATCAAAGCGCTTCCCCCGCCGGGGTTCACGACCTTCGGCACAGGACAGCCCATGTTTATATCTATGATATCAGGCTCATATGCCTCAACGATCTTTACGGCTCGGGCGATATATTCGGGCTCCTCACCGAAAAGCTGGATGGCATATGGGCGCTCGGCATCGGTCACCTCACAGAGCTCTTTGGTCTTTCTGTCGGAATAGCAAAGCCCCTTTGCGGAAACCATCTCGCTTGTGAGCAAGCTTGCGCCGAATTCACGGCACATCAGTCTGTAAGCACGGTCTGCGACCGAAGCCATCGGCGAAAGCGCACAAAGCTTTTCAATTTTAACGCCTGCGATGCTTATCTGAGACATTTTTCGAGCTCCTTAACCAAAACATAAAAATACATCATAATTATAACATAAAATTTTGTTTTTGGGTAGAGGTTTTTATAAATTTATGTTATACTATTAATAGTATAAATTTTTGGAGGGAATTTCACATGAAAATTCTTCTTATCGACGGTAACTCGATCCTAAACCGTGCTTTTTACGGCATAAAGCTTTTGACGAACTCAAAAGGCGTTTATACCAATGCCGTAACCGGATTTATGAATATATATCTAAAGGAGATCGAGGCTGTTAAACCCGACTGCGCTGCCGTGGCATTTGATATGAAAGCGCCGACCTTCCGCCACAAAGCCTGTGATTTCTATAAAGCAAACCGCAAGGGTATGCCGGCGGAGCTTGCTTCTCAGCTTCCTTTGATAAAAGAACTTCTCAAAGACTTGGGCGTTCCCACTCTTGAGCTTGAAGGCTGGGAGGCTGACGATATCTTGGGCTCTGTTTCAAAGCTCTTTGCAGATAACGGGCATGAAGCCTTCGTCCTTTCGGGCGACAGAGATAATTTACAGCTCATCCGCGACGGCGTGACCGTCCGATTGGCGACCACAAAGGAGACTATCACATTCGACAGAGATAAATTCTTTGAACACTATGGCACAGAGCCGATAAACCTCATCGACATCAAGGCGCTGATGGGCGACTCGTCTGACAATATTCCCGGTGTTGCGGGAGTAGGCGAAAAGACCGCCCTTTCGCTTATCGGAACCTATCGGACAATTGAAAATCTTTATGATAACTTGGAGGACGCTCCCCTTTCCGCCGGAGTCAAGAACAAGCTTTCAAACGGCAAGGAATCTGCGTTCCAAAGCAAATGGCTCGCGACCATCTCAACCGAAGCCCCCGTTCCTCAAAACTGTGATGACTATAAATTCTTCGAGTCTGATAAGTCCGCTGCCGCAACGCTTTTGACCGAGCTTGAAATGTTCAAGCTGCTCGACAGGCTTCATCTCGGCGACGTTGAGATCGCCCCCTGCGAAGCCATAGAGGAGATATGCGACAGCTATACACTTAAAGAGCTGAACAAAGAAGCGATCGAAAAGATCGCTAAGAGCGAAAGCGCTTTTATATTTGACGAAAAGCTCTCGGTCTTAGCCGACGGAGTTATATATGAGACCTGTGACGAGGACGTTATCCTTGAATATTTTGCATCTTCGTCACTCAAAACAGTTTTCGATGCGAAGGATGCTTATAAATTTGCATTTACTCACGGTAATGAGCTCAAAAATATCAAGTTCATCTGTGACCTCGCGGGGTATCTTTTGAACTCACAGTCAAGTGACTATTCCGTTAAGAATCTTGCATCTGCTTACGGCGTAGCGTACAGCTCGGACGAGAAATATGCCGAGCTTCTGACTCTTCCGAGACTTTCAAGAGCTCTTGAGGAAGAGATAATCAAAACCGACATGGGATATCTTCTTTATGAGGTTGAACAGCCTCTTTGTGAGGTTTTGGCTGAGATGGAGGTTTTGGGCGTTGCCGTTGATAAGGACGGCATCAGGCAATTCGGCAATATGCTTGACGAAAGCATCGCCCGTGTCCGCTCGGATATCTATGCTCTTGCGGGCAAGGAGTTCAATATCGCATCTCCCAAACAGCTCGGCGTTTTGCTTTTCGAGGAGATGGGACTTCCCTGTAAGAAGAAAACGAAAAGCGGATATTCAACGAGCGCCGAGGTTTTGGAAGAGCTCGTCGGAGTTCACCCGATAATTTCGCTCGTTTTGGAATACAGAACGCTCACAAAGCTTGCCTCGACCTATGTTGACGGGCTTTTGGAGGTCGTTTGTGAGGACAGCCGTGTGCGCTCAAGCTTTAAGCAGACCGAAACAAGAACGGGACGCATATCCTCGGCTAACCCGAATATGCAAAACATCCCCGTCAGAACGGAGCTTGGAAAGGAAATGCGCCGATTCTTCGTAGCACCCGAAGGTAAAGTCCTTTTGGACGCAGACTATAGTCAGATCGAGCTCAGAGTCCTTGCCTCTATGTGCAACGACCGAAATATGATAGATATATTCCTTTCGGGCGCTGATATTCACACGAGAACGGCATCACAGGTGTTTAATCTTCCCGAAGATTTCGTAGATTCCGATATGCGCCGTGCCGCAAAGGCGGTCAACTTCGGCATCGTATACGGGATCGGGGCATTCAGTCTCTCAAAGGACATCGGCGTTACCGTATCGGAAGCTGACAGATACATCAAGGGATATCTTTCGAGCTTTCCGGGTGTTGAAAGGTTTATGTCCGACACCGTTGACTTCGGGATCAAAAACGGATATGTTAAAACGCTCTTTGAAAGACGCAGATACATCCCCGAGCTTTCAAACTCAAACAAAAATCTTCAGGCTTTCGGCAAGCGTGCCGCAATGAACGCCCCCATCCAAGGAACAGCCGCAGACATCATCAAAATTGCGATGGTCAGAGTCTATAAGCGGCTCAAAAATGAGCTCCCTGAGGCGAAGCTTATTCTACAGGTTCACGACGAGCTTATCGTTGAAGCGCCTGTTGAGGTTGCCGACAAGGCGGCGGTGATCTTGGGCGAGGAGATGAAAAACGCAGTCAGCCTTAAGGTTCCGCTTGTTGCCGAGGTCGGCTCGGGCGAAAACTGGCTTTTGGCACATTGACAGAAAAGCAGCGGCTGTCGGATGCCGCAGGCGCCGCGCCGAAGGTGCGGGGCACGGCAGGCGGTAGCCGCGGTCAAAGAGCGGCAAAGGTGACCGCCTCCACCGCTCGCCCACTCGCCTTTCAGGCGGCAAGCCGAGCGACGTCGGCTATGCCCATAGATCCATCACACAAGGAGAAACCTATGAAAAAATACATTCTATTCGACCTAGACGGAACGCTCACGGATTCCGCACCGGGAATCATGAACTCGTTCAGATATACGCTTAAGCATTACGGCCTGCCGGATCAGACCGATGCCGAGCTTAAAAGATACGTCGGCCCGCCGCTTATGGAGTCATTTTCGAGATATTTCGGGTTTGATGAGGAGAAATCCGCCGAAGCCGTAGGCGTCTACCGTGAATATTTTGCTGTCAAAGGACTTTTGGAAAACGAAGTTTATGAGGGCATTCCCGAAGTACTTGCAAAGCTGAAAAAAGAAGGTTTCACGCTTGCGGTCTCGACCTCGAAGCCGGAGGTCTATGCCAAAAGGATAATCGAGCATTTTGAGCTTGATAAGTTCTTTGAAACGGTTTGCGGGATCCCTTTGGGCGACGAGAGCATGACAAAGGCTCAAGTCATCGCACAAACGCTTGAAAGGCTTGACATCAGCGACACCGACTCGGTTTTAATGGTCGGTGACAGAGATTACGACGTTAAAGGCGCACGCAGAAACGGTATCGAATGTTTGGGCGTTTTGTTCGGCTATGGTGATCGTGACGAGCTTGTCGGTGCAGGGGCGGTATGCTGTGCCGAAACGCCGAAGGAAATGGCGGAGCTGATTTGTAAGATGAGATAAGAAAAGCCCTTGGATCGCTCCAAGGGCTTGTTTGCTAAAAGGTATCCGCCTTCGGCGGATGGATGCGGCACCACCGCACTCCGTGCGACTTGTGCCGCATGATGGGCGAAGCCCCGATGCGCCCTTCGGGCGCATCGCCGCAACGCCAAAGGCGTTGCGGCAAGTCCGCACGCAAAGCGTGCGGACGGGCTTCGCCCCACCGTTCGCCGCCGAAGGCGGCGAACTGCGACTCCTGCGCTGCAAATAAAAAGAGCATCGTTATGATGCTCTTTTTTATCTACTCAACTATCTTCTTTGCTTCTAAATAGTATCTCTTATCATAAGCGTTACCCATTGAGAATGTCTTTCTGGGAAGTGCTCCGTCGGCAACGACTGCGGGGAAAAGCTCCTGCTTTTTCATCGTTTCAAGCTCGAAGCCGATGGTGTTCGGCGCTTCGGTGAGCTTTGCCAAAACATCAGAACCGTGAATATAATCTATCTTACAGCCGTTTCTTTTGATATATTCATCAAGGAAGATCTGCAAGCTTCCGACCGTCAGCTTTGAAAGCGGATCTTGAATATATTTTCTGACCCTTTTGCCGTTAAGGACTATCCAAAGTCCCTGATCGGACTTTTCGTTGGAAAGCCCCAAATGTCTCTCCATCTTCTCCAAGAGGTCGGCGGTGTCAACGTCTGTCAGAATCCTGTGGATAGCCTCGAACTCCAACGCCTCGCTGTGAAGATTGACGATCTCACAAAGCGCGTAGCGCGCAGGATGATCTGACAGATCCTTGTCGGGGTTTTCTCGCTTAAGCTTCTCATAGTGCTCCTTGGCAGTGGCCAAAGAGTGATTGCCGTCACCCATAGCGTAAAGCATCGGTGATTTTTCGGACAGCCTAAAAAGCGCCGAGTCGATCTTTTCGTGCATCTCTTCGGGGACAAGATATCCTCTTGCGTGTCCGCCGCCAAGCATAAGCTCGAAGTCATACACCTTTTCAAGAGATTTATTCGCCAAAGGTTCAATAACCGTTTTAAGCTCATCGTCGATAAGTATCATTATGTGAGGAAGCTCAATCTCGGCATTCTCTCTGATCTTAAGTCTCGGCGGAATTCTTTCGGCAACGGTAGCCTCTGTGGCTCTGACTCTTGAGGTGCTTCCTTTGTGATAGTCATATTCCTCTAAATCAATAGCTCCGACCAAGCCCTGACGGAGCTTTCCGTCAGCCTGAACACGTTCAAGATATATAAAAGCGTTCTTATATTCTTTGAATATCCCTCTTTCAAGATAAGACTTGATGTTTTCGTTTATCTTTGAAATGCGGTCTTCGACGCCTTCCTGCTCAAGATATATCTCGGGCAAAACAAGGCGCAGGGTGCTGGGGCTTTCGCCCACGACTGCTTCTGCTTTTTCCCAATATTCAGGCTCGCTGGTATATTGATCACAGGCAACTACTGCCCATTTCGTCATATCCGAAACGGCAGGCAGCAAAATGTCCGCCGAACGGAAAGCTGTTGAAAATTTCATCTGTGTTTCTCCTCTGCACACTTTGCTTGGCGGAAGCTGATCCGCCCAAGGCGGATCAGCTTCCGCAGCACTTCTTATACTTCTTTCCGCTTCCGCAAGGACAGGGGTCGTTTCTTCCAACCTTTGCGGTGTTCTTTCTTGTCGCAGATACCGAGCCGTCAGATCCCGTGTCCTCAGGCTTAAGGACTTGAACGCGCTTGACTTCCTCATTTTTTTGCAGGCGGACGTGATAAAGTGTTCTGACGGTGTCCTCACAGATGGATTCGACCATCGCATCGAACATCTCAAAGCCTTCAAATCTATAAGCTACCACAGGGTCCTTGCCGCTGTATGAGCGGAGCGAGATTCCCCTCTTAAGCTCAGCCATATCGTCGATATGCTGCATCCACTTGGTGTCAACAACTCTTAAAAGGACAGCTCTTTCGATCTCTCTCAAAATAGGAGCAGTAAGCTCGGCTTCCTTTTCTTTATATCTTTCGAGCGCCGCATCCTGTGCCATCTTGATGATATCCTTTTTGTCGAGGTTATCAAGCTCTCTGACGGTGAAATTAAAGTCGTTTTCAACGGTGAAGAGACCCGAGAAATGCTCACGGAGTCCTGTGAAGTTCCAAGCGTCCTCTTCGTCGCCGGCGCAATAAGTCTCAACGCCCGTAGCAACAAAGTCGTTTATCATCTTGATGATATGGTCGTTGATATCCTCACCCGCTAAGACCTTTGCGCGCTGACCGTAAATGATCTCACGCTGAGCGTTCATGACGTCGTCATAGTTAAGGACGTTCTTACGGATGTTGAAGTTTCTGCCCTCGACCTTCTTTTGTGAGGATTCGATGACATTTGTAAGCATCTTGGATTCGAGCGGTGTGTCCTCGGTCACGTTCATAGAGTCCATCACCATCGTGATCCTGTCTCCGCCGAACAGACGCATAAGATCGTCCTCAAGAGAGAGATAGAACCTTGATTCACCCTCATCGCCCTGTCTGCCCGAACGTCCTCTTAGCTGGTTGTCGATTCGGCGTGAATCGTGGCGTTCTGTGCCGATGATGTAAAGTCCGCCTGCGTCCTTGACAGCCTTCGCTTTTTCCTTGACCTCGGCGCCGTACTTCTCCAAAAGGCGGGCATATTCACGTCTGCCCTCCAAAATTCTTTCATCAGAAGTCTCCGAGAAGCCGGTTATCTCATACATAAGCTCTTCTTCGAAGCCGAGCTTCAAAAGCTCAGCTCTTGCCAAGAACTCGGCGTTACCGCCGAGCATGATGTCGGTTCCTCGTCCTGCCATGTTGGTGGCGATGGTGACAGCTCCGAGCTGACCTGCCTGTGCAACGATTGCCGCTTCACGCTCGTGATGCTTTGCGTTCAAGACCTCGTGCTCGATGCCTCTGCGCTTCAAGAGTTGGGACAGTATCTCACTCTTTTCGATCGAAACCGTGCCCACCAAGACGGGCTGACCCTTTGCGTGTGCTCTTGCGATCTCGTCGATCACAGCCTCAAACTTCGCCTTTTCGGTCTTATAAACAATGTCTGAGTGGTCAAGTCTTATCATCGGGCGGTTTGTCGGGATAACGACAACGTCCAAGCTATAGATCTCACGGAATTCGTTTTCTTCGGTTGCAGCAGTGCCCGTCATACCCGAAAGCTTTTTGTAAAGTCTGAAATAATTCTGGAAGGTGATGGTCGCGATGGTTCTTGATTCGTGAGCGACCTTGACGTTTTCCTTCGCCTCGATAGCCTGGTGCAAGCCTTCGCTGTAGCGTCTGCCATACATCAAACGGCCCGTGAACTCATCAACGATGATAACCTCGCCGTCCTTAACGACATAGTTGATGTCTCGCTTCATAACGCCGTTAGCCTTGATAGCCTGATTTATATGGTGCAAAAGTGTTGCGTTTTCGGGATCGGAAAGGTTTTCAACGCCGAAATTAGCCTCAGCCTTTGCGATGCCGTGTTTTGTCAATGTTGCTGTGCGCGCCTTTTCATCAACGATATAATCGCCGTCGAACACCTCGTCGGTGTCTACCTTGGTCTCGGTCTCAACAACGACGTTTTTGTGCAGACGCTTTGCAAACTTATCAGCCTTGTTATAAAGATCGGTGGACTTGTCCCCTCTTCCCGAAATTATCAAAGGTGTTCTTGCTTCGTCAATGAGGATGGAGTCAACTTCATCGACGATCGCAAATGCGTGTCCGCGCTGAACCATATCCTGCTTTCTTACAACCATGTTGTCACGCAAATAGTCGAATCCGAACTCGTTATTCGTGCCGTAGGTTATGTCGCAAGCGTAAGCCTCTCGGCGTTCTTCGTTGTTCAAGTGATGAAGAATACAGCCGATGGAAAGGCCCAAAAAGCGGTATACTCTTCCCATTTCTTCCGACTGGAACTTTGCTAAATAGTCGTTAACGGTTACGACGTGAACGCCGTTGCCCGAAAGCGCATTCAGGTACGATGCCAAGCAAGCTGTTAAGGTCTTACCTTCACCTGTCTTCATTTCGGCAATTCTTCCCTGATGCAAAACGATAGCACCGATAATCTGAACGGGATATGCCTTTTTGCCCAGAACTCTGAATGCAGCCTCTCGGCAAACAGCCAAAGCCTCGGGCATGATGTCATCAAGAGTTTCTCCGCCGGCAACACGCTCTTTGAACAAAGCGGTCTGTGCTCTAAGGTCGGCGTCGGACATCCCCGAATACTTCGGCTCAAGCTCTAAAACCTTATTTTTTATCGGCTCGATACGCTTGAGCTCACGCTCGGAATATGAACCGAAAAGCTTATCAAAAAGACCCATTTTAAACCTCCAAGTGAAATATATGTCAATTATAAATAGTATGCGACAGTAACATTATAATCTATTCATCTATCAAAGTCAAATGAAAGGTTTGTGAAAAACAGAACCCCTTGCTTACGCAAGGAGTCCTATGGAAATATGCCTCTCGGCGTGAAACACCTCGTGCTAAAGCAACGGCATTTTTCGTTGCCTACCGTTTAGTAACGTAGCGCAGGGACCTGCTTCTGCTGAACGCGAGGCGTGGTTGCCGCGAGGCAACGAGTGCCGAGCGATAGGCTGCGCGAAGCGCGGCAACCTTTTTGCGAGCTGCCTGCAAGGGCTCGCACGCGTGCGCACTCCGCTCCCGTCGGTCGCGGGCGCGCCGCACGCTCGCCCCCGAAAAACAAAAAACGCCCCCAACTTCTTCGGGAGCGTTGAAATTCTTAAAGAAATGTGCTACAATTACTTAGATTTAGTTTCGGTGATCGCCTTAACTCTCGATTCGCTGTTCTTGATGAGGTTGACCATCGAAGAATAATACTGAGGATAATCTTCAGCGAGGCTTTGAGTGGTTATGATAAGCTCATCGGTTTCGGCTATCGCATCCTCACCGGGAAGCGCAACACCCTCAACAGCGGAAGCGACCTTCGCCTGTGCCAAGCTCATTGCGGCATCCGTCGCCGAAGGAGCCATCGTCTTGTCTATCATAAAGAAGTTCTGATCGTTTTTCGGGTTTGCGGAATATACGAATCTGAACATTTTATATACTGCGAGCATCAGATATCCCGAAGCTTCCTTTATAACGGTCGCACTTTTGCATTTTGTCAAAAGAGAGAAGAACACGTTGATCGAGTTCACAATAAGCTTCTTGTTGAAAGCTATCATCACTGAGCCGGGTGTCACCTTGTCGCGCTGGTTCGGATCATCCTCATGAAGCTCGCTGACCGATATCGTTTTTCCCTCAGGTTCGGGGCTTCTGCCCAAAAGGTAATCACAGGATACATTATAATAATCGGCGGCACGAACCAAAAAGTCAAGCCCGCATTCTCTCTTCCCTTTTTCATAGTGAGACAAAAGTCCCTGAGAAACTCCTAAGTCCTCGGCAGCCTGCTTCTGAGAAACGTGGCGCTCCTTTCTTAAGAGAGTCATAATTCTTGCGAAATCCGTACTCAACCTTTTCACCTCATGTCCTTTTCTTAAATGACTGATATTCGTCGATATTCGACGTATTGCTTATTATACTCTTAAAATTACTGATTGTAAAGAAAAATCTCGGCGTAATATTTTATGAAATTCTCGCCGTATTTTTGTATATAATGTTGATTTCATCCCGATTTTGAAAGGAAATCTTAAAAATGACAGGTTATCGAATCCATTTTATCCGCCACGCACTCACAGTTGCCAACGAAGAGGGCCGCTATGTCGGCATAACCGAATCCCCCGTTTCCGAAAAGGGTAAGCGTGAGCTTGCGCTGAAAAAGGAAAAATTTATCTATCCCCCTGTGGACAAGGTATATGTAAGCCCTTTGAAGAGATGCATCTCCACCGCCGCATTTTTATATCCCGAAGGATATGCAAGGGTCTTGCCCGAGCTCAGGGAGATGAATTTCGGTGACTTTGAGGGCAAGCTTGCCAAAGACATTATGCATACTCCCGAATATAAACAATTCTTGAAGGGCGGACTTGACAATCCTCCTCCTAACGGCGAAAGCATGAGAAAAGTCGTTGAGAGATGCTATGAGGGGATCGAGTTCATCGTCGAGGATATGATGAAAAACGGCTATCACTCTGCGGCGGTCGTCACACACGGCGGGATCATCATGAACATGATGTCCTGCTTCGGCTTGCCGAAATATTCTCCGAACGACTTTGCCTGTGACTTTGGTGAGGGCTTCTCGGTCTTGGTTACGGCACAGCTCTGGCAGACAGCGAACGCCTTCGAAATATTGGGCGGACTCCCCTATCAATATGACGGCGAAGAAAACGAAGATGACACTTGATTATCCCGTTGATCTGCAAGACAGCGGAAAGACTTTGGGCGAATTTCTGCGCCGCAAAGGGCTGTCAAGAAGGCTGATAATTCAGCTAAAGAAGATGCCCTTCGGTATGTGCGTAAACGGCGAGCCTCAAAAAACGATATACATCATCAAAGAGGGCGACGTTGTGAGCGTTACGCTTCCCGATGATTCGACCGAGATCGAGCCGAACGGCGAGCTGGATGTCCCCATCGTTTTTGATGATGAGCATATCGTTGTATTCAACAAGCCTTTCGGTATGCCGGTTCACCCGTCGATAAAGCACAGAACCGACACTTTGGCGAACCGTTTTTCCTATCTTTACCCTCACACAACCTTTCGCTGCATCAACCGACTCGACCGTGATACCTCGGGGCTGTGCATCTGTGCAAAGGATTCATTTTCAGCAAATGCGCTGAGCGGAAGCGTCGAAAAGACATATTATGCGGCTGTATGCGGCGAAATATCAGACGACGGAACCGTTGACGCTCCCATCGCACGAGAACAGGAATCGATTATAACAAGATGCGTAAGAGAGGACGGACAGCGAGCCGTCACGCATTATAAGCCGATAAAGCATTCAGCAAAGCACACGTTGCTTGAAATTCAGCTCGAAACGGGCAGGACTCATCAGATAAGAGTTCACATGGCACACATCGGCCATGCGCTTGCAGGCGACAGCCTTTACGGTGATGACAAAAGCCTCGAAAGACAAGCGCTTCATTGCGGCAGGCTTCGGTTTGTTCACCCTATAGGCAAGAAAAATATCGCTCTTGAATGCGAACTGCCGACAGATATTGAAGATCTGTTTGATAAAACAAAGGAGAATTTATGATGAAGAAGATCGCAAGCTTTTCTGTTGATCACACAAAATTCGGCGTGGGAATGTATATTTCACGCATTGACGGCGACATCGTCAGCTATGACGTAAGAATGGTGAAGCCGAACGGCGGCAGCTATATTTCTAACCCGTCGCTTCACACTATCGAGCATTTGTTTGCAACATTTGCACGCAACAGCGCTTTGTCCGAAAACGTCATCTATGTCGGCCCGATGGGCTGCAGAACGGGTTTCTATCTTTTGATGAGAGGGTTTGACCGCCAAGCAGCAATAGATCTCACCCGTGATGCGCTTGAATTTATTTCGAAGTTTGACGGCGCCATCCCCGGCTATTCGGAGGTCGAATGCGGAAACTGGCTCGAGCACGACCTTGAATCAGCAAGAAAGGATGTTTTGCCTCTGCTGGAAATTCTGAAGGATTACTCAGTCGAAAAGTTGACTTATCCGCAGTAATAATGAGCCCGCCTAACGGCGGTCGCTCGTAAAACAGTTAATAGGCACAGCAGATCGTACTGCTGTGCCTGTTCTTGTATATTCGACCAACTTATGATAGTATATAATCAGTTAAACAAACTTGAATTTGACGAGGTAATCTTATGGCAGATAATTTATTTAACAAAGACTTTTATTATATCGAAGGAGAAAACATTAAACTTCGCTTAATAGATACATACGAAGGTGAAGATGGTGCATTGCCATTCTATTGGTGGGATATTATCCTAAAACCGAATAATGTTGCTGTCGGAAAAATTAGTTTTAGGATTGGGCACAACTATCATTCCTATTACAATGGCAACATTGGCTATGAGGTTGATGAGGAATATAGGGGTAATCATTATGCGTTGTTGGCATGTCAACTCGTGCTGAAGGTCGCACGATATCATAAAATGGAAAAGATTTTTTTAACGTGCGATTACGATAATGTGGCATCCTATAAAACAATTGAAAAACTTGGGGCAAATTTGGTAGAAGAAGTATTGCCACCCAAAGATTATATATTCTACTATGAAGGGATTGAAATTCATCGAATATATGAATTAAAAATAGATTAACCAACTACCATTTGTCGAACAGTAAGGGCGCACTTCTATACATTGCATTCTGTCGTGTAGTGCGGACAACGATAAAAGCCAAGCTGCATTTTTGCAGCTTGGCTTTAACTGTTTTACGAAGCCCCGCCTAACGGCGGTCTTTTTTTGTTTTATGCAATATTTTCTTGGTTTTAGTTGTATTTATTACCGCATGGCATCGTCAACTTCAACAAAAATGCTGTAAAATCGGCGGCTGGCAAGCATTTACGGTTGATTTTTTCTGAAATAATGCTATAATTAAACAACCGCAAGTTTTTGTAACTGTTTTGTAACTATTTAAGAAAGGAGATGTGCCGAATATGAAAAACCGTATCATTGAAGCTCTTAAAGATATTTTTCTTCTGCTTCAATTCACAGGTGACACTGTCTGGAACGTTCTGAAAAGCATCGTGCTGACTTTGGCAAGATTTATTGCAAAGGTCTGTAAAAAAGTTTTCGGCACGGTCTTCGGTTGGGCAAAAAGAAAGCTCAAACAGCCTCTATACGATATATATTGCTACCTTCTCACTCCGATCGCTCACGCTTGGGGCGCTTTGGCACACTCTCACCTTCACTTCAAAAAAGCCAAAAAGATCAGCTTTTGGCACGGTGTGAGGTCTGTTTTCATGGGCATCGGAAAGGTACTTAAGGGAATCGGAATTTTCGGAAAATATGCCTTCAATTATATTGCTCCCGCTGTTTGCCTTCTTTTCCTGTTCTCGCTTATCAAATATGCAAGCACTCTCCAATACGCCGTTTCGGTCGAATATAACGGAACCGACCTTGGCGTTATTTCGGACGCCGCAACATATAATCAGGCACAGTCGCTCGCACAGGATCAGGTGACCCTGATCGGTGATGAGGATGATTTTTTGGTTCGTCCCACATTCAGCATCCAAATGATCGAGCAGACCGATGAAACCGTCGATGCCGACACCCTTTCCGAGCTGATATTGAGCTCCGGTGAGGTCGAGATCGTTTATGCATACGGCTTCTATATAAACGATGAGCTTTTGGGCGTCTATGACGAAACAGAAATGAAGCGCATCCAAACAGCTCTTGAGGATCGCCTTGCGAAATACTACACCTCGCGTGTATCGACAGTTGACTTCGTTGATGACGTCGTCATCTCACAGGGCAGATTCGTTTCGTCCAACCTCTCAAACGCCGACTGGGCGATCAAGCTCATCGACAGTGAAATGACCGTTGAGGCTTATTATGTAATTCAAAAGGGCGATTCCGTAAGCCTTATTGCGAGCAAGCTCGGCATAACTCAGGATGAGCTTTTGGCAAACAACGAGTTCCTAGAGGACGGCACCCACACCGGCGATCTTGTCAAGTATTTCTATACCGAGCCTTATCTTTCGGTCATGACCACTCATTACGAAACGTATGACCAGGATATCGAGCGTCAGGTGGTATATACCTATAACAACGACGTTGAGGCGGGCTGTGAGATCCTCATTCAAAGCGGCTCCGCAGGATATGAGAACGTGACCGCACTTGTGACCGAGATCAACGGTGTTGAATCTACAAGAACGATAATCAGCCGAACCGTCCTCGAAGAAATGGTGCCGAGAATATTCGAGACCGGCACCCAGCCGAACACCTATATTACCGAAGAAAACGACTATGTCATCGACGCCTTGGGAACCTTCTGTTGGCCTGTTGAGGGCGGATATATAAGCTCGCTCTACGGCTGGCGCAGTTGGGATAAGTCAAATCACAAGGCTCTTGACATTGCGGCGAAAAAGGGCACACCCATTTACGCTGCGGCAGACGGCGTTGTAACGTTCTCGGGTACAAAAGGCACTTACGGCAAGCTCGTCATAATCGATCACGGTCAAGGCTACGAAACCTATTATTCACACCAATATATGCTTGCGTGTGAGGAGGGCGACGTCGTTGAAAAGGGCGACCTTATCGGATATATCGGAATGACAGGCTCGGCTTCGGGTAACCATTTGCACTTCGAGCTCAGGCTTGACGGAGACAGGATCAATCCGCTTTTGGGTCTCGGCGGTATCGGAGATCATTATGTTTGGGAATAATACGAAAAATAAAAGCAGAGCGTTGCTCTGCTTTTATTTTTGTATAGAAAAACGATTCTCGGCGCGAATCGCCTCGTGCGCAAGCGCACCATCGTTTTTCGGTGCCTGCGGAATTGATGCATAGCGATGTCTTGATTTTTGTATAGAAAAGTGACTGTCAGACTTCGTCTTTCCTGCTGCTTCGCAGCATCGTCGTTTTTCGGTGCCTGCGGAATTGATGCGGTGCGATGTCTTGATTTTTGTATAGAAAAGTGATTTCTCGGTTCTGCGTCGATGTGTTTTAACGGTGCGGCAAATGGGAACCCTTTGAACAATTTCGCGCCCTACGCTCTTACAAAGCTAAAAATTGCTAAGCGCGAAATAAGAGAAATCTTCGATTTCTCGGTTCTGCGTCGATGTGTTTTAACGGTGCGGCAAATGGGAACCCTTTGAACAATTTCGCGCCCTACGCTCTTACAAAGCTAAAAATTGCTAAGCGCGAAATAAGAGAAATCTTCGATTTCTCGGTTCTGCGTCGATGTGTTTGTATAATTAAAACAGCCCGAGCAAATGCTCGAGCTGTTTTAATGGTGCGGCAAATGGGACTTGAACCCATACGTCGTTGACACACGCCCCTCAAACGTGCCTGTCTGCCTATTCCAGCACTGCCGCAAAGTATTAAATTGGCTGTCTTATCGGACAGCTTCATTATTATATCACCAACATTTTGTGTTGTCAATACCTTTTTCGAATTTTTTTATAAAGCATTTTGAAATTCGCCCCCTCTTGATTCCCTTCCTCTGACGTTGTATAATATCACCGAGGTGAAAAACATGACCCTTAAGGAAAAAGCAACCCTTATCATGGACCGCTTGGAGAAGCTATATCCCGACGCTGTCTGTTCTTTGGAATATACAAAGCCCTATGAGCTGTTAATTGCCACCCGATTATCTGCCCAATGCACCGACGCCAGAGTTAACATTGTAACAAAAGACTTGTTCGCGCGATTCCCCACCCTTGAAGCCTTCGCAAGCGCCGATGTCAAGGATATCGAAGATATCGTCCGCCCTTGCGGACTGTTCAGAACGAAGGCGAAAAGCATCCACGAGCTTGCAAATGTTTTGATAGATAAATTCGGCGGTGAGCTTCCCGACAGCATAGAGGAGCTTACCTCTTTGCCCGGAATCGGACGAAAGACCGCAAATCTTATAATAGGCGACGTTTTCCATAGGCCCGCAATCGTAACCGACACTCACTGCATCCGCATCTGCGGAAAACTGGGGCTTTCAAAGGGCGATAATCCCGCGAGCGTCGAGCGTCAGCTTTGGGAGATCTTAGACCCCGACCGCTCGAGTGACTTCTGTCACAGACTCGTTCATTTCGGGCGAGATGTTTGCGTGGCGCGGACACCGAAGTGCCAAAGCTGCCCGCTTAGCGACCTATGTGACAATATGCTGAAATAACCGACATAAAAGCGCTGTAAAATCCACGATTTTACGGCGTTTTTTGTTTCTTTTTCTCTTGATATTCTTTTAACAATGTGATATACTTTATATGTATGTATAAAGGGTACATCTGCGCCGTTGTCGTATACGGCTCAGCCTTTGCATCATCACGAAATACTATCAAGGAGGTTCAGTAATGGGCTCAAAAATCACAACAATCCCCTTCAAGGGTACACCCGAGCAGGAAGCTCAGCTCGTTGAGTACATTAACGGTATCAAGCATGAAAAAGGTTGCTTAATGCCTGTTATGCAGTACGCACAGGGTATCTATGGATATCTTCCTATCGAGGTGCAGTCTATCATCGCAAGAGAGCTTAACATCCCCATGGAGAAGGTTTACGGTGTAGCTACATTCTATGCTCAGTTCTCTTTGGTTCCCAAGGGAGAATACACCATTTCCGTATGCTTGGGTACAGCTTGCTACGTTAAGGGTTCGGGCGACATCTTCGAGAGACTTTCCGAAAAGCTCGGCATCAAGGAAGGCGAAACCACTCCCGACGGCAAGTTCTCACTTGTTGGCTGCCGCTGCATCGGTGCTTGCGGTCTTGCACCTGTATTGACCGTTAACGAAGACGTTTACGGCCGTTTGTCCGTTGACGACGTTGACGAGATCCTTGCTAAGTACATGAACTAATCACCTTAGTCTTTTAAGAAAAGGAAAATCTGTATGAAGATCACCACAGTCAAGGAATTGTTAGATGCCAAGATCGTTTGGGGCGAAGAGCTCCTCGAAAAGCACGTTTATTCCGCTTGCGGAAGCGATATGATGAGCGATGTTTTGGCATATGTAAAAGATCAGTCTGTACTGCTCACGGGGCTTGTCAATTCTCAGGTCATTCGCACGGCAGAGATGATGGACATGGTTTGTGTTGTTTTCGTCCGTTCCAAAATGCCCAACCAAGAGATGATCGAGCTCGCCAAGGAAAGCGGTATTGCTTTGCTTGCAACCGACAAGCGGCTTTATGATGCTTGCGGAGTTCTCTATTCTAACGGGCTCTGCGGAAACGGAGTGCGCCGTGGATAATAACATCATCAAATTCAGCTACCCCGTTGACGGTTCCGATTTCACATCGGCAGGTCAAGCGTCTGTAATGCTCAAAAAGAACTTGAGACAGCTTGGCATTTCGCCCGACACCATTCGCCGTGCTTCCATCGCGATGTATGAGGGCGAGATCAACATGGTCATCCACGCTGACGGCGGCGTTGCCGACATTGAGATCAGCGAAACGGCGATCACCATCATATTGACAGACCGAGGCCCCGGCATCAAGGACATCAATCAGGCAATGCAGGAGGGATTCTCCACAGCACCCGATGACGTCAGATCCTTGGGATTCGGCGCAGGTATGGGTCTTCCCAACATGAAGCGCTATTCCGATGAGATGACGATCGAATCCGAGGTCGGAGTCGGCACGACCATCACAATGAAGATTAATATCTGAGGATGAGTGAGTGTATGAAAAAATATGAGCATTCGGTGTCACTCGACATAACCAAATGCACAGGCTGCACAACTTGTATCCACCGTTGCCCGACCGAGGCGATACGAGTCAGAAATCACCACGCTGTGATCGACCCTGACAGATGTATCGACTGTGGCGAGTGCATAAGAGTTTGCCCTCACAGCGCAAAAAAAGCCGTTCTGGACAGGATCAAGGATATGGACAGGTTCAAGTGGAAGATAGCTCTTCCTGCTCCCAGCCTTTATGCTCAGTTCGACAATTTGGACGACGTGGATTTTGTCCTTCAGGGACTTTTGGACATCGGCTTTGACGATGTGTTTGAGGTCTCCCGTGCAGCGGAGCTTGTTTCGGCATATACCAGAAACTATTTAAAGGTCGAAGGCATCCAAAAGCCCGCCATAAGCTCGGCGTGTCCTGCTGTTGTTCGTTTGATCGAGTTAAGATTCCCTTATTTAAAGGATAACATAATCAAAATGCTTCCTCCCATGGAGATAGCCGCAAAGCTTGCGAGAGACGAGGCGCTTAAAAAGCATCCCGAGCTTACGCCTTCGGATATCGGCGTTTGCTTCATATCCCCCTGCCCCGCGAAGATGAGTTATGTTAAGAACGGATTTTCCGATTATAAAAGCAAGGTCGACGTTGTAGTACCTATAAGCGACATTTATTTCATGCTTATCAACGCAATGAGTCACACAAAACAGCCTCAGTGCTTGTCCGAATCGGGCATGATAGGCATCGGTTGGGCCACCTCAGGTGGTGAAGCAACCGCAATTTTCAACGAAAAATATCTTGCCGCCGACGGCATAGATAACGTCATAAGAGTTTTGGATCAGATCGAAAACGGCAACATTCCTCACCTTGAATTTGTCGAGCTTAACGCCTGTGTAGGCGGATGCGTAGGCGGTGCGCTTACAATGCAAAACCCCTTCATCGCAAAAGCAAGACTCCAAGGACTCAGAAGATATTTGCCTGTTTCACAGAATTTCTTAACGCCCGAAGAATCAAAGTACATACCCGAATATTACTTCTTCAACGAGCTTAACGAATACTCTCCCATCTCGCGGCTCAGCGAGAATATGGCGGAATCCATGAGAATGATGGCGGATATCCAGAAGCTTAAAAGTCAGCTTCCGGGATATGACTGCGGCTCCTGCGGAGCTCCGACTTGCCGTGCCTTTGCAGAGGACGTTGTAAAAGGTCTGGCGAAAAAGAGCGACTGTGTATTAATAATGAAGGACCGCCTTAAAGAATATCTTGAACAACTCGGAGAGGATGATAAAGAGTGACAGTCAGCGAATTTGCAGCCAAGCACTCGTTAAAGATCTTGTGCCTGCCCGATGACAGAGAGATAACCGGCGGATATGCGGGAGATCTTTTGTCCTGGGTAATGGGAAGAGCGATGTCCGGCGATGCGTGGATAACCATAATGTCGAATCAAAACATTTTGGCTGTTGCAACCTTGGCAGACGTTAGCTGCGTGATCCTTGCCGAAGGAGTAACACTCGACAAAGATATTCTTGATACAGCACTTGTGAAGGGCATCAACGTTCTTTCAAGCGAAGCCGACGCCTTCAAGCTTTCGGCAATGCTCGCAAGCGAGCTGTAATTATGAACAAATATTATTACGATCTTCACGTTCACTCCTGTTTGTCCCCCTGTGCCGACAATGACAACACCCCCTATAACTTAGCGGGCTTTGCCGCACTTTCGGGAATAAACATAATGGCGCTGACAGATCACAACACCTGCAAAAACTGCCCTGCATTTTTTGCCGCCGCCAAGGCATATGGGATAATTCCCGTTGCCGGAATGGAGCTTACCACCGCCGAGGACATTCACGTTGTGTGCTTGTTCGAAACGTTGGAACAAGCAATGGCGTTTGACAGCGAGGTAGACTCGCGGCGAATCAAGATCAAAAACCGCGAAGATATTTTCGGCGAACAGCTCATTATCGGTGAGGACGACGAGGTCATCGGCAAGGAAGAGCATCTTCTTCCCAACGCCACAACGATAACCCTCGACGAAGCCCCCGAAATAGCAGAAAGACACGGCGGCGTGTGCTATCCCGCACACATCGACCGAGAAGCCAACGGCATCATCGCCGTTTTGGGCACATTGCCCGAGACCCCGAGGTTCGGCTGCATCGAAATTCGGGATCCGAAAAATATCGAGCCGTATACAAAGCGCTTTAACTTAAGTGACAAGACGGTGATCATCAGCTCGGACGCACATTATTTGCAAGATGTGCGCGACAAAGAAAACTTTTTCGAGCTTGACGATGAACCCTATAGCTCGGCACTTGTCAGACAAAATCTTTTCAAGTTCTTGCGAGGTCAAAAATGAAAGAATTATCGCTGAACATTTTGGATATCACCGAAAATTCGGTTAAGGCAGGCGCAAGCCTTACCCAAATTTTAATCGAAGAAACCGCTGACAGTCTTACGATCTCCATCAAGGATGACGGCTGCGGAATGAGCGAAGAGGTCGTTAAAAGGGTTATCGACCCGTTCTATACCACACGCACCACACGAAGCGTGGGGCTTGGGATCCCGCTCTTCAAGCTTGCTGCTGAAATGACAGGCGGAAGCTTTGAGATATCCTCGAAAGAAAAAGACAAGCATCCCGACGATCACGGAACTTTAACAAAAGCGCATTTTTACAAAAATCATATTGATTTTACACCGCTCGGGGACGTGGCATCAACCCTGACCACCCTTATACAGGGTCACCCCGACACGGACTTTTACTTTTGCCACACATTGGGCGACAAGAGCGTTACTCTTGACACCCGCGAGCTGAGGGAGATCCTCGGAAACGACATTCCCCTTAGCGAATATGAAGTTATTAAATGGATTGAAGGCTATTTGCAAGAACAATACTCAATCTTTGAAAATTAATTAGAAGGGACGAATTAAAATGAAATCATTGGCTGAATTGCAAGCAATCAAGGACAGAATGAGAGACAAAGTCGTTCTTCGTGAAGGCGTTGACGAAAAGCGTGTAGTTGTCGGCATGGCAACCTGCGGCATCGCTGCCGGCGCTCGTCCTGTTCTTAACGCTTTTGTTGAAGGCGTTAACGAAGCAGGCCTTGCAAGCAAGGTAAGTGTTACACAGACCGGCTGCATCGGCATCTGCCAGTATGAGCCTGTTGTTGAAGTTTTCGAAGCAGGCAAGGAAAAGGTAACCTATGTTAAGATGACCGCTGAAAAGGCTGCAAAGGTTATCGAAGAGCATCTTAAGAACGGTAAAGTAGTAGCTGAATATACTATTGCAAACCATAATGCATAATTGGAGGTATTTTAAATGATTCGTACACACGTATTAGTTTGCGGCGGTACCGGATGTACCTCTTCGGGCAGTAAGTCCATTCAGGCTGCTTTCAATGAAAACATCGAAAAGTTTGGACTTGTCGAAGAAGTAAAGCTCGTACAGACCGGTTGCTTCGGTCTTTGCGCTGAAGGCCCCGTTGTAATCGTATATCCCGACGGCACCTTCTATAGCCGTGTACAGCCCGAAGACGTTGCTCAGATCGTTGAAGAGCACTTGCTCAAGGGCCGCCCTGTTACAAGACTTGTATATCACGGCGACACTGAAAAGACCGAAGAAGAGATCGCTCACAGCTCTCTTAATGAAACACAATTCTACAAATCTCAGACCCGTGTTGCACTTCGTAACTGCGGTGTTATCAACCCTGAAGAAATCGACGAATATATCGCTATGGACGGTTATCAGGCTCTCGGTAAGGTTTTGACCGAAATGACTCCTGATGACGTTATCAAGTGCATCCTCGATTCCGGACTTCGCGGACGCGGCGGCGGCGGATTCCCCACCGGCAGAAAGTGGGCTTTGACTGCTGTTAACCAGGCTCCCCAGAAGTATGTTGTATGTAACGCTGACGAAGGCGACCCGGGCGCATTCATGGACCGTTCCGTTTTGGAAGGCGACCCCCACGCTATCATCGAAGCTATGGCTATCGCAGGCTACGCAATCGGTGCTACACAGGGTTACGTTTACGTTCGTGCTGAATATCCTATCGCAGTTGCCCGTTTGCAGCTCGCTATCGATCAGGCTAAGGAATACGGCCTTTTGGGCAACAACATCTTCGGCACTGACTTCTCGTTCGACCTCGGCATCCGTTTGGGCGCAGGCGCATTCGTTTGCGGTGAAGAAACCGCTTTGATGACCTCTATCGAAGGTAACAGAGGCGAACCCAGACCTCGTCCTCCCTATCCTGCCGTAAAGGGCTTGTTCGAGTCTCCTACACTTGAAAACAACGTTGAAACCTTCGCAAACGTTCCCCAGATCATCCTTAAGGGTGCAGATTGGTTCGCTTCCATGGGTTCTGAAAACTCCAAGGGCACCAAGGTATTCGCACTCGGCGGCAAGATCAAGAACACCGGCCTCGTTGAGATCCCCATGGGTACAACTCTTCGCCACATCATTGAAGAGATCGGCGGCGGTATCCCCGGCGGCAAGCAGTTCAAGGCAGCTCAGACAGGCGGTCCTTCCGGCGGTTGTATCCCTGCACACCTCATCGACACTCAGGTCGACTATGATAACCTCGTAGCAATCGGCTGTATGATGGGTTCGGGCGGTCTTATCGTTATGGACGAAGACACCTGTATGGTTGACATGGCTAAGTTCTTCTTGGAATTCACAGTTGACGAATCCTGCGGTAAGTGTACACCCTGCCGTGTCGGCACAAAGAGACTTTTCGAAATGCTCAACAAGGTAACAAGCGGCAAGGCTACCCTTGAAGACCTCGATGCTATCGAACAGCTTTGCTACTATATCAAGGAAAACTCCCTCTGCGGACTTGGACAGACAGCTCCTAACCCTGTTCTTTCCACGATCAAGTTCTTCAGAGAAGAATATTTGGCTCATATCGTTGACAAGAAGTGCCCTGCAGGCGTATGTAAGGATCTTCTTAAGTATGAGATCATCAAGGACAAGTGTATCGGTTGCGGCATGTGTGCAAGACAGTGTCCTGCAAATGCTATCTCCAAGACCGATTACATAGCTCCCGGCAAGAAACTTCCTGCTCTTGCAATCGACACCGACAAGTGCGTTAAGTGCGGCGCTTGTGTTGGTGCATGTAAGTTTAAGGCTATCATTAAGAACTAATTGAAGGAGGTACGGACAATGGATATGTTAAACATTAAGGTAAACGGTTTACCTATTGAAGCTCCTAAGGGTTCGACCGTCCTCGAAGCTGCAAGAATTGCAGGCGTTGAGATCCCTACCCTTTGCTTCCTTAAAGAAATCAACGAGATCGGTGCTTGCCGTATCTGCGTTGCGGAAGTTGCTGAGATGAGAGGACCTGCTTTGGGCCCCAAGAGAATCATCGCTTCCTGTGTATATCCCTGCACTGAAGGCATGGAGATCTACACCAACACCCCCAAGGTCATCGCATCAAGAAGACAGACACTCGAACTCATTCTCTCTACTCATGACAGAAAGTGCTTAAGCTGTGTTAGAAGCGGCAACTGCGAATTGCAGAAGCTCTGCCGTGACATGAAGGTTGATAACGAAGGTCAGTTCGACGGTGCTACCATCAAGTATGACATCGACGAGAGCGCTGCTCACATGATCAGAGATAACAACAAGTGCATCTTGTGCCGTCGCTGCACCGCAGTTTGTGAAAAGACACAGGGTATCGGCGTTATCGGATCGAACGAGCGTGGCTTCAAGACTCACATCGGTTCTGCATTCGACTTGGGCCTCGGCGACACTTCTTGTGTATCCTGCGGACAGTGTATCGCAGTTTGCCCCACAGGCGCTTTGGCTGAAAAGGACAACACCACCGAAGTATTCGCTGTTTTGGCTGATAAGTCCAAGCACGTTATCGTTGAAACTGCTCCCGCAGTAAGAGCAGCTTTGGGCGAAGAATTCGGCATGGCAATCGGTACTGACGTTGAAGGCAAGATGGTTGCAGCTCTTAGAAGACTCGGCTTCGAAAAGGTATTTGACACCAACTTCGCTGCTGACCTCACAATTATGGAAGAAGCTAACGAATTCCTTGACAGAGTTCGCAACGGCGGCAAGCTTCCTTTGATCACCTCTTGCTCTCCCGGATGGGTCAAGTACTGCGAGCACTATTTCCCTGAGCTCACAGAAAACCTCTCAAGCTGCAAGTCTCCTCAGCAGATGTTCGGCGCTGTCGCTAAGACCTATTATGCTGAAAAGATGGGCTGGGATCCCAAGGATGTCATCGTTGTATCCGTAATGCCTTGTACAGCTAAGAAGTTCGAGATCGGAAGAGATGACGAAAACGCAGCAGGCGTTCCTGATGTTGACTATGCAATCACGACCCGTGAGCTTGCAAGAATGATCGACCGCGCAGGCATCCAGTTCGTCAACCTTCCCGACGAAGAGTTCGACGCTCCTTTGGGCCTCTACACAGGCGCAGGCGTTATCTTCGGCGCAACCGGCGGTGTTATGGAAGCAGCTTTAAGAACCGCTGTTGAGACCCTCACAGGCGAAAATCTCCCCAGCGTTGACTTCACTGACGTAAGAGGAACTCAGGGCATCAAGGAAAAGACCTATGAAGTAGCAGGTTTGACCGTTAAGGTTGCTGTTGTTTCCGGTCTTGCAAACGCAAGAGAGCTTCTCAACAAGATCGTTTCCGGTGAAGCTGATTATCAGTTCATCGAGATCATGGGATGCCCCGGCGGATGTGTAAACGGCGGCGGTCAGCCTCAGCAGCCCGGTTATGTTCGCAACACAACCGACATCAAGGCACTTCGTGCTTCCGTTCTTTACAACCTTGACAAGAACGCTCCTATAAGAAAGTCTCACGAGAACCCCGCTATCCAGGAACTCTATAAGGAATTCTTGGGCGAGCCCGGCTCTCACAAGGCTCACGAGCTCTTGCACACAACTTATGTAAAGCGCGGCATCAAGGATGACCCGAGAGCATAATTCCTTGCTCACTATAAACAAAAAGCCCCACCGAGCGATCGGTGGGGTGTTTTTGGTCTACCCGACAGGAATCTGAACCCAAGAGCCAAGTCCTTCGGACTTGCTCTTACGATTGCGCATAAATTTCGCTAACCTTTTTGTGTTTGATTTCATCAAATGGCTGAGCGTTCTCGTTGTTTCGCGAGCGCAATCTACCGCAACTTCTCGCATCTATCCCGTAGACCGCAAAAAAGCCCCGCATAGGGGGCATTTTTTGGTCTACCCGACAGGAATCGAACCTGCGCACACACGGTCGGAGCGTGATGCTCTATCCACTGAGCTACGGGTAGATAAATCGGGCGAGCGCATACGCTCGCCCCTTTTGTTATCTTAATTTTGCGCCTGCGGGAACGTCGTCGGGAAGGAATACGACCTTCGCAGAGCCATCCGGCATATCTGCGGCACAGATCATTCCCTGTGACTCAACTCCGCAAAGCTTTGCAGGCTTGAGGTTCGCAACGACGATAACCGTCTTTCCGATCAGATCCTCGGGAGCGTACCACCGGGCAATTCCCGAAACGACCTGACGAGTACCCATGCCGTCATCAAGCTGGAGCTTCAAAAGCTTCTTTGCCTTAGGGAGCTTTTCACAAGCGATGACCTTTGCGGCTCTAAGGTCGGTTGCAGCAAATGCGTCGATAGTGATCTCGTCATTCAAAGGCTCAGGCTTGAAGGAGTTCTTCACAGCCTCAGCTTCAGCAGCCAAGCGAACAGCCTCCATCTCCTTGTTCAGCTCATCCAAAAGCTTAGCGGAATCGATTCGAGCGAACAAAGGTTCAGCGGCGCCGACATGAGTTCCGGCGCAATATCCGCCGAAGGCAACAAGGGTGTCGAATCCTCTGAGGTCGGTGTTGATCTGATCAAGGATCTTTCCGGAGGTTTCGGGCATGAAAGGATAAATGAGGATGCCGATGAAGCGGATAGCCTCCACAAGCTCGTACATAACCGTTCCCAAGCGTTCCTTCAAAGCTTCGTCCTTAGCAAGTGCCCAAGGAGTCGTCTCGTCGATATACTTGTTAGCACGGCGAGCAAGTGTCATTACACAGTTAACGGCATCAGCGAGCTTGAATGCGTCAAAGTGCTTGCCAAGGTTAGCAGCAGCGTCTATTGCTTTAGCTTCAAGATCGAGATCGACCTCGGTTTTGTTTTTGGGAGCAGGTACAACGCCGTCGAAATATTTGTTGACCATCGCAACGGTGCGGTTCACAAGGTTACCCAAGGTGTTTGCAAGGTCAGAGTTATAGCGCTCGATAACCGTCTCATATTTGATAGAGCCGTCAGCGGCAAAGGGCATTTCTGCGAGCATATAGTATCTTGTTGCGTCAACGCCGAAACGGTTAACGATATCGTCGGCATAGATAACGTTGCCTACAGATTTTGACATCTTATCAGTTCCGAACAACAGCCAAGGATGAGCAAAGATCTTCTTGGGAAGCTTGATTCCCAAAGCCATGAGCTCGATTATCCAATAGATCGAATGGAATCTTAAGATATCCTTGCCGATAACGTGGGTGCAATTCTGCCAATAGTGCTCATACATCTCGCTCGGATTGTCGATATCATAACCGAGACCGGAGATATAGTTTGAAAGTGCATCCAGCCAAACGTATACAACGTGCTTAGGGTCAAAATCAACGGGGATTCCCCACTTGAAGGATGAACGGCTGACACAAAGATCCTGAAGTCCGGGCTTGATGAAGTTATTCACCATTTCCTTCTTTCTTGATTCAGGCTGAATAAAGTCGGGATTCTCTTCCAAGAATTTTTCAAGCTGTGCCTGATATTTTGTGAGCTTAAGGAAATATGCTTCTTCCTTGGTTCTTGTTACTTCTCTTCCGCAGTCAGGGCACTTACCGTCCACAAGCTGAGTTTCCGTGAAGAAGCTTTCGCAAGGTGTGCAATACCAGCCTTCATACTCGGATTTATAGATATCGCCCTGGTCATAGAGCTTCTTGAAGATCTTCTGAACGCACTTTTCGTGATCGGGGTCAGTGGTTCTTATGAATCTGTCATATGAAACGTTTAAAAGGTCACAGATCTGACGGATCTCTCCTGCGATGATGTCAACATGTTGCTTCGGGGTGATGCCGTTTGCGTTTGCAAGCTCTTCTATCTTCTGACCGTGTTCGTCAGTACCTGTAAGGAAGAAAACATCATAGCCCTGCATTCGCCTGAACCTCGCAATTGCGTCGGCGCAGACAGCATCATAAGTATTGCCGATGTGAGGCTTTTTGGATGTGTAAGCAATCGCCGTTGTAATAAGGTATGGCTTCTTGTCCATAACTGTTCCTCCTTTAAAATTTAATAGTGGATGTGATTTAACATCCGTACCAAATAATTATATAAAGATTTGGTGAAATTGTCAAGTAGGCACGGCAGGATCAAGAGCTTATAAAAAGGTGTCCGCGCTTTCGCGCGGACGTTATGCGCAGCACTCGCCGCTCTTCGAGCGGCCACGCTGCGCCCAAGGCGCCTTCGGCGCCTTGGGCGGGCGAAGCCTCACGGCGTGGGGCGTGCCCCGCGCCGTCCCCCGCCGCGAATGCGCGGCGGAGGGATCGGCGCCCGAAGGGCGCCGATCGGGCTTCGCCCGTCGGGCGGCGCCGAGTCGCCCCGAAAGGGGCGGTGGGCGCCGCATAGCATCGCCCGAAGGGCGATACCTTTTAACAGGCAAAAAGAGCACCCGTACGGGTGCTCTTTTTTACATCTCCTCGATAAGTCTTGTGTTTCTGAAATAAAGCGAAACGCACCAAACCGCACAGATCGCAATCACAACATACAATATCCTCGAGATGATGGATGCCGATCCGCCGAAGAGATATGCAACAAGGTCAAAATTGAATATACCAACAAGACCCCAGTTGATGCCGCCGACGATGATCAAAAACAGCGCAATTCTATCAAGAAACTTCATGTAAATCAAACTCCTTTTATATCAGTTTGACCATAGTGTTGGCAACCGTTTGGTGAAATATACACAAGTTTTTAAAAAATCCAAAATGATATAGACAAAAACAGTTGTCCATTGTATAATTTGATTGTAGTTTAATATTTTACAAACGGAGGATCACTATGAAATTCGGATATTTTGACGACCTTAACCGTGAATATGTCATCACTCAGCCCAAGACTCCATATCCCTGGATCAACTATCTTGGCAATGAAGCATATTTTTCGCTGATCTCTAACACCGCAGGCGGATACTCCTTCTTCAGAGACGCACGCCTTCGCCGCATCACTCGCTATCGCTATAACAACGCTCCGATAGATATGGGCGGAAAATATTATTATATCAACGACGGCGGAACTGTTTGGAGTCCTTCGTGGAGCCCTGTTAAAGAGGATCTCGATGCTTACACCTGCCGTCATGGCATGGGCTATACCGTCATCACAGGTGAAAAGAACGGCATCGAAATGCAAACTACATATTTCGTCCCTCTCGGATTCAACGGTGAGGTCCATAAGGTCAAGCTCACAAACAAGTCGAATGAAGCCAAGGACTTTAACCTCTATTCTTTGATCGAATGGTGCTTGTGGGACGCTAATGACGACTCGACCAACTTCCAGCGCAACTTCTCGACGGGTGAGGTCGAGATCGACGGTTCAACCATCTATCACAAGACCGAATATAAAGAACGCCGTGACCACTTCGCATTCTTCCACGCTAACACCGAGATCTCCGGCTTCGATACCGACCGTGACTCCTTCTTGGGTCTCTATAACGGCTTTGATAAACCCGACGTAGTCTTAAGCGACTGCTCCAAAAACTCTAAGGCTCTCGGCTGGGCGCCCATCGCTTCTCACAGAATAAGCCTCTCGCTCAGCGCAGGTGAGGTTAAGGAGCTCGTTTTCATCCTCGGCTACGTTGAAAATCCCTTTGAGGAAAAATTCAACGCCGACGGAAGCATGAACAAGACCCGTGCTCACGAGCTTATCTCCCGAATGGACACTCCCGAAAAAGCTGACAAGGCACTTTCCGAGCTCAAGAAATATTGGGTATCTCTCTTGTCACAGTATAGTGTTGATTCCCCCGACATAAAGCTCAACCGAATGGTCAACATCTGGAACCAGTATCAGTGCATGGTGACCTTCAATATGTCCCGCTCCGCTTCATATTTTGAGAGCGGCATCGGCCGCGGAATGGGCTTCAGAGACTCAAACCAAGACATCTTGGGCTTTGTTCACCAGATCCCCGACAGAGCAAGAGAACGTATTATAGACCTCGCTTCAACTCAGCTTCCCGACGGCAACTGCTATCACCAATATCAGCCCCTCACAAAGAAGGGCAACATGGACATCGGCTCGAACTTCTCTGATGACCCGCTTTGGATGATCCTCTCCGTCGCACAGTATATCAAGGAAACCGGCGACTTCGCCCTCTTGGATGAAACGGTGCCCTATGATAACAACATCGAGCTTGCTCAGCCGATGATGCACCACCTTAAAAAGAGCTTTGAGCGAGTTGCTTCCAACCTCGGCCCTCACGGCTTGCCTCTTTCGATGCGTGCCGACTGGAACGACTGCTTAAACCTCAACTGCTTCTCATATACCCCCGGCGAAAGCTTCCAGACCACGACCTCGAAGGACGGAAAGGTTGCCGAATCTGTGATGGTTGCTTGTATGTTCACCTTCATCATCCCCGAATACATCAAGCTTTGCCGCTATAAAGGTCTTGAGGAGGACGCCCGCGTTGCCGAAGAAGCTGTTAAGAAGATGTCGGAAGCTGTTATGCGTGACGGCTATGACGGCGAATGGTTCTTGCGTGCATATGACGACTTCGGAAAGAAGGTCGGCTCAAGCGAATGTGAAGAGGGCAAAATCTTCATCGAGCCTCAAGGCTTTGCTGTTCTTTCCGGTCTGGGACACGAATCAGGCAAGGACTTAAGAGCTTTGGAAAGCGTCAACAAATATCTCGCTTGTGAGCACGGTTTGGTTTTGAACAATCCCTGCTTCACAAAGTATTATGTTGAATACGGCGAGATCTCGACCTATCCCGGCGGATATAAAGAAAACGCAGGCATCTTCTGTCACAACAACGCTTGGATAATCTGTGCTGAGGCGTTCGTCGGGCACGGTGACAGAGCTTTTGAATACTATTCAAAGATCGCTCCCGCATTCAGAGAGGATATCTCCGAGATCCACAAGACCGAGCCCTATGTCTATGCTCAGATGATCGCGGGAAAGGACGCCCGCCACTTCGGTCAAGCAAAGAATAGCTGGCTGACAGGTACTGCCGCTTGGAACTTTGTTGCTGTTTCACAGTATATCCTTGGTGTACAGCCCGATTATGAGGGCCTTAGGATCGACCCAAGCATCCCTTCAAGCTGGGACAGCTTCAGCATTTCAAGACTCTTCCGCGGCTGTCGCTATAACATCCGCGTTGAAAATCCCGAGAACGTTTGTAAGGGCGTTAAGTCGATGATCTGTGACGGTGTCAAGATGTCGGGCAACCTGCTCCCCGTTTTCGAAGAGGGCACCGAGCATGACGTTGTCGTTACCTTGGGATAAAAAATACAGACTGTAGATTGTGTTGCGACACATTTTTTAAGTTTTGAGACATTTGTTGAAAACTCAGCTTTAACTCAGCAAAATCACCCTCTAAACAAGGGAGTTCTCAACACTTTCAACAGCATTTTCAACACTTTGTGTTATATTACCCTCTGTAATCACGATGTTTTAAACAACCGCATATAAAAAATCAGACCGCCGTGCAAAGGCTTTTCCCTCACACGGCGGATATAAAAAAGGAAATCACTCTCAAAAAGTATACCTTTTTGCAGCAAAAATATTTCGTCAAAAACTTGACAAATACCGCACAAAATGCTATTATTCCATTAGACGTGAACCTGATTTTGCTGCAAATTGATCACTCTCGAAAAGTATACCTTTTAAGAATGTTCACGTCAATTAATAATTGCTTTTTTGTCTTTTTTCTCCATAAGACCTAAAAAGAAGAGAGCGCTTTGGTATTAACCGAGGCGCTCTCTTGCTTTATCTGATTCAGTTTGCTTTCTTGAGCCAGTCATATGCAAGGTCCAATGCCTCATAAAGACTCGGCTTTTCAGCAGTCTTTGTGATGCGCTGCATTACGGGCACCGATTCATCGGTCAGCATTCTGTAAAGGCGCACCTTTGTGGAAACATCCACGTCGCCGACCTTCTTCTTGCCGGCGATCTGAAGCATCACGACTTCGGTGTCGCCCATGCTTCCGTAATAAAGCTCGTTGCCCTTTCTTACAAGGGGAAAGCCTTTAAATTCAAAATAATTAGCCATACTTCTCTCCTTTTCTTTGTTGGGAGCTATGAGAACTCATACAGAGTCCTACCAGACGTTTTGCATGTCGTCACTGCTGCCGCCGTTTTCGAATATCTGAATGTTTTGGAGCAAAACGTCCAAATAGCTCTTGGGCTGGCTGAACGACGTATATCCGTTAAGCTTGATTATAACTCGGTTTGTTGTGTCATCATAGAATTCCAAGATGTCGCCGTCGCCGTCATCACGTCTGAAATCTATCCTTGCGATGAGCTTCGCGTCCTCAGCGGGATCTTCCAAGCAAAGCTCGTCGATAGGGCACTTGAGCATGAACTGATACAAGGTCTTGAATGTGTCGGCATCAAATTCATTGCCGTTAAGTGTTCCCGAAAGGGTTGCATCATCAACGCTGCCGGTGATGTCAAAATAGTAATTATGCTCAGTATCATTATCAAAGATCTCAACGTCGATATAATCCAAAGCATAGATATAGTTCGAGGTCATCATCGACGACAAAACGTCGATAGGCATGAACGTTGCCCACGGAAGGTCAGCCGCAGAGAACATATAGATCGTGTCCTTGCCCACAAAATAACCGTAATAATATGCAGGAGTTGTGGTATCGTTGCCGTTATCATCGACCTCATATGCGGCAACGTCACCGATATAAAGGATATAATCCTGAAGCTCGGCGTTCAAAACAACTGAGCAGAAGGGATCGTCCAATCCGTATTCAGCCATGTCTTCCTCAGTAGGGAATGCAACCTCAGCCTGAACAGCGGAAAGTCCCCACAAGCCATAGATGATGTCGTTCGAGTTTGTAATGTCAAGATATGCATAAACCGGCGAGATCATGACCTGTGACGAAGCCATGGAGATATCGTCCACAGCATAGTTCTTTGTGTCGTCCTCGAAAATGATGTCGTAATCGAGATCCTTTCTTGTGATGGTCAAAAGATCTATCGTTGGAGCTACGTTGTTAACGGTAAGCTCAGGAAGGATCACAACGCTCACATAATCCTCTTTGATATAAGAGAAATATCTTGATGCTGTTGCCAAAACAGTATAAACGTCGCTTGAATCACTCATACGGACGTATAAGTGATTTCCGTCGGGAGTTTCGATGCCGTAATAAACGGTGTAGGTTGTGCCGTCCTTAAGGGTGACGTCAACTCGGGAAACGAAATCGTCCTCAGAAAGCCCGTATTTTGCAAGGTCTGTTGCATTTTCTTCAACAAGCTGCTGACCTGTCACCGATGTGATACAGTTTCCTGCTGCCGCTAAAACGGTGGTCGAGAGGTCAAGACCGTCAAGTTCGTCAACCGCCCAGCTCTTTACGGTCTGTCTGACAGTATATTCGCCCGACTCATTGGTGATCTTGAAGAAGTCGATATTGTCGCGCTCATAGCTGACAAGAGCCATTGTGTTGTCAACGACGGCTACGTCATCCTCTTCCTTGGGAGCGGTCAGAACGAGCAAAAGCAAAACCAAAGCCATGCTCAAAACGAAAATTCCGATTATAAGAAGGTTTTTTGCGGATTTACTCATTATCTGTGTCTCCTTCTGATCCAAATGACGATGCCGAATGTGAATACTGCAGCAGGAATGATTGCCGCAAATACAAGTGTCAAGGTGTTGATAGTCTGTTGAGTGATCTCAAAGCTGTTTGCGGAGATCACCTTTGAAATAATGGTGATGCCTTCGGTCTTTCCGGTGATCTCGTTGATAGCACTCAAAAGGAAGTCGCCGTTATTATACTGTGCGGCAGCCATGAGTGTCCGGTCAACGATAAGGTCGGAGCCGAGTGCAATGATATAGTTATAGGTCGAGATATGGGTGTCCTGGTTAAGTGCCTTATAGGAAGCAAAGGCAACCGATGCATAGGAATTCTTTTCTGTAACATCCTCAGCTTTCCAAGTGTCATCTGCCAAGAACATATCCTTCAACACAGCACCGGCAGAGGAAGAAACCAAGACCTCACAAGAATTATAGCCGTCGGTGGTTCCGAATCTTGTGGATATTGCACGGGAGTTGGGAACATATATGGGCAAATATGAGTTTGCAACGTCGTCCATATAGTTTTCAGTGGCGATAGACTGTAAGGTATAGTTCTGATATGCAGAATATCTCGAAGTGTCTGTTTCATAGATCACCTTATATTCAACGATCAAGCCGTATTTATATAAAAGTGAATCAAGATTCGGGGTCTGGGGCTGTTCGGGAGAAGCGATATAGATCATATGCTTGCCCAACACACCGCCGTTTGTCAGCCAGGTTGCGATCTTTTCAGTCTCAGCGGTTGAATAGTCGATCTTGGGAGCAGGGATAACGATAAGGTCAATGTCCTCGGTCAATTCTTCGGTCTGAATGTTGAGGTTTTTAATAACATAGCCGTTTTTGTCCAAAAGATCTGTAAGTCCGGAAACGTCTGATTCGTTGCCGCCGGTGATATTCAAAACTGCAACGGTGACAGGGTTAGCATCGGTTACAGCCATAAGTGCTGAGGTCAAAGCCTGTTCCGCATTGGAGGAGGAGATATATCTTAGGCTTTCCGACTGTGCGCTCAGATCGTTATTAACATATTGAACGTGGACGGTATAAGCGCCGTAAACCTGAACGTATTGGGGAATATAAGCGCTGACCGAGTCCTTGAAGTTTAAGATGTCGGTCAAGGAAATGACCTTCACTCTTTCGTGATCGGAGCCGGAAAGCTCAACGATAATATCGCCCATTTCAAGGGACTGATCATAATTCGCAACAAAGTCAGGGTTGGAAAGAAGATCCTTATAGCTGACCGAGATGTTGGGATTATGCTGCTGATATTTTTTCAAAAGCTCAGCAGTCTGAACGGTATAGTCACTGATAGAACGGTATTCGTCCTCAGTAGCCATTACAGTAATGTCAACCGAAACGTCGATGCCTTCGATATATTCGATGGTCTCTTCCGAGATGGAATAGATGCTGTCTGCGGTCAAGTCAAGTGTTATGGGGAAACGGTCAAACAGCATGGTCGCAACGACGTTCAACAAAACGACTGCGGCAATAAACAAAACTGTCAATGCGGTCGCAAACGAGCCGTATTTGAGCGCACGCTTGTTGATCTTTCCGTCACGCCCGAAAAGCTTTGAAGCTAAAGATTTAATTTTCATTTTTTCAATCCTTTCCGCTTAAAGCTTAAGACCATCTTCTGCGCTCGAGCACTCTTATCGTCAAGAACAAGAATACTACTGTTGCACTTATGAAGAACAACACGTTCGAGAAGTCAAATATGCCATAGGTGAATGTATAATATCTGTCCGAGAAGGAAAGCTCCGAGAAGATGTTAGCTATCCATTCAACAGGGATGATCGCTGCGATCTGAGAAACAAGGAAGAATGCGAGCATACAAGCAAATCCGCCGACAGCCGCAATGACCTGATTCTCTGTGAGCGAGGAGATCAGCATGCCGACAGCGATGAAAGCCATTCCGACAAGCAAAAGTCCCAAAGCGTTTCCCAATACCTCCAGCCATGCAACAACGCCGAAGAAGGAGATGACAACAGCATATACCAAAGTCATGCAAACGCCGATAGCATAGATCAAAAGCGCAGCCAAGAACTTGCCGACTACCAAAGCGGTCAAGCTGATGGGAGCTGTCAAGAGACACTGGTCGGTCTTTTGGCGCTTATCTTCGGAAAGAGTTCTCATCGTCAAAATGGGAAGGAGCACGAGCAAAACGAAGAACAAAATGTAATACATCGAGGTCATATCGGTCGATCCGTATTGAAGCGATGTGATGCTGAACAAAACACCGGATGCCGCAAAGAAAGCGGTCAAAAAGATATATCCGATGAGGGAGTTAAAATATGAGCTTACTTCACGCTGAAAAATTGCTTTCATAGTTTCTATCCCTCACTTTCTTCGTCAAGGCTCTCAGCCTTTGCATTCAAAAACTCAGAAACGTTCTCACCGATCGTTAGCTTCAAGAAGATATCCTCGAGCGAAAGCTCGCTGGATCTGAGACCCACCAAATACCAGTTACGGGAAGCCAAACGCTTGAAAAGATCGCGTCTGATATCCGTTCCCTCGACGGCTTCGATGTTATATTCCCAAACGCCCTTTTCACGCTGCATATCAGCTAAGACGTTGACAACGCCAGGAATAGTCTGGATTATCTTCATAACTTCCTCTCTCGGGCCGTCGATACGTGCAATAAGCTTGTGGTCGGCGGTGAGAGTTTTGGAAAGGTTGTCTGATGTGTCGTCTGCAACGATCTTGCCCTGGTTGATGACAACGATCCTGTCGCAAACAGCCTGAACCTCGCTCAAAATGTGTGAGGAAAGAATTACGGTGTGGTTCTTGCCGAGCTTTTTGATAAGTGTTCTGATCTCGATGATCTGCTTCGGGTCAAGACCGACAGTTGGCTCGTCGAGGATAAGTACATTCGGGTTTCCGACCAACGCCTGTGCCAAACCTACACGCTGGCGGTAACCTTTCGAGAGGTTTTTGATGATTCGGTTATAAACGTCAGTGATCTTGACAAGCTCACAGATCTCCTTCAAGTGAGTGTTTCTCGGAAGCTTGCAGCCCTTGAGGTCATAAATAAAGTATAAGTATTCCTTAACGGTCATGTCCATGTAAAGAGGCGGGAATTCGGGCAGATAGCCGATCTGCTTCTTTGCGCCGATAGGATCCTCTAAGATGTCGATACCGTTGATCTTTGCTTCACCGCTTGTCGAGGAGAGATATCCCGTGAGGATGTTCATCGTTGTGGATTTTCCGGCACCGTTCGGGCCCAAGAAGCCCAATATCTCGCCGTCATTAGCTTTGAAGCTGATGTTGTTAACAGCAAGCTTATCGCCATAGCTTTTAACAAGGTTTTTTACCTCTATCAATTTTTTCACCCTTTCATAAGGTCTTACTTACACACAAGTTTACTAAAACTCTGTGAAGCCTGTGTGTAAGATCGGTTAACTTTAGCGATTTTTGAGCATCTCGATCGAGCGCTTCATTCTTGCGATGGTATCAGCCTTGCCGATGATCTCTGCGATCTCGAATGCACCGCCGGGAGTGAACTGCTTGCCGCTGATCGCAACACGGACCGGCCACAAGATATAGCCGTTCTTTACTTCCATAGCAGCAATAAGCTCAAAGAGCTTGTCGTGAATATTATCGAACTTCCAATCAGCCTCGTCGATAGCTTCTAAAACAGGAAGGGATGCTTCGAGTGCAACGAGTGCCGTATCAGCATTTGTCTTCATCTTCTTGTTTTCATACAAAGAAAGCTCATAATCGGGCATAGCGTCGATGAAATCAACCTGTTCGGGAATGTCAGCGAAAACTTCGGTTCTGTTTTGCAAGAGTGCTGCGATCTTGGAAAGGTCAACGTCGGTTCTCTTGACGGTTTCCTTAATATAAGGCTCAGCATATTCGAAGAATTTCTCGGGAGTGAGCTTTCTGATATATTCGCCGTTGATAGCCTTGAGCTTCAAAGGATCGAAGATAGCGGGAGACTTTGAAAGTCCGTTGATATCGAACTCTTCGATAAGCTCTTCAAGAGTGAATATTTCTCTTTCGCCCTTGGGAGCCCAGCCCAAAAGTGCGATATAGTTGATAACTGCTTCGGAAAGATAGCCCTTTGCCATCAAATCCTCAAAGCTTGCGTCACCGTTACGCTTTGAAAGCTTGTTGTGCTTGTCTTTCATGATGTGCTCAACGTGGATATAGGTGGGAACTTCCCAGCCGAATGCCTGATACAAAAGGTTATACTTCGGAGCAGATGCGAGATATTCATTACCTCTTACAACGTGGGTGATGCCCATAAGGTGGTCGTCAACAACGTTTGCAAAGTTATATGTGGGCATTCCGTCAGTCTTTAAAAGAATCTGATCGTCAAGAGTCGAGTTGTCAACTGTGATGTCGCCATAGAGCTCATCGTGGAAGGTCGTGGTTCCTGTTTCGGGGATCTTCTGACGGATTACATAGGGAACACCCGCTGCAAGCTTTTCGTCGATCTCTTCCTGAGTCAGGTTGCGGCAATGTCTGTCATACATGGGGTTAACGCCGCTTGCTTCCTGAACAGCCTTGAGCTCTGTAAGTCTGTCCTTATCACAGAAGCAATAATATGCTTCGCCCTTCTTGACGAGCTCTTCAGCATACTGCTTGAAAAGTCCCATTCTTTCAGACTGGATATAAGGGCCGACAGGGCCGCCGACGTCGGGGCCTTCGTCCCAATTAAGGCCGACTGTGCGAAGTGTGCGATAGATGATATCAACTGCGCCCTCAACATATCTTTCCTGGTCGGTATCCTCAATTCTCAAAATGAATTTACCGTTGCCCTTTTTAGCGATCAGATAGGTATAAAGTGCGGTTCTTAAGTTACCGATATGCATATATCCCGTGGGTGAGGGAGCAAATCTGGTTCTGATCTCCATTATAAATCACTTTCCTTTCGTCTTTTTATATCGTTTAAAATAGTTTCCTTAAGCTCACCGAGCGTCTCGAATTTTTGCTCACTCCTGTAATACTCCAAAAATTCCACACGCACGGCTTGTCCGTATATATCGGCATCAAAATCGAAAACGTGTGTCTCGATGATCATGTCGTTTGCGCCCGATACCGTCGGCTTTGTGCCGATATCAGTCACACTTTTGTATAATTTGTTGTCAATTATACATCTTGTAGAATAAACTCCGCTCCCGGGCAAAGCTTTTATCTCATCAGGCACCATGTTTAAGGTCTTGATTCCCATTTCCGTGCCGATGTGGTTGCCGTGAACCACCTCGCCCGAAAGGCTATAGGGTCTTCCCAAAAGCTTGTTCGCTTCATGAATGCTGCCCTCTTCGATAAGTCTTCGGATGCGCGTCGTGCTCACCGGCTCACCGCCGATAAGAAGGGTTTCGACCTCACAAAAGCCGACTTTGGCTGATGCACACATTTTTTGCATATCCTTCGAGCCGGCACTTGCGCCTTTTCCGAAACGGAAATCCTCTCCGCAAACGATAACGTCCGCCTTAAGCTCCTTGAGTAAGATCTCGTTAAAGAACTCGTCTGCCGACATGTCTTTAACCGAGGCAAAGTCAACCGAGACGACTTCATCCGCTCCGCCCAAAAGCAAAAGCTCTTTCTTTTCGGCTTCGGTCGACAACAGCTTCCGCTGTCCCTTTGTTGTCACGCTCTGTGAATTAAAGGTGTAAACGCACTTTGTCTGTGCTCCCGTATTCAAAAGAGCATCAAGTGTCGCTAAATGCCCCAAATGGACACCGTCGAACACGCCCAAAAGCACCGCTTTAGCCATTGTCACCCAGCCTTTCTCCAATATAAAAGCCTCACCAGAAGTTTTTATATATTCTTATAATATCCTCGCCTTCTTTTATCTCGCAAAGTCCCAAGAATCCCGAGCCGTAAACACGGTATATTCCCGTCCCCTTCGCGCCCGAAACTCTTTTCGCATCAAGCTTTATACCGTTTTTATACATAGCTTCCTGCTTGTCGCTCAAAACGATTTTCGGATATACTTTGAAACATTCATCGATCGGCTTGATGATGTCATCAATTCCGCCCTCATCGGCAAGTTTCTGAATCTCATCAAGTGTCAGCGATTCCTCAAGCCCGAACCCCTGCGAGGATGTTCTTTCAAGGGCGCTCATTGTGCCCAGAGTTTCAAGCTTAAGCCCCAGATCGTGAATTATTGTTCTTATATAAGTTCCCTTCGAGCAGGAGATGAAAAGTCTGCCCGATTGAGCCGCCTCATCAAACTCCTCAAGCTTGATGTCATATATCTCGATCTCTCTCGGAGTTCTTTCGACCTCGATCCCCTGACGGGCGAGGTCATAAAGCCGTTTGCCGCCGACCTGAACAGCCGAATACATCGGCGGAAGCTGCATTATCTTCCCTCTAAAGCTTTCTAAAGCGCTCAAAACTTCCTTTTCGGTCGCTTTTTTGTCGCTTTTTTGGGTGATAGCTCCCGTCGTGTCCTGTGTGTCGGTCGAAAAACCGAGGACAAAGCCCGCCCGATATGATTTTTCATTTTCGGGGAGGATGTCACACGCTTTGGTCGCCTTTCCGACAAACACCGGCAACACGCCCGTCGCCATCGGGTCAAGCGTTCCCGAATGACCCAAACGGCGCTCCTTAAGGATCCCTCTCATCTTTGCGATAACGTCAAACGAGGTGAATCCCGCCGGCTTGTTAACGATTATAACGCCCGACTTCATTCTTCTTCGCCCTGTGCTTCGTCATCGGGCTTAATGTCAAGCTCCTTCAAAACCTTGAAGATGCGCTGTGAATATTCGGTCGAGTCATCTGCGATAAAGCGAAGCTCGGGACACTTTTTAATGTGCAACACGTTTGATATCTCACGTCTGAAGATTCCCGTTGCGCTTTCAAAGCCCTTAACGGCTTCGCGCGCCTTTTCATAGCCTTCGATGCTCGAGATATAGACTCTGCAGACCGATCTGTCACCCGAAACGTCACACTTCATAACGGTGAGCATGCTCGAATTAATTCTCGGGTCTTTTAAGTCGCGCATTTTTGCACTGATGATGCGCTGAATATCCGACGCCATGCGTCCGACCTTAAAATCAGCCATAAATTTATCCTTTCAAATCAACGATTACTGTTCAACTTCGCTCATGATGTAAGCTTCGAAGACGTCGCCTTCCTTGAAGTCGTTGAACTTTTCAAGTGTGATACCGCATTCAAAGCCCTGTGCAACCTCTCTGACGTTATCCTTAAATCTCTTAAGGCTCGACATCTTGTCGTCTGCGATGATGATACCGTCACGAACTACACGGACGAGGTCGTTACGGGAGATCTTGCCGTCCTGAACGTAGCAGCCTGCGACAGAACCGACGCCCGAGATCTTATAGACCTGACGGATCTCGACACGCGCGGTCTCGACCTCACGGAACTTGGGAGCGAGCATACCCTTCATAGCGGTCTCGATCTCTTCGATAGCGTCGTAAATAACTCTATACATTCTCATATCAACGCCGTCACGCTCTGCTGCGACCTTTGCAACAGGGTCAGGTCTGACGTTGAATCCAACGATGATGGCGTTAGATGCTCCTGCGAGCATAACGTCGGATTCGGAAACAGCACCGACTGCGCCGTGAATAACTCTGACTCTGACTTCTTCATTCGAGATCTTTTCCAAAGACTGCTTAACAGCTTCAACCGAGCCCTGAACGTCAGCCTTGACGATGATGGGAAGCTCCTTCATTTCGCCTTCGGAGATCTGTGAGAAGAGGTTATCAAGTGTAACCTTCTGATACTGTTTAAACTGTTCTTCCTTAGCTTCGTGCTTACGCTGTTCAACGAGCTCACGTGCAAGCTTTTCATCAGCAACGGCGTTGAAGATGTCGCCTGCGGAAGGAACTTCTGCAAGACCTGTGATCTCAACAGGAACGGAAGGTCCTGCTTCCTTAACGAGTCTTCCCTTATCGTCGGTCATGGTCCTTACTCTGCCGACTGCGGTTCCTGCGATGATAACGTCACCCGACTTAAGGGTTCCGTTCTGAACGAGGATGGTTGCAACGGGGCCTCTGCCCTTATCAAGTCTTGCTTCGATTACAGAGCCCTTTGCCAAACGGTTGGGGTTAGCCTTAAGCTCCTTAACGTCAGCAACGAGCAATACGTTTTCCAAAAGCTCGTCAATGCCCATGCCCGTCTTTGCGGAAACGGGAACAGCGATAACGTCGCCGCCCCACTGTTCAACAACGAGCTCGTGTTCTGTGAGCTGTTGCAAGATCCTGTCGGGGTTAGCGGTCTCCTTATCCATCTTGTTGATAGCAACGATGATGGTGACCCCTGCTGCCTTGGCGTGGTTGATAGCCTCAATGGTCTGAGGCATGATGCCGTCATCAGCCGCAACGACCAAAATTGCGATATCGGTAACCATTGCGCCTCTGAGTCTCATAGCTGTGAAAGCTTCGTGGCCGGGAGTATCAAGGAAGGTTATCTCTCTTCCGTCAACGGTAACTCTGTAAGCACCGATATGCTGAGTGATGCCGCCTGCTTCGGTAGAGGTAACGTTTGCGTGGCGGATCCTGTCAAGAAGCGAGGTCTTACCGTGGTCAACGTGACCCATAACAACGACAACAGGACTTCTTTCGATAAGATCCTCTGCCTTGTCTTCGTCGTCAACGATGAGTCTTTCTTCGATGGTAACAACGACTTCCTTTTCGACCTTTGCACCGAGCTCTTCAGCAACGAGAGCGGCGGTATCGAAGTCAATTGTCTGTGTGAGCGATGCGAACACGCCGAGTCCCATAAGCTTCTTGATGACCTCGGTGGCTGTGACCTTAAGTCTTGTTGCAAGCTCTGATACAACGATCTCATCAGGGATCATAACCTTGAGCTGCTGCTTTCTTGCACGCTCAAGCTCAAGACGCTTAAGCTTTTCAGCCTCGGTCTCCTTCTTATTGGAGAGCTGCTGTTTCTTTTGCTGCTTGGATTTCTGAACAAGCTTTTGCTTCTTCTGATAGTTTTCATTGCCCTTGTTCTTTGAATCAGCAAGGTTGTCATATTTATCGTTATACTTGTCGATGTTTATATAGCTGCCTCTTGTGTCAACGATAGTTTTCTTTTCAGCAGGCTGGAAGGTAACACTTCCCGAAGAGTTGGTAACAAGCTTCTGACGCTCGCCTCTGTCCTGCTTCTGAGCAGGCTGCTTTTTCTTTTCCTCACGCTTGGGCGCGGGAGCGGGAGCCGGCTTGGGAGCTTCCTTCTTAGGTTCTTCCTTCTTGACTTCTGTCTTGGGAGCTTCCTTCTTCACCTCGGTCTTGGGCTCTTCCTTCTTTACCTCAGTCTTTGCTTCAGCCTTGGGAGCAGGCTTTGTATCTGCCTTGGGCTTGTTATCCTGCTTGGGAGCTTCCTTCTTCGGCTCTGTCTTGGGGGCTTCCTTTTTCGGCTCTTCCTTCTTGGGCTGAGCCTTGACCTCAGTCTTTGCTTCAGCCTTGGGAGCTTCTTTCTTAGGCTCTGCCTTTTTCGAGGGAGTCTTGTCAGCAAAATATGCATCAAAGCTTTCAACCTGATGCTTTGCGGTCAAAGCATCCAAAACATAGCTCACTTCCTCGGGGGTCAAAGAAGAAACCGTTTTCTTTGCTCCGTATTCTTTTGCCAAGCACTCGATAATGTCATTGGGATTGACCTTCAAGTCCTTAGCCAAGTCGTTTAATTTATATTTTGTAATCATCTAGGCAATTTCCTCCTTATTGTCGGGATCAATACTCGTAATCGATATGATCGATCTTAAGCTCTATAAGTTTTTTCGCCATGGATCTCATAAATCCCGAATCGGTCACAGCCAAAATTCCGAAGCATTTGCCCAAACAGCTTCCGATCTCATCCATGGTCATTCCTGTACCGTAAAGCTTAACGCTCTCCATAGCACAGACATATTTGATTTCCTTAAGAGTCTTCGCGGACACGTCGCTTGCCGCCAAAACGCCGAATGCACGGCCGCCCTTACAGGCATTTTTGACTTCATCCATGCCCAAGACCAGCTTTCCGGCTCTTCGGCACATCGTTAAAGATCCTGAAATGTCAGCCATATCATTTCGCCCCGCTTTCGAGCTCGGCTTCGAGCTTTATATAGATCTCTTCGGGGATCGCCATCTCGAAGCTTTTTTCAAGTCGGCGTGCTTTTTTGGCTTTTCTGAAGCATTCAACGTCGCGGCATATATATGCTCCCCTGCCCGATTTTTTGCCCGTAAGGTCGATAGAAAGCTCGCCCTCGGGAGATCTTACCACACGGATAAGCTCACGCTTCTCCTTTGGCTCACCGCAGCCAAGGCATTGGCGCATGGGGATCTTCTTTTGCATATCAGTTCTCCTTGTTAAGAGGAACGATGTCGATCTTGTAGCCTGTGAGTCTTGCTGCAAGCTTCGCATTCTGTCCTCTGTTGCCGATAGCAAGAGAAAGCTGATTGTCGGGAACGACAACCGTGCAGCTTCTTGTGCCGTCATCGGCAAGGGTCACGTTAATAACCTCAGCGGGAGCAAGTGCCTTAGCGATGAATTCGGCATCATCCTCGCTGTATTTGATAAGGTCGATCTTTTCGCCGCCGAGTTCTTCAACGATAGCGGAAATTCTTGCACGCTTCGGGCCGATGCAAGCGCCGATAGCGTCAACGTTTTCGTCGTGGCTCAAAACTGCGATCTTGCTGCGGCTTCCTGCTTCTCTTGAAATAGCCTTGACCTCAACGGTTCCGTCATAGATCTCGGGAACCTCGATCTCAAAGAGACGCTTAACAAAATCTCTGTGGGTTCTTGATACCTTGACGCTGGGCTTCTTGTCGGGATTTACGACGCCGACAACATAGACCTTGATGATATCGCCGGCATGAAGCTCTTCGCCGGGGATCTGTTCGTTTCTGGGGAAATAAATTTCATCCGAGTCGATGGTGATGATCGCGTTTCCTGTTGCGGGCTCAACCTTTTGAACGGTTGCGGAAACGAGCTCGTGTTCCTTATCCTGATACTGGCTTACAAGTCTGTCACGCTCGAACTGCTTGATGTCAGATCTTATAGACTGCTTTGCGCTGGATGCGGCAACACGGCCGAAGGTCGCGGGAGAAAGAGGAATCTCACACATCTGTCCGACTGCAACCTTTTTCATATAGGTTCTTGCCTGATCGAGGCTGATCTCGTTTGCGGGATCTTCGGGTTCGCCCTCTACTACAAGCTTGAGTAAGCACATTTCAAATTTCTGCTTCTCGGGGTCGATCTCGATTCTGACGTTTTCGGTATCGGGATAATCCCTCTTAACTGCTTTCAAAATACCCTGCTTGATCTTTTCGATCAATACTTCGCCCGAGATGCCGCTTCCTGCTTCAATACCTTTTAAAGCTTCAAACAATTCCTTGTTCATGATTTTTTGACCATTCCTTTCTATATTCAACCTATTGTTTACTTTTTATGCGAACAAGTCGCCGTCATCATAAAGCTTGACGAATGCGGTGTCGGAAAGGTTGATCTTCTCTTCGTTTCCGTCATCATCCGAAACCGTTATGATGTTTTTGTCCGTTTCTCTATCATAGTCCGCAAGCGTGCGGATTATTTCCTTTTCGCCGTTATGAGGTCTTATAAATCTTATCCTTATCGGGTCACCGACACAAACCTCGAAGTGTTCGGGGCGCTTAAGCTCACGAGCCAATCCACAGGAGCCGACCTCGAAGATATAGCTCTGTGGGATGGGATCGACCTCGTCGATCTTCTTTTCAAGAGGGCGGTGCAAAGCCTCACAGTCGTCCATGTCGATCCCACCGTCCTTGTCGATGAAAATTCTCAAATACCAGTTTGCGCCTTCCTTTTCGAACCTTACGTCCCACAAGAAAAGACCGAGTTCGTCGCACAAAGGCTCGGCAAGCTCACGCACGATGTCGATAGCTCTGCCCTTGGGTGCTGATTTTTCCATATAAAACCTCCTATACAAACACAAAAGGCGGGAGTTTTTAATTCCAGCCTTTCATAAAACGTATTCTTATAATAGTATAGCATATAAAATTCAAATTGCAAGGGCTTTTTGCAAAAAAATTCGCTTAAATGCTTGTTTTTTCAGCGTTTGACGGCGTTTTTTACACCGCTCGGCACCTGCGGCGCTGCCGCGCTGTCCGCAGACGCCTCGCTCAGCGCATCAATCAACAAAAATTCTCGGAACTCTCGGAGAAATTCCGCAAACGATCTCATAGCCGATAGTGCCGTAAAGAGATGCCAGCTCATCAGCAGTTATCACGTTGCCGCCGTCACGTCCGATAAGGGTGACGACGTCTCCCTCACAAACGCCCTCGATATCAGTCACGTCTATCATAAGCTGATCCATACAAACTCTTCCGACGATGGGCGCAAACTGACCTTTGATCAAAACGCTCGCTTTTCCCGACAAAAGACGGGAGTATCCGTCGGCATAGCCGATGGTGACAACGGCGATCTTTCGCTCGCTCTCGGTGGTATAGGTTCTTCCATAGCTGATATCTGTGCCCTTGGGAACGTCCCTCACCTGTGAAACACAAGCCTTGAGCTCCATAACAGGCTCAAGATCTATCGGCAGATCCCTCTCGCCGTTAGGCTTCAAGCCGTATAGCATAATGCCGACGCGCGCAAGGTCGCTTCTTTGATCGTTGTGATATGCAAGCGCCGCCGAGTTCATGAAATGAACGTATTTCGTTATGATAAGGCGATTGTTAAGCTCAGCCTTGACCGCCATGAGCTTTTCGATCTGTGCCGAGGTGTAATCAAGGTCGGTCTCTTCCTCGCTGTCGGCAACACTCAGATGAGTGAAGATCCCCTCGGCCTCGATGCGCTCAAGGTTAACGATCTTATGTGCCTCGTCACAAGCTTTTGATATATCCGCTGTGGCGATACCGAGCCGAGTCATACCGGTATCAAAAGCGATATGAACCCTTACCGAGCCGTTTATCGGGCAATTTCTTGAGAGCTTTTTTGCGTATTCGACCTCCGTGACCGTTTGGATGATGTCATACGCAATAAGCTCGGGAGCGTTTTCGGGCGGAGTATATCCCAAAATGAGGATCTCGCCGGTCACGCCGAGCTCTCTTAACTCAATAGCCTCGATAAGATTTGAAACAGCGAACCAATCAACTCCCGCCTCATCCTGTAAAAACGGGATTATCTGTTGGGCGCCGTGGCCGTAGCAATTTGCTTTCACAACGCACATAAGCTCGGTCGGATCTTTCAACAGGCTTCTTAGCTTTTCAACATTGTTTTTGAGCCTTTGCAGATGTATCTGTGCCCAAGCTCGCTTCAGGTTCTTTCTTTCCAAGAGGAAGTCCTCCTTAAATAGATTACGATATAGTTACATTATAACATTTTACTTGAAAAAAATGCTTGATTGTGGTATTCTCATAGTGTAGTTGTTGTTTAATATATATACTTAAGAGGTGCAGATTTGAAATCAAGCGATCTATCATCAAAATTTTTGACGGATCCGGCAACGACGGCTTGCTTTTCCGGACATCGCCCCGAAAAGCTCCCCTTCGATATGAGCGACCGTTACAACCAGGAGGCGTATCTTTCGCTCACCCTTTCGCTGATCGACAAGGCGTATAAAGCGGGCTATCGGACGTTTATCACCGGTATGGCAAGAGGATTTGACATCCTCGCGGCTTTCGCCGTCATCCGTTATAAAAACTCCTCCCCCGAAAAGAGGGACATAGTCCTTGTCGGAGCTTCTCCATATAGGACGGAAATACGCCGTCTTAAGGGCAGGTCTCTTGACAACTACCTAACTATCCGGGAAGCCTGTGATGACGTGATATACATTAACGAGGATTATCACGGTTTTTGCTTCCATGAGCGGAACTGCTTCATGGTCGATCACTCCTCGCTCGTGATATCCTCCTGTCTTCAGGAGAGCGGCGGTACCGCCTCGACCCTTAGGTATGCAAAGCGCCGCGGTCTTAGGATCGACAACATCGGTATCAGCGAATTAAAAGAAGTTATCTCTTTTAATGATACATCAGATGAAGAAAAAATGCAACAGCAATTCTCTTTATTCGACTGACAAAACAACGAAAGGAAGATCATTCATGTCAAAAAAGCACGCATCGGGCGCACCCGTATTGTTTGTATATGTTGTTACCATGCTTGTTTGCCTTGTTATCTTCGGCAGCGCGGCAGTTGTTCTTTTGGACGTTTTTGTAACTCAGCCCCGTGAGGAGCGTGAAAGAGAGCAGCAAAAGAATCAGACCTCACAGGAAGAGGTCGTCGAACAGGTCGACTATTCCGAATTCAGCGAGACTGTTTTATTCGTAAGCGCCGACGGCGTGAAGCTCAACGGAGCCGTGCTCATCCGCACCCTGCCCGATCAGGCGAGCATAAAGCTTGTCCCGATCTCAGTCAAAACAGTCGCAGTCGTCGGAACCTCGACCGAAACCTTGGCAACTCACTTCGAAAACGGCGGTATAACCTATTTAAAAAATGCCGTAGAGGACGTTTTTGATATCACCTGTGACAAATATATAAAGATATCCAACGACGGCTTCAGCCGTTTGGTCGAATACCTCGGCGGCACCAGCACCTATGTTTTCCCTCAGGATCTTTATTATAAAGATGAATCCACCGGCGCTCTTACAAGCTTCAGCCAAGGCCAGGCGACAAGAACCCTTTGGGGCGACGATATCATCAAGATCATCAGCTATCCTTTATATGAGGGCTCGGATGCCCAAGCGGCACAGGTCGTCGGCGAAATAAGCGTTTCGCTGATAAACAGCGCTTGCTATACATATAAAGACAACATCATCTCGAATATGCAAAACATCTTCAACACGATATTCAACAATTCCGACACCGACATAACCTCAAAGGGATTCAAGGAAAAGCGTGATGCTTTGGAATATCTCGTTGAAAACGCAGGGACTTCAGCCTGTACATACCGTATGCCGACGGGCGAATGGGACCAGCGGGGCAACTTCAACGTCAGCGAGGATTTCAGCACCGAGCTCAAGGCATATTTCGAGATCGAAGCTGAGGAATAAACTAAAGCAGCCTTTTGGCTGCTTTTTTTGTGTGCTAAAATATCATTAAACCTTAAACTTTCTCTTGAAATATGCTGAAAACTGTTGTATACTGAAAATGACGTAATATTAAATATTGGGAGGCTAACATGGAAAACAGAGTAAAAGTAAGGATCATCGGAAGAGAATACACTTTGGGCACAGACAACACCCCCGAATATACCCGTGAGCTTGCTGACAAGCTTGACGCAAGAATGAACTCGATGCTCGCAAGCTCCAAGACCCTAAGCGGTATCGACGTCGCTATTTTGTGCGCTCTCGATTCTATGGATGAGGCCAACAAAGCGACCGCGAACGCTGATAACATCCGCCTTCAGCTCGGCGAATACGTAACCTCTGCGGATAAGGCTCAGACAAGCTATGAAAACGCAAAGCGTGAGATCCAGACACTCAAAAAGAGAATCCAGGAGCTTGAGGCACGCCTTGACAGCAAAAACTATTTTTGATAGGATCTAAAATTTTATGAAAAAATCAGAACTTCTTTCGCCCTGCGGCGGCTATGAATCCTTAACAGCCGCTCTGCGTACGGGCGCTGATGCCGTTTATGTCGGCACAAAGAATTTTTCTGCCAGACACAACGCCGTTAACTTTACCGCTGATGAGCTCCGTCAAGCCGTCCGCGACTGTCATAAGTACGGCGTTTTGATTTATCAGGCAATAAATACCTGCGTCATGGACGACGAGCTTTCAAAGCTTGCACTTGAGATCCAGCTCGCCTGTGAGGCAGGGGTTGACGGGCTCATCATTCAAGATCCCGCTGTGAGAAGGATCGTTTCGGCTTGTTGCCCGGATATGCCGATCCATGCATCCACACAGATGACCCTGCACACCGAGTCGGGCATTTTGGAAGCCAAAGAGCTCGGCTTTTCACGGGCAGTCGTTGCCCGTGAGCTTCCTTTGGAGATAATAAAGAAGCTTTGTTCCTTGGGAATCGAGATCGAAGCTTTCGTTCACGGAGCTTTGTGCATGAGCGTTTCGGGTCAGTGCTATTTAAGCGCAATGATCGGCTCACGCTCGGCAAACCGCGGGCTTTGTGCAGGTGCTTGCAGACTCCCTTTCAGCTCGACCTCAAAGCCGTTCGACAAATATGCTCTTTCTTTAAAGGATATGTCCCACGCTCAGCACGCTGAGGCTCTAAGCGACGCCGGCGTTGCCTCTTTGAAGATCGAGGGACGAATGAAGCGCCCCGAATACGTAGCTGCCGCAACAGATGCTTTGCGCTCGTCGCTTGACGGCAAGGAATATGACACCGAGCGTTTGCGTGCCGTTTTCTCGCGAAGCGGCTTTACCGACGGCTATTTGACTCACCGCTTGGGTGAGAAGATGTTCGGCGCAAGGGTCAAAGAGGACGTCACATCGGCAAACGACGTATTGCCCGAGCTCCGTGAGCTTTACCGCCGTGAGCGCAAGAAGTTCACACTTGATATCGACTTTTTTGCGACTCATAATAACGGCATAAGAATGATTGCGTCCGACGGTGAGCACCAAGTTTTGCTCCACTCATCAGACGTTCAAAAGGCTATCAACCGCCCAACCGACAAAGAAGCTGTCATCAAACAGCTTTCAAAGCTTGGTGACACGGTCTATGAGCTTGGAACTGTCTCGATTCTTATCGAGGGTGGGCTGATGATCCCTGCCTCGGTCTTGAATGAGCTGAGAAGAAGCGCTGTATCGGCGCTTGATGAAAAGCGCATCGAGGCGCTTACCAAGATCAAAAGGTTCGATTCGCTCTCTCTTCCAAAGCCTTTGCCAAAGCCAAGGATCAAAAAATCGCCGACGATCCGCGTTCAGGTGAACGAGGTCGTTCAGCTTGCGCTGATGGATCTCGGCTCGGTCGAGAAGATAATCATCCCTCTTAGTGAGGCAAAGGCATATATCGACTCGGGCTATCCCGCCGAAAAGGCGGTCTTATCGCTTCCGAGATTCACGTTCAACGAAAAATCGGTCATTGATTCGCTCAAAACCGCCAAATCTCTCGGCTTCGGGGCGATAGAATGTACTAATATGGCACATATTAAGATCGCCCGCGACCTTGAGCTCGATGCTTTGGGCGGATTCGGGCTTAATATAACCAACTCGCTCGCAACACTTGCTTATGCCGAGGAGGGGCTTGAGGAGCTGACTCTTTCATTCGAGCTTAAGGCAAGTCAACTGTCGCATATATCCTCCCCCGTCCCGACTGGAGCTGTCGTATACGGCAGGCTGCCGCTTATGCTTAACGTCAATTGCCCTATTGCTGCCGAAGTCGGCTGCAAAAACTGCACCGGCGAGCTTGTTGACCGCACAGGTGCGAGGTTCCCGATCCTTTGCCACAAGAATTTGGGCTATTACGAGCTTTTGAACTCACAGACGATGAAGCTTTCAAACCGTCTGGACGATTTCAACCTTGATTTCGTAACACTTTACTTCACAAACGAAACTCCCGAGGATGCCTGCCGTGTGCTTTTGAGCTATGTGAATCAAGAGACGCCGAAGGGCGAATATACAAAGGGACTTTATTACAGAGGGATAGAATAGATCCTCTTCGGAGAAAAGATATGAAACTTAAAATTAAAAAGCTAAAACCTAACGCCATAATCCCCAAGCGGGAAACAAAAGGTGCCGCAGGGCTCGACCTTCACGCTTGTTTGGATGAGCCCGTCACGATCGGCGTGGGCGAGATATTCACTGTGCCGACAGGGGTTGCCCTTGAGCCTGAGCGTGAGGACATCGTGATGTTCGTCATCATTCGCTCGTCGATGGGAAGAAAGTATGGCATAACTCTTGCGAACTCGGTCGGCGTTATTGATTCCGACTATCGGGGCGAGATTCTTGTTCCCATCATCAACCACGGCACCGAGCCATATATCCTTCAACCTGAGGAGAGATTTGCCCAGCTTGTCATCACTCCCGTGATATTCCCCGAAGTTTCGGAATCTGACTCTCTTGACTCGACCGAGCGCGGCGAGCAAGGCTTCGGCTCGACGGGCAAGCTTTGATAACCTCGTTTGATAAAAGCAACAGCGCTGTCATAGAGGGGATGACCATCAGCCCGTTGAAGATATCGCTCAGTGTGAAAACACTTTGCATACTCAAAAGACAGCCGATAAGCGACGAAATTATGTATATAATATAGTATAGGCGCATAAATTTTCCGCGAGTGATATATTTGGCGCAGGATGCCCCGATCTGTGACCAGCCGATCGTCGTTGCGAGGGCGAAGCCCGCAATGCAAAAACTTATCAAGACCTCAGCACCTTTTCCGAAAGCTGTTTTGAAGGACAGAGCAACAAGCTCGGCGCCGTCAGCGCCAAGGGTGTGGGAATTTGTCGATAGGATAGCGAGCGCCGAAAGAGTGCAGATCACAAACGTGTCGATTATAACCTCGAACATATTTAGCAGCCCCTGCTCGTGAGGGGTTACGCCGAAGGCGTTTGCGTGAACGGATGCTGTCGTTCCAAGGCCCGCTTCGTTCGAAAAAACGCCTCGCTTGAAGCCGACAGTGATCGCCTGCTTCAATGTATATCCGACTGCTCCGCCGACTATGGGCTTAAGAGCGAATGCGGATGCGAATATTTCCCGAAAAACATTTGGGATGTTATTTATGTTGAGTGCGATGACTCCGAGCGATAATGCGGTGAATCCGAACGCCAATATCGGCAAAAGATAGGTGCAGATCTTTTCTGCAACACGCCTTCCGCCGAAAAGACAGACAGTAACCGACACCGCACATATCACAGCGCTTATCCACGGGCTTATGCCAAGCCCTGAGTCAAGGCTTTTCGCAAAGGAATTCGTTTGCGCCATCGAGCCCATCCCCAAGGATGCAAGCGTGCCCAATACAGCATAAACAAAAGCAAGCTTTTTCGCTCCCAAGCCGTCACGCAAAGCAAACATCATTCCGCCGTTATAGCCCTCGGAGATCTTTTCACGGTATTTGATGCTCAGAACTCCTTCGGCATAGGCAACAGCCATTCCCAAAAAGGCGGATATCCACATCCAGAAAACTGCGCCTGAGCCGCCGAGAGTGATGGCGGTTGCAACTCCGACGACAGAGCCTGTGCCGACAGTTGCTGAAAGCGAGGTCGCAACGAGCGAAAGTGCGCCGCCTTTTTTGTCCTTGAACTGATTTTTCAAGGTGATAAACATCTCTTTTTGCTTTGATATCTGTAAAAAATTAAGCCGCAGTGTGAAATATACTCCTGCCAAAACGATAAGAATGACTGTGGGCATTCCCCACACGATATCGCTTATTCTTTCTAACCATACATTCAACAGAATCACCTCTCATGAAAGGAAATCGCCATGCGAAAATTCACGCCAAAGCCGGCAGCTCTTTTAACGCTTCGAATATTAATTCTCGTCTTCACCGTTGCTGCCACAGTATTAGTTTATGTATATCTCGATTCATTTAAAACACTGATGACTGTGGCGATCTGTGTGTTGTGGGCGCTGGCTGTCATTTTTGCGCTGATCCTTTTGCCGATATACTTCAGACGGACTGTTATGTATATCTCCGCCACCGAGCTCAGCATTCACACAGGCATGATCTTTTTGACGCGTTCTCATATGAGAGTGAGCGCTGTGCAATATGTTTCCTTTGTAACACTGCCGTTTTCGAAGCTGACGGGGTTCAACTTTTTGACGGTTCACGGATTGGGCGGAACGGTGATATTGCCGTTTTTGTCAACTGATGATGCAAAGGCGATTGCCGATGCGCTTCAGTTGGAGATCCAAAAGAGAGCATAGCGAAAAAGCATCATTTCGGAAACGAATGCGGTGCGGCGAAGCCCTTCCCCTTTTCCCCTTTGGGGAAAAGGGGCCCCGTCGGCGCTTATGGCGAGCAAGCTCGCCCTGTGCGCCGACGGGAAAGCGCGCCCCGCGGGGGGCGCGCTCGGGCTTCGCCCTCGCAAAAGCGAAAAACAATCAGGAAAGGAGGATGTGCATGAGCGCACGGGTCATAAAAAACAGACAGCATCCGATAAAGCTCTTATCATATACCACACGATATTTCTGGCTCTTGCTCATTCCCCTTGCAAGAAGCCTCTATTCCATCGCACTTGACGTTAACGCCTGGGCAACATGGATCAGAGGCGCTTGGCTGGATCTTGTCGTTCTGGCAGTCATCTTTGCGTTTGCGTGGGTGCGCTGGATGAATGTCTATTTCTATTTCAATGATGAGAAGATAATTCTCACAAAAGGCATCATCGCTGAGACGAAAACAAGCGTTTTGTTCTCGGAAATTTCTACTCTAAGTATAACTCAAAACCTTTTCTACAGATTGTTCGGTGCGTGTACCGTTAAGATCGGCACTAACGCAGGGTTTATGGACAGCGCCGACGTCACGATCGTTATGAAAAAGTCGGACGCCGACAGACTCTATCTCCGCTTGAAAAATTCGAAGGCAAAGAGCCTTCTATATTCCATCTCACCGAACAAGGTCAGACTTTGGGCATTTTCTTTGCTGTTTTCCTCCTCGCTTTCGGGTGCGGCGCTCACCGTTGCCCTTTTGCTCGAGATCTCACAGATGATCGACCGTGAATTGGAAGCCCGACTGATCTTGGACACGCTGACAGAAGCTGCGAACCGATTCGGACAGTTCGTTCCGCCTATAGCGGCAGCCGTTGCGATCGTCGTTATTGCGGCGTGGGCGATCTCATTCGTGTCAAACATCTTCTCGTTTTGGGATCATATAATCACAAAAAGCAAGGACAGCATCTATATCCGAAGCGGACTCTTTATCAAAAACCGACATATAATACCGCTTAAAAAGATAAACTGCATCGAGCTAAGACAAAATCTCGCCTCGAGAATATTCAAGGTATCGACGATCAACGTTCACGCCTGCGGCTTCGGTACAAAAAGCCGAAGCGAATCGAGCGTTTTGCTCCCTATTGCCGGAAAGAAGGAGATCCTCAGAACCTTAAAAGAGGTTTTCCCCGAATACCCAAAGCCGAAAACACAGATCAGATCGGACATCAAATCTGTCGGCGGATTCTATGTTTGGCCCATTATCTGGGCGCTCATTCCGCCTGCGGCGCTTTGGATAATGTATCTTTTCCTTCCCGATTGGTATTCGGTAGTTCAGCCTGCGGCGCTGATCGCCGAGATCCCCGCAGTTTGGCTGGCGATCGTTAAGACCGCCTCTGTTTTCACAACGGGAATCGGCTATAATAGCGGATACTTCACGTTAAGCTATGCACACATATTTACCTTGAGCACGGTTATCGTGCCAAAGGACAAGGTCACCAAGGTCACCGTGCGCCAATCACCCTTCCAGCACATAAACGGAACCTGTACCGTTTTGGTCTATACTGCGTCTGATTCGCACAAGGTGCATCGCATCTTCGGGCTGAGGCTTGACAGAGCGCTGAATTTCTTCGATCAATGCGGAATGGATATGTATTTTACCGAAAATCCTCAGGGATAAAATTTTTAAAATTTTTTCAAAAAACTATTGACAAACTCCGAAATATCGCTTATAATAATCAAGCGTTCTGAAGTGAGCGCTGTTCGGAGATGGCTGTATAGCTCAGCTGGCTAGAGCATTCGGTTCATACCCGAAGTGTCACTGGTTCAAATCCAGTTACAGCCACCAACACGGCCCGTTGGTCAAGCGGCTAAGACACCGCCCTTTCACGGCGGAAACATGAGTTCGATTCTCGTACGGGTCACCAAAACCGACAAGCAACAGCTTGTCGGTTTTTCTTTTGCATTTTTACATAACAAAACAGCAGAAAGCTTTTCGCCTTCTGCTGTTTTTCGGCTTCCGTAGCGCCGACTCTTAAAAAATCAGAATTTCAACGTCTCGCCCGGCTTAACGCTTATCGCCTTTTTGTCCCAGGTTTCGAGCCAGATCTCCTTGGCTGTGGGGTTATAAACCATTCCCGAAGCGGGAGCTGTTGACCACTCAAGCATATCATATGCCAAGGTATACTCACAGATGTCGATGTTTGTTGCATACCAAATGTCATCTCTTCCCGAGATATAATCCAAAAGCTCCTCGATAACCTGCCAGTTATCCTGTCCTCTGAATTCGGCGGTATGTCCCCAAACATAGAACATCTTGCATTCGTTGAAATCGGTTCCTGTGAACTTTTCGGCAAGCTCCATCAGCTCGGGCAGATTGTGGTGACATGTTGCCCTCAATCTCAGCCAATCATCGCCCTTGGGAACAGCAAAGCTTTGGTCACACCAGACCGTGCGGCAATATTTGATCCCGCAATGCTTAAGCGCATGGACTGCACGCTCATCCCAGCCTCCGTAAGGATATGCAGCGCCCCTTACGACCATGCCGTATTGCTCCTCAAGCTGCGCTTTATCCTGTGCGATCTCCAAATAGAGCTCAGGCTCGGAAATTTTTGTGAAATCGCGGTGAACAAGCCCGTGAACGGCAATTTCAACACCGTGCTTTTTATAATTCTCGACTGCTTCATCAAATGTCATTCTCGGCCAGCGTCCTTCGGGAGCTTCGCCCTCGTTTCTATAGATCCCCGAGCTGACGTTAAAGGTTCCCTTGATCCCCTTTTCGGTCATAAGCTCCATTAAGCGGATATCATCAAAAAGTCCGTCATCATAGCTCAAGGTGAAAGCCTTTTTAACGCCATTGGGGAACAGCATTTTCAACATAATTCAAAACCTCCGTTGATTTTTTTAAAGATTTAAGTATAATACAAGTATAGTTTATATATGAGCATTTTTCAATGGTTTAAAGGAGATTTTTTCTTATGCTTTCACATATATTTGACTCGCACTCTCATTATGATTCATATCAGTTCGACGGCATCCGCTATCAGCTTTTGGATGAGATGTTCAAGGCGGGACTTTCGGGAATAATCCACGCCTCGACCGATTATGATTCTGCGATGTTCGGCATCGAGACCTCAAAAAGATATGACAGGTTTTATACCTCGGTGGGAATTCACCCCGACGCCGCATCGAGAACAACTGATGAAGATATCAAAAATATCTCTTCGCTTGTTAACAGAGACAAGGTCGTGGCAATCGGAGAGATCGGGCTTGATTATCACTATGAGGGCTATGAGCGAGAAAAGCAGATATATCTTTTCAAGGAACAGATCAAGCTCGCTATGGACAACGGTCTGCCCATCATCGTTCACTCGCGTGAGGCAACGCTTGACACCATGGATATCCTCAACGAATTTAAACCAATGGGCGTTGTTCATTGCTTTTCCGGCTCGGCGGAGACGGCAAAAGAAGTTCTTAACCTCGGGATGTACATCGGCTTAACAGGCGTTGTCACGTTCAAGAATAACAAAAAGGCAAAGAGCGTATTGGAGGTTTTGCCGCCCGAAAGATTCCTTTTGGAGACTGACTGTCCCTATATGGCTCCCGAACCGTTCAGAGGAAAGACCTGTATAAGCTCGATGATCGAGCACACAGCGGCGAAGTCAGCCGAGATAATGGGACTTCAGACCGAAGAGCTGTTAAGGGTAACCGAAGAGAATGTAAAGAGGCTGTTTAATATTAAATAGCAAAAAGCCCCGAAGTAATTGCACCTCGGGGGCTTTTTATATATGGGAGGATAGTTTGAATAGCTTAAAGAACTCTGACCTTTGTGACGCCGTCGATATTTGCGATCGTTGCACAGGATTCCTTAACGTCGCCGGTAACGTCGAGCATCGTATACGCCCAATCCTTCTTCGATTTGGAAACAACGCTTTCGATATTTGATCCTGCTTCAGAGATAACGGCGGTGATCTGTGAGAACATCGAGGGAATGTTTCTGTGGATAACACAAACCATATGGTCAGCGGTCTTTGCGAGCTCACAGTCGGGAAGGTTAACGGAGTTAGTGATCTTGCCCTTTTCGATATAGTCGATAAGCTCGATTGCCGCCATGTATGCACAGTTGTCTTCCGATTCAGGAGTTGATGCACCAAGGTGAGGAATTGCGACAACGCCACGTGCTCCGATGACTTCATCGCTCGGGAAGTCGGTCACATATGCCGCCGCCTTGCCCGATTCGAGCGCTGCGATGATATCAGCCGAGTTTACAAGCTCGCCTCTTGCGAAGTTTAAGATCCTCACGCCGTCCTTCATCTTCGCCAAGGACTGTGCATTAACAGTGTCCTTTGTATCCTTATTATAGGGCAAATGAAGGGTTATATAATCAGACTTTGCATAAATCTCATCAAGAGTTTTAACGATCATGACGTTCGGCTTAAGCCCCAAAGCGGCATTTACAGAAAGGAAGGGGTCATAGCCGACGACCTTCATGCCCAAAGAGAGCGCTGTATTCGCAACCTTAACGCCGATCGCACCAAGACCGATGATGCCCAAGGTCTTGCCCATGATCTCGGGGCCTGTGAACTGTGACTTGCCCTTTTCGACCATCTTTCCGACCTCAGCGCCGTTGCCCTTAAGTGTCTTTGCCCAGTCGATAGCCTCGGGGACCTTACGGGATGCGAGGAGCAATCCTGCGATCACAAGCTCCTTAACTGCGTTTGCGTTTGCGCCGGGGGTGTTGAACACACAAATGCCCTCTTCCGAGCATCTGTCAACGGGGATGTTATTAACGCCTGCGCCCGCACGGGCAATAGCCAAAAGATCATCACCGAACTGCATATCAAGCATAGATGCAGATCTGACCATTATTGCGTCGGGATCGTCACAAGCATCTGTGACGTTATATACCGCTTTATCGAAATTGTCCGTTCCGATAGCGGCAATTTTATTTAAAGTTAAGATATTATACATTTTCAGCCTCAAACTTTCTCATGAACTCAACCAATGCCTTAACGCCGTCGATAGGCATAGCGTTATAGATGGAAGCTCTCATGCCGCCGACAGAACGGTGACCCTTGATGTTGATAAGTCCTGCCTTCTTAGCCTCGGAAACGAACTTGGCATCAAGCTCTTCGTTGCCTGTAACAAAGGGAACGTTCATAAGCGAGCGATCCTTGCCCGAAACAGTAGCCTTAAAGAGCTTGGATCCATCCAAGAAGTCATAAAGGATCGCAGCCTTTTCAGCGTTATACTCAGCCATTGCTTCAAGTCCGCCCTTTTGAGCAACCCAATCAAGAACAAGACCCAAGATATAGATGCCGTATGTAGGGGGAGTGTTGTACATCGAGCCGTTATCAGCGTGTGTCTGATAGTTGAACATTGTGGGAGTGATGTCCATAGCGTTTCCGATAAGATCCTCACGGATGATGACAACGGTCAATCCTGCGGGGCCCATGTTTTTCTGTGCGCCTGCATAGATCATGCCATACTTCGAAACGTCAACAGGCTCAGACAAAATGCAAGAGGACATATCCGCAACGATCGGAACGTCACCAGTGTCGGGAAGCTCGTTGAAACGTGTGCCGTAGATGGTGTTGTTATAGCAGATGTGGAAGAAATCTGCCTCGGGGTCGAACTTTTCTTTATCGAGTTCGGGGATATAAGAGAACGTTTTATCCTTTGAAGAAGCGACCGCGTTGCACTTGCCGTATCTGGAAGCCTCTTGATAAGCTTTATTTGCCCACTGACCTGTCAAAACAAAGTCAGCCTTACCGTTTTTGTTCATCAGGTTGAGAGGGATCATCGCAAACTGAGATGATGCGCCTCCCTGTAAGAATAGAACTTTGTAATTTTCAGGGATGTTCATCAGATCGCGCAGCTTAGCTTCGACACTGTCGATGATTGCTTGATATTCCTTTGAGCGATGAGACATCTCCATCACCGACTGTCCCGAATTGCCATATTCAAGCATTTCGGCAGCAGCTTTCTTCAAGACTTCTTCGGGCAGTATTGCGGGCCCTGCGCTGAAGTTATAAACTCTCATTTGCTTTACCTCCGTTTAAGATTTCAGACTTTAATATAGTTATAGTGTCTGTAGCATCAATTATACCCCCTAGGAAAACAGTTGTCAACCATGCAAACACAAAAATATTTATCACATTAATACGTTAAACTTGTGCAAAGTTACAACAATAAAGCCTTCAGCTTTATTGTTGTAACAGAAAAACGACTGTCGGAACGAAGTTCCTTCCTGCCGCTTCGCGTCATCGTCGTTTTTCGCGGACTACCGTTTATTAGTGTAGCCTTCGGCTTTATTGTTCTAACAGAAAAACGACTGTCGGAACGAAGTTCCTTCCTGCCGCTTCGCGTCATCGTCGTTTTTCGCGGACTACCGTTTATTAGTGTAGCCTTCGGCTTTATTGTTGTAACTAAATAAACGACTGTCGGAACTCCCCCTCCCCTCGGGGAGGGGGCAAGGGGGTGGGGGATGAATCGCGAAGCGATACCGCTTCGGGGAGAATCCAAAGAGGGGCAGAGCCCCTCGTTGCGTCGTTTGAAGGGGTTCGGGGGAGACCGAAATCCCCCGACAGTTTCTTTTGGGCTCCACCCGTTTTCTTTTCTGCAAAAGAAAATGGGTGGATCGCTAAATGACAAACATTTAATCAATACTCTTCTTTCCCCGGGGTTTCCCCTTTGATTTTCTGCAAAAGAAAATGGGTGGATCGCTAAACGACAAACATTTAATCAATACTCTTCTTCCCCCGGAGTTTCCCCTTTAATTTTCTGCAAAAGAAAATGGGTGGATTACTAAACGACAAACATTTAATCAATACTCTTCTTCCCCCGGGGTTTCCCCTTTGATTTTCTGCAGTAAAAAAGAGCCCTCACACAATATATGTGCAAGGACTCTTGTCTTATTAATTAAAATTCAATTCTTTCAAGAATATAGCTTTCAACCTCGTCCATAGGGATCCTAACCTGTTCCATAGTGTCTCTGTCACGGACTGTCACACAGCCGTCCTCGAGAGAATCGAAGTCAAAGGTGATGCACCAAGGTGTTCCGATCTCGTCCTCGCGGCGATATCTCTTGCCGATAGAGCCGGTCTCGTCGAAGTCAACCATAAACTTCTTCGCAAGCTTTTCATAAAGCTTCATAGCGTCGCCGGAAAGCTTCTTCGAGAGAGGCAAAACAGCAGCCTTATAGGGAGCGATCGCAGGGTTAAGATGCAAAACTGTTCTTACGTCGTTCTTTTCAGCGTCGATAACTTCTTCGTCATAGGCCTCGCACAAGAGAGCCAAAACGGTTCTGTCCAAGCCATAGGTCGATTCGATGATGAAGGGAATATATCTTTCGTTAGTCTCAGGATCGAGATATTCCATCTTTGCGCCCGAATATTCCTGGTGGCGTGTAAGGTCGAAGTTAGTGCGGTTATGAGTACCGTTGATCTCACCCCAGCCGATCGAGGGGAACAAGAACTCGATATCACAAGCAGCCTTAGCATAGTGAGCGAGCTTTTCGTGATCGTGGAATCTTAAGTGCTCAGCGGGAAGACCGAGATCCTGATAATACTTCATGCCGTATTCCTTGAAGTAATCATAAAGCTCGGTGTCGGTTCCCTCCTTACAGAAGGTCTGGAATTCCATCTGCTCGAATTCGATAGTTCTGAAGGTGAACTTGCCGGGAGTGATCTCGTTTCTGAAAGCCTTACCGATCTGACCGATCGAGAAGGGAAGCTTTGCACGCATCGAGCGCTGAACGTTGAGATAGTTAACATATTCGCCCTGTGCGTTTTCAGGTCTTAAATAGATGATAGACTTTGAGTCGTTTGTAACGCCTCTGAAGGTCTGGAACATCAAATTAAACTCACGGATGTCTGTGAAGTTGTGCTTGCCACACTTAGGACAGGGAATGGAATGATCCTTGATATACTGGAACATTTCTTCCTTGGTCATGCCGTCAGCGTGAGCGTTGGGATCGAAATCGTCGATGAGGTTGTCAGCTCTGTGACGCATCTTACATTCCTTACAGTCCAAAAGAGGATCGCTGAAGGATGCAACGTGGCCGGAAGCTTCCCAAACTCTTGGGTGCATCAAAATGTCAGCGTCAACCTCGAAGGAGTTGTGACGCTCCTGGATGAATCTCTTGCGCCAGGTGTCCTTGACGTTATTCTTCAAGCGAGCGCCCAAAGGGCCATAGTCCCATGTGTTGGCAAGACCGCCATAGATATCGCTGCCCTGGAAGATGAAGCCTCTGCCGTTGCAAAGGGCAACGATCTTTTCCATTGTCTTTTGTGTATTATCCATTTATAAAACTTCCTTTCGGGAATTTATTCATTTCAACTAATTATTGTATATGAATTTGTGAGGGTTGTCAATAGCCAAGTCCCACTGACGGAAAACTTCACTTCACTTTTATGCTGACATCCCCCGATGAAAGAGCTTGTCTTTCGCCGTTTATCTCTACGACCAGTCTTGCCTCGCCGTCAATTTCAACCGCAACTCCGCTAACTGTCCCATCAGGGGTCATGATCTCGATCTCTTTTCCGTCAAGGATGCTCCGAGATCTGTATTCATCCAAAAGCTCCTGTGTTTCGAGCTGTGACAAAGCGATATCAAGCTCCTCAAGAATCGCTTTTAACAATTCATATCTTATGCAATCGTCGCAATCATCGAACAGCGCCCCCGCAATATTTTCGATATCCTTCGGATACCCCCCGACGGGCGCACAAAGATTGACCCCGATTCCGATTACCGCATATTCAAGCACACCTTTATCAAAATCGCATTTTGTTTCCGTAAGTATGCCCGACACCTTTTTTGAGTCGATGAAGATATCGTTGACCCATTTTATTCCGCACTCCTTGTGTGAAACTCTCTCAATAGCCCTTGCGACGGCGCAGGCTACGGCAGGTGTGAGAAAGCTAAGGCTGTCAAGTGAAACCGCTTTACGGGTAAGTACCGACATATAAAGCCCCGAACCGCGTGAGCTGAAAAAGCTTTTGCCTCGGCGGCCTCGTCCCGAAGTCTGAGACCGTGCAACTATGACCTTGCGGTCATCCTCGCCCTCTTTGGCACGCTGACACAAAAGGGTATTTGTCGATTCAAGAATATCAAATTCCTCAATATCATAACAAAGATAATTGTCCACACGGCTCACCTCTTTTCTTTAAACATAATAATATTTTGCTACGGTTTTGTCAATATTCAAATACTATCTGTAATATTCGTCGTTAATATTACAGATAGTTTGCTGTAACCTTTCGAAAACGCGGGACATATCATATAAAAAACATGTTTTGCGAGGTTTTTATCATGCTAAGAGCAGTTCTTCTTGCAGCCGCTGTAAGTGCCGATGCCTTTGCATTCGCCTTCAGCTACGGAGCAAAAAAGACAAAGCTTACCTTTTTGGGCATTACGATAATCGCTCTTTTGGGCGGAGCTTTTTTGGGGATATCACTTGCTGTTGCGTCTGTGATCGAAGGCTTTCTTCCGCCCAAAGTCAGCTCAGACGTGTTGGGCATCATCCTCATCGTTTTGGGATTTTTCAGCGCAGCAGTCGCTGTGATCAAAATTGCACTGCAAAAGCGATCAGCCATCTGCATCAAAAAAATTTTCGGGATCACGGTTCGTATCTGTTTTTCATACTCCAAGGAAGAGGAGCGCCCCATCGCCTCAACAAAAGAAGCGATCGCAATGGGAATTGCTCTCTCGCTCGACTCGCTCGCCGCCGGGTTTGCCGCCGGAATGACGATGACCCCGTCCGAAATGATCGTCTCAGCGCTGATAGCGCTCTTCGGCGGTATCGGGTTTGAGTTTCTTGGGATGCGGCTTGGCGAGAAGCTTGCGATGCGTGTTAAGAGCGATCTGTCATATCTGAGCGGATTGCTTTTGCTGATGCTGGGCGTCATAACGGTTATCGCTAAGTAATATTTGCTGACAATATTACAGTGCGTAATCAGCTTTTGCATGAAATGAGCCACCACCGCACTTCCGTGCGGCTTGTGGCTCATTTGGGGGGCGAAGCCCGATGTGCGACCCTTCGGGTCGCACATCAGCCCGGCCGCCTTCGGCGGCAGGGCGCCCGCGCCGCGGGGCGCGGGCGGGGCTTTGCCCCGGCACGCGGCGCCGAGTGCGCCCTTTGGGCGCGTGGGCGCCGCATCCCGTCCGCCGAAGGCGGACTCCTTTTTATAAGCAAAAAGGACGCCCTTAAAGAGCGTCCCGATCTTTTAGATCTGTGTTGAATAGTTAGGTGCTTCCTTGGTGATGTAAATGTCATGAGGATGAGATTCCTTAAGTCCTGCACCGGTAATTCTGACGAACTGAGCCTTGGTGTGCATCTCAAAGATAGACTCGCATCCGCAATAGCCCATACCGCTTCTGATACCGCCGCAAAGCTGGAACACAGTGTCGGAAAGTGTTCCCTTATAAGGTACACGGCCTTCAACACCCTCGGGAACAAGCTTCTTCGAGCCTGTCTGGAAGTATCTGTCCTTCGAACCTGCAGCCATAGCGCCCAAAGAGCCCATGCCTCTGTATACCTTGAAGCTTCTGCCCTGATAGATCTCAACCTCACCGGGAGCTTCCTCACAGCCTGCCAAGAGTGAGCCGAGCATAACAACGTTTGCACCTGCGGCCAAAGCCTTAACGATGTCGCCCGAATACTTGATACCGCCGTCAGCAATAACGGGGATACCGTATTTTGCACCGATGCATGCAGCATCATAAACAGCAGTAAGCTGAGGAACGCCGACACCTGCTACAACACGGGTCGTACAGATGGAGCCGGGGCCGATACCGACCTTTACACAGTCAGCACCTGCCAAAATGAGTGCTTCTGTCGCTTCAGCGGTCGCAACGTTACCTGCGATAACAGGAGTGTTCGGGAAAGCTTCCTTGACCTTCTTAACGCAGTTGATAATGTTCTGAGAGTGACCGTGAGCAGAGTCGAGCACCAAAACGTCAACACCTGCTTCGACTAACGCTCTTGCTCTGTCCAAAACGTCGTTTGTAACGCCGATTGCGGCACCGCAGATAAGTCTTCCCTGAGAGTCGGTCGAGGAGTTGGGATATTTAACAGCCTTTTCAATGTCCTTGATCGTGATAAGTCCCTTCAAATAGCCGTTTTCATCAACGATGGGAAGCTTTTCGATCTTATATTTGCACAAGATATCCTGTGCTTCCTCCAATGTGGTGCCGACGGGAGCTGTGACCAGATTTTCCTTTGTCATAACATCGCCGATCCTCATAGAGAAGTCCTTGATGAATCTCATATCACGGTTTGTGATGATGCCGCAAAGCTTGCGGTTTTCATCAACGATCGGCACACCCGATATCTTATATTTTGCCATAAGCTCGTCCGCATCAGATACAAGATTGTCAGCAGAGAGATAGAAGGGGTTTGCAATTACACCGTTTTGTGATCTCTTGACCTTGTCGACCTCTTCAGCCTGTTTTTCGATGGTCATGTTCTTGTGGATGATGCCGATACCGCCCTCACGTGAGATAGCGATAGCCATCTTGGATTCGGTTACGGTGTCCATTGCCGAGGTCATGATAGGAACGTTAAGTTCGATTCCCTTGCACAAGGTAGTTTTGAGGCTTACCATGTTTGGGGTAACGTTGGATTCCGCAGGAATAAGCAAAACGTCGTCAAAAGTTAAGCCTTCCTTGCCAAATTTGATGTCAGCGTTTGTTTCGAGCATGATTTTTTCCTCCTAAATAAATAGTCAAAATTAAAGATACCGAAAATATATTATTTAATTTATTCTACAATAAATCTGACAAACAGTCAACATATAAAAGTTGCCGCACAGGCAGAAAAATGTCAACACCCATGCGGCTTTTTTGTTTAAAACTGTGTAATTCTATAAAAAGCTTCCTTGGGTTGATAGTTTTCGTCGAACAAAAGCGGGCTGTTTTTGAGTCCTTCTCTGTTCTTGAAGTGATTTAACCAAGAATGCTTATCCGAAACGCCCCAAAGGGTCACGTTCTCGATAACACCCTTATACTGGCGGAAAAGCGCAAACATCTTTGCATAGACTGATGCCATCTTTTCCAAAGTTTTGGGCGATGACGGATCGATATTTTCCTCTCTCCATTTAATGCAGTTGACGTCCATTTCGGTAACGTGGATCTTCAACCCCATTTTTGCATAGTTCTCATATGCGCGCTTGATCTGGTCGAACTCTTCGTCGGTCATGTGTGCGCTGATATGGCACTGACAGCCGATAACGTCAACCAATCCCCTCTCCCTAAGTGAGCCGACAAGCTTTAAGATGCTTTCGTGCTTATGAGGCACCCATTCGTTGTAATCGTTGCACACCAAAGGGATGCCGGGCAAAATTTCTCTTGCCATGCCATAGAGAGTATAAAGATAATCCTCACCGAGCTTTTTCTTATAGACTGTTTCACGGAGATAGAGCCCGTGCTTGTCGTCGCAAGCTTCATTGACAGCGTCCCAACAGGAAACATTGGGAAAATGCTTTGCCACGAACTCATAGTGCTCACGGGTGTTTGCCAAAAGCTCCTCGCTTGAAAGCTGTTCAAACATACCCATAGGATATGAGCCGTGCCAGGAAAGGCAATGCCCTCTCACCTTGATCCCGTTGTCAATGCCGAAATTATATACCCTGTCGGCGGAAGATGTGTCCAAAACGGTGTTCGGATGGACATACTCCCCCTTGTCGGTGATCTCGGGGAACTTGATATCCTCGAACTTCATGCCCGGTCTGAACGGCGGGCGCTCATAATTGTGGCGGTGAAGCCCCATATACTTCATTTCATTCTCGGCTGTTATCGAGCTGAAATGAGTCTTGATAGTTTCGGCTCCTTCATCAAGCCAATGCGCTGCTACTGCTGCACCAACGTCAAAATAGTCTTTATATGCCTCTTTGAGTGTTAACATAGTGTCATCTCCTTCATATAGATGATCGTTCCAAGTCACCGCTCGGCACGAAACCGCACTCTGTCCCTTCGGAACAGGCGCGCTTCCACGCCTCGCTAATTATCCACATTGAAATTACAGAGTTATTTACCTATAACTTCTTTTCCTCCCATATAAGGTCTTAAAGCCTCAGGGATTCTTACGGTTCCGTCTTCGTTAAGGTTGTTTTCCAAGAAGGCGATGAGCATTCTCGGAGGAGCAACAACAGTGTTGTTAAGGGTGTGAGCCAAATATTTGCCGTTTTCACCGTTAACTCTGATCTTCAAGCGCCTTGCCTGTGCATCACCAAGGTTCGAGCAAGAGCCGACCTCAAAGTATTTCTGCTGTCTGGGGCTCCAAGCTTCAACGTCAACCGATTTGACCTTTAAATCTGCCAAGTCGCCCGAGCAGCATTCAAGGGTTCTGACGGGAATGTCAAGCGAACGGAAGAGATCAACTGTGTTTTGCCATAATTTGTCAAACCATTCCATGCTGTCCTCAGGCTTGCAAACAACTATCATTTCCTGTTTTTCGAACTGATGGATTCTGTAAACACCGCGTTCTTCCAAGCCGTGTGCTCCCTTTTCCTTTCTGAAGCAAGGCGAATAGCTGGTAAGCGTGATGGGAAGCTGTGCTTCGGGAACGATCTGATCAATAAACTTACCGATCATCGAGTGCTCAGAAGTTCCGATAAGATAGAGGTCTTCGCCTTCGATCTTATACATCATAGCATCCATTTCAGCGAAGCTCATAACGCCGGTTACAACGTTGCTTCTGATCATATAAGGTGGGATGCAATAGGTGAAACCTCTGTCGATCATAAAGTCACGTGCATAGGAGATAACTGCCGAGTGCAAACGAGCGATGTCGCCCATCAGATAATAGAAGCCGTTACCTGCAACTCTTCTTGCAGAATCAAGGTCGATGCCGTTGAGCTTTTCCATGATCTCGGTGTGATAAGGAATTTCAAAATCAGGTGTATAGGGCTCGCCATACTTCTGAACCTCAACGTTTTCGGAGTCGTCCTTGCCGATCGGAACGCTTGGGTCAATGATGTTGGGAATCGTATACATGATCTTCTGGATCTTTTCCTGAAGCTCGCCTTCAAGCTTTTCAAGATCAGCCAAGCGCTGAGCCTGCTCAGCAACAAGCTTCTTGGTCTCCTCAGCCTTTTCTCTTTCGCCCTTTGCCATAAGTCCGCCGATCATCTTGGAGAGGCGGTTTCTGTCTGCACGCAAAGCATCAGCTTCTGTGATAGCTGCGCGGTTCTGTTTATCAAGCTCGATAACTTCGTCAACAAGCGCAAGCTTCGAATCCTGGAACTTGTTTTTGATGTTGAGCTTAACAACATCGGGGTTTTCCCTTACAAATTTAATGTCTAACATGGTTTTAACGTCCCTTTCATACGTAGTTGGTGGGGCGAAGCCCCGCCCGTTGCCCAAAGGGCAACGGCGCCACGCGCGCCTTCGGCGCGCGGGATCTATTTCAGCGCAGCTGAAATAGATCGGGCTTCGCCCGCCACTCCGCTGCGGCTGCATTCTTTGTTATTTATTTAAGCTTTCCAACGCTTTTGCGATGGCGGCGAGGTCATCCTGTGAATAGAACTCGATCTCAAGCTTGCCCTTGCCGTTTTTGCCGTTAACATTGACCTTTCTGCCCAATGTTTCAGCCAAAGAGAGCTCAACTTCCTTGAAATAAACCTCTTTTTTCGGCGGAAGCTTCTCTTTTTTTGGCTTGTTTGCGGTCTTCGCGATGTCCTCAAGCTGTCTGACGGTAAGCATATCGCGCTTTATCTTCAAAGCGAGCTCTGCTCTTAACGCTCTGTCCTCGATTCCTGCTAACACCTTTGCGTGTCCCAATGAAACGTCACCGTCACGCACCAATTTAAGCGTTGCTTCGTCCAATCCGAGGATTCTGAGTGAGTTTGCCACCGCAGGTCGTGATTTTCCGACTATCTTTGCAACCTGCTCCTGTGTGTAGCCATATGTCTCCATAAGCTCACGGTATCCCAAAGCTTCTTCAACAGGGTTTAGGTTCTCTCGCTGAAGGTTTTCAACGAGTGCGAGCTGCATCGTCTGCTTGTCATCAAGCTCCTTGATGTATACAGGAACCTCGCTCAACCCTGCGATCCGGCTTGCGCGCCAGCGCCTTTCACCGGCAACTATCTGATATCCGCCGCCCGGCATAGGTCTTACAAGCAACGGTTGTAAAACGCCGTGCTGCTTGATGGAATCGGCAAGTGCCGATATCGCTTCATCATCAAAATCGGTTCTGGGCTGTTCTTTGTTCGGAAATATCTCCGTCAGCCTTAGCGTCTGCGGCTGTGAGCCCTTTGTTTCGTTCTCGGAAAAAAGAGCTTCCATGCCCATTCCAAGTCCTTTAACTCTTGCCATATTTGCTCCTTTTCATTAAATTTTATGATCTCTTTTTCGATTTTTTGCGGTTACGCTCCAAAAATTCGACACAAAAGCTTTCATAAGCCTCTGCTCCCTTCGAGCTTCTGTCATAATACATTATCGGCTTTCCGTGGCTGGGAGCTTCGGAAAGTGCGACATTTCTCGGAATGACTGTGTTATAGATGTCATTCGGGAAGTATTTTTTGACCTCTGCAACGACCTGTGCCGTCAGGTTATAACGTGCGACAAACATCGTGAACAGAATACCCTCGACATACATATTCGGATTATAACCGTCTTTAATTCTTTTTATCGTATCCATCAGCTGAACGAGTCCTTCCAAAGAATAGAACTCACACTGAATGGGTATCAAAACCGAGTCACAAGCTGTCAGCGCATTAAGCGTTATAAGGCTTAGTGACGGCGGGCAGTCTATAAGTATGAAATCAAAGCTGTCTTTGACCGTTAAAAGCTGCATCTTAAGGCGCATCAAGCGGTTTTCAAGCGAAGCCAGCTCGATCTCAGCACCTGCAAGCTTTTGAGCAGATGAGATCAGCGAAACGCCCTTAAAGGCTGTCGGAACGATAGCATCACTTGCTCGGCACGCGCCGATTATAACTTCATAAACGGTGTTGACAATGGCTCTTTTTCTGACGCCGAAGCCCGTTGTGGTGTTTCCCTGTGCGTCAATATCGACAACAAGCACCTTTTTCCCCTTGCCGCCGAGAGCCGCCGCAAGATTTACGACCGATGTTGACTTTCCAACGCCGCCTTTTTGGTTTGAAACGGCGATTATCTTGCCCATTTTCCCCCTCCTTGCATATTTATCATTATTCTAAGTATGCCATAAATCGAAAGGGTTTGCAACAGTTTTTGAAGAAAAGTTTTGTCGGGCGGAAAATTACTTTGCGCGCAAGGCACCGCCGCCCGAGCCTTCGGCTCGGAAAAGCCAAAGCAATGTTTCACGTGGAACAAATAGTCAAGTCTCTCTTCGTTCGACTTACTATGAAAAAACGATTCTCGGCGTGAAACGCCTCGTGCTAAAGCACCATCGTTTTTTGCTGCCTACCGTTAAGAAAGGCTTCCTGCACTACTCCTTCTTCAGCGGGATTCTGATGTGATAATCCAAGAAGTCCTCCGACTGCTGTTTATCAACGTTGACATCAACTCCTGCGATCTGCATCGTTTCGACAGCCTTGTTCACGGTGTTCATAAAAAGCCGCAGATCCTTAAAAATTACCGAGCCCTTGCGGATATTGCGCCTGTATCTCTCTTTTTCTATCATCGAATCTATCAGCCGTTCTGTCTTTTCGACGTTCAGCTTTTGTCTGACCGCTTGGTTTATAGCGTCAATTCGTTGTTCCGAGGTTTCAAGTCTCAAAAACGCCCTTGCGTGGCGTTCTGTCAAGCCTCCCTCAAGAATCAGCCTTCGCTCATCGAGCGAAAGCTTCAAAAGCCGAAGCTTGTTTGCGAGCGTCGATTGGGCATAACCGAGGCGGAAAGCCGCATCCTCCTGAGTCATTCCGTAAAGCTCGATAAGACGGGCGATAGCGTTTGCCTCCTCGAAAAAGCCAAGATCCTGCCTTTGGATATTTTCAACGAGAGAAAGGAGCGCCGAGTTTCTGTCCGTGACCTCGCTCACGATGCAGGGAACGGTCTCAAGCCCCGCCAAAATAGCCGCTCGAAGCCTTCTCTCACCTGCGATCAACTCATATCCTGAGCCGGCACGTCTTATACTCAGCGGCTGTAAAATTCCGTCTGCCTTAATGCTTGCGGCAAGAGCCAGAAGCTCGTTGCGGTCAAAATCCCGCCTTGGCTGATATGGGTTCGGCGCTATCGTTTCGATCGGGATCTCGATAACTTTTGCAACGATCTTTTCTTTTTTCGGTGTAAATACAGGTGACATTTCGATATTTCCTTTCTTTTCAAAGTCCTTTTTCTTTTATGCTACCATATATTTACATATAATTCCACACAAATATACCGCCATTCTCCCTCGAAAAAGCTCACGAACAAAAAAATGCCGCACTTTTTCGGCGGCATTTTGCAAATTATTCTGTTAGGAAATAAGTCTTTTTGCGATATCTTTTTAAAGAGGCTTTTTGTTCATTTTCCCCTTCGGTCTCGGATAGGCCTTCGGCGTAGGCGCGATCTTTCTGATGATAACAAGCGTTCGCTTATCCCCTGTCGGCAGAGTGTATTCGATGACCTTTTCCGTCTTTCCGCCGAGCGTCTTGATCGCTGTATAGGCTGACTTTATCTCTTCGGCGCAATCAGCGCCCTTCAAAGCGACAAAAGCTCCGCCGACCTTGACGAAAGGAAGGCAATATTCAGCCAATACCGAAAGTCTTGCAACAGCTCTTGCGGTTGCGATGTCGAATTTTTCACGCTTTTCGCCCGATCCCGAATCCTCAGCACGCTCGTGAGTGCAATCGGCACAAATGCCGATACTGTCGCATACCTCGCTTAAAAAGTTGACTCGCTTATTAAGGCTATCCATCAAAGTGAGGCTTATGTCCTCTCGCATTATCTTCATCGGGATTCCGGGGAATCCTGCTCCCGTTCCGACATCGATAACAGATGCGTTTTCGGGGATATCAAACATCGAAAGAGGCAAAACGCTGTCCAAAAAGTGTTTGATTGCAATTCCTTCCGGATCGGTTATAGCTGTGAGATTTATCTTTTCGTTCCACTCGACCAACAGATCCGCATATTTTGTGAATTTGTCATATTGTTCATCGGTGACATCAAGCGAAGCACCCTCAAAAAGCTTTTTTAATTCATCAAACGATATCAAGTTCACTTTGTGTCACCGCCTTTTCTTTTCTCCTGTTCAAGCCAGATAAGCAAAACAGAAACGTCAGCCGGATTAACGCCCGAAATTCTCGAAGCCTGGCCGATGCTTAAGGGTCTTATCTTGTTCAGCTTTTCCTGTGCCTCAAGTCTTAATCCTCTTATAGAGCCATAGTCAACGTCATCAGGCAACGCTTTTTCCTCAAGCTTTCTCATCGCTTCGACCTGTTCAAGCTGAATGGAGATATATCCCTCGTACTTAATTCTAAGCTCGACCTGTTCCTTGACCTCGTCATCAAGCTCGGGGCGCATGGGATCAACCACCTTGAGCCCCTCATACGTAACCTGTGGGCGTTTTATAAGCTTCGCAAGCGTCGAGCCGTTGGTTATCGGCTCTGTTCCACATGAAACAAGATAGTCTGAAAGCTCCTTCGACGGACCGATGTTGAAGTGTTCAAGTCGTTCGACCTCAGCCTCAATCTTAGAAAGCTTGTCTAAAAGTCTCTCGTAACGCTCTTTCGAGATAAGCCCAAGCTCATAACCAAAGGGAGTCAAGCGCTCGTCAGCGTTATCCTCACGCAAAAGGAGTCTGTATTCGCTTCGAGAGGTCATCATTCTGTAAGGATCCATAACGCCCTTTGTGACAAGGTCGTCGATAAGTGTGCCGATATAGGACGATGCTCTGTCCAAAACGAAAGGCTTTTTGCCCAAAATTTTGTTTGAGGCATTGATCCCTGCGATAAGTCCCTGTGCCGCCGCCTCTTCATAGCCGGAGGTTCCGTTGAACTGTCCTGCGCCGTAAAGGCCGGAGATCTTCTTGAACTCAAGTGTCGGCAAAAGCTCTGTCGAATCACAGCAGTCATATTCGATAGCATATGCGTTTCGCATTATTTCGACGTTTTCGAGCCCTTCTATAGTCCTCAAAAATTCGAGCTGAACCTCTTCGGGCAAAGAAGACGACATTCCCTGTAAATAGAACTCGTCGGTATCAACTCCCATCGGCTCGATAAAGAGCTGATGACGGGGCTTGTCCGAAAATCTTACGATCTTATCTTCTATTGAGGGGCAGTAACGGGGGCCGATACCCTCGATGCGTCCCGAATATAACGGCGAGCGATGCAAATTGTCGAGTATTACCTTATGTGTACGCTCGTTAGTATAGCTGATGTAGCAGGAGACGGTGTTGTGCAGCTCGCCCTTTGTCTCAAACGAGAAGGGAACGATTTTGTCATCACCGTTTTGAACCTCAAGCTTATCGAAGTCGATGCTTCTTCGGTGAACTCTGGCGGGAGTTCCCGTTTTGAATCGGCGCATGGTTATACCCATGCCGATGAGGCAATCGGTCAGCCCCTTTGCGGGAAGTGTGGCGTCAGGCCCTGATTCATAAGAAACCTCACCAACGTGGATAACGCCGCCCAAGTATGTTCCTGTGCAGATGATGACAGCTTTGGTCTTATACTTTGTTCCGAGCTTTGTGGTTATTCCGCAAACAGCTCCCGACCCGTCAAGCTCGATGCTGATAATTTCAGCTTGCTTGATCTCGAGGTTAGGCTGAGCCTCACACACACGCTTCATGTATGCGTGATATTTCATTCTGTCGGACTGAACGCGCAAGCTGTGAACGGCAGGGCCTTTTCCGAGGTTCAAGATTCGGCTCTGCAAAAAAGTAGCGTCAGCCGCTTTGCCCATCTCGCCGCCCAAAGCATCTATCTCTCGCACCAAATGTCCCTTTGCCGTTCCGCCGATGGAGGGGTTACAGGGCATGTTTGCGATTGCGTCGAGCGTGATGGTGAACAGTGCGACCTTGAGCCCAAGGCGAGCTCCGCAGAGCGCAGCTTCAACACCGGCGTGTCCTGCGCCGACTACTATATAGTCGTATTCGCCCAAATAGTGCATTGAATCAGTCCTTTCTTGTATACTGTGAGTATAATTTATATCTGATATTTCTGATTGTATAGTAAATCAGCTAAAGTGCATTTCTCATAAGCAGTTTTTTATCGGTGTCGGCGCTGTCGCACCGACTTTATCGCTCGGCACTCGTTTTGCTTCGCAAAACCACGCCTCGCGGCGTGGGCGAAGCCCGTCCGCGCTTCGCGCGGACTCGCCGCGGCAAAGCCGCGGCGCCGCACCCTGCGGGTGCGGCGGGCTTCGCCCGACAAAGCGGCGCGAGTCGCACGGAGTGCGGTGGCGCCGCGGTAAGCTACGCATTTTTTACTGAACCTCAGGTACCGAAAAAGCGGTTTTGACGATAAAAGTTTGTGAATGCAAAGCTTTTATTTTCCGACACAGAATCTGCTGAATACATCGTCAACCACAGCTTCGGTCGCTTTTTCGCCCGTCAGCTCTAAAAGAGCGTTTGCCGCTTCGTCGATGTCGATGGTTACAGCGTCCAAGGTAAGCCCCATTAAAATAGCATCATGTGCGAGCAAAATGTGCTTGAGTGCCTTCTCGCAGCAGAGCTTCTGGCGCTCGTTTGCAAACACCGCAGGCGATGAATCATAGCCAGAAAGCTTGAAGAGATCAAATACCTTTTCACGCAGTTTTTCAAGCCCGTTTCGCTCTTTTGCTGATACAAACAGTATATTTTCATCATGAATATACTCTGTGTTTATGTTTTTCGGCATATCTGACTTGTTTACAAGCACAATGTGCCGTCTGTTTTCGATAGATCTCAAAAGCTCAAGGTCGTCCTCATCAAGTTCTCGAGAGCCGTCGAGCACGCAAAGGATAAGCTCCGCCGAGTCGATTTTCTTCTTTGCAAGGTCAACGCCGATCGCCTCGACCTCGTCAGAAGATCGGTGGATTCCGGCGGTGTCCGAAAGTCTGAGGATCACGTCGCCCAAGCGCACCGATTCTTCGACAATGTCTCTTGTCGTTCCTGCGACAGAAGTGACGATGCTTCGCTCATAGCCAAGCAAAGCGTTCATAAGCGTTGACTTTCCGACATTGGGTTTTCCGACTATTGCGGTGTCAATTCCCTCTCTGAAAATTCTTCCCGAATCGTAATCAGAAAGGATCCTTTTGAGCTGAGCGCCGCAATCGGAAAGGATCATCAAAAGCGAGTCATTATCGGTTTCGGGGATGTCCTCGTCGGGATAGTCTGTCCAAGCGGCAAGCGAGCCGAGAATATTTACAAGCTTGTCACAAACCTTCCTTGCGGATTTATATAGCTCTCCCTCGTGCATAAGGTTTGCACTTTTCAAGGTACTCTCGCCCTGTGCTGAAATAATGTCTGCAACTCCCTCAGCCTCCGTAAGCGAGAGCTTGCCGTTCAAGAATGCACGCTTTGTAAATTCACCTGCAGCCGCAGGCTCAGCGCCATGCTCGATGCAGGCACGCAAAACGCGCTTTGTAACGTAAAGCCCGCCGTGACAGGATATCTCAACCGTATCCTCACCGGTATAGCTTCTCGGAGCGATGAAGACTGTGAGCAGCACGTCGTCCAATATCTCGCCGTTTGAAACGATTCTGCCGTATTTACATGTGTGACCGGCCATATCTGTGACTTTTTTTCCGTCGAAGGAAACAAAGATCTCATCAGCTATCGCAACAGCCTTCTCGCCGCTGAGGCGGATAAGGGATATTCCGCCGACAGCCTGTGCGGTCGAAATTGCGCAAATAGTGCTCACTTTTTCACTCTCCTTGGGTCAAATAAAGGTGTCGGCGCTATCGCACCGACTTTATCGCTCGGCACTCGTTTTGCTCCGCAAAACCACGCCTCGCATCGGGGGCGAAGCCCCTGTGCGCGCTCCGCGCGCACGCCCGAGGGGCGCACCGCCCCCCTCGGGCAAGCCCGCACCGCAGGTGCGGGCGGGCTTCGCCCCGACACTGCGGCTTCGATCAACCGTCTTTCATAAGCTCCTTAAAGCGAAGCCCACGAATAAGCGGCTCTCCGAAAGGAAAGCCGCTCAATCATTAAAATTCGATCTTTGAATAGAGACCCGAGCCGATCTCGTCCTCAGGCTTCGGCTTCTTATAATCCTTCTCGAATGAGGAGGAAATATCAAGGCTTCTTGCCTTAAACTCTTCTCTGGGCTTTCTGGGACCTCTTCCGCGTCCGCCCTTGCGGTCATTCTTGTCGCCGCCGCGATAGCTTCTCTTCTCGGTCGAGGAAATAAGCACCTTTCTGTAAGGCTCCTCACCTGTGGAGCGAGAGGTTGCGCCTTCGATACTGCTTACTGCTGCGTGAATGATCCTTCTTTCATAGGGATTCATGGGCTCGAGTGCAACGGTTCTTCCGGTCTTCTTTGCCTTTGCAACCATCTTCTTTGCGAGCTCCTCAAGCTGAGTCTTTCTCTTTGCTCTGAATCCGCAGCAATCTGTGGAGATTCTGTAATAATCCTTGCTTGTCTTGTTACAGGTCAGCGATGCCAAATACTGAATAGCGTCGATAACCTCGCCTCTGCGGCCGATGATTCCGTCAGCGCCCTCACCCGAAATATCCAAAAGCGAACCGCCCTCGATATCGGAAATTGCGATCTCGGGTTCTTCATAGCCCATCGCAACCATAACTTCCTTGATGTAGTTTGCTGCGATCTCGGGCTTTGTGAGCTCATATTCAGCCTCGACCTTTGCTTCACCCTTTAATCCGAAGATTGTTTTTCTGGGCTCTTCGAGCACGGTGAATGTGATTCTCGACTCGTCGACATTAAAAGTGCTGACAGCCAAAGCCTTAGCTTCGTCAACAGTCTTTGCGTTAAAAATTTGTTTCACGATTTTTCTCTCCTTTATATCATAACAGGGTAAATTTTTGGACTCCAAGATTATTTTTGAAAAAATTTTCTTCAAGCTTGTACGTTTGCGTGCAAATCACGCCCGTTTCGGAAGTATATATGGAGGCAAAAATTATAACCGGCTGTCAGTTATTCGTCTTTATAATCGTCTCCGAACATTTCAGCCATGCGCTTTCTTGCAGCACGGATCTTTTCAAGGTCTTCCTCAGAATAACCTTCGTCATCGGACATCTCAGCGTGCTTAGCTCTTGCTTCGTTGATCTTCAAGCGCTCGATCTCCTTGCGTTCGGACTTTGAAAGCTTAATTTCATCCTCTGCTTCTTCAAGTGCATTTTTGGGCGCAGCTCCGCCGTTAAGCTCAGCCAAACGAGCCTTTTGCTGTTCCAAAGCCTGCTGATAAATAGAGGGCTTTCTCTTCTTTTTCTTGTTTTCCTTTTCAATGATCTTTTCGGTTCTTTCAGGAGTGAAGTACATATTAAGTCCCACAGTCTGAGCAAGGGACAATACGCTCTGGAAGATCCAATAGATACCGAGTCCCGCAGGGAAGCTGAAAGCGATCCAGAAGGAGAAGAGCGGCATTACATAAAGCATCATGGTCATGCCCGAATTGCCCGAGCTGTTCATACCGTTTTTCTTATTGTAATACTGAGAAATGATAGTAACTGCCAGCTGAGATATCAAAGAAAGGATGGGAATAAGGATGTAGATAGAATTCCAACTGGGATATGAACCCAAATAGAGTCCGAAGAAGGTATAGTCGAATTCATCACAGAAGTTTGAAATGTCAGCATCAAACAAATCGGGATAATCCCTTGCAACAGAGAGAACCAAAAGCTCAGCTCTGTCGGTGCTGCTTGATGTAATAAGTCTGTCAGAAACCTTTGATGTGTCGGTGAAGTATTCATCCATACCGGGGTTTGCGACGAAGGTATCAGCGATTTCCTGAACCCTTTCCTCACCAAGCTTTGCAACGTTATCATAAGACATCAAAACGGTCTTAACGTCAACTCCTGCTTCAACAAGCTCCGCAACAGTGATACCGTCAGCGCCATAGGCTTCGTCAGAATCGTTCTTTAAAGCATAGCTTGCGGTATAATATTCGCTGACCGTTGTCTTTGCAGCATCTATCTTATCGGAATCGAAGCCGGAAATATAGGTCAAAGGAGCATAAACTACCTCGATAATAGCAAAGAGCAGTACAAATGTAACAATCATCGGCAAGCATGAGCCCATGGGGTTTACGTTTTCCTGATTATAAAGCTCCATCGTTGCTTCGTTGAGCTTGTCCTTGTTGTTTGCATATTTTTTCTTGAGCTGCTCAAGCTTTGGATTAAGCCTTTGCATTCTCGCCATGCTCTTCTGCTGCTTAACAGAAGAAGGAAGCATGATGAGCTTGATCAAAAGTGTGAACACAAAAAGTGCCCAACCATAGTTTTTAAGTACCATATAGCAAAGCCACAAAAGCTTACCAAATGGCCAAGCAAGAATTTTAAACATCAGATATCCTCCGTATTTTCAACTTCTTCAACAGAAGTGTTGGTGTCGATATTTTCTAAATTAGGATTTCTCTTTCTTTCCCCTTTTAAGGTGTATAGGTGAAACTTTTCGGGAACGTGGTCCACTCCGCCCATGCTCCAAGGATTGCATCTCAAAATACGCCACACAGCCAATATTGAGCCTTTTACGGCGCCGTGCTTTTTAATAGCTGTCAAAGCATATGCAGAGCAGGTCGGATAGTATTTGCAGCAAGGCGGTTTTAACGGGGAAATAACTTTTCGGTAAAACTTAATTAACAGTTCTAATATTTTTTTCACTTTGCCTTGTTCATTTCTTTTGTGAGCCGATTGAAATATCCGCTCAGCTCGTCCGTCTTTTTTCCTTTGATCCCTTCGCGAGCCACAATAACGATATCATAACCTATCGGGAAAAGCATTTCCTTTTGCCGATACCCCTCACGAAGGATCCGCTTTGCGCGGTTTCTTGTAACTGCGTTGCCGAGCTTTTTGCCGGCTGTGATTCCCAATCTGTTTACAGGCAGCTTGTTGGGCATGTAATACGCCACAACACTGTCACAGGCAACAAACTTGCCCTTTCTGTAAAGCTTTAAAAAAACCTTAGAGTCTTTTAAGATCTCAGTGAATAACATTTTCGCCACCTGTAAAACAAAATTGAAAAAAGCGTTACTAAAAAGAAAGACCACAAAAGTTTTGTGGTCATAGACCTCTTTGGTTAGGTCTTAAGAAAAATTAGTAGGTAAGTCTTGCTCTGCCCTTAGCGCGTCTGCGAGCTAAAACCTTACGACCGTTCTTGGTAGCCATTCTCTTAAAGAAACCGTGCTCTTTTTTTCTGTGGATCTTCTTAGGCTGATATGTTCTTTTAATCTGAGCCATTTTCGCTTGCCTCCTTGTCATATATAGTCATATGGCAATGTCCATATTTTTATGGGCAAACTCGCTGAAACACAAAATTTCAGTCTTGATACCCTTGCAATTTAGCATTATACATCACATCAAAGGCAATTGTCAATAGATTAGAAAAACTTTTCACCGATTAAACCATTTATTTTCTTAACATTCATCAAAAAGTCCGTTGAAATATACAAATTTGACTATACTATTTATAATATATTTTTCTTGAAAAATAAGATGAAATGTAGTATACTTATTTGTATAAATGCAATGATGGGAAACTGTCTGCCTATATAGCCGTGAGAGGAGAATTTTTGCGGCAAAATAACATTATTTATGAAAGGAATTATAAAAAATATGGATTCATTCTTTGAGTTATATGAAAACGTCCGCCGCGTGATGCAGGCTGATCCGAAGGTCAGCGAAATTAGCTACCGCCAATGGATATCACGTGTTGAGCCGTTAAAATTCGAACACAAAACCGCCTATCTTATTGTAGAAAACAAATTTCTAAAGACCACCGTCGAAGATTATTTTAAGGATGTTTTTATAAAAGCCTTTGAAGAGGTCATGGGGTTTGCCGTTAACGTGGAATTTGTCCTTAAGGGCGAAGAAAAAGCTGACGGCTTCCACGAGATCGAGCGTCAGATGGCTGACCTTATAGCAAGCCACCGCAGATCTGATTATGATCTGACCTTTGAAAACTTCATCAAGGGCAAATCAAACGAGCTCGCCTATGCTTACTGCATCGCAGTTTCGGGAAAGAACAACTTGAGCAACCAGATAAACAAGGCTGTTTTCAACCCGCTTTTCATCTATGGCGATTCGGGACTCGGAAAGACTCACCTTTTGCGTGCTATAGAGCATGAAGTAAAGAAAAATCACCCGACCCTTAACGTCATCTATACCACCGGCGAAAGCTTCACAAACGAGCTTGTCCGTGCCGTTTCCGAAAAGGACACCATCTCCTTCCACGAAAAATACCGCAAGGCTGATTTTTTGTTGGTCGACGATATTCAGTTCATCGCAGGAAAGGAAATGACACAGGAAGAGTTCTTCCACACCTTTAACGCACTTTATGAGCGCGGAAAACAGGTCGTTTTAACTTCGGACATCTCCCCCAACAGAATCAAAAAGCTTGAAGAAAGGATCAAGACAAGATTTACCTTGGGCGTACAGGCTGACGTTCAGCCGCCGGATTTTGAAACAAGAATGGCTATCGTTCAAAGAAAGGCTGAGCTTTTGGATCTTAACCTTCCCGAAGGCGTCGCAAGGATCATTGCCGAGAAGATCAAAAACAACATCCGTCAGCTCGAAGGCGCAGTCAATAAGATCAAGGGCTTAACGATGTTCTCAAACGAATCTCCCTCGATCTCTATGGCACAGCGTGTCATAAAGGAAACCTTGATCGACTCACAGCCTGCTGAGATAACCGTTGAAAGAATTTTGACAGACGTTGGTGCTGCGTTCGGCGTTTCCGCTGACGATATGCGTTCTGCGAACCGCAACGCACAGATCTCTTTAGCAAGAAAGATCGCTGTATACATAATCCGTGAGGTCAAGGGTATGAGCTTCACCGCTATCGGAGATGAATTCAAGAGAAATCACTCGACGATGACCATATCATATGCTGACGTTAAAGACCTTATGGTAAAGAATCATGATCTGAAAGAAACTATCGACGATCTCATCAAAAATTTGAAGACGATATAACAGCGTTTTCAACCGCTTTATCAAAATAAAACCGTTTATTAAAAAGGGTTTGTCCCGTTTTTTAGGGATCAAAAAAACAGATTCAACACAAGGCTGTTAAAAAATTCGGGTTTTCAAAAGATTTTTCGACACCTAACAAACAGTTTTTAAACTTTTAAACCTCAAAAAGATCTTTTAACATCTTTAAAAATCTTTCAAAATCTGCTGTTGAAGCGAAAACCCTCATCAATAAACGACAAAAACCGCTTTTCAACAATTCAACGGTCTCTAATACTATAACTAAATATTTATATTCTATTTATTTATTTTTTCAGAAAAAAATCATTTCTCAAAAAAGGAGTTTTAAACATGAAACTTATATGCAACAAGCAAAGTCTTTACGAAGCACTTATCAACGTTTCCAAAGCCGTAGCTGACAAATCCACTATTCCCGCACTCGAAGGCATTAAGTTCACCCTTGATCATTCCACTCTTTGGTTAACAGGATATGACCTTGAGATCGGTATCAAGACGTTCGTTCCCGTTGTATCTGATGACTGCGGCGAAATGATCATCAATTCAAGACTCTTTTCCGAGATCATTAAAAAGATGCCGACCGATGAGATCGAGATCGAGATATCTGATAATTTAGCTGTAACCATCATCGGCGGCGTTACCGAATATACCGTCAGCGCTGTTTCCGCTAATGAATATCCCGTGATCCCTGAGTTTGTTGATGAAGAGACCGCAACCGTTTCACAGTCTGTATTAAAGAGCATGATCAACCAGACTATCTTTGCTGTTTCCCAAAACGATACAAAGCCGATATTGAAGGGTGAGCTTTTTGAGATAATTAATAACAACTTTAATATGGTCGCTATCGACGGCTTCAGATTGGCTGTCAGAACCGAAGTTATCAAGAACGACAAAAACTTTAAATTTGTTGTTCCCTCAAAGACCTTGAATGAGGTTTCAAAGCTTTTAAAGGATGACGATGAGCTCCCCTGTGAGATCAGAGTTTCCAAAAAGCACATCGTTTTCGATTTCAACGGCTACACCGTTTTCACACGCTTGCTTGAAGGTGAGTTCCATAACTACCGCGGATCAATCCCTCAAAACAGCGTGACAGAAGTTATCATCGAAAAGCGTGATCTTATCAACTGTCTTGAAAGAGCACAGCTTTTGATAAATGAAAGGATCAAGAGCCCTGTAAGATGCATCTTTGACGGCGGAGCACTCAAGATAAGCTGTCAGACATCTATAGGAAAGATATTTGACGAGATCCCTGCTGACATTTCCGGCCCGAAGATCGAGATCGGCTTCAACTGTAAATATCTTTTGGATCCCTTAAAGGCGATACAAGACGACAAGATAAAGCTTTTGATGAACGGCGGAAACCTGCCGATGAAGATCGTTCCCATTAAAAATAATGAATACACCTATTTAGTATTGCCTGTAAGACTTAAGACTGAATAAGTTTCAACACCTTTTATAAAAACTGTTGAAAGATTGGAATGTATATGAATATAGAAGAAATAAAGATCAGAGATGAATTTATAAAGCTTGACTCCCTTTTAAAGTTTGCGGGCGTCACCGAGACCGGCGGCATCGCAAAGGAGATCATCACAGACGGAAAAGTTAAGGTCAACGGCGAGGTCTGCTTGATGAGAGGAAAAAAGATACGTCCCGGTGACAGCGTTGTTATCGATGAGATCGAGCTTGAGATAAAAGTTAAATGATTATTAAAAAAATCAGTGTTGACGGGTTCAAGAATTTGAGCGAGGTCGATATATCTCCCGAAAAAAAGGTGAACATCATCTGTGGCGAGAATGCACAGGGAAAGACAAACCTTATCGAAGCTATATGGCTGATGTCGGGTGCAAAAAGCTTTCGAAGCTCAAGACAAACTGACCTTGTCGGGTTTGAGCGTGATATCGCAAGGATCGACCTTTTGTTTGAAGACGATCAGCGTGAACAAACGATATCCGTTACATTACAGAAATCGACAAAAGAAAAAAAGATTCTTTTGAACGGTGTGAAGCAGCGCTCGATGAGCAACCTTTTCGGAGTGTTGAAATGCGTTGTCTTTACCCCTGAGGATCTTGAGCTTTCAAAGGGCTCGCCTGATATTCGGCGCAATTTTATCGACCTTTGTATTTCACAGATCAAGCCTCAATATGCAAAGACGGTTTCGAAATATGAAACTGTGCTTGCTCAAAGAAACACTTTGCTTAAAAATATCGCTATCGGCATTTCAAGCCAGAACGAGCTTGATGTTTGGGACATTCAGCTTGCAAGATTGGGCTCATATATATCTGTTTTGAGATATAATTTTGTCAAAAAGCTTGGGCTCTTTGCCGGAAGGCTTTATGATGAGATCTCAAAGCAGCGTGAGAAGATGACTCTTTCATATGCTTCGACCGTGTTTGAGGATCTTGAGGATCAGAGCGATTATAACGGAAAGATGGCTGATATTTTTCTGTGTGAGCTTGAAAGATCCAGAATCGAGGATATCCGTTTGGGATATACGACCGTCGGAGTTCACAGAGATGATATACTGATAAACATCGGCGGGATATCTGCCCGTGATTACGGCTCACAAGGACAAAATCGTTCGGCAGCTTTGTGCCTTAAACTCGGACAGGCATATATCCTGCATGAGGAAACAGGTGATATGCCCGTTATCCTTTTGGACGATGTTTTGAGCGAGCTTGACAGATCAAGAAAGGATTTCGTTCTTTCACAGATCGCAAATATGCAGATATTTATAACCTGTTGTGAACCGATAGATAAGATTTCGGGCGGAAGATTTTTAGTCAGTTCGGGAAAGATCGAGCGTGTGAGGTAGAGTATGTTTTTACATTTGGGAAACGACCACATGGTTGAAATTAAAAACATCGTGGCGATTTTTGATATCGAAAATGCCTCGACCTCGAGGATCACAAAAGAGTTTTTGTCCCGATCGGGAAAAGCAAAGAGAGTTATAAGCTGTTCTTATGAGCTTCCGAAAAGCTTTATCGTGACGCTGGATAAGGACTTTACAGAGATCGTTTATATCAGCGCAATTTCCGCTTCGACGCTTAAAAAGCGGTTAAAAAACATTACTAACGGTAAATTTTAATTTATATATAACCATATGTATTATAAAAGATACGGAGGAAAACATTTTGGCTAATAATTTTGATGAGATCAACATCTCAGCGACTGCTGTTGACAAAGACAACAATTATGACGCAAGTGAGATTCAGGTGCTTGAAGGACTTGAGGCTGTCAGAAAACGCCCCGGTATGTATATCGGCTCAACGGGCCCGAAGGGACTTCACCACTTGGTATATGAGATCGTCACGAACGCGATCGACGAAGCTTTGGCAGGATATTGCACAAGGATCGACGTTGAGCTTTTAAAAGGCGACATCGTTCGTGTTATCGATAACGGACGCGGTATCCCAACGGGTATCCACCCAAAGGAAGGCATCTCGGCAGCAACAGTCGTATATACCATCCTTCACGCAGGCGGTAAGTTTGGCGGCGGCGGATATAAGGTTGCCGGCGGTCTGCACGGTGTTGGTGCATCGGTTGTTAACGCTTTGTCCGAATGGGTAGAGCTTACTATTCACGACGGAAAGAACATCCACTTCCAGCACTTCGACAGAGGTCATTATGACGAGCATATGAAGGTCGTCGGTGAGACTGATAAGACCGGAACTATCGTCACCTTCAAGGCTGACCCGCTTATCTTCGAGCAGTCAACAGAATATGACTATGACACACTTTTGAAGATGTTAAGGGAACAGGCTTTCCTTAACGCCGGCGTCAGAATCGTTTTCACTGACAGACGTGGCGATGAGGATATTGAGGTCGATCTTTGCTATGAAGGCGGTATCAGAGAGTTCGTTAAATATGAGCGCGATATAAGAGGACACGAGGAGCTCTTCCCCGAAATCATCTACGTCGCAGGAACAAAGGACGACTATACCTGTGAGATAGCTTTGCAATATAACGATTCCTATAACGATCTGGTGCTTTCCTTTGCAAATAACGTAAGAACTCCCGACGGCGGTACCCACGAGACGGGCTTCAAGAAGGCACTTTGTAAGGTCATCAACGACTATGGCAAAAAGTTCGGTCTTTTGAAGGACGGCACACGTCTTTCCGAAGATGACGTCAGAGAGGGCATCATCGCAGTTGTTTCCGTCAAGCTCACAAACTGTGAGTTTGAGGGTCAGACAAAGGGAAGACTCGGCAACCCCGAGGTCAGACCTTTCGTTGAAGCACTCGTTTTGGAAAAGCTGATGAATTATCTTGAGGAAAACCCTCAAGTTGCAAAGACTGTGTTTGAAAAATCCGTTCAGGCACAAAAGGCAAGAGAAGCCGCAAAGCGTGCAAGAGATTTGACAAGAAGAAAGTCAGCTCTTGAATCCGCTTCGCTTCCCGGTAAACTCTCTGACTGCTCCGAGCGTGATGCTGAGCACACCGAGATATTCATCGTCGAGGGTGACTCTGCGGGCGGCTCCGCAAAGGAAGGAAGAGACAGAAGATATCAAGCTATCCTTCCTCTTTGGGGTAAGATGCTCAACGTTGAAAAAGCTCGTATCGACAAGGTCTACGGAAACGATAAGCTGACTCCTGTTGTAACAGCTTTGGGAACCTCTATCGGTGAGGATTTCGATATAACGAAGCTCAGATATAATAAAGTTATCATCATGGCGGATGCCGACGTTGACGGATGCCACATCAGAACACTTCTTTTAACCTTCTTCTTCAGATTTATGCGTCCTTTAATCGATGAGGGACATATCTATATCGCTCAGCCCCCTCTGTTCAAGATCCAAAAGGGCAAACAGGTCAGATATGCATATACAGACGAAGAGCGCGACGTTTATATCAAGGAGCTTTATGGCGACAACACCGGAAAGTCCGACGTTCAGCGCTATAAGGGTCTCGGTGAGATGGACCCGATCCAGCTTTGGGAAACAACAATGGACCCTGAGACAAGAACTATCGTAAAGATCACTCTTGAGGATGCTATTCAAGCTGACGAGACCTTCACAATTTTGATGGGCGACAAGGTAAATCCGAGACGTGAATTTATCGAAAAGAACGCTCAGTTTGCTTCTAACCTCGACTTCTAAGGAGAAACAATGGAACCTAAGCTTAATTTACAATACAAAATTTCCAAGGACGATTGGATGAGGGGCTATGACCTTTATTTCAAAATATTCAAAAAGAGAAGCATGATAATTAAGGCTGCGATCTTTGCGGCAACCTCGCTTTTGTTCGTTGACCAGATCGTTAAAGACCCCTCAAACACAACGGGCTGGCTTTGCTTCATCGTTTGTGTTGCGATGGTTGCGATGATCTTGATGAACTCCCGTATCGAGCGCAAGAATATGCAAAAAGCTCTTGAGGGCATCACCGACGATACCTATGTCTTTGATCTTTTCGATGATTGCTTCACGGTTAAGACGATCGTGTCAGAAAAAGAAGAAAACTTGGAATATGACGAGGACGGAAATATTATTCCTTTGCCCGAGATAAAGCCGAGCGTTTGTTATTTCAACGACAGAGGTTTAAGATGTGTTGAAATATCTGAGCTCTATGCCGTATTTTCATACAGAGGCTGTTTCTTTATCCCTAAGACCGGGCTTGACACCGCTGAAAACGATGCTTTGAAGCAAAGCTTGATGACAGCTCTCGGAAATAAATACCGCGAAAAACTTTAATGACAATTGAAAGAGTGTGATTTTTTGTTCCCCATAGATAAAAAAGTTAAACTGACAGAACTTAATGATGAAATGCGTTCAAGCTTTTTGCAGTATTCGATGTCGGTAATCATCCAGCGTGCTTTGCCCGACGTTCGAGACGGATTAAAGCCTGTTCACAGAAGAATTTTATATACAATGCATGAAGCGGGTTTAACACCCGATAAGAAATACCTAAAGTGTGCAACCACGGTCGGTGACTGTTTGGGTAAATTCCACCCTCACGGTGACGCGTCTGTTTATGATGCGTTGGTAAGACTTGCACAGAGCTTCTCTTTAAGATACCCTCTCGTTGACGGTCACGGTAACTTCGGTTCTATTGACGGTGACCCGCCGGCTGCTTACCGTTATACCGAAGCTAAGATGGCGAAGATGGCTGTCAATATGTTAACGGATATCGACAAAGAGACTGTTGACTTTATGCCGAACTTCGACGACAGACTTAAAGAACCTGTTGTTTTGCCCTCACGGTTCCCTAACCTTTTGGTCAACGGCTCGGTCGGTATCGCTGTCGGTATGGCTACAAACGTCCCTCCTCATAATTTGGGTGAGGTTATCGACGGCATCAAGGTCTTGGCTCACAATCCTGACGCAACCTTGGACGAGCTGATGGAATGTATCAAGGGTCCTGACTTCCCGACGGGCGGCATTTTGATGGGAAGAAGCGCTATCCGTGCGGCATATGCCACGGGACGTGCAAAGCTGACACTTCGCTCAAAGACCAATATCGAAGAGATCAAGGGAAGACAGTGCATCATCGTCACCGAAATTCCCTATATGGTCAACAAGGCTCGGCTTGTTGAATCCATTGCACAGCTCGTTAAGGACAAGAGAGTTGAAGGCATCCACGACTTAAGAGACGAATCCTCCCGTGAGGGTATGAGAATCGTTATCGAGCTCAAAAAGGACGCTAACGCTCAGATAGTCCTCAATAAGCTCTTTAGCTACACTCAGCTCCAAGATACCGTCGGCGTTATTATGCTTGCTCTTGTTAACGGTGTTCCGAAGGTTTTGACACTCAAGCAGATGCTTGAAGAATACCTCGACTTCCAGTGTGAGGTCATCACAAGAAGAACAAAGTATGACCTTAGAAAAGCTAAAGAACGTGAGCATATTTTACAGGGCTTGGCTATTGCCCTCGACTTTATCGACGAGGTCATTAGAATAATCCGTGCCTCCAAGACTCCTGCGGAAGCAAAGGAAGCGCTTATCGAGCGCTTTGGAATTTCCGAGATCCAAGCTGATTATATCGCCAATATGCGCCTTATTCAGCTCACAGGTCTTGAAAGACAGAAGATATATGATGAACTCGAAGCTTTGAAGGCGAAAATCGCTGACCTTGAGGACATCCTTTCCAACCACGAAAGAGTCGTTGAGATCGTTTTGAATGAGCTTGATGAGATTAAAAATAAGTTCTCTGACGATAGACGTACCGAGATCCAGACGATTTCCGGTGAGGTCGATATCGAGGACCTTATCCCCGAGGATACGAACATCATCGCACTCACTCATAACGGATATATCAAGAGAACAAGCTCCAGCGAATATAACGTTCAGCGCCGCGGCGGCAGAGGTGTCAGCGGTATGAAGCAGCGTGAAGAGGATTATGTTGACAGAATGCTCGTTTGCTCGACTCACGATAACGTACTCTTTGTCACCGACAGAGGTATCATGTTCAAGCTTAAGTGCTTCGAGATCCCTGAGGGCTCGAAGGCGTCAAGAGGAACGAATATCATCAACATCCTGCCGCTTCAGAACGGTGAAAAGATCGCAGCAATGATCTCCTGTACCGATTTCGAGGAAGAAAAGTTTGTAACGATGGTTACAAAGTTCGGAAAGATCAAGCGCACACGTCTCGCACTCTATAAGAACCTTAGAAAGAACGGACTTATTGCGATCGGACTTGACGAGGGCGACGAGATCAAGGGCGTTTTGCACACCGACGGAGACGACGAGATCATCGTTGCGACCAAAAACGGTATGATAATCCGATTTGAGGAAACTCAGCTCAGACCTATGTCACGTTCGGCTCACGGCGTTAGAGCAATAAAGCTCCGTGACGGCGATGAGGTCGTTTCCGCTGAGATAATCCGTGAGGATGCAACTGTTTTGACGGTTACCGAAAAGGGCTACGGCAGACGTGTTGAACCCGCAAATTACAGAGTTCAGCGACGCGGCGGATTCGGTATGCTCAACTATAAGGTAAACGAGCAAAAGGGCAAGGTCTGCGGCATCAAGGTCGTAAGCGAAGAGGACGACGTTATCCTCATCTCGAACGACGGCATCATCATTCGTGTAAGAGCGAAGGATATCTCTGTCATGGGAAGATATTCGGGCGGCGTAACGATCATGCGTACCAAGGATATCGAGGACAGGATCGTTGTTGCATTCACAAGTGCGGAGCACGACGAGGAAGCCGAGATCGAAGAGGTCGAACAGCTCTCAAGCGAGGAGCTCAAGGCTTTAGCTGAAGCCGAAAGCGCCGAAGCGGCAAACGAAGTCATTTCTGACGAGGGTGCTGACGACGAAGGCGAAGAGGCTGAAGCCGCTGAAGAAAGCGAAGAATAATTGAAAAAAGGGCGGGCCTGTGTGCCCGCCTGTTTTTAAAAGAGGCAATATGGATAAGAAAAACATTTTGAAAAGAAGAACGAAAAAATACAGTGCCGAGGATTATGAAAACGGTGCGTTTTTTGTGACAATATGCACAAGAAACCGTGAAAGATTATTCGGAGAAATTCAATACAGCGAGGCTGAAGGGGCGACCCTGTGTGGTCGCCCTCACAACCCACACATAATGATCATCAAATGGATGCTGGAGCTCGAATATAAATATCCCGGGGTTATAATAGATCATTTTGTGGTAATGCCCGACCACATTCATTTTGTTGTGTTTTTACCCGGCGGGCACTCAGGCCCGCCGCTATCCGACGTCGTCCGTTGGTTTAAAACAATGACAACGAACGAATACATACGAAATGTGAAAAAAGGCTTGTATCCGGCTTTTGAAAAAGCAATTTGGCAAAGAGGATATTTTGCTGAAAAGATCAGTTCTGAGCAAATGCTTTATAGTATAAGAACATATATCGAAGAGAATCCAATTAAATGGCATTTTGATAAACAAAATTAAGGGCGGGCACATAGGCCCGCCCCCTTCAACAACTTCTACAAAAAAAGCTCCCCGATTTTTCGGGGAGCAATTTTTATTTCATATTAGAAATCGTCTCTCTTGGAGAGGAATACGAGGTGAGCATACTTGTCCTTAGAGGAAGCTTCAGCCGATTCGAAGAGCTTGGAAGCTCTGTCGGGGTTAGCTCTTGCCAAGGAGTTGTATCTGACTTCGTTCATGATGAAGTCCTTATAATCAGCAGAAGGAGCCTTAGAGTCAAGCTGGAAGGGATTCTTTCCTTCAGCAGCAAGACGAGGATCGTATCTGAAGAGGTGCCAGTAACCGGCCTCAACAGCCTTCTTCTCTTCGGTCTGAGCGATGCTCATGCCGCCCTTGATACCGTGGTTGATACAAGGAGCATAACCGATAACGATGGAAGGACCGTTATAGGATTCAGCTTCAGAGATAGCCTTGATGCACTGGTTGTAGTCAGCGCCCATAGCGATCTGAGCAACGTAAACGTAGCCATAGGTCATTGCGATGCCTGCGAGGTCCTTCTTCTTAACGGTCTTACCTGCTGCAGCGAACTGAGCGATAGCACCTGTAGGAGTGGACTTAGAGGACTGTCCGCCTGTGTTGGAGTAAACTTCGGTATCGAATACGAAGATGTTGATGTCTTCGTTGGAAGCGATAACGTGGTCCAAACCGCCGAAGCCGATGTCATATGCCCAGCCGTCGCCGCCGAAGATCCACAAGGATTTCTTTCTCAAGAAGTCCTTATCCTTAAGGATGTCCTTAGCTTCAGCAGTATCCATCTTTTCGAGCATTGCAACGAGGTTGTCGGTTGCAGCGCTGTTGAGCTTGCCGTTGTCGATGGTGGAAAGATATTCGTCGATCACAGCCTTGCAATCAGGGCATTCAACGTTCTTTTCAAGATCTAAGATCTTAGCGATAGCTCTCTGACGGATGGTGTTCTGTGCGAGGAACATACCGTAGCCGTATTCAGCGTTATCTTCGAACAAGGAGTTAGCCCAAGCGGGACCCTTGCCGAGCTTGTTGGTTGTGTAAGGAGTAGAAGGTGCAGAACCGCCCCAGATGGAAGAACAACCTGTTGCGTTTGCGATATACATTCTGTCACCGAAGAGCTGAGTGATGAGCTTAGCATAAGGAGTTTCACCACAGCCTGCGCATGCGCCCGAGAATTCGAGCAAGGGCTGCTTGAACTGTGAACCCTTAACGGTGGTTTCCTTGAACTTTTCGTGAACCTCAGGCTTGTCTGCCAAGGTAAGAGCATAGTTGAATACTTCCTGTTCAGCAAGCTGCTCGTCCAAAGGTCTCATGTTGAGAGCCTTTTCGCCCTTCTTGCCGGGGCAAACGTTTACACAAGAGCCGCAGCCTGTGCAGTCGAGTGCGGAAACGGTCATTACGAAGTAGTAGCCGGGCATACCGGTTGCGGGCTTAGCCTTTGCCTTAGCAAGCTCGGGAGCAGCATCAAGTTCTTCCTGAGTCATGATAACAGGTCTGATTACAGCGTGAGGACATACATAAGAGCAGAAGTTGCACTGGATGCAGTTATCGGGGTTCCAAGCGGGAACGTCGATAGCGATGCCTCTCTTTTCGAAAGCAGCGGAGCCCTGGGGGAATGTACCGTCAGCCATGTTTGCGAATGTGGAAACAGGGAGCTTGTCACCCTGCTGTGCGTTGCAGGGGATCAAGATGTTGTTAACGAAGTCAACGAGAGCGCCTTCGCCTTCAACCTTAGCAGAACCGATCTCGGTGTCAGCAGCGCTCTTCCAAGAAGCGGGAACGTCAACCTTAACGATGTTCTGGTGACCTGCGTCGATAGCCTTCCAGTTCTTTTCAACGATATCCATACCCTTCTTAGCGTAGGAAGCTTCAGCAGCAGCCTTCATGTAGCCCAAAGCGTCCTCAAAGTTGATAACGTTTGCAAGCTTGAAGAATGCAGACTGCAGGATGGTGTTGATTCTGGAGCCCATGCCGGTCTCCTTACCGAGCTTAACGCCGTTGATGATATAGAACTGTACGTTGTTGTCAGCGATATATCTCTTGACCTGACCGGGAAGTCTTTCGTCGAGTTCTTCAGGAGTCCACTGGCAGTTGAGCAAGAATGTTCCGCCGGGCTTAACATCCTGAACCATGTCGTACTTGTTGATATAGGATTCGTTGTGGCAAGCTACGAAGTCAGCCTGGTTGATGAGGTAGGTAGACTTGATAGGTGTGTCGCCGAAACGAAGGTGAGAAACGGTTACGCCGCCCGACTTCTTCGAGTCATAGGAGAAGTAAGCCTGTGCATACTTGTCGGTGTGGTCGCCGATGATCTTGATGGAGTTCTTGTTAGCACCAACGGTACCGTCAGAGCCCAAGCCCCAGAACTTGCAAGCGATTGTTCCGGAAGGAGCAGTGTCGAGCTTGCCTTCGCTCTTGAGGGAGAGGTTGGTAACGTCGTCTTCGATGCCGATAGTGAATCTGGGCTTATAGTCAAGCTTGCAAGCGCAGTTGTCATATACAGCCTTGATCTGATCGGGAGTTGTGTCCTTGGAGCCGAGGCCGTAACGTCCGCAAGCAACGGGAGTTTCAGCAAACTTGGTTCCTCTGAGAGCAGCAACAACGTCCAAATAGAGAGGTTCGCCCAAAGAGCCGGGTTCCTTGGTTCTGTCAAGAACACTGATCATCTTAACAGTTTCGGGGATAGCTTCAACGAGCTTTTCAGCACAGAAAGGTCTATAGAGTCTTACCTTGATAAGACCGACCTTTTCGCCGTTTGCGTTGAGGTAGTCAACAGTTTCTTCAATAGTGTCACATACAGAGCCCATAGCGATGATGACCTTTGTAGCATCGGGAGCGCCGTAGTAGTTGAAGAGCTTGTAGTTAGTGCCGATCTTAGCATTAACCTTGTCCATATATTCCTCTACAACAGCGGGAACGTTGTCATAGTAGGGGTTGCAAGCTTCACGAGCCTGGAAGAAGATGTCGGGGTTCTGAGCAGTACCGCGGAGAACGGGGTGTTCAGGGTTGATAGCTCTGTCACGGAAAGCCTGGATAGAGTCCATATCAACCATTTCCATAACGTCAGCCTTGTCCCAGGTTTCGATCTTCTGAATCTCGTGAGAGGTTCTGAAGCCGTCGAAGAAGTGCAAGAAGGGAACTCTTGACTTGATGGTTGCAAGGTGAGAAACGGTACCGAGGTCCATAACTTCCTGGGGGTTGGTGGAGCACATCATTGCAAAACCGGTCTGACGGCAAGCATATACGTCGGAATGATCGCCGAAGATGTTAAGAGCGTGGGATGCAACGCAACGTGCAGATACGTGGATTACACAGGGTAAGAGTTCACCTGCGATCTTATACATGTTGGGGATCATCAAAAGAAGACCCTGAGAAGCTGTATAAGTGGTGGTGAGAGCGCCTGCTGCCAAGGAGCCGTGTACGGTACCTGCAGCACCGGCTTCGGACTGCATTTCTGCAACGCGAACAGGCTGGTTGAAGATGTTTGTCTGACCCTTTGCAGACCAAGCATCGGTAACCTCAGCCATTACTGAGGAGGGGGTGATGGGATAGATAGCAGCGACTTCTGTAAACGGGTATGCAGCCCATGCAGCAGCGTTGTTACCATCCATGGTTTTCATTTTTCTTGCCATAGTTATCTCCTTATCTTATTGTAATAAAGATTTGAAACGTTATGACAAACGCATAACTTTACAAATATCATATTATCATAACCGACAGACTTTGTAAATAGATAAGATGAGAAAAAATTGAGGAAATTTTCACAAAGTTTTGTTCATAGATGTGAACACTCACTGTTGTAACCGACATCTATACAAAAGCATATCTTATAAAAGGATGGTGATTCCGTCCGCGAACAAGCTTTAAAGGAGATTTTATAATGGCAAATTGCAATTGTAACAGAACAAACAGCTCATCAAACGGCTGTTTGACGAGTAATGTCACGCCCTCTACGATGTATGTGACTGCACACGGTTGCGGATGTGACTATGGTGACCGCTGGCCGATGCCCCCTATGACGGGACATTGCTGCTGCATCGGCCCCGAAGGCCCTCAGGGACCCGTTGGCCCCGCAGGCCCTCAGGGTGAAACAGGTGCTACCGGCCCACAGGGTCCCGTTGGTCCCGCAGGTCCTCAGGGAGCAACGGGCGCAACCGGTGCTACCGGTGCCACGGGCGCAACAGGACCTCAAGGCCCTCAGGGTCCCCAGGGCCCTGCTGGTGAAGATGCCATCAGCGCTTATGCTTATGTCTATAACACCGTTGAACAGGAAGTAGCTCTTCAGGCACCCATCACTTTTAATGCCGCAGGACTCATTTCCACAGGCTTCTCGTTCACAGCAACCGACAGCGCCGTAACCGTCAACGAAGACGGCGTATATCTTGTGTTTGTGCGTGTTATCGGCGAAGCTCCGAACCAGTTTGCAGTTGCTCTTAACGGAACGGCAGTTCCCGGCGGAACATTTGCATCCGGCACGCTCTCGGCTGTAACCTCGGGCATGGTCATCGTCGAAGCAGATTCGGGCGACGAGATCAGCGTCATCAACCACACTTCGGCAGGCACGGTAGAATTGCCTGATGAGGCCGGCGGAACAGCAGAGCTCAATAACGCACAGCTTGTAATTTTGAGACTTGCTTAAAAGCGAGGCGTGGTGCCCGAAGGGCACGAGTGCCGAGCGGTCAGGTCGGTGCGAAGCGCCGACACATTAAAATAGGCACCCTTTCGGGTGCCTTTCTTAATAACATCGCTTGCAAGGCTCGTATCCCATCGCAATAGCCCGTGATTTTGTTACATGTGACGGATTTTTCATGTTACTGCAGCTTGCTTTGCGGTGATACTTAGAGCCCGATTGAGGAATCCAAACCATTTCCTCGGTAGTTTCGGTTGCGGAGGTTTCGCTTTTTGAGGTTTTTGCTTCTGTCTTGGTTGTTACCTTTTGGGTGCTTTTACTTTCGTATGCATCTTCCGTCTGACTCGTCACAACCTCACTGTCTGAAGCTTTAAGGGAATCGTTTTCTGAAGGTTCGCCGAAACAACTTGACAGCACAACAAAAACGGCAATGCATACGGCAATGATTGAAATCGTCTTTTTCATATATCCTCCTAAAATAAAAAAGTGCGCAGCCGAAGCTACGCACAAAAAATGCAAAGCTCCGATTGCTGCGACACAATTTACGCATACTAAAACAAGCATGTGAAATAGAGCGTTTGCATTTTTACCAAAGTAAAATGCCCACGCTTGCTTAAAATATGCGTAATATTAAATTGTGTCGCAAGTCAATTATATCATAGCAAGGATTAAATGTAAAGAAAAAAAGGAACCCGTTCGGGGTTCCCTTTAAAATCCTGTTTAGAACAGCTTTTCGGGATAGGTTCCGTTTGAGTGAAGCTCGCGGAGCTTATTCTCAACGTCTTCCTTATCAGCCTTATAGGTCATCCCGAACCACTTATCGGTCGAAGGAACAGACTTGACGGTCAGCTCGCCCGAATCTATCATATCGCCGACCATCGTGGGGAGCAAGCACTCCGCCTTGATCTGATCGGGGGTCAATGCCTTGAGGAAATCCTCAAAATACTTTGTCATGCTCTCAAGTGTTTCGGGATTGAAGCCCCAGAAGTTCATCGAAACCTCGGCGTCGGGATCGACCTCGCCCTCGGGACAAACGATCTTATCCCCCTCGGGAAGGATTCCGCCCGTTTCATCGACCTTTATGAGCAAGCCGTTTTCAACCTTACAGATGCCTCTTGTAACAGCGCCGTTTTCGCTGACGGTGTTCTTCAAAATATAGGGAACGATAGCCGCTTCGCCCTTGCCCGAAATTTTTTCGAGAATGCCATACATTATCTTATATGCCTCAGCGCCGTAATAGTCGTCGGCATTGATGGTGGCAAAAGGCTCGGTGAGATATTCCTTTGCACACAAAACAGCGTGAGTCGTGCCAAAAGGCTTTTCGCGGTCAGCGGGAACCAAGTACCAATCGGGGAGCTTTGTGAAATCCTGAACGGCATACTCGACCTTAACAAGACCCTCGATCTTTTTACCGATACTTTCCTTTACTGTCGGGATCATTTCCTCTTTCAAAATGAATACGACCTTTGTAAATCCGGCTTTAATAGCGTCATAGATGGAATATTCCATCAACATTTCGCCGTTGGGGCCGACGTTCGAGATCTGCTTGTCGCCGCCGAAGCGGGAGCCGAGACCTGCTGCAAGGATCAAAAGTGTTGCGTTCATAAAAATGCCTTCTTTCATAAGGATTTTGATCTGATAGCGTTGTTCGGGCGACCACACAGGGTCGCCCTTGCGCGCATAACAACCAAGTGGAAGGGGGCGGACCTGTGTGTCCGCCCGATCTGTGCGCCGAAGGCGCAGTATCGCGAGGCGTGGTTTTGCGGCGGCAAAACGAGTGCCGAGCGATAACGTCGGCGCGAAGCGCCGACACCGCTTTGGCTTTGCAAATAACGGCGTCAGTGAAAAAAGTGCGGCTTTGCGACAGCAAAATTCTCAAAATTCCTTCACAAACGCCACCCCGGTTGACCACACAGGGTCAACCTCTCGTCGTCTCAATTCTATCACAAAAAACAGCCGCTTGCAATATGAATTTAGCCATAAAACAGATAACAATGTGTGCCAATTTTAGCTTTAATGCATAAAAGCTTTAAAGTGTGAAACATTTTCTCTTGACAACGCTTTAACACAGTGATATAATCACACCATATATTATAATAGGGAAGAATTTTTAATGTTGTGAAGATTCCCTTTTATTGAAGTATAACCGAAAGGAAGTTATAAAAATGATTGTAATTTTGAAGCAGAATACCGACCAGATGCAGCTTGACCGCCTTATCACATGGCTCAAAAATTCGGGTGTGGACGTTCACACCTCTGTCGGTCAGTCTCAGACTATTTTGGGTCTTATCGGTAATACCCAGCACATCGACATCGACCTTATCTCTCAGCTTGATATCGTTGAAGACGTTCGCCGTGTTCAGGAGCCCTATAAGAACGCAAACCGCAAGTTCCATCCCAACGACACCGTCATCAAGATCAACGAAAACGTTTCGATCGGCGGTGGAAACCTGACCCTGATCGCCGGCCCTTGCTCGGTTGAGTCGGAAGAACAGATCTGCGCTATCGCAGAAGCGGTCAAAAAGAGCGGCGCTAACCTCTTGAGAGGCGGTGCATACAAGCCCCGTACCTCGCCCTATTCCTTCCAAGGCTTGAGAACCGAAGGCTTGCGCTTGCTGTCGCTTGCAAAGAAGCAAACGGGACTTCCTATCGTTACTGAAATTATGGACATCTCCCAGCTTGACGGCTTCGAAGACGTTGACGTTATTCAGGTCGGCGCAAGAAATATGCAAAATTTTGAGCTTTTGAAGGCTTTGGGTACAACAAGAAAGCCCATCCTCTTGAAGAGAGGTCTTTCGTCTACATATGAAGAGCTTTTGATGAGTGCTGAATACATCATGGCAGGCGGCAACGATCAGGTCATGCTCTGCGAACGAGGCATCAGAACCTTCGAGACCTATACAAGAAACACTCTTGACGTTGCGGCAATTCCCGTTTTGAAGCAGCTTTCTCACCTTCCCGTCATCATCGACCCCAGCCACTCGGCAGGAAAGTCGGCGCTTGTCGATCCTTTGTCCTGTGCCGCAGTTGCAGCAGGAGCTGACGGACTTATTATCGAGGTTCATAACGACCCTGCTCACGCACTTTGTGACGGCCCTCAGTCCATCAAGCCCGAAGTATTTGATGCTTTGGCAAAGAAGCTTGCTGTCATCAAGGAAGCAACGAGATAATGACTGTCGGAATGGTCGGATTGGGCCTTATCGGCGGCTCAATCGTAAAAAGTGTGCGTAAATATACCGACAGTATAATTTTCGGCACCGATTTGGATAAAAAAACGCTTGAAATTGCGATAAAAGAGGGGACGCTTAACGGCGAGCTGACCTCAGAAAATATGAGAGATTGCGACATCGTGATGGTTGCTATACCGCCAACGGCGACAAAAAAGTGGATCGAAGCGAATGCAAAAAAACTTAAGGGGACAACTTTAGTTGACCTTTGCGGTGTCAAGCGCTTTATCTGTGATGCGGCTTTGCCTTTGTCAAAAGAGCACGGCTTTTGCTTCGTCGGCGGACACCCTATGGCGGGCAAAGAGGTTTCGGGTTATGAAAACGCATCGGCGGAGCTGTTCAAAAATGCCTCGATGATATTGACTCCGGAAGACGTTTGTGAGGACAAGATCAATCGGCTCAAGGAATTTTTTATAAGCCTCGGCTTTGGAAGGGTCACACTTTCGACTCCCGATGAGCACGACGCAATAATCTCCTATACCTCACAGCTTGCACACATCGCATCAAACGCATATATAAAATCGCCCTCAGCACAAAGACAGATGGGCTTTTCCGCGGGAAGCTATAAGGATCTTACCCGTGTTGCGAAGCTTGATGCGAAGCTTTGGACAGAGCTTTTTTCCTGTAACCGTGATTATGTCACCGAGGAGCTAAGGGTTCTCATCGGGAATTTGAACGAGTATCTTTCGGCGCTTGAATCGGGCGACGATAGGCTTCTAGAGGAGCTTTTGCAAAAGGGAAGAGATTTGAAGCTGTCGGCTGACGGCAACCGCTGAGGCGGAGCGAGCCGTGGTTGCGCGAAGCGCAACGAGTGGCGAGCGATCGTGTCGGTGCGAAGCGCCGACACCTTATTTTCACACGAAAGGTTAATTTTATATGGCAAGTGTTATAAATGTTGAAGCAAATAAGAAATATGATGTTGTTGTCGGCTCGGGACTTTTGAACTCCTGCGGTGAGATGATAAAGGCGATAACCGGCGTTTGCCGTGCCGCTGTCATCACCGACTCGAACGTGTCGAAGCTTTATTTGGACAGAGTTATGAAAAACCTCGTTAAATCGGGGTTTGAAACAGACAGTTTTGAATTTAAAGCCGGCGAAAGCTCGAAAAACATTGAAACACTTTCCGAAATACTTGAATTTTTGGCTGCAAACAATTATACCAGAACCGATATTATCGTAGCCTTGGGCGGCGGTGTCGTCGGTGATATTGCGGGATTTGCGGCGTCTGTATATTTAAGAGGAGTGCGCTTTGTCCAGCTCCCGACAACGATGCTCGCAATGGTCGATTCATCCGTCGGCGGAAAAACAGCCATCGACCTTCGGGCAGGCAAAAACTTAGCCGGCGCATTCTATCAGCCTGAGATCGTTTTGGCTGACACCGACACACTTAAGACACTCAATAAAGAAGAGCTTGCGAACGGCTATGCCGAATCCATAAAATACGGTGCGATCTTCGATAAAGAGCTGTTTGAGCTTTTTGACAGCGAAATATCCGACGAAATGCTCGAAAAAGCTATCGCTAAGTGTGTTGAGCACAAGGCAAGAGTCGTTAAAAACGACGAATTTGATCACGGTGAGCGAAAGCTCCTCAATTTGGGGCACACCATCGGCCACGCTATCGAAAATTGCTCGGGATACACCATCCCTCACGGTCACGCTGTTGCTATGGGCATGGCGATGATCGCAAGAGCAAGTGAGAAAATGGGCAAGTGTGAGGTCGGAACTGCCGAAAAGATCGAAAAGATGCTTATTAAACACAATTTGCCTATTGATTGCCCCCCATATGAGGATAAAGAGCTTTACTTCGCCGCCTTGGGCGACAAAAAGCGTGAGGGCGGATATATAACCTTGATAATCCCTTCCGAAATAGGCAAGAGTATACTATATAAAGAAGAGGTTGAAAATCTTATCAAATATATTTCCCTTGGCAAGAAAGGCGAATGATAATGAATTTGAAGATAAGACCTTCGAGGCTTGAGGGGCTTGTTCCCGCTATCGGCTCGAAGTCGGATATACACAGACTGCTCATTCTGAGCGCACTTTGTGATACCGAAACGGTTATTGAAGGCGTTACCGAGTGTGACGACGTTTTGGCGACCGCCTCTTGCCTGCGCTCATTGGGCGCTCAGGTGGACATGCTCGGGCGTGAAGCAAAAGTTACTCCTTTTGAAAAAGCCAACTGCGGCGTAACGCTTGATTGCGGTGAGTCGGGCTCGACACTTCGGTTTTTGCTCCCTGTTGCGGCGGCGGTTTCCGAAAACGTGAGCTTTGTCGGCTCGGGAAGACTTCCCGAACGTCCGATCGGTGAGCTTGTTGATGCAATGAAAGCAAACGGCGCAAAGTTTTCAAGCGATAAGCTTCCGCTTTGTGTTTCGGGCGAGCTTAAAGCGGGAAAATACACACTTCCCGGAAACGTCAGCTCACAATATGTTTCGGGGCTTTTGATGGCGCTTGCCGTAACCGAAGGCGAAAGCGAGATAGTTTTGACCTCGCCTTTGGAATCTGCTTCATATGTTAAAATGACGCTTTCATCTCTTGAAATCTTCGGCGCGACCGCATACGAAACGGAGCGAGGATATAAGGTGATCGGAAAGAAGAAGCTTTGCTCACCGAAGAGGATCTTAGCGGACGGCGACTGGTCGAACGCTTCGTTTTTCATCTGCTCATCAGCGATAAACGGCGAAACGACTGTTTCGGGGCTTGATCTTAATTCCGTTCAGGGCGACAAAAAGGTTTTGGATATGCTTAAAAGCTTCGGCGCAAGCGTCAAGACTCAAAACGGCGCTGTGACAGTATCAAGATCCGGGCTCAGGGGGACAAAAATCGACCTTACCGACACCCCTGATATGCTGCCTATCATGGCAGTTGTGGCATCGCAAGCTGACGGAAAGACAGAGTTTTGCGGTGCAAAAAGATTAAGACTTAAAGAAAGCGACCGCTTGCAAACGGTCGCAAACATGATAAATTCGCTCGGCGGAGCTGCCGAGGTTTTGCCCGACGGGCTGATGGTATACCCGAAAAAGCTTTCGGGCGGAGTTGTGGACGGATGTAACGATCACAGAATCGTTATGGCGGCGGCGATCGCTGCGGCTGTTGCCCAAGGCGAAACGGTAATTTTGGGTGCTGAAGCCGTCAACAAGTCCTATCCCAAGTTTTTTGAGGATTATGCGGCGCTCGGCGGAAGCTTTGATGTGATCTGAGGTGCGTGCGGGGCGAAGCCCCGCCGCCCGAAGGGCGGCGCCCTGCCGCCGAAGGCGGCAGGGCTGATGCGTGAGCCGAAGGCTCACGCATCGGGATTCGCCCATAATGCGCGCCGAAGGCGCGCACTCCGAGCGGCGTGGTTTCGCCGAAGGCGAAACGAGTGCCGCGCGATAAGGTCGCTGCGAATGCGGCGACACCTTTAACCAAACGAACCGAGGTGCAAAAATGTCATCAACAACAGGAAACAAGCTGAAAATATCCATTTTCGGTGAATCTCACGGTGAGGCTGTCGGCGTTGTTATCGACGGACTTCCTGCCGGCTTTGAGATCGATTTTTCGGAGCTTGAGCGATTTATGAAGCGCCGTGCTCCCGGCGGAAAACTTGCGACCCCAAGGAAGGAAGCGGACGAGCCTAAGTTTTTATCGGGACTTCTTGACGGCGTAACAACAGGCTTTCCCATGTGTGCGATAATTGAAAATACAAACACCCGTTCGGGCGATTATAAATTCAAAGAAACTCCCCGTCCTGCTCACGCTGACTATACGGCGGCTGTAAAATTCGGCGGATATGCCGATATGCGCGGCGGCGGCCACTTTTCGGCAAGGCTGACAGCACCTATTTGCATCGCAGGCGGGATCGCCAAACAGCTTTTGGAGCAAAAGGGCATATTTATCGGCGCGCATTTAAAGAGCGTTGGAGATATATGCGACGTTTCCTTCCCGCTTTACCCTGAAAAATGGCTGTTTGACGACGTTGCGAAAAAAGAACTCGCCGTTATCGACACGCAAACGCTTGAAAATATGATATCACTTATCGAAGCTGTTCGTGCTGACGGCGACTCGATCGGAGGAACGGTTGAATGTGCCGTTATCGGCTTACCGGCAGGATTGGGAGAGCCGATGTTTGACGGAATCGAAAACCGACTTGCAAAAAACATCTTCGGCATCCCTGCCGTTAAGGGAATTGAGTTTGGTTCGGGGTTTGAGGGCTCGAAGCTCTTAGGCTCACAGAATAACGACGAATTTTGTGTTACTGACGGAAAAATCACGACAAAAACAAACAACTCGGGCGGAATCCAAGGCGGGATCACAAACGGTATGCCCGTTGTCTTCAGGGCGGCACTCAAGCCTACCCCCTCGATAGCAAGACCTCAGCAAACCGTCAACATCTCAACGCTTGAAGAAACAACACTTGAAATTAAAGGCAGACACGACCCCTGTGTGGCAGTGAGAGCTGTTCCCGTGATAGAAGCGGTGACAGCGCTGACACTTTTGGATATAATATTGGAGGATCAAAAATGGATTTAAAGGATATCAGAAAGAAAATTGATGCGATAGATGAAAAGCTTTTGCCCCTATTCTTGGAAAGAATGGAGCTTTCCCGCGAGGTCGCAGAATATAAAAAACAAAACAATATGTCGATCCTTAACAAGACCCGTGAGCGCGAGATCTTGAAGAATGTTATGGAGCAGGCAGGCGAGGATATGGAGCTTTATGCTCACCGCTTCTATTCCACCATTTTGGAGCTCAGCCGCGGCTATCAGGCAACGCTCATCCCCGAAAGCTCGGGCGTCAGAGCTGAGGTTGAAAAGGCAAAAGCCAATCAGAAGGGATCCTTCCCCCAGAACGGCGTTATCGCCTGTCAGGGCGTTGAGGGTGCATATGCCGCAATGGCTGCTGACAGAATGTTCCCAAGAGGAAATTTGGTATTCATGAAAACTTTTGAGGCTGTTTTTGACGCTGTTGAAAACGGACTTTGTCAGTTTGGCATTTTGCCGATTGAAAACTCCTCTAACGGCTCGGTTCGTGCAACATATGACCTTCTTTTGAAGAAAAACGTCAAGATCGTCAGAAGCGAACGCCTTTGCATCCGCCACGAGCTTTTGGCTAAACCCGGTGTTAAGCTCTCCAACATCAAGACGATATATTCTCACGATCAGGCTTTGGGTCAGTGCTCGAAATTCTTGAAATCCTTGGGCGACAAGGTCAAGGTCGTCGCTGTTGACAACACCGCGATGGCGGCTGAAATGGTCGCAAACGGCACAGATAACACTGTTGCCGCGATCGCTTCGCACAATGCCGCTGACCTCTACGGATTACACGTCGTTGAATCGAACATCATGGATTCTGACAACAACTATACCCGTTTCGTATGTATTGCAAAGGATGCAGAGCTCTATCCCGGCGCAAATCACATCGGTCTTATTTTGGCACTCGAGCACAAGCCGGGCGCACTTTATGATATTCTTTCAAAGCTCGCAGCCTTCGAGGTCAACCTCATCAAGCTTGAATCCTGCCCGATCGTGGGACATGACTTCGAGTTTATGTTCTTCTTTGAGATGCAGGCAAGCGTTTTGGACTCCAAGGTGGTTTCGATGCTTGAGAGCATCGAGCAGAGCTCGGAGAGATTTGTGTTCTTGGGCAATTATCTGGAAGTTTAACTCTTTGCCAAAGGGGAAACCCCAGGAAGACAAGAAAGGACTCAATAGGAGGATGGTTCGTCATCGCCGTCCACACCGCAACAGCTCGAAAAACGACAAAGTCGTTTTTGTATGCCGACTGACAAAAGTACGGTCCGCATCGAGCTATACGTCGGCATTGTTTCCCCTTTGTATCCCCTTCCTGACCCTCTTTTCTCTCCTGCTGGCTTAGTCCCATGACTACTAATGCTAAAAAGGTGTTCTACTAAACTGCGGCAAGGTATATAAGCGCTTTCTTCACACAAAGCCACTCGGTCGCTCGTCAAACTTCCGAAGTCACTTGTGACTCGCTGTTCTTTGAAAAGATCGCGACAGCCGACCGCATTAGTATAAGCGGCATATGCTGACGCAGGTAGCTTATAAGGTGTCGCTCCGCGACGGATCCCCCCACCCTTATTTCGGCTTCGCCGAAATTCTCCCTCCCCCAAGGGGGAGGGCATTTTATCACAAAGATGGTGAAACCTATGTCAAAAATATACGGTCTTTTGGGCGAAAAGCTCTCACACAGCTTATCCGTCCCGATACACAAAGAGCTCGGCAACATGGATTATAAGCTTTTTGAGCTTAAACAGTCCGAGCTTGAGGAGTTTTTGCGCCAGCCTGACTTGGGCGGCGTGAACGTCACGATCCCCTATAAACAGGCGGTCATGCCTTTTTTGGATGAGATATCCCAAGAAGCCCGCGAGATCGGCGCTGTCAACACTGTTGTCAACCGCGGCGGCAGGCTTTTCGGCTACAACACCGATAAGGACGGCTTTTTGTATATGGTCAAGAAGTCGGGAATCGAGATCGAAAACAAGAAGGTCATGATCCTCGGCACAGGCGGAGCCTCAAAGACAGCGATATACTGTGCAAAGCTTTTGGGAGCAAGGGATATCGTTATCATCGGGATCGAGGACAACAACCCCGAGACCCTCTCCAAGCACACTGATACCGAGGTCATCATCAACTGTACTCCTGTCGGCATGAAGCCGAATTATTTGAGATCGCCCATCGAGCTTTCGGATTTCCCCGTCTGTGAGGGCGTCATCGACGTTATTTATAACCCTCTGCGTACCAAGCTCATCATGGATGCCGAAAAAAGAGGGCTCAAGACCGTCGGCGGACTTATTATGCTCACGGCACAAGCAAAAAGAGCACACGAATATTTCTTTGACACCGCCGTTTCTGACGATTTCTCACAAAGATGTGCCGAAAAGCTTTGGAAAGAAAACGAAAACATCGTTCTTGTCGGAATGCCCGGAAGCGGAAAATCGACCGTCGGAAAGGCTTTATCGAAGCTCTCGGGAAGAGAGTATATCGAGCTTGATGAGGAGATAGTCAAAGCCGCCGGAAAGCCGATTCCCGAAATATTCGCTGAATCTGGCGAAGAGGGCTTTAGAAAGCTCGAGCACGAAGTCTTGAGCGAAGCATCAAACAAAAACGGCGTTATCATTATCACAGGCGGCGGCGCTGTCACCCGTGAGGAAAACTATTACCCTTTGCACCAAAACTCAAGAATATATCAGATCAAGCGTGATTTAGAGCTTTTGGCAACCGACGGAAGACCTCTTTCGGCGGGCGGCATCGAAAAGCTCAGGGCTATGTATGAGATAAGAAAGCCGATGTATGAGCGCTTTGCAGACGTAAGCCTTGAAAACGAAGAGATAGAAAAAACGGCATCAGCCGTTTGGGAGGATTTTTGTGAAAATTCTTGTTATTAACGGGCCGAACCTTAATATGCTCGGCATAAGAGAACCCTCGATCTATGGCAGTGCGACCTATGACGACCTTTGCAAGATGATAAAAGCTCACGCTGATGAGCGAAACATCGAGGTCGAGTTCTATCAATCCAACCACGAGGGCGACTTGGTGGACAAGATCCAATCGGCTTATGGGAAAATTGACGGGATCGTCATCAATCCGGGCGCATACACCCACACAAGCGTGGCGCTTTTGGATGCGGTGAAGTCTGTCGGCATCCCGACGGTTGAGGTTCATATCTCCGACCCCGACACGAGAGAGGAATTCAGAAAAGTCTCATATATCCGCCTTGCTTGTATAGCAACAGTTAAAGGCAAGGGCTTCCATGGATATTTAGAGGCTATGGATATTTTGGCAAGCGGCAAATAAAAGGGGCGGTCCTGAGTGACCGCCCGATATATCAAAATAAATTGTTTTCATTTTGGTGTTTACAAAATCAAAAAGATGTGCTATAATGCTTTGGCAACATATCGAGGTGTGGCTCAGTTTGGTAGAGCGCCACGTTCGGGACGTGGAAGCCGCAGGTTCGAATCCTGTCACCTCGACCAAATAAAAAAGGACCCCCAAGGGGTCTTTTTTTATTTGGTAAAGTGATTGGTAAGCAGAATTTGCGATCGTCGAAGACGATACGCAGGTCGAATCCGATAGTTAATCCGAGCAAAGCGAGGATTAACTATTGTCACCATCGACCAAGTAATCGATGAGAAACCTCCGGTTTGCGAAGCAAACTGCTATTTTGCGCTTTGCAAAAGTTCGAGTCATCTCAATCTTTGGCGCAAAATTAGGTTCAGAATCCGATAGTTAATCCGAGCTAAGCGGGGATTTACTCAATAGTTAATCCGAGCTAAGCGAGGATTTACTATTGTCACCATCGACCAAAAAAGGACCCCGAAGGGGTCTTTTTTTATTTGGTAAAGTGATTGGTAAGCAGAATTGCGATCGTCGAAGACGATACGCAGGTCGAATCCGATAGTTAATCCGAGCAAAGCGAGGATTAACTATTGTCACCATCGACCAAGTAATCGATGAGAAACCTCCGGTTTGCGAAGCAAACTGCTATTTTGCGCTTTGCAAAAGTTCGAGTCATCTCAATCTTTGGCGCAAAATTAGGTTCAGAATCCGATAGTTAATCCGAGCTAAGCGGGGATTTACTCAATAGTTAATCCGAGCCGAGCGGGGATTTACTCGATAGTTAATCCGAGCAAAGCGAGGATTTACTATTGTCACCATCGACCAAGTAATCGATGAGAAACCGGATCAATATCTATACCTCACCCAATTCGTATACAAAACGTCATTTGATTCAAAGCTGAAGCCGCCCGTGTCCTCATCGACGTCGATGGCGCTCACATACGTCGTCAGCGGATCCATTATAAAATAGGTGATGCTGTTGCCGTTAAGCTTGTATCCGCAGATGACGACGGCGTGTGCTGTCTTGAAATCCTCGGTTGCGATAACGCAGTATATCGGATAACCGTCGTCTATGATGGAGACGACCTCTTTACAGGACAGTCTTTGTGAGGCTGAGGTGCTCTCAAGCCCGTAAAATTCATATACAAGACTCTCGTGAGTGGCGTCCCCTCCGCCGTCCTTGATGCGGTGCTTCGAGTTTACATATTGCAAGATGTCGTCCGTCTTTTCCTGATATCCTGCACGGAAGGAGGCTGCGGCTGACGCCGCCATCAGCCAGCAATTATTGGCGCCTTGCTTTTCACAAAAGATCTCAAGATATTTGCTCGGATTTTCTTCCACTGTCTCGACTGTCGGGGCAGGCTTTGGCAGGCAAAGAAAATAGATATATCCCGAAACGGCAATAAGGAGCACAAGAGACACAAGCGTTTTGACAGCCTCTTTGACTGCTCCGCGGCGAAAGGCTTTATACTCGAGCATGATTCTTTCTTCCTGTGTCATTTTTGCGCCCCCTTTTCATATATCTGTAATTTAATTTTACAGTGTCAGGGTTTTCATGTCAATGAAAGCTGAGTGAAATTAAGGAAATCTTAAGAATGGCGGCGCAATTGACAACCTGACACAAGAGTATTATAATAATAGTATCCTATATCATCTGCACGGAGGGACATTTTATGAGACACAACTGCACAAATTGCGGCAACCGATTTGAAGGAGACACCTGCCCTGCGTGCGGCGAAAAACTGCCGAACAAAAAGGCTGCCCGTGCGGCGGCAATAAGCAAATTCGAGACGGGACCGGACGTCCCCAAGCTGAGCGATGAACAGCGCAAAAAGAACAAGCGTGCATTTTATATAATGTGTGCTTTGGGCGTATGCTTTGTGCTCTTTGTCCTTTGGCATAACGGATATCTCGGCGGAAACAGATATGAAGCGGTTATAGAAGACTATTTCGTTTCCATCTGTGAGAGCGACTTTGATAAATACGTTGGCGTTCAGCCGGAAAAGCTCGCCGGCGAGCACGTAACCGACCGTGAAAACATGGGCTATGAAAAAGAGCAGTATATGAGCGAGCTTTATGCCGATTATTTTTTGGAATTCGGCTCGGACATGAGTGTCAGCCTTGAGATGGGAAGGAGCTCTGCGCCGGAGGCAGCGGTCGTTAACTATTTCCTGCGCTCCTATGAGGAATACTATGGTGAGGAGCTTGAGTATTCAAGCTTTTTGGAGGTTCCCGTTACGGCGACCTTCTCGGGATCAACGAGTCAGGCTGTTATCGAGTTTGATTGCTTTGTGATGAAATCGAACGGCAAGTGGTATATCGTCGGCTGTGATTATGCGACCGAGGAGGTAACCGAGTAGATAAAAGGTGTCGGCGCTCACGCACCGACTCTATGCGCTCGCCACTCGTTTTGCTCCGCAAAACCACGGCTCGCGCCCCCATAAACCTATCTTAGACGAAAAAACTTCAAAAAACCTTAAAAAACCCGCAAAATCAGGCTAAAAAAGGCTTGACAAGCGGGTTTTGTTTGTGCTATGATGATGCTACCTCTTTGCGGGGTCTTTTTTTGGTGCGCCTTTTTTCGGGCGGCATCCTCAAAGGATCCGCGAATCGTCCAAAGTGGCGGCGGTGTTATTTTGAGCGGCGGGCAGTTGCCGCAAGACCTAACTCACGGAGGGAGGCAGTCCCGTAAAATCGGGCGGTATCGGCTTGAAAGAGCCGATGGACAGCGTTTTTGTGTTACCCGCAAAAACGTAAATTTCGTCAGGAGGTGCCGAAAATGAGGGTTAAGATTATTATGGCATGCACAGAGTGCAAGCAGAGAAACTACAACACCAAGAAGAACAAGAAGAATGACCCTGACAGACTTGAAATGAACAAGTATTGCAAGTTCTGCAGGAAGCACACTCTTCACAGAGAAACTAAGTAAGGGAGCGACGAGAAAATGAGCGACACAAAAGTTAAAAAGCCTAACAAAGTCGTTAAGTTTTTCAAGGATCTCGTTAGCGAGACCAAGAAGGTCGTATGGCCCAGCAAAAAGCAGGTGATCAACAACACCGGCGTCGTTTTAGGTGTTTGTATTCTTTGCGGCGCAGGACTCTTTTTCACAGACTGGATTTTCAGCCTTATCATGAAGCTTTTGACAGGTACTTTCTAAGTACGGGAAAAGCGACGTGTATGAAGAAACATTCAGGTCTTGCTGCCTGAAATTCGCAGTTAAGAAAGGATAGTGACATTTAATATGAGCGAAAACGCAAAGTGGTATGTTGTTCACACCTATTCCGGCTACGAGAACAAGGTGGCACAAAATATTGAGAAGGTTGTTGAAAACCGTAAACTTCACGATACTATCCAACAGGTTCGGGTTCCCTTCGAAGTGATCGAAGAGACCGACACAAAGGGTAATAAGAAGGAAGTTGAAAGCAAGCTTTTCCCGAGCTATGTGCTGGTTAAAATGGTTATGACAGACGAATCCTGGTATATCGTAAGAAACACCAGAGGCGTTACGGGCTTCGTTGGCCCGGGATCAAAGCCTGTTCCGCTTACCGAAAAGGAAGTAGCGGCACTCGGCGTTGACGTCAGAAAAGTCGCAACCAGCGTTAACTTTAAGACCGGCGACGAGGTCACCGTTTTGGGCGGACCCTTTGACGGCTGGATCGGCACAGTTAAGGCTATCAACCTTGAGGATCAGACAGTCGATATCGTTGTTTCGATGTTCGGCAGAGAAACTCCCGCGACATTGCCTGTAAATCAGGTTAAAAAGGTTGAAGGATAAGCAAAAATCGTTTTAAAATCGCCCGAAAAGATATGGGCGTAAGTGGGAGAGCCGAAAAAATTATGGCGGCTCGCCTTTACCACAATAATGGAGGTCAATAATTTATGGCACAGAAGGTCACAGGCATCATCAAGCTTCAGATCCCTGCCGGCAAAGCAACTCCGGCACCCCCGGTTGGCCCTGCACTCGGTCAGCACGGCGTTAACATCATGGCATTCACCAAGGACTTTAATGAAAGAACAAAGAACGACATGGGTCTTATCATCCCTGTAGTTATCACAGTATATGCTGACCGTTCGTTCACTTTCATCACCAAGACTCCTCCGGCTGCAGTTCTTATCAAGAAGGCTTGCGGTATCGAGAGCGGTTCCGGTGTTCCTAACAAGACTAAGGTAGCAACCATCACCAAGGATCAGGTAAGAGCAATTGCCGAGCAGAAGCTTCCCGACCTCAACGCAGCATCAGTTGAAGCTGCAATGAGCATGATCGAAGGAACAGCTCGTTCAATGGGCGTAGTAGTAGCTGATTGATAGCAATTAGTCCGTTATCGCGGACGTGTTAAGTGGGAGGAATATCCTTTTCCGCTAAACCGTATCGGCACAGAGTGTGCGATGCGGTGCCACCACTATATATACGAAGGAGATTTTATAATAATGAAACACGGAAAGAAATATGTTGACGCCCTCAAGGCCGTTGACAAGACCAAGCTCTATGATTCTAACGAGGCTGTTGAGCTCGCTAGCCAGAATGCTAAGGCAAAGTTCGATGAAACCATCGAAGTTCATATTCGTTTGGGCGTTGACTCCCGTCACGCTGACCAGCAGGTTCGCGGCGCAGTTGTTTTGCCCCACGGTACAGGTAAGACTGTAAGAGCACTCGTTTTCTGTAAGGAAGACAAGTATGAAGCAGCTAAGGCTGCAGGCGCTGACTATGTTGGCGGTATCGAATACGTTGACAAGATCATGAAGGAAAACTGGCTTGACTTCGACGTAGTAATCGCTTCCCCCGACATGATGGGCGTTGTCGGTCGTCTCGGTAAGGTCTTGGGCCCCAGAGGTCTTATGCCTAACCCCAAGGCCGGTACAGTATCCCCTGACGTTGCAAAGGCTGTTGCTGAAGCAAAGGCAGGTAAGATCGAATACCGTCTTGACAAGACAAACATCATTCACTGCCCTATCGGCAAGGCTTCTTTCGGAACTGAAAAGCTTTCCGAAAACTTCAACACCTTGGTTGACGCAGTTGTTAAGGCTAAGCCTGCTGCTGCAAAGGGCCAGTACCTCAAGTCTATCGTAGTTTCCTCTACTATGGGCGTTGGTATCAAGGTCAACACCGCTAAGTACGGCGTTTAATTTAGATTAAGACAGAAAAGCTAAGCGGCTTATTGTGTTTTAATTTAAATGAAAGAAGCTTTGCTCCGCAAATCTTCTTTCTTCGGGGATCTCCCCACAACATATGTTCATATTTTCGGGCAGTTTGAAAAGTTATGCTTGACAAACTGCTCGGAATGTGATATAAACTATATGCAATCGTTTCTTAAGACAGTTGGTTTCGGCTCGCCGAGTAAATCCCACCGAGGAAAAGATAAAAAGTTTAACGCTTTTATGATCCTTTCTTCGCGTCTTTGGCGAAAGAAAGGTTTTTCTTTATATAACGAAACGAAGGCATAAATCTAACTGTAAGAGGTGAAAAAAATGCCCAACGAATTGGTTCTTAACCAGAAGAAGGCAAAGGTTGAAGAGCTTAGCGCTCTTATCAAGTCTTCCGCAGCAGGCGTACTCGTTGATTACAGCGGTATCTCTGTTGAAGATGACACCAAGCTTCGTAAGGAACTTCGTGAAGCAGGCGTTAAGTATAGCGTTGAAAAGAACACTCTTTTGAGATTCGCTATGAACAACACCGGCTTTGAAGCACTCACTGACGTACTCAACGGCACAACTGCTCTTGCTGTTTCCGAAACTGACGAAACCGCAGCTGCAAGAATCCTTGGCAAGTACGCTGAGACTCACGAAAACTTCAAGCTTAAGGCTGGATTTGTCGGCACTGAAGTTTATGACGCAAACGGCGTTATGGCTTTGTCCAAGATCCCTTCGAAGGAAGTATTGCTCGCACAGCTCGTCGGCTCCTTGCAGGGCCCCATCCAGAAGCTCGCAGCAACACTCGATGCTCTTGCTACCAAGCTCGAAGAAGAAGCAGCTTAATTACAGGCTGCAAACACTCGCTGCATGATGCAGCACTCGCCGCATGACGGCAATCATTATAAACTAAAACATATTTAAAGGAGATTAATATCATGGCTTCTGAAAAGATTTTGAAATTTGTAGAAGACGTTAAGGCACTTTCCGTTCTTGAACTCAAGGAACTCGTAGACGCAATCCAGGAAGAATTCGGCGTTACCGCTGCTATCGCTGCTGCTCCCGCTGCCGGCGCAGGTGCTGCTGCAGTTGAAGAAAAGACTGAATTCGACGTAGTTCTTGCTTCCTTCGGCGACAGCAAGATGGGCGTTATCAAGGCTGTTAAGGACCTCTTGGGTCTCGGCCTTAAGGAAGCTAAGGAAGTAGTTGAAGCTGCTCCTAAGGCTCTTAAGGAAGGCGTTTCCAAGGCTGAAGCTGACGAGCTCAAGGAAAAGCTCGAAGCTGCCGGCGCTACCATCGAAATCAAGTAATTTCGACTTCAAAGTTAGATTTAAAAAGACCACTCTTAGCGAGTGGTCTTTTTTTATTTTATTTATTCACGATCGCCCATGCCTTCAGGATCGCAATTTGTGTCTTTGAATCGGGGATCTCGTCACGCATCACCATCTCATATGCCTCTTTAAGAGGGATCTTGACAACGTCCACAAACTCGTCAGCATCAAGATGCTGGTTGTGGAAGCTAAGCCCACGGGCAAGATACATATAGATTATTTCGGTGTTATATGCGACCGTTGGATATAGCTTACCGAGCGGAATGATCTCTTCGGCGGTTGCGCCGACTTCCTCGGAAAGCTCTCTGATTCCGCACGCCAAAGGGTCCTCACCCGGCTCACGCTTGCCGGCAGGGATCTCGAGCAAGACCGTCGCAAACGGATATCTGAACTGTTTGACGAACAAAACGTTTTTCTCGTCATCAAGCGGCAAAACGCAAACGCCGCCCGAATGATGCACGACCTCACGGTATGCGGTCTCGCCGTTTTCGAGCATGGCGGTGTCGCGGGTAAGCTTTAATATTTTTCCGTCATAAATAAGCTCGCTCGTGAGCTTTTTTTCATATAAGTGGTCCATAATTTTGTCTCCTTCGTGAGAGCGCCGTGGTTGCCGACAGGCAACAAGTGGCGCATAGCGTCGGCGAAGCCGACTCCTTTTAGCCAATATACCTCAAAACCGCAACGACCCTGCCCAATATCGAGACCTCGTCAACTATGATGGGCTCCATAGTGTCGTTTTCGGGCTGAAGGCGGAAGTGTCCGTCCTCTTTATAAAAGCGCTTGACGGTTGCTTCCTCGTTGTCAACGAGCGCAACGACTATCTCGCCGTTCTCGGCATAGGGCGTTTGCTCAACGATGACCGTGTCCCCGTCCAAAATTGCGGCGTTTATCATCGACTCGCCCCTAACCTTGAGCGCAAAAAGCTTGCCGTCATAATGCTTTTTCGGCTTGAAGCTCAAATATCCTTCGATCTCCTCGATCGCCGTGATAGGCTTTCCTGCGGTTACAGTTCCAACAACAGGAACCTTAACGTTGTCGTCGCCCGCAAGCTTTATCGAACGGTTGAGGTTGTTACCCTGCTTTTCCAAAAGTCCTGCCGCAACGAGCTTTTCGATCGCTCTGTGTGCGGTCGAGGTCGAACTGAAGCCAAGCTCGGCACAGATCTCACGAACCGAGGGTGTATATCCTTCTCCTATACGCTGTTTGATAAATTCGTAAACGCTCCTGTCCTTTTCACTCAGTGCCATGCTTAATACTTCCTTTCCTTTAATTCTTTAGCCAAGCTTTTTGCAACTTTATATATATCTCCGCAGCCGAGGGTGATGATAAGATCTCCCTCTTTTGCTTCTCTCAACAAATACTGTACACATTCATCAAATTCGGGTGTCAATACACATCCCTCGATCTTTTTTTGAAGGTCGCTTGAGTGAATGTTATATGTGTTTTTCTCCCGTGAGCCCATGATCTCGGTGAGGACCGTAAGGTCGGCAACCGAAAGTGCATCCGCAAAATCATCAAGCAGCATCGCCGTTCTTGAATAGGTAAACGGCTGATGAACAGCGATCAAACGCTTGAAGCCGAGCTTTTTGGCGGCGTTAAGCGTCGCCTTGATCTCAGCGGGATGGTGTGCATAGTCGTCAACTATCGTGACACCGTTTATTTCAGCGATCTTCTCAAACCGCCTTACAACGCCCATGAAGCTGTCAAGCCCCTCTCTGATGCCCTCGATCGGCGCATCGACATAAAGAGCTGATGCGATGGCGGCGAGTGCGTTCAAGACGTTGTGCTCGCCCGGAACGTGAAGCTTGAAAATGCCCAAGGAATTACCTCTGTAAAACGCTTCGAACTCGGTCAAAAGTCCGTTCACAGAGAGGATCTTCGCACAGTAGTCGTTTGTTTCGCTCCAACCGAAGGTTATCTTTTCCTTGTCGATGGCGTCGGCAACGTCGACAGTGTTTTTATCGTCACCGTTATATATAAGGCATTTCGTTGCGTTTTGGGCAAACTTTTTAAAGGACGCCTTCAAATTGTCGAGCGTCTTGAAATAATCAAGATGATCCTCGTCGATATTCAAGATCACTGCGATATCGGGATAGAGCCTTAAAAACGTGTCAACAAATTCACAGGATTCACAAACCATGATATCGCTTTTTCCCGCAAGCCCCGAGCCGCCGATAGATTTAAGCTTTCCGCCGATGACACAGGAGATATCAAGCTTCGAGTCAATAAGCATCTGTGTGAGCATTGCGCTCGTCGTGGTCTTTCCGTGCGTTCCCGAGATGCAAATTGCCCTTTCGAACTCATCGGTGATGAGTCCCAAAAGATCGCATCTTTCAACGACCACAGCGCCCGATTCATATGCTGCAACAAGCTCGGGGTTATCCGCCATGATCGCGGCGGTATAGACGATCAGATCGGCGCCCAAAACGTTTTCGGCACGCTGGCCCATATAAACCGTGATGCCCATGTTTCTGACAGCCTGAAGCGTTTCGGTCTCGTTATTGTCCGAGCCTGTGAGATAATATCCTCCGGAGTGCAGGATCTGTGCAAGAGGATACATCCCCGATCCGCCGATGCCGATGAAATGTATATGCTTAGAGCTTTTCAAGACCTTTTTCAAATCGTTAGCGTTCATATATGTGACCTCTTTTCGGGGAGAAAATTTTCTGTGTTTTCGGCGCGCCGAAGGCGCGCATAGATGCGAGGCGTGGTTGCGCGAAGCGCAACGAGTGCCGAGCGATACCGTCCGTGCGGAGCGCGGACACCTTTTTATGATCGATCGGATCAGCTCCTCGCTATCGAAACAGATGTTCATCCTAAGTATATTACATTCCGAAGAAAAAATAAACACCTTTTTGAATAATTTCTTTAAAAAATCCAAAAATAATGGCATAAACACATTAAGAAAGGACGTTTTCAACATGACTATCACAAACATTAAGGTAAGAAAGCTTTTGCCCGAGGGCAGACTCAAAGGAATCATAAGCCTCACGCTTGACGATGCCGTTGCCGTACACGACATCAAGGTGGTACAGGGCGACGAAAGATTGTTTGTTGCGATGCCCTCACGCCGTGACGACCAAGGTGTATTCAGAGATATCATCCACCCTATCTCTCAACAGGCACGAAACGAGCTTGAATCCCGAATTTTACAAGCCTACCGTGAAGCACTTGAAGCTTCGATCGAGCCTTCTTGATAAAAAGCCTCTCATCGGGAAAGGGAGCCGATGCGTCTAAGCTTGATTTGTCAATAATATAATATGAAAACAAAAAAAGGAACGCTCGTGGCGTTCCTAATTTTTTGTCAGGATATCAAAGCCTTTGCCTTGCTGACAATGCTCTTGTCGTTTTCATAAGACAATACCGTTTGCGCTCTGCCGATCTCGACCCAGCGAATGTCCGCAATTTCTTCTTCCTGAGGGGTATAGTCGGTGTTCTTCGCCTTCGCAAGGAAATATACAACGACCTTTTGAGTTCCGCGCTTCGGAGAATATGAAACAGTTTCTCTGAATGACGAGTCGATGATAACGTCGATTCCCGTTTCCTCAAGGATCTCGCGCTGAGCAGTCTCAACCTCAGTCTCGCCCTTCTCGACATGGCCCTTCGGGAAGGACCAATGCCCCGAATTGACGTGTTTTATGAGGAGGATCTCGGTATTGCCATGAAACTTGCGGTAGACGATCGCTCCGCAGGATTTTTCATGAAGCATTTTATTTTCCCTTCTGTGCCAAACATGCACCTTATGATGTAAATTCATATTCATTATAACACAGTTGAATAAAATATGCAACCACTAATGTATAAAAATTGCTCAGAATTTGAATATGGCAAAACAAAAAGCCCCTCCGTATGGAAGGGCTGTGTTTTATTACTGATTGTCTTCGATGTACTTAACGATGTCGCCGACGGTCTTGATGCTTTCAAGAGCGTCGTCGGGGATTTCAAGTCCGAATTCATCCTCGAAGGACATAACAAGGTCAACAACGTCCAAGGAGTCTGCGCCGAGATCATCGGTGATGACAGAGTCCAAAGAAATTTCGTCCAAGTCGATGGATAACTGTTCGGAGATCAAACCTCTAACCTTTTCAAAAATCATTTTATAACCCTCCTGTCAGTGTTTAAGTCAAATAATAGTGTAGCGTTTTATTTGCGACTTGTCAATAGTTTTTTTATTTTTGTTCGGTTAAAATTTCGAGTTCCTTCGAGCTTAAATGCGGATGCAGCGCCCGATTGACGCTTGCTGACAAAAGTCTGCTGCTTTTAAATATCATTTTGTCGATGGTTCTCGGCGTTACCATCAGATCGCTCCCGTTTCCCAAATCGCACACGGTCGGGATCCCGATCGCAATGCACTTTACACCAAGCGTTGATATACTCAGCTCGCGGCGGGCATTGGCAACTCCCGAGCCGGGTGAGATGCCGGTATCGGTTATCTGAACGGTTTTTCCGAGGTGGCTGACGTTAGAGCACGCCAAGGCATCAACAGCAATGACGCAGGAGGGCTTAATTCGCTCACAGACGGCTTTCACAACGTCGCTCGACTCAATTCCCGTTTTCCCCATAACTCCCGTTATAAGCACGCTTACGTCGCCTGTGGGGACGCCTAGGACCTCGGGCGCATTCTCCTTTATGTGATGTGTCGCGAAGATGCTCTTTGCGGTCCTGACCCCAAGGCTGTCGGGGGTTATATCGTCGTTCCCGAGACCTGCTACCAAAACGCTCTCTGAGCCGTTTATAAGCGAGCGGAGCAGCTTCGCAAGCACTTTGATCTGATGCTCGCTTATTTCGTCGGGAAAGTCAAGGCGGTTTTTGGCTTCAACGGTTATATATTTTCCCTTTGGCTTTCCGATGCGCTCGGCTGCCTCCTCCTGTGTTATGCTGACTGTCGTGATCTCAAAGCCGGCTAAGCGTTCGACCTCAATAGAAATTCCCTTTGGGAGCTCGCCGTTTGTGCGGACGCTTTCAGCGCTTTCCAAAGCTAAGTCGGTGCGGTTTAACATATCAAATCTCCTATGCAATAAAAATAGCGAGGAAAATGCGTAAAATCAAGAAAAAAATTCGAAAAAGGTATTGATTTTTTCTTTAAATGATGATATATTATCTGTTGATACTTGTTGAATAAGTAAGGAGTCATTAACCTTATTGCACTTTCTCTCAGTCGTGCAACTAGCTTATCCAAATAAGTTAATTTTATGAATGTCGAGTTACTCGGCATTATAATGACTAAGGAGGTGTCTTAATGGCAAACGTAAAATCCGCTAAGAAGAGAGTTTTAGTTAACCAGACCAAGGCTCTTAAGAACAAGATGGTTAAGAGTGCTCTCAAGACAGCAATCAAGAAGGCATACGCTGCTGACGAGGCTAACAAGGCAGCCGCAGTTGCAGAAGCTATCAAGAAGGTTGACCAGGCATGTGCAAAGGGTATCCTTCACGCAAACTGTGCAGCAAGAAAGAAGTCTCAGCTTGCTAAGCTTTTGAACGCTTAATTTTAGCAAAACATTCAAAGTCCTCTTTGCAATATTGCGAAGAGGATTTTTGTTTTATATATGTAGTTGCGTGCGGCGGGGGCGAAGCCCCGACCGCGCCGAAGGCGCGGTCGCCCCGTGCGCCACGGGCGCACGGGGGAGCCTGCGCGAAGCGCAGGCGGGCTTCGCCCCCAACTGCGGCACAAGTCGCACGGAGTGCGGTGGTGCCGCAGCCGAGCACCCGCCAAAATTATCTATTGCAATACTCTGAAAAATATAGTACAATATCAATAACCTTGCGAATAACTCGCCAAAAGCCTGCATTTTCGATTACAGATCGTCATAATGTGTGCTTATTATACAGAAAGGATTTATACATATGAAAAAATTTATGCTTATTCTAATGTCTGTGTCAGTTTTGCTCACCTTTGCCGCTTGCGGAGGAAACGATGACACCCCCGACAATACTCAGAATGATAACACTCCTTCGGTCACCGATGCCCCTGAAAATAACGACGAGGGAACCGCAACGACCACTGAGGCGACAACCGAAGCCACGACCACAACTCCCGAAATCACTTCTGAGGAGGAGTCCGCTACGGAAGCAACTACGACCGAAGCCACCGCAACCGAGGCGACCACGACTACTCCCAAGACCGAGGAAGAGGTGACCACGACCACCACCAAGAAGGAAACGGTTACAACCACTGAACCCGAAGAGGAAGAGGAGATCGAGGTTGAGGATGACGGTTCGCCCAGCCAAACAACCGTCGGTGAAGACGGCTGGATCGAGATAGACGACTTGGAAGAGTTCTTGGCAAACCTCGGGATCCAGGACAGCGATGACATTGTCGGCGCAGAAGACTGAATTGATACGAAAATAAAGTGCAGTAGCCCAAAGCCTACTGCACTTTTTATATTACTGAGTGAAAACGATCTGTGAGAAGTTATAGAATCCCAAACGCCAGATATTGAAGTCGTGTCCGCCTGAGCGTGTGTGCCACATGAAGTTTTTGCCGTCGGTGAGCTTGTCGGTCTTGTCGCAAAGGCCGTCAACAGCGGCAGAGTGGTGTGAGATAGCGATCCCGTCCTCGGTTCCGCAAAGATTATAGAAATACTTGATGTCATATTCGGGGAAGTTTTCCAAAGCCTTTGCGATAGTGTCCGAGTTGTTGGTCGTCGGGCAGGAAGAGAATGCTCCGAAATAGCTGAACATATCCAAGCACTCGCACATACCGATGTTTATAGTCTGCATGCTGCCCATCGAAAGTCCGCCCAAAGCTCTGTGATCTCTTGCTTCGGTGATGTCATATCCGTCGGTTCCTGCGCCCGTGGCATATGTAGCGTAATTGGCGTCGATATAAGGAATAAGGCTGTATCTGAGCTCCATCCCGAAAACATAGAACGAGTTCATGTCGCCGCTTGGCCCATGATCTTTTGTTGCTCTTCCGTTAGGGGTTACAACGATAAACGGTTCGATCTTTCCCTCTGCGATCAAATTGTCCATGATCTTCTTGAGGTCAGAGCTGTCGCCTGTCATGCCCCATTCCCAGATGTCGCCGCCGATCCCGTGCAAGAGATATAAAACATTATATTGCTTCGACTCATCATAGTTCGGGGGCAGGTAGATATAAGCAGGCTTTGTAACGTCGGACATATCACCGTAATAGTCCTTCGAGGGATAGGTGATATATTGAACAGTTCCGCCGCCGTCCGTGACAGCTTCCAAATGTTCCTTGGGGATCTCGTCAACAACGGTTATCTTTTTTGCACACGAGCTTAAGCTCAAAACCATCACTCCGATCAAAGCAAAAATCGTGATTTTTCTTAATAGATTCATATTTTATCTCCTTTCCAAGTGTGTAATTATATTTTAATGGATATCCGACACACCGTCAATGATGTATCATGATGTAAAAATGAATTAGGATGTATCAATTTCGGGGTATGGAGTGCGGAGTCGAACGCTGCGCGTTCGAGGGGGGCGAAGCCCCACCGCCCTTCGGGCGGTGCCCCGCGGCTGCGCCGCGGGGTGATGCATGCCTTTGGCATGCATCCGGCTTCGCCCCCCCCAAACGCCCCGAGCTCTGAGCGATGCTCAGAGCTCGGGGCGCCACCATGGCAACAAAAAATCCGCTTAACAACTGTCAAGCGGATGATCTTATCACTGTGCGGTCTGAGTCAAAAGCTCGATCGCTTTTTTTATGCAGGAGTCTGTGTTCTCATCAAGAGACGCCAAAGCTTCGTCGGTGTCGTCTGTGATCACGACTTCATATTGAGGTGTAACGCCCGTGCCGCCGAAAACAGTGCTTGATGAACGGACAGAGCCTGTCGGCAAAACTATCGCTGTGCCGTCATATAGCGGGAAAACTTCCAAAAGTCCCGCATTTCCGACAGTTTTTGTGCCCACGATCACCGCACCCAGCTCGTCATGCAAAGCGGATGCAAAAAGCTCAGCGGGCCCTGTTGTACGGCTGTTTGTCAACACGCACAGAGGGATGCTCGGTGTATGAGTTCCCGAAGCAGGATCGAACACCGTCTCCTCACCGGAAAGGTTTGTCGAAACAGCAACGACAGATCCTTCCGGCAAAAGTGCCGTCAAAAGGTTTACAGCAGGGTCAATGGTCGAGCCCTTGGAGTTTCTTAAGTCGATGATGATTCCCTTGACACCTTTCGAATTGAGCATCGAATATGCCGCGATAAACTGCTGATAGGTCTTGTCGTTAAATTCATAAACCTTTATATATCCGTAATCGCCAAAGATCTTTGCGTTAACGGTTGCCATTGTCATCGAAACAGTGGTCACGTTAACCGTTCTGTCCACACCGCCCGAGCGGAGAGTTATCGAAAGCTGAGTTCCCGCTTCGCTTCGAAGTGTGGAAACCGCTTTGTCATAGCCCATGGTCAAAACGTTTTCGCCGTTTATCTCAACGATGCTCTCGCCGGCTATGATTCCCGCCAAAGAAGCAGGGCTGTCATTAAGCACTTCGGTGATACAGGGATATCCGCCGACTTCTTCGGTATATACGCCGATGCCAAGGTGTGTGCCGTTTAAGTGCTCTTTATAGAGCTCATATTCAGCGTTGTCATAATAATCAGCGTTTGCGTCGTTGATAATGCTTATATATCCGTTTGCCAAAGCCTCGATAAGTGCGTCCTCGTTGATGGTTCCGTCATAATATGCTCTGACATATGTATCTATCTGCTCAAGCTTTTGATACATCACAGAACGCTCCTGAACGTCGGAAACAAGGCGGTCATAAAGGCTGGTGGAATAGCTTGTTGAAATTATGAAGGTAATGGCACTTGCGATCGCCATGAGCGCAATACAAAGCCCCAATGATATCTTCTTGTTCAAAGCCTGATTCCTCCTTTGCCGTTATTTTTTAATGAGGGTGAAAAGATCCTCGTCCTCAGGGTCCTTGGCTGTTCCGTCAATTCTTATCTCGAAGTGGAGATGATATCCCATAGAATATCCCGTGGAACCTACATAGCCGATTACATCGCCTGTTTGAACCTTGTCGCCCTCTTTGACGATAATGTCTGTTGCGTGAGCATAAAGCGTCGTATATCCTCCGCCGTGGTCAATAATGCAATATCTTCCGTATCCGCCGCCGCAGCCACAAGATTTTTCTTTATAATAGTTATGAGTACAGCTGTTAACGACCTTGATAACAGTGCCCGAGTTTGCGGCGGTTATCTCCGAACCTTTGATTCCCGATCCTGCGATATCAATACCCTTGTGGAGCTTGCCCCAACGGTAGCCATATGTCGATGAAATACGATAGAATCCCGGGCAGGGCCAAAGGAATGTGCCTTTCTCAAGGTCGCCTATATATTCCTGTCTTGCCTTTTCGCGGATGATCTCTTGGATCTCTTCTTCAAGCTTTTCAGCTTCAGCCTCTATCTCTTCCTTGTTTTCTTCATAAACTTTCTTTTCAGCCTCAAGCTCTTTGATGGTTGCTCTTGACTCTTCATACAAAGCATTAAGGTCGTCAAGCTGAGAGTACCAATCAAGCTTCAAAAGCTCGACCTCGTCGATCTTTGCGTTAACGTCAGCCTTCGCGTTTTCAAGATCCAGAAGCTTCAGCTCAAGATCCGCCTGAGTAGCCTCATACAAGTCTTTCATTTCAATGAGGTCCTCAATAAGCGAGTTATTATATTGCGCTACGCGTGTTACCAGCTCGATCTTCATGAGCATATCAAAGAAATCGGTGGAGCCGAGAATTATAGTAGCAACAGAGTCGTTGCCCGAAAGATAAAGCGCACGAAGTCTTTTCTTATAAAGCTCGATATTTTCGTCGATCTCTGCCTTTTGTTCGGAAATAAGGAGCTTTGTGTCCTCGATCTCGCCCTCACGTTCGGCGATGGAGCCGTTCAAGACCTCGATATCGGATTCATAGCTTTCGATAAGCTCGTCGAGCGTGCGGATATATTCTTCGGTCGTCTCGATCTGTTCTTCGATATATTTCTGATTTTCTTCTTCTTTTTTGATATCCTGACGAGTCTCGTATATAAGGTCGTTAAGCTCTTCCTGACGCTCCAAAAGTTCTTTGAGCTCAGCTTCAAGCTCAGCCTGCTGGTCGGCATTTGTTTTAACCGAAACACCGCCCGGAAGCGATATCATTGTCAATGCAAGCGCCGAGACAGTTATAACAGTAACCGTTTTTTTGATGAAAGTGCGTATATCCAAAGCGGTATCCTTTCTAAAATTAAACGTTTAAATGCTTCCTTGTTGAAACTACGGCGCCGATCGCGCTCAATATCACGCCGCAGCCCAAATATGCAAGTGCTGTATACAATGCAATGCTGTTCCAAGGGATGATTCCCGAAATGCCGAAGATCGACCAAGTCGAGAAATCAGCGGCGAGCATATTATAGACCTCGATATATGTAAACCAAGTTAATCCGAACGCCACAGCCGAGGAAAGGATGCCGATAACCAAGCCCTCAACAAAGAAGGGGATCTCGACGAAAGCCTTTGTTGCGCCCACATAGCGCATGATGTTGATCTCCTTGCGGCGAGCATAAACGCTTGTGCGGGTGGTGTTGGAAATGATAACGAAGCAAACGATTATAAGAGCCAATGTTACCGCCGAGAAGACGATCGCGCTCACGTTGCGGATAGTCGTCAAAGCGCTTGCGAAGTCGTTGGGTGCCTTGACAAGATCAACACAGGAAAGCTCGCTGATCTGGGCAACTGTCTTATCAAGCTCGCCGATGTCGGTAACGCGAACTCTATATGCATCGGGAAGCGGGTTTTCATCGATAAACTGGAAGAGAGCCTTCTCGTCATCGGTCATATCAGCCTGCATATCCAGCCAAGCGTCCTCTTTCGAATAGAAATTGACCTCGAAGATGTTTTCGTTTTCTTTTAGCTGTTGGCCCAAGAGGGTTATATTGTTGTCGGGAGTGCCGTCGGTTATCATAACGATAACTTCGTTTCTCGATTCGATGGAGCCGATCATTTTGGTGATATTAAGGCTAAGAAGCACCGAAACGCCGACCATGACCAAAGAAACGGTCACGATACAAAACGAAGCAAACGAGTTGACTCTGTTAAACCAAAGGCTTTTGAAGCCTTGTTTGACGAGGTATTTAAAGCTGTTGAATCTCATCTGCGCCTCCTATAACTTCGTCAAATACGACTGAGCCTGTGTTGATGTTGATGATTCGTCCGCCGAAATATCTGATAAGGTCGTGCTGGTGTGTAACCATCAAAACGGTGGTTCCGCAATCGTTGATAGCCTTCAAAAGATCGACGATCTCATAGCTTCTTGCGGGGTCTACGTTGCCGGTAGGCTCGTCCGCAATGATGAGCTGAGGGTCGTTGACCAAGGCTCTCGCCAAGGCAACACGCTGCTGTTCGCCGCCCGAAAGATCGCTCGGATAGGATTTTGCCTTGCTGGTCAAGCCCACCAAGCTTATAACATAGGGCACACGGGTGCGGATATATTTTTGAGGTGCGTCGATAACACGCAAAGCGAATGCGATGTTGTCATAAACAGTCAGATTCGGGATGAGTCTGAAATCCTGAAAAACGACGCCGATAGTTCTTCTTAAGTGAGGGACCTTGCGCTTTTTCATTTTGTTAAGGTTGTAGCCGTTAACAAAGACCTCACCCTCGGTCGCGTTAAGCTCTTTGAGCAAAAGCTTTATAAGGGTGGATTTGCCGGCGCCGGAGTTGCCCACAACAAAGGCAAACTCACCGTCGTTAAGCTTCAAGTTAACGTGGTCCAAGGCTTTTTGTCCGTTAGGATATGTATAAGATACGTTGCGTAGTTCGACCATTATTATCTCCTGTAAAAAAGTTTAAGGGGTTGAAGTAAATGGGTGAAAAAGTCCTTATCTGAGAAAAAAGAGCAAAACATTAAAATTTTGCTCTTTTGTCGGTCATAAATGTCTAATATGTATGATCAGAACTTAACGGGGTTGGAAGAAAGATATTTCTTAACCATAAGTGCGATCTTGAAGATGATCGCATGATCAAATTCTCTGAGGTCAAGTCCTGTTAGCTTCTTGATCTTTTCAAGACGGTATACAAGTGTGTTTCTGTGAACGAAGAGCTTTCTTGAAGTTTCGGAAACGTTAAGGTTGTTTTCAAAGAACTTCTGGATGGTGAAGAGGGTCTCCTGATCCAAGCTCTCGATAGAGCCCTTTTTGAACACTTCTTTAAGGAAGGTCTCACAAAGAGTTGTGGGCAAGTGATAGATAAGTCTTGCGATGCCGAGGTTTTCATAGGAAATAATGGTCTTGTCGGTGTCAAATACCTTGCCGACTTCAAGGGCGATCTGAGCTTCCTTGAAGGATACTGCGAGTGCACGGATGTTATCAACAACTGTGCCGATGCCGATGTTGACCTTTGTATAGAATTCGCCCGAAAGGGTGTCCGAAATGGAGAAAGCAAGCTTTTCAAGGTCATAAAGCTCGATTCCGGGGCGAACCTCCTTTATCAAAATAACGTCAGATTCTGTAATGTTAAAGACAAAGTCCTTGTTCTTGTCGGGGAAGAGGTTTTGGATCACGTCGAACGCAGAAACCTCGTTCGAGGAGAGGATCCTTATAAGGAATACGACACGGCTGACGTCCTGATTGAAGTGGAGCTCTCTGGCTTTGATTTGAATATCGCCGGGGAGAACGTTATCCAATACGACGTTTTTGATGAAGTTGTTGCGGTCATATTTTTCATCATAGAACTGCTGCAGGCTTGCGAGTGTTACGGAAAGCAAAGATGCATATCTATAAGCTGAATCGTCGGTACCCTCAACAAAAACGGCATATTCAGCCTTGGTCTTTGAGCCGAAGGGGCGATATGTATAGCCGTCACGAATGAAAAAATCGAACGAATCGTTCATATCGAGCGAAACATATTCGTTGGTGGTGCCGATCTTGGAATGATCCGAACAGGCAACGATCACGGAGCTTTCGTCGATAACGCCGATCTCGCAGCCGATGGTATCAACCATTTGGTGAATGATTCCCTGGAACAGTCTGTTAGACATTTGATTTTCTCCCTACATTACAGAATTTTTATCGGTTATGTTCGTTTTTATTAATAACAGGGGACAAGCACCCCCGCTATTTCATCAATTATAACAAATTGTAACATATTTTTTCGGCAAATGTGTTAATAAATTGTTAAGATAACAAAAAATCATAACATTTTTTATACAAAGTAACCAACGCAGCGAAAAAACCGCTTATTTTGGCAGCTTTTTTGGTAAAAATACGCAAAATAAACGGCTGATCCTTGGAATCAGCCGTTTACAGTCTTTAAGATAAAGGGGATAAAAAGATTATTCTTCTTCGAATTCGCTTTCAACGAGTTCAACGAGATCGCTTACTGCAGCAACTTCGTCAGCGCCGTCAGCAATGATTCTGATCTCGGTTCCGCCGATGATACCGAGGGACAAAACGCCCAAAAGGCTCTTGCCGTTAACTCTTCTCTCTTCCTTTTCAACCCAGATGCTGGACTTGAATTCGTTAGCCTTCTGGATGAAGAAGGTAGCGGGACGAGCGTGCAAACCAACCTGATTCTTAACTACTACATCTTTTACGAACATTTCAATAACTCTCCATTTCAAATCAATCGATAGGGCACAGTTGCCAATGTAACTGTACATTAGTATACAAATTAAATCCGCCTTAGTCAACAAGCAAATATGCCTAAAATTTGATTTTTGGCTAAATTTCTGCTTTGTGCTCACTAATCACCAAACGTGAACGCACCAAGTTGTGCAACTTTTACAATAGTTTTTAGCGTTTAAAAGCAATGTAAACAAAGAAAAACGTCATTCTTCTCCGAAATACTTCGGGTTTTCCTCATATTGTGCCGTTATTTCCGACAAATATGCGCGGTCAACGTCATCAAGCGGCGCATTTTCCAATAGCTCGGGGCGCTTTAAATAGGTCTCTTCGAGTGATTTTTTGCGCCGCCATTTCATGATGTTTGCGTGATGACCCGACAAAAGGATCTCGGGGACTCGCATGCCCTCCCAGACTTCAGGACGTGTATACTGAGGATATTCCAAAAGTCCGTTGAAATGGCTTTCGTCCTCATAGCAATCGGGCTGAGAAAGAGTGCCGTCGAGCATTCTGACAACGGAATCGACCAAAACCATCGCCGGGAGCTCGCCGCCTGTCAAAACATAATCACCGATCGATATCTCCTCATCAACGATCTTATCCAAAACTCGCTGGTCAACGCCCTCATAGTGTCCGCAAAGGATAAAGATATCCTCCATTTGGGAGAGCTCGACGCTTCTTTTCTGAGTCAGGGTCTTGCCCTTGGGGGACATATAGATAACGTGGGGCTTGCGGCCTTTTGTGACGGCTGAAAAACAGCGATATATCGGCTCTGCCATCAAAAGCATTCCCTGGCGCTCGCTATACGGCGTGTCGTCAACTCGGTGGTGCTTATCGAATGCCCAATCTCGGATCTGATGGCAATGAAGCTCGAACACGCCCTTGGCACGGGCTCTTCCGACGATGCTCTGTGAAAGATATGTCTCGCAGATCTCGGGGAAGAGGGTCGCAATGTCTATCCTCATTCAAAAAGTCCCTCCATCGGCCATATCAACATCTTTCCGCCCTCGATATCGGTCGAGAGCACAACGGAAGGGATCGCGGGGATGTAATATGCCCTGTCGCCGTCCGTTATCTCATAAACGTCGTTGGCGCCTGTCTTTAAAACGTCGGTGAGCTTGCCATAGAACTTGCCCTGCTCGTCATAGATATCAAGTCCGATAAGGTCGGCAACAAAATAACTGCCTTCGGGCAATTTTGCGTCCGATCTATCCATATATAATATGCGGTTTCGAAGGGTCTGCGCCTCCTCAACGGTCTCAACGCCGCCGATCTTTGCGATGACCATGTTTCCGTGAGGGCGGGACTGCTTCATGTCATAGACTTTTGTGCCGTCTTTGTTATATAGCTTTTTGAATTTACAGAAATATTCAGGGCTGTCGCACCAGGGCTGGACTCTGACCTCACCTTTGATTCCGTGAGTTGAAACGATCTGCCCGATCTCGAGATATTGTATCATTAAAAACCTCCGATGATTGAATAGTTATATATGATCAAGCTCATTAGCGCTTGTGTTATTTGAAATTATGAATAATCGTGTCAAAAGCTCCGCCAAAGGGACAACCCCAGGAGGGAGCTGAACGGGCATATGTGTTTTGATCAGGAGACTGCAAGGTGTGAGCACGCAGCTCCCTCCTTTGGTTTTCCCTCTGGACTCTCTTTCCTGACCTCCCACCTGTCGAAGAGAGGCGTTTGTGCCCAAAATTAAAACAGCATATGCTCTTTTCACATAAACAAAAACAGCTCAAGTTTCTTGAGCTGCGGCGTTTGGCTGTGATCAGTCGATCTCAACCATTATCTTTTCGTTTGCCTTTGTAGCAGCGGCACGCATAACGGTTCTTATTGCCTTTGCAATTCTGCCCTGCTTGCCGATAACTCTGCCCATGTCGTCAGATGCTACGTGAAGATGATAAACGACAACGCCCTCTTCGTTGGGCTCGTCCTTAACGACTTCGATTGCTTCCTTATCCTCGACAAGGCCGGAAACGATTACTTTTAAAAGCTCTGTCATTTCGAGTCTCCTTTTAAATAAAGATAATAACCCCTAACAGTTTCAAGTTGTCCTCTGAAAGAATCAGCAAGGCTGGGGAAATAAGTAGTGTGTCGCCTTGCTGACCGAAATCTTTTAAAGATTAGAGGATGCCGTTCTTCTTGAGAAGTACCTTAACGGTGTCGGTGGGCTGAGCACCGGTGGAAACCCACTTCTGAACCTTTTCAGCGTCTACCTTGAGGGTAGTGGGCTCGGTGGTAGGATCATAGTAGCCGATCTCTTCGATGAAACGACCGTCTCTGGGGTATCTCGAATCAGCAACAACGATTCTGTAGAAGGGAGCCTTCTTAGCACCGATTCTTCTAAGTCTGATCTTTACTGCCATTGTAAATTCACCTCCGAATTTAGTTTGAATATATATTAACCTTTTGCGTTTTGCCTTGGTTAATCTACTTGAAGTTTTCAAGGCTCTTCATAAGATCCTTGTTATTGAAGCCCGAAGGCATCTTGGACATTTTGCGCTTGCCCTTGCCGTTTTTGCCCGAGCCTGTGATGCCCATTTGCTTCATCATCTTTTGCATCTGTTCATATTGCTTGATGAGTCGGTTGACGTCCTCGACTCTTGTGCCCGAGCCGGCTGCGATTCTTCTCTTTCGGGAAGGAGTGATGATCGAGGGCTTTGCACGCTCTTGGGGTGTCATCGAGAGGATCATAGCTTCGGTTCTCGGAAGCTGACGCTCGTCGATCATGTCGTCGCTTATGTTGTTGCCGCCCGGCATCATCGAAATCAGAGATCTTAAAGAGCCCATCTTTCTGATCTGCTTCATCTGATCTAAAAGATCGTTAAAGTCAAATCCGCCCGACTCAAGCTTTTTAGCCATCTTTTCGGCATCCGCTTCGTCAATATTCGAGGAAGCCTTTTCGATAAGAGTGAGCATATCGCCCATGCCCAAGATCCTTGACGCCATTCTTTGAGGATGGAACGCCTCGAACTCATCGAGCTTTTCGCCCATACCGACGAACTTGATCGGCTTGCCGGTTACAGCCAAAACAGAAAGTGCCGCACCGCCTCTGGTGTCAGAGTCGAGCTTTGTCAAAATTACCGAGTCGATGGAAAGAGTCTCGTCAAAGCTCTTTGCGACGTTAACGGCATCCTGACCGGTCATAGCGTCAACAACGAGGATTATCTCGTTGGGGGAAGCTATTGCTTGAATGTCCTTTAATTCCTGCATAAGCTCTTCATCAATGTGAAGTCGGCCTGCGGTATCAAGGATGACTATATCATTTCCGTGATCCTTGGCGTGTGCCAAAGCACGGCGTGTGATCTCTCTCGGGTCGATCTGACCGAGCTCAAAAACAGGAACGCCTGCGCGCTCACCGACGACCTTTAGCTGGTCTATTGCAGCAGGACGGTAGATGTCACATCCGACCAAAAGCGGACGCTTATCCTGTGCCTTGAAATATTTTGCGAGCTTAGCGGCGTGTGTTGTCTTACCGCTGCCCTGAAGTCCGCACATCATGATAACACAAGGCGGCTTGTTCGGGAAATTTATCTTCGAGTTAGATTCGCCCATCAAAGCGATCAACTCTTCGTTTACTATCTTAATAACCTGCTGTGCAGGGGTAAGGCTTTCCAATACGTCAGCACCGACGCAGCGCTCGGTGACCTTCGCAACGAAGTCCTTGACGACTTTATAGCTGACGTCAGCCTCCAAAAGCGCCATTCGCACTTCCTTCATCGAAGCCTTAACGTCAGCTTCGGTAAGTCTTCCGTGAGACTTGAGCTTTTTAAATACCGCACCAAGCTTTTCGCTTAATCCCTCAAACGCCATTAATCAATATCCTTTCAGCGGTGAGTGGAGTCGATCTCACTCTTTATCTTTTCGAGCTTTTCGATAACGCTCTTTGTAGTTGTATATGATTTGCAGTCAGCGATGATAACGTCACACTGTGCCTTAACGCTTTCGAGCAAAGCGTCATATTTCTTCAAAAGGTCGGTCACGCCGATCTTTTCATCAAGCTCAAGGATCGCTTCTTCGCCGCGCTTGATGGAATCTCTAACGCCCTGACGGGAAATTTCTTCGTTGGCTGCAATTTCGGAAAGGGAGAGGTCTTCGTTGTAATAAAGGTCTAAAACTTCCCTTTGCTTATCGGTAAGCATACCGCCGTAGATGTCAAGTAATGCTGCAAATTTCAGATCCTTAGCCACAATATTCACCCGTTCCTTTCTTTTTAAACACAAAATGTTGATTTTAATGTAAAGTTAAAAAACTTTACAGCAGATATTATAATATACTCTTTGTAATTTGTCAAGAGGGTTTGACGAATTTTCGCGAAATTTTTAACTCGCATCAGAAAAGCCCCCTTGAGGGGGTTGGGGGTGACTAAAATAGCATCGCGAAGCGATACCTTTGAACCAACAAACGGGCGTCAGCCTCGCTTTCTTATACTAATGCGGTCAGTTGCCAACACTGTTTGAAAGAGCGGGCAGTTGTAAGTGACTTTGGAAGTTTGACGAGTCCCCGAGCTGATTTGTTTGTAAAAATATCTTTTTTCCCTTACCAAAGCTTAGTAGAACGGCACTTTAGCTTTAGTAGTCAAAGAGCTAAGCAAGCGGAGAGAAAAGAGAGTCAGGAAGGGGATACAAAGGGGAAACAATGCCGACGTATAATCCGATGCGGATCATACTTTTGTCAGTCGGCATGCAAAAACGACTTTGTCGTTTTTCAAGCTGCTGCGGTACGGGCGGCGCTGGCGAACCACCCTCCTATGAGCCCTCTTTTGTCTTCCTTGGGTTTCCCCTTTGGTAATAAAAAACGGGCATCCCTTCGGACACCCGTTTAAGTTTTACTTTTCCTCAATATCGACCTTAATGTGAAGATCCTTAAGCTGCTGCTCATCAACAACAGCGGGGCAAGCACTCATCAATTCGCTTGCGTTCTGAACCTTCGGGAAGGCGAGGACGTCTCTAAGGCTGTCAGCGCCGCACAAGAGCATCGTGATTCTGTCGAGTCCGAGGCCCATGCCGCCGTGCGGAGGAGCACCGTATTTATAAGCCTCGACCAAGAAGCCGAACTTGGCTTCGATCTCCTCATCGGTCATGCCCAAGGATCTGAACATCTTCTGCTGAAGCTCACAGTTGTTGATTCGAATAGAGCCGGAGCAAAGCTCAACGCCGTTTAAAACAAGGTCATAGCACTTCGCTCTTACCTTGCCGGGATCGGTGTCGAGATATTCCAAGCATTCGTCCAAAGGCATTGTGAAGGGATGATGCATAGCGTCCCAATGCTGAGTCTCTTCATTATATTCAAAGAAGGGCATCTCAACGATCCACAAGAGATTGAACTTGTCCTTGGGAATGATGTCGAGCTTCTTTGCAACGATGAGTCTTAACGCTCCCAAAACAGGCAAAACGACCTTGTTCTTGTCTGCGACGATCAAAACAACGTCGCCCTTTTCAGCGCCGAGCTTGGAAATGATCGCATTAAGCTCACCTTCCTTAAGGAATTTAGCAAACGAGCAGTTGGGAGCATCGTCCACCCAGCGGATATATGCAAGTCCCTTTGCGCCGATTCCCTTTGCGTGTTCGGTCAGCTTATCGATCTCTTTTCTTGTATATACGTTTGCGGCGTTCTTCGCAACGATCGCTCTGACAGAGCCGCCCATTTCAAGCGCCGACTTGAATACTACGAAATCAACATCCTTGACGGTTTCGGAAAGGTCGTTGATCTCCATTCCGAAGCGGGTATCAGGCTTGTCCGAGCCGTAAAGATTCATAGCGTCGGCAAAGGTGAGTCTGGGCAATGGGGTTTCAATGTCGATACCCTTGACCTCTTTAAAGAGGCGCTTCATAAAGCCCTCACCGATCTGCAAGATGTCCTCAACGTCAACGAAGGACATTTCAAGGTCGATCTGAGTGAATTCGGGCTGACGGTCAGCACGCAAGTCCTCGTCTCTGAAGCAGCGTGCAAGCTGAATGTAACGGTCAAAGCCGGAGACCATCAAAAGCTGCTTATAGATCTGGGGAGACTGAGGAAGAGCGTAGAACTTGCCCTCGTGAACACGGGAAGGAACCAAATAGTCACGGGCACCCTCGGGAGTTGAACGGATCATCATCGGGGTCTCGATCTCGACGAAGTCGTTTTCATAGAAATAATCTCTTGTCACCTTCGCGATCTTGTGGCGCATGAGGATGTTTTGTGTAAGCTCCTGACTTCTGAGGTCGAGATAGCGATACTTGAGCTTAAGCTCGTCGTTAACTTTTGCGGAGTTTGCGACCTCAAAGGGAGTTGTCTGAGCCTTTGAAAGGATCCTAAGCTCGGTAACTCTGATCTCAACGGTACCGGTCTTGATGTCCTTGTTGATGCTCTCTCTGGGTGTGACGTTACCCTTTGCGATGATAACATATTCGTTTCTTATCGTGCCTGCCTTTTCGAAGATGTCTCTTGCGGTGTCGTCACCGAAGGCGAGCTGAACGATGCCCGTGCGGTCGCGAAGGTCGATAAAGATGAGGTTTCCAAGGTCTCTTATCTTCTGAACGAAGCCGCAGACTGTGACCTCACAAGGTGTCAGCGGAATTTCGGCACAGTAATGTGTGCGGCGCAAATTGCCCATTGTTTCCATAGTTTTATATCTCCTTTAATTGATTATTTACGGTTTATGATGTTTCAAAAATCTCCTTGACCTATTTCGTCAAATTCGATCTCTTCGGGAGCGAACATATAGTAAAGATAAGCATCCTCAAAATTCTTTTTAAAAGTCATGAGTCTGGCGTCGGTCTGCTCGCCGGTAGCCATGTTCTTGAGCTTGATCTCGCCCGTCTCGAGCTCATTATCGCCCAAAACACAAACAAATTTTGCACCGATCTTGTCGGCATATCTCATCTGAGGCTTTAGACCTCTTCCGACAAGGTCAAACTCTGCGCTGTAGCCGTCGGCTCTAAGGGAGGTCGCCAAGGTCGCACACCTCGCCTGAGCCTTTTCGCCCATCGAAACGAAATAGATATCACAGGTTCTCGGACTTAAGAACTCGACCCCCTGTTTTTCCATTGTTAAGATAAGTCTCTCAAGTCCCATGCCGAAGCCGAGTGCAGGTGTCGGCTGACCGCCAAGCTCGGAAACCAAGCCGTCATATCGTCCGCCGCCGCAAACGGTTCCCTGTGCGCCGATGTCGGTCGAAACGAATTCGAAAACGGTTCTGGTGTAATAGTCAAGCCCTCTTACGATCTTAGGGTTGACCTTGAATTCAATGCCGTATCTTGTCAGGATCCTTTTGAGCGACTCAAAGTGATTCGAGCAATCCTCACACAAGAAGTCAAGGATCTTGGGCGCGCCCTCGGCGATCTTTGAGCAGATCGAGGACTTACAGTCCAAAATTCTCATCGGGTTTTTATCAAGTCTTTCAAGGCAGGTGTCACAAAGCTCGGCTTTGTTGTTTTGGAAATATTCCTTCAGCGCCTTGTGATATTCGGCACGGCACTCAGGACAGCCGATAGAGTTAATGTTAAGCTCGATGTTTTTAAGTCCGCAATCGTCCAAAACGCTCTTTGCCAAAAGGATTATCTCAGCATCGGCATAGGGACTCGCGGTTCCGAACATCTCACAGCCGAACTGGTGGAATTCACGCAAGCGCCCTGCCTGAGGCTTTTCGTGGCGGTAGCACGCCATAACGTAATAAACCTTTTGGGGGAAGCCCTCGTTCATGATGCCGTTTTCGAGCATAGCTCTGACGACGCCCGCGGTTCCTTCGGGACGAAGAGTGAAGGTCGCGTCGCCCTTTGAGGAAACGGTATACATCTCCTTTGTGACAACGTCTGAGGTATCGCCTACGGAGCGGACGTAAAGCCCCGTGTCCTCAAAAACAGGTGTGCGGATCTCTTTGAAGCCGAAGCGCACAGCGGTATCGGAAACGACTCGCTCGACAGTGTGCCATTTATGGGCTGTTGAGGGAGTGACGTCCTGTGTGCCCTTCGGTCTTTGAATTAATTTTGCCATATTATCAAACCTTTCTGAAGTGTAATTTCTGAAAATAAAAAGACTGTCCTCCCGAAAAAGGGACGACAGTCGTCGCGGTACCACCCTTGTTGCTGAAGATCAGCCTCTCAAGTCCCCTTAACGCGGGATACGGCTGTGCTTGATCACACAGCGGCTCTAAGAGTGTCCTTCTCCGTTGATACAGCTTTGAGCGTTCTCAGCAGCCACGCTCTCTCTGAAAAAGCATATATCGGATACTTTCTCTTATAATATTGCCTTTGAGGTTATTTTATATCTATTATGTGCCGGGATACAGGATCTCACGCCAATCAAGATCTCCTCTGTCGAGGGCGTGGATCATGGCGTCGGCTGTTGCCATGTTTGTTGCCATGGGGATGTTGTGAACGTCGCAAAGACGCAAAAGGTCCTGCTCGTTGGGTTCACTGAGCTTGCGGTGAAGGGGATCTCTGAAGAAGATCAAAAGGTCGATCTCGTTACAGGAGATCTTTGCGCCGATCTGCTGACAGCCGCCCTGTGCCCCGCTCAAATATTTCTGAATGTCAAGCCCTGTTGCTTCGGCGACCTGCTTGCCTGTGGTTCCGGTGGCACATAGTTTATGCTTACTCAATATTCCGCTGTAAGCAATGCAAAATTGGATCATGAGTTCTTTTTTCGAATCGTGAGCGATAAGTGCTATGTTCATAAAGCTTTCCTCCCATTTTCGTTACCAGGAAAAATTGATGTCTCAAATTTCTGACACGCAAATTAATCATAACATCAAAGGGGCGAAATGTCAAAGGTTTTTTGAGCTTATGCTCAAAAAATATCGCAAAAAATCAATATGCCACGGTATTTCTGAACCTTCCGTCGCCTAAATCCTCGATAACCGTCTCATAACCGTAATATGCTTCTAAGATCTTTCGAATCGTATATTTTGCGTATTCGCCGTTTTCAATGACGACGGAAAAAGCAATTTCGGGGTCGTGTGCGGGATAGAAGCCGATGACGGTCGAGTTCTGGGTCGCTGTGTTGCTTGCCTGAGGGGTGCCCGTCTTTATGGCAACGTCATAGGGGATCCCGTCGAGTGAGAACTGTGCCAGATATTCGGCGCTTGCGTTCGTTCCGTAATAAACGGATGCTGTGGAGTTGTTTCCTGCGGCTATCATGCCCTCGATAAGAGTGTCGAAAACCTCTTCATCGGCAGGAACGGTCGCCGCGACCACGGGCTCGGTCTTTTCAAGCTGCTTTGTCATGTTATAATCCCAGACCGAGTCGACAAGATAAGGCTGATATCTGACGCCCTTGTTCGCGATCGTTTGAGCCAAAACGCACATCTGAAGCGGAGTCACTGCGACCTCACTCTGTCCGATGGATGCCTGTAATACCTGCCCCACAGTCCAGTCAAGACCGAGGTTGAAAAACGTGTCGGGGCTTGCAAGATAGCCTTTTGACGTGCTTATTTCAAGATCCATGCTCTCGCCCAAGCCGAAAGCGCTTTGATATTCCATGAACTTATCAAGCCCGAGCTCCTGGATCACCTGATAGAAGAAGATGTTACAGCTCTTTTCAATAGCTTTAACAACGCCGATATTGCCGTGTGAGCCGGTGCAGTTAACGATGATGTCCAAAAAGTTATACTGTTTGTGACAGGTATATTTCGAGCTTTCGTCGATTATCCCTTCGCTCATCGCGGCAACAGCCGTAACTGTCTTCATTACCGAGCCGGGGCGGTAAAGTCCGTCGAATGCACGGTTATAAAGAGGTGCTCCTGCGGCGGTCGAAACCGAGGAATAGTCGCTCAAAAGGTCGTTTAAGTCATATGTCGGATAGGTTGCGGCTGCTAAGACAGCGCCCGTTTTCACATCAATAATAACTGCTGCTCCTGCCGAGCAGTCGGTGAAATCATAGCCCTCTTTGGTCAAGGTCCCGTCTGCGAGTGCGGTTATGTGATCCTCTAAGATCTTTTGAAGCTTAGATTGAAGCTCGGAATCTATCGTCAGCATGACCGTGTTTCCGGGAACAGCCTGAACGGTTATCTCCTGAGAAACACTGCCGTCGGAGGAAACGGTTATCTCCTTTTCGCCGTTTTCACCTCTGAGGGTGGATTCAAGCGCCTTTTCGATTCCGCTTTTTCCGATAGTGTCTGTCAAACCGTAGCCCTCCGACTTAAGGGTCACATATTCTTCGGCATAGATCGGGCCGACGTATCCGATACCGTGAGGGAAAATGTCCCCCGAGGAATATACTCTTACAGCGGTCTCGCTGATCCCGACACCGGTGTATATGTGAGCAAGCTCTCTAAGCTTTGTGGCTGTCTCCAAAGGAACGTCCTTGACAAAAACATAGTCGGTCTTTGACGAGAAATCGGAAAGTATCATCTGATACCTTACACCTGCGATTATGCGCTTTTCCGAGTCTGTATATTCATCCGAGATATCATAATCCTTGATGAGCTCGTCGATACAGTTTTCCGCTGTAGCATATGAATTCAAGCGGAGCTTATCAAGGATTCGGGTGATATCCGATTCCTTGTCTGATGTGTATTCATAAGGAGCCGAGAAGGTTATCGGCGTTTCGTCGATCCACTCGATCCCGTCAGCCTGCAACAGCTTGGCGACACCCAAGATTATCTCATTCTGAGATTCATAGTCCTTCGGGAAGAAGGAATATGCGATGATGACGTCATATGAGACCTCGTTTTCAACCAGCGGTGTGCCGTTTGCGTCAACGATCTGGCCCCGTGCGGCAGAAACGGTCTGTGTCGCAGTCGTCGAGGTTCGGGACATAGCGAGATACATCTCGCCGTCAACGACTTGGATCTTCATCAGCTTGAGTCCGCCGTATATAAATGTCACCATCAAAATTGCGACGGCAAGACATACTCTTAAAATTTCAAAAACTTTTTTCATGTAAGCTCCTAAGGGGAGGAATAGATCAGCCGACGTCTCGAGTTTGCCGCCCGAAGGGCGTGTAAACGGGAGGTGGAGGCGGTCGGCGCCGGCTAAATGCGGTCAATATTCTTGTCTGCTGCTTCGATGACAAGTCTGCGTTCGGGGCCGGTCATCCTGTCGAACAGCCACACCGCGAGAAATACCGCAGGCGACCACAAAACCGTCTTTATCCAGCTCGGCAAAAGCATTGCTCTTAGCACAGTCTGATATCCCGCTTCGCCCCAGATCTTATAAAACAAATAATAATCGATATATAGATACACACCTGTCAGCACGGCGGTGATGCCGATATAACTGATGATGTTTTTACGCAAAAACTGTCTGAAAAGTGCGGAGATCAATCCGCAGAAAACGCACATAAAGAATGCTGTAAATCCCAACAGCTTATCCGTTGAGATGTCGATAAGAAGCCCACACACAGTTCCCGTAATTGCACAGGGGACTTCGCTTTCAAACACAGCGATAGCAAACGCCAACGGAAACAAAACGATAGCTTTCGGGGTCTCGGAATCCCCTTGAGTTGAAAAAGCAAAGAGCAAAAACGCCGCAAGAGCATATATCAGCCAGCGAAAGGCGGTCTTAACGCCTTCGGGAACAGGCTTTTTGATCTTTTTCGGGCGGTAAACGTTTTTATTCCTCATAGCCCGAGCCCCTTCCCTCAAAATCGGTGATAACATAAACCGTCTTAAGAGTATCGGAATCTATCGCAGGGGTTATGGTCGCGTTCTTCGAAAGTCCGCTCGGCGCGATCTCGATGCCGCTTGCGGTTCCGACAACAAGTCCCTTCGGAACAAGTCCCGAATATCCCGACGTGATGACGATATCGCCGTCTGACATCTCACATTCGAGAGGGATATATACCATTCTGATGTTGCCGTCAAGGGCAAGATCATAATTGCCCTCGATAACGCCGGTTTCACCCGTCCTGACACAATACACGCCCAACGATATCTCGCTTGAAAGAAGCGTTGTCACCTTTGAATATGTATACTGAACCTCGGTCACAAAGCCAATCAAGCCGTTAGCTGTCACAACAGGGTCATAATAGTGGATGCCGTCCTTTTCGCCTTTGTCGATGAAGAATGAGCCGTAAACGTCGTTGGCGGTTCGTCCGATAACTGTGCAGGGCTCGGAAAATTCGATGCCGGGATTAGATTCGCTCAAAGCGACCATCTCACGAAGATGCTCATTTTCCTGTTTCGTTTCGATATAATCAACCATTTGGGCGGTGAGCTCGGCGATCTGCTCTTTAAGACGCTCGTTTTCGTCATAATAATCCTTTGCGTTCAAAAGCATATCGAATGCTCCGCCGATCGAGGAGGCAATACTTTGCGCGCCCTTTTGGATCGGCGCAAAGACAACACCCAATGCCGAGGATATGACTGTGGATTGCGACACAGCCGCATATATCATGATGCCGATGATGACGGCGAGGATACAGATTATCGCTTTAAATTTCTTTGATGAGAAAAATTCCTTCATGGGTGTTCCCCCTTTCGTTGCGTTTTTTTGTGTTGAGGTCTGCTTTTGAGCGAGCCGTGGTTGCCCTTGGGGGCAACGAGTGGCGAGCGGTGAGGTCGGTGCGTCAGCGCCGACACCTTTTTATTTTAAACTTCACGAAGTGAAGTTTAAAATTCGCCGCACCTTAAAATAGGCACGGCGAACCTTGATGTTCTTAAAAATCGTTTCCGTTCAAAACATCGTGAAGCTCTTCGATGTTTTCGAGCAGCTTGCCTGTGCCGTCAACAACACAGTCGAGCGGATTTTCGGCGATGTGAACGGGAATTCCGGTCTCCTCGGTGATGAGACAGTCAAGCCCTCTTAGCTGTGCGCCGCCGCCTGCAAGGGTGATGCCTGAGTCGATAATGTCGGCGGAAAGCTCCGGAGGAGTGCGCTCCAAGGTGACCTTGATAGCTTCGATGATGTGAGACAAAGGCTCGGAAAGAGCTTCTCTGATCTCTTCGGAGGAGATGGTGATGTTTTCGGGCAAGCCTGTCAAAAGGTTTCTGCCCTTGATCTCCATATATGTATCTTCATCGGTAGGATATGCCGAACCGATCTCGATCTTGATCTTTTCAGCCGTGCGCTCACCGATGAGAAGGTTATATTTTCTCTTGATGAAGTTGATGATGGAAAGGTCGAATTCGTCTCCTGCCATTCTGACGGAACGGCTGGTTACAACACCGCAAAGAGAGATAACTGCGACCTCGCTCGTGCCGCCGCCGATATCAACGATCATCGAACCTGTGGGCTCGTCAACAGGCAATCCTGCGCCGATTGCGGCAGCCATAGGCTCCTCAACGATGGAAACACGCTTTGCTCCCGCGCTTTCGGCAGCTTCCTTAACGGCTCTTCTTTCAACAGCGGTAACACCTGAGGGAATGCAGATGATAACTCTTGCCTTGACAAGCGGATTTTTGCCGATAGCCTTGCGGATAAACTCCTGAAGCATGGCGGTGGTCATGTCGAAGTCGGCGATAACGCCGTCCTTGAGGGGACGAACAGCACGGATGGAGCCGGGTGTACGGCCGATGATGTTCTTTGCTTCCTGACCGACATATCTTACGGTTTCGGTCTTCGAGTCAACGGCAACGACCGAAGGCTCACGGATTATGATGCCCTTGCCCTTTGCGAAAACGAGGGTGTTGGCTGTGCCGAGGTCGATTCCTATATCTTTTTTGAACATATTTTTTATAGCTTCCCGAGAGGGGAAACGTGCCTCCTTTTATAAAGATTGATACTTATTTAAAAGTATAGCATATTTTTAATGCAGTTACAAGGGGCACAGAGGAGAAATTTTTGGCGAAAAAAAGCACCCGCAAGGGTGCTTCACGTTGAAATGATATATACCGTTGTCGGCTCCCTCTCGGAGGGAGCTGTCGCCGCAGGCGACTGAGGGAGAGATAGGTAACGCAAGCACAGTCTGAGCTTGAAATGCCGCAGACTCCTTCCACCGCTATCGCGGTCCCCCTCCCTCTCGGAGGGAGCTGTCGCCGCAGGCGACTGAGGGAGAGATCGGTAACGCAAGCACAGTCTGAGCTTGAAACGCCGCAGACTCCTTCCACCGCTATCGCGGTCCCCCTCCCTCTCGGAGGGAGGCTTTCACAGCGGCGTCGATATATCTGCAAACGCCCGAAAAATCAGTGTCGATCTGACGGTTCGTAAACCGTATTACCTTCAGACCGTAGATGCCGAGGACTTCTGTGCGAAATTTATCCCTTTGTCTGCCTTCTTCGGTGTAATGCTGTGAGCCGTCGATTTCTATGATCAACTTTGCTTTGTGGCAATAAAAATCCGCAATGAAATTGTCTATCGCCTTTTGGCGTTGAAATCTGACTTCATATTTTGATAAAAAATCATACCACAAATGCTTTTCTTGCGGCGTTGCGTTTTTGCGAAGGTATTTTGCAAGAGGGATATTATTTTTGTTATAACGAAGAGACATACTTCCTCCGTAAAATTTTCAAGCATTATACGGTAGGCAACAAAAGTCAGGCAAAGCGAGACTTTACGATCAATCGCCTGTGTATTCTACGAGCACTGCGCTCAAAACGCCTTCGGTCTCCAAAAGCTTATCCATAAACTCGGTGTTGCCCTTTTTAACCTTGATGTCAACGGTGAGCTCGTTTTCGCCCTTATATTTTGCTCTGCCTCTGAGAGTGGTCTTATAGCCCTCCAAAACCTTGTTGACAGCGTCAAGCGATTCGTCGGTGTGCTTGACGACTAAAACATATGTAGTCTTTCCTCTTCCGATAACGGTGAAGAGGATGTAGATAACGGCGATGACGAGTGTTGCAACGATCGCAAAGGGATAAAGCCCTGCGCCCGAGGTGATACCTGCCGCCAAGCCCCAGAACATGAAGCCGACGTCCAACGGATCTTTTACTGCCGAACGGAAGCGGACGATAGAGAGCGCACCAACCATACCCAAGGAGAGAACGAGGTTGGAGCCGATGGTCAAAACGATGAACGAGGTCACAACGGTAACCAAAACCAGCAAAACAGCAAAGTTTTCGCTGTAAACTGCTCCTCGATAGAAGATCTTATATACAAAATAGATCGCCAAGCCGCAGACCGCAGCGCACAAAAGCGACACCAAGATGTATTCAATGGTCAGATTCTCAACCAATCCCAACTGCTCAATGCTGTTTTTCAATATACTTTTGATATTATTCATGAGATAATGTTCCTTTCAATGTTGTCAATATCTGAGCTTGTAGGCTTTCAAAACGTCTCGGCAGAGGCAGAATTTTGACAGCGCAAGCTTTGAGCCGTGTGTGTTTGATACGATATCCGCCAAGAATTTCGGCAAAACAGAATCGTATTTGATCTCGAAGATGACACCGCCTTCGGGATATATGGGCACAGACATCATCTTTTCATCGAAGATGTCGGCGCTTTCAACGCCAGCGTGAAGGGCTTTGTCAAAGGTCAGGCGCACGTTTGACACAGGGTGAAGATATGCCTCACGGTCATAATCGACAACGACGGAGGGCTTTAGCCCTTTTGCTTTTGCAACCGATAAAACTTCGTGACAAAGCTCGTCATCATAATCGGCAAGGGGCGAAAAATCGCCGGAAAGGATGCTTTCAAAGCACTCTCGGCTGATGGATGCGCTTCGCTTTGAGATCCGTGAGCCTCGCTTTTCCTTGCACTCAAGCTTTATAACCGAATCGGAGCAGTTATATATTCGGATGCGGTATTTCTTTCTGTCGGCAGCTCCCGCGAGCTTTTCCCAATAAGCCGAATGGGAAACATCGTCTAAATACAGGCTTCGGATGAAATATTCGCCGTTTTCGCCCGCGTTTTCATCAGGCGGCAAAAGAGCCTTCAGCCGCTTGCTCATGACCAGATAATCGGGATATGAAAGCAACAGCTTGATCTCATGCCTGTATCGTTTAGGTTTTCGTGCCAAGATCGTGTCCTCCAAGATAAATAGCATAGACAGTCTATGTGACACAAATTATACACTCTATGAGTAGATTTTGCAAGCCGAATGAGCAAATTTGAACATTTTTTGTTTACAACGACGAAAGATTTTGTTATAATATGCTTATCATTTATTATGGACTCGTATACTCAGCATTCTTTAAAGGTGGATCAAAATGAATTTAAGCAAAAGCATAAAGACAAACCGCTCGATTCTTGTTATCGTCATCGCGGCGGCCCTCATCGTTGCCGTTTTGGGCACACTTTGGGCGGAGCAATACGTCGCAATGAACCCGACAAAGGTCGAGCCTGTTGTCATATATGACGAGGAGGGCAACGAAGTTGTCAACGAGATCGCCGTCGGCTCAACGACGGATGAGCTTATAAGCTTCTCGGTCGAATGCGGATTCTATTCAAGCACCCAAAAGCTTTATTTGACGACGGAGGAGGAAAACGTCAAGCGTATTTTATATACCAAGGACGGAAGCGACCCTATCGCAAACGGCAAGGTATACCGTGAGGGGATAACCCTCAAAGAAAATGATGACGGAAGCATCAACTCCTATTCGATAACGGCTTGTATAGAATATGAGGGCGGACTGTTCTCCGACTCGGTCACACGTTCATATTTCGTCGGCTCGGACATTGACGAAAGATTTGACTGCTTGGTATTTTCCATCACTATAGACCCCGACTATTTATATAATTATGAGGACGGCATTTTCATTTTGGGAAAGATGCGTGACGACTTCTTGGCTGAAAACCCCGATTGGCCCGACCTTGAACCGACCGACCCTGCGAACTGGAATCAGCGCGGAAAGGCTTCCGAGCGTCCTGCATACGTCGAGGTATATGAGTATGACGGCGAATGCGTCATCTCACAGGCTTGCGGCTTAAGAATATTCGGCGGCTGGTCAAGAGCGAACGACCAGAAAAACATAAGACTCTATGCCCGAAGCGAATATGACGAGGTGGACAACCGCTTCAGATATGAATTTTTCCCCGAGGCACTTGATTCTTTGGGCAACAAGATAGATTCATATAAAAAGATAGCTTTGCGTGCTTGTGCCAATGACGCGGGATATACCTATCTGCGCGACGATATGATCTCCTATCTCACACAGGAGACTGAGGTCGAAGCGAAATATTCCCGCCCTGCGGCAGTGTTCCTCAACGGCGAATATTACGGCTTTGCATGGTGTCAGCAAGTGTTCTCCGAAGACCTTTTGGAGCATAAATATAACCTTGAAGAAAGCGAATGGGATATTTTAAAGGGCTGTGAATATATGATCCGTGAGGACGAGGACAACCCTTATCTTGAGGAAGCAAAGGCGGATTGGGAATATCTTCAGTCGTTTGCATATGAAGACCTGACGGATGATGCAAAGTATGAAGAGGTTTGCGAGATGCTGGACATTGATAACTTCCTGACCTATTATGCAATTCATTCATATCTCGGCAACGGCGACTGGCCGAACAACAACTGGAAGATATTCCGTTACAGCCTTGAGCGCAACGAAGGGCTTGAACAGCCCATCCTTACCGAAGCAGGTGAGGATATAACCGACGGCAGATGGCGGTTTATGCTCTATGATACCGACTTCTGTCTGGGGCTTTACGGCAACGACGCCTTCACAAAGCATATCTCTAATCTGTTTGATGAGACATATTTCAACCTTCAGCCTGAGGATTGGTTCGACGACGTTCACGATGAGGGTGAAAAATACGTCAGAAGCGACCTTTTGATCAGCCTTTGCAAGCGTGAGGATGTAAGAGAACGCTTTATGAGCATCCTTTGCGACATCAAGAACTGGTATTTCAGCGCAGACGTTATCAGCGAAACCGTTGATGAATTCCACACATGGCGCCTGCACGAGCTTGTTGAAGCCTCAAACAACGGCAAGGCTAACGTCTGGAGCGTCTCGCGCGAGATCGAAAACATAAAATCATGGATAGTCACCCGTGAATATGCGGCAAGAAAGCAGATCACGGACGTATTCCCCGAATACAGCACACTCTATGACGTTACCGCAAGCCCCGCCGAGGGCGCAACGATCCACGTAAACACCGTTTCCGTCAAGCCTGATGACTATTCCTTCAAGGGCGATTACTTTGTCGGAGTTGACGTTCCCGTAAGCTGCACCGTAGCAGACGGATATGAGTTTGAATACTGGACTGTCAACGGCGAAAAGATATATGAAGCCGAATTTATACTCGACGGCGAAGCATATCCCGACGGCGTGAAGATCGAGCTTTGTGTGAAGGCTGTGTCCTCAAGGCTCAGACTTTCCCAGATCTGCTATAAGTGCTCGAACAGCGACTATATCATCATCGAAAACTTCTCAAACGAGACTCTTTATACAAAGGATATGGTCATCTGGGACGGCGGAAATTCCGAACCCTATGTTTTGCCGAATGCGACCCTCAAGCCGGGACAGACCCTTAAGCTCGTTTGCCCGAACTATTCCTATGCCGATGCTATCGGCTGTGTGGAATGCCCCTTTAATCTGAAGGAGGGCGAAACGGTGACCCTTTATACCAAGGGCGGTGAGATAATCGACGAGGTCTATCTCCGTGACGGTACCGACGGCGCCGCACTCAAGCTCGATTATCTGACCGGCGAATATTATGAGGTATCCGTCCACGAGAAGACGAGGATCCTCGAAGCCGAGTTGCCCACACGAAATTGGGGCGGATGGGGCAATTGGTAAGACACTCACGGTGTTCTTCCCGTGAAAGGCTCTTTTTCGGAACCGCGGCGCCGTCAAAAGCTTTATACAACTTGCCGGTGCCTACTTTACAAACGCTTATGTTTATGTTATAATTTCCACAGCATTTTGTTGAAATGACAACAATTATTAATACATAGGAGAATTTATATGGCTAAGATAAAAATCACCTGCGACTCGACTTGTGATCTTACAAAGGAAATTTACGAAAGACTTGATGTTTGTGTTAAGCCTCTTGGCATCTATTTGGGCGAAGAGCTTAAACACGACGGCATCAACGTCAACGCTCTTGAGATCTTTGATTACGTCTCCAAGACAGGCGTTTTGCCCAAGACCTCTGCTTGCGGCATCGCAGAATATGAAGACTTCTTCAAGCCTTTTGTCGATGACGGCTATGATGTGATCCACATCAACCTTTCAAGCGCTCTTTCATCCTGCCACCAGAATGCACTTTTGGCAGCAGAAGAAGTCGGTCACGTATACGTTATCGACTCGAAGAACCTTTCGACCGGCTCGGGTCATTTGGTTATGGAAGCCGCAGAGATGGCTCAAAGCGGAATGGAAGCTAAGGACATCGCCGACAAGCTAAACGAAATGAAGCAAAAGCTTGATGTCAGCTTCGTCGTTCAGACCTTGGACTATTTATATAAGGGCGGCCGTTGCTCGGGCGTTGCGGTTTTGGGCGCAAACGTGTTGAAGCTCCGTCCCTGTATCGAGGTTGACCCTGAGACGGGCTCTATGGGTGTGGGTAAGAAATACCGCGGAAACATCCACAAGACCTTGCACGACTACGTTACCGACAAGCTTTCGGGAAGAGATGACCTTAACCTTAAGAGGATCTTTGTAACACACTCTCATGCTCCTGCCGAAGTCGTTGAAGAGGTCAAGGCTCTCGTTAAGGAGCTTGCTCCCTTCACGGAAGTTATCGAAACTATCGCGGGATGCACTATCACAAGCCATTGCGGTCCCGACTGTCTCGGAATCTTGTTCTTTACGAAGTAACACGAAGGAGAGGGAGAGAAAGTGGAAGAAAATAAAAAATACATGATACCGAAAAACCCTTTGGGCGGTGTCAATATAGTTACGGAAGCTTTGGTAGGTCTTGGCGTTGAAGGTGACCCGGAGCAGATAAGACATGTTGCGGAATGCGAAGCCGTTAAGATCACCGATGAAGACTCGGTCGAAACATGTGTAAAAGTGCTCGCTGACTTGTTGACGGTTCACCTCGCACAGTTGAACGCACAAATAGATGATCGCAATAAAGGCCACCTTTATTCCAATCCTATCGAGCTTATCCGTGAGGAATCCGCAAAGAAGAAAAACAAAAAGATCGAACACACCGGCAACATCGCCCAGACACATGAGCGCTTAAAGGAGCTCGACAGCAAGATCGTCAGCGAGGAGACCCCGAAGCAGATGATGCAATGGGTATTCTGGTCGGCACTTATCGGTATAGTTCTTTTGGTTTTGGCGATACTCAGCGTTAAAACGGGCGGCGCAGTCAATCTGATCACCTGGATGATCGACTCAAAATGGTTCTTGATATTGTTTATGTTTGTGACTATCGGTCTTAGCCTTTATTTCCGATTTGTCTCTGCGGGCGTGCTTATGGTCATAGGATTCCTCGTCCTGGCGTGGATAGTCATAAAAATGCCCGGTCTGACCTCGTTTATCATAAACGGCATTTTGTTCGTGGGATCCGCAATACTGCTGTTTTCTGCGGTATGCGGCATATTAAGTGCTATTAAGTATAAGCCTCTGCCCGAGGAGGAGCATATAGCAAATCAGGCGCTAATCGCCGAAAAAGAAGCTTTGAAAAAGGAGCTTAACGAATACAGCGACGTTATGATCTCAAAATTGAACATTATGAAGCAGAAATTCACGGATAACGACTGGCCTTTCCGCAAGGAGCTTTCGAAGCACTTCGTATTCACCAAACCCACGAACGGAGCAGTTGATGAATACCACAACTTCAGCGCCGGCGATGTCTATGGTTTCTTCAACTTCCTGAACAAATATTACTCAAAAATGAAAAAATAAAAAATGCGGACTTTTCGGATCATACGGCAAGCTACGGTTCGGGAAGAATGTGAGCGGCATAAACAAATGGCTGTGAAAACGATCGTTTTCACAGCCATTATTATTTTAGTATCGCCAGCCGTATGGGAAATCAACATAACCGTCCGTGCGCCAAAAAGTACGGCGAGCACCGGTCTTGGGACATTTATACTCTGCGTGATCTCCCGAATCGTGTGCAAGCTGCCACGTATTGCCTTGGTCGTCGGTCACCGAGGAGGGGAATCTCGAGCCGGAGGAAGCCTTCGGATATTCAAGCTCGTCTTTATCCGCTGCGACAGCCGTATTCGACATTGCTCTTTCTCTCTTCTCGCTGTTTCTGTTCAATGCTGCAGCAACGCCTGAGGGCATAAACCAGAAAAGCAAAGCGATCACCCACATGTATTGGCATATGAACGCAAGCACAGAGGTCGGCAGGAACAACAGCTTTAGCCAAAATCCGTCAACAGTCATCGCAAATCTTGCGGCGCAGAAGCCGAAAACGGCAAGAGAAATGATAAACAAAGTGTCTCTTAAGAAGATCAGCGGCTTTTTAGCCAAGATCACTTGAATGATAAATATGAAGATTATGCTCACTCCGAGAAATATCAACTCATATTTCGCAAAGCCCCAGTCCTTGATATTATGAATCGTTAACGGAGTTTTTCCGTCGGTGCCGCCGCCGACAAGACCGAAAATAGTGCCATAGCCCGACTGACCGATACAACAGCCCAAAAGATAGGCGTTGACGGCAGGGAACAGGTATCTTTCATAATAAAATACGGCATTAGGGTCAACCGTTATAGAATAGAAGCAGTAAAGCGCATACACGAGCGAGCCGATCAAAACAATTGCCATCAGCGTCTGAGGGCTGATGGCAAGAGAGATCTCACCTTCCGCCTCATAGGCTTTATCAAATAAACCGTCAAACATTACCGTTCACCTCAAATTCAGATTGATATAAGTATAGGCTATCAGGGCATTTTTGTCAACAGTCTTGACTTGCAAGGCTAAAAACTATATAATCATGAGAAGGAAAGGGGTCTGTATATGAAAAAGGTTAAAGTTCGTATCATCATCTCAGGGTTGTTTTCTATTGTTACAGGAGTTATGCTGGCTCTTCTCAGAGGCAGTGTTTTAAGCTTGATACTCACTGTTATCGGTGTCGGGTTCATCGTTACTTCGCTCCCCAATAAGATCATTTACCTCAAAAACATCAACAAATTCCACATTATCAGGATCGTTATCGGCATCTGTATGATCATTTTCGCTAACACCTTTATCAACCTCAGCATGTATATGCTTGGTATAGCTCTGATAATTTACGGAATTTTTGATTTTATCAGCTGTCGCTCCATCACCAAGCGCTTCTCCTCACTATACATCCGTCCCATTTTGACCCTTGTCGCAGGGATATGCATCACCTTCAATCCCATGGGCTCGATGGAGACGCTGTTCTTGGTCTGCGGAATTCTTTTGATAGCAGGCGGCGTGTGTGATCTTTATCGGGGCATTACGCTAAGAGTTTGAACGCAGCTCGGTCTGTTTCCATACTATACCGAGCTTAGGAAACATATCACTTTTGCAAACAAAAAGAGAAGACCCGTATATGCGGATCTTCTCTTTATTATATGCGTTATATCATTCCTTTGCTGACATTGCCTGTGAGGCGCTGACGGTTACCTTTTCGTCGTAGCAGGCAAATATCTCGTCTACCCTCTTTTCATCAGGCTTTTTGGTCAAAAGGCTGATGACAGGAACGATGATGATTCCCAAAATCATTGTGAATGCGCCGCAGTTGATCGAGCTCTGTAAGAACGACGGGAACAAGGACTTTGCGAACGTATTGAGGATCATGACGGTCGGGCCCATTGCCATACAGACCATACAAGCTGCCTTTGTTGTCTTTTTCCAATAGAGGCCATAGAGCAAAGGAGCCAAGAAAGCACCCGCCAAAGCGCCCCAGGAAAGTCCCATCATCTGAGCGATGAATGCAACGTTAGTTGTATACTGAACGATCGCGATAATGACCGAGATCACGATAAATACAGCAAGCAGAACTCGCATGATGGTGACCTTTTTCTTTTCGCTCATTTCCTTTTTGGAAAGAGGAACCAAGAAGTCAAGCGTCAGGCTCGAGCTTGAGGTCAAAACGAGAGATGAAAGAGTTGACATCGAAGCCGCTAAGACGAGAACGATGATAAGACCCATCATAACGTCGCTGAGGTTCGAGAGCATTGTCGGAACGATAGAGTCATATCCGTTTTCGGCAACCGATTCGGGAGTCGAGAAAAGTCTGCCGAAGCCGCCGAGGAAGTAGCATCCGCCTGCGACGACAGCTGCGAACAGAGTGGAGATGATAGTACCTGTATAGACGCTCTTTTCGGATTTGATGGCATAGAATTTCTGAACCATCTGAGGAAGTCCCCAAGTGCCCAAAGATGTAAGAATTACAACGCCCAGAAGGTTTGCAGGATCAGGGCCGAAGAAGGAAGCGAAAACGCCGGGCTGAGTCGAGGTTGCGGGATCAGAGACCTCAGCAAGAGCGGAAAGAGAGCCCAAGAAGCCGCCGTTGATCTTGAGCACTGCGCCGATAACGGCAACGATGCCGACGAGCATGATGATGCCCTGAACAAAGTCGCTGATAACCGTTGCCATATATCCGCCCGCGATAACGTAGATAGCGGTGATGAGAGCCATGATGATGATACAGATAGTATAATCAATGTTGAATGCCATCTCGAAAAGTCGGCTAAGACCGTTATATAAAGAAGCGGTATAGGGAATCAGGAAGATGAATATGAGAACCGCCGCAAAAATACGCATTGCGCGTGAATCAAAGCGCTTTTCAAAGAAGTCGGGCATAGTTGCGGAATTGAGCGAGTGTGTCATAAGTCTTGTTCTTCTGCCCAAGATGACCCAAGCCAAAAGCGAGCCGATGATACAGTTGCCGACACCCACCCAGGTTGAGGCAACGCCGAACTTCCAACCGAACTGTCCTGCGTATCCGACGAAGATAACCGCAGAGAAATAGGATGTGCCGTAAGCGAATGCGGAAAGCCACGGGCCGATGTTACGTCCGCCTAAAACGAATCCGCCGACGTCCTTGGTGCTTTTCGACGAATAGATGCCGATAGCTATCATTATTGCGAAGAAAACTACAAGCATAATAATTTTGATTACCATATACTGTCCCCCATTTGTCGTTTCATCGGGAAATCCCGAATATGTTTACAGTATAAAGCTTTAAAGCATAAAAGTCAATAGACAGAGGCTAAATTGCTCGCCTAGAATTGCACAAAATCAATGTCGTAAACTTGTTGAAATTTACTTGCAAATTGCTCTGCAGTGTGATATTATACCATTATCAATGCATATTTCATCGGAAAGGAGTGCCCAAAATGCTTTATGCTATCACGTTGGGAGATATGATGGAGTTCTTTTTGAAGTGCGGACTCATCTTTGCGGGACTTTATTTGATAATCGTTTTAACGCCTAAGCTGGCAAACTTCATTGACAAGAAGCGGGCACAGAAAAAAGACCCCTATGACGGGGTGCCGAATCCCGCAAGGGTGGACGATGAATCTATAAAAACCGAAAATGACGCTTCAGAAAGCGAAAATCCGAATACGGAAAGTAATACAAAAGAATAATTATACAAATTGGAGAGATATATTATGGCTAAGAATGAAAAATTAGTTTCATCGATCACCTCGATGGACACCGACTTCGCACAGTGGTATACCGACATCTGCAAAAAGGCAGAGCTTATTGAATACACCAGCGTCAAGGGCTGTATGGTGATCCGCCCCTATGGCTATGCTATCTGGGAGAACATTCAACACATTTTGGACACAATGTTTAAAGAAACGGGACACGAAAACGTTTGCTTGCCGATGTTCATTCCCGAAAGCCTTTTAAATAAGGAAAAGGATCACGTTGAGGGATTCGCACCTGAGGTTGCTTGGGTAACCTATGGCGGAAGTGAGAGACTTGAAGAGCGTTTGTGCGTTCGTCCGACCTCTGAGACACTTTTCTGTGAGCACTATGCAAACATCATCCACTCCTATAGAGACCTTCCGAAGCTCTATAACCAGTGGGTCAGCGTTGTAAGATGGGAAAAGACAACAAGACCTTTCCTCAGATCCCGTGAATTCTTGTGGCAGGAAGGCCACACCATTCACGCAACCGCTGAAGAAGCTATCATCGAAACCGAAAAGATGCTCAATATCTATGCTGATTTCTGTGAAAAGGCGCTTGCTATGCCTGTTATCAAGGGCAAGAAGACAGAGTCCGACAAGTTCGCGGGCGCTGTTTCGACCTATGCTATCGAAGCGCTTATGCACGACGGCAAGGCTTTGCAGGCAGGAACCTCTCACTATTTCGGTGACGGCTTCGCCAAGGCATTCGACATCACCTATACTGACAAGAATAACACCGTTCAGAATCCTCATCAGACCTCTTGGGGCGTAACCACCCGTCTTATCGGTGCTATCATCATGACTCACGGCGACGATAACGGACTCGTTTTGCCGCCTGCAGTTGCACCTATACAGGTCGTCATCGTTCCTGTTGCACAGCACAAGGAAGGCGTTTTGGAGAAGGCTAACGAGCTTTACCGGACCCTTAAGGCAGCGGGCATCAGAGTTAAGCTTGATGACTCCGACAACTCGCCCGGATGGAAATATTCAGAATATGAAATGCGCGGCGTTCCCGTAAGAATCGAGATCGGCCCGAGAGATATCGAAGAAAACCACTGTGTCGCAGTTTCCCGTCACAACCGTGAAAAGGTGTTCATCTCGCTTGATAACTTGGTTGAATCGGTCAAGGAGCGCTTGCAGTCTGTTCACGACGGAATGTATGCAAAGGCGTTGGCTAACCGTGAGGAAAAGACATATTCCTGCACTTCCTTGGAAGAGATCAAGGAGATGCTCGCAACCAAGGGCGACGGCTTCGTTAAGGCGATGTGGTGCGGCGACGAAGAGTGTGAAGACAAGGTCAAGGCTGAGACCGGCGTTGGCTCGAGATGTATTCCTTTGGATCAGGAAGACCTTGACGACAAGTGCGTTTGCTGCGGCAAGCCCGCCAAGCATATGGTCGTTTGGGGCAAGGCGTATTGATAAACGATCATAAGGGGAACCCCGAACGGGTTCCCCTTATGTTATCCCCTCCTGCATTGGCTCCGCTCGCGCTCACGGGAGCAAACGCTGTTTGCTCCCTGCGCCAATAGATGTGAAAAATTCGAGGCACAGCCCCGAATTTTTGTTATTTTTCAATTTTCGGAACCCCGAACGGGTTCCCCTTTAAACTTCTTTGCCACATCCTGTCGCTAATATTACAAAAATATGCATTGCAAACGCAATGCATATTTTTCCGAAGACCTGATATACACTTAAAGCAAGACAAATGTATTGCGAGGTAGTGTTTATGTCAAAGTTTAAAATTCCGAGCGTTCCGCCGACGACCAATAAAACGATACGCTTCCCGAACGACGTTATCGAGAGCGTTGAAGATGCGATCAAGGGCAAGGAATGTACGTTTTCGGCTTTCGTGATCGCCGCCGTCAGAGCAGCTCTTGACGAAATAAACGATAACGGTCAGACAGATAATAAGTAAGTACCGATTTCATAAAACAAAAAGGACAGAGAAGATATCTCTGTCCTTTAATTTATTTACTCGCTTTTTCAAGCTTCTTCTGCTCTTCCTGCCAGATGTGGAGCTCTTCGGTCGCAAAATGCAGCTTTGTGAGCACGTTCTTTGCGGTCAGCGGGAACACGAAGAAGGTATCATTGATCGTCGCAAGGTCGATGGCGTCGCCGCGCTTCTTGAAGTTATATTCAATGTGGAGCGAGCGCATCGAGGGAACCGTGCGGTTAAACTCAAACGTGTCGCCCTCATCGGTCTTTCCGGTCATGGTGAAGCCGTTTTCATCGTGTGTCAGCTTGACTGTACCGAGGGTCTTGAAGCCGACAGAACAGTTGACAAGGCGCTCGAGCCTTGCCTTATCCTCGAAGTGATATCTTCCCTCTCTGACTTCACGTCTGACGTTTTCCCTCTCCCAATTATACCAATCGGGAACGTGAGTGAACACATCCTCGCCGTTTTCACGGTGAAGCTGGCCGAACTCGTCCATCTCCCACTTAGCGCCGCAATGCTCGCACCAAAGCTTGGTGTTTTCGGAATTCATAACGAATTCCTTTTTGCAAACAGGGCACTGATACAAAACTTTATGAATGTTGTGAGCACGCTTGTCACAGGTGATCTTTATCTTGTTGTCTCTTTGCCAAGCATAGTCGTCATATACGAATTCCTTTTCAATTCTCGCTTGGATCTCTTCCGCGGAGAGGGTCTTGACCTCCTCACGGGTCACGATCTGTTTGAATTCGCCTTCGATCTTGACCTTTCTATAGGGGTGCTTACACCACTGAGGAGACTGTAAGAAGTTGCCCTTTTGAATGAAGGTCACAACAGGCACCTTTGCGGTCTTTGCGAGCTTGCCCAATGCGTTGTCGATCTGTTCGTTAACACCTGCGAGAGCGAATCTTGCTTCGGGATAGATCGCACAGCACATCTTATATCTTGTCAAAGAGGTCAAAATGTGGCGGACAACGGACATATCCTGTGTGAATTTGCGTTTATAAATGCCGCCGATGCCTCTCATCAGCCATTCCTTACCGATAAATTCTTCGATAGAGATGACCCAAGTGCAGCGATGTGGGAAGATAGCCTTAACGACCATCGGGAAATCGACGAATGAAGCGTGATTGCAAAGAATGAGATAAGGGGGCTTCAAGCCCTCACAGTTGACTTTGTTTATTTTGTGTTTTGTGGCATAGTATACCGTGCCGCCCCATTCGATGGGCATGAGCACAGGCCAGGGTTTTTGAACCTTGCGCTTGGTGTCAAAAGCTTTCGGAGCCATGGCGACCATCCTTTCGGTTTAGTTTTTGTGTCACATACGAAAAGTATATCACAGCTTGTCGGAAAATGCAATACAAGAAACAAAGCTTTTAATCAAGCTTTTGTGTGGGGGCGAAGCCCCGCCCGCGCGCTTTGCGCGCGGGCGCCTGCCGCCTTCGGCGGCAGGCTGCTATGCGGACCGTGTCCGCATAGCGGGCTTCGCCCCGCCGCACTTTGCCCAAAAACAAAGCTCCCCCGATCGCTCGGGGAAGCTTTTTACTCGTCATTCGAAGGAAGCTCGATCTTTCCGTTTTCCTTTTCAAATTCTTTGATGCATTGGCGGATCAGATAAAGGATCTGGCTGTTAGCCGAGCGGCCTTCATATTTTGAGATATAGTGAAGCTTAAAATGAAGCTCGGGGTCAACCTCGATTCCAAGGTGCTTGTTGTTTTTGTTTCTCATATATATCGCTCCATGATCTTATTTTAAGTATATTTTAAGATCATTGGTACGAAAATATTTGACAGTATACTTATTTTAAGTATACTAAAATTAATAAGATGACCAAAAAGGAGGAATACAGATGAAAACGGCGCTTTTTTGCTCGAAACCGTTGAGCGTTTGTGTGCTCACATCTATCTTGCCCGACAGGGTGACTGAAATAATTTCGGCATCGGGGGTCGATTTTGGCGCCGAGCTTGTATCGAAAAGAATAAACTGTCCGTACAGATATACTAAGTCGGTTGACGAAGCTATTGAACAGGCAGAGTGTATCGTTGCCGTTTGGGACGGCAGGACTCCCGAAGTGATCTCGGCTGTAAGACAAGCCGAGCGCATCGGAAAGCGAGTCCTTCTATCCTTCATGCCCTGATACAAACAAAACTCCCCCGATCGCTCGGGGGAGTTTGCGGAAAGGAAAAAATCACAACACATGGTTGGAAATTTTGAGTGGGAGGTGCAGGGCTCAGCCGAAAGCTCTGAGCCCTGCACATGAAGGCGTTATAACCTTCAAGAAAGGGAAAATATGAATCAAAAGGCGATACAAAGCCGGGAAAGAGGAGAAGTTTCACAGCAAGGGGGATGCATCACCTTATTGATGGTTGACGGGGCTTTTGCAGCTTGCGGGCGCCCCATAGCCCTCGGCATCCGTATTGATATGCGCGCAGATGCCTCTTACGCTTTTATCCTGCGGCTGTTGTAGCTTCGCCCAGGACAAGATTCACATCCATATTAACACCGTCGCGATAGATAGTCAAAGTGATAGTATCGCCGGCAGAATATTGGTTTTTGATATCGTTAAGCTCATCCATCGTGGTGATGGATTCACCCTGGATGCCGATGATGATGTCGCCTGCCTTGATTCCTGCGTCCTCTGCGGGGGAATCGGGAGTTACGAATCTGACGTATACGCCCTGTGGCAAACGGTAATACATCGACATGATGGTAGTAATGTTTTCGCCCGAAACGCCGATCATCGGTCTTCCGGTAACGTAGCCGTGAGTGATAAGATCTTCGATGATGGGGAGCGCTTCGTCGATCGGGATAGCGAATCCCAATCCCTCGCCATAGGTTGAAGCAACCTTTGCAGAGGTTATGCCGATAACTCGGCCGTAAGCGTCGATCAACGGGCCGCCTGAGTTACCGCTGTTGATGGAAGCGTTTGTCTGGATAAGGGTCATTTCGTTTTCACCGATGGTGATGGTTCTGTTAAGACCCGAAATGATACCGCTTGTCATCGTGCCATAGAGCTCAAAGCCCAAAGGGTTTCCGATAGCGACAGCGAGCTCGCCTATTCTTAATTCGCCGGATTTTCCGAATTCACAGGCAACGAGTCCCGAAGCCTCGATCTTCAATACTGCAAGGTCGGTCTGAGAGTCAGCACCGATAACGACAGCATCATATTCGTTCATATCCTGGTCAACGATGATGACGGAGACCGCATCCTCAACGACGTGAGCGTTTGTGATGATATATCCGTCCTCGCTGATGATGATTCCCGTGCCGGTCGCAGTGGAACGGTCAAGAGTACAGGAAACGCCGACGACAGAGGGAGATACCTTGTCATATATGTCGGGAAGCGACATAGCATCCTCGGGTGTTGCAAGCTGTTCAAGTGAGGGATAGCTTCTGTTTGTATCAATATCAGAAGGCTGAGGATTATTTTCTTCCCCGTTCTGAGAAACCTCGGGATCCTTTTGATCGGGAAGGCTGACTCCGGGAAGCTCGGTGTGATCACCGTTGTTAAGAGGATCCTTCTCGATTATGTTTTCCTCAATAACGGTCGAGGGATCGAAGCCTGTCACTGCGATGAAAGCGCTTATCGAGCTGACCGCAACGACAAAGATGCCCAAAACGATAGCTATAAGCGCAAGGGCTACCTTTCCGCCGTTGCCCGAAGATCTTTTCGGAGCATCGGGAGAATAGACATATTCATTTGTGCTTGAATAATAAGGTCTGTTGGTGTTTTGATGATCCTGCTGTGCTGAGTGAGCATAGCGGTTACCGTTATATTCTGTGCTGTTTTGTGCGGCAGGCTCACCATAGGTATATTCCGCACGCTGATCGTTAACGGGCTCGGGTCTGATCTCTTGAGTCTCGACCTCTTCATAGGTCACTTCGATAGGAGATTCGAGCTTTTGCTCCTGAGTGCTTTCGTTTTGATCATTTTGGTTGATATCGTTAAAATCGGTCATAAAATAACCTCCGTAATAAATGTAATTATTGCCGAGAAGTTTGCACGGCGAGCTAATTGACAAATCTTATTATATCCCACTGTGTGAAAACTGTATGAAAGAAAACGGAATTTTTCGGGGGACGGCGCAGTAAGTTCTGTGTTTACCTTGATAAAAATGAAGCGGTGTGATATAATGCTTTTTAACAAAGCAGCATTAAAGAAAGGAGCTAAGTCCGTGCTCTATACCGACATTTTGTTCGTTTTTGCGTTTTTGCCCATTGTTTTAACACTTTTGTTCATCTTCCGTGAACCGTGGGAGAAAAATACCGTCAGCGTCATCGCATCCCTTGTTTTCATCTGCTGGGGCAGACACCTTTATTATGCACTTATAATTCTGCCCGTATTCGCAATATACCTCGCAGCAAGGCTCATGTCGAAAAAATATTCAAAGCTCGCTCACATTTTGGGCGGAGCTGCCGCTTTGGTGTCGGCACTTTTGTGCGTTATCGGCTTGGGCGAAGCAAGAACCGTCTTGGGATCGGTCTGTCAGATCGGATTTTTGCTCTTTGCGGCACGTTCGCTTTTATATTTGAATGAAGTCAAAAACGGTCTGGATGCCGAGACTGATCTCTTAGCCCTTGCGGTATACCTCATTTCATATGAGTTTATCCTTGTTTCTCCTTTGGCGGAGTATTCCTTGCTGCGTGATGACATCAAGCATCGCAACATGACCCTTGCGAAGACCGCACACGGGCTTGAAGGCTTCATCTTCGGGCTCGCAAGAGTTACCGTTTTGGGCTTTGCGCTCGAGCGTGTGTGTCAGGCGGCGGTCTTGAACGGCGTGAGCCCTTGGATGAATCAGATCGTACTTATCGCGGCATCCGCTGTCGAGATATATGTCGTCATCATCGGCTTTTGCGAGATGTCCTCGGGTCTTGCGCTCATGGGCGGAATTTCGCTTCCGAATGAGGTTGCCTGCATCAGCCTGCGAAGCACCGTGACCGACCATGTCGGAGATTTCTATTACGGCGGAAAATATGTCATCAAAAAGAATTTTTCGGGCAAAAAGGGCGCTTGGCAGCTTGTTTTGATCTCCCTTATCGTTGGCGTTTGCTTCGGAGCAGGAGCAGGTGCGTGTGCATTTTTGGCACTTTTGGCGCTTGCGATGATGATCGAAAGCCTTAGCGGAACAAAGACCTTTGCCGACGGAGCTTTGACGGCTGTCATTTTGATCTTGGGTTATTTCATTTTGGGCGTATCCTCGCCCCAAGGCTTCGGAGAATTTGTCCTATCGCTCAACAAAGAAGCGTATGATTTCGATATCTCCTATGCACTGTACTCCGAGCTTATGCGCTCGGCGTTCTGGCTTGCGTTTGCTCTTATCAGCATCACACCTATATACAAATGGATATATACCTTCATCCGCGAAAAAATGGCATCAAACGAGAGAGCATATTCAACGCTTCGTGCCGTCAGCATAGGCGTGACCGTGATGCTTTTGGTGCTGTCCACCGTTGCGATGGTATCTGCAATATAAAACTCATTTTGAAAGAAAGGAGCGAAGCTATATGGCGAAAAGAAAAAAGTCAAAGCCGAATTCCGGCGCTGTTTCCGTATCGGAAAAGAAGGCTGAGGCGGCTGTCAAGCCCGAAGTCCCGAAGTTCGAGATCGGTAAAAAGGGCGACGAATTTGACATCAAATACAGCCGTGCGGCAAGCCTTAACTATAGAGAGGCTGACCGCCTTTTACAGGATATGGGCCGTGAATCAAAGGCTGACAAATTCAACTTTTTGAGCCTTGCTTTGCCCCTTGTAATGATCGTTACAGCATCGCTCAGCTTCGGATTTGTTTCCCGCGGGGACATCGAAGAAATGTTTGAGGTCAAATTCAACTCCGACACCGTTATCGACGGAAGCTATACCGAACAGCTCGACAATATCTATAACGAAACACTTCCTTTTAAAGAAAGCATCCAAAAGCTCGGTGCATGGCTTGGATTTATTGAGACTGACGGGACTCCCTCACAGGATATCCCCGATGAGGAGACTGTTTTACCCGAAAGCCCGATCGATCCTATCCCTGCCGTCACCACAACAGAGGCAACGACCGCTGAGGAGATCACGACAACTCCTCCTGAGGCGACGGAAGCTCCCGCAACACCCGAAACCGAGGCGACGATCCCCGAAACATATACCCTTTATGCAACCGCAACGGTCAACATCCGCCTTGCGCCCTCTTCCGATTCCGCCATCATGGGCTATTTTGAAGCAGGCGATGCCGTTGAGGTTATCGAGCTGATGTCCGACGGTTGGGCAAAGATATATTATAACGGAATGATCTCTTATTGCTACGGCGAATATCTGACCGAAGCTGCTCCCGAAAAGGTTCCCGACGTCACCGTCAGCATTATTGAGGGTGAGGAGCCAGAAACGTTCATAATGCTCACGACTTCGTCCCTCAACGTCAGAACTCTTCCCTCTACCGATTCGGATGTCATAACACAGTTCAGAACAGGCACCGAGGTCAGAGTCATCGAGCTTCTCGAAAACGGCTGGGCAGCGATCTATTATGACGGCGGCGTGGCATATTGCTACGGCGAATATCTGACCGAAGTGACCGAAACGAGCGAAGAATCTGAGGTTATGCTTGCTCCCGAAGAGGATACAGAGGATGTTTTCGGTGAGGAGACTTCGGAAGAGGATGAGATCGTTCCCTCTGATGAGGAGGAAGAATGATAAATCCCTTCCCCTATTCCGACACTAACAAGCGTTTTCACACGCTTGACTGGGAATATAAGCGCAGATTCGGCAAAAAGACAGTGAAGATCCCGCTGAACGCGGGGCTTGGCTGTCCGAATCGCGACGGAACCTGTGGCGTTGGCGGCTGCACATATTGCTCGGGCGCTTTGTCCGGCGAGTTCGCGGGGAACCCGAGCGAGAGCTTTTTGCATCAGTTTGAAGAAACGAAAAAGCTCTATATAAACAAATGGCAGGATTTTGAGTGCATCGCCTATCTTCAAGCCGGAACAAACACTCACGCAAGCGTTAATGAGCTTAAAAAGATATATGATGCGGCGCTCGAGCTGCCCGTTGCGGGGCTGAGCATATCGACAAGAGCTGACTGTATCGACAAGGAAAAAGCCTCGCTTTTGGCACAGATATCAAAGCGGACGTTTTTGACCGTTGAGCTGGGGCTCCAGACCGCTAACGACGAGACCTCGAAAAGGATAAACCGCTGCGAAAACTTTGACGGTTTCTTGAGAGGCTATGAGCTTCTGAGGGAGCGGGGAATAAACCTCGGCGTGCATATAATAAACGGACTTCCCGGCGAAAGCTATGACGACATGATGCGAACGGCGCAAAAGGTTGCATCCTTAAGACCTCAGGAAGTGAAGATCCACCTTTTGCATATAATTTCGGGCACGAAAATGGCTCGGGATTATTTGCGCGGCGAGATCGGGACGATGGAAAAGGATGAATATATCTCGCTGGTGTGCGATCAGCTGGAGATCCTGCCGCCCGAGACAGCGATCGGAAGGCTTACGGGCGACGGCGACAGGCGCACACTTTTGGCGCCCTTGTGGAGCATGGATAAGCGCTCGGTCTTAAACGGTATCGACTTGGAGCTCGCAAGGCGAAACACCTATCAAGGAATTGCATATAAATAAAATTTGATGTATCCAAATCTCGATTTATCAATCTTTAGATGAGGATACATCAATTAATTTTGCGGATTTTCTTGTAAATGACGGCTTTTACAAAAATGATAATTAAAATATGTCAATACTGCCAATTGATTTTGACCGCTTTCGTTTGATATACTCTAGTTGTATACTTGGAACAGTATATAATGCTGTAATCAAACAAGAATGGAGGAAATTTTCAATGAAAAGAATTTTAGCGTTGCTCTTGGTTCTTTTGATGGTATTCGTTGTTGTCGGATGTAAAGACAACAAGCGCCAGGTCGTTAAGGTCACCCTTTCGACAGAGGACTCCGAAGCAATTTTGGCAGCAGCAGGTATCACCTTGCCTGACGCTTCCGAAACGATAGCTTCGGGAACCGTTGTTGACTGGCTTTGTTGGTATGACCCCTTCCAAAACTATTCCGAGGATGAGATCGTCAACACCGGCTATTTCACCTTCACTGAGAAGTACGGCTCCTCGATCAACTGGATCGAATGTGACTATTTTGAAAGACTCGATACCTTGGCTAACCTCGTTTTGGCAGGTAATGCTCCCGACTGCTTCCCCGCGGGAACATCGGCGACTGCTACATATCCGATGAGCTGTATCAAGGGAATGTTCACATATGTTGATGACTATATCGACTATACCGATCCTTTGTGGCAGGGCGTTGCCGACGCCGCAGACTATTTCGTTTTGGGCGACAAGCACTATTCCATCATCACCGATATCACCTTCCGTGACGTTTGTGTTTATAACAGAAGAGTTATGGAAGAATGGGGCTTCACAGATCCCGTTGAGCTCTATTACAACGACGAATGGACATGGGACGTATTCTATGAAATGTGCATGGACTTCTCTGACGGCGACGAAAACCGTTACGCACTCGACGGCTACGCATATCAGAGCGGTTTGGTACAGTCCACCGGTCAGCAGGTGTTACAGATCGACGAAAACGGCACCTTCTATTCAAATATCGACTCTCCCGAGATCGAAAGAGCACAGAACCTGGTCTATGACCTTGTCAAGAACGACTGTTGCTATCACGAAGGCACCAACCGCTGGGCACTCCGAAACAACGGTACCTTCGGCGCAGGTCTTAAGGAAGGTCTTTGCCTCTTCTATGTGATCGAGACCAGCTACTTCACCGGCCCTGTTGAAGAGATCTCAGCTATCTGGGGCGACGTTACACAGAACGAAGTTATGTTCGTTCCGATGCCTCGTGACCCTAGCGGCGACGGCAAGTATTATCTCAACACCGCTATTTCCGGCTTGTGCATGGTCGCAGGCGGCGACAACCTCGAAGGTGTTGCACTTTTGGCATCCTGTGAAAGATTCAAGAAGCTCGACCCCACAGTTGTAGACATCGACAAGAAACAGCTCAAGGAAAAGTATTACTGGACCAACGAGATGCTCGATATGTATGATCACTGTGAAGAGCTTGCAGCCCGTGATCCCATCATCGTGCTTGAGGGTGACGTTCAACAGAATTTGGGCAACGCTTTGAACACCATCTCCAACGGCATCACCAGAGCCGCAGAGCCTACGTCCTGGGCACAGCTTAAGGAACAAAACAGAGATACCATTGAATATTACATCGATGAGCTCAATTCAATGATCACCGACTATGACGAATGATAAATAAACGTCCGATCCGCTTCCGAAAGGGAGCGGATCTTTGTTTTAGACGGCACGTTTGTTGAATAGCTATAAAAGCACCCCCAAATTATTGTGAGAAAAACAAATGGAAAAGCGGCGTATTCTGTTGTATAATAATATTATATAATTGTACTTGGGAGGTAATTATGAAAAGATTTATAGCTATTGCGCTTACGCTGCTGATGGTCTTTGCACTCGTAGGCTGCGGAAGTAATAAAAGACAGATAGTTGAAGTAACACTTTCAACTGAGGATGCTGAAGCAATTTTGGCAGCAGCAGGTATCACGTTGCCCGACGCTGAATCTACTGCGGCAGCAGGAACGACCGTCGATTGGTTCTCTTGGTGGGATTCCTTCCACAACTATGCTGAGGATGAGATCGTCAACACCGGCTTCTTCACCTTTAAGGAAAAATACGGCTGTGACGTAAACTGGATCGAATGTGAATGGGATAAGAGATTTGACGATCTTGCAAACCTTGTCCTGTCCGGCAACGCACCCGACTTCTATCCCGGTGAGGCTAACACCTTCCCCAACTATGCGATCAAGGGCGTGTTCCAGTCTGTCGATGACTATATTGACTATAACGATCCCCTTTGGGCAGGCGTTAAGGAATATGCCGACAACTATTTCTCCTTGGGCGGTGAGCATTATTTGATCGTCACCGACATGACCTTCAACAACGTCGTTGCATATAACAGACGTGTTATGGAGGAGTGGGGATTTGCCGATCCTGCCGATCTTTATTATAATGATGAATGGACATGGGACGTATTCTATGAAATGTGCGTAGAATTCTCCGATCCCGACGAGGACAGATACGCTCTTGACGGCTGGTGGTTCACTTTGGGACTTATGCACTCTTGCGGTCAGTCTATCGTTTCCTATGACACCGAAACACAGAAATTCGTTTCCAACTTAGACGATCCCAGAATCGAGCGCGCCGCCGATCTCCTTTATAATATTTCCAAGAACCAGTGTGTATATCCCAGATGGAACAACGGCTGGAGCTTGAGAAACTCTACCGAAGGCGCCGGCATCAAGGAAGGTCTTTGCCTCTTCTATATCAGCGGCACATGGCTCTTCACCGGCCCTGTTGACGACATCTCCAACCTCTTCGGTGACGTTACCGAGAACGAAGTTATGTTCGTTCCCTTGCCCAGAGACGCTCAGGGTGACGGCTTCTATTACACCGAATCCACTCCTTCCGGCTACTGCCTCGTTTCGGGCGCTGAAAATCCCGAAGGCGTTGCACTTTTGGCAGCTTGCGACAGATTCAAGACCTTGGATCCCACCGTTATCGACATCGACCGCCGTCAGCTCGAAGAGACCTATCTTTGGACTGAGGAAATGCTTAATATGTACGACACCTGTGTCGAGATCGCAAACTCGGGCAGCGTAATGGTAGTTTATGACGCCGGCTACGGCACAAAGCTTTACAACGCTGTTGACACCATCGAACGCAACGGCCACAATCAGGATGCCGCAACATGGGCTCAGCTCAAGGAACAGTACGGCGTACAGGTCGACTATTACGTCGAAGTACTCAACTCAGACCTTGAGGAATTCATTAACGGCAAAGCAGCCGAATAACACTCAGCACCAAAGCTCTCCGATCCGTCGGGGAGCTTTTCCTTGTTGATGCGGGCTGATCATTGATCAAAATCAACACTGAAATTGATTATATATGCACAAAAGAACAGTTCCCGAATTGGTTAATTAGAGAATTGATTTAAACCCAAAATAGAGGTAAAATATATTTATCTAATTACATTGGAGGTAAATTATGAAAACAAAAAGACTTTTTGCTCTCGGTTTGGTTTTACTCATGATCTTTGCGTTTGTCGGCTGCGGCAAAGGCGGACGTCAGATCGTTGAAGTAACTCTTTCCACCGAAGACGCTGAAGCAATTTTGGCAGCAGCAGGTATCAGACTTCCCGATGCTGAATCAACCGTAGCTGCCGGAACTACTATAAAGTGGTTCTCTTGGTATGACTCTTTCCACAACTATGACGAAGCTGAGATCGTTAACACCGGTTACTTCACCTTCAAGGAAAAGTACGGCTGTGAGATCCAGTGGGTAGAGACCACTTGGTCAGCAAGATTCGACGAGCTCGCAACCCTCATCCTCGGCGGTACAGCTCCCGACTTCTATCCTTCCTCTAACGAGACCTTCCCCACATATGCCATCAAGGGAATGTTCTTGCCCGTTGACGACTATATCGACTATGACGATCCGTTGTGGGCAGATATGAAGGACTTCGTTGAGAAATACTTCTCCTTGGGCGGAAAGCATTACATAATCGCAACCGACAACGGCTTCGAAAGCGTTGTTCCTTATAATAAGAGAGTTATCGAAGAATGGGGATTTGATGATCCTGCTGAGCTCTTCGCTAACGACGAATGGACTTGGGACGTATTCTATGAAATGTGCGAAGACTTCTCCGATCCCGATGAAGACAGATATGCTATCGACGGTTGGGCATATTCCAGCGCTATCATGGACTCCTGCGGTACTCAGATCGTATCGTTAGACCTCACAACCAACCAGTATGTCTCGAACGTTGACGACCCCAGACTCGAAAGAGCTGCTGAGCTCTTATACAACCTCTCCAAGAACGAATGCATCTATCCTTTGTGGGATAACGGCTGGGCAACCAGAAACGGTACCGACAACGAAGGCGCAGGCGTTAAGGAAGGTCTTTGCCTCTTCTACATCCGCGGTACTTGGGCATTCACCGGTACGGTTGAAGAAATTTCACAGAATTGGGGCGACGTCGCCGCAGGCGAATTGATGTTCGTTCCTTTGCCTCGTGACCCTAACGGTGACGGCAACTATTACATCCAGGCTAACGCTGCAGGTTACTGCATCATCAGCGGTGCTGAGAATCCCGAAGGCGTTGCACTCTATGCTGCTTGTGAAAGATTCAAGACCTTGGACCCCACTGTTGTATCTATCGACAGACGCCAGCTCGAAGAAAAGTATCTCTGGACAGAAGAAATGCTTGAAATGTATGACACTTGTAAGGCTCTCGCTCAGAAGGGTGAAAACACCTTGGTCGAATACGGCGAAGGTTTGGGCAGCCAGCTCTATTCTCGCTCTGACGGATTGAAGTCCATCGCAAGAAACTCGCCTGACAACGCTACCACTTGGGCACAGGCTAAGGAAAGCAACGCTGAAGCATTGCAGTATTATCTTGACGAGCTCAACGCAAACGTAGCTGCATTTATTAACGGCGAAACAGCTGAATAAAATACAATTTAGTATTAAAATTTTAATTTTTTGAAACAGCCCTTGTTTAATATAACAAGGGCTGTTTTGCGCTTTGCACAAACTGTTGCGGTTATTTTCATAGGAATTGCCAATGGATTTGAGGTGCAAAATGATATATTATTATAGAGTAAGACTATGTTTAATTTTCTTATATTTATAGGAGGAATTTATGAAAAGACTTATTTGTATCGGATTGGTACTTATGATGGTCTTCGCTCTTGTAGGCTGCGGCGGCAACAAGCGTCAGATCGTCGAAGTAACTCTCTCCACCGAAGACGCTGAAGCTATTTTGGCAGCAGCAGGTATCACGCTTCCCGATGCATCCGAAACTGCAGCGGCAGGAACCGTTATAAAATGGTACTCCTGGCATGATCCTTTCCACAACTACTCTGAGGCTGAGATCGTTAACACCGGTTTCTTCACCTTTAAAGAAAAATACGGCTGTGACGTAACCTGGATCGAATGCGTATGGAGTGAGAGATATGACGGACTCGCAACCCTCGTTTTATCCGGCAACTCTCCCGACTTCTTCCCCGCAGACGATATCGACTACTTCCCTACATACGCCATCAAGGGCGTGTTCCAGCCTGTTAATGACTATATCGACTATGACGATCCGCTTTGGACGGGAACAAAGGACTTCTGTGACACATATCTTTCTCTCGCAGGTAACAGATATGCAATGATCTATGAGCTCAAGTTCGACGACGTTTGTGCATACAACAGACGTGTTATGGACGAATGGGGCTTTGACGATCCTGCAGACCTTTATGCTAACGACGAATGGACTTGGGATGAATTCTATGATATGTGCTTGGAATTCTCCGATCCCGACGAGGACAGATACGCTCTTGACGGCTGGTTCTATGACACCTCCCTCATGGAGATGAGCGGCACCGCAACCGTTATCTATAACCCCGAGACGGGTCTTTATGAAGCCGATCTTGACAACCCCGGCCTCGAAAGAGCAGCAAGCCTTATTTATGAGCTCAAGAAGAACGAGTGCATCTATCCCGTTTGGAACAAGAGCTGGACACCCAGAAACGACGTTGAAGGCGGCGGCATCAAGGAAGGCGACTGCTTGTTCTATGTTGTCGGTACATGGGGCTTCACAGCGCCCGTTGAAGAAGTTAACGCAATTTGGGGCGACATTGAAGCAGGCGAATTGATGTTCGTTCCGCTTCCCCGTGACCCTGACGGAGACGGCAACTATTACATTGGAACAAAGATCGGCGGCTTCCTCTTGGTAACCGGCTCGACCAACCCTGAGGGCGTTGCACTTTTGGCAGCATGCAACAGATTCAAGACCTTGGATCCTACCGTTATCTCTATCGACAAGCAGCAGCTTATCGAAACCTATATGTGGACTGAAGAAATGCTTGATATGTACGATCATTGCATCGAGCTCTCCGAAAGTCCTTATACCGTTTTGAACCTCGGCGCAGGATTGGGCACTCAGCTCAGAAGCATCGCTATCGAAAACACAATGAACCTTGGAAGAATGGCAACAGCCAAGACATGGGCACAGGTCAAGGAAGCCAACGAAGAATCCATCCTGTTCTATGTTGAACAGCTTAATGCCGACGTTGCTGAGTATATAGCAAAGCTCGAAGCGGGCGAAATAGGATAATCTTTTAAAATATTAAACAGCTCTTGAGGATCTCCTCGGGAGCTGTTTTTTTCTGCGAAATCGCGCATTTCGGCATTGTGTTGCACAAAACGCAGGCGTTTTTGACTAAATCGCATATTGAAACAGCTCAACAAATATGATAAAATGTTAAACATGATGTTATATTCGCTTGTGACACAAACTATCAAGAGAGGAATGAAATTGATGACAAAGAAAATAATAGCTTTGGCAACGGTGCTTTTAATGGTGTTTGCCCTTGTCGGATGCGGCGGCAATAAGCGTGAGATCGTTCAGCTCACTCTTTCCACCGAAGACTCTGAAGCGATCCTCGCAGCAGCAGGAATCACGCTCCCCGATGCTTCGGCTACAGCGGCAGCCAATACCATAGTTAAGTGGTATTCTTGGTATGACGGTTTCCACAACTATGCGGAGGATGAGGTCATAAACACCGGCTTCTGGACCTTCCAGAACAAGTATAACTGTGACGTTCAGTGGGTCGAATGCACATACTCAAGCTATAGCGACGACCTCGCAAACCTTATTCTTTCGGGCAACTCCCCCGACTTCACACAGTCCGGCTCGGGTGTGTATCCCGGCTTGACACTACAGGGCTTCTTTGCTCCCGTTAACGACTATATCGACTATGACGATCCGCTTTGGGCGGGCGTTAAGGACTATGTATATAACTACTGTGCTATCGGTGACAACGTATATTCAATGTGTACCGACATCGCTTTCGGTCAGGTAGTTGCATATAACCGCCGAGTTATGGACGAATGGGGCTTTGACGATCCCGCACAGCTCTATTATAATGATGAGTGGACTTGGGACGTATTCTATGAAATGTGCGTAGAATTCTCTGACCCCGACGAGGACAGATACGCTCTCGACGGCTGGAGCTTCACAAGCGGCATTATGGATTCCTCGGGCGCTGAGATCGTGTTCTATAACACGGAGACTGGCTTGTTTGAAACGAACGTTGATGACCCGAGACTTGAAAGAGCCGCTAACGTTCTTTATGAACTCGCCAAGAACGAATGCGTATATCCTTGGTGGAACAACGGCTGGTCGTTAAGAAACGGCACCGAGGGCGGAGGCATGAAGGAAGGCCTTTGTCTCTTCCACATAAGAGGTACTTATGTATTCACCGGCCCCGTTGAGGAAATGTCCAACATCTGGGGCGATATTGCCGAAGGCGAATTGATGTTCTGTCCTGTTCCGAGAGATGCCAACGGCGACGGCAAGTATTATCTTAACTGCTCGCCCAACGGCTATGCTCTTGTAAAGGGCGGCACAAACCACGAAGGCGCAGCTCTGTTGGCAATGTGCGACCGCTTCAAGATCTTGGATCCTACGGTCATCTCTATTGACCGCCGTCAGCTCGAAGAGACCTATCTTTGGAATGAGGAAATGCTCCAAATGTGGGATACCTGCTACGAAATAGCAAACAACTCGGACGGCGTTATCTTCTCCTATAACTTCGGTGACAGGATCAACGGCTATGTTTCCAACTTCTATGATTCCGCACACGGCTCGTCGGTCTCTTCTTGGGCACAGCTCAAGGAAGCTAACCAGGAGGCTTTGGAATACTACGTTGATCAGCTCAATGTTACTATCCAAGAATTCATCGCAAAGGGCGATGAGTAATTCAAAACGCTATAATGCACCTCGAAGGATCGGGGTGCATTTATTATTGCGCGAAGGCAGATGTGAGGCTGCCAAAAAATTGCGCGAACGCGCGAAAATTTTGAAAGGTTGAAAAAATCTTTGCATTCTGCATAAAAAAAGCATACTTTTTTGACTAAAACGCATATTGAGGTTTCGGAGCAATATATGATAGAATGTTAATGCTAATAATATAATGTGTTAAAACATTTAATGGAGCGTTAATACCGCTTCGGAAAGGAAATGATCAGATGACAAAGAAAATTATTGCGTTGGCAATGGTACTTTTGATGGTATTCGTTCTTGTCGGATGCGGAGGAGACAGACGTGAGATCGTTAAGCTCACACTCTCCACTGAAGACGCAGAAGCTATCTTGGCAGCAGCCGGTATCACATTGCCTGATGCTGAGACCACACTTGCTTCGGGAACTACCATCAAGTTCCACAAGTGGACCGATGACTTCCACAACTATGACGAGGACGAAATCGTTAACACCGGTTATTGGACCTTCGCAGAAAAGTACGGATGCGAGATCGAATGGGTCGAATGTACATATGACGGCCGTTTTGACGACCTCGCAAACCTCATCCTGTCCGGAAACTCTCCCGACTTCACCACCTGCTCTGTAACGACCTTCCCTTATTACTGCATTAAGGGCATGTTCATTTCAGTTGAGGAATACGTTGACTATGACGATCCCCTTTGGGTCGGCATGAAGAGCTTCTCTGAAAACTACTTCTCTATGGGCGGCAATCCTTACGCTATCATTACCGACGTTAAGGCTACCACTGTTTGTGCATACAACAGAAGAGTTATGGAAGAATGGGGCTATGACGATCCCGCTGAGCTCTATTATAATGATGAGTGGACATGGGACGTATTCTATGAAATGTGCGTAGACTTCTCTGATCCTGACGATGACAGATATGCTCTTGACGGTTGGTACTGGAACCAGGCATTCGTTGACTCTACCGGCGTTACCATCGTTGCTATCAAGGACGGTCAGTTCGTTTCCGACATCGACAATCCTTTGATCGAAACAGCTCAGGATTATATCTATAACCTCTCCAAGAACGAGTGCATCTATCCCAGATGGAACAACTCCTATGCTTGCCGTAACAACAGCACCGTAGGCGCCGGCATCAAGGAAGGTCTTTGCTTGTTCTATCCTGTTGAAAAGTGGGGCTTCACCGACACCGTTGAAAACATCAACCAGGTCTGGGGTGACATTGAAGCAGAAGAATTGATGTTCTGCCCGATGCCCAGAAGCGAAAACGGCGACGGCAACTATTACCTTGCTTCTCAGCCTTGCGGATATCACATCATCTCCGGCGCATCTAACCCTGAGGGCGTAGCTCTTTATACTCAGTGCGAACGCTTCAAGATCCTCGACCCCACTGTTATCGACATCGACAGAAAGCAGCTCGAAGAGATCTATATGTGGACAGACGAAATGCTCCAGATGCTTGATATTTGCTACGAGATCGCAAACTCCAACTCTATCGTTAACTTCTCCAGCGGCTGTCAGAGCCAGCTCAAGTCTGCTATCTCGAACTGCATCGGCGGTACCTTGGGCAACAATCCCTCTACCTGGGCACAGCTTAAGGAACAGTATGGTGAACAGATCGAATATTACATCGAAGAACTCAATGCAATGTTCGCTGATCCTTCACTTGCAGCATAATTGATATCTGAATCGGGATCCGCTCCTTTTTGGGGCGGATCTTTTTTTGCGTACAGCGTAAGGGCGAAGCCCGATGCGCGCCTTTGGCGCGCATCTGCCCCGACCGCGAGAGCGGTCGGGGAGCCGTTGCCCTTCGGGCAACGGCGGGGGCTTCGCCCCCTTCGGGCGCCGAGTGCCGCGAAAGCGGCGTGGGCGCCCGGATCCGCAAAGCCGGGGCATTTTCGCTGAATCCAGCGCATACCTTATATAAAAAGGAGGCGTTAGCATGAGCGAACAGTGGCAAAGCGTTCATAATCTGATATTGGAGTCAAGGCGAAAGCTGTCGGTCTCGGGAGTCACCGATGCCGAAAGCTTCGACAGCGACTGTGTTTCGGTGTATACCGAGCTTGGCGAGCTGGTCATTCGGGGAAAAGGGCTCAAGGTCGGTGAAATAAATGTCGAAACGGGGGCGCTGACGGTGGAGGGCGATATCAGATCCATCGTTTACGGCGACAGGGACCGCAAGCGTAAGCTTGGCGTTTGGGGGAAGATCACACGATGAATGACGTGACCCCTTTGCGTGAATTTTTCGGGACGTCGGCTGAGCTTCGGCTTTTCGGGCTCAGCATAATTCTCGGCGCCGTTTTGGGAAGCTTGTTTGACATCCTAAGAGCGCTCCGCCAAAGCATTAAGCACAGCGATGCGGCGGTGTTCATCGAGGATGCAGTTTTCTTCTCGCTGTTCGGTATATCCTTCTATAGCTTTTGTACTGAAATGTGTTCGGGAGCGCTGAGAGCGTTCGTTCTTTTCGGAATGTCCTCGGGCTTTTTGATCTATATCCTTCTTCCCGGCAGAGTTATAAAGGAAATTTTGGCTGTAAGTCTGTCAACAGTGGTGAAAATATGCAAAAGAATCGTGTCGGTTTTGTGCGGACTGCCGTTTTTTAAAACTGAGAAAGAAAATTAACAAAATTGACCTTGCGCTGTTCTTGGGTTTTGTAGTATAATACATTGTGTGTTATTATCTTTTAGCAAGGAGGCGTAAAAATGGCAAAAACCGAAAGAAAAAAGCGTTCGCATTTTGCGGACCTGTTTAAGCTTGCTGTTTTTACACTGGTTCTTGTATATGCCGTCGGTACAATAATTTCAACACAGGCTGACATTGCCGAACAAAAAGCAACTATCGAACGCCTGCAACAGGAGATCATTGAGACCAGACAGGAAAACGACGAATATTTGAGGATCCTCAACTCAACGGATGAACGTGAATATATGCTCACCGTCGCAGTTGAACGCTTGGGATATGCCTATCCCAGAGAGACAAGATTCTATGCCAAACCGTCGGGGAAATAAATAACACAAAAGATAGGGAAAGAGGAATTACAAATTAATATGCAACTCGAAGTCGGAAGCATCTTGGAAGGAAAAGTAACAGGAATATTGAAATTCGGCGCATTTGTCGATCTCGGCGGCGGAAAGAGCGGAATGGTCCATATTTCGGAGGTTTCGAACACCTTCGTCAACGATATTAAGGACGTTTTGACTGTCGGACAAACGGTAAAGGTCAAGGTCATGACCATTGCTGATGACGGCAAGATCAGCTTGTCAATAAAGAAGGCCATGCCTGCGCCCGAAAAGCCTATGAGAAACGGCGATCATCAGAAAAAAGGTGATTTCAAACCGAAGCAGGATAGGTCGGAGCGTGTCACCGACAAGGATAAGGATTCAGCACCTGCGTATAGACGACCTGCTCCCAAAAAGCCCGTGAAGAAGGAAACCATCGACATTTCTGCGATCGAAAACGCAGAATATGCATATGAGCCGAAGAGCACGGTGACCGATGCAAACTTCGAGGATATGCTTTCCAAGTTCAAGGCATCGAGTGAGGACAGAATGTCCGACCTTAAGCGCACGATGGACGTTAAAAAGCGCGGAAGAAGAGGCAAATAACGAATACATAAGCGCCCCTTTGATCTCAAGGGGCGATTTTTATTCCCGAAAAAGAAAGGCAAACGAAATGAAGATCTCGAAATCACTCCTTATTATAATAGTACTCGCCTTGACGGCAACCCTTTTCACAGGATGCTTGGCTGAGCCTGTCGCCGGCGAAGAGCTCATTTTGGCAGCTCGCAAAGAATACGTTTCGCTTAACTCCGCAAGAGTTGACGTTATAAATGATGAAACGGGCGAATCTGAGCAGATCTTCATTTTTAAATATGACGAGAAGGATATGATGACCTATTCCTATATCGGGATCGGCGACGGCATCTATATCGCACAGTATAACAACGGCTATGAGCAGTTTACCGAAGAAAACGGCACCTATGACTTCGCTCAGACCGGAGATGAAAGCTTTGCGGCATATTCGCGCGACGTTCCATATCCCTATGCCGGTGAGGGGCTTATACTATTTTATAAGAGCGCTGTCAATAATGAGCTTTCCTATATAGCTTCAAACGAACAGGCTACGGAAGTTTGCCATGTTTATGACATCACGAAGCTCGGCGATACCGAAACCGTCGGTGAGATGACCGGCTTTACCGTCAAATATTACTTCGACGGTGAGGGGAATCTTTTATATTTGAAGGAAATAACCGACGTTACGCTTTCGGACGGAACTCAAAAGACATATTCCTATTCGATCTATATAACAGAGCGAAACGCTGTGGATAGTGTGCCGAATCTTGTGAACATACCAACTGTTGACGACGGCTCGATAGTATAAATTTATTGTGTGCAAATTGCACAAAAATGAAGCTGAAATTAAGCGAAAATTCTACGCACAAAAACTTAATAAAATGAGCAAAATGCTTGCAATCGCCCCGTTTATGTGGTATCATAACCCTTGCGTGACTGCAAAAGATATGCGATGAAGCTGAAGGTTGCTGACGGTATGTCAGGTAATTTCGGCCGAGTATGTCCGATTTTAAACCGGGCGACTGTAAGAATGAACACGGTATGTGCTTTTAGCATCTTGCGGACAGATGTGAAATTCTGTGGCGAAGAGTGCATAAATACTGCTGTGTCGTGCTGAGTCGAACCGAAAAACGAAAGTTTTTCGGTTTTTTAAATGGCTGGAGCACGAAACACACGGAAGCGTGTTAAAAAGACAGAAAGAGTTCGAAAACACCGAACTCAGCCCCTAAAAATCAAGGAAAATTTTAAGGAGGCGTTCAAATGGCAGTCAATGAAAAAATCAGAATCAAGATCAAGGGCTATGAGCACTCGAATGTTGATGCAGCAGCAGCTAAGATCGTTGAAGCAGCTAAGAGAAGCGGCGCTAAGGTTTCCGGACCTATTCCGCTCCCTACTGACAGAGAGATCGTAACCATCCTTCGTGCAGTTCATAAGTATAAGGACAGCCGCGAGCAGTTCGAACTTAGAACTCACAAGAGACTCGTTGATGTTTTGCATCCCACAAACGACACAACAGCAGCTTTGCAGAATCTTGAACTTCCTGCTGGTGTAGACATCGTAATGGAAATCAAGTAATTTCCTAAAGAAATCACCGAGTGATTTCTCAGCGAATTAAGTCACACGACAGGTCACGTCGGAGAGATCCGACCAATAACCAATTAGGAGGAAACATAATGAAGAAAGGTATCATCGGCAAGAAGATCGGCATGACCCAGATCTTCGACGAGACCGGCAAGGTAATTCCGGTATCGGTTATCGAGGCAGGTCCTTGCGTAGTAGTTCAGAAGAAGACCGCTGAAAACGACGGCTATGAAGCTGTTCAGCTCGGTTTCGGAGACGCTACCGCAAAGAGCTTGAAGAAGCCTCTCACAGGTCATTTCAAGAAGGCAGACGTTGCCTTGAAGAAAACTCTTAAGGAATTCAGACTTGATGACATTTCCGCTCTCAATGTCGGCGACATCGTTAAGGCAGACATCTTTGCCGAAGGCGAATACGTTGACGTAAGCGGTATCAGCAAGGGTAAAGGATTTGCCGGCACTATCAAGCGCTGGAACAACTCCAGAATCAAGGAAACCCACGGTTCGGGTCCTGTTCACCGCCACGCAGGTTCTATGGGCGCATGTTCTTCGCCTTCGAGAATCTATAAGGGTAAGGGAATGCCCGGTCACTTGGGTGCTGAAAAGGTCACCATTCAGAACCTCACAGTTGTCAAGGTCGACGCAGAAAATAATCTTATCGCAGTTAAGGGCGCTATCCCCGGCCCTAAGAACGGTATCGTTACCGTAATCAACAGCGTTAAGAAGGCTTAGTGGAAGGAGGAAGTACAATGTCAAAGATTTCCGTTTATGATATTAAAGGCAATGTAGTTGCCGACACTGAGCTTAACGATGCAATTTGGGGCATCGAACCCAACGTTCCCGTTATGCACGCAATGGTAGTTAACTACCTCGCAAATCAGAGACAGGGCACACAGTCCACTCTTACAAGAACTGAAGTTTCCGGCGGCGGCAGAAAGCCTTGGAGACAGAAGGGCACAGGCCATGCAAGACAGGGTTCCACCAGATCTCCTCAGTGGACACACGGTGGCGTAGCTCTCGGTCCTAAGCCCCGCGACTACAGATATTCACTCAACAAGAAGGTTAGAAGACTTGCTATGAAGTCTGCACTTTCTACCAAGCTCGCTGACAACAACGTAGTTGTTCTCAACTCCATCGAGTTCGAAGCAATCAAGACCAAGAGCGTTTGCGAAATGCTCAAGGCTTTGAACGTTGAAGGCAAGGCACTCATCGTAATGCCCGAAGTTAACGAGACAGTTATTAAGAGCGCAAGAAACATTCCCGGCGTTAAGACTGCTTTGGTCAACACCTTGAATGTTTACGACATCCTCAACTATGACAAGTTCATCGTTGTTACCGATGCCGTTGCTAAGATTGAGGAGGTTTATTGCTAATGGTAAAGACTGCTCAAGATATCATCATCAAGCCCATCATCACCGAAGCTTCCATGGAAGACCTTCGTTCGGGCAAATACACCTTTATGGTTGCTAAGACCGCTAACAAGATCGAAGTTAAGGACGCTGTTGAAGAGATCTTCGGCGTTAAGGTAGCAAAGGTCAACACAATGCACGTTCGCGGCAGATCCCGCAGAATGGGCAAGTACGAGGGTAAGACTCCCGAGTGGAAAAAGGCAATCGTAACTCTTGCTGAGGGCTCCAAGACCATCGCATTCTTCGACGGCATGATCTGATAGGATGCCTGCGGACAGTTTGAGCCGCACATTCCGGCAAAGAGAATTATGACTACTATATAAATAGTAAGTCGAACGTATGGGAGAATAAACTCCCGCTAAAACAAAACAAGGAGTGAAACACACATGGCTATAAAGAGCTATAAGCCGACCACAAACGGCCGCAGAGGTATGACAGTTACCGACTACAGCAATTTGTCCAAGGTCGCTCCGGAAAGAAGCCTTCTTGAACCCCTTAAGAAGACCTCCGGCAGAAACAGCTATGGCAGAATCACCGTTCGTCATCACGGCGGCGGCGAAAGAAGAAAATACCGTGTAATCGACTTCAAGAGAAACAAGCTCGACATGAACGCAACCGTTCTCACACTTGAGTACGATCCTAACCGTTCAGCTCACATCGCTCTTGTACAGTACGAAGACGGTGAAAAGCGCTACATCATCGCACCTAACGGCCTCAAGGTCGGCGACGTTATCAGCGCAGGTGCAAATGCCGACATCAAGCCCGGCAACGCACTCCCCTTGATCAACATCCCTGTTGGTACATTCATTCACAACATCGAGCTTTATCCCGGCAAGGGCGCTCAGCTCGTAAGAAGTGCAGGCAACATGGCACAGCTCATGGGTCGTGAAGATGATTACGTTTTGGTAAGACTTCCTTCCGGCGAAATGAGATACATCCCCTCTAACTGCATGGCAACGATCGGTCAGGTCGGCAACATCGACCACGAAAACGTGCACATCGGTAAGGCCGGACGTAAGCGCCACATGGGTTGGAGACCTACTGTAAGAGGTTCCGTAATGAACCCCTGCGATCACCCTCACGGTGGTGGTGAAGGTAAGTCCCCTGTTGGCCGTCCTTCTCCTGTAACTCCTTGGGGCAAGCCTACAATGGGTTACAAGACCAGAGCTAAGCATCATCGCTCCGATAAGTTTATCGTAAAGCGTCGCAACGCTAAGTAATGTCGAAAGGAGGCAGATGAATAATGGGTAGAAGTATTAAAAAGGGACCTTATGTACAGGAATCTCTTTACAAGAAAGTCATCGCTATGAACGAAGCAGGAGAAAAGAAGGCTGTCAAGACCTGGAGCCGCGCTTCTGTAATCTTCCCTGATTTCGTTGGTCATACATTTGCCGTCCACGACGGACGCAAGCACGTACCGGTTTATGTCACAGAGGATATGGTTGGTCACAAGCTCGGAGAGTTTGCTCCCACCAGAACCTTCAAGGGCCACGCAGGCTCCAAGACATCTAACAACGGTAAGTAAGCCGGAAGGAGGATATTTAAATGGAAGGCAGAGCAATACTCAGAACTGCACGTATTGCACCTCGTAAGGTTGAAATCGTTTTGAACCTTATCAGAGGCAAGGATCTCGAAACAGCTTTGGCTTATGTTAAGCACACACCTAAGGCTGCTTGCGAGTATATTGAAAAGCTCCTCAATTCGGCTGCAGCAAACGCAGAAAACAACTTCGGCATGGATAAGAAAAACCTCTATGTTGCAGAGTGCTACGTTTGCCCGGGACCGATTATGAAGAGAATCATGCCCAGAGCTCAGGGCAGAGCATTTAGAATTCTCAAGAGAACATCTCACATCACTGTTGTTCTCAAGGAAAAGGAATAAGTCGAAGGAGGTAAACTATGGGACAGAAAGTAAATCCGCACGGTTTGCGTGTCGGAGTAATCAAGAATTGGGATTCCCGCTGGTTTGCAGACAAGAGCACTTTCGGCGATACCCTTGTTGAGGATTACAACATTCGTAATTACATCAAGAAGAACTTGTACGCTGCAGGTGTTCCCAAGATCGAAATCGAAAGATTTGCAGACAAGGTTAAAATCCACATTCACTGCGCTAAGCCCGGTCTCGTAATCGGCAGAGGCGGTGAAGCTATCGAAAAGCTCAGACTCGACATCGAAAAGATGATCGGCAAGACAGTTGCACTTAACATCTTCGAAGTTAAGTCCCCTGACCTTGACGCTACCTTGGTAGCTGAAAAGATCGCTCTCGACCTCGAGAACAGAGTTGCATTCAGAAGAGCAATGAAGGGCGCTATCGGAAGAGCAATGAAGCTCGGTGCTAAGGGTATCAAGATCAAGGCAAGCGGCCGTTTAGCCGGCGCTGAGATCGCAAGAAGCGAAACCTATCACGAAGGCACAATTCCGTTGCAGACCATCAGAGCTGACATCGACTACGGTACTGCAGAAGCAGCAACCACATACGGCAGAATCGGTGTTAAGGTTTGGATCTATAAGGGCGAAGTTTTGAAGGGTGAAGCTACTGCACAGCAGGAAAGACCCGAAAGAAAGCGCCGCAACAACAACGACAGACGTCCCAGAAACAATGACAGACGTCCTCGTACAGAAAGAAAAGAAGGAGGCAACAAGTAATGTTACTTCCAAAGAGAGTTAAATATCGTAAGCAGCAGCGCGGTCGTATGACCGGCAAGGCTACCAGAGGTAACAAGGTTACTGACGGTCAGTACGGCTTGCAGGCACTTCAGCCCGCTTGGATCACCTCCAACCAGATTGAAGCAGCCCGTATCGCTATGACACGTTACATCAAGCGTGGCGGTCAGGTTTGGATCAAGATCTTCCCTGACAAGCCCGTAACAACCAAGGCTTTGGGTACTCGTATGGGTTCCGGTAAAGGTACTCCTGAGTACTGGGTAGCAGTAGTTAAGCCCGGTCGCGTAATGTTCGAGATCGCAGGCGTAAGTGAAGAAGTTGCACGTGAGGCTATGCGTTTGGCTATGCACAAGCTTCCCATCAAGTGCAAGTTCGTAGTTAAAGAAGAAACGGGTGGTGAGCAATAATGAAAGCAAGTGAAATCAAAGAGATGACTCTTGTTGAGTTGAACAACAAGCTTGTTGACCTTAAGAAAGAGCTTTTTAACCTTCGTTTTCAGCATGCTGTAAACCAGCTTGACAACCCCATGAGAATCAAGGCTGTTAAGAAGGATATTGCTCGAATCAAGACCTTCATTCGTGCGCAAGAGTCCAAGTAAGATAAGAAGGAGGATTTACTGTGAGCGAAAGAAATCTTAGAAAAACAAGAGTGGGCAAGGTAGTTTCCAACAAGATGGACAAGACCATCGTAGTTGCTATCGAAGACAACGTAAAGCATCCCCTCTACAACAAGATCATTAAGAGAACAGTCAAGTTCAAGGCTCATGACGAAAACAATGTTTGCAATATCGGCGACAGAGTTGAGATCATGGAAACCCGTCCTTTGTCCAAGGATAAGAGATGGCGTTTAGTAAGAGTCATTGAAGTGGCTAAGTAATTAAAAGTAGGGTGAGACCGTTAGACGGTACTCAGATTTCTTAAAAACTGAAAGGAGGAACTTGCTGTGATACAAATGCAGACAAGACTCAAGGCTGCTGACAATACAGGTGCTAAAGAGCTCCAGTGCATCAGAGTTTTGGGCGGTACACGCAGACGCTATGCTAACATCGGCGACGTAGTTGTTGCTTCCGTAAAGAAGGCAGCTCCCGGCGGCGTAGTTAAGAAGGGCGACGTTGTAAAAGCAGTAATCGTTCGTTCAGCTAAGGGTCTTCGTCGTGAGGATGGAACCTACATCCGTTTCGATGAAAACGCAGCTGTAATTATAAAAGAAGACAAAACACCCAGAGGAACCCGTATCTTTGGCCCAGTAGCCAGAGAACTCAGAGACAATGATTTCGTAAAGATCATGTCCTTGGCTCCCGAGGTACTTTAATCGGAGGTGTCGATATTATGAATAACAAAGTTCACGTTAAAACAGGCGACACCGTTTTGGTTCTTAGCGGAAGAGACAACGGCAAGACCGGTAAGGTTTTGGCTGTTTCCCCTAAGGAAGGAAAAGTAATCGTTGAAGGCTTGAACATTGTAACCAAGCACATTAAGCCCCGCAGACAGGGCGAGACAGGCGGCATCGTTAAGGCTGAGGCTGCTATGTATGCTTCCAAGGTTCAGCTCGTGTGCCCCAAGTGCCACAAGGGTACAAGAATTGCACACAAGATCGACGGTGAAGGAAACAAGGTAAGAATTTGCAAGCACTGCGGTGCTGAAATTAAGTAGGAGGAGAAACATGGCTAGATTAAAAGAACAGTATGTCAGCGAAGTAGCTCCTGCACTTATGAAGAAGTTCGGCTACAAGAACGTAATGCAGATCCCCAAGCTCGACAAGGTCGTTATCAACGTCGGCTGCGGTGAAGCAAAGGAAAACTCTAAGGTAATTGAAGCCGTATGCAACGACCTCGCTGCAATCACAGGCCAGAAGCCTATCGTTTGTAAAGCAAAGAAGTCGGTCGCAAACTTCAAGCTCCGTGAAGGTATGCCTATCGGCGTAAAGGTTACTTTGCGCGCTGACAAAATGTATGAATTCGTTGACAGACTCTTCAACGTTGCGTTCCCCCGTGTTCGTGACTTCAAGGGCATCAACCCCAATTCATTCGATGGCAGAGGCAACTATTCGACCGGTATCAAGGAACAGCTTATCTTCCCTGAGATCGAGTTCGACAAGGTAGACAAGGTTCGTGGTATGGATATCAACTTCATCACCACTGCAAAGACTGACGAAGAAGCTAAGGAGCTGCTCGCATTGCTCGGCGCTCCCTTCGCAAAGTAATGAGGAGGAATACACATGGCTAAGAAGGCAATGGTTTTAAAACAGCAGGCAGAGCCTAAGTACTCCACCCGTGCTTACAACAGATGTAAGATCTGCGGAAGACCTCACGCTTATCTCAGAAAGTTCGGCGTATGCCGTATCTGCTTCAGAGAATTAGCACACGACGGTCAGATCCCAGGAGTTAAGAAGGCTAGCTGGTAAAATTTCAGCAAAGGAGGCAAAACGGTATGCAGATTACTGATACAATAGCTGACTTGTTGACCAGAATTCGTAACGCGAGTTCGGCAAAGCATGCTACAGTAGACGTTCCTGCTTCTAACGTCAAAAAGGCTATCACTGAGATCCTTCTCAACGAAGGCTACATTAAGAGCTATCAGGTAGTTGAAGACGGCAAGCAGGGTATTATAAGAATCACTCTCAAATATGACGAGAACAGAACACCCGTAATCTCCGGCATCAGAAGAGTTTCTAAGCCCGGTCTTAGAATCTATTCCAGCTGTGAGGATATGCCTAAGGTTATGAAAGGTCTTGGCGTTGCGATCGTGTCCACTTCTAAGGGCATCGTGACCGACAAGAAGGCAAGAGAACTCGGCGTCGGCGGTGAAATTCTCGCATTCGTCTGGTAAGGAGGCTAATTATGTCCAGAATTGGTTTAAAACCCATTAGCGTTCCTGCAGGCGTAGAAGTTACAGTTGCACAGGGCAACCTCGTAACAGTTAAGGGCCCCAAGGGAACTCTTACAAAGAAGTTCAACGAGAACTTGACAATTGCTCAGGAAGGTGCGGTTATCAACGTTAGCCGTCCCAACGATGAGCCCGAAAATAAAGCACTTCACGGTTTAACCAGAACCCTCGTTGCTAACATGGTAGAGGGCGTAACAAACGGTTATTCCAAGACCCTTATTATCGAAGGCGTTGGTTACAGAGCTGCAAAGCAGGGTAAGGAAGTTGTTCTCAACCTCGGTTACTCTCATCAGGTATTCGTATCTGAAGTTGAAGGAATCACCCTCGCAGTTCCTCAGCCCAACCAGATCATAGTAAGCGGTATCGATAAGCAGCAGGTTGGTCAGTTTGCTTGCGAGATCAGATCTCATCGTCCTCCCGAACCCTATAAGGGCAAGGGTATCCGTTACGACGGCGAAGTTATCATCCGCAAGGAAGGTAAGGCCGGCAAGGGCGGCAAGAAGTAATTAAAGGAGTGTAACAACTATGGTAAAATTAGTTGACAGAGCAGCTGCACGCGCTCGCAGACATGCAAGAGTTCGTGCAAAGGTTAGCGGCACTGCATCGTGCCCCCGCCTTAACGTATTCCGCTCTGCAAAGCACATCTACGCACAGGTGATCGACGATGTTACCGGTACTACTCTCTGTGCCGCATCCAGCATGTCCGAAGGATTTGAAGGAAACGGCGGTAACGTCGAAGGCGCAAAGAAGGTTGGCGTTATGATCGCTGAGCTTTGCAAGGAAAAGGGAATCGAAGAAGTCGTATTCGACAGAGGCGGTTATGTATATCACGGTCGTGTTCAGGCACTTGCTGACGGCGCACGTGAAGGCGGACTTAAGTTCTAAAGGAGGATAAAACAATGGCAAGAATTGATGCTACATCCATGGAACTTACAGAAAAGGTTGTTGCGATTAACCGTGTATCCAAGACGGTTAAGGGCGGCCGTATCATGAAGTTTGCCGCACTCGTTGTAGTTGGTGACGGAAACGGCACAGTTGGCTTCGGTATCGGCAAGTCGGGCGAAGTTCCGGATGCTATCAGAAAGGGTATCGAAGACGCAAAGAAGAACCTTATCAAAGTTTCACTTAAGGGAACAACAATTCCCCACGAAATCGTCGGTGCTTACGGCGCAGGCAGAGTTTTAATGAGACCTGCTGCAAAGGGTACCGGTACTATCGCAGGCGGCCCTGTACGTGTTGTACTCGAAGCTGCAGGCGTAAAGGATATCAGAACGAAGTGCCTTCGTTCCAACAATCCTTACAATGTTGTAAGAGCTACATTTGCAGGTCTTGCAGCTCTCAAGTCTGCTGAAGAAGTTGCAGCAAAGAGAGGCAAGACTGTTAAGGAAATCTTGGGAGAAGGAGGAGATAAGTAATGGCTTCTGTAAAGATTCAGCTCGTTAAGAGCCTTAACGGCAGACTCAAGGACCAGATCGCTACTGCTCACTCCCTTGGTCTTCGCAAGATCGGTGACGTTACGGTTCAGCCCGATAACGCTTGCACCAAAGGTAAGATTAACAAGATCGTACACCTGATCAAAGTTACCGAAGCATAAGACAAGGAGGTGCGAATAAATGAAATTGCACGATTTAGCACCTGTTGAGGGTTCCAACAAGGAAGCTCGTAGAGTCGGCAGAGGACACGGCTCAGGTTGGGGCAAAACCGCAGGTAAAGGACACAAGGGTCAGAATGCTCGTTCGGGCGGCGGCGTTAAGCCCGGCTTCGAAGGCGGTCAGACCAGACTCGCAAGAAGAATCCCCAAGAGAGGATTCAACAATATCTTCGCAACCAATTACACTGCTATCAACGTTTCTTCGCTCGAAAAGTTTGTTGATGGTACAGTAGTAGACACCGAACTTCTTATCGCTGCAGGAGTCGTTAAGGATCCCGCTGACGGTATCAAGGTTTTGGGTAACGGTGAACTCACAAAGAAGCTTACTGTCAAGGCAGCTGCATTCTCTGCTTCCGCTAAGGAAAAGATCGAGAAGGCAGGCGGAGAGGCTCAGGTGATCTAATGTTTGCTACATTAAAGAACGCCATTAAGAATCCTGATATCAGAAAAAAGCTTCTCTTCACATTATTCATCGTTTTAATTTACAGATTGGGCGGCTACATCCCCGTTCCTTTCATTGATGCTTCCGTCCTCAATATTGCAAGCGACGGAAACAACATCTTCGCTTATCTCAACGTTTTGTCGGGCGGTACTTTCTCACAGGCAACACTTTTGTGCTTGTCCATCTCCCCCTACATTAACGCTCAGATCATCATTCAGCTTTTGACCTTCGCAATTCCGTGGCTCGAAAAGAAGTCCAAGGAAGGCGAAGAAGGCAGAGCATGGATCGACAATCTCACAAAGATCTCGACAATTGTTATTGCTGTATTCCAGGGATATGCATACTTTGTAACCCTTAAGAATCAGGGCGCTGTTATCTATAACACCGGCCTTGGCTTGTGGGTCTCCGGTATCGTTATCGTTACTTGCTTCACAGCAGGTGCAATGCTCGTCATCTGGCTCGGCTCCAAGATCGACCAGCACGGCATCGGAAACGGTATATCCATCCTCTTGTTCGCAGGTATCGTTGCTAATATGCCCCAGTCCTTTGGTGCAACCTTCATCGAACTTGCAAACACAGGCTCCATCGGATATATCATCCTTATCCCTATCGTAATCATCATCTTCATCGTGATGATCGCCTTTATCATCTTCATGGATAACGCCGAAAGAAGAATTCCCATTCAGTACGCTAAGCGCGTAGTCGGCCGCAAGGTATACGGCGGACAGAGCACCTACTTGCCCATCAAGGTCGCAATGGCAGGCGTTTTGCCCATCATCTTTGCAATGAGCTTTATGTCCCTTCCTCAGACAATAGGAATGTTCATCTATGGCGACAACTTGCCCACGACCGGCTTCTGGGGCGGATTCTTCAACTTGTTCAGCTACACACATCCTGTATACGTAATTCTCTACTTCTTATTGATCATTGCGTTCAGCTACTTCTACGTATCAATTCAGTACAACCCTGTTGAGATCGCAAACAACTTGCGTAACAACAACGGCGGTATCCCCGGCATTCGTCCCGGTAAGCCTACCTCTGATTACATCACCAGAGTTCTTTCAAAGCTTATCTTGGTCGGCGCTTTGTTCTTGGGCGTTATCGCGGTACTTCCTAACATCTTTGCTGCAGCAACCGGCGTTGGTTCTTTGGCATTGGGCGGTACTTCGGTACTCATCGTTGTAAACGTTGCACTTGATACTGTACGTCAGATCGAATCGCAGCTCATGATGCGTCATCACAAGGGCTTCCTTGAATAATATCAAGGAGCTTGACACCTGTTCGGCGAGGCGGACTGCCGCTGAGCCGGACCCTGAAAAGGAGTTGACATTTATGAACCTGATTTTATTAGGAGCTCCCGGTGCCGGAAAGGGCACTCAGGCAGAGGTTATTTGCAACGCAAAGGGGATCCCCGCTATCTCGACAGGTAACATCCTTAGAGAAGCTGTTAAAAACGGAACTCCCTGCGGACTTGAAGCAAAGACCTATATGGAATCGGGCGCACTTGTTCCCGACGAAGTCGTAATCGGCATCTTAAAGGACAGGATCGCGCAGGATGACTGTAAGAACGGTTTCATCTTGGACGGTTTCCCCAGAACTGTTCCACAGGCAGAAGCTTTGGACAGAATGGGCGTTAACATCGACAAGGTCATTGAGATCTATGTTGCTGATGAAACTATTGCTAAGCGCCTTTCGGGCAGAAGAGTCTGTGAAGGCTGCGGCAACAGCTATCACATAGACTTTAAGCCCACCAAGGTTGACGGCGTATGCGACGCTTGCGGCGCGCGTGTTGTTATCCGAAAGGATGACGAGCCCGCAACAGTTTTGGACAGACTTAAGGTCTATCACGAAAAGACAGCACCCTTGAAGGATTACTACTCCGCACAGGGCAAGCTTGTCACCGTTATCGGTCAGGAAGAGGTCAGCGATACTTCTCGCTTAACTCTTGAGGCCGTTGAGGCGTAAGCATGATAATAATCAAAACTTCAAACGAGCTTCTGAAGATGCGTAAAGCCGGAAAGATAACCGGCGGCGCATTGATGGCAGCAAAAAAAGCACTCCGCCCCGGAATGAGCACATTGGAGCTTGATAAGATAATCAAGAACTATATCGTGTCTCACGGCGCGCGTCCCTCGTTTTTGGGATATAACGGATTTCCCGCAAGCGCCTGCATTTCGGTAAACGACACCGTAATTCACGGGATCCCTTCTTCTAAAGAAATTATAAAAGAGGGCGATATCGTGTCGGTCGATGTCGGCGCTTATATCGACGGCTATCACGGCGACTCCGCCAAGACCTTTGCGGTCGGTGAAATATCCGAGACCGCCAAGAGCTTGATGGCATCCACCGAGGAAAGCTTGATGCTTGCCATCGAAATGGCAAAGCCGGGTGTGCGAATCGGCGATATTTCGGCAGCCATTCAGAAGTATAATGAGCAAAGAGGCTTCTCGGTAGTCAGAGAATTTGTGGGTCACGGCGTTGGAGCAAAGCTTCACGAAGAACCCGAGGTTCCCAACTTCGGCAGAGAAGGGCACGGTCCCAGACTTATGCCGGGAATGGTGATCGCCATTGAACCGATGATAAACTCAGGCAAGCCAAGCATCAGGATCTTGCCCGACGGATGGACGGTCAAAACCGTTGATAAGTCGCTGTCAGCTCATTTCGAACACACAATTGCAATCACGTCCCAAGGTGCGTCAGTTCTCACCTTGCCCGAATAGGAGGGACGGTTGTGAATATAGTCAAAGGCTCAGTTGTCAGGTCGCTTGCAGGCCGAGATCAAGACCGATATTACGTTGCAGTTTCGGTCGAAGACCGCTTCATTCTTGTATCAGACGGAAAATGGCACAAGCTTGATTCCCCTAAGAAAAAGAATGTAAAACACATTTCACCGACCGGCATGACGATAGCGACAGAGAATATGACTGACAAAAAACTCAGAAAGCTTCTTTTTGAGCTTAAAACCCAAGGCCCAAAGGAAGTCGGCTCGACCGACGATCGCAAGAAAGAGGAAATTTAATGTCTAAAGAAGATGTAATCGAACTTGAAGGCACCGTTTTAGAAGCCTTGCCCAACGCAATGTTCCAGGTAGAGCTCGCAAACGGACACAAAATTCTCGCCCACGTTTCCGGAAAACTCAGAATGAACTACATTCGTATAGTTCCCGGCGACAAGGTGACGGTCGAGATGTCACCCTATGATTTGACAAAGGGAAGAATCACTTGGAGATCCAAATAAGGATATCCGCTAACACAAACCAACAGGCGAAGCGAAAGCTTCATACATTTAAGGAGGTATTTCAATGAAAGTAAGACCTTCAGTTAAACCGATGTGCGAAAAGTGTAAGGTTATCAAGCGCAAGGGCAAGGTAATGGTCATTTGCGAAAACCCCAAGCACAAGCAGCGTCAGGGATAAAAACACTTAATGGAGGTGCAGCTAATTTATGGCTCGTATAGCAAGTATTGACCTGCCCAGAGATAAGAGAATCGAAGTTGCTCTCACTTATATCTATGGCATTGGTCAGCCGACAGCAACAAAGATCTGCAAGGAAACAGGCGTTAACCCTGATATCAGAGTTAAGGACCTTTCCGAAGAAGACGAAGCAAAGTTGCGTGAATATATCGATAAGAACCTTATTGTTGAAGGTGACAAGAGAAGAGAAGTTCAGCTTAACATTAAGAGACTTATCGAAGTAGGTTGCTACCGTGGTGTTCGTCACCGCAGAGGCTTGCCTGTAAGAGGTCAGAGAACAAAGACCAACGCAAGAACTCGTAAGGGACCTGCAAAGACTATCGCTAATAAGAAGAAGTAAGGAGGGATATAGAACATGGCTCAGAAGAACGCTAAGAAGACGGTCATCCGTCGTCGTAGAGAAAGAAAGAACATCGAACAGGGACAGGTTCATATCCAGTCCACTTTCAACAACACCATCGTTACCATCACCGATATGCAGGGTAACGCAATTTCTTGGGCATCCGCAGGCGAACTCGGTTTCCGCGGCTCCAAGAAGAGCACTCCTTTCGCAGCTCAGTCCGCAGCAGAAACTGCAGCAAGAGCAGCTAAGGAACACGGCCTCAAGGTCGTAGAAGTTTACGTTAAGGGCCCCGGCCAGGGAAGAGAAGCAGCTATCCGTGCTTTGCAGTCTGAAGAACTCGAAGTAAGACTCATCAAGGACGTTACTCCTATCCCCCACAACGGTTGCCGTCCTCCCAAGCGCCGCCGCGTATAATTTTAAATTGCTTCGCAATTAAAAATAGAAAAACCTTCGGTTTTTCGGAATTTGCTTCGCAATTATAAACAGGAAAACTTCGGTTTTTCGGAATTTGCTTCGCAATTAAAAATTGTTGACTGCAATTTTGGCGTAGCGCGAATTGGGAAAACGTAATTACACACCCGAGTTTACCAAAGTTTACTCGGCGTCAGGAAAATTAACTGATACTTTTTAAAAACGGAGGATTTATTAACATGGCTATCAATAGAGAACCTATACTCAAGAGATGTAAGGAATTAGGCATCAGCCCCATGGTTATGGGCGTTGCAAAGGAGACCAAGAGAGATCCTAAGGCTAATTCCAGAAAGAAAGTTTCCGAATACGGCAGACAGCTCAAGGAAAAGCAGAAGCTCAAGTTCATCTACGGTGTTCTTGAAAAGCAGTTCTATCACATTTATGAAAGAGCTGAAAAGATGGAAGGCCAGGCAGGTCAGAACCTCTTGACCCTCTTGGAATGCAGACTTGACAACGTTGCTTTCAGAATGGGACTTTCTATGACAAGACGTGAATCCAGACAGCTCGTTTCTCACGGTCACTTCAACGTTAACGGTCAAAGAGTTGACATCCCTTCCTATAGAATCAAGGTTGGCGACGTTATCTCTTTGAGAGAAAACTCCAAGAAGAGCGTTAAGTTCCAGGAGATCGTTGAAGCAACTAACGGCAGAGTAGTTCCCACTTGGCTCGAACTCGACAAGGAAAACTTGTCCGCTAAGGTAGTTAGACTTCCCGTTAAGGAAGATCTTGACTATGAAGTTGAAGAGCAGATGATCGTTGAGTTGTACTCTAAGTAATAATTTTCTTAAAGATTACAAGTTGTTATTTAGACATTCGTTATATCTTGAGTTTTGGCGAGAGCTTCTCGCCAAGACATCAGGGTGAACATAAGCGGGAGGGTAGCGTGAAGGCTAACTTTGCGCAACTAATCCACAGTCGGCACTAAGGCGTGTTAATCAAAGGCTGTGGGTTACCACAAAAGAAATGGAGGCTAAAATGCTTGAAAAAATCGAAAAGCCGGATATAGAAACAGTCGAGCTTAAAAGCAACGGAACATACGGCAAGTTTGTTTTGGAACCCTTAGAGCGCGGCTACGGCACGACCATTGGCAACAGTCTTAGACGTGTATTGCTTTCATCTCTCCCCGGTGTTGCTGTTACATCTATCAAGATCGACGGCGTACACCACGAATTATCCACCATTCCGGGAGTCAAGGAAGACGTATCGGAGATCGTTTTGAACCTCAAGGGCTTGACAGCAAAGCTTTATTGCGACGGTCCCAAGACCGTTTATATCGAAGCTGACGGCGAATGCGAAGTTACCGCAGGCGACATCAAGACCGATTCCGAGGTTGAGATCTTGGTACCCGATATGCACATTGCAACCCTTGACACCGACGCAAAGCTGTATATGGAGATCGTTCTCGACAAGGGCAGAGGCTACGTTTCTGCTGAAAAGAACAAGTCCCTTATGCAGAATGCTCCCATCGGCATCATCGCCGTAGACAGTATCTACACACCTGTTTTGAAGGTCAACTATACCGTTGAAAACACCCGTGTAGGACAGATCACCGACTATGACAAACTCTCGTTAGAGGTATGGACAGACGGCGTTATTTCCGCTAAGGAAGCTGTTTCCATGGCAGCCAAACTCCTCAACGAGCATCTGAACCTTTTCATCAACTTGTCTGATGACACCAGCGTTGATGAAATCTTGGCTGAAAAGGACACTAAGAGCAAAGAAAAGGTCCTTGAGATGACCATTGAGGAACTTGACTTATCGGTAAGATCGTTCAACTGCTTGAAGAGAGCAGGCATCAATACTGTCAACGACTTGATTGAAAAGTCTGAGGAAGAAATGATGAAGGTAAGAAACCTCGGCAAGAAGTCATTCGACGAAGTCAAGGAGAAATTGAGATCCTTGGGTTACGAAATGTCTTCTAGCGAGGATTAACGAAAGTAAGGAGTGAATATCTATGCCAGGAACCAGAAAGTTAGGCAGAACAAGTGACCAGAGAAAGGCAATGCTCAGAGCTATGGTTACTTTCCTGCTCGAAAACGGTAAGATTGAAACCACTGTAACCAGAGCTAAGGAAGTTTCCGCTATGGCTGAGAAGATGATTACTCTCGGCAAGGTTGGCGACCTCCATGCTAAGCGTCAGATCTTTGCTTACATTACAAAGGAAGACGTTGCTAAGAAGCTCGTTGATGAAATTGCACCTAAGTATGCTGACCGCAAGGGCGGCTACACCAAGGTTATCAAGATCGGCCCTCGCCGCGGCGACGCAGCAGAGATGGCTATCATCCAGTTGGTATAAGCTTATACAAACAAAGCCTCACCGAAAAGGTGGGGCTTATTTTTTGTGCGTGACCGCTTCCTATAGGGCTTACGGTGATAAAGGTATCCGCCTTCGGTGGATGCGATGCGGCGCCCACGCCGCTGGCGCGGCACTCGGCGCCGCAGTTCGCCGCCTTCGGCGGCGAACATAGGGGCGAAGCCCGTCCGCGCGCCGCGGCGCGCGGACTTGCCGTGGCGCATAGCGCCACGGCGATGCGCCCGAAGGGCGCATCGGGGCTTCGCCCCCACTTGCGCAGCAAGTCGCACGAAGTGCGGTGGCGGCGCAGATGCCGGGCGCATAAATGTGCAATAGTTGCAAAAACTACCCCTAACGAAAGGGTGGTTAGATGAACATATCAAACAAGGAATATTCCAAAATGGTGGAGCGAGCTTCGCCAAACTCGAAAACATGGCTCAATACGCTCAAAGCGTTCGTCATCGGCGGGATCATCTGCCTTATCGGCCAGGGGATCTTCGAGCTGTTCAAAGCTGCCGGCGTGCCGGAGGACGACGTCGGCACCTGTGTTTCGGTGTCGCTGGTGTTCTTCTCGGCTATATTGACCGCAACGGGGCTCTATCCAAAGCTCGCAAAGCACGGCGGCGCAGGCACACTCGTTCCGATAACGGGGTTCGCAAACGCTGTCGTATCGCCTGCGGTCGAGTTCAAGACAGAAGGGTTTGTCCTCGGTGTCGGCGCAAAGATATTCACCATCGCAGGCCCTGTTATCCTATACGGCACGGTCGCGAGCGTCATTTGGGGTGTGATCTATTGGGCGAGTCAGATGCTATAAAGAAAGAGTAGCCGATTTCGGCTACTCTCTTTAGTGATAATCAAACGTGTTTATTTCAAGCCGGTAGATGTCTTGTTTGAATTGATCGGTCATCTCGTAATAGTCAGAATTCCAGACATCTTGTAAATACAATTTATCATTGTATTCATATATTTCTATCCATAGTTTTATATAGGGATATTCTTTATATGCTGCAAAGAAATTACACACCCTTGTGAACTTTTCCTCTTGTTCAACATTGAATTCTATGGAGTCGCCGGTAATAACATCAGAAATTTTAAAATGGTAAGGAGATTGGGCATCGCATATCGAAAGTTCTGTATCCCTGTCAAAAGTGATATCTTCTCGAACGTAAAAATCAACGGTACGGCTATTTGTAATGAAATCTGGATTTTCAATGTCGTTTCCGTAATATTTTGTAACGGCACCTAAAACATAGAAGACCCCATACGGTTTTATTGCAATATCAACCCAATATTCTGAATCTTCTTCAATGTCAAAACGATATTTACCATTCGTATTGTCGTAATTAATGTATGTACGACCATTATAATATATCTTACTGGCATCATCGTTATAGGATATGGCATTTGAGTTAGAAAGCGGAGTACAGGAACAAAACGAAAGACAAATCACGAAAGATAGGAGTAAAGCTGCTAATTTCTTCATACCGTTGCCTCCTGTGCGAGAAACTCTTGCAACACTTCTTCCACATCCTCATCACTCACGGAATACTCATCAATGGTGTTCATAAGCCATGCAAAATACTGAGAGATCGCTTCGATGAAAGATGTAAGTATCTCGTCGGTCGTGTATTTTTCGGTTCTGACCGGCAAACGGATAACGGGGATATCATTTGGATCGCTAAACTTAGGATAATCCTTAAAGTCTGCCCAATAGAACAAATATCCGACGTGCTTTCCGTCGCGGCGGACAAGATAGTGCTTATATTCAAAATCGACCCACAAGGTTATCGGGAAGCTGAAGTTTCGCTCGGCCCACTTACAAAAATCTCGCAAGCAGTTTTTGACGTCATCGGGAATCTTGTCGTCAAAGCCGATATCCAGCCCCGATGCGATCTCAGGTGACACTTCAAGCTTCACGCTCTTCGCTTTTTGCCATATGTTATCACTGCTCATGAAGAACACCTCCATTGCAATAATTATATCATAAAGAGGACACAGATGTAAAGTAGCGCAAACCTGCCATCTCAACAAAAACGGTCTTGACAACTTGCCAACTAATAGCTATAATATTATTTTAGTATATTAGGCGCATTATGCGTTAATTGATAATAACGGAGGAAATGACTATGGCTATTAAGGCAACAACAATGTCAAGAGACGGCTTTAACAAGCTTCAGGAGGAGCTTGAATATCTTGTTACGATAAGACGTAAAGAGGTTGCAGACAAGCTTAAAGAAGCTCGTTCATACGGTGACCTTTCCGAAAACGCAGAATATGATGAAGCTAAAAACGAGCAGGGTATGCTCGAAGCACAGATCGCTGACCTTGAAATGGTTATCGCAAACGCTATCATCGTTGACGACGACAGCCTTTCCTTGGACGAAGTCGGCGTTGGTTCTTTCATCAAGCTCAAGGACTTCGATCTTGATGAGATCATGGAGGTTCAGATCGTCGGTTCAACCGAATCCGACCCCGACAACAACAAGATCTCTGATGAATCTCCTATCGGCAAGGCTTGCCTCAAGAAAAAGGTCGGTGACGTTTTCGAGGTTGAGGTTCCTATGGGCACCCTCAAGTTCGAGATCTTGGACATCAACAAGTAATCAACCCGTTTAAAAAGGATGAAATAAAATGACAGAAGAAATTTTGACTAATGCCCCCCTTGACGAAGAAGTCGAGGATCTAGCGGCAGTTAACGAGCTAAAGAGAATAAGGCTTGAAAAGCTCGACGCTTTGAAGGCTGAGGGCCGCAACCCCTTTGAGATCACCAAGTTTGATTTCAACACAACAAACGTTCAGCTAAGAGAATACTATGAAGCTGAGGAAGCTAAGGTCATCGCTGAAGCAGGTGAGGATCAGGACGCTTTGAACGCAGGACTTGAGAAGATCCACGAGGGCGTTTGGCGCATCGCAGGAAGAATCATGTCTTGGCGCGATATGGGCAAGGCTAACTTTATCGACGTTCGCGACACAACGGATCGTATGCAGGTCTACGTTAGAATGAACGATATCGGTGAGGAAGAGTTCGCACAGTTCAAGAAGTGGGACATCGGTGACATTGTCGGCGTTGAAGGCTTTGTCTTCAGAACACGCCGCGGCGAGATCTCCTTGCACGCAAAGAAGGTAACGCTCCTTTCCAAGTCCTTGGCACCGCTCCCCGAGAAGTGGCACGGCTTGAAGGACAGAGACACCCGCTACCGTCAGAGATACACCGACCTTATCGTTAATCCCGACGTTAAGAAGACCTTTATCGCAAGATCGAAGATCATTGCATCCATCCGAAGATATTTGGACAATCAGGGCTTTATCGAGGTCGAAACACCTATGCTCGTCTCCAACGCAGGCGGCGCAGCAGCAAGGCCCTTCGAAACCCACTATAACGCCCTTAACGAGGACGTTAAGCTTCGAATCTCTTTGGAGCTCTATCTAAAGAGACTTATCGTCGGCGGACTCGACCGTGTATATGAGATCGGAAGAGTTTTCAGAAACGAAGGTGTTGACACCCGTCACAACCCCGAGTTCACGCTTATGGAGCTCTATCAGGCATACACCGACTATTACGGAATGATGGAACTCACAGAGAATATGTTCCGCCATGTCGCAAGCGAAGTTTGCGGCACGACCCTCATCCCTTATAACGAAGCAATGATCGACCTCGGCAAGCCTTTTGAAAGACTTACAATGATCGAAGCTGTCAAGAAGTATGCAGGTGTTGACTTTGATGAGATTTCTGACACCGAAGAAGCAAAGAAGATCGCTGACGAAAAGGGCGTTCACTATGAAGCTCGTCACACAAAGGGCGATATCCTTAACCTCTTCTTCGAGGAATTCGTTGAGGAACACCTCATTCAGCCTACATTCGTTATGGATCATCCCGTTGAGATATCTCCTTTGACAAAGAGAAAGCCCGACAAGCCCGACTATGTTGAGCGCTTCGAGCTCTTCATCTATGGCAGAGAGATGTGCAACGCATACTCTGAGCTTAATGACCCGATCGATCAGCGCGAAAGATTCGAGGAGCAGGAAAAGCAGTTCGCTTCCGGCAACGACGAAGCAAACCACACCGACGAGGACTTCTTGCACGCTCTCGAGCTCGGCATGCCCCCGACGGGCGGCATCGGCTACGGTATCGACAGACTTGTAATGTTGCTCACCAATTCGCCGGCTATCAGAGACGTTTTGCTCTTCCCGACAATGAAGAGTTTGGATAACTAAAAAGCACCCTCCCCGCAAAATGGGGAGGGATTGGTTTTTGCGAGGTATGCTGTAATATAAAACAACGGAGGGTGCGGCAATGGTATATATCAGCATTGATGACTTTTTTGAAGAGGCTAAGTCCTGTGTGCGCTTAAGCAGACAGGAGGAGATCGAGTGCGCCCGCCTCATGAAAAACGGCGACAAGCTCGCCAAGGAGCGGCTGATCAAAAGCTATCTGCCATCGGTTGCGGCGCATATAAAGCGTGCCCCCGACAGCATCAGAGATCTCGGGCTTGCGCTTTATTGCCGACAGGCGCTCGAAAAAGAGGTCGATTCGTTTAATTTTTTACAAGACAGCGAGCCGTTTTCACACCGCCTAAGCTGGTGCCTGCGCCAAACCGTCACAAAATATTTGGTGAAATAGTTCGGTCTTACAGGGCGAAAAAGTAGCACTAATTTAGTTTAAACCGCTAAAGAGAGCTTCGACGTGAAGCTCTCTTTTTACGTTTTGCACAGATTTCGGGCGCAAATTTGTTGGATAAGACGTAAAAATTCTGTAGATTTTTGAGGGCGAATATGTTATAATATGAGGTGATAAACAGCGGTTATTCTATGATTACGAAAGGCGGATCTTTGGCATGGACATTCAAAAGGCAAGCATGTGGAAAAGAATATCCGCATTTTTATTTGACGCTATTATTTTGTGCGTTTTGGCGGTAGCTTTCGGCTTTTTGCTGTCTGCTGTGTTGGGCTATGATGACCATTCCGCCGCGTTAAGCGCCGCTTATGAAAAATATGAAACCGAGTTCGGGATCGAGTTTAATATAACCTCGGAGGAATACGCTGCGATGACCGAAGCCGAGCTTGTAAACTATAATGCGGCTTATGACGCTCTTGTTGCTGACGAAAGCGCAATGTATGCCTATAACATGGTGGTAAACCTGACGATGCTTATAACCACATTGGGTATTTTTGCGGCATTTTTGGTGCTCGAATTCGCCGTGCCGTTACTTTTCAAAAACGGGCAGACGTTGGGCAAAAAGATATTCGGCATCTGTTTGATGAAGCCCGACTGTGTGAAGATCAATAATCTTCAGCTTTTTGTCAGAACCGTCTTGGGAAAGTTCACGATCGAAACGATGATCCCTGTCTATATAATCATTATGCTCTATTTCAACACCGTTGGGATCGAGGGGACGCTTTTGCTTCTTGCACTAATTGTCGTTGAGATAGTCTTGGTGTTCGCAAACGCAAACCGCTCGCTCATTCACGATCTTTTAGCAGGAACGGTCGCCGTTGACATGGCAAGTCAGATGATATTTGAGACTCGTGACGATATGATCGAATATAAAAAGAGAAGACACGAAGAAGCCGTCAGAAGCTCAGTTTATTGACCAATTTAATTGGTTTGATATATTCTTAAAACAAATGACATTGGAAGGAAAACGGTATGAAAGTTGTATTGCAAAATCTTACGAAAATCTTTCCCGGCCGAAACAAAAAGATCAAGGAAGAGGTCGTTGCCGTAAACGATTTCACCTTTGAGATCCCCGACGGCAAGCTGATCGGCTTGCTCGGCCCTTCGGGTTGCGGAAAGAGTACCACGCTTTACATGATAAGCGGCTTGCAGAAGCCAACGAGCGGCAAGATCTTCTTTGGCGACGATGACGTTACCGAGCTGTCTACCGAGAACAGAGGCGTAGGACTTGTATTCCAGAACTATGCGTTATATCCCCATATGACAGTTATGCAAAACATCCTGTTCCCTCTTCAGAACCTTAAGGGTGCGGACAAGCTGTCAAAAGAGGACATGATCGAGCGTGCACACTATGCCGCAAGGCTCGTTCAGATCGACGATCTGATGGAGCGCAAGCCCAGCGAGCTTTCCGGCGGTCAGCAGCAGCGTGTTGCGATCGCGCGCGCTTTGGTCAAGATGCCGAGAGTTTTGCTTTTGGACGAGCCTTTGTCCAACCTTGATGCAAGACTCAGACTTCAGACCCGTGAGGAGATCAGACGCATCCAGAAGGAAACCGGAATCACCACCGTTTTCGTAACTCACGACCAGGAAGAAGCGATGTCGATCTCTGATATGATCGTCGTTATGAAGCTCGGTGTCGTTCAGCAGATCGGTGAACCACAGGCTGTTTATGATGATCCCCGAAACCTCTTTGTTGCGAAGTTCTTGGGAACACCTCCCATTAACGTATTCACCGGCCGTGTTGAAAACGGAACCGTATACATCGGTGACGATGCAGTTTTGAACGTTAAGGGAGTAGCTGACGGGGAGATCATGATCGGCATCCGTCCCGAAGGATTTATTTTGGACGAAAACGGCCCTTTGACCTGCTCACTCAATAACGTCGAGGTCATGGGAAGAGATGTAAGCGTCGTTTCAACTCATCCCGCATCGGTCAATCCTATCATCCGCTCGATCATCGACGCTGACAACAAGTTTAACACAGCTCAGGGTATCGTAAGATATTCCGTCAAGCCTCACAAGTTCTTTATTTTCGACAAAGAGACTGAGGAAAGAATTTATTTCGAGGTGAACTGATATGGTAGACAGCAAACAGCAATGGAAAGCTTGGCTATACCTTGCCCCTGCGATCGTTTTGTTGCTCGTGTTCACCGTTTGGCCGATCATTAATACCGTCAGAATGGCATTCTTGGTCGATTACAGCGGCCTTCAGGCTGCAGGAGGAAGAGTTTTCGAGTTCGGTATCGGCAACTTCATCAAGGTTATCGAATATCAGAAGTTTTTAAACTGCCTCAAGAACACAGTTTTGCTCTGTGTCTTGACAGTGCCGCTTTCAACTGTTCTTGCACTTTTGATAGCAGTAGCCCTTAACTCGATCAAGTGGCTCCAAAAGGCGCTTCAGACGATATTCTTCCTTCCCTATGTAACGAACTCCATCGCTATCGGCATGGTCTTTGCCGCGATGTTCAACATCGTTGGCTCGTTCTATGGCACAGAAAACGAAATTATCGTAACCGCAGGTATTATCAACAACGTTATCGAGTTCTTCGGCGGCGAGCATATCAACTGGATCAACTATGGTTCGAGCTATGCCGCAAACATGACCGTTATGGTCATCTATATCGTGTGGAACGCTTTGCCCTTTAAGATATTGGTTCTTTTGGGCGGATTACAGAGCATCAACAAGCAATATTATGATGCCGCGAAGATCGACTCGACTCCCCGCCGCCGTGTACTCACCCGCATCACAGTTCCGCTTCTGTCCCCCATGATCGCCTATGTTGTTATAACAGGCTTCATCGGCGGCTTCAAGGAATATACCAGCATCGTCGGTATATTCGGCGAAACAATGGGTCCGCCCGACGATAAGGGCAGACTTAACACAATGGTCGGCTTTATTTATGACGCTTTGAGCACCAACAGCCAGGGCAGAGCGAGCGCCGCAGCCCTCATCCTGTTCGCAATCATTCTTGTCGTGACCTTGATCAACGGTTGGGTCAGCAAGAAGAGCGTTCACTATTGATAAGGAGGGTGCCGAATGTCTAACGTAAATGTTACAATGCATGAAAGAAACATGCAGCAGGTATCCCTTCAGCAAAAGATCGTCAAGGGCGCCGTTAAATTCTTGGTTTACGCTTTCCTTATCATAATGGCAATAATCGTTTTGTTCCCGTTTTATTGGATGATAATCTCCTCCCTTAAAACCTTGGATGAATATCGCCTTAATGTCCCGACATTCTTCCCGAAAACGATCATGCTCTCAAACTATGCCGATGCGTTCACAACAGCAAGCCTTGGCAGACTGTTCCTCAACACAATGTACGTCGGTGTTGTTTCGACTATCTTGTCGCTCATCATCACGGTTTTGTCGGCTTTCGCCTTTGCAAGACTTGAATTCAAGGGCAAGGGACTGATGTTCTCCGCACTTTTAGCGACAATGATGATCCCCGGCGAGCTTTTCACCATCACCAACTATTCAACAGTCACCTCTTTGGGCTGGATGAATACATACACTGCTTTGATAGTTCCCTTCCTGGTAAGCGTATTCTACATCTATCTTTTGAGACAGAACTTCATGCAGATCCCCAACGAGCTTTATCTCGCCGCAAAGGTGGACGGCACAAGCGATATCAAATATCTGTGGAAGGTAATGGTTCCTTTGTCGCTCCCGACACTCATCTCCATCACAATTTTGAAGATGATGGGTGCTTGGAACTCATATATCTGGCCCAGACTCGTCGCAAACGACGAAGCTCACAGAATGATCACAAACGGTTTACGCAATGCGTTTACCGACACCACGGGTGACGTTAACTATCCCGTTCAGATGGCAGCAGTCGCCATCGTCTCCGCTCCGCTGTTCTTGGTATTTATCTTCCTGAGAAAATACATCATGGCAGGCGTAAGCCGCAGCGGTATCAAGGGCTAATAGACAATCGCGCGTTTGTCTGTTACATATATTATTTTATTAACGAAAGGAAAAACAATTATGAAGAAGAGAATTGTAGCAATGCTTTTGGCATGCGTTATGCTTCTTAGCATGACAATGCTCACAGCATGTAATGGCGGTGGCACCGTTAATAATGACGACGGAACCGTTTCTGCAACCGGTAACTTCACTGTTCCTGAGGGCGGATATGACGGCAGTGCTGTCACCATCACCTTCTACAACACAATGGGCTCTAACTTAAGCACTGTATTGGAGGCTTACATTGCTGAGTTCAACAAGCTCTATCCCAACATCACCGTTGTAAGCACCAACGTTGGCGGCTATGACGACGTCAGAGAGCAGATCTCCACCGAGATCACTGTCGGCAACCAGCCCAACATCGCTTACTGCTATCCCGACCACGTTGCTCTTTACAACTTGGCTAAGGCAGTAACCACCTTGGACAGCCTTATCGACAGCGACATCACCGTGACCCGTGCTGACGGCACGACCGAAATTTTGGGTCTTACCGATGAGCAGAAGGCTGACTTCATCGAAGGCTATTACAACGAAGGCAAGCAGTTCGGCGACGGACTCATGTACACAATGCCTTTGTCCAAGTCCACCGAAGTTTTGTACTATAACAAGACATTCTTCGATGCAAACGGCATCAGCGTTCCCACCACTTGGGACGAGCTCGAAGAGGTTTGCGCTCAGATCAAGGCGATCGACCCCGAATCCATTCCTCTCGGCTACGACTCTGAAGCTAACTGGTTCATCACCATGTGCGAACAGTACGGTTCTGATTATACCAGCGCTTCGGGCGACCACTACCTCTTTGACAACGAGACCAACCACGCTTTCGTTGAAAAGTTCAACTCTTGGTATCAGAAGGGCTATTTGACCACCCAGACCATCTATGGTGCATATACTTCCGGTCTCTTCACCACCTTGACCGGCACAAAGAGCTATATGTCCATCGGTTCTTCCGCAGGTGCTACATATCAGCGTCCCGCAGCTAATGCTGACGGCACATATCCCTTCGAGGTTGGCATCGCAACCATTCCTCAGGTTGACGCTTCCAACGCCAAGGTCATCTCTCAGGGCCCCAGCCTTTGCATCTTCCAGAAGGACAATCCTCAGGAAGTCATCGCTTCTTGGCTCTTCGTTAAGTATTTGACCACCAACGTCGAATTCCAGGCTGAATTCGCAATGGCTTCCGGTTACGTTCCCGTAATCAAGTCTGTTGGCGAAAACCCCGTTTATGCTGAATTCATCTCCAAGGCTGACGGCGGCAACTATATCTCTGCACTTTCTGCAAAGGTCTGCCTCGAACAGGAAGAAGCTTACTATACTTCTCCTGCATTCAACGGCTCTTCCACCGCCCGTGATCAGGTCGGCGCTTTGATCACCAAGTGCCTCACCCTTTCGGGCAACGACGTAGCATCCCAGATCGACAAGGCATTTAAGGATGCTGTCGCAGAGTGCGAATATCACGGCTAATCAAAAAAAGTGATGAAAACGCTTTATAAACTTTTATCTCTTCTGACAGTGTTTTGTATGCTTTTTCTGTGTGTCGGCTGTAACGCTCAGCCGACCGCAGACGGCGCCGAAAACGGTCAGGAAACGAAAATAAGCGATCCCATCGACTATGCTGCGAGCGTCAAGCTTGATATGTCAAGCTCGACCGCCAAGCAGGAGGTCAGTGTCAAAACCTTTGTTGACGGTGACACCGTTCACTTCAACGTTCCGACGTCTGTTATTGAAACGGGCGTGTTGAAGGCGAGATTTTTGGCTATCAACACCCCCGAGTCAACCGGCAAGATCGAGGAATATGGCAAAGCGGCTTCGAACTTCACAAAAGAGGTCCTCTCAAAAGCGACCTCTATCATAATAGAATCGGAAACGTCTAGCTGGAATCACGATTCGACAGGCTCGAGATATTTGGTGTGGGTCTGGTATAAGACCGCTGACAGCGAGGATTATCGAAACCTTAACATCGAAATTTTGCAAAACGGCCTTGCGATCGCAAATTCCTCTGCAAGCGGGCTCTATGGCGAGACGGCTGTTGCCGCCATCAATCAGGCAAAAGCCCAAAAGCTGAATGTATATTCGGGCGAAAAGGACCCCGATTTCTATTACGGTGAGGCGGTCGAGCTCACGCTTAAGGAGCTAAGAACCAACATCGAAGCCTATAACGGCATCACGGTCGCCTTTAGCGGGATCATAACCATGAACAACAATAACAGCGTATATATCGAAGCTTATGACGCTGAGACTGATATGTATTATGGCATGTCGGTGTATTATGGCTATGGATTGACCGGCGCAGGACTTGATGTTTTGACCGTCGGAAACGAGGCAAGGATCGTCGGCTCAGTTCAGTATTATGAAGCAGGCGGAACCTATCAGGTGTCCGACCTTACATACAGACTGATGCAGCCCGATGACCCCGGAAACATCCAAAAGCTCAGCGACGGACACAGCGGCGCATACCGCTTGACAAGCGCTGATGAGTTCGTTAACGGCAAGGTCGATATTGAGCTTGAAGACGGCACGAAGACCTTTGACTATGCGGCTTTGGCGATGAGCACTTCGATCGAAATGAAGAATCTCAAGGTTGTGGACGTATATACCACCACCGCTGAGGACAGCTCATCCAAGGGTGCAATGACCCTTAGCTGTGAGGCTGAGGATGGCACTGTCATCAGTGTCAGAACCGTTGTTTTGGTTGACGAAAACGGCAACCTTGTCACTGAGGATGCCTATATGGGCAAGGTCATTGACGTCAAGGGAATCGTTGATTTCTTTGATTTGAGCTATCAGATAAAAGTTTTCACCAAAGACGATATAACAATCATAAACTAATAAGATAAAGGAGCTAACCATGAAAAAATTACTTGCTTTTGCATTAATGCTTGCAATGGTTGTCACCATGTTCGCAGGCTGCTCCCCCGAAGAACCCGTTGACGATGTTAATACTCCCGTTGACGAAGTTGTAGAAACTGACGGCTTGGCAGATGCTGTTGCATATGTTAAGACCATCTATAAGAATGCCGCTGAGATCACCTCTAAGGACTATGAAAGAATCGGCACCGTTCCCGTCGGCGACGTTAAGTATACCGTTGTTTGGACAGTTGACGTCAGCGAAGACATCGCTAAGGTCGTTGTTGCAGAAAACGGCATGGTAACCATCGACGTTAACGAAGATTCTACTGAAGAAGTTCCCTATGTTTTGACCGCTACCATCACCGATGCTGACGGCAACACCGAAACACTTAGCTGGAACCACATCCTTCCCGCAACCATGAACGTTGACGGCATGACATATGCTGAGATCGTTGCTTTGGGCTACACCTTGACCGACGGCGGCGCTTTGGAAGACACCTATCGCTTGTACGGTACAGTTACTTCTATCGACACCGTTTGGAGCGAAGACTATCAGAACATCACCGTTACCATCACTGTTGACGGTTGCGAAGATCAGCCCATCATGTGCTACCGCCTCAAGGGCGACGGCGCTAAGGACTTGGCTGTCGGTGATAAGATCACTGTTGAAGGCGTTTTGAAGAACTATAAGGGAACTATCGAGTTCGACGCAGGCTGCGTTCTCGTTGGCTACGGCGAGCATCCCTCTCAGACAGCACTTTTGAAGGCTGCATTCGCTTTGGGCGAAGGTGCTTCTATGGACTATCCCTCTGTCATGACAGGTACTGTTACCGAGATCACTTCTGCTTGGAGCGATGAATACGGCAACATCACCGTTAATATGCAGGTTGAAGATAAGATCGTTATGGCTTATAGACTCAAGGGCGAAGGCGCTAAGGATTTGGCTGTAGGCGACGTCATCACCGTTGCAGGTACTATCAAGAACTATAAGGGAACTGTTGAATACGACTCAGGATGCCTCTTGGTTCCCAACGATTCTTACACCAGCGTTAAGAACGCACTTTCCGGCTACAAGCTCCTTGAGGACGAGGCTCAGGAAGGCGAAAAGACTATCACCGGCGAGATCGTTAACATCGACACCGTTTGGAGCGAAGACTATCAGAACATCACTGTAACCATCGTTGCAGGCGGCTTGACCGATTACAAGATCATGTGCTACCGTCTCAAGGGCGACGGCGCTAAGGATCTTAAGGTTGGCGACGTTATCACTGTTACCGGCGTTTTGAAGAACTATAAGGGAACTATTGAGTTCGACGCAGGATGCACTCTTGATGCTTTGACTGCAAGCGAAGAACCTGCTCCCACAGCTCCCGAGAATCCTTTGGATATCGTAGCTGCTGCATATGCTCTTGAAGCAGGCTCATCATTGCCCTATACAGCAACTCTGACAGGTACCATCGTTTCCATCGACACCGAATACAGCGAACAGTATAGCAACATCACCGTTACCATCGCTGTTGAAGGCGCTGAAGACCAGCCCATTCAGTGCTTCCGCCTTAAGGGCGAAGGTGCTGCTGCCTTGGCAGTCGGCGACAGCATCACTGTAACCGGTATGCTCAAGAACTATAACGGCACGATCGAATTCGATGCAGGCTGCACATTGGACAGCGTTAACTGATAATTGCTGACATAATTAAAAGCCGCACTCCTTTTGGAGTGCGGCTTTTTGCGCCTTCGGCGCAGGTGCGCCGCCACGCCGCCGACGCGGCACTTGCGGCGCACTTCGGGGGCGAAGCCCCGCCCACGCGCCCGTCGGGCGCGTGGGCGCCCCGCTGCTTATAGCAGCGGGGCTGATCGGCGCCGAAGGCGCCGATCGGGCTTCGCCCGACTTGATGCGGCGTGGCGCCGAAGGCGCAAGTGCCGCATATCCATCCGCCGAAGGCGGATACCTTTGAAAAAACGATCCCCGACAGACATAAGTCTATCGGGGAAAATTTTATTCTTCGCTTAAATGCTTGATCCTCTCATAAGCCGTCATAGCGGTGCGGTTGGTGGTCAAAGGCATAACCGAGATATAGCCGTGCATCACAGCGTCTGTGTCAAGGCTGTTGTCGCCGCTGTCAGAGAAAATGTCCTTGCCTTGAGGCAGATACATATCGTCCCCCTGCGGAATGAAATCATCGGAATAATACGGCCCGCCTTGATGAGTTATCAATATCTTTCCCGCTTCGCGAGGGATATTGACGTTGTAAACACCGTTAAGCTCTAAAAGTCCGTTATCGAAAACAAACTTGAAAACTCTGTCTAAATGCTCGGTCGCGTCGTCATAGCTTTCGGGAGGGGTAGAAACAGCTATCGCCTTGAATCCAAGGTTCGCCGCCTCGCAAGCAGCCGCAACCGTTCCCGAATACATAATGTCCGAGCCGATATTAAGCCCTCTGTTCACGCCCGATATAACGAGATCAGGCTTTTCGCCGTTTCCCAAAATCGCAAATCGAACACAGTCAGCAGGAGTCGAATCAACAGTATAGACCTCTATTCCTTCCTCAAGAGTGAGCTTCTTGACCTCAAAAGCCTTGTGGATCTCAACACCGTGGCTCTTCGCGCTTTGCTCGACCTTGGGGACGTATACCACTGCCTCGCCAAGCTTGCGGCACCACTTTATAAGAGGCACAAGCTGGGAAGCGCTGACTCCGTCATCGTTAGTTATAAGTATTCTCATATCCAATCCTCGTGAGTTTCTTTATAGTTTTTAATATGTGCATCGGCATCCTTCAAGAGCTCCTGCATCTCTTCCAAGCTATAAACCGTTGCTCCGCTCGCACAAGCGTGTCCGCCGCCGTGATATTTCTCAGCGATCTCATTTATGTGCACAAATCTCGAGCGAAGTCTGACTCTTATCGAGCCTTCCTCATCGTTGTTGTCGATAAACGCTATCCAACAGATCGCCCCTCTTATAGAATCAAGGCATCCGATGGATGCGCTTGCTGACTCTTGCGTAAGGTTAAATCTCTCCTGCATTTCCTTGTCGATAAAGATATACGCAACGCCGTTTTCGGTTATCTGCATTTTTTCATAGATATAAGCCTTGAACTTCAAATATTCAAAAGCTTCGAGATAGAGCCGCGCAAACAGTCTGTCGGTGTCAACGCCGATGTCCAAAAGCGTTCCCGCACAGCGCATTGTGTCGCCGCTGACACTCGAAAAGCGGAATCTTCCCGAGTCGGTAACCATTCCCGTATATAAATATGTTGCGGCTTCTCGGCTTATCTTGAGCTCGTCCTTGAACGCATTGTAAAATTCAACGATCATCTCACAACAGCTTGATCTTTCTTCCTCGACCCAAGAGATGTCCCCATAAGGCTCCAAGGGGATATGGTGGTCGATCTTTATAAGCTCTCGGCACAAGGAGTATTTTTGGTTCGATATTCTCGCCTTTGAGGCTGTATCGACAACGATTCCCAAGGCTGATTTATACATCTCGTCATCCACAGGCTCATCCTCAGGGCCCAAGAACGCCAGATATGCCGAAGTGTCCTCGTCGATGAGATATATCTCCTTTTCGGGGAAGGTGAGCTTCAAGATCTCTTTTAATCCCTTTGATGCGCCGACACAGTCGCCGTCGTTTCTTATGTGTCTGAATATCATTATGCGCTCATATTCCTTTATCTTATCCAAGATCGGGCGCAAATTATCAAGTGTTACGTGGATCATATTAATCTCCCATCATTTCATCAAGTTCACGAAGCATCTCGTTAGCTTCTTCGCGGTCCTTAAGTGTGGCGCCGCTTGCTTTAGCGTGTCCGCCGCCGCCGTGAGCTACTGCCACGGGGTTGATGTTATATTTTGAGGAGCGAAGCTCACACAAAACTCCCGCCTCGGTCTCTGTGAAGTTGACCCAAATGTCAACACCCTTGGTGTCAGCCATAATGTTGACCATTCCACGCGAGATGCTGAATGAATCCATTCCCGTTGCCAAAAATTCCTCATAGGTCGTATAGATATATGCAACGTTCTTTTCGGTGAGCTGAATTTTTTGAGTAAACATAGCTTTGCGCTTTTTGCTTTCCAAAGTGTCGGAATATAGATTCTTATAGATATCGGCGGTGTCAAACCTTTGCTCCATAATGAAAGAGGCGAGACGGAAGGTGTTCGAGCTCGTCGAGTCATATCTGAACCTGCCCGAGTCGGTTATCATGCCGGTATAAAGCGCCTTTGCGCTCTCAGGGCTGAGCTTAAGTCCCGATTCAAACGCTAACTCGGCAACAAGTCCGCAACAGCTTTCATATGAAGAGTCGATAACCTCGACGTTACAGATATTTTCAGCGAAAAGATGGTGGTCGATCCTTGCGGTCTGCTTGGCGGTCTTATATCTCTCGTCGCTTATAAGATGGGACGAGCCACAGTCCAATACGATAGCAAGTGCATCTGAATATATATCATCGGGGATATCGTCCATCACGCTTGAATCCATAAATTCAAAGAATCCTGCGCCGTCGCCAACGCAATAAACCGTCTTTTCGGGGAAGTTGTCCGAAATAATGTGTCTAAGTCCGATCTGACTTCCCAAAGCGTCACCGTCCGGGTGGTGATGTCTGTGAATTATTATAGTGTCATGCGCTTTGATCTCATTTAAAATAGCTTCAAACATTTTGTTTCCTCTTGTCATTTTTCGTTATCGAAATAGCCTTTATATTCGACCTTCAAATTGCTCGTCGGGAACATATATCTGTGAAGGTCGATGAAATAGTCATCCGTCATGCTCGCAATATAATCAACAACAAGCTGATTCGGCTCAGTGCTTTCATACTTTTCGCTGCGCTGATAGTGCGCTTTGTTGACATAGTCGATATGATGTGTGAATATCGGTGATGTTTTGATGCCTTTTTTAAGGTCATCCAAAAGCTGGCCATACATCTCGTTCATCATAGGCTTGGCGGTGACGTCAAGCCGAGCTCTTGTCGAAGCACTTTCATAGATCTTCATCCAGTTTTCTTTTCTTGCGACTGTAAGAGCCTCGAAATGCTTTGGGTCGAGCTTGATATAGGGCATACCGTAGCTGTTTTCTATGATGTTCACCACAAGATTGTTGATTATTTCGGCGTTTATCGAGCCGATCTCTGTGCTGGAATAGTCGTTTTCGTCGATGATGTTGATCCTTGCGGCATCCTGTCTGTCTTTTCCCAGATATGCAATAACGTCAGAGATACGCACAACTGCCCCCTCAAGCGTCGAGGGCAAAAGGTGAGCCGCATAATCGGGATCGTTACAGCATTTCTCGATGCGCTTATCAAATTCCTCAAAGCTCAAAATAGGCTCAGGGCGGTATTCCTCTTTGGGGATCTCTCCGTTGTGACCTGCGATGCCGTCAAGCGTTTGCAGACTGATGTTAAGAGGGAATATGCCATCAAGCACTCTTACGGAATGGATGTTATGATAGAAATATCTTCCCGTGTGCTTGTTATACAGCTCGTTCAAATAAGCCTCACCCGTGTGGGCGAAGGGAGGATGCCCGATGTCATGTCCCAAAGATATCGCCTCAATAAGGTCGAGGTTTAGATTCAGCGCCGCACCGATGGTTCTTGCAATTCGGGAAACAAGCTGAACGTGAAGGCTTCTGCGTGTGATGTCGTCGTTTTTGATGAGTGAAAAAACTTGCGTTTTATCGCTGTAACGATTATAATATGAGCAATGCATTATCTTGTCGATATCTTGAACAAACGGCGGTCTCCAAAGCGTGGGACGGTCCTTCGAAACAGAGTGTCTCCTTATAACGCTGCCGTTTTCGAATGCGACTCTTTCAAACGAACCGGCTTCACGCTCTCGGATGATCCTATCGTTGATCTTTTTTGAAAGCTGTTCATATTTCGGCACGGTATCACCTCTTTTCTGATTAGTGCATATTTCAAGTCCACATATCATCATACCATAAATCGAAAAAATTATCAATTGGTTTTTAACGTATCAATTTTGCGAAGGGGGAGGAAGATGAAAAAGCTTCTTGTCGTTGACGGAATGAATCTTGCGTTTCAGATGTTCTATGGAATGCCTGCGCGAATCGTCAATTCACAGGGCAGGGCGATTCAGGGCACACTTGGCTTCGTCGGAGCGCTTTTGAAGATGATCCGCATGATCTCTCCTACGCATATCGTTGCGCTGTTCGACGGCGAGACCCACAACCCCCGATGCGATATCGATGAGGATTATAAAGCCAACCGCCCTGATTACAGCGACCTGCCGGAGGAAGAGACGCCTTTTTCACAGCTTCCCGATATCTATGCATCTCTTGACCATCTCGGCATCAAGCATATTGAAACCAGCGATTGCGAGGCTGATGACGTCATTTCGGCGTATTCGTCACTTGCAAGCGACCAAACAAAGGTTATCATAGCCTCTTTCGACAGCGACTTTTTCCAGCTCATAAACGAAAACACCTCGGTCTTGCGCTATCGCTCGGACAAAACCGTCATATGCGACGAGACGTACATAAAGCAAAAGCTGGGCATAGCTCCCAAGCAATATGCCGACTTCAAATCGCTGACGGGCGACACGGCGGATAACATCAAGGGCGCCGAAAAGATCGGGCCCAAGACTGCGTCTGTGCTTCTTTCGGAGTTTGGCGGTTTGGAGGGGATAATTGCTCACGCCGATGAGATAAAAAAGCCGTCCGTAAGGGAGTCTTTGCTGAAAAATGCCGAGCGGCTTCGCAAAAACTATAGCCTTATAAAGCTGGGGAGGGATGCAAAGCTCCCCTTTGAGCTTGATGAGCTCGAATATACTCACCGTGGTGAGACAACAACACAGGTCTTGCAGGCTGTCGGAGTGAGATAAATCTCAGAAGGTAAACAAAAAAGGACTCTTTTGGGAGTCCTTGATTTTTTATCCCAAATAATAGCTCATAGCGAGCATCAGGCAAAATCCTGCGAGCAGGGAATAGGTCGCCCCTCGCTCGCTTCCGTGAGCGTGAGTCTCGGGAATCATCTCATCGCTTATAACGTAAAGCATCGTGCCGCCCGCAAATGCAAGAGCGAAGGGCAGGATGGCCTCGGAGATATTGACCGCAAAGAAGCCGATGAAGGTACCCAAAACCTCAATAAGTCCTGTCGCAAGCGCCGCCAAGAAGGTGCGTGTGCGGCTCATTCCTGCGGCAAGCATCGGTGCGATTATGACCATGCCCTCGGGGATGTTCTGGAGTGCGATACCTGCGGCAATTGTGATCGCCTCGGCGGTGTTTTCCGTTCCGAAGCCGACACCTGCGGCGATGCCCTCGGGCAGATTATGTATCGCAATAGCCAAAACGAAAAGCAAGATCTTATCAAGCCGTCCCTTTGTTTCGGGATGAGCCTCGCCCTCAACACCTGTGAGCTTGTGAAGATGAGGAATCGCTTTGTCCATGAGGTTGAGGACAAACGCTCCCGCAAAGATCCCCAGAACCGTCACCAAAAGCGAGAAGTCCCCGCCATATTCAAGCGAGGGGAGAATAAGCCCCGTTATCGCCGCTGAAAGCATAACTCCTGCGGCAAAGGAAAGGATAATGTCGCTGATCTTATGAGAGATGTTTTTAAATATAAATCCAAGTGCCGCTCCCAAAACCGTAGCACCTCCCACGCCGAGAGCTGTAAGTATTACAATTTGCATAGAAAGTGTCCTCCGATCCGTGATTTATAATTCTCTAAAGCGCAACGAGCCGACAGCTTTTGCCGGCCCGTTTATATCTTACTTCTTGGGCTCTGATTTCCAAAGTCCGTGAAGATTACAGTATGCGTAAACGCCGATGAGCTTTTCGCCTGTTTCAAGGCTGAAAACAGCTTCGGGTGCCGATTCGGGCTTGAGATATTTAATTTGAACGCCCTTGTCGGTCTCGATAGCCACCCATTCGATATAGTGAGCATCGATCATCGGGTGATCGACTTCGCCGACGTGAACGGTAACCTTTTTGCATTTGACGCTAAAGGCGGGAACGTGCTTTTCCTTCGCGGCATCGACCGTGCCGGGGATAAGCTCCGGAATCGCTACGTCGGGGCTGTTATTCAGCGAAAGGAAAATATCCTTGCATTCGTCGCATTTATAGAATCTCATCAAGTGTTCCTCCTTATTACTATATGTCAGTTTGTCTTTGTTGTTACAGCTGCTTGTCAATGATCTCTGAAAGAGCGTCCTTTGTCTTATATCCGACGCTTGTCTCAACGACCTCACCGTTTTTGAAGATCAAAAGAGTGGGAATATTCTTGATGCCGTATTCTCTTGCGAGATCTCCGAAGTCGTCAACGTTGACCTTGCCCACCTTGAGCTTGCCGTCATATTCGTTTGCGATCTCCTCAACAACGGGAGCGATCATTCTGCAGGGGCCGCACCAGGTTGCCCAAAAGTCAACCAAAACAGGAATGTCGGATTCTAATACCTCACTTGCGAATGTTTCATTTGATAATGTGATTTCTTTCATTATTTTATACCTCCAAGATCTGTTTACTTTGATTTGTAATATAGCATGCAGTGGCAGAAGCCTTCAAAATCGGGATCCTTTATCTGTGCCTTGAATTCTTCGCACATGCATTTGTTTTCTTCGGTTCTTTCGAATCTACAGGGACAGTAGCCGCCTGTTTTTTCAAGTCCTTCCTTTACAAGATCGACGATCTCCTTGTCGGGATTAAGAGTGATCTTCATTTTATTAAAACCCCTTTTCGATAGTTTTTGTTTACATATATAATTATATGCATTTTCATGACGAAATCTGTGACTGAGTCACATTTAGGAATGATTCTTAAAAATAAGTTATTCAATGCGATGTTTTGCTGTTAAGTCAGGGTAAAAGTTGCGTTAAATTTAGTTTGTGCGCCATGGAAAAGCGCGGCGTGGGCGCCCCGTTGGGGCGGCGAGTGCCGCGCATAACATCGCCCGAAGGGCGATACCTTTAAAAAGATCACACAAGAGCACGGATCCCATCAATATCCACAAGAAGGATCCTCCCGCGTGAGGATTCGATCAGCCCTTCATCGCTAAATCGCTTTGTCGTTCTCGCGACGACCTCACGAGCTGAGGACGTATACTGTGCGATCTGCTCGTGTGTCAGGTTGATCTTTGGGCTTCCCGTGCGTTCAAATTCGCTGATCAAAAATTTTGCAAGCCGCCTATCATATCCCTTGAACAAAATGTCCTGCATCGTCAGCATGACCTCGGAAAAGCGTGATGCAGTAAACTCAAACAAAAAGCATCTGACTTTTAAGTTCTGGCCCATTATTTTATTGAGCACATGAGGAGCGAGTGTCAAAACCGTACAATTTGTCTGAGCGTAAAAATGAGTGTCAAAGGTGATCTCACTCAATATGCAAGAGGCGGAAAGTGTGCACATATCCCCCGAATACATTCGGTACAGCGTGATCTCTCGCCCTTCCTCGGAAATGATGCAGGAGCGCATCTCCCCCTCCAACAGCATAGTAAGCCCCAAACATTCCGATCTCGGATCATGAACCAAACTGCCCTTGAGATAGCTTTTTATCGTACTTCCGCTAACGGCAAGCTCCTTTTCACCTTCTGTCAGGTCGCTCCAGAACGGCAGCCTAGACAGCGTCTCCACAAGATATGTCACATCAGTCACCTCCAAGTTTCATTAATCAGATTATATCACCATGCTCAAAGCTTTTCAAGCCTTATGGCGAGATGAAACTGCCTCTTGATTTTTGTAAAATCCGTGTTATAATAAATATGAGGGGCGTGGGATTCACGCCCTTTTTCGCATTAAATGCCGTTTGTTAAAAGGAGAATTTAATGGATAACTTAGAAAACAAGGATAAGTTCCTCCCCAAAGAGGATGCAGATTTCGAGCGTGAGCTTTATGAACGCCAGAAAAAAGAGGCTGAGGAGAACGCCCGCCGTGTTCAGGAAGAAGAAAAGCGCCGTGAGGAAGAAAGAAAAAACTATCAAAAGAACCTTAATGACCGAAAAATTGAGCTGATGAAGCTCAAACAGGGCGTTATCGAATCGTCTGATATCGTTAAGGAAGAGGAGAAGGTTGAGCAGAAAATGTCTTTCAAGGACACTATCTCCAACGTCTGGTATCACTCGAAGTGGATAATCATTTTTGCGGCATTTTGTCTTTTCGCTTTCGGATACATAGCCTATGACACTTTGTTCACCACCAAGCCTGACCTTACGGTGCTCGTCCTTTCATATGACGATGCGCTCTATTATCGCTCTGAAGAGGTGTCAGCGTTCTTAGAGAACTATTGCGACGACCTTAACGGCGACGGTGAGGTCTATGTTATGGTATATAACATCTCGACTGACTATTCCGACTATAATACTGCTACTGCGAACCAGGCACAGCTTTTGAGCCAGCTTCAGTCGGGCGAAAACGTGATGCTCATTTCGGATTGCGAAAACGATTTCATAATGCACGATTTCAGAGCGGAATATCCGGATAACGAGCTCTTCACCGAGCGCGGCCTTCTTTTGAACTGTGCTCTGACCCGTGAGGCTCTTAAGTGGGAAGCTATGCCCGATAATATCTATATCGGACTTCGAGAGCCGGCTAAGCTTCTTTCAACGGGCGAAGAGGAAATGGATGAGAATTATCAGACAGCACTCGTTATGTATCAAAGGATCGTCGAGGCTGTTACGGCGAGCGAGCCCTAACACCAAAACTTTTTAAATTTTTTCAAAAAAATCAGAAAAAAGTGTTGACAAATCGTTTTAAGTTAGTTATAATATCAAAGTCGCCTATAGATGGCGGCTTTGGATGGGAGCATAGCTCAGCTGGGAGAGCACCTGCCTTACAAGCAGGGGGTCATAGGTTCGAGCCCTATTGTTCCCACCATTTTTGGCCCGGTAGTTCAGTTGGTTAGAACGCTAGCCTGTCACGCTAGAGGTCGTCGGTTCGAGCCCGATTCGGGTCGCCAACTCTTTAATTCAATAAAGAGACAAGTTTATTGGGTCTGCCTCTGTAGCTCAGTTGGTAGAGCAGGGGACTGAAAATCCCCGTGTCGTTGGTTCAATTCCGACCGGAGGCACCAATATTTGCGGATTTAGCTCATCTGGTAGAGCGCCACCTTGCCAAGGTGGAGGTAGCGAGT
>CAZYUJ010000004.1:0-19405 GCA_964650705.1 uncultured Oscillospiraceae bacterium
AAAAGTATACTTTTTGAGAAAAAATGCCGTTCAAATTTTTCAATAAAGGAGAATGTTTCATGAAAAGAAACACAAAAAGTGCTCTTGTGCTCAGCATAGTATCGATCATCGTATGCTGCACAATGCTTTTGGGCACAACAATGGCTTGGTTCACCGACAGCGTAACATCGGCAACCAACATTATCAAAGCCGGTAATCTTGATGTTGAGATGTACTGGCTCGACGGCACATCGGATCCTACAGATGATACTATCACTTGGACCGACGCTTCCACAGGCGCGATCTTTAATTACGACCTTTGGGAACCCGGCTATACCGAAGTTCGCCATATCAAGATCGCCAATGTTGGCTCTCTTGCGCTCAAGTACCAGATTACCATCATAGCAAACGGAACTGTTAGTGAGCTCGCAGAGGTTATCGACGTATACTACGTAGATCCCGCAGTTCAGGTTGAGGTTCGTTCTGATCTTAGTGATGATTACAAGATCGGCACACTCAAGGAAGTGCTTGCAGGAATGGCAACGACTGCTTCCGGCAGTCTGCTTGCAGGCGAAAATGACACCATTACTCTTGCACTTAAGATGCAGGAGAGCGCAGGCAACGAATACATGAACAAGTCTATCGGAACTGACTTCTCTGTTCAGCTCATTGCTACTCAGTTGACAAGCGAAACTGACAGCTTCGATGATCAGTATGATGCAGATGTTGACTATGTTATGTACTACAATACTCCCGGCACTTACACGCTGAATGCTTCTTTGATGGCAACCACGGCTACCGACGTCATTACTGTTGAAGGTGCAGGCGTTATTCTGAACATCACCGGCGGTTACTATGATGTGGGCAGCCAGGACTGCGCCGTTTGGGCAAGGAACGGCGGTGTCGTGAATATCTATGGCGGCACATTTATCGGCGACGGTGTGGGAACAGCAACTTCCGAGCTCCATCAGGATCTGATCTACGCAAGTGGAGGCTCTAAGATCAACATCTACGGTGGTACCTTCTCCAGCCGCACTGATGATTGGCTTCTCAACGAACAGGATAACAAAGGCGAGATCGTTGTTTACGGCGGTACCTTCGTAAACTGGAATCCTGCTGATAACGTATCCGAGGGTCCAGACACGAGCTTTTTGGCTGAGGGATACAGCGTGATTGTCGAGACTAAGGGCGAGGATACGTACTACACTGTTGTGAAAGGCACTGTTGTAACAACTGCTGCCGAGCTCAATGATGCAATCACTGATGGCGATGACGTAGTTCTTTCTGGAGACCTTACCTTCAGCGCAAGCGAAACCACCTCTAACAGCGGCTACGGCGCAACAGGCGTTACTGTTGACAACGGTGCTGTTTTGGATGGCAATGGCAATACTTTAACCGTTAACGGAGCAAACGGCACTTGGGACAGCGCAGTTAACCCTAAGAGCGGTACAGTAAAGAATCTTACCGTAAACGGTGCTTTCCGTGGTATCTTCATGGGTAGTGCAACTGGCGATGTATATATAGATAATGTAATTATCGACAAGGTTTGCTACACCTTCAACTCCGACGGCGGTAGCAAGGACTATGGCGTATACATCAGCAATTCTACTTTGAATGGCTGGACCAGCTTCTCTGATGTTCATAAGGAAGTTGTATTCACCAACTGTACATTCGGTATGGGAACCGGTTCATATAAGTATGCTTTCTGCCGCCCTTATAACTCTCCCACCGTATTCGAAAACTGTGTATTCGAAGTAGGTTATGAATTTGATACTTCCAAGACTTCTGACATCACCTTCGAAAACTGCTACTACGGTGACACTTTGATTACTGCTGAGAATGCTGCAACTCTTGGTGATGGAGAAACAACATTCTTCTACAACGGTCTCAACGAAATTACTATCAAGTAATCTTAACAAAAAGAACGGTTCTTACATGACCGCTTCCAATATCTTTGACTACGTAGTCATCGAATAATTGACTACGTCTACCCCTCTCCGTGAGGGTTAGACACTAACTAAACAATCTCCACATAATACCTTATGCACAAAAGAACTCCGCAGCCTTTTCGACTGCGGAGTTCTTGTTATTCCCAAAAAGTACACCTTTTCGGAGTAGAACAAAAATGCAAAAAATGTTAAAATCATATTGACATTTCGCAACTTAATGGTATAATTTAAGATACGAATGGTATTTATGCATAAGGTATGCGTAACTCCGAAAAGGTGTACCATTTCGGAGCATACTGTTCTAAAAATACTCTAATGGAGGGAAAACAAATGAAGAAAAACACAAAAAGTGCTCTTCTGCTCAGCGTAGTATCGATCATCGTATGCTGCACAATGCTTTTGGGCACAACAATGGCTTGGTTCACCGACAGTGTTACTTCTGCAAAGAACGTTATCGTTGCAGGCAACCTCGACGTTGAACTCTACCACGAAGGCACTAAGGTTGATGAAAATTATAACATCTTCGAAGATATCAGCCTTTGGGAACCCGGCGTAGTTTACTACGAAACACTCACCATCAAGAATGAGGGCAACTTGGCTCTCAAGTATGACCTCTCTCTTAACTGGGGCGACTACAACACCGTTGGCGGCAAGAACCTCTCCGATGTTCTTTCTGCGGCTATCACAACTGAAGCTATTGCTTCCCGTGAAGACGCAATGAATCTCGACTTCGCACCTATCGCAGACGTTGCTATCCAGGGCGAGATCGACACCACCAAGGGCGAAGTTGAAGACACCGTAACTCTCGTTCTTTATTGGGAACCTTCCGACAACGACAACGACTATAACGTCAATAACGGCAAGGAAACCTCTGACAAGAAGCCCCTTTGGATCAACCTCGGCATCAACTTGTTCGCTACTCAGCTCACCGCTGAATCTGACAGCTTCGACAATCAGTATGATTTGGGTGCAGCAATCTTTGTTACCTCTGCTGCTGAAGCTCAGGCTGCTTTGGACAACGCAAAGAAGGGCGACGTTATCGTTCTTACTTCCGGCGTCGATTACGGTACGCTTCTCCTTCGCCCTGTAGATGGAAATGCCAACACTACCACGAGCCTCAACGAAGGAGATGGCGAGGGCCTCACCGTTTATAGAAATGAGTACATTCGTACAGTAGAGGATCTTACTATTCTCGGTACGACCAATGCAAAGGTTGACGCGATCAAGGTTGAATCCGGCTATATTGCCGATGGCAGCAGCTCCTGCAACCTCGTTGTTGTCAAGGGTCTCGTGATCGATTCGGTAGAATTCACAGATAAGGCTGATTGTGCACCTCACACCTACTCCGCTCCTATTTTCTTCAATCTTACTTGGACAGACGTTGACGGTCTTACTGTTAAGAACTGTAAGCTGATCGGTAATGACGACAAGGTTAATTTCGTATACTTCACGATTGATAGTTCGAGTGCGTTCGATGGCATAGCGTCGAATGTAACCCTTACCGGCAACACCGTTGACGGCATCGCAAGACTTTGTGAGCTTCGTCAGACTGAGAACGTTACCATCACCGATAACACCATCAAGAATACCGCTCTGCATGGCATACTTCTTACCGTTCATGGCAAATCTTACGCTGGCGACGTAACCATCACCGGTAACACTGCTTATGGCATCAATGATCGTTTCGTGAGAATGGCTGGTGCAGGTGATGCCAATGTTGTTATCAAGGACAACACCATCATCGCCTACCTCGGTGAAGATGCTGATTATATCAAGGTTACCGATTCCACCGGTACTCCCGTGATCGAGAACAACACACTTGTTTCTGTTGGTGTAAAGAATGCTGCTGAGCTCCAGGCTGCTCTTGATTCTGCCACAGACGGTGACACCATCGTTTTGATGCCCAATGTAAACTACGGTGTTGTTTATTTGGGCAGACCGACCGCAAGCAACGACACAATAATGACTTGTAATGATGGCACTAATCACAGTAATACGCCCTATACCACAACAAAGGCTGAAGAGTTTAAGACACACTTGGCTGATGGAAAGTGGCATACCACTCCCAGATACACCACCACTCTCAAAAATCTGACTATTATTGGCGCAGAGGGCGCTACGATTGAAGGTCTTCTTGCAACCTCCGGTCATGCATATGGTGATGTATATGACTATGTTCTCGACAAGGATTATGATGTAGGCAGTGCATATTACAACACCTTGAATATCAATAATGTTGAGTTCAAGAATGTAAACTTCACCGGAACGGTCAATATTAACACTTCCGATGCAACTTCCGTTTATGACGGCGTAACCTTTGACGGTTGTACCTTTACTACCGGCGGTACAGCCTCCACCAATGGTCCGGCAATTCGTTACTATAACGAGGCAAACAACGGAAACGTTAAGAACATTGTAGTAAAGGGTTGTACCTTTACCAACTGCTATCAGGGCGTTTACGTTCAACATGTAAACGGTGTTACTGTTACCGGTTGTACCTTCGATACCACGGGTCACAATGCGATCGCGCTCCAGGGTCATGATGGCGCTGTTGATCTGAAGAAAGTCGTTATCACCGGCAACACCTTCAAGAATATCGGCGATAGAGTTATCCGCTTCAATAATGTTGGCTCAGATTCCAACATCACCATTCAGGGTAACACTGCTACCAATTCCGGTGATGATGATGGCGAAGTAATGAAGGCTACTTCTATTGCTGAAGGTGTTACTACTTCCATCAGCGGCAATACTTGGAACGGTACAGTTGTTAATGAAGAATTGAAAGATGAAACCTAATTTCTTTCAAGTCATTCTAAGCCCGTCCTAACTCTACCCATAGAGTTAGACACTAACTAAGCAATCTCCACATAATACCTTATGCACAAAAGAACTCCGCAGCCTTTTCGACTGCGGAGTTCTTGTTATTCCCAAAAAGTACACCTTTTTATAGTGAAACAAAAATGCAAAAAATGTTAAAATCATATTGACATTTCGCAACTTAATGGTATAATTTAAGATACGAATGGTATTTATGCATAAGGTATGCGTAACTCCGAAAAGGTGTACCATTTCGGAGCATACTGTTCTAAAAATACTCTAATGGAGGGAAAACAAATGAAGAAAAACACAAAAAGTGCTCTTCTGCTCAGCGTAGTATCGATCATCGTATGCTGCACAATGCTTTTGGGCACAACAATGGCTTGGTTCACTGACAGTGTTACTTCTGCAAAGAACGTTATCGTTGCAGGCAACCTCGACGTTGAACTCTACCACGACAGCATCGATGATGCAAACAAGATCAACGACGAAACCAATCTCTTTAATGACGTTGCTCTTTGGGAACCCGGTGCAGTTGTTTACGAGAACATCATAGTTGCTAACGCAGGTAACTTGGCACTCAAGTATCAGCTCACCTTGTCCGGTCTTGAAGCAACCGAGATCACCTTGGCAGATGGCACTATAGCTACTCTCATGGATGTCATCAAGGTTGGTATCGTTGAAGACGGCTTCACAGCTACTGATGCAAACGTTGATGACCGTACAGAAGCTATCAACGCTGTTGGCACAGGCAACTGGATCGACTTCGACAGCTTCGCACTCAAGGGCGAGCTTGTTTCCAAGACTGAAGCAGACAAGAGCGCTGAGGATGACAACGTATCCGAAGAAACCTTCGGCATCGTTCTCTACTGGGCACCTTCAGATGTTGACAACAATTACAACATGAACAACGGCGAGAAAACCGTTCTTGACATCACCTTCGGTCTCAACTTGTTCGCTACTCAGCTCACATATGAAGAAGACAGCTTCGATGATCAGTATGATGCAGGTGCATATCTGCCTGTTGTTTATACCGAAGCAGAATTGAAGTCTGCGTTGGAAAACAATGAGAGCGTTCAGCTTGGCGGCAACATTGAATTGACTGGCACTTGGACGCCCATTGGTGACAAGGATGCTGGCATTTACTACACTGGTACTCTGGACGGCAATGGCTACACCATCAGCGGCTTGAGCGTTACCGAGGGCGACTATGTGTCCTTGATTAGCGCCGCTAAGGATGCTACCATTAAGAACTTGACTGTTGAGGGTACTGTTGTCGGTGATAATGCCGCAGGTATCGTGGCTCGCGTTGAGGGCAACACCGTTATCGAGAACTGTGTCAGCAATGTGACCGTTAAGGGCGCCACCAAGGCTGGCGGTATCGCTTGTAACGTAACAAATAGCGAGAAGACTGTATTTATTAACTGCCGTAATACCGGCGATGTAAGCGGCGGTGATAATGGTATCGGCGGTATTGTCGGATATGTCAATAACAACGCATATGTTGAGATCATCGACTGTGTAAATGAAGGAGATGTAACAAGCAACAACAATAAGTACGCAGGTGCTGCTGTTGGTTATGCTGCGGGTACAAGCAAGGGCTTAGTTGTTAACATGACCAACACAGGCACGATTAATGGAACAGTCCTCAATGATGGCAGATATTTGAAGTCCGGCGACACCGTTCTCTGCGGATATGTAGGAACAGTTGGCAATTGGATCTATAGTGATCTCGCAATCGCCAGCGCTGAACAGCTGTTTGCTTTTGCCGCAGATGTAAACGGTGGTAACAGCTATAGCGGTAAAACCGTTGTTCTTACTGCTGACATCGATCTTAACAATGCAGAATGGACTCCTATCGGAAACGGCAACAATGTTTTCGCAGGTACATTTGACGGTAATGGCTACACTATTTCTAACTTGAACATATCTTCCGCTACTTCTGCAGGATTCTTTGCAAACGTTAGATCTTCTGTTACTATCAAGAACGTTACATTCGATAATGCTAATGTTTCCGGTACACATTATGTTGCTGTAATCCTTGCAGGTGAATGGAACGAAAACGCTAGTGCTACCATTGATAATTGTACAGTTATCAACTCTACCGTTACTTGTGACACCGATGCTGCTAACGATAACGGCGACAAGGTAGGCGGTATCTGTGGTTATGCAGTATCCTTGAATATCACCAACTGTACCGTTAAGGACACCACTATCAAGGCTTATCGTGATTTCGGCGGTATCATCGGTTGTGCAAACGCAAATAAGGTCGTTGTTACAGGTAACACTGTTGAAAACTTAACTCTTATCATCGACAACGAAGTTAACTACAAGAATTACACAACCAATGAAGAACACAATGCTAACCCCATAGTTGGCAGAGTTTCTAACGCAGAAGTTAAGGATAACACCGCTACCGATTGCAAAGTAGGTAGAGAGGTATACGGTCTGCAGCTCTTCACCACCGGGGATTCTACTGTTCACGGTAACATCATCGTAAGCGATAAGGAAGGCCTTTTGAACCTTACAAAGCTTGCTGACAACTGGGCTGAGTTGTTCAGCAACGGACAGGGAACCGGCTATGGCGATTATACGACTCAAAACGGCGGTGCAGGAGGCGACTACTATTACTGCTGGACTTGGAACATTGAGTTGACCTCTGATATTGACCTTGGCGGAGCAACAATTGATCCCATCAGATTAGATCTTTGGGGTTCCTTCAATGGTAACAATCATACCATCAGCAACGCTAAAATCGTTACCGATTCAACTACTGAGAACGGAGCGGGACTCTTTAGCGCAAGTTATTGCTCAATGAAGAACATAAAGTTGGATAACATTCACGTTACCGGCAGCAACGTTGGCAATTCTACCGCCGGTGTGTTGGCGGATTCCTGCAACAAGGATCAGGGAATTGATAACATTACCATCACCAACTCTTCTGTTACCGGCGGTAAGTACACCGGAGGTGTCATTGGTTACGGCTACACCGACATTACCAACTGCACACTTACCAATGTTACCGTAAAGGGCGGCTATAAGATGGGCGGTCTGATTGGTTACATTTGTGCAAGTTCAGGTACCGGTGATGTCACCGGCAACACCTTGATAGATTGTACGGTTGACGGCATCGGCGCTGGTGTTTATGCAGGCGGCAAGGATAAGTACGTTATCGGTAAAGTTGTTGGCAACTACAACTGCAATGGTACTTGCAACAACAATACCATTACGAATATGACTACATCCGCTACCGCTAATATCGGTGAGATTGAGGATAACAAGACTGTTACTGAGTAATCTGTGAATCCTCACACACAATTGAGAACACATTTCCGCTCTCATGATAGGGCGGAAATGCTACATAATACCTTATGCACAAAAGAACTCCGCAGCCTTTTCGACTGCGGAGTTCTTGTTATTCAACCTTAAAGATCGCTTTCATAAACTCATAAAGATGCGGTCTAACGCTCGTGGGATTGTGATATCCGTCTTTGATGAAATGCCAAATGCAATTCTGTCCGTTTTTGTTCAAAATGTTTTTATACATGTCGGGGAATCCGCCGACAACACCGTCTGTCTCGCCTGCGGAGATCATCAAAACATAAGGCTTCGGATCAAAAACCAGCTCCGATTCATCCTTGAACTGCCCCGGGTGAGCCACAAGATCCTTGCCGGGCAAAAGTCCGGGCGCAGGAGCACAAGCCCCGACGTATCCGAAATAGTCTGCTTTCTTGATCCCGATATAAAGCGATTCTCTGCCGCCCATCGAAAATCCTGTGATAGCTCTGTTTTCTCTGCCCTCAGCAACCGAGAAATTCTCCTCGATAAACGGGATAAGGTCTAAGAACATATCGTTGATGAAGTTGTCATAGCAAAGCGAATTTTCAATGTTCATGCCGTTGCACTTTTCCCACTTATCACTGCAATAGATATACGGAATGACAACGATCATCTCTTTTGCGATTCCCGTAACAGGCATCGCACTAAGCGAGCTCTCAAGTCCCACATCGGGCTGAGTCATCCAGTCTTCTGTGTCCCAATATCCGTGCAGGATATATAAAACGGGATATTTTTTGTTTGCATCATAGTTTGCAGGAAGATACACATTAACGGGAGTATCCCTCTTCGCTGTGCGTGAATAGTAATAATACTTTTTCAAACTTACCTTATCGCTCATCTTACCCCTCCGAAATAGATATCATATATCTCAATATTATCATAATATATTATTTTTATCAACTAAACAATGATGTATCCTCATCACGATATACATTACAATACATCAATTTTTGTACAGAGTATCAACCAACAGTGTACATTTTTGTGAAAAAAATAAACAAATTCTACTTTCAATTTCAATAAATATATGCTATAATCACATTGATAGTTTTATCACAATAAAACACGAAAGGAACTTTTGTTATGATCGACAAGAAAACCCTGTCAGACCTTATCGCGATAGTAATGCACGGTGGGGCTGATTTTGTTGAAGTGTTCGCTGAGCACTCCAAAAATGACGTTATTTCATACTCAAACAAAAAGATAGAAAATGTTGCTGATACTGTTGTAAGCGGCGTCGGCATCCGTGCTTTTGTCGGCACACGCACCTTCTTTGCTTGCACAACAGACCTCACTCCTTCGGGACTTAAGGAATGCGCTTTGCGTGTCGCTCAGGCTGTCGGCGGAAGCGTTGACAAGATCCCCGAATTCTATCTTGCCGAAAGAATAAATGCAAACATCAATCCCATAAAGGTATTGCCCAGCGATGTTCCCGCCGCGGTTCGTGCAGAACTCTTGAGAAACGGCTGTCAAAAGGCATATGACTATGATTCCAAGATAATTCAGGTTGCAGGTAACCTCATTTCTTATGATAAGCAGTTCATCGTTGCAAACAGCGAAGGACTTTATACCGGTGACCGTCAGGTCAGAACCAGAATGTTCATTCAGGCTGTCGCTTCCGACGGCTCTGAGAATCAGGTTGGCTCCTGCTCGCCCGGACGTTCAATGGGTATCGAAGTATTCGACCTCTTCAAGCCTGAAGATATCGGTACAGAGGCTGCACGTCAGGCAATGGTCAACCTCAGCGCAGTTCCTTGTCCTTCCGGAAAAATGCCCGTTGCTATCGAAAACGGCTTCGGCGGCGTAATCTTCCACGAAGCTTGCGGTCACTCTCTCGAAGCTACAAGCGTCGCGATCGGCATGTCTCAGATGGCAGGCAAGCTCGGTCAGCAGATCGCTAACCCGAAGGTTACAGCTATCGACGACGGTACCATTCCCAACGCTTGGGGCTCTTGCAATATCGACGACGAAGGCAATCCTATGGTTCGCCGTGTCCTCATCAAGGACGGTATCCTCAATTCCTATATGATCGACCGTCTCGGCTCGAGAAGAATGGGCATGCCTCACACAGCAAGCGGACGCCGTCAGAGCTACGCTTATGAAACCACTTCCAGAATGACAAATACCTTCATCGATAACGGCCCCGACAAGAACGAGGACATCATCGCTTCTATCGATAACGGTATCTATTGCAAGGCGATGGGCGGCGGCTCCGTTAATCCCTTCACAGGTGCATTCAACTTCGCGGTTAACGAAGGCTATATCATCCGCAACGGCAAGATCTGTGAACCTGTCCGCGGCGCCAGCTTGATCGGTACAGGCTCCGAAGTTATCCAAAAGATCGACATGGTCGGACAAAACCTCGCAACTGCTCAGGGTATGTGCGGTTCATCAAGCGGCTCCGTTCCTACCGATGTTGGTCAGCCCCTCATCCGTGTATCCGACATCACCGTTGGCGGTAAAGCATAAGGAGGATAGATATGAACAATATAGAGATTAAAAAAGCGGTTGCCGAAGCGGCTTTGACTTGCGGCGCCGAAGGCTATGAACTTAATATCGAAGCAGGCGTAAGCGCAGGTGCTGAGGCTTTAAAGGACGAGATCTCTTCCGTTACATATAACCGCACAGGCTCAATGAGCGTCAGATGCGTCAAGAACGGAAAGAGCGGATATGCTTCAAGCGAGCTTGTAACTCCCGAAGCTGCCGCAGAGCTCGTATACCGTGCTTGTGAAAACGCTACTGTTGTTGACGATCCCGACGAAGTTCCTTTGTTCGAAGGCTCGAAGGAATATACTATTATCGAGGAGACTCCCGTTGAGATCCCTTCTGCTGAAAAGCTCATCGAGCACACACTTGACCTTCAAAAGAAAGCCTATGCTCTTTCCGACAAGGTCGTTGACGGTACTCAGTCCTTCACAAGCTGTGCAAGTGAGGAACACACTTTCATCAACTCCGCAGGCGTTGACCTTTCTTATGAATACGCTATCGTATATCACGGCGTCGTTGCCGCTGTAAAAGACGGCGATGAAGCCGAAGAGAACTATGAGGTTTCTCTTATCGGCAAGAAGGACTCAGACACCTTGGCAAAGGAAGCTGTCGAAACAGCACTTTCAAAATTGGGTGCTGAATCCGTAGATTCCGGCAAATATAACATCATCATGGATAAGGGGACAATGAGAAGCATTTTGGGCGTTTATTCTTCCGTATTCTCTGCAAGAAGCGCTTTCTTGAAGGTGTCTCTGTTGGCAGGCAAAGAAGGCGAAAAGGTCGCCTCCGATATCCTCACCATCACCGATGACCCGTTCCATCCCGCAAAGTTCGGCCATTGTCCGTTCGATGCCGAAGGCGTTGCAGTATACTCAAAGAATGTCATCGAAAACGGTGTTTTGAAGACCCTTCTCTATAACAGAATGTATGCAAAGATCTTCGGAAAGGAGACCACCGGCAACGCATCGAGCGCAAAGAACATCTCGCCTAAGGGTCTATACATCAACCCCGGCGACTTGACATCTGATGAGCTTTTGGCTAAACTCGGCAACGGTATCTACATCACCGAGCTCAAGGGCTTACACGCCGGTGCAAACACCCAAAGCGGCGACTTCTCTCTCGAAGCTGCAGGATATCTTGTAGAAAACGGAAAGAAGACCAAGCCCATCAAGAACTTCACGATCGCTGATAACTTCTTCGAGATCATCAAGAAGGTTGCGGCTCTTTCCAACGAAGTTGATTTCGGTACAGGTTCAAGCTTCGGCGCTCCCGAGGTTATGTTCACCGACATCGCTGTTTCAGGTAAATAATTGAACGCAAAAAGCCTTCCAAGGTCTATCCTTGGAAGGCTTTTTTATTCCCCGGGGCGCCGATTGCCGATCCTCGCTCGCCGCCTTCGGCGGCGGCTCGGCTTCGCCTATCGACCGCCCCTTTTTGCAGCTCTTCGGGTCCCCTCCGACACAGCGCCGCACCCTAAGCCTCGCTATCGCAAGGCTTAGGCGCGCCGCACGTCGGCCTCCGCCCCGCTTACCCATTCAAAAGAAGCTTTGTATACTCATGCTGAGGGTTCTTAAAGATCTCATCACACGAATTCATCTCAACGATCTCACCGTTTTTCATAACAATGACCCTGTCGCATATCTGATAGATAACGTCGAGATCATGACTTATAAACAAATAGCTCAACCCGAATTCGTCCTTTAGCTCCTTCATAAGCCTTAAGATCTGTGCCTGAACAGTAACGTCCAAAGCGCTCACCGGCTCGTCTGCGATCAAAAGACCGGGGTTAGCAATTATTGCCGCGGCAATAGCCACACGCTGGCGCTGTCCGCCCGAAAGCTCGTCGGGGAGTCTTGAGGCATATTCAAGCCCGAGTCCGATGCGCTCAAGCATCCAAAGCGCTCTTTCCCGTCGCTCTTTTTTCGGGATCTTCTGAGCTCTTAACGGCTCTTCTAAGATCCACAAAATGCTTTTTGAGGGGTTAAGGCTCGAAAACGGATCCTGAAAAACCATCTGCGGCAGCTTTGAGTGATGTATAACTTCGCCGCTATAGTCGCTCACAAACCCCAAAACAGTCTTCGCCAACGTCGATTTTCCGCATCCGCTCTCTCCGACAAGTCCCACTATCTCGTTTTCATATATCTTGAAGCTGACGTCCTTAAGGATCTGCTTCTTTCCCTTTTTGTTGAGGCCGTTTCGCTCGCCGTCATAAAAGCTTGAAAGGTTTTTGACCTCAAGAAGGATATTCTCACTCACCGTCGTTTTCCTCCTTCTTGATCTTCTTACGAGAGGGGATAGCCTGTATCAACTCGCGTGTATATTCGTGCTGAGGGTTACTAAACACACTGTTCACGTCGCCCTCTTCAACGATAACGCCGCGCTTCATGACGATAACTCTTGTGCAGAGCTTTCTCACAACGTTTAAGTCGTGGCTGATGAATAAAATTGCTGTACCGTGCTTTTGGTTGAGCTTCTTCAAAAGCTCCAAAATCTGTGCCTGAACATAAACGTCCAACGCTGTCGTAGGTTCGTCTGCAAGCAAAAGCTTCGGATTTGTAATGATAGCACCTGCGATCATCACTCGCTGAAGCATTCCCCCCGAAAGCTCGTGAGGATATTTTTCGTATACCGACTCGGGATCGCTTAGCTCCACCATCGAAAGAGCCTTGATAGCGCTGTAATATCGCTCTTTTTTGCTCATTTTCCTGTGGATCATAAGACTCTCCTCGACTTGAGGGCCGATTTTTTTAAGAGGGTTCATAGCACTCATCGGCTCTTGAAAAACAACGCCGACCTCATCCCCCTGAAGCGAACGCATCTCACGTTCGGAACAGTCAAATATCTCTTTCCCGTCCAACGTGATAGAGCCCGAGATCTCGGCTCTTTCTTTCGGCAAAAGTCCCGAAACGCTCATCGCTGTAACGCTTTTTCCGCTTCCGCTTTCGCCGACAAGCCCAACGATCTCGCCTTCATTTACATCAAATGAGATGTCGTTAACAGCGAAGCGCTCAGGCTTGGCATCCAAAAAATGAACTCTCAAATTCTTAACACTCAACACTGTTCCCACACGCTTCGCCCCCATTCTAGATCTTTGTCTTATTTCTTGAAAGCCCCTCGCCCAAAAGGCTGAAGCCTAATATCATCAAAATTATCATTGCGCCCGTTCCCAAAGCATACCAAGGTGAACTGCTAAGATATGTTTGGCTGTCGCTCAGCATTGAGCCTAAGCTTGCAAAGGGCGGTTGAATACCGATTCCCAAAAAGCTCATGCTCGCTTCGGACAAAACAGCGTTGTTGAATCCGATCATAACAGCAGACAGCAAAACATCCTTCGTGTTCGGCAAAATATGCGTCAGCATTATACGCATATCGCTGACACCCATAAGCTTCGCACTTTTGATATAATTCCGTTCTCGCTCGCTCGCAAATTCCGCCCTCACAACTCGCGCAAAGCTCGGAATGAACAAAATACCCAGCGCAATTATGATGTTATACGTACCGCTTCCGATAACGCTGACAATAACCAGCGCCAGCAAAAAGCTGGGCAGGGCAGTGATAGAGTCACAGATCCTTGTGAGCACCATATCTGCGATCCCGCCGTAATATCCGCACAGAGCGCCGATTATGATCCCTAACGTGCAACCGATCGCCACTACGCACACTGCGATAATAAATGTTGTTCCTGCGCCGTCCAACACTCGTGAAAATATATCTCTTCCGAAGCTGTCGGTTCCCAAAAGATGAGCAAAGCTCGGCGCAAGCTTCTTGGCGTCAGCGTTCATAGCATTCGGGTCATAAGGCGTCCAAAACAGCCCCATAACCGTCAAAAGTGTGACAAATCCCGAAATAACAGCACCGCACACCGTCATAGAATTGAGTTTCTTCTTCATCCGCGGCACCTCACTTGATCCTGATTCTCGGGTCGATCGCCTGATAAACAAGGTCTGCTAAAAAGTTGATAATAACGATCCAGCTTGCCATTATAACGACGATAGCCAAAACAACGGGGAAGTCCCGCGAGGATATGCTCGAAAGCAACAGCCTTCCGACTCCGGGAATCGTAAACACCTGCTCAATAACGATCGCACTTGTCATTATTTCCGCCAAGGATACAGCCAAAAAGCTGATAACCGGCACCAAGGCGTTTTTGAATACGTGACGAACAAGTATCATAGCGCGTGAATTGCCCTTTGCCTTTGCGGTTAAAACATAGCTTTTGCCAAGCTCGGAGGAAATAGATCCCTTAAGCATCTTTATCGTCATTGCGGCACGGGGGATGGCTATCGACAAAGCTGCAAAGCTTAGATACTTTACAAACTCGAAGGCGTTATCTTTATATGAAATGAACATTCCCGGCACAAACATCTTCAATACGTTTCCGCACAAATAGCATATTAAAATCCCTATAAAGAACGCCGGAATGCTCATTATGACTTGGTTTGCGGCTGTTGAAGCTGTATCGAGAGCCTTGTTCTTCACTTCGCCGAATATGAGCCCCAATGGAATGGCAAGCAATACTGTAAAGCCAAATGACATTACAGCCAAAGCCGCAGTGATCGGAAGCTTATCCGCAAGCATCTCATTAACGGACATATTATAATTATAGCTTGTGCCGAAATCGCCCTTGATAAAATTCAAAAGCCAATCAATATATCTAATAAGCACAGGTCTGTCAAGTCCAAGCTCGGCTCTGAGTTCGGCTTTTGCTTCGGCTGTCGCCTCTGTGCCCAAAATCTTTGTCGTCGGATCTCCCGGAATGACCGAGAAAGCCAAGAATGCAAGCAGCGAAACCGTCAACAACGTAATAATGAGAGTAAGAACCTTTTTAACAATAAATTTCACTGCCTGCACCTCTTTTCTTTAAGTTATTTGTAACCGATCTTCGACATATCGATCACATAAAGGGGATAGAATTCATATCCCTCAAGCTCGGGGTCAATAGCCACAAAGTCAGCCAAGTCCTGAATATAAACGTTCGCCGCGGTCTCGCTCAAGATCTCCAAGCATCGCTTATAAAGCTCGGTTCTTTCATTGTCATCCGCTGTCGATTGAGCTAGCTCATAGGTCTTGTCATATTCCTCGTTAGAATAGTTTATCATATTCTTTGAGTTGCCCGTGACCCATCTTGCGAGCATTCCGCTCGCTGTCAATATGCTCGAATCGAATCCGACTACCGTTGCCTCAAACTTGCGCTCGCCGTAAACCTCACTCAGCCATGTGTTCCAGTCCACCAGCTCGATGCTCGCATTGATTCCGCATGCCTTAAGCTGCTCAACCAAAACGGTAGCCGTATCAACGTGAGGTCCATAGTTAGAGGGAACTGTCATCTTAAAGCTGATTCCGTTCGGATATCCCGCTTGCGCCAAAAGCTCACGTGCCTTTTCGGGGTCATATGGATAAGCGTCTGAAAGTGAATCATCAAAATACTTCGCAAATGCGGGATACATCGACGAGCCGAGCTTTGTTCCGTGCCCGCTTGCAGTAAGCTCCAAAAGCGTGTCCTTGTCGATCGCGTAGCAAAGTGCCTGTCTGACAAGCTCATTCTTAAAAAGCTCGCTGTCGTTGTTCAAATAGATCGCCTGAACCAAGTTCATCGTGCCTTCAAGCACGTTATAGCCGTTTGTGAGGCTCTCGACCTGCTCGATAGTCAAATGAGCTACCAAGTCAAGGGCGCCTGAATTAAGCGCTGTAAACAAAGCGGTCGCATCAGCAAAGATGCGATATGTTACCTTGTCGAGCTTCGCCTTTTCGCCGTAATAGTCCTCATTCTTGACAAGAATAAAGTTTTCCTGTACACTTCTCGATTCGAACTTAAAGGGCCCTGTTCCGACAGGTCTCGTGTCCTGTTCATCATACCCTTCGGGAACGATATAAACGCTTGCCGCATAGCTTATAAAATCACTGTTAGGCGAGCCAAGAGTTACCGTAATAACGTTACCGTCCGCATTGATGCTCGTAATATCAGAAAGCGCCGCAACCACGGCTGATGTAACCGAGGTTTCGGCGCAGGTTTTAAAGGAATAGAGAACATCGTTTGCATCACAAACCTCACCGTTGTGGAACTTGACGTTCTCACGCAAGATAAAGGTATATGTCAGCATATCATCGGATACTTTATAATCCGAAGCTACCGCGCAAACAAATTCACCGTCCGAGTTAGGCTTAACTAAGCCCTCGAACACATTAAACATGACCTCTCTGGTTCCTGCAGCCGTCATCTTATACGGGTCAAGACTGTTATCCGGGTCTTGGGCAATACCGACAACGATCTCGTTTGTGTCTGCCCCGGAAGAAGCTAAGTTGTCATTGTCGCCGTTTTTATCAGTTGCTCCATTGCATCCGCAAAGTGAACACATCAAAGTTACGAGCGCCGTAATCATCGAGAAAACTGCAATAGATCGTCTTTTCACGTTGCATTCTCCTTCAACAAAAAACTTTCTTCTCCCATTATTAAATTGTATCTATATTTTACTACATCAAACCTCAAAGTTCAATATCTAAATCGAAGAAATAATTAACAAAAATGCCGAGCATCGAAAGCTTAGACTCGGCATTTTATAGTATTTTTTATCCGTTATCCCTTGATGATATACTTCTGACAGGAAATATAGAAGATGATTATCGGGATTATGCTATCATTATCATCGCCATCGTTGCGCCGAGGTCAACTGAACCGTAGCTGCCTTCAGATATTGAATGTGTATAGGGATCGTCATATACTTCGTTCTGTCCAAAACGAGATAGGGGAGCAGATAGTCGCCCCATATCCGCATCGTTTGCAAAGCCCTTGACAAATTTCGTTTCAAAATACGATAGCCATAGCTTGACAATGACATTCTTATCAAGTACAATTAACTTGTTGATATATCAACAATATTTTTCGGAGGTTTGTTATGACAGAATTCAGATATGATACTCAGCTTTTGATCGAAGGACATGATCTTGACGAAGACGAGATCTTTGATTATTTCACCGATAATTTCGAAGGCGACAGCCTTTTGGCAGTAGGGGATGATACTCTTATCAAGATCCACTATCACACCAACGAGCCTTGGAAGGTGCTTGAATATTGCGCGTCATTGGGAGAGATCTTCGATATCGTTGTCGAGGATATGGATCGCCAGTCCCGCGGACTTAAGGGATAACACCTGTGTTTCGCCGCGGCTCCGCCGCCCTCACTTACCAAAACGAAAAAGGATGCAGATTTTCTGCATCCTTTTTATATGTATCTTGTGTTTATTCGCCGACGATGTCCCTTGCAACGTGGACACCGCTTGCTGAGGCGTGTGAAAGCGAGTGTGTAATTCCGCTTCCGTCACCGATTATATAAAGCCCCTCATATTCCGTCATCAGTCTTTCATTGACCAAAACTTCCATGTTATAGAACTTGACCTCAACGCCATAGAGCATAGTGTCGTCGTTGGCGGTTCCCGGTGCAACCTTATCAAGAGCATAGATCATCTCAATAATTCCGTCCAAAATTCTCTTGGGCAGGACTAAACTGAGATCGCCGGGAGTTGCATTAAGCGTAGGCGTGATAAACGAATCGTTCATTCTGTCGGGAGTGGAACGGTGTCCTCTGATCAGATCGCCGAACCTCTGAACGATAACTCCGCCGCCGAGCATATTGCTGAGTCTTGCGATGCTCTCGCCGTATCCGTTGGAATCCTTGAAAGGCTCTGAGAAGTGCTTTGCAACCAAAAGGGCAAAGTTTGTGTTCTCTGTCTGTTTTAAAGGATCCTCATAGCTGTGACCGTTAACGGTGATAATGCCGTTGGTGTTTTCGTTAACAACAGCGCCTCTCGGGTTCATGCAGAAGGTTCTTACCAGATCGCCGTATTTTTCGGTTCGATAAACGATCTTGCTTTCATAAAGCTCATCCGTTAAGTGGGAGAATACTTCGGCGGGAAGCTCGACTCTGACGCCGATGTCCACACGGTTGGACTTTGTTTTGATGCCCATATCGCGGCATACCGTCTCCATCCACTTGCTTCCGCTTCGTCCGACTGATATTATACAGTCCTTACAAGAGTAGACGTTGTCCCCATGCTTGATCTCATATCCGCCGTCGATAGCCTTGACGGAATCAACGGGGGTATCGAAATAGAACTCGACCTTGTCCTTGAGATAGTCATAAAGATTTTCTAAAACGACATAGTTGATATCTGTGCCCAAGTGTCTGACCGAAGCATCCAGCAAATGAAGGTTATTCTGAATACAGATCTTCTTGAACTTTGTTCCGGCAGTTGAGTAAAGCTTTGTGCCTTCACCGCCGTATTTCATGTTGATCTCATCAACATATTTCATAAGCTCAAGAGCCTTGCTCTTTCCGATGTATTGATATAAAGTTCCGCCGAAATCATTGGTTATGTTATATTTTCCGTCAGAAAAAGCACCTGCGCCGCCGAATCCGCTCATTATAGAGCAGCTTTTACAGTTGATACAGGATTTGATCTTTTTTCCGTCAATAGGACAGTGCCGCTTGTTCAAGGCGTGTCCTGCCTCAAAAACTGCGACCTTGAGCTCAGGTTTGAGCTGCATCAGCTCGTATGCCGAGAAAATACCGCCCGGTCCTGCACCGATTATAATAACGTCATAATTCATAGTTTATTCACCGCCGAAATTATATAGAGATCTTTTGCTGAAATTCATTATATCATAGATGTTCAAATTTTGCAATATAAGCGGATACCGCTTCGCGGCTTATCTTACGCGCGGCACTCGCTTCGCTCCGCTCAGCCACGCCGCGCTTTTCTCAGTACTGCGTAGATGAATGGCACCGCTGACCGGACGGTTAAACAATTTTGCGCCGAAGTTTTGCTCGAAATCAAGGA
>CAZYUJ010000004.1:19505-181252 GCA_964650705.1 uncultured Oscillospiraceae bacterium
ATTGATAAGCGCAAAATGAGAGAATCCTTGCGGATTCTCGGTTCTGCGTCGAAGGTGCCGCTGACCGTACGGTTAAACAATTTTGCGCCGAAGTTTTGCTCGAAATCAAAGATCGATAAGCGCAAAATGAGAGAATCCTTGCGGATTCTCGGTTCTGCGTCGAAGGCGCCGCTGACCGGACGGTTAAACAATTTTGCGCCGAAGTTTTGCTCGAAATCAAGGATTGATAAGCGCAAAATGAGAGAATCCTTACGGATTCTCGGTTCTGTGTCGATAAAGCAGTATAAACAAAATAAAAGGGGCATAAAGCCCCTTTTATTTTGTTGGTGCCGCTGACCGGACTTGAACCGGTACGGAGATTAATCCGAGGGATTTTAAGTCCCTTGTGTCTGCCTATTCCACCACAGCGGCAAATTCCACTTGCATATCATATCACGATAAAGTGTAAATGTCAACTGCCTTAAAACATTTTTTCTCCTTTATGACCAAATCTGCGGTGTCGAATTTGGATATATATTGTCTTGACTTTAACGCCCTTAACTGATATAATCCATACTTAGTAAGGTCTTTAATAGCGGTACTGTGATGCCGAAAAGATGCGATAATAGTTTTTCCATGCCCTTCGTGCCTTTTTGGTTTCATAATGGGCATTTTTTATTGATTTATCGGAGGTGCGTCAATGCAGGTCAAGGCAACACTCATGGAAGAAATGGCTGTAAAACGTGCCTTAATGCGCATTTCTCACGAGATCGTCGAAAAGAATAAGGGCGTTGACGATATCTGTATCGTCGGCATCTTGCGCCGAGGTGCCGCACTTGCTCAAATGATAGCCTCTAACATTAAACTTATTGAGAATAAAGAGGTCATCTGCGGTGAGATCGACATAAGTCACTATCGTGACGACGTTTCCTCGCCTGACGGAAGTCCGGTTTTGAACAAGATCTCTTTGCCCTTCTCGGTTCAGGGGAAAAAGATTATCCTCGTTGACGATGTTTTGTATACAGGAAGAACCGCCCGTGCCGCAATTGAAGCTATCTTCGCACTCGGAAGACCCAACTCGATACAGTTGGCGATCCTGGTCGACAGGGGACACAGGGAGCTCCCCATCAGAGCCGATTATGTCGGCAAAAGCATTCCGACTTCTCACAGCGAGCTGATAGAAGTTTTGCTCCCGCCTTATGATGAAGAGACAGCTGTAAAGCTTCTCGATAAATAGTATCCTTTGGCAAAATAAAATATATCGGAGGAAAAAATCATGAAACTAACATTCGGAATTCACGACAAGCCTAAGTTCCCGCAGCTGATCGTATTTGCGATCCAGCAGCTCTTGGCTATCATGGCTGCAACCTTGGTTGTTCCCATTATCGTCGGCACTGCTGACGTTCCCCTAAGCCCTGCTGCAGCTCTCTTCGGCGCAGGCGCAGGAACCTTGGTATACATCTTCTTCACCAAGGGAAAGAGCCCCGTATTCTTGGGTTCATCTTTTGCATTCATCGGTTCGATGTGCGCCGCAGTAGCAGGTGCAACGACCGCCGCACTCGGCTATTTGGGACTCGTTTTGGGCGCTATCATGGCAGGTCTTGTATACGTTGTTATCGCTGCTATCGTCAAGGTCGCAGGCGTTAACTGGCTCAACAAGCTCATGCCCACAGTTGTAATCGGCCCTACCGTTGCAATCATCGGTCTTTCGCTCGCATCAACCGCTATCGGCGACACACAGCTCGGCGAAGTAGTAAACGCTGAAGGTGTAGCAGTTGCAAGCCCTCTCATTTGCGTTCTCATCGCTGTTATCACTTTGATCGCAACGACCGTTGCTTCCACCTTCGGCAAGAAGATGGCAAAGCTCATCCCCTTTATCATCGGTATCGGCTGCGGATACGGAGTTGCTGCGATCTTCACTGTTATCGGCAACGTTGCAGGAATCGATGCTCTCAAGGTCATTGATTTCAGCTACTTCTCTGCACTTCTTACCGACGGCAAGGTAACCCTTTCTACATTCTTCACTATTCCCAATTTCGTCGGCTTCTCCGCTTTGGGTGCTTTCGGTGAGCTCAACGGCGCTTATATCGGCACACTTGCTGCTGCTTACATCCCCGTTGCTTTCGTAGTATTCGCAGAACATATTGCTGACCACAAGAACATCTCTTCCATCATCGAGAAGGATCTTCTTGAGGATCCCGGACTTTCCCGCACCCTCTTGGGTGACGGCGTTGGCTCCATGGTCGGCGCATTCTTCGGCGCTTGCCCCAACACCACCTACGGCGAATCCGTTGCTTGTGTTGCTATCACAGGTAATGCTTCTGTTGCAACCATCTTCGCAACTGCTGTCGGCGCAATGCTCATCAGCTTCCTTTCTCCCTTCGTTGCAATCGTTAACTCCATTCCTCCGTGCGTAATGGGCGGCGTTTGCATCGCTCTCTATGGCTTCATCGCTGTATCCGGTCTCAAGATGATCCAAAAGGTTGACCTCGAAGAAAACCGCAACCTCTTCGTTGTTTCCACCATTCTTATTTGCGGTATCGGCGGCCTCACCCTTAACTTCGGTCAGGTTACCATCACTTCCATCGCAACCGCTCTCATTCTCGGCATCATCGTTAACACCGTCCTTTCCGGAAAGAAAGCGAAGTAATATCTTCAAAATCAAGCCCGTCTCACAATGAGGCGGGCTTTTTTTATCCGTAAATGTTGCTAAACATTCGCTTTTGTGTTACAATATATCATCATATCAGAAAAAGGAGGCGGGCAAATGTCACATATGTCCGAAAAATTCGTTCGCTCACAGCTTTTGCTCGCGCGTCCCATTATCGAGGGAAGATCGTTGGAGACCATCCGCAAAGGACAAAACGCTATCGGAAATCTGATGCGTTTTTCTCATAAATCAAATCTTCATTATGAAAAGCGTACCGTCGGCGATTTCGAGTGTGAATGGATCATCCCCGAGGATGACGCCGGCTCGGGCGTTATTTTATATCTCCATGGGGGAGGGTATACCTGCGGCAGTATCGACTATGCCAAGGGCTTCGGCTCCGTTTTGGCAAGTGAATATAACACCCCTGTTTTTTGCTGTGCCTATCGCTTAGCACCTGAAAATAAATTCCCTTGCGCTGTTGACGATGCGCTTTCAGCATATAATTTTCTCATAGAAAACGGCTACACTCCCGAAAATATCATGCTTTGCGGTGAGAGTGCGGGCGGCGGCTTGTGCTACAGCCTTTGTATCAAGCTTCACGAGCTTGATGAGAAGATGCCTGCCGGCATAGTTGCTATTTCTCCGTGGACAGACCTGACTCTGTCGGGCGAATCTATTGAAAATAACCGCAACGATGACCCGTCATTAACACCTGAGCTGTTAAAATATTTTGCCGATTGCTACACCGACCGAAAACGCGATCCTATGGCTTCTCCGCTGTTCTGTAATAGCGATGTGCCTTTCCCGCCGTCTGTCATCTTTGTGGGCGATAACGAGATCCTTTTGGATGACGCCTGCAAAATGCATGAGAAGCTTGTCGCAATGGGCAGAAAGAGCGAGCTTATAATCGAGCCCGATATGTGGCACGCCTTCTTGCTCTATGGCTTCAAGGCGCACAAAAAGCATCTTGCCCGTATCGGAGCTTTCATCTCGCGGCATATGCCCGATAACAAGCGTCGTTGGCTCAGACTTGATAACGCCGCAAAGATATTCCCGGCATCAAAGCGCAAAGGCTGGTATAATATGTTCCGCCTCTCGGCAGAGCTTAATGAAAATGTCGATCCCGTCGTTTTGCAATCAGCGCTTGATATCACCTTGAGGCGTTTTCCGTCAGTCGCTACAAGACTCCGCCGAGGAGTTTTTTGGTACTACTTAGAAATAATCGACACACCGCCCAAAGTTATTCAGGACGGCCATCAGCCGCTGATGCGCCGCCCGTTCGATGACATCAGAAAATGTGCGATTCGAGTGCTGTATTATAAGAATCGAATCGCAGTAGAGTTCTTCCATGCCGTAACCGACGGCACCGGCGGAATGATCTTCCTTAAAAGTCTTCTCGCTGAATATATAACTCAAAAGCACAGGATATCTGTTTCTAACACCTGCGGTGTGCTCGACAGATACACTCTTCCGTCCGAAGATGAGCTCGAGGATAGCTTCTTGAAGAACACCGGTAACGTCGCTTTGGATAGAAAAGAGGGCAAGGCATTTCGCATTTTGGGAACTCCCGAAAGTGACGGATTCCTGAATCTGACCTGCGGTATTCTGAACTCTGATGACGTATTATCTCTTGCACATAAATACGGCGTAACGGTAACGGCGCTTTTGACCGCTATAATGATCGACTCGATCATCAGCATCCAAAACAAGCGAGTATCAAACAAAAAGAAGCACAAGCCTGTCAAGGTTCAGGTTCCTGTGAACCTTCGAAAGCTTTACGGAAGCAAGACTATGCGCAATTTCGTGATGACCGTCAACATCGGTGTTGATCCCAAAATGGGTGAGTATTCGTTTGATGAGCTTGTGAAGATCGTTCATCACCAGATGGCGCTTTTTATAACACCGAAGAATATGCAGGCGATCTTTACAACAAACGTAAACAGCGAAAAAGTCTTGGCGATAAAGGTCGTTCCGTTATTTTTGAAGAACATCATAATGAAAGCGATCTTCGATTCGATCGGAGAGTCACAGGCTTGCCTGTCGCTTTCCAATCTCTCAAATATAGAGATTCCCGAGGAAATGAAGCCTTATGTCGAAAGATTTGACTTCATAATCGGTCCTCAGTCAAAGGCCCCCTATAACTGCGGTGTTTGCTCATTCAACGGCAAGATGTATATCAATTTCATTCGCAATTCAATTGAACCTGAGCTTGAAGGTGAGTTCTTCAGAAGGCTTGTGAAAATGGGGCTTCACGTTAAACTTGAAAGTAATCAGAAAAGAGGTGAGCGTTAATGTATTGTGTGAAATGCGGTGTTGAACTGTCAGAGAGCGAGGTTTGCTGTCCTCTTTGCAAAACAGTAGCATATCACCCTGAGATCGAAAGAGAGATTCAGGAGCCAAAATATCCCGAATTCAAAAGTATAGACAAGCAATATAACCGAAGACTTGTGATGCTCGTTGTGACAGTCGTTTTCTTCCTTCCCGCAATAATAACCCTGCTCATCGACCTTCGTGCAAACGGACAGATGAGCTGGTCGGGATATGTTATCGGAGGAATCGTGGTTGCATATATGTCACTGCTGCTGCCGCTTTGGTTCCAACGCCCGAACCCCGTTGTGTTCGTACCGTGCTCGTTTGCGATGGTGATATTGCTCCTTGGCTATATAAACTTTGAGACGGGCGGAAGCTGGTTTATAAGCTTCGCTTTCCCTGTGGCAGGCGTTTTTGCGCTGATCGTAACTACTCTCGTAACGCTTTTGAAATATGTACGAAAAGGATATTTATATATTTGGGGAGGAACAATGATAGGAACGGGCATCTATTGCTGGCTCGCTGAGATTTTTTCATATATCACCTTTGACAGCGAAAGGTTTGTGTTCTGGTCGATCTACCCGATGATAGTTTTCGTAACGCTCGGACTTCTGCTGATCGTCATCGCCATCTGCAAGCCGCTCCGCCAATCCTTACAAAAAAGATTCTTCATCTAAACAAAGCTCTTCTGCCGACCGTGGCAGGGGAGCTTTTTCCTGTACGATCCGCCGCTCCCGACAGCTCCGCCGTCGGGAGCACCGCCTCGCACAGCTCCCACCCTCCCGCCTCCGCTCGCCACGCCTCCGGCACAGCGCCTTTCGGCGCGCGCCTTCGCCACGGCTCGCTTTTGCCTGCCCATTTCAAACATATATGCAAACCTTTTGATAATTTCTTAACGAATTCTGAAATCTTTGTGAAAACACGCTGTTTTCGCTTGACATGTTGACGAAATAATCGTAAAATAGTATACGAGGAAATTTGGATTTCTCAAATCTCAGTACAATATTTTTTAACATAAAAAGGAGATATTGCGATGGCAACATTAACTAACAACCCCAACGTAAACAAGTGGGTAGAGGAAATGATCGCTCTTACAAAGCCCGATAACGTGGTTTGGATCGACGGAAGCGAAGCTCAGCTCGAAGCACTTCGTGAAGAAGCTTGCGCAACCGGCGAAATGATCAAGCTCAACCAGGAAAAGCTTCCCGGATGCCTCTATCACAGAACTCTTCCTAACGACGTAGCCCGTGTTGAGGACAGAACCTTCATCTGCTCCAGAAACAAGGAAGATGCCGGCCCGACCAACAACTGGTGCGACCCTAAGGAGATGTATGCTAAGCTTACTCCTATGTATGACGGCTCCATGAAGGGAAGAACTATGTACGTTATCCCTTACTCTATGGGCCCTATCGGCTCTGACCTTGCAAAGGTTGGCGTTGAAGTTACAGACTCTATCTATGTTGTCCTCAACATGGCAATAATGACCCGTGTCGGCGTTAAGGCTTTCGAAAACTTGGGCGATACTTCTGATGACTTCGTTCGCGGATTGCACGCTAAGTGTGATGTTGACCCCGAAAAGAGATACATCGTTCAGTTCCCTGAGGATAACACGATCTGGTCCATCAACTCCGCATACGGCGGAAACGTTCTTTTGGGTAAGAAGTGCTTCGCATTGAGAATCGCTTCCTATCAGGGCAAGAACGAAGGCTGGATGGCTGAGCATATGCTCATCTTGGGTCTCGAAAAGCCCAACGGCGAAGTTAAGTACATAACCGCTGCTTTCCCCTCTGCTTGCGGAAAGACCAATCTTGCAATGCTCATTCCTCCGGAAGGATACATTAAGAACGGCTACAAGGTTTGGACCGTAGGCGACGATATCGCTTGGCTCAAGCCCGGTGAAGACGGAAGACTCTATGCTATCAACCCTGAAAACGGCTTCTTCGGCGTAGCTCCCGGTACTAACGAAAACTCCAACTTCAACGCTTTGGCTTCCACAAAGAAGGGAACTATCTTCACCAACGTCGCTATCAACAACGACGATATGACAGTTTGGTGGGAAAAGCTTGATAAGAATCCTCCCGTAAATGCAACTGAATGGAAGGGTGCGAAGGTTAACGGCCCTGAATACATTGCTGAAGGCAACAAGCTCGCTCACCCTAACTCCCGTTTCACAGCTCCTGCTGAAAACTGCCCCTGCATCTCCAAGGAATTCAATAATCCCAAGGGCGTTCCCATTTCTGCTATCATCTTCGGCGGCAGACGTGCAAAGACTGCTCCCTTGGTATATCAGTCCTTTGACTGGCAGCACGGTACCTTCGTCGGCTCTATCATGGCTTCCGAAACCACCGCTGCAGCAACCGGTGCAGTCGGCGTTGTAAGACGTGATCCTATGGCTATGCTTCCTTTCTGCGGCTACCATATGGGCGACTACTGGGCACACTGGCTCGAAATGGGCAAGGTTTTGGGCGACAAGGCTCCCAAGATCTTTAACGTTAACTGGTTCAGAACTGACGATGAAGGCAACTTCGTATGGCCCGGCTACGGCGACAACATGAGAGTTCTTGACTGGATCATCGACCGTTGCGAAGGCGAAGTTGACGCTGTTGAGACCGCTATCGGCTATGAGCCTAAGCCTGAGGACATCAATGTTGAAGGCTTGGAGGGCATCACCACCGAAACCATCGCAGATCTTTTGAGCGTTGACAACAACCTCTGGCTCGAAGAGACCAAGGGTATCGAAGAGTTCTATGCTAAGTTCGGCGAAAAGCTTCCCAAGGAGCTTGCTCAAGAGCTTGAATCTCTCAAAACAAGACTTTCCAAGTAATAAACTATATCCCGCATTCCAAAAGATGCGGGATATTTCATTTTGTTTATAGGAGCCTTGTGTTTTTAAAATTTGATTTATCGTGAGGAAAATTATAGCTCTGTTGATATGTTTTTGGTCAATATTACCCCTTTACAAAGGGTGGTTGATGATGTATAATACTTAACGTGGAGTATGACTCCGCCTATTATTTTTTGACATCTTCATAATATAGTGTTCCAAGTAAATGGTGAAGTAAGAGAGTGCTTAGCATTCTCTTATTTCACTTTTATTATGTTTTTTTATTCCACTGCTTTTCAAATCGCTTTTGTTGTGATATACTATCACTGACATCTTTGTGTTCAGGAGAATTACTATGCAGAAAATGTACGGCTATATGCGCAAGGCAATAACTGAATTTGATATGATCGAAAACGGCGATAGGATCGCTGTCGGAGTTTCGGGCGGAAAGGACAGCCTTGTCCTTTTGATGGGGCTTATCGGCTTGCGAAGATTCATCGGCATTGATTATGAGATCGTTGCAATAACTCTCGATCCTTGCTTCTCGGGAGTTCAGGGTGACTATTCTTCCGTTGAAAAACTTTGCAAGGATAACGGAATTGAATATATCCTTCAGCGTACTCATATCGGCGAGATAGTTTTCGATATCAGAAAAGAGCCTAATCCGTGTTCTCTTTGTGCACGCATGCGCAGAGGCGCATTGCACGATGCCGCAAAGGCAGCAGGTTGCAATAAGATCGCTCTTGGTCATCACTATAACGATGCTGTTGAGACTTTCATGATGAATCTTTTTATTGAGGGAAGGGTAGGGTGCTTTGCTCCCAAAAGCTATCTCTCGAGAAAGGATCTTTGGATGATCCGCCCGATGGTCTTTGCTCCCGAATATGAAGTTAGACGTGCCGCCAAGCGCACGGGACTCGAGATCGTTAAGTCAGCTTGTCCGGCTGACGGTCACACAAAACGAGAAGAGATGAAAGAGTTTTTAGCTTCTCGTGAGCGTGAGGACAAAGGCTTCACCGACAGGATTTTCGGTGCAATGCGCCGAAGCGGAGTTGACGGCTGGGGATTCAAAGAAATGGATACTGATAAAGAGGAGGAGATCCCATGCGATTGATGTTTATCGGCGACGTTGTCGGACACGCGGGATGTGAGTTTTTAGCATCAAAAATGCACTGCCTCAAAACCAAATATAATGTTGACATAACCGTTATAAACGGCGAGAATTCAGCAACGGGCAACGGCATTACACGCACTTCATGTGACTTTTTGACAAGCATCGGTGCTGACGTCATCACAACAGGAAATCACGCCTTCAAGCGCCGTGAGTCGCTTTCGATGTTTGATGAGGTCGAGCATCTCATCCGCCCGATCAATTATCCCGAAGGTGTTATCGGTAAAGGAAGTTATATCCTCGACATGGGACGATATAGCGTTGCGGTCATCAACCTTATGGGCGTTATGTATCTTGAAGCACTCGGGAATCCTTTCAGCACGATAGACAAGGCGCTTGAAAGCATTGATACAAAGAATATCTTCATTGATTTCCACGCTGAGGCAACTTCCGAAAAGAAAGCACTCGGTTTTTATCTTGACGGAAGAGTAACCGCGGTTTTGGGAACTCATACCCATGTTCAAACTGCTGACGAAACGGTATTGCCGAACGGCACAGCCTATATCACTGATGCAGGTATGACAGGCCCCGAGCTTTCGGTTTTGGGCGTTGATAAGGCACCTGCTATCGAGAAACAGCGTTTGAACATCCCCGTCAGATTCGTTGAAGCAGACACACCTTGCTTCATCTGTGGCGTTGTGGTCGAGTTTGACGAGAAAACGGGCAAAGCGCTCAGCATTGAAAGAATTATGGAAAGATAGAATTAAAGCGCATCCGAGAAAGAGGTGCGCTTTTTATTATGCGCTCCGCCGCTCCCACTTGCGTGGGAGCGCCGCCCCGCATAATGCGCCGCCCACGGCTCGCACTCCGCCTTCGCTGACGCTCAGGCGGCCGCTCGCCACTCGGCGGCGCGCTTATAACCTCACAGCATCAGTCTCACAACAATTGCCGACATTAAAATTGCCGCTAAATCGCCCAAAAGCGCAGATGCAAGCGCATAACGTGTGTTCCTGACCTTTGTTGCAGCGAAATATACTGCCAAAGTATAGAATGTTGTTTCGGTCGAGCCGGCCATAACGCTTGCGACCTTTCCCGTGAAGCTGTCGGGTGAGGACTTCGACAAAACGCCCTCAAGGACCGTCAGCGCTCCGCTCCCCGAAACCGGTTTCAAAATTGCAAGAGGCACGCAATCTGCAGGGAACCCGATGAATTCCATGATAGGAGATATCAGTTTTGTAAATGCCTCGAGCGCTCCGCTTGATCTGAGCATACCGACAGCAAGCATTAAAATAATTAAAGTCGGAAGTATATCAATACCGGTCTTGAGGTTCGCTTTCGCCCCTGAGATGAAGGAGTCGAGAATATTAACCTTCTTTATCGCAGCAAATATGAAAATAAATAAAACTAACAGCGGTATCAGTGAATCGATAAGTTTCAAATTTTATTAACCTCGTTGATCAATTTTTTCGAAAACCGAAGCGCTTGCAACGCATACGCAAACGGATATTATTGACACAATCATTACGCAGGGAATTATCTCTGACGGAGAGCTGCTTTCGTGTGCTATGCGAAGCGCAATGACGGTCGTCGGGATGATCTCTATTGAGGAGGTATTCAAAAGCGACAGCAAGATCATGTTCCTGCTTGCTTTTTCGCCCGGGTTTTCCTCTTCCTCAAGACGCTTCATCGCTTCGATGCCCAACGGCGTTGCCGCATTTCCAAGACCGAAAATGTTTGCAGTAACGTTCATTGCGATCGCTTGCAAAGCCTTGGAATCACGTTTTAGCCCCTTGAATAGACGCCTTAGCAACGGCGTCAAAGCCTTTGTGAGTTTATTTGTCAGCCCCGAATCCTCAGCGACCTTAAGTATCCCGCCCCACGTCACCATGGTTCCCATCAGCGTTAAGCATAAGCTTATCGCTTCGCCGCCTGAAGTCATTACAGACGTTGATATATCCTGCATATGGTTTCCGGAAATTATGCTGTAAATGACTGACAAAATGACCATAAATACAATAACTACGTTTAACATTTTTAACCTTTTCTCCAAAAATTCGCAGAAATAATTGATAATTTGTTAACAAACTTATATAAATATTTTCAAATTCCTATTGACAAATTTCGAAATATATCGTATTATACAAATGTAGTTGTTTAATATTTTTGGAGGTGATTCTGTGAAATCTACAGGAATAGTCAGAAAAGTTGATGAACTCGGTCGTATCGTTATCCCCATGGAACTCAGAAGATCAATGGATATCAAGGAAAGAGATCCTTTGGAAATTTTCACAGACGGTGATCGCATCGTCTTGAAGAAGTATTCTAATTCCTGCGTTTTTTGCGGTGAAGGTGAGGATATTATCGATTTCAACGGCAAGTGCATTTGCCCTAAGTGCTTAGAGGAAGTTAAGAAGATTTAATTTTTTTAAAGCGCTTACAAACTAAACAACGACTGATTCAGGTACCGACTTTGTGTTTTTTCTCGGTTTAATCGGCAGCTTGCCGGCCTGAATTTTGACTTTATATTTCAAATTTGTCCGTCTGTTATAAGGCGGACCTTTTTTATGCTATATAATATTTACGATCCTGCCCGATTATGCTATCCTGCCGCGGCTCGCACGCCGGCGCACTCCGCTGACGCGCACGCGCCGCACGCTCGCCGTTTTCCGCTTATCATTCTTTGCATCTGAAATCAAATATGCCTTGCATAATTGCGCATATTGTGGTAAAATAACATCAACTGTTTGCGAAGAGGTGAAAATGTGCAAAACCAATTTACGTCCAGAAGCTTAGCTCACGGTGTAACACTCAAATGTATTGCCGATAACAAGTTCAGATCGAATATAGTTTCCGTTAAGCTTCTTATAAAAAACAGCGGCGAAAACCTTGCTGCGCTTGCACTTTTGCCCTCTGTTCTCTCATATACCAACGCAAACTATCCCACAAGTGACAAGATGAACACCCGTCTCAATGAGCTTTACGGCGCTTCCTTGTTCTCGTCCTGCGGCCAAAGAGGGGGAATGTATGAGATATCTGTCTCTTGTGAGTACATTTTGGATAAATACACCCTATCGGAAAAGATCGCTGATGATGTTGTAAGGATCCTGATAGATTGCCTTGTTGATCCCGCACTTGAAAACGGCACATTTGCCAAAGAAGAGTTCGATATCCGCAAGAGCGACCTGTTGGACGCTATCGACGCCGAGATCAATGACAAAACTTCATATGCCTTAGCTTTGGCATATCCGACGATATACTGCGGCGAGCTTGCCTCACAAAAATATTACGGAACCCGTGAAGAGGTCGAAGCCTTGACCCCTTGGGATGTATATACTGCCTATGAATACGTTTTGAATAACGCTCTTGTCGAAGTGATATTCACAGGCGGCGGTGACTTTGATTCACAGATTTCTTTGTTCGAGGGTGTTTTTAGCGACAGACCGATTTTGGACATCGCCTATCACTCTCCCAGCCCGATAAAGCCTGAGCCTGCATATTCCGAAGAAATAATGGATGTCAGCCAGGCAAACATGGTATTAGCTTTCAAGACCGATAATCACGATCATTTTGCAAACCGACTCATGGCATCGCTCTATGGGGGAGGATACTCAAAGCTTTTTGAGACCGTTCGCGAAAAACTCAGCCTTTGCTATTTCTGCGATGCAGGATATTCCGAGGTCAAGTCCGCGATGACCGTTGTGAGTGCAGTTGATATCGAAAATATCGACGCTGCAAGAACTGAGATAATCCACCAGCTTTCGCTTGTCGCACAGGGCGACTTCACGGACGAGGAGCTGGAAAACAAAAAGCACCAGACCGCAGCATCGCTCAGAGCGAGCTATGACAGCATTTCTGCCCTTTCATCATGGCACTATCTTTGCACTCTTCGCGGCACTGATATGACTGTTGATGAGTACATCTCAAAGATCAACGCTGTCACACGCGATGATATAATAAATTCGGCTCGGAATATGAAGCTCGATACTGTTTTCATATTAAAGGGAGGTGCTGAATAATGCCCTCTGAGATCAAACTCATCAAAAACGAGCACACGGGTGCAAAGGCTCACTTTGTGAAGCATCACTCCGGCCTTAGCATCTATGTTATGGAGATGCCGGGATTCACCGGCACAAGCGCCATGTTCGGCACAAAATACGGCTCAATAAACACAACCTTCAAAACCAATGCCGATGATGATTTCGTCACAGTTCCCGAAGGTATCGCTCATTTTTTGGAGCACAAGCTCTTTGAAAATGAGGATTGCGACGTTTTCAAAAAGTTTGCACGCACAGGCGCTCACGATAATGCTTATACAAGCTTTGATTCGACTGTATATTATTTCGACTGCACCGACAATTTCATCGAGTCGCTGGAGATCCTTTTGGACTTTGTAACTCACCCGTATTTCACACAGGAGACCGTCGATAAAGAGCAGGGGATAATCGGACAAGAGATCAAGATGTGTGAGGATAATCCCTATAGACGTGTCTATTTCAATCTCCTACAGGCTGTGTATAAAGACCATCCCGTCAGGATCGAGATAGCAGGGACGACCGATTCCATCTCTCACATCGACGCAGAGCTTCTCTATCGTTGCTATAACACGTTTTATAACCTTAACAACATGGTTTTAGCTGTAGCAGGTAACTGCCGATCAGAGGACGTTTTAGCGTGCGCTGACAAAATGTTTAAAAGCTCAGAAGATATCGGGCTTGTCTGTCAAACACCCGATGAACCCGATGAGGTATATAAAAAACTGGTCACAGCACAAATGCCTGTCGGTATACCCCTTTTCGCATTCGGCTTCAAAGCTCCGCCCTCAAGCGGCAAGGAGCGTTTGAAGAATGAATATATCAGTTCCTTCCTTCTCAGCCTTGTTTTCGGACAGACCTCGAAGTTCTACCGTGAAAACTCGATCTGCGGTCTTATAAATTCGAGCCTTGAATCGGAGACTCTGAGCGGCGAAGGCTTCTTTGTAAACATCCTTACAGGAGAATCTCACGACCCTGAGAAGCTTGCTGAAATTATTTCCAAGGAAATAAAAAGAGTCATGCAAGAGGGGATCGACAAGCGAGAGTTTGAAATGCTCAAGCGTTCCCGATTCGGCTCAATAATAAAGAGCTTTAACAGCGTTTCGGGATGCTGTTCCCGCCTTATCGAAAATCACTTCGCTTCCTGCGGCCCGTTTGATGCAGCGGACGTTTTAGCTGATTTAACACTTGAGGATGTCACAAACGGTATAAATAAGTTTTTAGATCCCGACAATATGTCGGTCTCAATAATTTACCCCGAGCCAGGCTCGAAAGGAGACAACAATGTTTAACGCAATGACAACAGATTTCGTCAGAGAAGTTCTGAACGGCGACGGCACAAAGCTGTATTTCCCGAATGCTGATTGGCTTTTCCCCGACGGACTCACTATCGACCGTGTAATGTTCACCATCCCGGGACTTAATATCGATGTTTATTGGTATGGCTTTTTGATAGCTCTCGGAATGCTTTTGGCAATGATCTACGGCTTCACACGCTTGAAAAAATGGGGACTTGAGCCTGACCGCTTCACAGACACCGTTTTGGTAGGTCTTTTGGGCGGCATTTTGGGCGCAAGAATCTACTATATCGTTTTCAGCCTCGACAAATACATGACCGAAGAAGGTACATTCGATTTCATTGCGGCACTGAGAATCCGTGACGGCGGTCTTGCTATCTATGGCGGCGTTATCGGCGCTCTGATCCTCGGCTGCTTGATGGCAAAGATCAGAAAGGTCAACATCCCTGCACTTTTGGATCTTGTAGGTCTGGGCTTCCTTATCGGTCAGGGCTTGGGAAGATGGGGCAACTTCTTTAACATGGAAGCATACGGCTCTAAGACCACTTTGCCCTGGGGCATGACAAGCAGCTCTATCATCAACGAGCTTCACTCCTTCTACTACCCCGACAGAGTTGCCGTCGTAACCAATGACGCTACCGAAATGATAGCTCACCCTTGCTTCCTATATGAGTCTCTTTGGTGCTTCTTGGGCTTTTTGCTCCTGCATTTCTATTCCAAGCACCGCAAGTTCGACGGCGAGATATTCCTCATGTACATTGGCTGGTACGGCTTGGGTAGATTCTGGATCGAAGGTCTTCGCACAGACAGTCTCTATATCCCTAACACCGATTTCCGCGTATCCCAGGTAATCGCAGGAACCTGTGTTCTGTTCGCAGTTGTAATGCTTATAATGAATTATCTCAGCGTTAAAAAGAACGGCGTTCACCTCTATGTGGATTCTGATGAATCAAAAGAGCTTTTGGCACTCTATGAAGAAAAGATCAAAAAGTCTAAATCAAAAGGCAAGCACGCCGATGACGAATGTGAAACTATTTTGGACAGCTCCTTGATCGAAGAAGAGGCGAACGAAACCGCCGAAGTAGCTGATGAAGCATCTGAAAACACAGATGAGGAAGCAGCCGTGGAAACTGTTGAAGAAGCAACTGAAGAAACTGACATCGAATCTTCAGAACCCGAGGAAGGGGAGACAGATAATGTCTGACATCATCAACGGAAAAGAGATCTCTGCGTCCGTCAAGGAAAGAATAAAGCTTGAGACAGAAAAGCTCGTTGCTGAAACAGGAATCAAGCCGGGACTTGCCGTTATCATCGTCGGGGATGATCCTGCATCAAGAATCTATGTAAACAACAAAAAGAAAGCTTGTTTGGACATCGGCTTCAACTCTTGGGAATATGCCCTTCCCTCAGAGACTTCCGAAGCCGAGCTCTTGGAGCTTATCTCCAGGCTCAACACAGATGACAGCGTTCACGGGATCTTGTGTCAGCTCCCTTTGCCCAAGCATTTGGATGAAAAAACAGTCATCAGCGCGATCGACCCCAAAAAGGATGTCGATGCCTTCCATCCCGTTAATGTCGGAAAAATAATGATAGGGGACTATGATTTCCTTCCCTGCACCCCTGCAGGAATTATGGAGCTTATCCGCTCCACAGGTATAAGTGTTTCGGGGAAGAAGTGCGTCGTCGTCGGAAGAAGCAACATCGTCGGAAAGCCTATGGCAATGCTTTTGCTCCACGAAAGCGGCACCGTTACCATATGCCATTCCCGTACCAAGGACTTAGCAGCCGAATGCCGTGAAGCAGATATTTTGGTCGTTGCAACGGGCGTCGCAAAAATGATCAAGGGCGACATGGTCAAAGAAGGCGCGGTTGTGATCGACGTCGGCATGGACAGAGACGAAAACGGAAAGCTTTGCGGCGACGTCGACTTCGAATCCGTTGCTCCCAAGGCTTCGTTCATCACTCCCGTTCCCGGCGGCGTTGGCCCCATGACAATTGCAATGCTTATGTCTAATACCTTGACCGCCTATAGGCTTGCGATCGGCAGATGATCTGTCGCACCGACAATGTGCAACCGCCTCCGCCGCGCGCCGTTCCTCGCTCGCCTCTTCGGGGCGGCTCGGCTTCGCCGTGCGACATCGGCGTGATCTCGCAAAAAATCTCAACAAATTTTACAAAACCCCTTTACAAATTTGTGGGTTTGTGATAAAATACCTAAGGTTGTGCATAGCACACCGAATAACCGCATACGCAGACTGCGGAGCAAGCCGCTAAGCGGAATGTACCTACCGCCGCCTATGTTGTCGGAAAATAATTAAGAAAGAGGTATACAAAAATGTTACTCAAAGACGAAAAGACAGCTATTATCGAAGCTAACAGACTTTCCGAGACCGATACCGGTTCTCCCGAAGTTCAGATTGCAATTCTCACCAAGAGAATCTCTGACTTGACCGAGCACCTCAAGACTCACAAGAACGACCACCACTCCCGTCGTGGCCTTCTCAAGATGGTTGGTCGCCGTCGTAACCTTCTCAACTACTTGATGAAGAACGACATCAACCGTTACAGAGCAATCGTTGAAAAGCTCGGCCTCAGAAAGTAATTCAAAACCTAATGCATTCAATAAGGCAGTCGCATAAGTGCTTCTGCCTTTTGATGTATTTTCAGGCAGCGCGTTTTTTAGTAATAATTTAAGCTTTTCACCTTTTGAACGGCTTAAATTATTGCTAAAGCTCCTGCTTGAAGATACGAAAGTTTAAAAATCAAGAACGGAGGAAAAAATTTATGGCAATGTCAGAAGTAAAAAGATTCGACAAGTACAGAAAATTTGAAACCACATTCGCAGGTAGACCTTTGGTCGTAGAAACCGGTAAGACCTGTGAACTTTCCAACGGCTCCTGCTGGGTAAGATACGGCGAAACTGTTGTAATGGCAAACGTTACAGCTTCCGTAAAGCCCCGTGAAGGCGTAGATTTCTTCCCTTTGTCTGTTGACTATGAAGAAAAGCTCTATTCCGTTGGCAGAATTCCCGGCTCTTTCACAAAGCGTGAAGGCAAGCCTACCGACAAGGCAATTCTCACTTCCCGTATGGTCGACAGACCTATCCGTCCCTTGTTCCCCAAGGACATGAGAAACGACGTAAGCGTTGTAATGACCGTTATGGCTGTTGATCCCGATTGCTCGCCTGAAATCGCAGGTATGCTCGCAACATCCGTCGCGATCTCCATTTCCGATATCCCGTGGGCAGGACCTATCGCCGGTATCAGCGTAGGACTTGTTGACGGTGAGATCGTTTTGAACCCCACTCTTGCTCAGCGTGCTAACAACCACCTTAACCTCACTGTCGCTGGTACAATGGAAAAGATCGTCATGATCGAAGCAGGTGCTGACGAAGTTGACGACGAAACCATGCTTGAGGCTATCAAGACCGGCCACAAGGAAATTCAGAAGATGGTTGAGTTCATCAACGAGATCAAGGCTGAGATCGGCAAGCCTAAGTTCGAATTCGAATCCCAGGAAGTTGATCACGACCTCTTCGATGCTATCGAAGCAATGGCTGCTGAAGACGTTAAGGTTGCTCTTGATACCGATGATAAGAACGTTAGAGAAGCAAGACTTCAGCCCATCAAGGACGCTATCCACGAAAGATTTGATGCTGAGTATGAAGACAAGATCGCAATGATCGACGAATGCATCTATAAGCTCCAGAAGAAGATCGTTCGCAACTGGCTCTATGAGGGCAAGCGTGTTGACGGCAGAGGCATTGATGAGATCCGTCCTCTTAGCTCTGAAGTTGGACTTTTACCCAGAGTTCACGGCTCAGGTCTCTTCACCCGTGGACAGACTCAGGTTCTTTCCGTTGTAACCTTGGGCCCCGTTTCCGATTGTCAGAAGCTCGACGGTTTGGACGAAGAAACCGAAAAGAGATATATCCACCACTATAACTTCCCCAGCTACTCTGTTGGCGAAACCAAGCCTTCCCGCGGCCCCGGCAGACGTGAAGTCGGACACGGCGCTTTGGCTGAAAAGGCACTCGTTCCTGTTTTGCCTTCTGTTGAAGAATTCCCCTATGCAATCAGAGTTGTATCCGAGGTTCTTTCCTCTAACGGCTCCACTTCTCAGGGTTCCATCTGCGGCTCTACCTTGGCTCTTATGGATGCAGGCGTTCCGCTTAAGGCTCCTGTAGCAGGTATCTCCTGCGGCCTTATCACCAAGGACGACGGAAGCTACGCTACAATGGTCGATATCCAGGGTCTTGAAGACTTCTATGGCGATATGGACTTTAAGGTAGGCGGCACAAAGAACGGTATCACCGCTATCCAGGTCGACATCAAGGTTGACGGCTTGACCTATGAGATCATCGAAGAAGCATTCGCTAAGACTCATAAGGCTCGTGACTACATCCTCGATGAGATCATGCTCAAGGCTATCGCTGAGCCCAGAGCACAGGTTTCCAAGTGGGCTCCCAAGATGCTCACAACAAAGGTTCCTGTTGATAAGATCCGTGAAGTTATCGGTTCGGGCGGAAAGGTCATCCAGAAGATCTCGGCTGACTGCGAAGTTAAGATCGACATCAACGATGACGGTAATGTATTCGTTTCCGGTATTGATCTTGAAAAGGCACAGGCTGCTATCAACATCATCAACACCATCGCTTATGACCCCGAGATCGGCTCTATCTTCAAGGGCAAGGTCGTTCGCTTGATGAACTTCGGCGCATTTGTTGAGATTGCTCCCGGTAAGGACGGACTCGTTCATATCTCCAAGCTCGATCTTCAAAGAGTTGAGAAGGTTGAAGATGTTGTAACCATCGGCGATGAGATCTTGGTAAAGGTTGTCGAGATCGACGATCAGGGAAGAATCAATCTTTCCCGTAAGGACGCTCTTTTGGACCTTCAGGCAAAGAAGAACGCTGAAAATAAGTAATAAAATTAACCGCTTAAGGTGTTGCACCTTGGGCGGTTTTTTCGTATAATTTAATCAGCAGCTATGTTTTCAGCCAAGAGGAGGTCATAGATGAATCAACTTTGTCACCGAGAATATATCCGCGAGATCGAAGCCTCTGATACTGCGGTACTCTGCATTCACGGCATCGTCGGCTCGCCTAATCACTTCAAAAATATAATCCCGATCCTGCCCGAAAATTGGTCTGTCTATTGCATAATGCTCGACGGTCACGGCAAATCGGTTGAGGATTTTTCCGAAACCTCAATGGGAAAGTGGAAGCATCAGGTGAGCGAAACCTGTGATTTCCTTTGCAAAAAATACGAAAACGTTATCATCATCGCACATTCGATGGGAACGCTCCTTTCGCTCAATCAGTCGCTTAACCATTGCGACAAGATCAAACAGATGATTCTCTTTGCTGTACCGCTAAAGGTATACGTCCACCCAAGCATGATGTCCAGCTCGATGAAGCTGGTTTATGACAGGATCAAAGACGATGATATCTTAACACTCGCCACCCGTGATGCCTGCAGCGTAACTCTCGATAAGCAGATCTGGAAATACCTCGGCTGGATCCCTCGTTTTTTGGAGCTCTTTGAGCTCATCAGAGATACCCGTAAAATCATTCCTCAGATATCCGTTCCCACACAGGTTTTCCAGTCGCGCAATGACGAGCTTGTTCTATATTCCGCAAAGGAGTATTTGAAAGGCAATCCAAACATTTCTGTCGAGGTTTTGGAGAACTCCGGTCATTTCTATTATTCCTCTAAGGATGAGGAATACTTCTTGCGCCGAATAAAGCAAATTCTCGGTATATAAGATCTAAGGCACTCCGCAAAGGAGTGCCTTTTCTTGTGCCCATACCGCTCGGCACGATGCGGCACTCGTCCTCTGTCGAGGACCACGCCGCACCACGCCTCGCTACTTCAAATACGGCTTGTTCCTGCTTTCCCTGTAGTAATAGAAAGAACTGGGGTTATCAATCATTTCTTTTGCGAATAACAGCAAAGAGGGAAAGGCGGTGTCTGTGTTAAAAGAGAATGTCTCCAAGTCTTCGCCGTCAAGATCAATTATCATAGATCTTACCAACCGGTATTTTTTCATTTTTGCGATTATAGCTTCTGCTTTTTCAAGTTCAATGCCAAGTTTACTTACAAGAAGCTTTGCAGTAAACTGCTTGAAGCCATCACGCTGATATAAAAATACTAAAGCATCAAAGAATTCTTTGTCTGCCAAATCGGCAAAAAGCTCGATATAGCTTTCCCTGTTTTCTAAAAGCGTTTTTGTCTTATTGGGTGAATCGGGAGCTAGAAGAAAATACGGACAATCCCAATCTAATTTCATCATTGTGTATCCGTGATCAGAACGGACGCTTGAATAGAAGTTTTTCATCTGCTCGTTCTTAATCTTCCAGTCACAATGATTATCTTTATGTTCTCCTACTTCCATCGCCCAGCAAAGATTATACATTTTCTCGAATCTGTCTTCGCCGACACCTAATTCCGTAACTGCTTTAGCAACCTTTCTCTCAAGGCTGATATATTTGTCTCCGTCTCTTCCAAACAGCTCGTCCAAGCTAACCTCAAAGAAGTCAGCGATAACCGGTAACAGCTCGGTGTCCGGCACACCGCCGTTCTCCCACTTCGAAACTGCCTGTGCCGAAATGTTCACAGCTTTGGCAAGGTCAGCTTGTGTTATATTTCTATCTTTTCTGATTCTTGCAATATTTTCGCCAATTGTCATCAAAATCTCTCCTTATATTTGTATTCGAGGCCTCTGACTATATATTATCACAACCTTTGGTTGTTTTCAACGGAGGCAAAATTGACGGATATCAACCATGGTTTGTTCTTCTACACTCACACAGCAAGCCACAAAAAAAGACCGCCCATAGGCGGTCTTTAATCTAACTACTCAGTTGTTGCTTCAAGTCGCTCGAACTCAACAAATTTGACCTTCATTCCGCTGTCACCGAACTCAAGCGAAAGGGGAGTGCCGTTTTTGTCAAGTGTAAGAGCAAAGCTCATGCCGTCGATCTCTCCGGATGCAAAATCTGTCGTATCTCCTTCAACAACTGTAAGCTCACACGGTACGATCCTGTCGATCGATTTCGTCAACATCGACACAACGGAGCCCACGGGGAACTTTTCGGTGTCAAAAGTGAAGTGCAATCCGTTGAATGAGATCTCTGTGCTCTCACCTTCAGTTGTAAAGATGAGTCCCTTTACAGCTTCGGGAGCCAAAAACTCGACCACCCAGTTCGAATCAGCATATCTTGTCACGCATGCTTCATACACCATGTCGCCGAAAGTGATCTGTGCTGTCGATGTAAACATCGCAGGGAAGACCCCTTCTTGAGTTGCGCTCATGTTGCATCCGCACAACAAAACCATAACTGATAAAATAATAAGTCCAAATCTTTTCAATCTACCTCAGCCTCTCAATTTTCCTAAAAACCAAAGGCAGACAGTCCAAAATATCGCTTGCAAGCATCGATGTTCTTGATAGCTTTTTTGATACCTTCTCACAGGCTGACCCTAAGATCACAACTCCAAGCATACACGCTTCGTTTGCCTGATAGCCTTGCGCCGCAAATGATGAGATGAGCCCCGCCAAAAGATCTCCGCTTCCACCCTTTGAAAGCCCATCATTCCCGAAAACGGATAAATGATCCTCGTCTTTCGTGAGGATGAGTGTCGATGCTGATTTCGCAACAACTGTAACACCGAATTCATCGCTGATTCGCTTGGCATAATGATATCTGTTTGCCAAAACATCGCTGATGTCAGCGTGCGCCAGCCGCGCAAGCTCAGCAGGGTGAGGAGTCAAAATAACGTCTGTCTTTGCTTTTCTAAGCAATTCTATGCGTGTTGACAGTGCGTTTATTCCATCAGCATCGATAATTATGGGACAATTTGCTGTTTCAATCATTCTTTCAAGTATTTTAAGAGTGTCAGCAGTGTTTCCCAGTCCACAGCCTATCAAAACTGCATCAGCCTTTTGAACAGATTTCTCAATCTTTTGTAAAGTGATATCACTTGACACTATAAATCCGTCGTCGCCGCTTTCTAATGGCAAAAGCGTAGCTTCTTTTACGGTACTGCTCAGCGCGATAGCACTTTTTTCGGTGGTGATGACCTCTAAAAGTCCAACTCCCGATCTTAATGCCGCTAAAGAGGATATCTGTGCCGCACCCATAAATCTATCTGATCCTACAATGCAAACAAGCCTGCCGAAGCTTCCCTTGTGTGAGTTAGGAGAACGCTTTTTGACAAGCTTTATCACTTTACACTTATTTATGATCTCGATCTCGCCGCCGTTCGGCTTGAGAGCTCTTTTCATTGGGATATCAAGCTCTTTTGCTCTTTTTTCTGCGGAAATGAAATCTTCTATACTTATAAATCTACTTTTCATATGCAATAACAATAGCTGTCGCCACCGTATCGGTGTGTGTTATGCTGACTGTAAACTCTAATCCCTCTGCACATTCTTTTGCCCTTCCCGAAAGCTCGATGTATGGCGCACCCAAGTCATCTCGAAGGATCGAAACCTCGTTCAAAGCAAATCCTCTTACGCCGGTGCCAAGTGCCTTTGAAAAGGCTTCTTTAGCGGCGAAATTACCTGATGCAGAGGGAACAGGGTTCTTCTTAACCGCCAAGAAAACTCGCTCTTTCAAGGAGTACACTTTATCTGTGAATCCCTTAATTTCAAGGCTTTTCTCAATTCTTTCAAGGTCAACGCTGTCAATTCCAACTCTCATGATCAAAGCATCCTCGGCAAATAGGGCTTGACAGCTTCGAGCATTCTTTCATCAGGTGTGAACAAGAACACGCATCTTCCATACTTGGTATCAGTGTATTCAATAGCATATTGTTCACCGCTGTCGCCGCAAGCGTTGATGACGGTCACATCGGGAAGCTTCCTCGGAGATTTTGTAAAGCTGTCAGCGGATCTGAGATCAATGCTGCACATCGGCTTTCTCCTCTTTTGGTTGATGATCTTATCAACAGTGAGCTCGCCTGCAGAGAAGCAATATTCATATTCAACATTGAATTCACCAGTGAGCCAATATCCACCCCACAATATAACGCCCGCCAAAATGATTGCAACTATTATCATCGTTGAGCCCAAGAAAATATTGACCAACATAAATACGATAACAGCCACCAAAAGCGCTGCCGCCAAAACTCCGTATGTCTTGGCCCTGTCCGATCCCGTTACCGGCTTTTTAACAAGCTGTTCTCTGATGCCTTCCATGATTAACGCTCCTTTTGTTTTTGTTGTGTCTTGCCCGCCGCGCGCGAAATCGCGACTGCCGCGCGCCCCTTCGGGGCGGCACCGCCGCTTAAATCCGCACTGCGGCTGCTTCTTATTCGTCTAAATTATTCCGCCGTTCACCGAGAATATCTGTCCTGTTACAAAGCTTGCTTTGTCACTTGCCAAAAAAGCAACAGTTTTGGCAACATCCTCGGGAGTGCCGATCCGTAAAAGGGGAGTATCCTGACACAAAACATCAACTGCTTCATCATCAAGCTCTCGGTTCATATCGGTATTGATAACGCCGGGAGAAACACAGTTAACTCTGATTCCGCTCGGCCCGACTTCCTTGGCGAGCGCCTTTGTGAATCCGATGACTCCGGCTTTGCAAGCTGAGTATACCGCTTCGCATGACGCACCGACCTCGCCCCACATCGAGGATATATTTATAATAACTCCTGATTTATCTAAGATCATCTTTTTGACAGCTTCTCGTGAGCAATATATAGCTCCCAAAAGGTTGACCTCGGCCTGGCGCATGATTTCATCGTCGCTCATATCCTGTAAAAGTCCGATATGAGATATTCCTGCGTTGTTTATCAAAACTTCAACACTGCCTAAAGAGGATTCTATAGCTCGAAACATCACTCTGACCTCATCAGGTTTTGAAATATCCGCTCTGAACACCCTCGCAGCTCCACCCTCGGAAACTATTTTTTCAACTGTTTCGTTAGCCGCAGCCTCGTTGTTAACATAGTTCACCGCTACAGCATAGCCAAGCCTTGACAATGCCAAAGCAGTCGCTGCTCCAATGCCGCGCGAACCGCCGGTCACAAGCGCAACCTTCATATATCTCACCTCATTATTTCACCGTCACCGCCGCGCACTCGGCTCCGCCCACGCGCGGCTTCACAGCGTTTTTTAACATTCTGCCCCGGCGGGTCCCCTCCGTCACGCACCTTCGGTGCACGCCGGACTCCGCCCCGCATATCGCAAACATATTATCTGATCACAACATCAGTATAATAATGATGCAAGATCTGATCAAAAGTATATCCGCCGTATGTCGCATAAAGGTTAGCACCGTTTTGCGACATTCCGACACCGTGACCGTATCCATAGGTCACAAACGTGAACACGCCGTTGTCATAGCTGACCGTGAAGCAGGTCGATCTGATGCCTAAAATATAGGTTCTGAACACATATCCCGTGATCGTGCGTTCCTTGCCCGATATATAAGCGGAGGTATGTCCGTCGATAGCGAGCTCACCCGAATATATGTTGTCAACGTGATTGAGTATCTTGATCCAGTTTTCGGGATTGCTTGAAAGAGTGATGTCGGTGTTGCTCTCGATAGCTTCTTTGACCTCTTCGAGAGTATAGGTCGTCACTCTGCCATAGTTGGACGAGTCCAAATAGTCGTAATCATTCTTGACCGATCTCAAATAAGCTCTGTAGCCGCCCCACACGTTCTCACTTGAAGCGGAATATCCGCCCGTCGAAGCCGAGAAACAGGACATGATATATTCATTATCATAATATATAGCAAGTCCGTCAACCGCTTCAACACATTCGAGAACCTTGTCGGGAACTTCATCCTTCATGCTTATTTTCGGGATCTCTCCCTTTTCGATATAGTGTTTGATATAAGTATACACCGCAACCGCCTGAGCCTTGATGGCTTCCTCGTGCATCGAGGTTCCGACCTCATTAAAGGTTATCTTACAAACGAGATTAAATGCAGTATCAGTTACGTATTTTCCCGTTTTCTTATTATAGATGGTCAACGTCTCGTTTTTCCAGCTGTTCGTTGTGTTAAGGTCATCCTCCGGGTAATATCCGGGAATACTCGTTTCGGGGATCCATACGCTTCCTTGGCTCGAATCGTCAGTAGTTCCGAGGCTTTGGTAATATTCCTCCAAAACGCTTGCCAGCCATTCATCGTCAACCTGTGTCCAATCGTCCAAGGTGGTTACCTCGCCCTCTTCATCCTCATGGTCTTCGATCTCGACTTCTTCCTCTTCGTCCTCGACAACTCTTATATCCTCGTCATCGTCGATCTCCTCCTCGGCTTCAGCGGTCGTAGGAACAGTCGTCGTTTCCTCTTCCTTCGTGGTGGTGACTGTGGTCGCCTTCGTGGTGGTGGTATCGGGAGTGGTTGCGCTGGGAGGTGTTGTCACGCTTGTCGGAAGTGTAGTCTCCGTGGTCGTAACGGTTGTGACCGTTGTCACACTCGTCGCTTTGTTTCCCAAACCGTCATATTCATCGATGTCAGCCTTCGAAACGATCTTTTCGGCATCCTCGCTTGCGATGACCGCGTTCTCGGTATCAGGCGCTTTGTTGACCTCGGTCTTGGTGATATAGTTTTTTGAAATGACATCGTTAAGGATCGCGTCCTTTGCAACAGTCGTTATCATCGAAAATGCAACGGCGTACGTCGCTACAATTCCCACAACGATTATCATTCTCTTTAATGTGAATTTTTCCTTCAAGTATTGCGCTCCTTTCGCTTTCAGTGAAGGCTTCTATCAGTCTACGATAGAGGGCATATGCTTGTTTCTGTTCTTTGTATATGTATCAGCATAGCCTGAAATGTCTTCGCCTTCTCTAACCTTTCTTGCAACGACTACGAATCTTGAGTCGCTGAAGGTATAAGCACAAGTCGAAAGCGTGATGAACTCATCGCCGTATTCACATTCGATCTCGCTGTTATAATAGGTTCTTAGCATTATGTTGTCATAGAAATAGTTATATTCCTCTTCGGTCTCGAAGTTTCTGCACTTGAAGTATTCAAACAAAGGCTCGTCCTCGTCCTGCCAATCATAAATGCCGACAAGGAAGCACGCAACGATGACATACTGATTTTCTTCCCAGCGTGTATCGAAGTTGATGATATAGTTTTCCTTCAAGAAGTCAACACCCTTGTTCTGATAGTCCAAAATGTGTCTGAAGAAGCTTCCGTCCTTCATACTGTGACCGTAAAGGGTGATGTTGTCAGCGTGCCCGTTTGCTGTTATCGGGATCTTATAGTCCGCATAGATCCAGCCGCCATCAGTCTTTTTGCCCCAAAAGTCGGTGTCTAAATACTTTGAGTTGTTATCAGCCTGCACAACAGCATAGTCGATCCACATATCGCCGTTCGATTTTGTCAAAGAGGGGATGGACAGCCAGCCGACAAAGTCGCTATTCTCTTCATAATAAGAAAGATACTTTTCCAAAGGCTCGGGAGCAGGGGGTTCTGTAACTATCGGCTCAGTAGTAGTGGGCTCAGTAGTCGTAACAGGCGGCTCCGTCGTAACGATCGGATCGGTTGAAACAACGGGATTATCTTGTTCAACCTCGTTGCAAGCACAAAGCATCAATGTCATTATCAAAGCAAGCAAGAACGCCAAAGCTCTCTTGCCAAAAAGAATAAACGGTTTTGTCATCTGAATTTTCCTTTCCGTAACTAAAAAAGTGATTTTGCTAGTAATTATCCCTCAGGGACGTAATGTTCATAATCGGGGCCGTTGTCCACAGGCACTTCCATTCCATATGCCTCATAGAAGATGGCGGGCTTGTGGGCATTCGGGTTTGAGATATAGGTATACTGTGTCGGGTCTTCACCCTCACGCAGTTTTCTTGCGATGACCACAAATCTCGAATCATAGAATTCTGTAGAGCAGGTCGAAAGCGTGATATATTCATCATCTATCGCACATTCGATATCAGTGATATAATAGTTTCTGTACTGCATATTCTTGTACCAATAGTCGAAGTCGGACATATCTTCAAAGTTGAAGCATTGATGATATCTGAACATCGGCAGATTGTCCTGCTCATCCTTAACACCCGTCAAGAAGCATCCGACAATGATATAGTCGTTTTCTTCCCATAAGGTGCTATAAGTGATTATATTGTGCTCCTTGACGAATGAAGCACGTTTTTTATAGTCGTGCAGGTGGCTGAAGAACGTTCCCGCACCCATATTGTGTCCGTAAATAATTGTGTTGTCAGGCCCTGAATCTGCTGTTATCTTAACGTGATAGTCAGCAAACAAAGCACCATAGTCCTTCTCTGTCTTAAAGAAGTCGTGACTCAAATAATAGTCATTATCGCTCGTCTGAACAACAGGATAGTTGATATAGTCGTTTCCGTTGTCATCCGAAAGTCCGGGAATGTTGAGCCAGCCGATAATATCCGAGTTGATGTCATAAAGTGCCTCAAATTTCGAAAGCATCCCCTGAGGGTATGGAGATTCAACTGAGGCTTGCTGATCATTGCTTTCTGTCGTATCGTCGGGATCCTCATTTGTTTTATCATCGGAAGGCTGGTTCACAACACCTTGGTTGTCAGAAGGAGTATTGTCATTATTTGCGTCTTCATTCGGCAAAGTCCCGCCCTGTTGATAAAGATTTGTCAAAAAGTCGGTGTCCTCATGCATCTGGGTCGATCCGAATTCAAATATAACTGCATCATAAAGCGAATATACCAGACAAGCAACCGCAACAATATAGACCATCTTTCTTATGATCTCTTTTTTGTCGTCGCCCTTCCACGGCAAAAGCTCTTTAACTCTTCCCTTAAACGAGCGATCACGGTCATCTGTCAAAGTGCCTCTTCGGGCTTCATTAAGCATTGACATGTTTATTATCCTTTCAATATATCAGCAATACCTTCAAGTGCATATGATACCGCCAAAAGCCGGTTTTGCTCTCTGTCAAACTCACCAAGCTTATATAGCTCTAAATTTTCGGTTATTTCTTTGTCCTTATAAATGATCGATACATATATCGTTCCGACAGGTTTATTTTCTGTACCGCCGCCGGGCCCGGCAATTCCCGTAATGCCAACGCCGACATCACATCCCGAAAGCTTGATGATGCCCGCCGCCATAGCTGCTGCAACCTCAGCGCTCACAACACCAAAAGTATCAATGAACTCTTGCGCCATATCCAAAAGCTCTGTCTTTATCCTCTCAGAATAAGACACCACACCGCATTCAAAAACACTTGATGCTCCGGAGACCGAGGTTATGGCGCTCGCAAGCAGTCCGCCTGTACAGCTTTCCGCACAACCGACGGCAAGACCGTTTGCACTAAGTGCGTTAACGGCACGTTCAGCTAAAAGTCTCAAATCTTCCGTCTTCACAGCGCACACCCCTTCCAATATGCTCGGCGCCTATTGCCGATCCTCGCTCGCCGCTCCTTCGTCGCGGCGGCTCGGCTTCGCCTATAGACTGCCTCACCAATCAAATCTCACCGATCTTAAACTTCTTAACGGTAATGCTCGCCATCGCTTCCTTGATCAAAGGCTCAAAGTCAAATGCCGCCTGAGCCTCCTCAACCTCAGCCAAAATAGGTCTGGTCTTGGGATGACGGGGAGTGAACACTGTGCAGCAATCCTCATAAGGCTCGATAGAAATGTCGAATGTACCTATCTTATAGGAAATATCGATGATCTCCTTTTTGTCCAATCCTATGCAGGGGCGGAATACGGGTATCCTGCAAGCCGCATCGGTACAAACCATTGCCGCCATTGTCTGTGATGCTACCTGTCCGATGCTCTCTCCGGTAACGAGTGCTGTGAAATCATAGCTCTCGGCAAGCCGCTGTGCGATCTCCATCATAAGTCTGCGCATGATGATGGTGAAAAGCTCTTCCGGACAGTGCTCCTTGATCTCTTCCTGAATCTTTGTGAACGGAACACAGAAGAAGTTGATCTGTCCGCAATAATCGGTCATCTTCTTCGCAAGTCTTTCAACCTTCATCAAAGCTCTTTCAGAGGTATAGGGAGGAGCCTCAAAGTGAATAGCGCTTATCTGTACGCCGCGCTTTGCCATCATATATCCCGCAACAGGGGAGTCAATTCCGCCCGAAAGCAAAAGCAAAGCTCTTCCCGAGGTTCCGACAGGCATTCCGCCCGCACCCTCTATCGGCAGATCGTGAATATATGCTCCGTTGTCTCTTATCTCACAGGTAACGGTAACATCAGGGTCATGCACATCAACTCTAAGGTGAGGGTAACATTCCAAAAGTCTTCCGCCCAATTCGGCACAGATCTCGGGGGATTTCAAAGGAAATTTCTTATCCGATCTCTTTGCTGTAACCTTGAAGGTCTTTGCGTTTTTAAGTCCTCTACCTAAATACAATTTTGCGGTCTCAAAAATTGCATCCATGTCCTTTTCGGTCTCAATAGCCTTGCAAAGCTTCGCAATTCCGAAAACCTTCGAAAGCTTATCCAAAACCTCGTCCATGTCGATTTCATCGCTTTTTGCTTCTACATATAGTGTGGATTGCGCCGTTATATACTTAAATTCGCCCAAAGGCTTGAGTCTTCTGCGGATGTTTCTGAGCATCTCAGCTTCGAAGCTCGTTCTGTTGAGCCCTTTTAACACAATTTCACCGTATTTACAAAGAATGAGTTCTTTCATTTTCTAACCGTCCTATTATATAATTTCGTCCGCTTGATACCGCCACCCGCCGCCGTTCCTCGCCCCGCGCCTTCGGCGCGCGCTCGGCATCGCCGTCGGACGGCTCACAGCTACTTCGCTCTCACAAGAGCCTTTGCCGCAACTTTAAGCTCGCTCACAAGCGAATCGATGTCAGCCGTTGTGTTATCATATGAGAAGCTGATCCTGAGTGTTGAATCTGTCAGCCTATCTGAAAGTCCGAATGCTGTGAGGACAGAGCTCTTCTTGCCCCTTGAGCAAGCAGAACCGCTCGAAACATAGATCTCACTCTGTTCCAAAAAGTGAAGCAACGTCTCACTCTTGAAGCAGGGGATAGATATGCTCAAAATATACGGGCTTGCGCTTTCCTTTGAGTTGATAATAAGCCCCTCGATATCACAAAGCCTTTGTCTTGCATATTCGTTCAAGGCTTTCACTTTTTCATATCTTTCATCGATCGTCGGGTTCAGCCATTCAACAGCCTTTCCGAAAGCATATATCATCGGAACGCTCTCTGTTCCCGAGCGCAGGTTCTTCTGCTGTCCTCCGCCCATAAGCAGAGGAGCAACTCTTACGCCTTTTTTGATGTAAATTCCGCCGACGCCCTTAGGAGCATAGATCTTATGCCCGCTGAATGATATAACGTCTGCACACAGATTCTTTACCTTGACGGGCATTTTCATGAACGCCTGAACAGCATCGCAATGAGTATAGCATTCGGGGTAATACCGCTTGATCTCTTTAAATGCTTTGCCGACGGGCAAAACATATCCCGTTTCATTATTGACAGCCATAACGCTGATAAGACAGGTGTTTTCATCGACCGCGTCTATAAGCATATCGGCTGTTATTTCACCGTTTTCATTAGGAGCGATAGTGACAACGTCAAATCCCATCGACTTGAGCTTCTCAAAAGGCTCAGCAACAGACGGATGCTCAACAGCGGTCGTAACGACACGCCTTTTGCGCTTGCCGTAATTCGTTGCAAGCCCAAAAACAGCCATATTGTTCGATTCTGTTGCCCCCGATGTAAAAATGATCTCATTCATATCACATCCGAGCGCCGAAGCTATCTTAGCCTTTGAATAGTCAATAAGCTTCTCAGCTTTGATTCCCAAACCGTGCAGGCTCGAAGGGTTGCCATATGCTTTGTCCATCGCAAACAACACAGCTTCTTGCGAATCCTTGCAAACTCTCGTTGTCGCCGCATTGTCCAAATAAACCATTACAATTTCTCCTTGATCATAATTCGGACTGACAGTCCGCACTTATCCATACTACACCATTATATACATAAAGATTATATCAAAAATCACAGAAAAAATCAACTACATAGCGCCGATTTAAGACCTAATATTGAATATTTTCTCGCAATATGCTAAAATATGATATCATCCAGCCGAAGAAGGTGAAAAAATGCCCTCGGGAATCTATATCCACATCCCTTTTTGCCGCAAAAAATGCCCATATTGCGACTTCTACTCTGTCGTCAGCGACAGCGACACCATCCACAAATATGTCCTTTCGCTCATTCGTAATATATCAAGCTTCGAATCCGATAACGCAATTGTTGACACCGTATATTTCGGCGGAGGGACACCTTCGCTTGTCGAACCTTCGGATATTTCGCTCATCCTTGATGCCGTGAAAAGATCATTCTTGCTGTCAGAGGATCCTGAGATCACTCTCGAAGCCAACCCCTGCACTGTCGACCTTGACCGCCTTTCGGCATATAGAAAAGCAGGCATAAACCGCATCTCCTTCGGCGTTCAGTCCGCAAACGACAACGAGCTCTCATCTTTGGGAAGACTTCACGATTTTTCTTTGGCTGAGCAAGCTGTTCTTAGTGCTCAAACAGCAGGTTTTTCGAATATCTCCTGTGACCTCATGATCGGCACCCCGAATCAAACTCTTGAATCTCTGAAAGCGTCGATCCGCCGCCTTGCTTCCTTGCAAATTCAGCACATCTCGGCATATATGCTCAAAATAGAGGAGGGGACAGCCTTCGACTGTGACTCGGTCCGCCGATCTGTTGCCGACGATGATACCGTTTCCGATATGTATCTGTCAATGTGCCGCGAGCTTGAATCATTGGGCTATAAGCAATATGAGATATCGAATTTCTCACTTTCAGGATATGAAAGCCGCCACAACTTGAAATATTGGCATTTGGATGATTACATCGGCTTCGGCACTGCCGCCCATTCTTTGTGGCAGGGAAAGCGTTTCTATGTCCCGTCGGATCTGAAAAAATACTTATCTGAGGATATCCAACCCATTGTCATTGAGGATGATTCGCCCGATCCTCTTGAGGAATATATCATGCTCTCGCTGCGGCTTGCTGAGGGCCTAAGCCTTTCAAAAGTTGATGAGCTAGGAGGTAACAGCCAAGCTGTTGTCAAAACCGCTGAGCAATTTGTCAGCTCAGGACTTGCACGGCTGTCTAACGGACGTCTTTTCTTCACACCGAAAGGTTTTTTGGTGTCCAACGAGATGATTTTGAAGATCATCATGTCACAAGGTTAGCTAAAATATCTAAATTTTAATCGTAAATTTGGCTGTTTCGACTTAGAAAAAAACAGCAGATTCTATTGTTATTTTTTGCTTTTCGTGATAAAATAAATCTGTATAGTAACAAACGCGTGCAATTTCCCGGAGGTATTCCAATGAAAAGAATTCTAATCATCCTTCTGGCGCTGACAATGTGCGCCGCTTTCTTCACAGCTTGTAACGATGAAGATAAGGTGTCACAGGAAATATATGTGCCTATCAGAACGGGCAACTCCATAAACTATGATACGACGAGGGCATACCGAGGATCTATCACAGAGCAAGTAAAGCTCGATGCTGAGATCACCTATCCCTATACAACAGATCTTGCATTTACCCTCGTGGGCGGTAAGATCGTTCAGCTTAACATCCGCCAGGATATGAAGGTAAAGGAAGGCGATATCCTTTGTGTGCTGAGCGATGAAGCTCTCGAAGAAGAGATCGTGATCCAAAAGCTGAAGCTTGATTCCGCTAAGAACACATATGAAGTTTTGATCAGTAAGGGTGCAAGCCAAGAAGAGATCGACTTCGCAAAGATCGACTATGATATCGAACAGGTCGAGTACGATAACCTCATCGAGCAGCGTGATTTCTTGGTCTTAAGAGCTCCGTTTGACGGAACTATAACATCTGTGGGGAATGTCTGGGTCGGCGGAACCGTCTCCAAAAATCAACGTATCTGCACAATTTCGGACAGCTCCCGTGCAGCTTTAACTGCCATTGATACTTACGGCTCGCTCAGCGACGTAGAGTTTGGCACAAAGGTCGAAATTAAACAGGGCGAGCTTATCGAAACCACCGGCAGAGTCGTTGACTTTATCGAGACCGAAACTCGCAGAAACTGGTTCGAAGACGGCACTACCATTGTAAACTCCTATGTTATTCAGTGTGATGACGAAGTTGAGTTCTATGATATGGGCGGCATCCAGGTCACGTTTACAACTCTGCGCCGTGACGATGCCATAATCGTCCCCACTAACGCAGTTTTTGAGACTGATGACGGCTATTATGTAAACGTCCTCATCAACGGAGTAAAGGTTCAATATACCGTAACTGTCGGCGTCGTATCCGGCGACAGAACCGAGATCTTAACCGGTCTTGAAGGCGGCGAGACCATCATCCTATAAAAACTAAGATACCGCATCTCATTTCGGGATGCGGTTTTTATACACAAAAACAAATGCTTGCAGGATATATCCTACAAGCATTTTTTGCTACGCAATATTCAAGAATCTGAGATAGTTTTTCTCTGTCGGGATGTTTATCGTCGATGTCTTCCATTCGGCATTCTCGCCGAATCTATATCTGATTCGGTTATTTGAGACCCACTCGATGTCAGGAGTTACGCCTCGTGTTGCATATTTTGCAATTCGGGAGCTATACCCAACCTCAACAAGTGTGAAGAATCGGTATTCAACGTCCATGTCATTCGGCTCGACAACGATGATGACTTTTCCTCTCTCATTGTCTTGAACGTCCAAAATGTAATATCTGTATTTTCCGTCAGGCGATATGCTGTTTGCATTCAATTGTGCGATCTTCTCCATATCATAATTCTCGGTGATCGTCGTGTCGGTAACGGTCGCATCAAGCTTTGTCTCAATGGCAGATCCGCCGAACAGCGTGCTGATAAGCATAAATCCGATCAGTCCGACGAAATACATCAAAATATATATCGTTCCCATAACGACCTTTGTTGTCGCGCTCGACTGACAAGCGAAGAACATAACGATTCCCACGATAAGGGGAGGGAGATACATCAGGAAATTATCCTGATTGAACACCACCAACATGAATACAGGTGTCAGCAAAGCCATCGACATTATTCTTGTCAAAAGCTGTTTTCGTGTCAATATCATCAAAACCATGAATATCACACTCGCAACGCTGTATACAACAAGGAATGTTTTCTCGTTCTCAAATGTTATCTCATACAAAAACGACCATATCGCAAACGTCAATATGAGGATGAGATATAAAAGGTTAAATACCGAAATGCAAAAGTTCAATAACTTGTTTGAAAGAAAGCCCTTATTCAATAGCTCACACTCCTTTCAAATTCGATTATATTAGGTATTCGTGTGAAAATCAATGCTTTTTAAAAACTGTAACCCAATTGTTACGAATCAAGCTTCAAAACGCTCATGAATGCTTCCTGAGGCACTTCCACAGTACCAAGCTGTCTCATGCGCTTTTTGCCCTCCTTCTGTTTTTCCAAAAGCTTTTTCTTTCTTGTGATGTCACCGCCGTAGCACTTCGCCAAGACGTCTTTTCTATATGCCTTAACGGTCTCTCTTGCGATGATCTTTCCGCCGATAGCTGCCTGAATGGGGACTTCAAACATCTGTCTGGGAATGTTCTCCTTGAGCTTTTCACACAAGCGTCTGCCTCTGTTGTATGCCCTGTCAGCATGAACGATAAACGAAAGTGCGTCAACGATCTCGCCGTTCAGCAAAAGATCAAGCTTGACAAGCTTTGAGGGCGCATATCCGAGCATCTCATAGTCATAAGAAGCATATCCCCTCGTTCTTGATTTCAAAGTATCGAAGAAATCATAGATAACTTCGTTCAAGGGCAGCTCATAGTGAATATCAACTCTCGTGTCGTCGATATATTTCATATCCTTAAAGGTGCCGCGTCTTTCTTGACAAAGCTCCATAATGTTTCCGACAAAGTCATTAGGAGCATATATGTGAGCATTTATAACAGGCTCTTCTGCCGATGCGATCAGCGAAGGATCGGGATAGTTCGTCGGGTTGTCGATATAAACGGTCTCACCGCTCATCATCTTGACCTTATATATAACCGAAGGAGCAGTAGTGATGAGATCAAGATTATATTCACGTTCCAATCGCTCCTGAATTATTTCCATGTGCAAAAGTCCCAAGAATCCGCATCTGAAGCCAAATCCGAGCGCTACCGATGTTTCGGGCTCAAATGTAAGCGATGCGTCATTAAGCTGAAGCTTCTCAAGAGCATCTCTTAGATCGCCGTATTTCGCACCGTCAGCAGGATATATACCCGAGAACACCATCGACTGAACGTTTCGGTATCCGGGCAGGGGAGCGTCACAAGGATCATCCGCATTAGTAACGGTATCACCAACCTTTGTGTCGGTGATGTTTTTGATGGATGCCGTAATGTATCCAACGTCACCGGCTTTCAAGACACCTGTGGGGATAAGCTCTGTCGCACCCATGCATCCGACCTCAACAGTCTGGAACTGTGCATCTGTTGCGAAGAACTTGATAGTGTCGCCGACCTTAAGCGTACCTTCCTTAACTCTGACGTATATGATTACGCCCTTATAAGGATCGTAATAGCTGTCAAAGATCAACGCTTTCAACGGCTTGTCAGAGTCTCCCTTTGGGGCAGGAATATCGGTGATAACACGCTCCAAAACCTCTTTGATGTTTGTTCCCATCTTCGCGGAAATTCTCGGAGCATCCTCTGCGGGCAGACCGATGATATTCTCGATCTCAGCGATAGCTCCCTCGGGATTAGCGCTGGGAAGGTCGATCTTGTTGATAACAGGCAATACCTCAAGGTCGTGCTCGATCGCAAGATAAGTATTGGCCAATGTTTGAGCTTCAATACCCTGTGAAGCATCAACGATCAAAATTGCACCTTCACAAGCCGCAAGGGATCGTGATACCTCATAGTTGAAGTCAACGTGACCGGGTGTGTCGATAAGGTTGAATTCATAATCCTCACCGTTGTCAGAGTGATACTTCATTCTTACAGCTCTTGCCTTGATGGTGATTCCGCGCTCACGCTCAATGTCCATATTGTCCAAAAGCTGTTCCGACATATCGCGCTTTGCAACAGTCTCGGTAAGCTCTAAAATTCTGTCTGCCAAAGTCGACTTTCCGTGGTCTATATGAGCAATAATGCAAAAGTTTCTAATGTGATCCTGATTCATTCTAAACCGCCTTTACATCTGTAAATATACATATTTACTATACCACAATCCTCAAAAAAAGTAAAGTATATTTGCTGACACCGCGGCTCCGCCGCCGCACACTCGCGCTCCTTCGTCGCGCGGCGTGCGCCGAAATCGCCGCTTGACCGTCGGTTTCTAAAGATTTAGTGAAAAAAAGATGAAATTATTGTATTTCGGTTTGCATTTTTCAAAAATGGTGATATACTACTTATTGTATTGTTGATTATTTTACGAAAGGAAATGCATCATGCCAAAATATATCGGTCAATCTTGCACATCTTGCCAAGAAAAATTCACCGAAAAAGACGATATAGTTGTTTGCCCTGATTGCGGCTCACCCTATCACCGTGAGTGCTATGAAAAAGAGGGTAAGTGTATAAGCGCCGACCTTCACAGCTCCGGTGAAGACTGGAAGCCTGAAGTCATCATCCCCGAGAGACCAAAAACCGATGATCCACACGAACATATCCGTGAGGATAACATGTCTGGCTCCCATGATGAAGCCTTCGGCTCTTATCAAGAGGAATACCGGAAGAATCTTTGCCCGCTGTGCGGTCAAGAAAACCGTCACGGTGATTCCTTCTGCTCAAGGTGCGGCAGCCGCCTTAATTTGAATTCCGCCAACACGGATTCCCATTCAAAGAATATCTGCCCCGTCTGCAAGCTCGAAAACCGCCCGAATGATGTTTTCTGTGTTCGTTGCGGAGCACCTCTTGATAAAGAGAAAGCAACCTCAAGGCCCGGCTTCGGCAGCTTCACATACGGACAGCCCATCCGCCCCGACTCCAATATTGACGGCAACACTGTTGATGAATACACCCGCTACGTCGGCTCGAGATTCTTCTATTTCGTCCCGAGATTCCTCAATTTCTCCAAATACGGAACAAAGATGTCCTTTAATTTCTCGGCATTTATGTTCCCTCATGTCTATTTCCTGTACAGAAAAATGTATCCTTTGGGAATATTCACACTTGTTTTGACGATCTTGCTGAATGTCCCGACGCTCATCAGTGAGTTTGCTGTTTCGGGATTTTTGCCGATGTCGTTGATCGAAAGCAACGGCTTTTTGACTATCTATTATCTTTGCAGCTTCCTTTCGACAGTGCTTTCCGTTGTTTGCGGTATGTTTGCGAATTGGCTCTATTACAAAAAGGCAAAGTCCGATATCGACAAGATCAAGGGCAACGTTTTGGAGGTAGGACAGCAAAAGCTTGAGATCGCCGGTAAAGGCGGAACTTCTATGGTCGCTGTTCTTGCTGCATTCACCGTCTCTTTGGTGGTTTATTTCGCTGCTATTTGGCTTATCGCCACAACTATGGCAATATAAGTTTATAAATTTTCCGATTTGTCAAACAAAACGCTTGACAAATCGGATTTGTTTTGTTATACTATCTAAGTTATCCTTGTCCATCGTATGAGAGGTGGGCGAAATCCAAAAGGAGGTGCAACAAATGGCAAAGATTACCGGAATCTACGAGTCAATGGTAGTATTCTCGACCAAGGCAGGCGAAGAAGCAGTTAACGCTCTCGTTGCTAAGTTCAAGGACATGATCGAAGCTAATGCAACATTAACAGGTATGGATGAATGGGGCAAGAGAAAGCTTGCTTACGACATCAACTACGAGTCCGAAGGTTATTATGTTCTTTATAACTTCGAGGCTAAGCCTGATTTTCCCGCAGAATTCGAACGTGTACTCAACATCACTGACGGCGTTCTTCGTTCCATCGTTATCACTAAGTAATTAGTTTAACGAAGAAGACAAAAGGAGGTTTCTTATGCTTAACAGAGTTATTTTGATGGGTAGGATCACCCAGGATCTCGAGCTTCGCACAACATCCGGCGGCACAAGCGTGCTCACTTTCAACATCGCTGTTGACAGAGGATATGTTAAACAGGGCGAAGAGAGACAGGCAGATTTCATTACCTGTGTCGCTTGGCGTCAACAGGCTGATTTCATCAACAGATACTTCTCTAAGGGAAGAATGATCGCTATCGAGGGCAACCTCAGAACCCGTACTTACGACGATAAGAACGGCACAAAGCACTATGTCACCGAAGTTTATGTTGACAGCGTATCCTTCACCGGTGAAAGAGCTGATGGCGGTAACTCAAGCTATGCTTCAAATTCTCCCTATAAAGCAAGAACTCCCGAGGCAGGATATAAAGAGCCTGCTAATCAGTCAATTTCCATTGGCGGACTTGACGATTTTGAAGAAATATTAAGTGATGACGGCGTTCCGTTCTAAGTTACGGAACAATTACCTTGAAAGGAGAATACCATAATGGAGAGAAATTCCGCAAGACCCGGAAAAAGACCTCATAAGAAGGTTTGCATGTTCTGTGTTGACAGAGCAGCTACCATTGATTATAAGGACACCGCAAAGCTCAAGAAGTGCATGACTGAAAGATCCAAGATCCTTCCCCGCCGTGTAACCGGCACATGTGCTTACCACCAGAGAGAGCTCACCAAGGCTATCAAGAGAGCAAGATTCATGGCTTTGCTTCCTTACTCTGCTGACTAATTCAGTAAGATTAAGCTAATTGCAAAAAACAACAGGTATTCGCTGATCGCGAGTACCTGTTTTTTTATATTATTCGTTTCCGGGAACATTGGGAGCTATCGGCTACTTCCTTTTCTTTTTAATTATTAAGACTATCGCAACGACAGCCGCTACAACCGCAACAGCCAAAACGATCGCGGCAACGGGGGAGCCTGTCACGAAAATTGCGGTAGGCCCGTCAGAGCCGCCGATAATTCCGATAGATGAATCACTCATGGTGTCGATCCTCCTTAATCCAAAGTATCAATAAATGCATCCAACTCATCAAATCCGCCTTGAGGGATGTCGGAAATGTCTTCATTCTTCTTGTTTATGAGGTTATCCGTTAAAAGGAATACCCTCATTCCAAGTTCGCGCACGACCATGTCATCCCCAACGTCATTTCCGACCATAACGCATTCGCTCGGCTTAACACCAAGCTCATTCAAAATATCTCGATAATAGTCAAGATTCGGCTTGCTGTGGCGGGAATTTTCATAGGTCGTGTAAAGCTCGAAATCGTTTTCGTCAAGTCCTGCCCATTTCATCCTCTTGCGTGTCGCGATCTGTGGGAAAATCGGGTTTGTCGCAAGAGCCGCTTTCATGCCCTTTGACTTAATTTTTTTTATGATCTTGTCGGCACGCTCGTCGTATCCGCAAACTGCACTCACTTCGTCAAAGTTTTCTTTATAAAACGCTTCGAACTTTGACTCGTCTTCTCTCGCTCTGTCACCGAATACAGTCGCAAAGAAGTCCCAAAAAACAGCTTCATTTGTCTTCTCTCCGTTATTTGCGATCATCGCATCGGTACCGCCCCAGATGCCTTTAATAAGCTGTTGAGGGTCATATCCATAAGGCGCAAGCTTTGTCGCAATTCCTTTGAAATATGCTTTAACGAATATATCCTGGTCCATCGGCAAAAGTGTGCCGTCTAAGTCAAAAAGTACAACCTTTGTTTTCATATGATCTCCTTATTGTAACAAATTCTTTATTTGTTGATTATACAACAAATTTTGAGATCAATCAATAGTTACGTGTGATTTCTCATCAAATCTTCACATTTGCGCCCTCGGACCGCCTCCACCGCCTCGTCCTGCTGCCTGCGGCAGCGCAACTCGCCGACGTCGGCTTGCAATATAAATCTAATGTGCTATAATATCTTTATTAAACTTATGGGGAGCACACTATGGAACGCATCGAAACAAAAAACCTCGTTTTGCGAAAAGCAAAGCCATCAGATCTTGAAGCTATATACAAAAATATCTGGAGCGATGAAAGTGTCGCCCAAACCATGCTTTGGACACCCACTCGCTCGCTTGAGGACGCTGTTTTCCGCCTCGAAAGAACGATAAAGTATCAGTCCGAAAACTACGGTTATTTTGTTTGCTTAAAAGATACTGACGAGCCCATCGGATTCGGCGGAATAGGAAAAATAAGCGAAGGATACTATGAGGAAAGAGGAATATGTATCGCTCGCAAATATCAGGGCAGGGGATACGGAAAAGAGGTCTTGGGCGCACTGCTCGATCTGGTGTTTGATCATCTTGACGGCGACAAGTGTTTATACGGATGCTTCAGCGAAAATATCCGTTCAAGAAACGTCGCTCTTCATTTTGGGTTTGAGTATTTCGAGAGCATGGATATGACCCGAGAATGGGATCATAAGACCTTCACGGTCGATTATTATACACTTTCGAAAGCGGATCATATAAAAAATAACCGATAGATCGTTGTGACCTATCGGTTGTTTTTATTATATGTTCTTAACGTTCCATTCACCGTTTTCAAACCAATAATAGGTCTCACACAGCTCATCATTATCGAAAACTTTGAACATTTCGCCAAATCCGTCGGCAAGAACACAGCTCTCAAGCTCTTTCTTATCGATCCAAAATACTTTTCCTTCGTCAGAGGATTTAAGTTCGCCTGAATAACGGTTCGTTTTGAATAAGAAGACAATATATCTGTAAAGTCCGTTCTGGTGTGTCCATTGCTTTACACCGCAAAGCCTAACGCCTGAGATATCCAATCCTGTCTCTTCCTTAACTTCGCGAACTACGGATTCGACGAAGGATTCATTCGGCTCCACATGACCGCCGGGAAACGTGATACCCGGCCATTCGGGATCCATTCTGTCTTGAACCAGAATTCGATCGCCGTCATAAACCATACACATATTAGTCAATATGCATTTTTCTTCGCGTGCCATACTTATATACCCAAATATCCCTTAAGCACCTTCAGCGTATTCTTAACGCCGTCAACGTGACTTCTTTCATAGCCGTGGCTTGCATAAACGCCCGAACCGATGAGGCCGTGACGGATATCATTGCCGGCTCTTAAAGTTGCTTCAACGTCCGATCCGTAATAGGGGTAAACGTCAACGGCATAGTCGGCGCCCTCTTTCTTGGCAGCTTCAATAAGCTTACCGACAACCGTGTAGCTATAAGGCCCGCCCGAGTCCTTTGCACAAATAGAGACCATCTTTTCGGTGCATCCCAAACCGTCTCCGACACAGCCCATATCAACGCTGATGGCTTCGGTAACTCCCTCGGGAACAGATGCCGAACCGCCGTGTCCGACCTCTTCATAAACGGTAACGTGAACGTAAACTCTTCTGGAAAGCGTAACATTTTCATCTGAAATATACTTCGCCAAGCCTAAAAGAATTCCGACAGAGAGCTTATCGTCCAAAAATCTCGATTTAATATATCCCGATTCGGTCACTCTCGTTCTCGGATCGAAACAAACTATGTCTCCGACCTCGATACCCAAAGCTTTCGTGTCGGAGGAGGAGTTAACGTCCTCGTCCAAAACAACCTCTGTCGAGGAAAAATTGCGCTTTGTGTCGCCGTATTCACCGTTGACGTGAATGGATGCGTTGCAAAGCTGAAGTGTGCCCTCGATCACTTTGCCCGAACGAGTATAGACCTTAACATTCTCAGCCTCTCCGTTTTCAGCTCTCATTCCGCCCAAAGGTGCGATCTTAAGCCTTCCGTTGCCCTTGACAGCACATACCATACCGCCCAAAGTGTCGGTGTGAGCCTCCAAAAGAAGCCCGTCACTCACGTCCTCACCACCCAAGTCTATGAGAACTCCGCCTTTGGTAGTGATCTCGGCTTTATAGCCCAATGCTGAAAATTCATCCTTCACCCAATCTGCCGCTCTGTCAGTATATCCCGAAGGCGAGTCTATCGCCAAAAGCTCACAGGTCTTCGCAACAGCAAAATCAATATATTTCTTATCCATAGTTATTCCTCCATAGTCTTGCCCCGACCGCCTCCACGACCTCGGCACAGCCGCCCCTTCGGGACGGCGCCGCCTCGCTTACGTCGGCTCCGATCGTTGCCGTTTGTTACTGAGATTATACCACCGATATAATCAAATTGCAACAAAAAAGCCACGGTTTTGCCGTGGCTGAGTATTTAACAACAAATATCGCATTCGAGAAGTCTGTCCTCATCTGAATCTATGAATTCAGGGATAACTTCCTTAGCATCGCAAAAACTCATTGCCATATAAAACGCAATAGTTCTTTCAGATGGAATAGCCGAGACGAACAATTTGCTTGCACCAAGTCTTTTGGCTTCTCTCAAAATGCTAAAGATAATACTTTTGCCTATTCCCATTCCTTGATATTTGTCATCCACAAAAAGCATTGTCAAGTTAGCATATTGCTTATTAGAACCCGACAAAACACCATCAATAGAACAAAATCCTACTAAATGATTACCATCAAATGCGCCGAACACACTTCCGCCACGCTCAATTTGTTCCCTAAGGTACTCAGCGATCCATTGACGCTTTTCATGGCTCCATTCTCTTACCTTGCAAGCATCCAGTAGCACCCATACAGAATCTTGTTTCACCCATTGCTTATTCCACGCCTGTCGATGGTTGAATGAAAGCAACATATCGTCGGAAATGTCCGAAAAACTTAATAATCGGTAATTCATTTGTCCTCCTTAGCGGTGTTGATTAAAAATAAACGATTTATATTTCAATTATACTACCACCATCGCGCAAAAGCAACAAAAAAGCCACGGCTCTTAGGCGGGGCTTGTTTTATATCTGAAGATACGATACCAAGTAAAAATCCCAAATGCAGTTGCATTCGGGATCTTTTTGGAGGTGCCACCCAGATTTGAACTGGGGATCAGGGAGTTGCAGTCCCACGCCTTACCACTTGGCTATGGCACCGTATGGAGCGGATTACGAGGCTCGAACTCGCTACCTCCACCTTGGCAAGGTGGCGCTCTACCAGATGAGCTAAATCCGCATTTTTGGCGACCCGAATCGGGCTCGAACCGACGACCTCTAGCGTGACAGGCTAGCGTTCTAACCAACTGAACTACCGGGCCAAAAATGGTGGGAACAATAGGGCTCGAACCTATGACCCCCTGCTTGTAAGGCAGGTGCTCTCCCAGCTGAGCTATGCTCCCATCCAAAGCCGCCATCTATAGGCGACTTTGATTATTATACTCAATCACAAAGCTTTTGTCAATACCTTTTTGGAAATTTTACTTTTTGATCAGGTTTAAAATCTCTTCGCTTGTGAATTTGTAAACTTCGCCGCAAAAATGACACTTGACCTCTGTCACATCATCTTCAGCAAGGTCTCGGATGTCTCGCTCTCCGAGAGAAATGATGATCTTTTCTGTCTTCTCTCTGCTGCAGTTGCACTTATATCCGACCTCGAAATCGTCCAAAACATTGGGCTCCAAGCCCTCAAGAGCGCGCATTGCGATCTGCTCCGCAGTATATCCCATCTCCAAGAGGTTTGTGACGCTAGACATCGAAGCGATATTTCTCTCGATGACGTCGATGCACTCATCACTTGCAAAGGGGAGAAGCTGAATGATAAATCCGCCTGCTTGCTTAACTGTCAAGTCGGGGTTTACCAAAACTCCCAGCGCACAAACTGTGGGTGTCTGTTCGCTGACTGCGAGATAGTTTGTGATATCTTCTGCGATCTCGCCGCTGACAAGCTCTGTTTGACCGACATAAGGCTCCTTGAGTCCCAAGTCCTTGATAACGCTGATAGTTCCGTTAACACCGACAGCTCCGCTTACATCGAGCTTTCCGTTCGGCTTCAGAGGGATCTCAACAACAGCCTCGTCACAATATGCCTTAACGTTTCCGAAGCTGTCCGAAACCGCAACCAAATTGCCGACAGGGCCGCCGCCGTTGATTCTCACGGTAACGGTATCATCCTTGGATTTTAGTCCGAATCCGATAAGAGACGTTCCGAGCGCAAGTCTTCCGAGCGCCGCTGTAACAACAGCACTGGTCCCGTGAATCTTTTCAATTTCCGCAACAATGTCTGTGCCGTCAATAGCGCTGCAGACAACTGCCGCATCTTTGCTGATAGTTCTAACTATTCTACCCATTTATATGAACCTTCTTACTTTCTTAGTCCGCAAACATATAAAATTCTTTGTGTATCCTCCCCGGGAGGATCAAGAGTCAGGTCATCAAACATCGCTTTGACCTCAAGTCCTGCTTCTTCCAATGCACAAATGACCTTGTCCGTATCATAAGCGATCTCCTTGAAGCTCTCCGAATATCTCTGATAATTCTCGTCATCATCAGGCACAAAGAAGTCGAGTGTGATCAAAACGCTCCTGTCCATGTCGTTATATTCATTTTGCCAGGAAACAAAAGCTTCGTCGGTATCAAAAACAAAAACGTTGTCCGCAAGCACGTTCTTGTGCTTATGAACAGTATTCATATCGAATATAAACAATCCGTTTTTGTTAAGATATTTAGCGACGTTTCTGAACGTCATCTTGACTATCTCCAAGCAATCGAGATGATTCAAAGCATCAAGCGAGCACACAAAAACATCAGCCTTCTTCGGTAATGAGAAAGCTGCGATATCCTGCTGAACCAAAACAGTCTTATATCCGTTCGCATATTTCTTTTGAGCCGCATATGAAAGCATATCACAGGAAATATCCATTCCCGTGACCTTATATCCAAGCTTCTCAAGCTCAAAGCTAAGCGATGCCGTTCCGCACGCAAGGTCAACAAGCTCACCTCGCTTGCCGCCGTTAGCCATAACGATCTCATCAATGCGCTTAGCATATGCCGAATAATCAACGTTACCCGTCAGCAGGTCATAATATGAAGCAAAAACGCCGTAACTCATCAGTCGTTTTCGTGCTTTTTCTTAAGTCTGTCGAAAATGACTGCATAGCCGTCTGAACCATAGTTGATGGAACGGTTAACACGGCTGATGGTTGCTGTAGATGCACCTGTTTCAGCAACGATATCGCTGTAAACGTTGTGCTCGTTAAGCATCTTGGCAACCTGATATCTCTGAGAAAGTGATCTAAGCTCTAAAACCGTGCAAAGGTCCTCAAAGAAGTTATAGCATTCTTCCTCAGTTTCTAAAAGAAGAATAGCTTCAAATAAATCATCAAGATATTTGTCCTTAATTCTCGAGTTCATATCAAAAATTCCTCCAAAATATATAATGTGTTTTCGTACAAAATACATTTTAGCACAATACTTTAAAAAAGTAAAGCGTTAATGGTCTAACACATTAACGCTTTGTGAATTATGCTCAAATAAACTTGCTTATTTTCAACAATTACATATCCTCTTCGCTTGCAACGTCTTCAATGATGGAGCGAATATCCTCGACGCCCTCACCGCTGACAGCAGAGAAGGGGATAATAGTGATGTCTTCATAATAAGGGAGCTCTGTCTTGAGCGCCTCTAAACGGTTTGTGCGCTCGGTTTTGTTGAGCTTATCCGATTTTGTAAGCACCACAACAAAAGGCAATTCATTTGCAACCAAAAATTCGATCATTTGAATATCGTCCTTCGTCGGAGGATGACGCATATCGATAAGCGACAAAACGAGCACAAGATCTCTTTCGGTATCGCCCAGATATCCGCCGATAAGTCCGCTCCAGCGCTCTTTCTCGGATTTCGCAACTTTTGCATATCCATAGCCGGGCAGGTCAACGAAATAAACGTTTTCCAAGCCATAGAAGTTGATCGTCGCCGTCTTTCCGGGAACCGAGCTCACACGTGCCAGGTTCTTTCTGTTGAAGATCTTATTTATCAGCGAGGATTTTCCAACGTTCGAGCGTCCCGCAAATGCGATCTCAAGCTTTTCGGGCTTCGGTATCTGTGAAAAGCTGCCATAAGCTGCTTTGAATTCAGCTTTTGAAAAATTCATTTAGCATCTTGCTCCAATCTTCGTTGTCGATTTATTCATAAGCTCCGTCGGGATCTTCTTCGAAGGCTTTGTTTCACGCCAAAGAGCTACGTTCAAAACGTCGTCAATAGTCTCAGCGAATACAAACTCGATCGAGTCCTTGACCTTCTTATCAACCTCTTCAAGGTCGGGCCTGTTTGCCATAGGGATGATAACTGTCTTGATGCCCGCCTTATATGCCGCCATCGTCTTCTCTCTCAAGCCGCCGATAGCCAAAACCTTACCTCTAAGGGTTATCTCGCCGGTCATTGCAACGTCGCTTCTCACAGGAATTCCCGAAAGCTCTGAAATGATAGCGGTCGCCATCGTCACACCTGCTGAAGGCCCATCCTTCGGCACAGCTCCTTCGGGAGCATGAATGTGAATGTCCTTCTTCGTATAGAAATCAGCATCTATTCCAAACTTGCTTGCGACGCTTCTTGCATAGCTGACTGCAATCTTCGCGCTTTCCTTCATAACGTCGCCCAAAGAGCCTGTAAGCTCGATAACGCCCTTGCCTTCCAAGGATATGACCTCAAGCGGCATCAGCGTTCCGCCGACAGACGTCCAAGCGAGCCCGTTGACCTCACCGACGCAAGGCTTATCCGATTTCAGATCATCAGTAAACTTTCTGACACCTAAATATTTCTCCGCAGTTTCGGGAGTGATAGTAACTCTTGAAGCATTCTTCGATACGATATCCTTCGCGGCCTTTCGGCACAAGGATGCGATCGTTCTTTCAAGCGTTCTGACGCCGGCTTCCTTTGTATAGTGGTCGATCATCTCATAGAGCCCTGCGTCCGAAATTCTGAACATATTGCCGTTCAATCCGTTTTTCTTTACCTGTTTGGGGATCAAATGGCGCTTTGCGATCTCAAACTTCTCTTCTCTTGTATAGCTGGGAAGCTCAATAACGTCCATTCTGTCCAAAAGAGGAGGGGAGACTGTGCTAAGATCGTTTGCTGTTGTGACAAACAAAACGTCTGAAAGGTCAAACGGAACTTCCAAGAAGTGATCTCTGAACTCCTTGTTCTGTTCTGAGTCCAAAACCTCAAGCATCGCACTCGAAGGATCGCCTTTAAAGTCATTTGACATCTTATCTATCTCATCCAAAAGGATAAGAGGGTTCTTTGTGCCCGCCTGCTTCATAGCGTTCATAATTCTGCCGGGCATTGATCCGATATACGTCTTTCTGTGACCTCTTATATCAGATTCGTCCTTGACACCGCCCAAAGAAACTCTGACGTATTTTCTGCCCAATGCTTCCGCAATAGAGCGTCCTATAGATGTCTTACCGACACCGGGAGGGCCCACCAAGCAAATTATCTGTCCCTTGACATCAGGTGTCAATGCTCTGACGGACAAAAGCTCCAAAATGCGGTCTTTGACCTTTTGCATTCCAAAGTGATCCTTATCAAGCTGAGCGGAAACCTTAGCGATATTTACGTTGTCAACGGTCTTTTCGTTCCAAGGCAGAGCCAAAACAGTGTCAAGATATCCTCTGACAACTGCGGCTTCCTGTGAACCCGAGGGCATTTTCTGCAATCTGTTTGCTTCTTCGACAAGCTTCTCAACGATGCTTTCCTCAAGACCGAGCTTTGATATCCTTTCAAGATACTTATAAGCCTCGTCCTCACCGTCATCGTCGCCAAGCTCGTGCTTTATAACACGCATTTCTTCTCTTAAGTAGTATTCACGCTGACTGCGCTCGATAACCTCACTCACCTTCGAGTGAATATCCTTTTCAATTGAAAGAATATGAGTTTCCTTTGTGAGCACAGCCAACAAAACAGCAAGCTTATCGCTAAGTGTAGATGTCTCCAAGACCTGCTGCTTGTCTTCAGCGGTCATGTTAACGTTAAAAGCGATAGCCTCATAAAGCTCCAAGGGGCTCTTTGCGTTCATAACGGCATTCTTAAGCTCCTCGGGCATTCTCGGAACCACTTGTGAATACGCTGCGAAAGTATTCTTAATGACTCGTGTCATTGCGTTGATCTCATCAAGGTTTGCCTTATCCCGTGAGAAGTTTTTCATCGGCTTAACGGTTGCAATAATGCCGATGCCGTCCTTTGAGAATGAAACGAGCTTTGCTCTGTAAAGTCCGTCAACTCTCACTCTAGAGACGCCGTCATTTCCCTTAACGATCTGCTTGATCTCACAGACCGTACCGATCTTATAAACGTCATCGATCTCGGGGTCGGCGATATTAACGTCCTTCTGTGCTGTTAAAAATACGAGCCTGTCGGTGTCTACAGCCATCTTTAACGAAGCCAAAGACCTCGCTCTTGAAACGTCAAATCTAACCGCCATTTTCGGGTGAACGATTATATCTCTTGTGGCAACACAGGGAAGGATCAAGGCTTCCTTCATCTTGCTGCCGGTTTCAATTATATCCATCTTATGTACCATCCTTAGTTTTGCGATATATGATAAATGAATTATGATTTATCGTTGATAGAGACCATTATAGCAAACATCTCGAGCTTTTGCAATAGAAAACGAGTGGAGAATATTTGCGCTTATTATGGCAATAAAAAAACGACCTTCGAATGAAGATCGTTTAATTGGCGCGCCCGAAGGGACTCGAACCCCTGACCTACTGGTTCGTAGCCAGTCACTCTATCCAGCTGAGCTACGAGCGCATTCCACAAGACATTATATTATCACAAAGGTATTTGATTGTCAAGCATTTTTTCAAAAAAATACGCAAATATTCCCGATCCGATTCGCACGCGGTGCGCTAATCTTGACAACAAAGTCTCGATCTTGTATTATTATCACATACATTGAATGTGGAGGTGTGCTCATGGGCATCATTGAAAACATTGTTTCACTGTCGTATTTGGCAATCCCGATCATATTATTAATAATGGGAATAGTCGGCATCTGGCTGATGGTCTCAACACGATATAAGAATGTAGGAAGGATCCTCGTTATGCCGCTCATACTCGGCTCACTGTTTTTGGCGGTCAGCATCCTAGGTGCGATCGTTGTGCTTACAAGCTCATATGCCGATGTACTCGTTCCTATGATATTTATTCTGGGCGTTTTGCTTGCTGCTTTAATAGCGTGCGCGCTTTGGGGCGTCTTGAAAAAGAAGGCTGTATACATACCCATTTTGATTTGCACAGCGGTGTGCTTGGCGGTCTGCGGCTCTGTCATCGCCTATCAAAGCTTCGACTCCAACATCCCCACACTCGGTGAAAACAACGACATACTCTATGATTACGTTCCCTACGCCAAGGACACGAAGGTCGCCGAGCTCGACGAGCCCTCGACCTTAACGATAGACTCGGATATGCCGAGAATGGACGGCGCAACAGCTCTCTATCCCATATATTCAGCATTCGCAAAAGCTGTCTATCCCGAAGAGTCTGTTTCTTCAAATAATGTATACAGCTATTATTTGACCTGTAACACCACTACCGGCGCATATGAGACCATCGTCACGGGCGAATCTGATATAATTTTTGTTGCCGCTCCTTCTGAAGAACAGAAGCAATATGCCGCTGAAAACGGTGTCGAGCTGATATACACTCCGATAGGAAAAGAAGCCTTCGTTTTCTTCGTCAACAGCAACAACCCCATTGATAACCTCACTCTCGAACAGGTTCAAGCCATATATTCCGGTGAGATCACCTCTTGGAGCGAGCTTGGTGTTAACGGTTTGGGAGATATCCGAGCCTTCCAGCGTGATGAGGGAAGCGGAAGCCAAACCACTCTTGAAAGGATCATGGCGGGCAAGGAGCTGATGACTCCGCCGATGGAGGACGTTGTTTCGGGCATGGGCGGAATAATCGAACGTGCCGCTGATTATAAAAACTATAAAAATGCTATCGGTTATTCCTTCAGATTCTACTCCACAGAGATGGTCGCAAACGATCAGATCAAGCTTTTGAGCATAAACGGCGTTGCTCCGACGACCGAGAACATCGAAAACGGTACATATCCCTTGGCTTCCTATTTCTACGCCGTGACCCGAAGCGATGCCGGTGAAAGCACTAACGCTCTCGTTGAATGGATACTTTCTGACCAGGGTCAGGAGCTCATCGAAAAAACGGGATATTCTCCCTTGGATGACGGTGACGTTGTATCGTCTGTTGTTGATACCACAGACATACTCCCCAAAGAAGAACAGCTCTCTGATGCCGAAATTGAAGAGATCAACGCTCTTCGTCCCGATTACGGTCTGGGCACCTGCCGCAATTTGAGCGGCGATATTACGGTCGCTTTGTATTTTGTGAACGATTTTGAAAGCAAGTGGAGCGATGAGGAAGCGATGAACTTCATAGAATTTGAGGCGCTTCCAGGTCTTGCATTCTTGGAGCAACAGGCCGCTGAATACGGCGTCGAGCTCAAATTCGAAGTTGAAGTATTCTCCAATGTCTATTATGACGATGATGTTATCGTCGATATGAAGGGAACGGGATATGCGACCGTTAATGTGCTTGAATATGTCGCAGAGGATCTGGGCTACAGAACCGATTACGGTCTGCACGATGACCTGTTGGAGCTTCACGGTCATAATGAAGCCATCTGTCTGACTATCTTCAACAAGAACGGGTCATCATACGCCCTCAATCCCAAAGCCGACTACTCTATAGACATCGTCGAGCACGCTATCATATTTGCACACGATCTGAATTCGGACGGCACCGAGCCTATCGGATCACAGGCATCGTTGGTTGCATCGAATATCATATACCTATACGGCGGAGAGAGCCTAAACTCTCCCGAGAGCCGAAAAAAGCTTACGTATTTCGCTTACGGCAACGACGTCATGCGCTCGGCAAGCTATTACATCGAAGAAAACATCATAAGCGACATTACCGCCTTCTACATCGGCTGGATCGACGAAGTCCCCCCGTTAATGAAACGTGACGGCTGGAACCAAGAATAGGAATGATAAAAATACTTTCAAAAATCCCTTGCTAACAGCTCGGGATTTTTGTATTATAAAAGAAGTGCAAAATGATTTAAAGGTGACAATATGAAACTGACCTATAACCACACCGTTTATGCCTGCTATCTGGGGTACATAACCCAAGCAATAATCAACAACTTTGCTCCGCTGCTTTTTCTCACTTTTCAAGATAGCTTCGGCATACCTCTTGAAAAAATAACTCTTTTAATAACGCTGAATTTCGTGACTCAGCTCTTCGTTGATTTCGCATCCGCCAAGTTTGTCGATAAGATCGGCTATCGCACCTGCATAATTATCGCTCATGTTTGCTGTGCTTTGGGTCTTATCGGGATGGCGGTCTTGCCTCATCTCACAACCCCATATGTTGGGCTTGTGATCTCTGTTATTGTTTACGCTATCGGAGGAGGTATCATCGAAGTTCTCATTAGCCCGATAGTTGAAGCCTGCCCAAGCGATAATAAAGCAGGCGCCATGAGCCTTCTTCATTCTTTTTATTGCTGGGGAAGTGTCGCAGTAGTTTTGCTGTCAACTCTGTTTCTGGGTGCATTCGGCAAACAAAGCTGGCAGATCTTAGCTATTATTTGGGCATCGGTCCCGATCTTCAATGTTGTTCTTTTCGGTCTCGTTCCGATCAACAGCCTTGCCGATGAAACCGAACCGATGTCCATTCGTGAGCTTTTTGGCATGAAGATATTTTGGATCTTTGCTGTTTTGATGCTCTGTGCAGGAGCTTCTGAGCTCGCTATGACTCAATGGGCATCTGCATTCACGGAGAGCGCATTGGGCGTTTCAAAGGCCGTCGGCGATTTAGCGGGCCCTTGCTTCTTCGCGGTTTTAATGGGCACTTGCCGAGTGCTATACGCAAAATTCAGTCACAAGCTCGATCTCCAAAAAGCACTGACCCTGAGCTGCTGCCTTTGCGTTTTTGCATACCTTATTACTGTTTTCTCTCCCTGGCCGATCCTTTCTCTCATCGGTTGCGGGATATGCGGCTTCTCTGTCGGCATCCTTTGGCCGGGGGTGTTCAGCCTCGCCGCTGAAAAGTGTCCAAAGGGCGCAACGACATTGTTTGCATTCTTGGCACTTTCGGGAGATCTTGGTTGCTCATCGGGTCCCACACTCGTCGGATTTGTTGCAGGTGCGTTTAGCGACGATCTTAAAGCAGGTTTGCTCTCTGCCGTCATCTTCCCGATAATGATGATAATCTTTGCTAAGCTCCTTAAGCGTACCGCAAAATAACACCGCCACCGCTCGGTGCTCCTCGCTCGCGCCCTCACGCGCGGCTCGGCTCCACCGAAGCGACGGCTCAACCTTCAATCAAGGAGAGATACAATGCTCAAAGTAAAATTCTACGATACAGTTGACGATTCGAAGCTTATGTTCGCCGTTATCGTTTCAAAGCATAATGGCAAGTGGGTATTCTGTAAGCATAAACACAGAGACACATTTGAATGCCCCGGCGGACATCGAGAACTCAATGAGAATATTTTGGATACCGCCAAACGTGAGCTTTATGAGGAAACAGGTGCGTCGGATTACTCTCTCACTCCGATCTGCGTTTATTCTGTTGTGAAAGAAGATACCGAAACCTGTGGAATGCTTTATTTTGCCGATATTCACAGCTTTTCAGAGCTTCCGCCATCAGAAATAGAAAAGATCCTTTTCTTCGATGACCTGCCCGAAGCATGGACATATCCGCTTATCCAACCCAAACTGGTCGAAAAGGTCGATCAAGTCATGAATATTAAATAATGCAAAAGCCCATCGGAAATCCCGATGGGCTTTAACTTATGAGTTAACTTATCTTCTGCCTTCGTGCTGATCGTCCCAGCTTGCGCCGTCGTTTTCCTTGATGTAATTGACCAAGGTATCAACGTCTGTGAACGCAAGTCCGACATAGCTGTCAGCACAGCCGTAATAAAGTGCGATTCTGCCTGTCTCAGCATCCTGTAAGGTGGAGCAGGGGAATGTAACGTTGGGAACAAACCCTCTCTCTTCATACCATGTTTCGGGAGTCAAAAGATATCTCTTTGATCTGTACAATACCTTCGAAGGCTCGTTGATGTCCAAAATAGCACCGCCGATGGAATATACATATCCGTTGCAGGTATTAACAACACCGTGATACAAAATGAGCCAGCCTTCGCTTGTTTCGATCGGGTTAGCGCCGCCGCCGACCTTCATACCTTCCCACCAGTTTCCTGTGGTTCCCATAACGTGTCTGTGCTTGCCCCAATATACCATGTCGGGAGATTCGGAAATGAAGATATCACCAAACGGTGTGTGGCCGGAGTCGGAAGGACGGGACAAAAGCTTGTACATTCCGTTAATTCTTCTGGGGAAGAGTACACCGTTTCTGTTAAACGGAATGAAAGGATTTTCAAGTCTTACAAATGTCTTAAAGTCAGTAGTCTTTGCAACACCGAGTGCAGCACCGTAAAAGTCCTGACACCAAATGATATAATAAGCGTCTTCGATCTTGATAAGTCTGGGGTCATACATGTAATAGGGGATAGCACTCTCGCCCTTTTCGTCGATGAAGGGGATCATATCCTTTTCATATTCCCAGTGAATGCCGTCATCAGACCATCCCAAATAGAGGAAGGGTACGCCGTGTGTAGCCTCAGCTCTGAAAACGCCGACAAACTTGTCGCCATAAGGAATTACCGACGAGTTGAAGATTCTTGCGATACCGGGCATCGGGTTGCGGTCAATAATAGGGTTCTCAGTATAGCGCCAGATAGGAAGCAAATGTCCTTCGGGTCTGTCCTGCCAGGGAATATTGGGCAAATTAGTGCCGTTCAAAATTTTAACGTTGCTCATAATCGAATGTCCTTTCAAAATCAGTTTAGTGATATGTCAAAAAGCGCACTCTTTGCATTCAAGGTAATTATATCATCAATTATTGTTTTTTACAATACCAAATTTCATGATTATTGAAATATTAAACAAAAAATCCCCTCATAAAAGAGGGGATAATGCCGTGCCGATCAACGCACCGATTTATAAATTCCTTCGACCATAAGCAATATAAAAACATAGATATATCTTTATTTGTGTTATCACATATATCCCGATTTTCGGGATGAGAAATTAACTTGCCTCAAATTCTCCTGAGCTCGAACCTACCGTAATAGTATAGGTCTCGCCCGAAATGATGTCGGGACTGCTTAAAATGACGACCTGGAACGATAACTCGGGAGTATATGAAATAACGGTTTTGCCGTCTTTATCCGTAAGAGTTATGGCAGTGCCCGCACTTTGATTTCTGACGCTGACAGCGATAACACCTTGCTCGGAATCGCTGAAGGTCTGTGCCATGCTTGAAGCGCCCGTGCCGATAAACGTGCCGCCTGTGATAATGCCGCTTAAATCATAGTCGAGTGTCGCAGTGTCGCCCTGCGTAGGCCCAACGACGACCGTGTAACCGCCTGAGATCAAAAGCGTACCGTTTGCATCGATTCCGTCGCCCGATGCGTTTATATAAAGATTTCCGCCTGAGATCACGATGCTTCCGTTAGACGAGGATGACATACCGCCGCCCATTCCGCCGCGGCCGCCGAACATACCGTCTCTGCCGCCTGTCATACCGCTTGAATCAGTGCCGCCTGCAGCATTAAGCCCGTCATCGCTCGATACAATTTTAATATCGCCGCCTTGAACGGAAATATTAAGAGCCTCCAAGCCCTCATAACTTTCGGTGACGTTGATAGCCCCTGCTGTTATCGTCAGATCCTCTTCTGCGTGAACAGCATCATCTCCTGATGCGATTTCAAAAGTGCCGCCGTTGATGATAACTGATGTGTTTGAATGAATGGCATCATCTGCAGAATCTATATTGATGGTTCCGTCGGAGATGAGAATGCTGTTTTCTGCCTTAAGTCCCTTCATGCTGGTACTGCTGTCGCTTGTTGATGAGGAAGAGGACTGTCCGGGCCTTCCGCTTCCCATAAAGCCGCCCCACGAATTAGAAGAAGACTGAGAGCCGTTTTTACTGCCGCCGCCTGCAAGAATATCTATGATGCCGTTTTCTATCTGTACATATGCTCCTGCTGAAATACCGTCGCCTTCGGCTTCGATCTTTGTCGTGCCATCTGAGATATATACAAATCCGAGCGACGCATCATCAGCGTTTTCCGCGTGGATTCCGTCCTTGCCCGCGTCAATCGTTATAGATGTCTCATCTGTAATACGCACGCTGTCATTTGCGGCGATACCGTGAGAGGCGGAAACTATCGTATATGTGCCGCCCGTTATCACAAGGTCATCCTTCGATACGATGCCGTGCCCTGCGGGAGAAGTTAAGGAGAGACTGCCTGCTCCGTTGAGCGTTATATCCTGCTTGGAGAACAACACGGCGTCAATATTGTTTTCATCAATAGCGATAAATTCACCGCCGTTGGAAAGCTTGTTTTCGGTTCCGTCTGCCAAGGTGATAAAGACCTTATCTGCTTCAAGAATATACAAAGCCGCAGAAGTCTCGCTGTTGATATTAACACCGCTTAGCACCAATTGCATTTTTGCGGTATCGGGAGCGTTGACGATGATCATGCCGTCATTCAGTGTGCCGGAGATGATGTAAGTTGCATCCTCGGTAATCGTTACCGTACCGCCTGATATTTTAACACTGTTTGAGCTTGAAGTTGCTGAATTGCCGTTCAATTGAATGATAACGCTGTCACTTTCATCATAGTCAGCATCAAGGTCTCGATTCGTAAACATATCGTCGTTGGTCTGTGAAAAATCTACGTCCACAGGCTCAGCGGCGCTGTCGGTCTTTTGCTGATCATCAACGCTGTTATGCTTGTCTGTTTCATCACCGAATTCCGACTTTGCACATCCTGAGATCAGGCTGCATATCAAAGCAAAGGCCAGAATAATAGACAAAAATCTTTTCATAATACGCCTCCGTATTAAAGCTCCGATGCGTTGGTTTCCTGCTTGGAAACGGTTATTTCAAGATTTCCGTTTCGGCAGCGGAGCTTATCGATCATTTCCTTTTCCTTTGTTACGTCACGAAGAGTTACGTTATATGTAAGCTTGAACATACTTCCCATATTGGTGCTTTTTACTCGTGCAAGATCGTGCGATGTGGTATATTCCTCAAAGATGTCGTCAAATACACCCGAATAGTCAAGATCCTCGGGAATGGTGATCGCAAATGTCTTATAGGTTTCGGAATTGTTTTTTGTTCCGAGATCAAGACGGTTATAAAGAACGAACATTGCACACATCACAACGGTAAAGAGTATTGCAAAGCCGAGGTAACCCATGCCCGAAATAAGACCTGCGCCCATAGCGAGGAACAGCATACAGATCTCTTTTGCCGTTCCGGGTACGGAACGAAAACGAACCAAGCTGAACGCACCTGCGACAGCAACACCCGTGCCGACGTTGCCGTTGACGAGCATAATGACTACGCAAACAACAGCCGGAAGCAACGCAAGCGTTATCACAAAGCTCTTTGTATAACGGGTACGGTACATATAGGCAAGTGCGATAACAAGTCCCAATATGAGTGAAAAAGCAAGACAAAGTATAAAATCGGTAACACTGATGACCGAGGTGAGATCGGAATCAAATAATCCTCTAAATAAATTTTCAAGCATGTGAAGCTTCCTCCTTAATATTATGTGCATCCAAGCTGTGCAGATGCGGGAAAATCATAGTTTGATATGCCGTTCCGTATTTTGAAAAGGACGTTTTATATATCTGCTCTTTGGAGAGCACGTGGGTCATCCACAGCGGAATGCCGCCTGAGCATTTGATCTCCATAAGCACCATACCCTCAGGGAGCAGGGGAGTCCCGTAAACTAAAGATTCCAACGAAATATCCTCTAATCTGCAAAGAATGTTATCATCGAAGGTGACACGAAAATCGCTCTTTTCTTTCGTGTAATACGCTTCACGCTCATAGGAAAGAAAAACCGCCGGACGCAAGGTCTCATAATACTTAAGAAAATAATCAACTTCTTCTGAGATCTGCGTGTCCTTATGACAGTGGCGAACTCCTTCTATCCATTTGATCGCTTCCTCCTCGGGGAGAGAAATGCGGCGTTTATATACAACGTGCTTATATTTCTTTTTCAGCTCCACAAATACCGTGCTGTCAGGGGTAGCCCGACTGTAACTGCGAATGCGTAGCTTTTCTTTATAAGCAGGCTTCTCAATAGAGCGCCGTATCAGAAGATAGGTGTCTGTGTCAAAATAAATATTGCGGATGGTGGTGCGCCCATATTTATCTAACTTCATATATGGTTCCATTGCTTCAAGAACTTTTTCTTTTTGTTCAAGTGTCAGCAAATACTTTAGCTCATATCGCTTAAATACAGTCTGAAAAGCCATGAAAAATCCTCCTGTACTTTTGATGATGCCCATTATACAGAAGGATTATTGAAGTTTTATTGAAATCACAAAACATTCATAAAGCTGTCACATTGCGTTGCTTATTATGACTTGGCGATAGTCGTCTTGAACTCCACAAGTCCGTTATAGCATCTGACCTCGATCTTTCCGTTATGCGCCGCTACAATAGCCTTGGCGATCGCAAGCCCAAGTCCGTAATGATTATCTGCTTCGTTTCTCACTTCATCCGATCGGTAAAAGCGTTCGAACAGCTTCTCGATCTTGTCTTGAGGAATGGGCTCACCCGAATTAACGACAACGAGAACGGCGCTGTTACGGGTCTCGGTAAGCACGACGTCAACCTCTTTTCCGTTACGGCTGTGGCGGATAGCGTTATCTATCAAGATGGAAACAAGCTGACTGAGCTGGCTCATATTTCCGTCGACACTAATGTTATCTGAGATCTCTGTTCTGAGCGTAAGACCGTTTTCAAAGGCAACGCTCTCAAACGGCAATGCGCCGCCTGCCACTAAGCGGCTGAAGTCTATTCGCTCTGTGTACGGTTTTACATTTTCCGTTCGTGACAGTTCCAAAAGCTGACTGACGAGTTTTCCCATTCGCTCATTTTCATATTGAATATTGGCGAGCCATTGGTTATCGCCGATTTGACGGGACAATAGCTCCGCATTGGCGCTGACGACCGAAACGGGTGTCTTAAGCTCGTGCCCTGCATCGGAAATAAACTGCTTTTGCTTTTGATAGCTTTCCTCTAAAGGTCTCACAATGCGTTTTGCAATATATCTTGCAAGGAAAAACAAAATGACAAGCACAATGCTGCCGAACATCAATGTATAGCGGAATAAAGTAGTCATACTTCCTTGCATGACCGTATTATCCATAAATGTGATCAGCTTATATCCGCTTTTTTCAGTCACGAGAAAAACAAGACTTTCCTTAACTCCTCGCTCCTTACCGCTTTTTAAAATGTCCGTCGCATATTTTTCAAGCGTCGCTTCTTCATATATTTCTTCTCCTGCCGCATCTATCGCAAGAACGCTTCCGCTATCCGAAACAGCAACCGAGTAGAAGGTCGAAAGCTGAAATGCGGGCGTATCCTCGAAATGCATGCCGCCGCGATCTGTCGGCGGGCTGTTAGGCAGAGGCTGGAACAGCTCGGGAGGCAGATAATTCCGGCGGTCCGGATCAATATGATCTGAAAGTGTGTATAGCTCTGCGTGTCTTTCCAACATTCCATAGTTGTTGGCGGTTACCTCAAAATAGCTGGAGGCATAAATTACAGCGAGTGTCCCGATAAACAAGCAAACAAGAATAGACATAATTGCAACGACAATTTTTCTTGCTGATTTCTTAAACATTGTCGCACCTCAATTCATATCCGATACCTCGCACCGCCTTGATCTCGGCTTTTGCTCCGACAAATGTAAGCTTTTTGCGTGTAAAGGACATATACACTTCAACGTTGTTATATTCCGCTTCGTTTTCAAAGCCCCATATCTTGACGGCAAGCTGTTCCCGTGTGAGGATCTGTCCGCTGTTTGCAATGAGATATTCAAGAATTCGGTATTCTTTTTCGCTGAGCCGCACATTCTGTCCGGTTGTCGTACAGGATAATGTGGATGAGTTGGTATCCAGCGAAATGTCGCCGAATGTCAGCGTGCCCTTCGCCGTATTGATATTGCGTCTTGTGAGCGCACGAAGTCGTGCCAGTAATTCCTTTGTCATAAAAGGCTTCGTAAGGTAATCGTCTGCGCCGCTGTCGAGACCGGTCACTTTATCATCAAGCTCCGCTTTCGCCGTAAGCATCAATATCGGCGTGCGGATCCCGTTTTGCCTCGCTTGCTTGGCGATCTCAAAGCCATTCATACCCGGAAGCATAACGTCAAGGATGGCAATATCATATATATCACTCTCAAGTGCGGACGATCCGTCAAGGCCGTTTGCGAAATGATCGACCTCATATTTTTCAAGGCGCAGCAGCTCGCACAAAGCCTGTGCCATTCTTTTTTCGTCTTCAACAAGTAACAGTCTCATTTTAACACCTCCGCTTAGATCCTATTATATCATAAAACATTGAAAAATGATTGAAAAATTTGAAAAAGCGGCAAGGAAATTACTCTCCCTGCCGCCTCAGTCATCTTATGCTGTTAATTCCGTCATAAGGATCAGAACCAACTTGTAATAAATATTTCAAGACCGATGAAAATGAGAATTGCACCGCCCAAGATACCTGCTTTTCCTGCGAGCTTTGTTCCTGCCTTCTTGCCGATCATAATACCTGCGAAGCAGATGAAGAAGGTGACAACACCGATAAGCAGACAGGAAAGTACAGCCTCAAGCAAGTTATAATCCGCAATTGTGAAACCTACCGATAAAGCATCTATCGAGGTTGCAACGCCCTGTATCAACAGAGCAGAAAAACCGACAGCAGGCTTCTCCTCATCGGACTCCTTGTTTTTGATTCCTTCATAAAGCATTTTTCCGCCGATATATCCGAGCAAGGCGAGTGCGATCCAAGGAATGAATTTCTCAAACGCTTTGAAATACTGTGCGATAGTGGATACACAGATCCATCCGATCATAGGCATAGCATACTGGAAGGCAGAGAAAATGCCTGCAACACCGAACATCTTGCTCTTTTTCATACCGGGCTCGTTGAGCCCGTTCGCAAGAGATACCGAGAATGCGTCCATAGCAAGTCCTATGCCGAGTAAGATGCTGTTGAAAAAGAATGAAAACCCTAAATTCATTTTTGTTCCTCCATATAATAAAAATCCAAGCACGGCGTAACCGTACTTGGCGTCAGATCAAAAAATAAAGACTCCATGTATGGCTAGACCTTAGCATACATGAGTCTCGCAAATTAAAACAAGCCAGACCAAAAAGGTCAGTATGTTGACTTGTTACGTTGGTGTAACGCTTGCTACTCCCTCACAACACGGTGCATTATAGCACGAACTTCATTACTTGTCAATCCCTGTCGAGAAAAAGTATCGTATTTTTAGCAGCACCTCATTTTTTGTGTCAAAACTGACGCAGGAGAAGCGTTTTTTTATGATGTGGTTGATAAGTGCATATATAAATAAAAAAGACACATTTTCCGATGTGCCTGTGTCGAATGACTCAAGGCGGTACGTCCAAGACGAGCATCAGCCAAATGTATCTTCTGATATCAATATATCACCTTCCGACGAAAATGTCAACCGTATTGCAAAAAATGAACTTGATTCGGTAGGTGTAACGAATAACCTTCGTAGCCTTGCCGCAAAAATCAAGCTCATTGATGGTACTATATCACCTTCCGACGAAAATGTCAATGGGGAATCTTTTTCCAATAACACAAAAGCTTCTCTTAGCGACGACCTCGCCCCTGCTGCATCAAATGATATCGATAACAATGGCGAAAACAATTGGGATTATCATAATGGTTGAATGAGGATCAAATAATAGAAAATCTCTTAATACAGTAGCGGATATCGAAGAATTACTCGGCATTGACGTTAGTGGTTATACGCACAACATCAATACCAATGGTGTGCAACATATTGTCATCAGACATGGAGAAAACGGAAAACATGATACATCTATGGCTATTGACGATGACATCGCAAGAGTCGGCTGGGTGTTAGAGAACTACGACAGAGTAGAATTGCTAACTGATAACGGTGAACAGGTATACAGTTCAGAGTTTGTAGATGGCGATAATAATCCTGCGCCTCAGGCTCGGTTTGTTAAAAAATAGACGGCACCTACTATATTGTAGAGGCCGCTTTCGAAAATTCATATAAGAAGTTGTGGGTTCAATCCGCCTATTTGCAAAAATGAAGATGTTACGCAAGCTCCCGCTGAAGGTAATTCTACCAACCACGAGACGAACGCCCGAAGCGCACTCACTTCTCCATCTTCTAAAAAACTATAGCAGATGATAATCAGAATGTCAAGTATAATGACTACGCACCGGTACGGGGAACATTACGTGAGGTGGGTGTTTCCTCTGATGACTTTGATTTACCCATCAAAACAGTAAAAGAAAGGCTTGAGGCTAAGCAGCGGAATTTGCAGAATGAACTGGCAAATATTCAGAATCGTCGAGAGCGGGCTAAAACCTGAACCGGTTGTTGAATGTCAGTAAAATAAAAGAAAGCGTCTCGCCTTCAGCTAAAATAATAGCCGTAGTGGGGTCAAAGCCCCTTGGCGCAACACTTTCTAATAACAATATATCACCTTCCGCCGAAGATGTCAATGGGGAAACTTTCTTTGGTATCAGAAGGAGGGATTCGGTCTCGCCTGCGGGCTCGGTCAGGCGCGGCTCTGACAGTCCACCGGACTGTCATTCACTACCGCGCCCCTTCGAATCCCTGCTATTTTCAATCAAAAAATAAAGGACACGACCTTGCGGTCATGTCCTCTATTTTTGGCGGAGAAGGAGGGATTCTGAACCCAACACGATCCTCGCTTCGCTCGGATGTGCATAAGTTGCTCCCTTCGGTCACAACTTAAAGGCTTCTGCTTACACTCCCACACCACAAATAAAAAAGCACAACCCAAAGGCTGTGCTTTTTTATTGGCGGAGAAGGAGGGATTCGAACCCTCGATGAGCTATCAACCCATACACGAGTTCCAGTCGTGCGCCATAAACCGGGCTAGGCGACTTCTCCGTGTCGCTTTTTGCAACGTTTGATATTATAACAGATTCATTTTAAAAATGCAAGCCTTTTTTCAAAAGTTTTTAAAATATTTTTCCTTGCTCTAAATCTTTACACATATCCTCGTTTATGTTATACTCAAAACACACGAAATCGTCTTGATATTAAATGATAGGAGCGCAATATGCTTATTGCTATAAAATACATTTTCGTCTTTGTCACAGCCTATATCATCGGCACTTCAAACATGACGTATTACATATCCCGTTTCAAAAATATCGAAGTACGCGATAAGGGTTCAAAAAATCTCGGCGCTTCAAACGCCGCAATAATCCTTGGCTGGAGAGCAGGATTATTTGCAGGATTGCACGATATTGCGAAATCCTCGTTCTGTGTGATCCTTGCATCACTCATTTTCCCAAATACGCCTTATATCGGTGCCGTCGCAGGTGTCGCGAGCGTCTTGGGACACATTTTCCCGTTCTATCTGAAGTTCAGAGGAGGGAAGGGCTTCGCCTCATACATCGGAATGACACTTGCGCTTAACTGGAAGTTTGCGCTGATCGTTCTTGCTCTTATCGTGTTGGTGACGCTCATAACAGATTATCTTTTTGCAGGCACTTTAACAACCGTGATATCTGTTCCCATCGTTTTGGGCGTACTGACTGACAGCATTATTCTTGCCGCCATTCTTTTTATCGCCAGCGCAGTTATCGTATATAAACACCGTGAGAATTTTGTTCGTATATATAACGGTACTGAGATCGGTCTGCTCTCAACAATAAAGGGTGAGAACAAGCATAAGAACTGACTCGTTGCGAAGCAAGCTTCAAGAATATTGAAATTCGCCCTTGACATAGAGGCAATAATTGGATATAATAAATTTGCAGCAAGCAAGATTCACCTCGAAACTGCAACTACAAAGGAAAATCGCCTCATACGGGGCGATTTTCTTTTTATATGCAAATTCTTAAGGAAAGCCTTATAAATCTTAATAATATCTTAAGATTTATAAAGTTGTATCTTAATAATTTTTCTGCTATCATAAAGACAGAAAAACAAATGGAGTGATAATATGTATAACATCCTTCTTTGCGATGACGAAAAGGATATCGTTTCCGCACTAAAAATATACCTATCCAACGAGAACTATACGTTTTTTGAAGCTTTTAACGGCGCTGATGCTTTAAGGATCCTAAAGGACGAGAACATCCACCTTGTATTAATGGATATAATGATGCCACAGATAGACGGGATTTCCGCTGTCAATGCCCTGCGTGAGTTTTCAAATGTCCCCGTAATTTTCCTTACTGCAAAGGGTGAGGATACCGACAAGGTATTGGGCTTAACAGTCGGCGCTGACGACTATGTTACCAAGCCCTTCAATCCCGTTGAGCTTATAGCACGTGTGAGATCCCATCTTCGCAGATATACGATGCTCGGCTCCTATTCCAAACAGCTTGAGGTCATCCGCATCGGCGGAATCGAGCTTTTTGACAATACGAAAACAATAAACGTCGATGGCGAGCCGGTCACTCTGACTCCCAAGGAATATGACATTCTTACATTTTTAATGACTCACCCGGGAACAGTTTTCTCACCTGCCGAGATCTATCGCCGTGTTTGGGGCGAGGTTCCCATCGGCGTTGACAATGCGATCGCCGTACATATTCGCCATCTTCGCGAAAAGATCGAGATCGACCCTGCCGACCCGAGGTACCTAAAGGTCGTTTGGGGCCGTGGATATAAATTCGAAGCATAAGGAGGTTTATATGAAAAGCATCTATTCAAAGCTTTGGTTAAAGATAACGTCAATAATTCTGTTCGTTGTTTTCACAGTCGTTTTTGTGGCTTCCGTTGCATCTGTTGCTCTTCTTGCTTATCTGGAGGTATACTTCGATGGCGGAAAATCCGCGAAAAGCGATGTGATGAATGAGCTTGCAAACGAAGAGAAATTTAACTTTATCAATGATTATAATAATCAGACCGGTCTGTACTATATGGCAGAAGGAAATCACTATGGCGGCGACAGCTGGGAATATGTCGGCGGAACCACGAAGTTCGTTAAAAAGGTCAAGGGTTATTCCTCTGAATCCACAGAAACTCTTGCTTCAGCAATACCTGCTCTAAATGACTCTGAGCGTGTAAACTCATACCTCGACAGCATCTATTCCCGTGAGAATACCGACTATGCCATCAAGGTAACAAACGTCAACACGGGCGAGATCCTCTATCAAAACTTTTCTCCCGAAGATTATGTGGATACGGTAACCACAACGTTTAACAGCAAATCTTACGGACAAACCGCTCATATCTCCACCTATTTCACAACCTATATACAGGTCAATGAATATTTGGAAAGTCTCACAGGCGGAATCTATAACAGCTCGATAACCTATAATTCCGATATCGTAAACACTTATTCCGAACGCTATTATCTCGAGGCTGACTATATTCCCGTCAGCATCTTCCAGTGTGAGGTCACTGTTTATATCCCTTCTGAATACACGGTTGAGAATTTGTCTACTTTCATCATGAGGACAACTGACTTTGCGATAGCAAACAGATATCTGCCCTTCGTCACCGGCATCGTAAGTCTTATATTGATGGTAGTTATATTCATCTATCTTGTTTCTGCCGCAGGACACAAGGCAGGCATCGAGGGTATCACCCCCAACTTCATCGACAAGATCCCGTTTGACCTCTATCTTGTAATTATCACGGCACTTGTCGGAACGGTTATTGCATTCTATGACTTTGTTTGGTATAACGATCTTCTTAGTGTTATTTTTTGGATCTGCGCAGGGGTCGTCTTCCTTCTCTTGGCGATCGGCGTCGTAATGACACTCGCTACCCGTGCAAAGCTTTCAACAGTTTTCTCAAACACTGTCATCTGGAAAGTTCTTCTCCTTATTTGGAAAGCATTAAAGCTAATAGTAAGATTTATCAAAAAGATCTTCGCAGCGATTGTCTACTTCTTCAATAATATGCACTTTGCCGCTAAAACAGCTATCTCGCTGGTGTTTATTGCCGCCTTCGAAATAATAATGGTCCTCTTGATATGGTCGAGCTATTATTACTTCGATTATATGTTCTTCTTCATCTGGCTCTTTGGCAACGCAATTATATTAACAGTTGCAATATTCAACGCAATCGCCTTCGGAAAGATCAAAAAGTGTGCCGATGAGCTTGCAAACGGCAACTCTCATGCAAAAGTAGATCCACAGTATCTTTTCGGCAGCTATAATGACTGTGCTTCATCTCTTAACGGAATCGGAAGAGGCATCGAACAGGCTGTTCAGGAAAGAATGAGATCCGAGCGTTTAAAAACGGAACTCATAACCAACGTCTCTCACGATCTTAAAACTCCTCTGACCTCAATCGTCAACTATGTCGATATCCTCAGCAAAGAGGATATTCAGCCCGAAGAAGCAAAAGAACACGTCGAGATTCTTGTTCGTCAATCTCAGCGAATGAAAAAGCTTATTGATGACCTGATCGAGGCTTCAAAGGCTTCATCCGGTGCAACCAAGACCGAGCTTATAAGAAGCGATCTGGGAATGCTTTTGTCTCAATCTGTCGTTGAATATGAGGAAAAGTTTAAAAACGCTGATCTTCATATAAAAATGACTCTTCCCGAAAAAGAACTCATCGCTTTGATCGACGGCAAGCTTATGTGGCGAGTTTTCGATAACATCCTCAACAACATCTGCAAGTACACTCAGCCGGGCACTCGTGTATATATCACCGCCGCAGAAAAAGGGAACAACATCGAAATCGGATTCAAAAACATCTCAAGATATGAGCTCAATATTTCGGGCGACGAGCTTATGGAACGCTTTGTACGCGGAGATTCCTCTCGCTCGACAGAGGGAAGCGGTCTTGGACTTTCGATCGCAAAGAGCCTTTGTACATTGCAAAATTCAGATCTCTCGATCGGTATAGACGGCGATCTCTTCAAGGTATGTATCACTGTCCCTAAGCTTTCCGATGAGGAGCTTATCAATGAATAGACCGCTTTTGTTCCTTGCCATTCTGTCAGCGGTAGCTGTTCTGATCGTAGCTTTGTCGCATTATTATCAGAGCTTTTTAAGTCCGTTCCTATAAAAACAGCGTTCCCCCGACTTTTGTTGCAAGGCGAAGCCGTGTCCGTCCACCTGCGGTGGGCGGACACCCCAAGCCCGCTTTCGCGGGCTTGGGGTTCTGCCGCCCCTTCGGGCGGCAGCGGCTTCGCCGCACTTCGCACAAGCATAATAAAACCGACTGATCTCTCAGTCGGTTTTTTCTTTTATCCTATTTTCCGCCGCATATAGTTCCGTTTCCCAAAACGTAACCGTTAGCATATATTGCCGCAGATTGCCCGTTCGATACACGGGGAGTGGGGGAGTCAAGCATCAAAACCGCACCCTCATCTGTCATCTTGACTGTACATTCCAAAAGCTTTCCGGTCGAGCGTAGCTTACACTTTGCTCTCATCCCGTCATATATAGCGTTCGGATACGTCATGCTCAAGCTTTCGATCCAAACCTCGCTGACATTTGCTTTCTCATATCCAAGCTTGACCTGATTCGTGACCGCATCGATTTCTGTGACGTAAGCAGGTCTTCCCAAAGCAATTCCCAAGCCCTTTCGCTGACCGACAGTATAGTGCAAAATGCCCTTGTGTCTGCCACAGATATTTCCCTCGGGTGAGATAAAATCTCCTTCATCACTTTTGCGATAGTTATTTTCTATATACGAGGCATAATCATTGTCCGAGATGAAACAGTTTTCCTCGCTGTCGGGCGCATCATGACACACAAGCCCGATTTCCTTCGCGATCTCTCTGACTTTCGGCTTCTCCATTTCCGAGATCGGAAGAATAAGCCTTGATAAAACATCCTGTCCAAGTCCCGCAAGCATATACGATTGATCTCTTGCTTCAGATTCCGAGAACGACAGCTTATAAACGCCGTCTTCAAACACGATCTTTGCATAGTGTCCTGTCGCAATATAGTCAAATCCGTTTTCATTTGCTGTGAGCAAAAGATATTTGAACTTTATCCTCGGATTACATCTTACACAAGGTGAGGGCGTCCTTCCGTGAAGATATTCGCTTGCGAAAAAGTCAATTATCTCACGCTTGAATTCATCCTGTAGATCTTTAACATAAAGAGGGATCCCGAGATCGTCAGCAGATCTCTTCGCCGCTTCAACGACTTTGTCATGCAAAGGGGACATCTTCATCACAACGCCGGCGACCTCATATCCCTGTTCTCTTAATAAATGCACAGCGACAGAGCTGTCAACTCCGCCGCTGAGTGCTACTAAAACCTTCTTAGTCAATCGAACATTCCTCACAGTGCTCGTGAAGCTCACCGACTATAGGCAACGGGTCAATGCCCTGACGGGAATAGTAATCCCACAAAGCTGCCTTGATTGCTTGCTCAGCCAATACCGAGCAATGAAGCTTTGCTGCCGGCAAACCGTCGAGTGCCTCGATAACAGCCTTGTTTGTGAGCTTAAGTGCGTCTTCGATGGTTGCGCCCTTAATGAGCTCTGTTGCCATCGAGCTTGTAGCTACCGCTGCGCCGCATCCGAATGTCTTAAACTTAACGTCGGTGATAACGCCGCCGTCGATCTTAAGATACATCTTCATGATGTCGCCGCACTTTTCGTTGCCGATCTCGCCGATACCGTCAGCGTTTTCGATCTCGCCGACATTTCTGGGGTTAGAGAAGTGATCCATAACCTTTTCGCTGTAAATCATTTATATAACTTCCTTTCAAGAGATATTTCAATATGTTAACTTACTCTTCGATGCCTTCGGTCTTGCAGATTCTTTCCCACAAGGGACTCATCGCTCTGAGCTTTGCTACAACAGTGTTGACCTTTTCGATGATGTAATCGATATCCTCATCGGTTGTTTCTTCATTAATACTGAGTCTCAATGAGCCGTGTGCCGTCGCGTGCGGGAGTCCGATAGCAAGCAAAACGTGGGAAGGATCCAATGCTCCCGACGTGCAAGCAGATCCGCTTGATGCGCTGATGCCCTCAAGGTCAATCATCAAAAGCAAGCTCTCGCCCTCGATACCTCTGAAGGAAATATTTACGTTTCCGCAAAGACGCTTTTCGGGATCGCCGTTAAGTCTTGATTCCTTGATCTTCAAGAGGTTTTCGATAAGCTTGTCACGCATAACGCTGACTTTTGCCTGCTTTTCCGAAATATTAGCACAAGCCTCTTCGATTGCAACGCCCAAAGCGACGATAGCAGGAACGTTCTCTGTTCCTGCACGCTTTGTTCTTTCCTGAGCTCCGCCGTGAATGAGATTAGGCAAGCTTATTCCTGTTCTGACGTATAATGCGCCGACACCCTTCGGTGCGTGAATCTTATGTCCCGACAGGGAGAGCATATCAATGTTCATGTCCGCAACGTCAATATCAACGTTTCCGACAGCCTGAACAGCGTCGGTGTGGAACCAAACCTTCTTCTCGCGGCAGATAGCGCCGATCTCCTTGATGGGCTGGATAGTTCCGATCTCATTGTTCGCAAACATGATCGTGACAAGCGCAGTGTCCTCTCGGATAGCATTCTTAACATCCTCAGGGTTTATCATTCCCATCTCATCAACAGGGATGTATGTCACGTCAAAACCGTTCTTCGCAAGATATTCAACAGTGTGCAAAACCGCATGATGCTCAAATACAGATGTGATAATGTGCTTCTTGCCCTTCTTTGCCTGAACAGCGGTTGCGGATTTTATCGCCCAGTTGTCAGCCTCGGAGCCGCCGCTGGTGAAATAGATCTCATTCGTCTTTGCACCGATCGCTCCAGCAACCTGTCCTCTTGCTTTCATAACGGCACGGGCAGAGTTCATGCCCAAAGAATAAATGCTCGAAGCGTTGCCGTATATCTCGGTGAAATAAGGCATTGCAGCGTCCAAAGCAGATTTAGAAACCTTTGTTGTCGCAGCGTTGTCTGCATATACAAATCGCTTTTCCATTATATATTCAACTTCCTTTCAAAGCTATATGTGTAAATATATTAAAATTGATCGGTCACTGTTTAAGTGCTCTGTATGCCGAAACAGCCATCTCATCGCATCTTTCGTTTTCGGGATGTCCTGCGTGTCCTTTGACCCAGTTGAACTTAACTCTGTGAGTTTCCAAAAGGTTCAAAAGCTCTTCCCAAAGCTCACGGTTGAGGGCAGGCTTCTTATCAGCCTTTTTCCAGCCGTTTCTTTGCCAACTCTTTGCCCAGCCCTTTTCGATCCCGTCAACGACATATTTTGAGTCAGTAGTAAGTATAACCTCACAAGGCTCTTTTAATGCTCTGAGCGCCATAATAACAGCCGTAAGCTCCATTTTGTTGTTCGTGGTCAACTTGTCAGCGCCGGAAAGCTCTTTTTGGGCATTTCCGTATTTCAAAATGGCTCCCCATCCGCCGGGACCGGGATTGCCCGAACATGCACCGTCTGTGTACATATAAACAGTTTTCATTCGTCGTCCTCAAGTTATCATATTTCAACATAATATTATAACTCATGTTTCAAATTTAATCAACCATCAAAATGCATATATTTTCATTTTCTAACGGCATATTTTTCGCCCTGTTCCGCGTTAAGACGAAATATGAACTGCCGTTTCACTGTTTAGTTAGCCTTAGCTAACTAAACTATACTCCTATTTTTACAGTTTGTCAATAAATTGTTTGACATATTAACTATAAATAAATATAATTAAATTATAAACCGATCTGAAAGGATTTTTCATCATGGATATAAAAAATATATTGCAACAAGAAATCGAAAATAATAGATTTACTTCCGGCGCAAACGTCCTCGTTCTTGTCGACGGAAAAGAGGTTATATATGAAGAATTCGGCTATCGTGATGCAGAGAATAAAGTGCCCTTCTCTCGCGATACCGTAATGCGCCTGTATTCCATGTCCAAGCCCGTTACAGCCGCAGCCGCAATGATCTTAGTCGATAGGGGACTTCTTGACCTCGGCGCCTGTCTTTGTTGGACAATGCCCGGCTTCTCCGAAGCCTATTATAATATCGACGGCAACCGCATTAAGGCTACTCAGCAGATAACGGTAAAAGATCTTTTGAATATGACATCCGGCATTCCATATCCCGGTGATACACCCTCCTCACAGCAGGTCGGAGCTGTCTTTTGGGAGCTTAACGAACGTCTGCATTCAGACGACCCGATGACGACCGCTGAGTTTGCTCGGAAGATCGGTTCTTGCGACCTTAGCTTTGATCCGGGTGATATGTTCATGTATGGTGCAAGTGCCGACGTTTTGGGCGCTCTTATCGAACAGGTAAGCGGTAAGACTCTCGGAAAGTTCATGGAGGACGAGATCTTTTCTCCTTTGGGCATGAATGACACGGGCTTTTATGTCAAACCCGAAAGCAAGCACCGCCTCGCAAATGTCTATAAGACTAATTACGAAAAATGGTGTATCGAACCGGTCTTCACCGAACATTTAGGAGTTGCCGTAACCGACACTCCTCCTGCATTTGAATCCGGCGGAGCAGGACTTTATTCCACATTGGATGACTATGCAAAATTCGCAACGATGCTCCTCAACGGCGGTGAATATAACGGCAAGCGCATCCTCTCAGAAAACGCGGTCAAATATCTCACATCACCCTCACTCATGCCTTGGCAGGTCGAATCCCTTTCCAAGGGCTGGCGCTCGCTGTCGGGATATAGCTACGGCAACCTGATGCGTAATCTCGTCGATCCGGGTCAGGCATATGTCTTAAGTGAACAGGGCGAATACGGTTGGGACGGTTGGCTCGGCTGCTTCTTCGCAAACTATCCGAAGAGCAAAATGACGATTTTAGTCGGCATGCAACGTGTCGATTGCGGAACAACAGCCCTCACAAGAAAGGTCATAAATGCCGTAAGAGGAGAACTGATAAAATAGCTGCAGTTTTAGTGAAAATCAAATGAAATATCACTCATATTGATTGACTATTGACCTGTGAGTGATATAATAAATCTAACAATGAAATTTGTTTACGGAGGTAATATATATGGCAAAAACCAAACGCAAAAACAATAATATGAAAACACTTGTTGCCGTTTTGGCTGTACTTGCGTTGCTAAGCGTTATAGTTTTGTTCGCACTTCTTCAGCCTGACACTCAAGGTGACAAGGTTGGAGACGGCGTTAAAAACTCGAGCATAAACTCCACGATGCAGGTGATTTCCGAATCCGATCTTCCCGACGCTACAACGCCCGTTGCCGAAACCAACGAAACCGGCGACACCGTTATCACTCTTTTGGGTGACACAGCAACCGTTGAGGGCGGCGGAGCTAAACTCGACGGAAAGTCTATCGTCATCGACCGCGCAGGAACCTTCATCTTCTCGGGAACACTCAATGACGGCAGAATTTTGGTCAAAGCCAAGGGTGAGGATGTTGTCCTCATCTTCAACGGCGTAAACATCACCTGCTCCGATACAGCTCCCTTATATGTTTATAATGCGAATTCGACTACCGTTATCCTGAACGGTACCACCGAAAACGTATTCACAGACGGTTCAAGCTATGTTTATTCCTATGACTATTGTTCTGAGGTTGACGGTGACCCCGATGCTTGCATCTACTCTAAGGATGATCTTATCATCCGCGGAACGGGCACACTTACCGTTAACGCTAACTTCAAAAACGGCATAACTTCCAAGGATAACTTGAAGATCGTCAACACAAACATCAATGTCACAGCCCTCAACAACGGAATTAACGGAAAGGACAGCTTGACTATCCGGAATTCAACCATAAACATAGCCGCAGGCGGTGATGCTTTAAGATCCACTCATGACACTGATGCTTCTCGCGGCTGGGCAGATATCAGCGACTCCAATATATATTTGAGCTCAGACGGTGATGGCATCCAGACAGAAACCGCTGTCAGCATCACTAACTGCTCTGTAAGCATTAAAACGGGTGAGGGAAGCTCTCGTGCTCCTTTAGACACCACAAGCTGCAAGGGCATCAAGGTAAATCAGGGTTATGCGACTGTCAACAGCGGTAACTTTGTGTTTGATACTTCTGATGACGCATTTAATGTTGCAGGTGACTTGACTGTCAACGGCGGCACATTCAATATCTCAACTGCTGACGATGCACTCCACACCGATTCCACACTTTATATAACCGACGGCATGATCGTTGTTACCACCTGCAACGAAGGCTTGGAAGCAATGGTTGCGGATATCAGCGGCGGCAGTATATATATCACCTCTTTGGATGACGGCATCAACACAGCGGGCGGAACCGACGAACAGGGCTTCGACGGCATGGGCTTCGGCCCGATGGCTGCCTCGAACGATAATTATGTCAGCATTACCGGCGGCTATATTGTCATAAATGCTAAGGGCGACGGTATCGACTCCAACGGCAGCATCTATATGACTGACGGTACGCTTATCGTTAACGGCCCTGATGACGGAGCTAACGGCGCTATCGACTATGGAAGTGACTTCTATCTCCAAGGCGGAACACTCGTTGCGACAGGCTCCGCAATGATGGCACAGGCTCCTGATAATCCCGCTCAATATACCCTCGCTGTCAACTTTGACAAGACTATCGGTGAGGGCACGTGCATCTCTATCGAGGGCGGCGGAGAAAGCTTTGTATTCACCGTCAGCAAGAATGTTCAGAACATCGTTTTCAGCTCGCCTATGCTTAAGGAGGGCACAGAATACACCATCTCCTACGGCGGTAAATATTCCGGCGGAACTGTTACCGACGGCATCTGTGAGGGCGGCAAGTATTCCGGCGGAAACGAGCTTGCGAAGTTTACTATTGAGGATTACCTCACGTCCTACGGCACTATCGGAATCGGCGGCTCAATGGGCGGACAGACCTTTGGAAATCCCGGTGGCTTCGGCGGTATGCACGGCGAAGGTAAACAGGTTCCACAGGGCGGCTTCGGTGGCGGCTTCGGCGGCGGACGCTGATCTTTGACCGGCGGCTCCACCTCGCGCACTCTGCTAAAGCAGGCGCGCTCGACTCGAGCCGTCTCCTATGACAAGATCAAAACGCTTTCAGCAACCTAAGCTGAAAGCGTTTTTACGTTATGTTCTATTCTTGATTTCCTCCGCAAGCTTCAAAACCCTTTCGGCACAAGCCTTAAACCTCAGATTCGATCTTATCGGGTTAAACCATTCCCAGCCTTTTTCTTGAGTCAATGCATGAACGGCTCTGTAAATGCTGATGAAATACACATTGTCTTTAATCATTTTGTCTTTTGTTGTACTGAAGCAAATCAGATTTCCACTGCAATCATATAGTTCAATCGTGAAGTTCTCAAACGACGGACATTTTGAACCAAACTTAGTTCCATACGGAAGTTTTGTAATCCGCTCCATCGCATCAACAACTCGCTCCAATATATCCAACGCCTTTTCGGGATTTGAAGGAGCATATTTTGCCGATAATGAAAGCCCTGTATGTACACGTTCGGGTGTCCAAATATCAAACTCATCCGTCGGCAACGGATCTTCACTGTCGATTCCTTCAAGACTGTTTATGAACTTAAAGAACATTCTCGATGACCACGTGTTCTCATCATTTTTTGGCCACGGCCAAGGATAGATTCCCTGATACAAGAGATTTATTGCTTTAGGAATCTCTCGATAGGCAAGTTCTTTTCTCACAGTTTCATACTTTTCCAAGTCTTTATTATTGCTGTCGAATACCGAGTACCTGTCTTTAAGAAGCACCAGTTCTCGCATATCATCATCGTTGCTCGTGTATTTGTCTATAAGCTCGCCAATGTCGTTCTCATCAGCAACCCAAATCAACCTTTTAGCTGCATAATTGCGTGTCCAAACCGATGTCGGATGGTTGTCCAGCTCCTCTGTCAAAACTTTCAGCTCTTTAACTCTTTCGGGGGTGGGTTCTGCAATCAGCGTGTTGATCATGTCCCAAAGTACTCTGTCATCCCTTGGGTAATCGCGGTAAATGCGGCGAATAAACTCCAATTGCTCTTCAATCGGAACATCCTCACCAAGCTTATCAAATTCCTCAAGCAGCTTTTCCAAACGTTCGTTGCTTTGCTTGTTGTCCACTCCTAAAAGCTCGTCAACCGTGGTGTTGAACAGCATGGCAATAGTCGGTAAAAGCTCAATGTCGGGATACGAGGCTTCAGTTTCCCAACGGCTCACCGATTTATCCGACACACCCAACATCTCAGCGATCTGCTCTTGTGTCAGTTGTCTTTCAAGTCTGAGTCTTCTGAAATTAGATGAAAAATTAAGCTTCACTTTCTTCACTCCGTTTTATTTATTCGCATTGGCCTTTGCCTTACATCCCGATTATACACTATTGATACATCTTTGAAAACATCTGATTTCAAGAATCCTTTTCTCATGATCCGAGAGTCAAGTACTTGATAACTCATTAAAAATATGCTAAACTGTTTTCAGCACTCTTTAAGGAGGATATATAATGGCGGAACAAGCTATAATGACAGCAATAAACGAAAACGGCGATATAATCGACTGTGATGTTTTGTTTACTTTTAAAAACACCGCAACAAACAAATGCTATATCGTCTATACCGAAAATACCGAGGATGAAAACGGTGACACCGAGGTCTTTGCCGCAATTTTTGACCCTGATGACAAGACCTTACAGCTCCATCCCATCGAAACCGATGAGGAATGGGCGCTATTGGAATCAAAATTGCGTGAATACGAAAGAACAAAAGAACAAGAAGACAAGAAAGGTGAGTGACACAAATGAGTAAGGAATATAGAAATGTTTTAGCTGAAATGGGCATGACCGATGCTGAGATCAAGAATTGGCTCGATGACACATTTAACACCATGTTCCACGGTGATGAGGACAAAAGGATCTATCACGAAGCGGGCGAAGATATGGGCTATATGGTCGATACAGGCAATATCGATGCAAGAACTGAGGGTATGTCCTATGGAATGATGATGTGCGTTCAGCTCGATAAGAAGGAAGAGTTCGACCGCATTTGGAAATGGTCATATACATATATGTATACCCACGATGGCGAGCACGGCGGCTACTTCGCATGGTCCTGTGCCCTCGACGGCAGACACAATGCCGATGGCCCTGCTCCTGATGGCGAAGAGTTCTTCGCAATGGCGCTCTTCTTCGCTTCTCACAGATGGGGAGACGGCGAAGGCATCTTCAACTATTCCAAGATGGCTCGTCAGATACTTCACGATTGCTTGCACAGAAACGGCGAGGGCGAACACATCGGAAGAACGATGTGGGACTTGGATAACAAGCTGATCCGCTTTGTACCCGGTGTTGATTTCAGCGACCCCTCATACCACCTCATGCACTTCTATGATCTGTTCGCTCTTTGGGCAGACGAATGTGACCGCGAATTTTGGGCAGAAGCCGCAAAGGCATCACGAGAGTATCTCCACACAGCTTGTCACCCCGAAACCGGTCTTTGTGCCGATTACGCACACTTCGACGGCTCACCCGTAATGAGCGTATCGTGGAACAAGAATTACAGATCCTATCAGTTCTATTCTGATTCATACCGCACAGCCGCTAATATCGGCCTCGATTGGTCTTGGACTCAGAAGGATAAATGGCAGTGCGAAAATGCCGCAAAATTACAGAAATTCTTGATCGACAATCCCAAGTGCTTGGAATATTCGCCTATGATCGACGGCACCTTGACCGACCTTGAGGTAATGCATCCTACCGCTGTAATTGCGACAACTGCTGCAGCTTCCTTGGCTTCATGGACTCCCGATGCTGACGAAGAAACTGTCAATAACGCAAAATATTGGGTCAAGAAGTTTATGGAGACTCCGCTTCGAGAAGGCAAGCGCCGTTATTACGATAACTGTCTCTACCTCTTTGCACTTTTAGCCCTCAGCGGAAATTATAGAATCTGGTAGCCGCCGCTCGCACCTGCGACACTCTGCCCTTCGGGCAGGCGTTCACAGACGCTCGCTTATAACAAAACAACGGACATCGCTTAAAAGCGGTGTCCGTTTTACTATTGCTAAATTAATCTTTTCTCTTTGAGCTTTTCTATCACAAGCGTAACTGCATTATCAATAAATATTCGAAATTCTTCTCTCGATACAGATACGGGCTCTGTCACCATTTCATCCACTTGAGGAACATATCCCATCACCCCGATTTTTCGCACAATGCATCCCTGCGGCAAATAATCAATATAGTCGGGGAACTCCTTCAAGGGGACGATTTCTGTCAAATAGCCTGAATCCGGATTATCGTCAAGATACTCCGCTTCCATTGCGTACATTTCATTCATTCGCTCTTCCTTTGAAATCAGCTTCTTGACCGAGTCCCAATCTTCTGAATATTCAGCGGATTTTCTGCTCAAATCACTGTCTGACTTTATTCTTTTCCAAACAGCCTTTACTCTTTTTTCGTCACGGATAAAACGCTGATGCTCCGCATCTGTGATCAAGTGTGAGTAATATCCAATCAAAAAAGAAAATTCTTCATTTGATTTGATCTCGTTTCTGCGTTTGATAATATATTCATCACAGAATGAATCAGCATCAGAAGCAACTTTTTTCTTTCCGCTCATCCAATGCGTAACTTCTCTGGACGGTGTAAAAGCCGTCCAATCCTCGTTTTCTACATTGCAATCGGGCGCGATGTTACCAACGCAAAAACCGCGCCTATCAAGCTCGGGTATTTCTTTCATAACTTTGTCAGCCACAGCCAGATGTGTAACCCAAGTTGCCATCAAAATCCTCTTTCTATTTGCTTTCGATCATTTTCGGCAAGAAAATGAAAAACATTTTGCGCAAAAAATTTAAATCTGTCAAGAAATCTTGCTCAGCAAAATTTCTTATATAGATAAATCGACCCGGCTTATTTTCCTATTAACCCCAAAGCTCATCCAAATACTCAAGTCTGTCATAAACCCAGTCGAGGTTTTTCAGTGCGCGTGAGCTTCTGCTTTCGCCGTCATAGTTGAAGTCCTTCTTGTTGTTTTGAACAAGCTCATAGCACTCATCGACTACTGCCTTAACATCAGCCAAATGCTCCTGCCATGTTTCCTTAACGAGATCCTGGAACCAATCTGCGGAATAGAAGAGTATCAGCCACGGGTTAGATCTGTCGCCCCAGTTCTCAACGAAATAGTCATCCTTGAATCTTGCGGCGTAAAGTCCGCCGTCAGCGTCCGAATAATAGTCAGTATATCCCCAGTCGAAGTCCCAGGGAGCGACGCAAGTCAAAACGGGATATCTCGAATGCTCTCCGAAGTCAACAGCAAAGAAGAAGCTTCCTCCGCCCAAGTCCTGGTCATTTGCGATCTCGAACACGATATACATATCCACAACCGACTTGATGTCGATAACCTGACTTATGCACTCATATGCGCTTTCAAACTCATCCTGAGCCAAAATAAGATTGAAGTTCTCATCAACCTTATAATACTCCTCGTCTCTTATCGCTCTCATCGCAACTTCCCAGCAGACTTCCATATATCTTTCGATATATTTAAGCTGTTCGTCGCTGTAAAGATCATTCTTTACAGAGTAATAATATTTCCTCGGAACTCTTGTCTCACCGTAAACGTCGGTGATCGCTTCCTTGTTATAGTTCAAAAGGAACTTCCATTCCTCACTGTATGCATAGTTATCAAGCTCAACCAAATATCCGATGTCTGTGCCTGTATATCCCTCATCAGCTTCGTTGAGGTCAACTCTGTTGGGATTAGCTTGTGTTTGTTCACACAAAACATAGATACCCTTATACTCCTCGTTCACATAAACCTGAACAAACTGAGCGTCAGTAACATAATAATCGCCTTCATTGATCACTCTTGCCATGTCATATGCCAAATAGTCTCTGATACCCGTCGAGAAGGTTCTCAAAAGTACCCAAGATTTGCATCTTGCGTTGTCATTCAAGCCCAAAACAGATTGCTTTTCGGTGAATTTGATTCTGTAAGGAGCTCCTTCCTTTAATATAGAGTTAACGTCACCGTAATGTGCGCTTGCGTTACCTCTTACTCTTATCCCCGCCGAGGTGGCGTCCATAACGTATTTTTCGTCACAGTTGAATATCTCAACCAAACAGTTCAAATATTCCTCACGGGATACGATATTCGCTTCATTTTCTGTCGAGATATGAATGATAGGGAAGTTGTGCTTCTGAGAAATTTCATCATAATATTCGGCTCTTTCGCTTCTGTCAAGACCGAACATCTCATAAAGCTCCTCGGGATCGGTCTCGCTCATGTCAAGATCTGATTTATAATCGTCAACGATCTCGCCCTTTTCATTTGTCAAAGCCGGTGTAGTTTGCGGAAGCTGAACATTCGATGAGGCAGAAGTTTCGCTTGTTTCACTTCCGTCAGGCTGAGGAGCCGATGTGTTCTCAGGAGTTGCCACAGGCTCGTCTGCCGTCGTAGGAGCAGCAGTTGTCGCTTCGGATTCGGGAGTCGTCGTAACTATAAACGAAGGAACGTTCGGATCCTCAGCAGAGGTAACCTCCTCCTCGCTGACGGAAACAGAGACGCTGTCGGTGTCCTCGGGGATATCCGCATTTGCGGGAATATCATTAATGTTCGCGCACGAACACATAAGATTAGCGGAAAGTATCAACGTAACAGCCAAAGCTGATATCCTTTTCAAAATCATTTTATCAATCCTCTCAAATGTATATAAGAAATGTAAAGCCGATAACCTTTACACATATTTCGCTCTGTATTTACATTTTATCATGCAGAGATAATTATTTCAATAGTCTAAGCGTTACAATTTGGTTAATTCTTTGCTTGTTTTATTTGACAAACCGCAACAATATATTATAATATATGTGTATATCAACACTCTTTTATATTTTAAGGGGGAAAATCGTGAACGTCGCAATAATCACTGGCGCATCAAGCGGCTTGGGAATTGAGTTCCTTAAAGAAATAATCTCGACCCGAAAGGATATCGACGAGATATGGCTTGTTGCTCGCCGTCTTGATAGACTCAACGAAATAGCAAATGAATATACAGCAGTAAAATGTGTGCCGATAGCACTTGACTTGTCACATGATGAAAGCTACTCTGTCTTAGAGGATAAGCTTGCATCAAGCGGCTGTAACGTTAAGCTTTTGGTGAATAACGCAGGTTTCGGAAAGATGGGAAACATCAAGGATATGTCCGTTTCCTCTCAGACAACGATGGTCGATCTGAACTGCAAGGGATTAACTGCTGTTGCAACAGCCTGCTTAAAGTATATGCAAAAGGGGAGCGAGATCATCAATGTCTGCTCCATCGCTTCCTTCGTTCCGAACCCCAGACTTACTGTCTATTCTTCAACCAAGGCTTATGTTTTGAGCTTTACAAAAGGTCTTCGCGAGGAGCTTAAGCCTCACGGCATCAACTGTATGTGTGTTTGTCCCGGCCCGATGAGAACCGAGTTCTTGTCAGTTGCCGATATTGCGCCCGGTTCTTCCAAAACATATGACATTTTGCCATATTCTGACCCTAAAGAGGTCGCTAAGGGAACCTTGAGGGCATCACAAAAAGGAAGATGCGTATATACTCATCTTGCTTTCTTCAAGTTCTATCGTGTTTTGGCGAAGCTTTTGCCACACAGCATTCTGATGAATTTCAGCAAGGTTTGATCAAATGAAAGAATTTATAATCGAAAAAAACGATGCGGGCCAGCGACTCGATAAGTTCATATCGAAAGCTGTTCCGAACCTGCCTCAAAGCCTGATGTATAAATACATCCGTCTCAAGCGCATCAAGCTCAACGGCAAAAGATGCGAGATCTCCACACGTCTTAACGTCGGCGACGTTTTGCAAATGTACATAAACGATGAATTCTTCGGCAGTTCTGATAGTGAACACGAATTCTTGACAGTCCCTTCTGACATTGATGTCGTTTATGAAGATGAGAATCTTTTGCTCGTGAACAAAAAGTGCGGAACGGTCGTCCATGAGGATGATGAAAAAACATCCGATACTCTCATCAACCGCATCACTCATTATTTATATGAAAAAGGCGAATATGACCCCGAGCGTGAAGCAAGCTTCGCACCTGCGCTTTGCAACCGCCTTGACCGCAACACGTCGGGAATTGTTATCTGTGCCAAGAACGCCGAAAGTCTCCGCCTTTTGAACCGAATCGTTAAAGAACGCGAGATCATAAAGAATTATCTTTGTATAACCTTGGGAACGCCCTCTCCGAAGGAGGCAACAATAACTGCATATCTCGAAAAGAACGAATCGACAAACACAGTCTATGTTTCCGATAAAAAGACACCTACAAACAAAACCATAATCACAAAATACAAAGTCCTCAAATCACAAAACGGCTTGTCCCTTTGTGAAATTGACCTTATAACGGGAAGGACTCACCAGATCCGTGCACATATGGCACACATCGGGCATCCTCTTTTGGGTGATGGTAAATACGGTATCAACCAAGAAAACCGCCAAAGAGGAATCAAGACTCAGGCACTGTGTGCCTATAAACTCACCTTCAATTTCAAAACCGATGCCGGAATTTTGAACTATCTTAACGGCAGATGCTTTGAAATTAAAGATATATGGTTCATAAAAGAATATTTTAAATAACAAGGAGATAAAACCATGACTATCAATTACACAACAAAAGGCACATGCTCAAGACAGATCAACATCGAAGTTGAAGACGGAATCGTAACTTCCTGCGAATTTATCGGCGGCTGCAACGGCAACCTCAAGGGTATTTGCCGTCTCGTTACCGGAATGAAGGTTGAGGATGTTATCGCAAGAGTTGAAGGCACCACCTGCGGTCCTAAGTCGACATCCTGTCCCGATCAGCTTGCTCAGGCTTTGAAGCAGGCACTTTAATGATCTGCGATCTGCACACACACTCCGTCTTTTCCGACGGTACACTGACCCCGACCGAGCTCATAGACAGTGCGATAAGCCTTGGAATAAAAGCCATCGCTTTGACAGATCACAACAATATCGAGGGGCTCTCTGAATTTGTCAGTTCGGCACAAAACAAGGACATCATCGCTGTTCCGGGAATTGAGTTTTCGACCGACTATAACGGAACGGAGCTTCACATGCTCGGCTTGTTTATAGATCCCGAGCATTACGATGAGATAACAGCCATAACCGAAGAGCTTCGCAGGCTCAAAGAGATCAGCATAAACGAGCTCGTCGCTTCTTTGAACAAAGCAGGTTATCTTGTTGACCTTGAAAAGCTTAGAGCTCAGTCGTGCGGATACATAAACCGTGCCCACATAGCGTATGAGCTTGTCAAGTCGGGATATGTCATCTCTGTTCAAGAAGCTTTTAACACTCTTCTTTCGAGGAAATACGGCTTCTATAAAGAACCAAAAAATCCCGATGTTTTCAATATCATTAAGTTCATAAAGTCGATAAATGCGGTTGCTGTTTTGGCTCATCCGTTTCTGAACCTTAATTCGTCGGAATTGAGAGAGTTTCTGAAGCTCGCCAAACCCTTTGGACTCGACGGGATAGAAACCGTGTATTCTCTATATGATAGAGCTACCGCGAAAGAAGCATCCTGCATCGCGAAAGAATTTGACCTGTTGGAAAGCGGAGGAAGCGACTATCACGGCAGTACAAAGCCGTATCTAAGTCTCGGAACAGGAAAAGGCGACCTTATCATACCGTTTCGACTCTATGAAAAGCTATCAGAACGCAAAATATCATCAAAGGGGAGTGAATAACTCCCCTTGTTTTTTGCACAAAATATAGTGTAAACCCATTGACTTTAACCACAAATAGTGCTATTCTATCATAGAGAACATTTGTTTAATCTTGAGGGAGGGTCGTCATATGGATAAGTTTATATTGAGAAGCGAATTTAAACCGACAGGCGACCAGCCAGAAGCTATTACAGAGCTCGTCAAAGGAATTAAAGAGGGAAGGAAAAAACAGACTCTTCTCGGTGTGACCGGCTCGGGAAAGACCTTCACCATCGCCAACGTTATCGAACAGGTCAACCGTCCTGTTCTGATACTTGAGCCAAATAAGACTCTCGCGGCTCAGATATGCTCTGAATTCCGTGAATTCTTCCCCGACAGCGCAGTTGAATTCTTTGTATCCTACTATGATTACTATCAGCCTGAGGCATATATTCCTTCGACTGACGTATACATCGAAAAGGACTCATCCGTTAACGACGAGATCGACCGCTTGCGCCACTCTGCCACTGCCGCAATAAGCGAGCGACGTGATGTTATCATCGTTGCATCCGTTTCCTGTATCTATTCTTTGGGTGACCCTGATGAATATAAAGACATGATCGTTTCCATCCGTCAGGGGATGGAGCGCTCCCGAGATGAGCTCATTGCACAGCTTGTCAACATCCAATATGAGCGAAACGATATCGACTTTCAGCGTAACCGCTTCCGTGTAAGAGGGGACGTTGTTGAAATTTTCCCAACTTCTCATAACGATACAGCGATCCGTGTCGAATTTTTCGGTGACGAGATCGACAGGATCACCGAGATCAATGTCGTAACGGGCGAAGTCATTCATTCGATGTCTCACGTTGCGATCTTTCCTGCTTCGCATTATATCACGGGTCGAGAAAAGCTTATGGCTGCGATCGCTGATATCGAAGCGGAAATGCGTGAGCGTGTCGAATATTTCAAAGCCAACGACAAGCTTATCGAAGCACAGCGAATTGAACAGCGTGTTAAATATGATATGGAAATGCTTGAAGAAGTCGGCTTCTGTTCGGGCGTTGAAAACTATTCGAGAGTATTGGCTCGCCGTGAACCCGGTGCTGTTCCGTTTACGCTCCTCGACTTCCTTCCCGATGATTTCATCCTTGTTGTCGATGAGTCTCACGTTGCTCTTCCTCAGGTAAGGGGAATGTATGCCGGTGACCGTGCCAGAAAGGAAACGCTTGTCGAATACGGCTTCCGTTTGCCCTCTGCGCTTGATAACCGCCCTTTGACCTTCGATGAGTTCTATTCCCATGTCGATCAGGCGATATTCGTCTCTGCGACTCCCGGCCCTCTTGAGAAGAAGGAATCCGAAGCGATCGTCGAACAGATCATCCGCCCGACAGGACTTTTGGATCCCATAATCGAAGTCAAACCTACACAAGGTCAGATCGATGACCTCATTCTTGAAATAAATGCCCGAACCGAAAAGGGCGAACGTACCCTTGTCACAACTTTGACCGTTAAAATGGCAGAGGATCTGACTGCTTATTTGCAAACGGTGGGCATAAAAGTTAAGTATATGCACCATTCTATTGATACCATGGAGCGAATGGAGATAATCCGAGATCTTCGCCTTGGCGAGTTCGATGTTTTGGTGGGAATCAATCTCCTCCGTGAGGGATTGGACCTTCCCGAAGTTTCTCTCATTGCGATCCTTGACGCCGATAAAGAGGGCTTCTTGCGAAGTGAATCCTCGCTTATCCAAACTATCGGCCGTGCCGCGCGTAATGCAAACGGCAAGGTCATAATGTATGCCGACAGCGTCACGGGTTCTATGGAGCGTGCCATAACCGAGACTGAGCGCCGCCGTGAGATTCAGATGGCATATAACGAGGCTCACGGAATAGTCCCCAAAACCATAATCAAGGGTATCCGCGACGTTATCGAGATAACCAAGAAAGAACCCAAAAAGAGTCTTAAGCAATACACCAAGCGCGAGCGCTTAGAGCTTATCGAAAAGATGACCAAGCAGATGAAAGAAGCTGCCCGTCAGCTCGAATTCGAGCAGGCTGCTTACCTGCGTGATAAGATAAAAGAGCTAAGAGATATGTAGTTATAAATGGTGATATTATGAACAACGAAATTATAATTAAGGGTGCCCGCGAGCACAACCTTAAAAACGTCGATATAACCCTTCCGAGAGACAAACTGATCGTGTTCACAGGTCTTTCCGGCTCGGGCAAGTCGTCGCTCGCTTTCGATACCATTTTTGCTGACGGTCAGCGCCGCTATATCGAAAGCCTTTCTTCCTATGCAAGAATGTTCTTGGGTCAGATGGACAAGCCTGATGTTGATTCGATTGACGGACTTTCTCCTGCGATCTCCATCGACCAGAAAACGACCTCGAACAACCCTCGTTCAACCGTCGGCACAGTTACCGAGATATATGACTATCTCCGTTTGTTATATGCCCGAATCGGCATCCCTCACTGTCCCGTCTGCGGAAAAGAAATAAAGCGCCAGTCTGTCGATCAGATCGTCGATCAGGTGTTGGCACTTCCCGGAGGCTCGAAGATCCAGCTTCTTGCGCCGATCGTTCGCGGAAGAAAGGGCGAGTATGTAAAAGAGCTTGAGAGTATTAGGAAATCGGGATATGTCCGTGTCCGTGTTGACGGCTCGATCTATGACCTTTCCGAAAAGATCACTCTCGACAAGAACAAAAAACACACCATCGAAGTTGTTGTCGACCGTCTCGTCGTAAAACCTGACATTCGCTCCCGCTTGACCGACAGCTTAGAGGTCGTTTTGGGACTTTCAGGCGGTCTTGCCGTTGTTGACGTCATCGGCGGAGAGGAGATCATGTTCTCCCAAAACTATGCCTGCCCCGATCACGGCGTATCTGTCGAGGAGCTTTCACCAAGAATGTTCTCCTTCAACAACCCTTTCGGTGCCTGCCCCGACTGTACAGGTCTCGGCGTATTCCTAAGAGTTGATGAAAAACTCGTAATTCCCAACGATGAGCTCACCATCCGTCAGGGCGCTATCCACGCTGACGGTTGGAACACCCTCGACGACAACTCGTTCACGATGATCTATTATAACAAGCTCAGCGAGCATTACGGCATATCGCTCGACACTCCCGTAAAGGATCTTTCCCGTGACGAGCTTGACATCTTCCTCTATGGAACGGGCGGACAAAAGCTTCAGTTCAAGCGCCCCGATGAATTTGGCGGGGGATATTGGATAACCCCCTTTGAAGGTGTCATCAACAACCTTGAACGCCGCTATAAATCTACTGAATCGGATGCCACAAAAGCCAAGATCGAAGAATATATGAGCGAGGTCAAGTGTAAGACCTGCGGCGGCGACAGATTGAAAAAAGAGATTTTGGCAGTAACCGTCGGCGGCAAAAACATCGCTGAGTTCACTCATATGTCTATCATCGAAGCTCTCGATTTTGTTGAAGATCTTGCACTTTCTGAGCGTGAAAAGCTTATCGGCGAGCAGATCCTCAAGGAGATCAAGGCTCGTTTGACATTCCTCAAAAATGTCGGACTCGATTATCTTACACTTTCACGAGCAAGTGCAACGCTGTCGGGCGGTGAGAGTCAGCGAATCCGACTTGCAACACAGATCGGCTCGTCACTCATGGGAGTACTCTATATTCTGGACGAACCCTCTATCGGTCTGCATCAGCGTGATAATGACAAGCTTATCGATGCGCTGAAACGCCTTCGTGATCTTGGAAACACATTGATCGTCGTTGAACATGATGAAGATACAATGCTTGCTGCCGACTATATTGTCGATATCGGCCCGGGCGCAGGAGTTCACGGCGGAGAGATCGTTTGTAACGGCTCGATAGAGGATATCAAAGCCTGTGAACGCTCGATAACCGGCGCATATCTGAGCGGAAAGCGTGTTATCCCTCTTCCTAAAGAAAGAAGAAGCGGTAATGGTGAATACCTTTACATCAAAGGGGCGAAGGAAAATAACCTCAAAAACATCAACGTCAAGATCCCTCTCGGAAAATTCACCTGTATAACGGGTGTCTCAGGGTCCGGAAAGTCATCTCTTGTTAATGAGATACTCTATAAAGAGCTTGCCTGCAAGCTCAACCGTGCAAGGATCCGTCCGGGAGCATTCAAAACCATCGAAGGTCTTGAACATCTCGACAAGATCATCAACATTGACCAGTCTCCGATCGGAAGATCGCCTCGTTCCAACCCTGCAACCTATACGGGCGTGTTCAACGACATCCGTGAGCTTTTTGCAATGACTAAGGACGCCAAGGCGAGAGGATACAACCAAGGCAGATTCTCATTTAACGTCAGAGGCGGCAGATGTGAAGCCTGTGAGGGTGACGGTATACTGAAAATCGAAATGCACTTCCTGCCTGATGTTTACGTTCCGTGTGAGGTCTGTAAGGGCGCTCGCTATAACCGCGAGACTCTTGAGGTCAAATATAAAGGCAAGAGCATTGCCGATGTTTTAGACATGACTATCGAAGAAGCATGCCAATTCTTTGAGAACATCCCCAAGATCTATCGGAAAATCAAGACTCTCCAAGAAGTTGGATTGGGCTATTTAAAGCTCGGTCAGCCTTCAACTACACTTTCTGGCGGTGAGGCACAGCGTGTCAAGCTCGCAACCGAGCTTTCAAAGCGTGCCACAGGAAGAACTATATACGTTCTCGATGAGCCGACGACAGGCTTGCATACCGATGATGTCAGCAAGCTCATCTATATGCTCGATAAGCTCTGTGACAACGGAAATACCGTCGTTGTAATTGAGCATAACCTCGACGTCATCAAATGTGCCGACCATATTATCGACCTCGGCCCCGAGGGCGGTGTTCGAGGCGGAATGATCGTGGCTGAGGGTACGCCTGAGGAGGTTGCATCCGATCCTGCTTCATATACAGGAAAATACCTCAAAAAGATGCTCGATAGACATAAAAGTGTGTAAGGCTTTTAAATAATGGCAAATTTTATGATTTGATCATATTCCTTTACAATTTTCGACAAAATTCCGCACTACACCTGTCGTATACTTTGATCAGCAGCACGACTAAAGTCGCGCGTTAATGAAAAAACAGTATATGACAAAGAAAGAGGAGTAGTTTATGACAAAAAAGCTAAAAGTGCTGATAGGCGACGATACAAAAGATTTCGGAGCAGCATGTGCCGATGTATTAAGAACGATGGGATTTTTCTGTATTTCCCGTCAGAAGGACGGATTGGTGCTCTTTGATGCGATAAAGGACGAGTCACCCGATGTAGCAATAGTTGATCTGTCTATGTCAGGGATCGATGCTATCGAACTGATAAAGAAGATCAACCGTTCAAGCTTCAAAAAGCCTGTGTTCATCGTTACATCACCGGTCGATAACCAGTTCGCTCAAATGCAGGTCATGCAAAGCGGCGCGGCATATTTTCTTATCCGACCGTTCGATTTCAAAATGCTCGGTGATAGGATCAACAGTCTTATGGGCTACGATATTTTCGACGAACAGCCGAAAATCCCCGTTGTTTCGCATCAACCCGATCTGGAGGTCGTTGTCACCGAAATGATCCATCAGCTCGGCGTTCCTGCACACATCAAAGGATATCACTATTTGCGAAGCGCAATTCTGCATTGCATCCGTGATGCCGAAATGCTCGAATGCGTAACCAAGCTTTTATATCCCACAGTTGCCGATGAATTCGATACAACGCCTTCCCGCGTTGAGCGTGCGATCCGCCACGCAATAGAGATTGCTTGGGACAGGGGAGACTTGGATACACTCAACTCCTTCTTCGGCTTCACAGTTAATACCGGCAAGGGCAAGCCCACAAATTCCGAGTTTATAGCACTCATTACCGACAAAATAAAGCTCAGATATAAGCCTGCCGTAACTGCATAAAACGACCCGCACTCTGTTAAGGAGTGCGGGTTTTTGTTGAAATACAGAACGATTTTTAAAATGTATACTTTTCGAGAGTGATATTTTAAAGCGCAAAAATACCATCCAGTACACAAATTATAACATATTATGTATATTTGTCAACAGAAAATAAGAAATTAATGTAATTTTTGTCTCCTACAATAAGGTATACTTTTTGAGAGTAATTGCCATTCAAATATTCAATATGGAGGAAAAATCATGAAGAAAAACACAAAAAGTGCTCTTCTGCTCAGCGTAGTATCGATCATCGTATGCTGCACAATGCTCTTGGGCACAACAATGGCTTGGTTCACTGACAGTGTTACTTCGGCAAAGAATCAGATCATCGCAGGTAATCTTGATATCGTTCTTGAAATGTTCGTGGACGGTGAATGGATTGACGCTGAAGACGAGATAATACCTTTTGTAGCGGCTGACGGAAGATCCCAGGAGGAGATTCTTTGGGAGCCTGGCTGTACTTACAATATGGCACCTGTAAGAGTTCGTAATGTCGGAAACTTGTCTGCATATGTTGTAATTGGCATTCGAGGAGTTGACGGCGATGCTAAGCTTTTAGAAGCTATTGAATTCACAACGTATCTTGAAGAACTTGAAGCAGTAAATGAGAAAGCATTAGAGGGCAGTAATTACAATGCTGATGGCAAGTCTGAAGTTAAGCCCATCACGGGTACACCCGACGGAACAGTTTTGTGGGATGAATTCTTAACTCCCAAGGGCGAGATCGCTCCCAACAATGGCCTTAATGACGCTTCTGCTTCTATTATTCTCTCAGGTCATATGTCTGAAGAAGCGGGTAATGAATACAAGGGTCTTTCTATTGAAGGCATCACCATTACTGTTGTAGCCACACAGGCTGTTTATGAAGAAGACAGCTTTAACAAATATTATGACTTAAAGGCTGAACTTCCTAAGCTTGAGCTCCCCGCTGACACTTGGGATGGCACCGTCGATATCTCGTGGTATACCGATAACCCCGATGCTACTGAATATTCTCTCTCCACGGCTGAACAGCTCGCAGGCTTGGCAGCGCTTGTTGACGCGCAGGGCGTGAGCACTTTAGGTATAGAGAACGAAATTACTCTTCCCGTAACATTTGAGGGTAAGACTATTAAGCTTACCTCGGACGTAGACCTTTACGCAGTGGATGAAAATGGTGAAAGAATAAGCTTTGATCCGATTGGCGATGATTATGCATTTGAAGGAACCTTCGATGGTCAAGATCATACAATTGCAAACCTATATCAGAGTGGCTGGGACTTCGGCTATGAATGGGGCAGCTACGGTTCTGTCGGTCTCTTCGGCGAGCTCAAGAATGCAACCGTTAAGAACGTAACGATTTCCGGAGCTGAAAGCCTCGTTGAGGGCGGCGACGTCGGTGGTATCACTGGTAGCGCAACCGGCACCTGTGTCTTTGAAAACATTACCCTTGAGGATTCTGTTTTCGCAACCTACAACAACGGTAACGGCGGTATCATCGGCTGGTCGGGCGCAGGTGATTACACCTTTAAGAATATCACCATCGGTGAGGATGTAGTTCTTGCAGGTCTTTGGGGCTCCTTCGACAGCTCCATCGGCGGTATTGTTGGTCAGGGTGAGCCCGGCGCAACCTACAACTTTGAAAACGTAGATATTGCTTGCCGTCTCGATGTTTACAATGACTGTACTGCTTCCTATGATTACTATAACTATCGTATGTGTGGTATGATTATCGGTCGTTTGGCGAAGACTACTACGATTGATGGTACAAACTATCCTGATATGAGCCAGTACAACATCACATGTACGAACGTAACCGTTACTTACGGCGAGTGGGCGAACTACCACTACTGCGAGCCTACACCAGGCTATAATAATGGACGTGGTATGCGTGTTGAACCCGGTTACGCCTATGACGGTCTTCCTGCTGATTATGACCACAGCCAGTGTGTGGATAATCATATGAATCTGATCCCATTTGACCAGATTTTCGGCGGTGCTCAGCTCGGTGTTAAGGGACTTCCTGCATACGACGGCGTAACTGTAATCTATAACAACAAATAATATTAGGCATCACCTTTAATAAACAACTACAAAAACCGCACCTCTTTCGGGGTGCGGTTTTATATGTTAATGTCTCTCGTCAAAATTGGTATACATCTCGCAAAAACGTCCTGCAAATGCAGGCGGCTCGTCTGCTGAGTATAAGTGTGAAATATCGCCGAAAGAAGCGCATCTGAATATCGCAATTCCGTCCTCACGTTCTTCTGTATTAAGAGTCGTTACAGAGGTCGGCGCCGCCATCATACCGTGCAACAGCGCAATAGGGGATATGCTCAGAAGATGCCCCAACAAGAAGCACTCAAGCCCAAAGTGACAGAATAAAACGACCGTATCCATATTCGGATTGACCGCATCATAATATCTTCCGTTTCGCTTATATCCGTGACGCTCCAACAGCTCGTCCAGCCCGTCGGTAACCTCTTTATAAAGCTCGGGCATCCTTCCTTCTTTCATGAAATCAACGTTCATGAACCCTTGAGCATCATAAAGCCCGTCGATCTTAGTATAGAATGAGGGCAAGAAGTCCCACGATATTGTTGTTCGGTCATTTGGCATGTAAGGCAGTTTCACTTGACACTGACCAAACTCCTGAAGCCAGTTGCAGATGGTCGCCTCTCTGCCCATTTTCTTAAGTGTTAACGAGGCTGTATCCTTAGCTCGCCCAAGAGGTGAACAGTAAAACGCCTTTACATCAAGCTTTGATATTCTTTCTGCTAAAAGCTCTGCCTCACGCCAGCCTTTCTCGGTCAACGAATCTATAGAATAGTCGGGGTCACCGTGTCTTATAATAATAAGCTTCATTTTGATCAGTCCTTTCCGTCAAGATTATAACATCATCACATGATTTTATCAAGTTTATGTTTTTATTTCTATTGAATTTTCGGCGTTTATATGCTATTATAAAATCTCAAAGATATCCCGAATAAAGGAGTGTATTTTATGTCTATTCTTGTAACAGGCGGTGCAGGATATATCGGTTCCCACACAGCTCTCGAGCTTCTCGAAAAAGGATACGAGGTCGTCGTGTTCGACAATCTTTCCAACTCCTGTGAGGAATCGCTTGTTCGTGTTCAAAAGCTTACTGGCAAGTCGTTGAAGTTCTATGAAGCTGATATGCTTGACCGTGCGGCTATGGATAGGATCTTCGATGAAAACCCCGATATAACAGCCGTTATCCATTTCGCAGGACTCAAAGCTGTCGGAGAATCGGTATTGAAGCCTACTGAATATTATTATAACAACATTTGCGGAACACTCACACTTATCGAAGCGATGAAGGCTCACGGCTGTAAGAATATGATCTTCAGCTCATCTGCAACGGTATACGGAATCCCCGAAACGCCCCGGATAACCGAGCTTTTCCCTAAGGGACAGTGTTCCAATCCCTATGGCTGGACAAAGAGCATGATCGAACAGATCTTGATGGACGTTCACACTTCCGATCCTGAATGGAACGTTGCTTTGCTCAGATATTTCAACCCCATCGGTGCTCACAAGTCGGGCGAGATCGGTGAGGATCCACAGGGTATACCCAATAACCTCGTCCCGTATATTGCACAGGTTGCCGTTGGCAGACGGGAATATCTAAATGTATACGGCAACGATTATAATACTCCTGACGGCACAGGAATTCGCGATTATATCCACGTTGTTGATCTCGCTTTGGGTCACATTTGCGCGCTTGATATGATCAATAAGATGAACGGCGGTGTAAAGATATATAATCTTGGCACAGGAAGGGGATATTCCGTTATGGACGTTTTGCACGCCTATGAAAAGGCCTGCGGAAAAACCTTGCCTTATGTCATCGCTCCCAGACGTCCCGGTGATATTGATGAATACTTCTCCGATCCGTCCTTGGCTAAAGCTGAGCTTGGCTGGAGCGCACAGTATGATATTGACGAAATGTGCCGCGATTCCTGGAACTGGCAAAGCAAGAACCCTAACGGATATAAAGGCTGTTAAGACGTCGTTCACGCTTTAATTAACAAAAAGTTTACAAAATCAATGCAATATTTTTGGCACTTTTGCACACTGCCCAATTTTGTAAAAAAACTTTGTGTTAATTGGCAATAGTAAAATCGCAAAAAGTTTTGTATAATATATTCATCAAAGCGAATATCGCTTAATTTTAAGGAGGAAATTTAAATGAAAAAGTTACTCGCTATGCTTTTGGCTCTTGTTTTGGCTCTTTCCATGCTCACCATGGCTGTTTTTGCTGAACCCAGCACTGAGGAAGAGGAAGTTGACAACGCTCCCGTTGTTGAAGAAACTCCCGAAGAAGTTCCCGCAACCGGTCTTGCTTTGGCAGTAATTCCTATGGTTCTCGCTGGCGCTGCTGTAGCAGTTTCCAAGAAGCACTGATTTGAATTAATAGCTGATTAATAAAACGCCGAAGTCAACTTCGGCGTTTTATTTTTTAGGTTTTCACCAAGAATTTTAAATATATTTTAAATAATGTATTCAAATCTACAGATTTCTCTTTTTTCGTTGACAATTTATCTTTGATTTGCTAAAATTACATTATAGTTTTGCCAATATTGAAACAGATTACTTTTGCGCCGTATTGGTCAAACTCCGATCTCGGGTTTGACGACTTCCTTATCAAGAATAAGCAAGCCGTTTTTATTTTTTATTGGGAGTGTTACAGCATGCAGGCACTTATCGAAAAGATACTTACAGATGCAAAGATATGTCCCGGCAACATCATAAAGGTGGGCAATTTCCTCAATCATCAGTATGATACTGCTCTTTTGCGCGAAATGGGCACAGAGGTTGCACGCATGTATGAAAACGAAGGGGTCACAAAGATCTTGACTATCGAAGCATCAGGCATTGCCTTCGCGGCTGCTGTAGCTCTTGAAATGAATCTGCCCTTCGTATTTGCGAAGAAGCACGCATCATCTAACATCGGAAACGATAACTATACCGCAAAAGTACATTCCTATACTCACAATAATGATTATAAGATCATCGTTCCTAAAGATTATTTGTCAAAGGATGATTGCGTCCTTATCTTAGACGACTTTTTGGCGAACGGTGCGGCTGCGCGCGGACTCATCGAGATCGTTGAGGCTGCGGGTGCAAAGCTTGCGGGCGTTTGCACACAAATCGAAAAATGCTTCCAAGGCGGAGGCGACGAGCTCAGAAACAAGGGTATCCGTGTTGATTCCCTTGCGCTTGTCGAATCTATGTCTGACGGAGGCATAACTTTCCGTCAGGGCTAAAACCTCAGGCGGATTTTTAATTTTGTATGTAAAAGTGATTTTACATAAATAAAATTGGTCAAATGACCGCAATATTAGGAGGAATTTAAAATGAAGAAGATACTTTCGATGCTTTTGGCATTCGCAATGCTTCTCACATGCATGGTTGCATTCTCTGCATGCGGCGATAACGCTGCTACAGGTGAACTCACTCTCGAAACCGTTAAGATCGGTGCTATCTACATCGGTGGCCAGAACGACACCGCAGGTTACACCTATGCTCACCACAACGGTATCACAACTGCTATGGAAAACCTCGGCATTCCTGCTGAGAACCTTTTCATCGTTGACAACGTCGCTGAAGACGACACTGCTGTTGCTAACGCTATCGACACTCTCGCCGGCAAGGGCTGCAACATCATCTTCGGTATCAGCTTTGGCTACCTCAACGCTATGAACGCAGCAGCTGCAAAGGAAGAATACGCTAACATCGCATTCTCTCACGCAACAGGTTACCTCTCCAACGAGACTAACTACAACAACTACTTCGGCAGAATCTACCAGGCAAGATATCTTTCCGGTATCGCTGCCGGTCTCAAGACTCTTGAGCTCGGCAACAACGCTGTTGGTTACGTTGCTGCTTACGGCACTGAATACGCTGAGACCTGCTCCGGTATCAACGCATTCGCAATGGGCGTTCTTTCCGTTAACCCTGACGCTCAGATCTACGTTAAGTCCATCAACACTTGGGCTGATGAGACCCTCGAAAAGCAGGCTGCAGAAAGCCTTATCAACACCTATAACGTTTGCGTGATCGCTCAGCACTGTGACTCTGCACAGCCTCAGCTCGTTGCTGCTAACGCCGGTGTATTCGGCTGCGGATACAACTCCGATATGACCAGCCAGGCTCCTGCTTCTCACCTTACTGCTCCTATCTGGAACTGGGATGTATACTATGGCACTGCTATCGAAGCTGTTGTTAACGCTCCCGCTTCTGAATTCGTTGACACTGTTGGTATCTACTACGGCGGTCTTAAGGAAGGCTTCGTAGACGTATCTCCCGTTAACACTTCCGTTGCTTCCGAAGGTACCGAAGAGCTCATCTCCTTGGTTAAGGAACTTATCATCAGCGGCGAATGGGATGTATTCAGCGGCGTTAAGCTTTCCTACACTCAGGATGCTGACGGCAACTGGACTGTCGTTAAGACCGATGCTGACCTCGTTACCAACACAGGTGACGTAATCGTTGCTGCCGGCGGCGAATCTGTTGATGACGGCGTTATCAAGGGCAGCATGAACTACTATGTTGCAGGCGTTGTAGCTGAATAATTAATTTGATCTTTACTTTCTGAAAGGATGTTACATATGGCGGCAGAATATGCTATTGAACTGAAAAACATAAATAAAAGCTTTGGCAGCATAGCCGCCAATAAAAACATCTCTATCGGGCTGCGCCATGGCGAGATATTGGCTCTTCTTGGCGAAAACGGCTCGGGAAAAACAACACTTATGAACATGCTGTCGGGTATCTATAAGCCCGACAGCGGTTCGATCTTCGTCGACGGAAAAGAGGTTTCGATAAACTCTCCCGAAGATTCGAAGCGTCTCGGCATCGGTATGGTGCATCAGCACTTTAAACTTATCGATAAATTCTCCGCTGCCGATAACGTTTGGCTCGGCGCAGAAAACACGGGTTTATTCTTAAAGAAAAACCGCTACAAAAAAATAGAGGAGATGGCACAGAAGTTCGGCTTCGAGCTTGATGCTTCTAAGCTTGTTTCCAATATGTCTGTCAGCGAAAAACAGACACTTGAAATTTTAAAAGTTCTTTATTACGGCGCAAACATCATCATCCTTGATGAACCCACTGCCGTTTTGACCGTTCAGGAGATAAGAAAGCTCTTTAACGTCCTTCGCAAAATGAAGGAGGACGGTCACTCCATAATCATCATCACTCATAAGCTTGATGAAGTTATGGAAATTTCCGACCGTGTGGCAGTATTAAGAAAAGGCGAGTACGTCGATACCGTCAACACTGCTGACACAAATCAGCAACAGCTTACCGAACTTATGGTAGGAAAAAAGATAGATCTCAACATCGAGCGTGTAACTATTGAAAAGAAACTTCCTCTCCTCGAAATAAGAGATCTTACAATTAATAACGATGAAAACACCGTGGCTATCGACCACGTTAACTTCTATATTCGCGGCGGCGAGATCTTGGGCGTTGCAGGAATTGCAGGTTGCGGCCAAAAGGAGCTTTGCGAAGCTATCGCGGGCCTTCGCCCCGTTCAGTCCGGTAATATCATTCACGAGGGTGAATCTATTATCGGAAAAACACCGAAGCAGATCATTGAAAAGGGAATTGCAATGAGCTTCATCCCTGAGGACAGACTCGGTATGGGTCTTGCTCCCTCTCTTTCGATCACTGATAACATGCTTTTGAAGAAGTATGCCGATTCTAAAGGCCCCTTTGTTGACAGAGCCTTGGGCAGACAGGAGGCTGAACGAGTTATCAAAGAGCTCAATGTTGTAACTCCTTCCGCTAATACACCTGTTCGTTTGCTGTCGGGCGGTAACGTCCAAAAGGTTTTGCTGGGACGCGAGATCTCTGCAGGACCCAACGTTATTGTGACTGCATACCCTGTTCGAGGACTTGATATCAACTCTTCATATGCTATATATGATATCCTAAACGCGGAAAAGAAAAAGGGCACAGGTATTCTGTTTGTCGGCGAAGACCTCGACGTTTTGCTTGCTCTGTGTGACAAGATAATGGTTTTGTGCCACGGCAGAGTTATGGGTATCGTTAAAGCACACAAGACCACAAAGGAAGAACTCGGCTTAATGATGACAGGCGCCCTCGACTATAAGGACGAAAAGGCGTTCGGAATCGCTAAGGACTCTCAATTTGACAACGAAACACTTGCGGGAGGTGAGCGCAGTGAGTAATACAAACTCCTCTGTTAAAGAACCGATCATCAGAATAGTAAAGAGAACCGGCTTAAAGCTGAGTCAGATAGTTCTCATATACGTCGGCGCTATCATGCTTGCTTTGCTCATCGGTTGCATATTGCTCGCATCCCTGGGCGTAAATCCCTTCTCTTTCTATCAAAAGATGTTCACCATCGGCGTTGTAGGCAACGCTTTCCCCTATAAATGCTTTGAGGGTTACATAAAAGTATTCACCCCATTGCTCATCGTTTCAGTTGCACTTTCCCTCGCTTATAAAATGAAATTCTGGAACGTAGGCGGCGAAGGTCAGTTCACTGTCGGCGCATTGTTCGCAGGTTTGATCTCCGCTTGGATAGGCGACAGCGCTCCTTCGATCGTTGTCCTCGTTTGTATGTGCATCGGCGGCGGTATTGCTGCGGGACTTTACGGTTCTATCGCATCAGTCTTGAAGGTCAAATTCGGCACCAACGAAACACTTATGACCTTGATGCTCAACTATATCGCACTCTATCTGATAATGTTCTTCGGTGAGACCAAGGCTGATTGGAACCTGCTTTTGAATGAGGAATCTGCTCGTCCGATCTTCAAAACTTTCTTTGAAAACGCTTGGATGCCGACTATCAAGATCGGCAGCTTCTCGCTCAATATCTCGCTTATCATTGCATTTGTGATAACCGCTCTTGTTTATGTATACCTCAAGAAAACCAAGCAGGGATATGAGATATCTGTTGTAGGCGACAGCATCTCGACCGCAAAATACGCAGGTATGAAAACCGGAAAGATCATTATTCGCACTATCTTTATATCTGCATTCCTCATCGGTCTCGCAGGCGCCTTCTATGTTTCAACCGCACACTCCCTTTCCACTTCCGTCACCAACGACGTCGGATGGACAGGCGTTATCGTTGCATGGCTCTCAAAGCTCAACACTCTTGCAATCGTTGTGACCTCTGCACTCATCAGCGTTTTGCGTTATGGCTGTACACAGGCTGCTGCTGAATTTGCCTCTGTTGACGCTCACTTTGCAGATCTCTTGCAAGGTATAATCCTCTTCTGTGTTTTGGCATGCGATTTCCTTACCAGATTTAAAGTCATCATCAACATCAAGCATAAAAAGGCTTTGACTGTTGCAAACGGAGAGGGGGAGAGCAAGTGAATAAAGAAGCTTTTGAAATTTTAATAAATTTCATATTCAGTATCGTTGTATACAGCATTCCCTTGCTCTATGGTACTGTCGGTGAGATAATCACAGAAAAATCCGGCTCTCTTAACCTCGGTGTTGAGGGTACGATGGCTATCGGCGGCGTCGCAGGATACATAATCGGATGCCGAACAAACTCTATCGTTATCGGAATCATTGCCTCAATGATCTTTGGCGCTCTTTGCGGACTCGTATTCTCCTTCCTAACGGTCACGCTTCAAGCAAACCAAAACGTAACCGGTCTTACAATGACCACCTTCGGTCTGGGTGTATATTTCTTTGTCGGCAACGGCTTAGCATCTGCCGGCAAATGGCCTGTGATGACAGAGCATTCTTCCATCTTCTCTGCTTGGGAGGCAAAGATCCCTGTTTTGTCCGAGATCCCCGTTATAGGAAAGATTCTGTTCTCGTATAACATTTTTGTATACTTGGCTGTAGTGATCGCGATCATAGCGTTCCTTTATATGAAGTATACAAAAATGGGTCTCAAGATGCGTGCTATCGGTGAAAACCCCGGTGCCGCCGACTCTTTGGGCGTTAATGTTATTGCATATAAGTACATCCACATAATGATCGGCTCTGCTATCATGGGTATCGGCGGACTTTATATGGGTCTCAACCTCGGCGGAAGCTTTGAGGGAAGTACCTGCTGGATCAACGGCTATGGCTGGATCGCAATTGCTCTCGTAATCTTTGCGGGATGGAATACGGTTTCTGCGATCTTGGGCACACTCGTTTTCGGTTTCTTCAACACCTTACAGGTATACAACTCTGACCTTGCATATGCCTTCCCCAAAGCTTTGGGCTGGCTTTCAAAGGTTCCTCCGCACCTCTTCAAGGCGCTTCCTTTCATCATCACTGCTATCGTATTGTTCGTAGCATCTGTTCGAAAGAAAAAGAATCCTAATGAGCCTTCTGCATGCGGCGTTAACTATTATCGTGAGGATAGATAATTTGAATTTTGCGGCACGGTGTCAATCGTGCCGCATTTTTTGTATTTATGCATATTGAATGAATAATATGCATAAATGAATCATTATGCATAATATTCTGTCGATTTTAGCAGGAAGACATCTGTTCTATAGTTAATATTGCACATAATACCGTGCGCGTTTTGTGTTATATTCGTATATTTATTCGCTTGACATTGCATATTTATGCATGATATAATATAGCCATACTGATCCCCGAGATAAGCGATAGGGGATATACATAAAGGAGAAATTTCACATGAAAAAGATCATATCAATTATTTTAGCCACAGTAATGGCACTCACACTTTTCGTTGCTTGCGGCAACACTGAAGACGGTACTTTAGTTATGGCAACCAACGCTGCTTTCCCTCCCTATGAATATAAGGACGGCGACAGCTTCGCAGGTATCGACATCGAGATCGCAAGTCTTATTGCTGAAAAGCTTGGCTTGGAGCTCGTTATCGAAGACGTTGAGTTCGGCTCTATCATCACCGGTGTTCAGTCCGGTAAATATGATATCGGCATCGCAGGATTGACCGTTACAGATGAGCGTTTGACTCAGGTCAACTTCTCTACCTCTTATGCTACCGGCATTCAGGTTATGATCGTTAAGGAAGATTCACCGATCACTTCTATTGACGACTGCTTCAACTATGATGAAGAAGGCAACCCTGTTTCCTTGAAGATCGAAAACATCAAGATCGGCGTACAGGAAAACACCACCGGCGATATCTATTGCTCTGACAGCGTTGATAACTGGGGCTTCGGCGAAGACAACGTTGTTCGTTATAAGACAGGTCCTGATGCTGTTTCCGCACTCATCAAGGGCGACGTTGACGTTGTTGTAATCGACAACGAACCTGCTAAGAGCTTCGTTGCAGCTAACGAGGGCATCAAGATCCTCGAAACCGAATATGCATATGAAGATTATGCAATCGCTATCGCTAAGGAAAATGAACAGCTTCTTGCTGATGTCAACAAGGCTTTGGCTGAACTTACCGAATCCGGTGAGATCCAGAAGATCATCGACAAGTACATTTCCGCTGAATAATTATCACATCGCTTAAAACAAGAATATGCAATGGCTCTGATGGGTCATTGCTATTCTTGCGTATAAACACTTTTTGAAAGGAACGCAATATGGCTGAATTCTTTAATAAACTTAAAGCTGATTTCATCCTTAATTTCATCGACGGCGACAGGTGGAAATGGCTTGTTGAAGGCTTGGGAAACACCCTTTTGATCACATTCTTCGCTACCATGATAGGTATTCTTATCGGTGTGGTGATAGCCGCAGTTCGTTCTACCTATGACAAGAACTATGAGACACTTAAAAAACAGGGCGGAGTCAAGTTTGTTGTTTCATGGATACTCAACTTTATCTGCAACATCTATCTGACTGTCATCCGCGGTACACCTGTTGTCGTTCAGCTCTTGATCATCTATTTCGTTATACTTGCTTCTGTTCGCAACAGCGTTCTTGTTGCTGTTTTGGCATTCGGTCTTAACTCCGGCGCATATGTTGCTGAGATCTTCCGCGGAGGGATCCTTTCCATCGACAACGGTCAGTTCGAGGCAGGACGTTCTTTGGGCTTCAACTACTTCCAAACTATGATATACATAGTAATTCCACAGGTAATAAAGAATACTTTGCCCACACTTTGCAACGAATTCATCGTTTTACTCAAGGAAACATCTGTTGCGGGCTATGTAGGCATCATGGATCTTACCAAAGCCGGTGACCTTATCAGAGGACGAACCTTCTCGGCTTTCATGCCGCTCATCGCTGTTGCACTCATCTATTTGATAGTTGTTGTTATCTTAACTCAGCTCGTTAAGATTCTGGAGAGGAGGTTGAGAAGAAGTGAGCGCTAATGAAGTTATTATTCAAACCGTTGATTTGAAGAAGTTTTATAAAGGCGACAAGATCAAGGCGCTGAACGGTGTTTCCGCGAGCGTCAATAAGGGCGAAGTCGTTGTTATCATCGGCCCCTCAGGAAGCGGAAAATCAACCTTCCTTCGCTCCTTAAACCTCTTGGAGCTCCCTTCAAGCGGTTCTATCTTCTTTAACGGTACGGATATCGCTGCAAAGAACGTAAATATAAACGTTCACCGTCAGAAGATGGGAATGGTGTTCCAGCACTTTAACCTTTTCCCTCATATGACCATCCTTAAGAATATGACAGTTGCGCCTGTTAAGCTACTTGGCAGATCTAAAGAGGAAGCCGAAGCCAAGGCTATGCAGCTTTTGGAGCGTGTCGGACTTGCTGACAGAGCCGATTCTTATCCCAGCCAGCTTTCGGGCGGTCAAAAGCAAAGAATCGCTATCGTCCGTGCTCTTTGTATGGAGCCTGAGGTCATGCTCTTTGATGAACCTACATCCGCACTTGACCCTGAAATGGTCGGCGAAGTCTTGGATCTCATCAAACAGCTCGCGAACGAAGGCATGACGATGGTTGTAGTTACCCATGAAATGGGCTTTGCAAAAGAGGTTGCCGACCGTGTCATCTTTATGGACGAAGGAAAGATCATTGAACAGGGCACACCGGAGGATATCTTCAACAACCCGCAAAACCCTCGCTTGAAGGATTTCTTGTCAAAAGTATTGTAAAGTAAAAAGCCTTGCCACAGAAGCAAGGCTTTTTGTTTGCAAAAATGTGGCGCGCTCCGCGCGCAAATGCGGCACTCGCGGCTTCGCCGCCACGCCGCTCAGCGGCGCCCACGGCTCGCCCCGCCCCTTCGGGGCGCACGCTCGCCACTCGGCGCCGCTTTCGCTGCAAGCAATGCTTGCAAATATGAAAGCCCTATGCCGCAGCTTAAAGCTTTTCATTGGCATTCGGCACTACAAACAAAAAACGCCACCCTTTGGATGGCGTTTCGTTTTGGTGGACCCGAAGGGATTCGAACCCTCGGTCTCCGCGTTGCGAACGCGGCGCTTTCCCAACTAAGCTACGAGCCCAAATATTTTTAATCAAAAAGCAACCCGATTAAGGGTTGCCTTTTTGGTGGAGCATACGGGATTCGAACCCGTGACCTCCACACTGCCAGTGTGGCGCGCTTCCAACTGCGCTAATACCCCATACGCATATAATAGCACATATCATATCAAATTTCAAGTAGTGCCGTAAGTTTTTATCCACTTTTTTATTAGCTGTTGACAAGTAAACTCTGTCTTTGTTATAATCGTTTCAGTGGCAGGGGATGGCACCCATAACAAAAAACAGCGGTCACATTGTTATTTAATTGCAAAGGGGATGACACCCATCGAAAAAAACGTTATTGTAATTGATGAGCAAGGAAATAAAATCGGAGCGACCTACCCTAAACGGGCAAAGGGTCTTATTAAAAAAGGCAGGGCACGCTCGATAGACGATAACACAATATGCCTTGCGTGTCCGCCAAATGTTTTTTTGGAGGATTTTGAAATGACAGATTTAGTTATAGATAAAGCCACAGGTGAAGTTATTGATACCGTTGATATCAGCGATACATCCGAAACCATAGCATCATTCGAATCTCAGCCCGAGCTTACTATCGGTTACATTATAAAACAGATTGAAAAGATCTCATCGCAAACCGCCTATTTAAACGAGGCTATCAAAGAGATCTCCGAGATCCAGCTCGGCTCTCCCGGCGTAATGGGCGCCGGTGAAAAAGCAAATGCAATTGCAGACGTCGTCAGATGCCGTGAGACCACAAATCAAAAGCTTATTTCTTTCTATGAAAAGCTTTATGATGATTTGAAGCCGGAAAGAAAAAACGAGATGTTCACGGCAAGGTACAAAGCCTTACAAATAGTTGAGACTGCAATTGAAAATGTTGAAATGAGCGGTGACGAAATTGCTTCGCTTTTAGATGCGCTTCGCTATATTGAAAACTAAACCTAACCCCGCCTGATCTTACGATCGGGCGGTTTTCTATTGCAATTTTGTTTATATTGCGCTACAATTATCTCATATCACAAAGCAAAGGATCCCTAACGATGAAAGTAACAAAAGCAACTCTATCCGACCTCGAAAACATTCTCCCTATATACGAAAGAGCGCGCGAATATATGCGTCAAACAGGCAACCCGAATCAGTGGAAGACCACAAACCCAACGCCTGAAATGATAACAGAGGATATCAAGGACGGCAATTTATATATGCTTCAAAGCGGCAACGGAATCGAAGCAGTCTTCGCCTTCATTCAAGGCGAAGACCCGACCTATAACGTCATAGACGGTGCATGGCTTAACGATAAACCCTACCATGCCGTTCACCGTGTTGCAAGTGCCGGCAAAAGCAGGGGAGTGCTTAAGCTTTGCATGGAATATTGCCTACAGTTTACTTCTGAAATAAGAATCGACACACACGAAGACAATAAGATCATGCAGCACTCGCTCGAGAAACTCGGCTTCAAGCGCTGCGGAATTATAAGACTTCAAAACGGTGAGCCGAGAATTGCATATCACTTATCAAAATAACAAAACAGCGGCTGAGATCCGGTCGCTGTTTTGCTTTATAGATATAGAGGAGTAAGGTTGTCTTATTTCTTCTTGAGCAGCATTATGCCCGCAAACACCGCTGCGGCTGTAACTGCAATGCTGATCGCTATTACTGCGATAGTTGCAAACTCGTTTTTCTTCTCGACGATCTCAACATCGATCGGTGCGCTGTCAAACTCTTCGGTATCATAGTCGGGAACAAATCCGCCGTCGTTGCTGTCGATATCAGTGTCATCAGAGTGCACGGTTTCGCTTATTTCCCAAAAGTATTCGGCATAATCGTTAGAGTTTTCTTCAAAGCCGTCAAGCTTTTCGATCGTTAAAACTTCGCCGTCAAGGCTGTAATATCTCTGACCCTCGACAGGAACACAGATCGAATCATAAGAGCAATATATCTTTAATTTCATTCCACAGTCTATTTCCCAAAAGTCGACCCCTAATAATGCACATCTTCCTTCTGTGAGCTCTATCAGAACAGGTGCGATCTGTTTTGTGTCGAAGTTTGAATATGCGAAGAAATAGATATAAGCCGTTCCTCTGAGATCCTGAGTCTGACCGGGAAGATATTCCGGTTCTGAGAACTCTGTACCGACAACAAAGCCTTCTAAATAATGCTCTGTCAATATGACGCACTTATCATCGCCCTCTAATGGCACGCCGCAAATGATGAGCTCGTCTTCATCCATCGGAGCCCCATCAATACAGTCGTATTCATCCGTATCATAATCGGGAACGAATCCACCGTCATCCTCTTCGTCAATTTCGGAAGGGGGAGCAGTATCCTCATCACATTCTATAACTATTGCATATCCGTTATCCGATATCCATTCATCGGTATAGAACATCGAAAGATACTGATACTTTTCAGCATCCGTAAGTTCTTCAGTCTCTTCTTCGACAAAAATATAATTAGGAACTATCTGCATCGGATAGCTTTCCATAGCCTCGCCATTAAAGACAACAGTTATGACCCGTCCCATAGCCAAACCGCCAGCAATTGCAAGATCAAGTCCGTCGGCTATTTTAATGTTTTCTCCTGAGACCCCAAACGTAAACGGCTCACGGCTTCCGTTGCCGTAAACATCGCCCACAGCACAGAATGAGAATTTATCTGTAGCTTCAATATATCTGCATGTTATGACTGTTGCCTTCAATTCCACCTGCTCATAGGGATATTCCCACGCATAAACAACTGATGTCATACTCACCAGGATAATCAACGACAAAATCAAACTCAAAACTTTTCTCATAACAAAAACTCCTTATGTTGTCATTTTAGAAGAGCGCGATGTTCATTTCACTTATAATACAATCCATATTGCCGAAATATTGCAATATAGCTAACATTTTAGTAATAAAATTTTTATGTTTGTCAAAAAAATAACTTGTAATATTATCGTTTATGTAGTATAATACTCTTGTATTTGTTCGCAAATTTCCATTATTCTGAAAGGAGTAAATACTATTATGAATTATTCGCATGAAGTTGAACAAATGTGCTGTGTGGCTAAAGGCCCTCATCACGGTCCCGCTCCGATTCCCGAAGAGGGCAGATGGGTTGAATCCAAGCAGATCTCCGACATCTCCGGCTATACTCACGGTGTGGGATGGTGTGCACCTCAGCAGGGCGCTTGCAAGTTGTCCCTTAACGTAAAGGACGGAATCATTGAAGAAGCACTCGTTGAGACCATCGGTTGCTCCGGTATGACTCACTCCGCTGCTATGGCTGCTGAGATCTTGCCCGGCAAGACCATTTTGGAAGCTCTTAATACTGACCTTGTTTGTGACGCTATCAACACTGCAATGCGCGAACTCTTCCTTCAGATCGTTTACGGCAGAACTCAGTCTGCTTTCTCTGAGGACGGTCTCGTAATCGGCGCCGGTATGGAAGACCTCGGCAAGGGCGAGCGTTCCATGGTCGGTACTATGTACGGTACAAAGTCAAAGGGCGTTCGTTATCTCGAAATGACAGAGGGCTACTGCACAAGAATGGCTCTCGACGAAGATGACCAGGTTATCGGTTATGAATTCGTTTCTTTGGGCAAAATGACTGACTTCATCAAGAAGGGTCTTGAGCCTAACGAAGCATACGAAAAGTCCAAGGGCACATACGGCCGCTTTGCTGATGCGGTTAAGTATATCGACCCCCGTAAAGAATAATTAAGGAGGTAGAGACAATGGCTAAATTTGAAGGCTACGAAAGACGTGAAGCGAAGATCCTCGCTTGTCTTAATGAATATGGCATTTCCTCTATTGACGAATGTAAGGAAATCTGCGATGCTAACGGCATCGACCCCTATAAGATTACTGAAGAAACACAGCCTATCTGCTTCGAAAACGCTAAGTGGGCATACACCGTTGGTTGTGCGATCGCAATCAAGAAGGGTTGCACCAAGGCTGCTGATGCAGCTGCTGCAATCGGTATCGGACTTCAGTCCTTCTGCATTCCCGGCTCTGTTGCTGAGAACAGAAAAGTTGGTCTTGGCCACGGTAACCTCGCTTCCATGCTTTTGAGCGAATCCACAGAGTGCTTCTGCTTCTTGGCAGGTCACGAATCCTTCGCTGCTGCTGAAGGCGCTATCAAGATCGCTCTTAACGCGAACAAGGTAAGAGTTAAGCCCTTAAGAGTTATCCTTAACGGTTTAGGCAAGGACGCTGCATTCATCATTTCCAGAATCAACGGCTTTACCTATGTTGAAACCAAGTTCGATCCCTTCACCGAACAGGTTGATGTTGTATACGAAAAGGCTTATTCCAACGGCCCCAGAGCTGACGTTAAGTGCTACGGCGCTGATAACGTTCCCGAAGGCGTTGCAATCATGAAGCTCGAAAACGTTGGCGTTTCCATCACCGGTAACTCCACCAACCCCACCAGATTCCAGCACCCTGTTGCAGGTACTTATAAGAAGTGGTGCCAGGAAAACGGTGTTAACTACTTCTCCGTTGCTTCCGGCGGCGGTACCGGCAGAACCCTTCACCCTGATAACATGGGCGCAGGTCCTTCCAGCTACGGCATGACCGACACCATGGGCAGAATGCATTCCGACGCTCAGTTCGCAGGTTCTTCTTCCGTTCCTGCTCACGTTGAAATGATGGGCCTCATCGGCATGGGTAACAACCCCATGGTTGGTGCTACCGTTGCTTGCGCGGTTGCAATCGAAGAAGCATTCAAGGCTTAATTTCAGATCATAATATTAACAGGCGGAGCTTTTATGCTCTGCCTGTTTTTATTTTGAATCCGCTGATTACATTCAATCAAGATAGCAGACGGATTCCTCAGCTATAATTATATAATTGTTGAGAATATGGAAAATCGTATGTAGTTATTTTAACTAATTGTGATTTCAAGAATTATTCAATCCGCTGAATTATTGAATAATCAATCAAATTAATTAATTGTCGGATTGACTGAAATTTATCAAAGTGATACAATTGTTTTGGCACGATTTCACAATATTATTGTTATGTGCCACGATTTAATAGGAGGAAGAATATATGAGAAAAGTTTTGGCGCTTGTGCTATCACTTACTATGGTGATCGCACTTTGTGTTCCGTCTTTTGCTGCGACCTATACGGCCGAGGTAACACAGGCGGCACAGCAAACTGTTACATTCGGTAAGGATTTCGATCCCTCCGAAACACCCACGATCGTTGTGCATTTCCAAGGAACTGTTGAATTTTCTGAGGGCAAGACCTCAGGTCAGTTCAGAACATTTGCAAACAAGAAGGGCACTACAGGAAACAGCTCGTCGAATGAGGCTGTAAATATTGCTCTTGATTCAACTACTGTTGATGCTGTTCAGGAGTTCAACCTCAACGCTGTAACGAGTGGTGTTTTCCTTAAAAACTTCAGCAATATCGCTTCCATAAACCTTACCGTAACCGTTTTTGAGGGTACTTTAGCTGAATACGAGCAATCCCTTAATCAGGGCGGTGACGGCGAAGATGGCGGTGAGGATGGCAGCAACGGCGGCTACAGCAATGATACAGAAACTGCACTGAACGTAGCTTCACTTAATGGCACCAGCGAGAGCCAGGTTTACGTTAATCTTCCTGATCCTATCTCAGCGGGTGACACTATTGTTGTACATGTTATCGGTTCATCTGACGGAAACTTCCGTGTATGGACTACCGACAGCGGTGGAAGCAACCTTTCCAATATTGTAACAATTGAGGCATCCGACTCTATCGACACCTTGATCGAGCTCACTGCGACTAATGATTCTAAGAACATTCTCTTCAAGGGCCCCAGAAGCGGATCAACTCTTAATAATCTTACCGTTACGTATGCAGGTGTATACTACGGCACGTTAGAAGAATATAATGCTGCCAATAACGTCGGCGGTGACAATGGTGACGGCGGTAATGACGGCGAAGAAGGCGGTGAGGATGGCGGCAACGGCGGCTACAGCAACGATATCGAAACCGCACTTGATATATCAACCGTTTCAGGCACCAGCGAGGGCACGGCTACCGTTAGAATAGGCGAAGATATTCCCGCGGGCGAATCCTTCGTAGTTCATATTATAGGCTCCTCCGACGGTGACTTCCGTGTTTGGGGTATTGACGTAAATCAGAATACTAACTCAAACATTGAATATGTGGTTGCCTCCCAAGAGATCGATAAGGTCTTTGAATTAACTCCGACCGACGTGGTCAACAGAGTATTCTTCAAGGGCCCCAACTCAGGTACTGCTCTTAATAACCTGAATCTCAGCTACATAGGCATTTTCCGCGGAACGATGGAAGAATATAACGAAGCTATGGGCATCGAGGACGACGGAACAGACTATACCGATATCGAAACTCAGATCTCGGGCGTTGCTACGACCAGCGAATCTCAGGCATACGTTAATATTCCATCTCCCGTAACAGGCGGCGACACTATCGTTGTACACGTTATCGGCTCATCTAACAATAACTTCCGTTCATGGGTTACCGACAGCGGCGGCTCAAGCAGATCTAACTCCGTTGTTATAACTGCTTCCGATACTGTTGACAAAGTATTTGAACTCACAGTGAATGAAGAAGAAGTAGATACTTATTCGAGCATTCTCTTTAAAGGCCCCAGCTCAGGCGTTAACCTTGATAATCTCACACTTACCTATGTCGGCGTATATTATGGCACGCTTGATGAATACTACGCTGAGCTCGGAATCGAGCCCGATGATGGCTCGGGAGATAATGAGGACGTTGAAACCATTCTTGATCACACCAATGTTTCAGGCACCAGCGAGGGTACGGCAATCGTCCCGATCGGCGAGGATATTCCTGTGGGTGAGACTATCGTAGTGCACATCAAGGGCTCATCTGACGGCGACTTCCGTATCTGGGCAGTTGATCAGAATCAGAATACTAACTCCAACATCGAATACGCAGTAGCATCTCAAGATATCGATAAGGTATTCGAGCTCACCACTACTGCCGTTGCAAACAGACTCCTCTTCAAGGGCCCCAACTCGGGTACTGCTCTTAATAACCTGAACCTCAGCTACGTTGCTATCTTCCGCGGAACGATGGAAGAATATAACGAAGCTATGGGCATCGAGGACGACGGAACAGACTATACCGATATCGAAACTCAGATCTCGGGCGTTGCTACGACCAGCGAAGCTCAGGTGCACGTAAATATTCCCGCACCCGTATCGAGCGGCGATACCATTGTCGTTCATATCATGGGTTCATCCAATAACAACTTCCGTTCTTGGATAACTGACGGCGGCGGAGGAGATTACTCTAACGTTGAAGTGATCAATGCTTCCGATTCCGTTGACGAAGTATATGAGCTCACTGTTAAGGATACCGCCGACGGAACGTATACAAGTCTTCTCTTCAAGGGCCCCAGCTCAGGCGTTAACCTTGATAGTCTCACGCTTACCTATGTCGGCGTATACTATGGTACGCTTGACGAATACTACGCTGAGCTCGGAATTGAGCCCGATGATGGCGGAGAAGGCGGAGAAGGCGGAGAGAGCTCCGTTGAGACCGAACTCGATAACACTAATGTATCCGGTACGAGCGAGGGTACAGCGATCATCCGTATCGGCGAGGATATTCCTGCGGGTGAGACTATCGTAGTTCACATTAAGGGCTCCTCTGACGGCGATTTCCGTGTTTGGGCAGTCGATCAGAATCAGAGCACAAACTCTAACATCGAATACATATTGGCAGGTTCAGAGATCGATAAGGTATTTGAGCTTACCACTACTGCAGTAGCAAACAGACTCCTCTTCAAGGGTCCCAACTCGGGTACTGCTCTTAACAATCTCGATTTGTCCTATGTCGCTATCTTCCGCGGAACGATGGAAGAATATAACGAAGCCATGGGCATCGAGGATGACGGAGTAATTGATTATACTGACGTTGAAACACAGATCTCAAGTGTTAACGTGACAGACGAGAACCAGATATCTGTTAACATTCCTTCTCCTGTATCCGCAGGCGAAACCATCATCGTTCATGTTATCGGTTCCTCTGACGGCAACTTCCGTTCATGGATAACAGACGGCGGCGGAGGAGATTATTCCAATATTAAGGTCTTTGAAGCATCCAACGATATTGATGAGATCTATGAGCTCACCGTTAAGGATACCGCAACCGCCTCCTACTCATCGATCCTCTTCAAAGGTCCTAACTCCAGCATAAAGCTCAACAACCTCCACCTCACCTATGTCGGCGTATACTACGGCACGCTTGATGAATACTACGCAGAGCTGAGCGCTAATGAAGGCGGAGAAGGCGAAGAGGGCGAAGAGGGCGGTAACACCGAAAACACCTACTATATTCCTGATAATTATGTGCTTGTTCATTATTGGCAGCCGAATTATTCATCTTGGTATGATTGGGGCGCTTGGGTAGGCAACTTACCCGAGGAGATCAAGACAGCTCTCGCAACAGAAAACGCATTGATCGCACTCGATATCAGCTGCTCGAGAACAGACGCTGCATATTGGATCTCGCTTACACTCAAGGGCGCTGATGCGTCCGCAGTCGGCAGAACTGACGCAGATTCTTATTCAGGAGAAACCTATTTCTATTCTTGGAACGAAAATGATGACGGCGGTTCATCTATACTGTTCAAGGGTTATGAATTGTATAATGCATATCTTGATGCAGGAGGCTCCTCTGACACAGTTGAGGTTCAGACCGGTCTTGCAAATGGTGCGAGTGCATATACCATTCAGGGCGTATACGTTGTAGTACCCAAATCAGGCGGCAATGAAGGCGGCAATGAAGGCGGCAACGAAGGCGGCAACGAAGGCGGCGGAATCATTACTCCTCCTATCCCCGGAACAAACGTCGGCACACAGATATTCACCGGCTTTATTTCAATCGATGATAATTCTCATATGCTTATCATAAACGGCACGGTGATCATCACTGAGCATGAGTTCGAAAATGGCGTTTGCGTATTCTGCAAGCACATTGATTTGAATGATGATGATATTATTGAGATCGTTGATCCCGTTGAATCCACAACCGAAGAAGAGGAAGATCCTTATGCTGAGGAAGCGGAAGAAAGCGTTCCCGAAACGGGCTTGTCATTTGCAACTGTCTTGATGGCAGGCGCTCTTGCAGCCGTTACGTTCATCAAAAAAAGATAAATTGAATCTAGGCTAACATCATGCAAAACAGGCAGAGCTTTTATGCTCTGCCTGTTTTATGTTTGATCATATATCTGTTATCTCTTACTCTTAACTCTGTTCAACTTCAAAGTAGGGGAGAGTAAAGCCATGCTCATGCCTCAGTGTGTCTGCGATATCCTCGCTTGAAACGGTGACCATGATCTGGTTCGCCCTGAAATTGATATAAGCACGACTCGCAAGTCTTTCACCGTTTTCATCAGTTTCAGCGCAGATATCTAAGAACGTGTTGATGAGCGTTTTGAAATCACCCTTGAACGCATGGTTGAATTTCACATCCTCACGGGAGTCGTATGCAGACGATACCATGTCGTTTGTCGATATGCTCTCGTTTGAGATCCAATCTAACAGCAAGTCTTCGTTCACGTTGTTTCCTGTGCCTATCCACAGATAACCGTTTTCAGCATACATGCCACTATAGTGACAGTTTTCCCAGTTATATCTTGGATTATAGAGCATTTCGTAAACAGCGGCATCATATCTTGCCTGTGTATCAGAATTTACTATCGAATCATAATTCTTGCTTTCACCAAGGCAAGCTAGTTCCAACCCCTGAAGATAGAGTTCTTCGATAGTTATGCCTTCTTCAATAGATTTGCAAAGCTCATCTGTTGCCATTGAAAGCTTATATCCGACATTCTTATCAAGCGTCAAAAGCTTAAGCTGATCTTCGGTGATAAACGCCACTATCTCACAAGTGTCCTTCATATCATAATCAACACCCAAAACTTCTATGCTGAGCGATTTAAGTCGCTTGGCTTCAAGCTCTAAATGCTCAAAACTGAGAATTCTGTCATGCCACTTCAAAGAGAAATTCAAAAATGTTTGCTCGAAAACAGCGTTGTCATAATCGATAAGTGCATCGTTATATTTATCATCGGAAGCTGAGTATAACGCCTTTTCAAGCTGTGGAATCTCTTGCTCAAGTTCACTTAACCGAACCCGAATTTGCTCTTTTGTTAAGTTATCGGGTGATCTTAAAGTATCAGAAGTTGATACTATCTCGTTGTATTCCTCGATATAGCTATTGCTTATACCGAAAACCTCAAGCTTAACGGCAAATCTTGTCTCGGCATTATGCTCACTCTTTAATACATCTTCAAGCTCGGACGACAAAGAATACGTGCCGCCGTTTGGCGTGACATACTCGGATACATGATCGTTCTTTGTTTCTGTAAAGATGATGTTTTCGTCCTCGTCATAAAGTTCGACCTTAGGCGAGAGGTTTTCGTCAAGCATCTCTTCAATAAACTTCTTATAAACTCGCTCGTAAAGGTCATCATCCGATTCAAGATAGTCTTTGATCTTTTCGATATACTCGACTCTCTCTTCATAAGGAATCAACTTTCGCAGGGACGGACGGTAAATCAAATCGTAAAGCGCATAGACCTCGCCGTCGTGATAGAGCGAATATTCGTTCATCAAAAGCCGCTTCATCTCAGCTTCATCGCCGCAGTAAATAGCATCGAGAACATATTCCGGGAGATATTTGTCAGCAGCTCTGAGCTCCTCACGGGTTATGCCGAAATACATAACTGCTTGATAAAGCGGGGGAGCGGCAGCTTGCTCGATAAGCGTCTGGTTATAATAGACTTCATCGCGGAAACGGTATATTTCTTCCTCGGGCAATATCTCAAACAGAGCTTCGATCCAATATGAATCCATGACAAACTTGCACTGTTTTTCATCATATGAGCCGTTGAACATCGAAACAACATAAGCATATCGCTTCGCATCATCAGTTTCGACTATAGAGCCGCTCTCGTCGAGAGGAAAGTATAATCTTCGAGTTGCCCAATCTTCGTCAAGGAATGCTGTAAGCTCGCTCAAAAGCGACTTTTGAGTGTAATGCACTGGATTGTAAACGGTCGATGTGATTACAAGCTTTTCGCTGTCAGCCATTTCAAGGTCAAGGTTTTGATACTTGTCACTCATAACCTCGATCTGCTCGCTGCCGATGTGATATGCAAACTCAAGCCCATTTATCTCATAAACAGCGAATTCCAGCGCTTCATCGGGAACATAATATCCGAATATATCTTCGTTGACAAGACTGATATACGAGACGATAGTTTCTCCGATCGCATAAGCAGGTCTATAGCTTTGTGAATCTTCATCTATTTCGTGTCTGCCAAGGTACACGACTTCATCAAGAACGGCGTCATTCAAACAGTCATAGGTCAGTTGAACTTTATACAAAGTTGAAGAGCCGTTTGCAAAAACCTTTTTACCGGTAAGCTCATATGCTTCATTTGCGCTGATACGTTCCAAAACAGTGTAGCGAATGAAAGTGATCTCATCCTTCAAGATCGCTGAGTAGTCAGCACACAATGCCTCATATGAATCATAATATCCACCGGTTGCTGTGTTCATTGTCACACCCTCGGGAAGCTCGATATCCGGCTCCCACGTTGCATTAAGAACATATTCAAGTCCGTTTAATTGTTGATATACCGTTATATCCTCGATATTAGGATCTTGAACAGCGGTGCTTTCGCTTGGAGTCGATGTATCGCCCGAAGTATTTGTTGTCACTTCGGGACTTGTCGGAGTAGTTACATCATCGCTGACAACATAAGGATCCGTGTTGTCGGGGTCTATCGGAAGATCGGCGTTATTTTTTCCGAAAACAAATGCTGCAGTAATCACCAACACAACGCAAGCCGCGAGTGTGGCATATTTAGCCCAAGAATATGCTTTTTGTTTAGTCTCGCTTCTTAACAAAAGCTCATCGTCAACGGCGGTGATAGCCTCTAACAGATCATAAACTGTCATATGTTGAATCCCTCCTTTTCAAGATGTTCTTTAAGCTTTTTTCGTGTTCTGAAAAGAATGGAAAGCGTGTTTGATTCGCTCAAACCATGGCGTATGGCGATATCCTTAACGCTGTCTGAATAGAAATATCTGCGCAGGAACACAGAGCAGTCCCGTTGGCTAAGTGTCCTTAGAAAGCTGTTGATAGATTGCTCTAATGCCCGTCTGTCGACCTCACCCTCAACGGAGCTATCCGAAGGAACACATTCCGAAAGCTCGTCAAGCGACGCTTTGAATTCGTTTCCGCCGCGCATTTTTGCCGTGTTCTTTCGATATGTATTGATCGCCAAGTTTCTTGTTATCTTTGCGAAGAACAGCTTTAATGCGTTCGGTCGCTGAGGCGGTATCGAATTCCACGACTGAAGCCATGTTGAGTTTACGCACTCGTTTGAATCCTCGCTGTTTGATAAAATTGCATTAGCGATCGCAAAGCAATATGCGCCGTATCTTTCATTTGAAACGGTTATAGCGGTTTGATCTCTTTTCCAATAAAGGGCGATGATATCATTATCCGTCATACAATTAACCTCCTCTTTCATATCCTTCACTCTATAAGACGCAAAAATTGCCGAAATATTGCATGTATCAACAGCATTATACTATATTTCATCTGAATTTTGAACATAAAAAGCCACCGAAATTTCGGTGGCTTTTGTATCATTATGATCTGTCGGTTGATTGATATACGGTATAGGTTAGTTGCCGCTTATATACTCATCGATTATATCATTTTGCTCCTCGAGGTAGTAGTCGAACGTATCACGGTAGCTTTCCTTAAGCTGAGCCCATGTTGACTGGTTAAGCTTTCCGCCGTCACGAAGATTGTTGTATGCCGAATCTAACTGAGAGGTGAGATTGCCGTTGTAGTACATCTGAACGTTTTGTTTTGCGATCTCATAGCAGGTGTCATACATATCAAGCATTTCGTTTGTCCAAAGATAGGTCTCCTTGAGCTGCTTCTTGTCAATGTCAACAACAGTCGGGTCGATGATCTTGAATCTCTCACAAGATGCCAAAAGTGCAACACCTTCGGGATTTTCAGCGCCCGAGACTATCATATAGCCTGTCGGAACAGAAGCGAGATAATAGTAGCCGTCACCGTTTTCGTATCTGGGCAAAGGAACGAACATAAGCTCGTTTGCTTCGACGTCTCCCCAGATAGCACCGATCTCGTCAACAGGGCCTGTGAATTCGGAAGCTTCGGCAATATAGAAGAGCGTTAATCCGTCCTTAACGCCATAACCGGTCATATCGCCGCGATTGTTAGCTTGGTGAACGGAATAGTATGTACAGCTGTTCTTTCCGAGCTCATAGATCATGTTATTGGCGATCTCTAAAATAGGGCTGTCGAGATTTGAATAGAAGTTGCCGTTTTCATCCTTTTTGATAAGCTTTTCGCCGGTTGCCTGCTGCAAGAGAGCATCGTGCCAGCCATAACCGTCAAGAGCGAAGCGATCTTCATCCTCATCAGAGAATTCAACGCACATCTGATAGAAAATGTCCCAAGTCCATTCATCATTTGCGAAAAGCTCCGCAGGATCGTCAAATCCCCATTCATCAATAACCCGTCTGTTATAGGGAATTACATGGCGGAAGGTCACATCCGTTACAATGGCAAAGTGCTGATCGCCTAATGCGAAATATTCGCCTGCATCTGCCATGCCTTGCCAAAGCGGATCATCATAGCTGATGTAGTCATCGATCTGCTGGAATGTACCCTTGATGCAATACATTGGGAAGGTAGCAGCGGAGCCTGTACCCGCAGGGTAGAAGTCGGGACTGTTGCCCGATAAAATGAGATTTGCAAGGTCTGTATAACGCTCTGAATACGAGGTTTCGATCCATTTGATCTCACAACCGTACTTCTCGGTAAATGTGAAATAACCGGTGTTTACGATCTCGTCTTCAGCATAGTTATGGAAGTTATCATACCATGAAAAATACTTTATAGTCGTTCCTGTTGCAATTGTTTCATCGGCATCGGGAAGCGTAATGCCTGCTGCTGCCAAAATAGCTTCTGAGTCCTCTGACGAAAGAGTAAGCTTAACGATTTCTCTTTCCGTTTTACCGCATCCGACAAGAGCAAATAGCATGATCAAGACCAAGGTCGTTGCAATTAGTCTTTTCATAATACCATCCTTTCAAATATTATTTTAATAAGTATATCACTTGTTAAGCGATACTTCTTTGCATTTTTTGTTGTTTTTCTTGCAAAAAGCAATGTGCTTGTTGCACTTTATTGTGTAATACTGTATAATCATAATCGAAATGAGGTGAGGACGTTGCAAAACGGTTATATTATTGATTCGATAAGTGATGATATCCTTTGTATGTTTAAGAAAAACAGAGGATTTCAAAACAACCCTTATCACCGTCACAACGGATATGAATTATATCTTTTTTTAGGCGGCAACATATTCTTCAACGCTGAAGACAAAAGTTATAAGCTCAAACGCGGAGATATGGTTCTTGTCTCGCCTTCAACAACGCATAATATGAGAAGCTCTGATGATGGCACGAGCTATTACGAGCGTGTTATTTTAAATGTCAAGCAATCTGTTTTTGAACGATTATCGACTCCTTTGACCGATCTTAGTTCCTGCTTTCATGAGCACAACGTCGAACCGATCCATTTAAGTGAGGAGGAAGTTAAACAGTTTTGTGAGTTGGCACAAAGGATAATTGATGTAAAGGAAAACAAGGGCTTCGGTGCCGATGTTGAGATCGATGCCTATATGACGCTGTTGCTTTTGATGATAAATCGCTTATGCAAGACCGAGCAAACTCCGAGAAAAAACGTTATGCCTCAGATAGTTAAGGACGTTATGAGGTATATAGGTGATAATCTGACCGAGGACGTTAGCCTTGCGAAGCTGTCTGAGATAACTCATTACAACTCAACCTATATCAGCAGCCTTTTCAAAAAACATACCGGACTGACACTTAGAGAATATATTACCGACCTGAAGATCGAAGAGGCGAAAAGGCTTCTTTTGATTGGCGAAAGTGTTTCCGACGCGTGCTGCAAATCAGGATTCTCGGATTACTCTAATTTTATAAGAGCCTTCTCAAAAGCCACAGGCTTATCGCCAGGAAAATACGCCAAGAGCATAAAAAATAACATTCAAAGCGGTAGTACCTGATCGGTGCTTGCCGCTTTGAACTTATAATCTGCAATATTCATCAGAAATATTGCAAAGAAGATATAATGCTTACAGTATATAATGATTTTATAAATTTGAACAGGAGGAATGAAAATGCGCTTAAGAGCCGGTATTTTAACGCGCGTCATACTGATGATCATGGCTATACAAATGTGTTTATTGCTCTCATCTTGCACTCCGAATGCGAGCGTGGAATTTGATGTTGCTCAAAACCTCGTTACCCGTACCGTCGATTTTAACGATGATTGGCTGTTTGCACTTGAGCCCGAGGGAAGAGTACAAAACGTCGATTATGATGACAGCGAATGGCGACAGCTTGACCTGCCGCACGATTGGAGCATCGAGCTTGATTTTGACAGCAGCATTCCGACGGGAGTAGGTGCTCTTGCAGGAGGAACAGGCTGGTACAGAAAATACTTCACCTTGCCCGAGGAGTATTCAGGCAAACGTATCAATATAGACTTTGACGGCGTTTACATGAACAGCCGAGTATATGTAAACGGTGTGCTTGTCGGAAATTATCCGAACGGATATGTTTCTTTTTCCTTTGATATAACAGATTATGTCACTTGTGACGGAATCACTGATAATGTTATCGCCGTCTACGTTAAAAATCCAACCAATCAACACGGTGAGGGTATGACGAGCCGTTGGTATTCGGGAAGCGGAATATACCGTGATGTTCATCTGACTGTTACCGATAATGTGCATATAGAGCAATATGGCACACAAATAAGAACTCCGAAGATCGCAAATGAAATTGATTCGGGTAAAGTAAGTGTTGAAGCCACAACTACGATTGAAAACGAATCTGATACCGATTTCAGCGTTCAGGTTCGCTCAACGATCCTGAATTATGACGGAACCGTGTTTGAGGGCGCTGAACCGAAGCTAAGCGGCAAAAAGAAAGTCAGCGCCGGAGAAAGCCTGTCCATTAAGCAAGATCTCAATGCTTACAGCCCTCAGCTTTGGTCTGTTGATGAGCCAAATCTTTATTTGATGAAAACAGAAGTCATCTTGGACGGAGTTGTAGTTGATATCTACGAAACACGCTTCGGATTTACTTGGAGCGAGTTTGATGCCGACAAAGGCTTCTTCCTTAACGGTGAGTGGATGAAGATAAACGGCGTTTGTCTGCACCATGATCAGGGCGCTTTGGGCGCTGTAGCAAATGAATCAGCCTTCGAACGCCAGATAACGATCATGAAGGAGATGGGCGTGAATGCTATAAGAACCGCACACAATGCCGCTGACCCAGATTTTATCCGTCTTTGCGACGAAATGGGAATGATGGTGTTTGAGGAGACCTTCGACACATGGTGGGAAGGAAAGAATGATCAGGATTATGGCAGAGTTTGGTTCGCAGAAGACTGTACATATCCGGGCGTGGAAGCCGGTGTAACATGGGGCGAATTCGACGTTAAGCAGATCGTCAAGCGTGACAGAAACTGTCCCTCTATAATTATGTGGAGCGTGGGCAACGAGTGCAACGAAACCTCCTCTGAAAAAGGAGTTGAGTTTGCCGCAACGATCAGCGCTTGGGTCAAGGAGATAGATACCGATCACCCTGTTGCAATGGGCGAAAACAAATATAAACTCGATTGGAGCAACAAGGATTACTTGACCCAGTCTATTGATAATTTAGACCTTGCGGGTTTGAACTACGGCGAAATGTGGTATGACAAGCTTCACGAAGAAAATCCCGAGTGGAAGCTGTTTGCATCCGAAACCTCTAACGCATTCAAATCAAGGGGCTTCTATTCCGACCCATGGATAAACGGAAACCACGTTGTTGACAACGTGATGGGCAATCAGGCAACGGATATAACAACCGGTCAGGTCTCATCCTATGACAACTCATCTGCACGTTACGGCAGAAATGCCACCGAAGCTTGGATATACAACAGAGACCGAGAGTTTATTGCAGGCGAATTTGTCTGGACAGGCTTTGACTATATAGGCGAGCCGAACCCACACTATGTAACATCAAAGAGCTCATACAGCGGAATCGTCGATACTGCTGGGTTTGCAAAGGATGAATATTACCTCTATCAAAGCATTTGGACGAGCGTTGAGGAAAACCCGATGGTACATATTATGCCTCATTGGAACTGGGAAAACGATGCTCTCAGAAAGAAAGTAACCTATCCCGAAAAGTCTGAGCTTTCATATTTGGATGAGGGCGAGATCGTCGATTACAGCGATGAAGATGTCGGAAAGATCCCTATCAGAATATACTCAAATGCGCCGAGTGTTGAGCTTTTCCTGAACGGTGAATCTCTCGGTGTTAAGGAATTTGTACAGATGGTCACCGATTACGGACTTGAATATCAGCAACAATCCGAAGACAGCGACAGACTCTATCTTGAGTGGGCGCTTGAGTGGGAATATGCAGTCGGTACAACACTTGAAGCCGTAGCGTATGACAAAAACGGCAACGAGGTTGCACGCGACACGGTCGTCACCGCAGGGGAAGCAGCCGCTCTCTTGGCAACTCCCGAAAAGGAAGAGATCCCTGCCGACGGCGATAGCCTTTGTTATATTGAGGTCGATGTACTTGATGAGTTCGGAAACTTCGTTCCCACAGCAAGCAATGAAGTGATCTTTACCATCGAGGGCGACGGCGTTATCGTCGGTGTTGACAACGGAAACCCTGTATCCCGTGAAAGATATAAGGATACAAACGGCGTTTGGAAAAGAAGCGCCTACAGCGGAAAGGTCTTGGTTATCGTACAGTCAACGACCGATAGCGGCAGTTTCACCCTAACGGCATCGTCAAACGGACTTGAATCAAGCAGTGTTACGGTCAGAACGGTAAACACAGACAGCTAAATAATTATCCCCCTGTCAGCAATTGCAGATAGGGGGATTTTGTATGAATTTCTATTTGGGTAATTCTGTGCTCATATCAAAATAATGCGGCGTCCATTCACCGAGATATTCATGGGGTGTTAATCCTTCCGATGAGTATAACACGGTTCCGTCAACTCTTCCGAACGTGCCGACAGGTTCGCCGTTTGACGTTGAATTATACTCTTTGAAGTTGGCGTTTTGCGGCTCGTTTCCGCTCATACTGCTCCAGCCTTCTGCAGAAATGATACTTGCATACTGAAGCTTTGTGTTTACAAATGCCACGTTTGCGGCAGGCCCCCAAGGTCGTCCGAAGCGCCCCGATAAAACAGTAAGCTCATCGTTAGCTGTGATCTCACAGTTATAAAACAGATACTTTCCGTCATCCTTAATTGCGGTAATAACTCCGCCCTTGGATTCACCGCTGAATCCCTTGAAGCTAAGCTCACATTCCTCGAAAACATTGTCGCCTTGACCGAAAATATAATCAGTATTTCCTTCGATCTTACAGTTTTTATAGTAACCGATGCCTCTTGTGAACAATGTATCCTGATTAGAGAGAATCACACATCCGAAGAACTCACAATAATCTCCTTCAACTGCAAGGGCGGCTGCACGTTCCGTTGCCTCTTTTGTCTGAACGTCAGCACCTAACACTCTTTCAAATGTTATAGCTTGACTTCCTGAGGGCTCGACGCCGTCCATGATCTCTTCAAGTGTAACGTAGCGGTTAAAAGAGTTTTCGAACGTGATATATTCAGCTCTGAAACAGTCTCCGAGGATCCTCACAGAGCATCCCCAACGGTTGGCTTCTCGCTTTTCGGACTTAGATTTTGCAGCCTCTTCGCTGTAGAATCCGTCTTCTCCCATACTGTAATACTTGTATCCGATCCCATAATACCAAGTTATCCTGACCTCTTCGCTCGGATCGTCATTTACAAAGCTTATATATGAGGAGTTGACTATAACCTGCTCACGGTAAACACCCGGTGCAATATGAATGTATACACGTTCGCTTTCCGATCTCGGATCAATTTTCTCGGCAGCATCCACAGCTTCCTGAACCGTTTTATAGTTCGGGGCTTCAAACGGATATCCTACGAAAATGTGAGTTCCGCTTGTCAGCAAGGAATCGGCTGATTCTTTCGGGAATAACTTCGGAAAATTTGTTATCAAAATAATCGTTGCTGTGAAAATCACAAGAACGGACAGAATCAATGCTTTTTTCTTCATATCATGCACTCCTAAGTTATAATGATTTGATCTCATTTATATTGTAACACAACTGTTGCGTTAGAGCAATCATTAAGTATAAATTTATTGACAACTAAGTCAAATCAGCGATTTATACACGATACTTCCCTAAATACGACAAAGTGCAATAAAATAAAGTGAAATTGCAAAGAAGTATCATCTTTGAGAAGATATAATTAATATATAAATTACAGAGTTTGGAGGACTATATGAAACGGTTTATAGCTTTCTTTATGGCGGTTTTGATGCTTACTCTTGTCGGATGTCAAAGCGCACAGCAGGGTAAGGATATCATCGAACCGGATATTACAACTACTGAGCCTACTTCAGAAGCGGTAACTACTACCACCCCAGAGCCTACTTCAGAAGCAGTAACCACTACCACTACGGAGCCCACTACTGTAGCAACAACCACAACACCCGAATCTACTACGGAGGCTACGACAACTTCTGAAACAACTACACAGGCGACAACGACCACTGAAGCCACGACCACAACTGTGACTACAACTACCGTTGCCACCACTACGACCGTCACCACGACAACCGAAGCTACAACCACGACAAAGGCTACTACGACTGCGGCAACGACCGATGACGTCACATTCGAGGATCTTGAGCTCACGGAGTTTAACCCCGTATACGGAGACGGCGAGTTCAGAAGAGTTGTTTCAAATGAACAGCCTATGTGGATCGTTCATATTGATACATGGAATTATGCCGACCCTCAGAAGATCATTGACCTTATCCCTGAGGATCTGAGACCCTATGTAGTTTTCAATATTTCGCTTTCTATCGGTACCGATGATGACGGAAACTTCCTCCGTTCGGGAGATGGCTATGAAACAGCCAAATCCTGGCTCAGAGTTTGCGCTGAAAACCAGGTTTGGGCGCTTATACAGCCTGCCAGCGGCGGCCCTGTTCATTTTGAGGATCTTGACCCGAGATATGACGATTATGAAAAGTCCATATATGCTGAATTCTTCCGTGAATATCCCAACTTCATCGGCTTTAACTATTGCGAGCAGTTCTGGGGATTCGATCAGCCCGGACTTTCTCCTTCCGCAAAGGAACGTTGGATACACTTTGCCGGTCTTTTGGAGCTTGCTAACAAATACGGCGGATATCTGGTCGTGAGCTGGTGCGGCAACCAGTGGTCTCCCAGCATTAACCCTCTCGCAATGCTTAAACAGGTCTCAATTTTCGAAGAAGCTTGCTCTAAATACGCTGCTAATTTCATCCTTTGTGAAAAGTATACTCAGCACTCGTATATCAACGATATGGAAAGCCTTGTGTTCGGTTTCTATCTTTCCGGATACGCAGGAAACGTTGGTGTCCGCTACGACGAAACGGGATGGACTGACGGCGACAGCGTTGATGATAACTCCGAATACAGAGTATCAACAGGACTTGCTGTTCAGCTTGAACGCCTTCTCTTGAACGGATATACGGTTATTGACGGCCCTGAGCTAATTTGGGCAGACGATTTCTATGAAGCATCGACCGTGACCGATTCCGATGGATATAAATCAAGAACATGGAAGACGTTTGATCAGTTCGAAAATGTTGCTGTTGATATGTTCCGAAAGGTTATTGAGGGTGAGCTTCGAATCCCGACTCGTGCGGAAGTTATCGCAAGAACCAAGATCGCAGTTTTGCAGGATAATACAAGCGGCGACAGCGATAATAAATATTCTACCTTCAAAACTCTCTTCGAAGGCTTATATCAACAGGAAGATGACGGCGCTCTGCGCGATAATCACTCGTTCTATAAAGCTACCGGAAGATATCCCACGATCGCCACAATATACGCTTTGAACGATGATCTCGCTAAACAGCTGACTGTTTATAAACAGTCTTCGATCGCCCGCTCATGGAGCACCGTTGCCACTAAAGTAAGTGAACTCAACAAGCTGTTCGCAAAGGAATACACAGGCGACCTTTATGCAGGAAGATATGAAAACACATGGGTGCTTTATAATCCTTATAAGACCGAGGACACCGCTTCTGCTAAGATCCCGTTCAAGTATAACACTTGTTCATATGCAACGATATCCATGTCTCGATACTCTTCGGGTGTTATGACAGAGTATTCTGACAGCCTTAAGATCTATCTCAATAACTACGACGAAGACTATAAGACTAAGCTTCGAACCGACACGATAAAGATCTATGGCGCATCAAGCGAGCCGACTGTTACTTATACTGACCGCGGTACAAATAACACAAAGCCGTCGATATCAACGTCATGGAAAAACGGTGTGCTTACTATCACTGTCAAGCACAACGGTCCTTTGGATATCACAATTAAGTGCAGCGGCAGCGAAACTGACAGAGAGACCAAGTATACCGCTGTGAAGCTTGTTGAGCCTGCAAAGCCTGCATACTACACAGGCGAGCTTCAGTACGAAGGCGAGCTGTTCGAATACAAGAACGCCGATGTCGTAAAGAACGGCTACGGCACGGGCATTGACGGTTACACCGGTCAGGGATATATCAAGCTCAAGAAGCAGACGGGTGCTGCTGTAAAGGATACAGTCACCGTGCTGGAGGACGGCAGCTATAATCTGATCATCCGTTACACAGCCGATGCAGATGTTGATGCTTATGTTTTATACGTAAACGGCAAGAAGATCGGCTCACTCTCGCTCAGCAAGACATCGAATATGTCTTCTTGGAAGAAAGTTGCCGTTATCGTTAGCTTGAAAGCAGGGGAGAACAAGATAGAGCTTAAGGCGGCATCTGCTCCTTCCGCCAATCTGTATATCGACAATTTCACTGTTTCTAAGAAATGATCACAAGCCCCCGAATGTTCGGGGGCTTTTTATGCAGGTCACTCGTTTTAGCTTGGAAATTATCTAAAAACCGCCTGAAGCCTATGCAGATAATCCGTATGCATATGCTCTTCCAATATATTTCGGTATGTGATATCAAATTATTGCATAAAATCGGAATCACGTTTCGACTTCCATTGCGTGAGGGACGGACTTTTAAATAAATTAAAATATAGGGTAGAAAAGATAATTTAAATGTGATATACTTTTGAATGTGCATGATTAAATTTTGCAACATTATTTCTACATAGAAGTGAGGACTACTATATGAGTAAATTTTGTATAGCATCCAAAGACAGCATTTGTTCTATTTTGGTTGAATCTACCGCCCATGAGGGTGTAAAAAGAATCGCCGGCGTTGTTTGCAACGATATTTTGCTTGCATCCGGCAAGTCGCCTAAGCTTGTCAGCGATATTACTGCTATTGAATCCGAGACAGTTATCATAGCGGCAACTCTCGGAAAGAGCGCTATCGTTGATGACCTGATCAATGCAGGCGTTATTGATGTTTCTCCGTTAGAAAACAAAAGGGAAGTATACCTTATCCAACACCTTGAAGCTCCTTTAGCAGATCATCCTGATATCAAAGACGTTTTGCTCGTTTTGGGTGTTGATAAGCGTGCAACTATCTATGGCTTGTTTAATATTTCTGAGGATTGCGGTGTTTCCCCGTTGATCTATTGGGGCGATATCGAGCCCAAGCCTAAGGATGAGATCAACGTTGATTACTCACTTCCTTTCATTTCTAAGCAGCCGTCCGTTAAGTACAGAGGCTTTTTCATCAACGACGAATGGCCTGCTTTCGGCGGTTGGTCTCGCGATCGCTTCGGCGGCTTTAATACCAATGCATATGAACCTGTTTTCCAGCTTCTTTTGCGCTTAAAGGGCAACTATTTGTGGCCTGCGATGTGGTCAAGTGCTTTCTCTGAAGAAGGTCCCGGTATCGCAAATGCTGAGCTCGCGGATATCTACGGTGTCGTTATGGGCGCATCTCACCACGAGCCTATGTGCCGTGCCGGCGTTGAATGGCAGCGTATTTACAAAAATTACGGAAATGATAATACATGGAGCTTCATCTCCAACGGCGATGCTATCACTGAGTTCTGGCGTGACGGCTTGAAGAGAAATAAAGACTTCGAGAACGTTATTACAGTCGGTATGCGCGGCGAAAATGACTCGCTCTTGTTGAGTGCAGACGCAACTCTTGAGGATAACATAAACGTATTAAAGAACGTAATCAAGACTCAAAACGAGCTTATGAAAGAGATCGTAAATCTCGATCTTGATGAGATCCCCAGAATGCTCGCCTTATATAACGAAGTCGAAGATTTCTATTACGCTCCCGGAAATATCGGTCTCAAGGGCTGGAGCGAGCTGGACAATGTCATCTTGATGCTTTGCGATGATAACTTTGCAAACCTTCGTTATCTTCCTACCGATGATGACCGTGATCACAAGGGCGGCTTCGGAATGTATTATCACTATGACTATCACGGCGGCTCTATCTCATATGAATGGCTCAACTCTAACCGTTTGACAAAGACATGGGAACAGATGTCCATGGCATATGACTATGGAATCCGTGATTTGTGGATCGTTAACCTCGGCGACATTAAGGGACTTGAATATCCTATCTGCTACTTCTTGGATCTTGCATATGACTTCGAAAAGTATGGCTCCGAAAACCCCAACAAGGTTGAGGATTATGTTTGTGAATGGATAACCAAGCAATACGGCGAATGGCTCACAAAGGAACAGCAGCACGATGTTTACACTATCCTTAACGGATACACGAAGTATAACAATGCCCGTACCCCTGAGTCAATGAACCAAAATATCTACGCTCCCATCAATTTCCGTGAGGGCGAACGTGTTTGGAACGAATGTCAGGATCTTATTGATCTCGTTACCAAGCTCTATAATGAAGTCCCCGAAGAGTGCAAAGCATCTGTCTACACAATGCTTTATTATCCCACAGTTGCTTCTTTGAACTTCGTTCAGATGAGCATTGAGGCTGGCTGGAATCAGTTCTATGCTTCAAAGGGAAGCCTCGCTGCGAATAAATATCTTAACTGCGTTAAGGAACGTGTTGCTCTTGATACAAAGCTTCGCAATGAATTCAACTCGGTTCTTGACGGCAAATGGATACATATGATGGACTCCGCTCATCACGGCTTCAGAACTTGGAATGATGATGACTGGCGTTATCCGACTATCACTGAGGTCGTTCCTGTTCACACTGAAAAGTCGATGGTCTCATTCGCGGGAAGTGAGAAATATTCTCTCGGAAAGATGTGGTCTAAGTCAGGCCCTCTTTATAACCGTGAGTTCATGCGCCCCGATACTGAATATATCACCATTAACATAGAAACAGGATCATCAAAGGATCTTGATTATCAGATAATTTGTGATAAGTCTTGGCTCGTTTTCGAAAGCACTGAGGGAAGGGTTACTTCTTCCGACGGACTGGCATCAGTTAACGTTAAGTGCGACAGATCTGCATTGAATGGCGAAGAAACCGCCGAAGTTATTGTAATGTGCAAATTCGGTAACTCCGGAAGAACAAGAGCACGGCTTTATGTTACGGCTTGTCCCGGTGATTATAATGCTGAACCTATGACGTTTATCGACACAGAAGGCTACGTATCAATTGATGCTCATCACTACAGCTCAAATCACTCAGCAAGTGATTCCAAGTGGGTGGCTATCGATCATCTTTCAAAGTGCGATACACCTGCGCTCAAGGTATTGCCCTCTACAAGTGCCTTCCTTAAGAACGAAAATGAGTATAATACCGATGATGTTCCATACGCTGAATATAGCTTCATCACCGAAAATGGCGGCGATTGGGAACTTGCAATAACACTTTCCTGCCGTAATCCCGTTGCGATAGACGCCAAGCTTCGTTTGGGCGTTGCTGTAAATGACGGTGATATCAATATCGTTTCAACAATTCCCGAGCACTATAAGGCTCGTAATTGCAACGAATGGAGCGAACAGATCCTTGCAACCGTTCGCGTTTGCAAATCTGATATCGCAACCGTGAACGGCATCAACAAGCTCAAAATCTATGGCGGTGACCCCAACATCATCGTTGAAAAGCTTGTTATGTACCCCAAGGGCAAGGCTCCTGCGAAGACCTATATGGGCACTCCCGAAAGCTATTATGTAAAGTAAACCGTTTGTGTTAAAAGCAGTCTCAGCTTACTGAGGCTGCTTTTATTAAAAATCATCACAAAAGGTTGATTTTTTTAGTATTTGCATCTATTATATAGTAAGTAATAATATTGAGGTGATGATATGGATCACTCGCAAAAGGCATATGACCTTTTTATGCAGGGGTATAACTGTTCACAAGCTGTTTTTGCATCATTTTGCGATATTACAGGCTTGGATTTTGATTTAGCTTTAAAACTTTCTTCGTCGTTCGGCGGGGGGATAGGCAGACTCCGTGAGGTCTGCGGTGCGGTCAGCGGAATGCTGATGGCTGCCGGCGTGATCTACGGATATAATGATCCCAAAGATCATGCAACAAAAAGTGAGCACTATAAGCGTGTTCAGGAACTGGCGCATAAATTCGCAGAAGAGAACGGCTCGTATATTTGCCGTGACCTTTTGGGACTTGACGGCGCATCCGATCCGAATTCACCGAAACGCACAAAGGAATTTTTTGAAAAACGACCTTGTCACGAGCTTTGCAGAAGTGCTGCCAAGCTTTTGGATGATTACATAAACGCTCATGGGCTCAGTTGACTTTAGCCGTCTGAATGAGCTTTTGGCTCTTCCGATTGACGAATTGCACTTCAGCGCAGGGGTCGGAACGCTCAGCGAAAAGTATCTTCACGCTCTGTTGAAGAATTATTATGAGCCTGACCGCGATCATCACGAAGTCAAGATCGACAGCTACACAGCGGATATTTGCCGTGACAACAACATAATAGAGATACAAACACGTCAGCTTAACCGTCTAAGAGACAAGCTCGAGCACTATTTACTTTCGGGATATAATGTCAAGGTTGTATATCCTATCCCTCGCAACCGTTGGCTTTTGTGGGTTGACGGTGAGACAGGTGAGACCACAAAACGCCGCAAATCTCCGAAGGCGGGAAGCTTCTTTTCTGCAGTTTTAGAGCTATATAAGATCAAGTATTTCTTGGATTGGGAAAACCTCGAAATTGAACTTTTGCTCTTTGACGCTGAGGAATACAGAAACCTTGATGGCTACGGGAAAGACAGAAAATACCGTTCAACACGCCTTGAAATGATGCCGCTTGAATTCGTTGATTCATGCACTCTGTCGTGTCCAAGCGACTATAAGATCTTCTTACCCGAAGATCTACCGGAGTATTTTAAGTCTAAAGACTATGCAAAAGCAATGAAAACAAATCTCAGCTACGCAAATACTGCTTTGAATATCCTAACCTATTTGGGCGTCAGCGAAAAATGCGGCAAAGACGGACGATCAATAATATATAAAGTTAATGATGCGCTAAAATAAATTTTCACAAGAATAGGGGAGACTTATGAAAATCAAGGTTAAACAAATAGACTATTCCAAGATCATGTCCATGACTCCGAATAAAAATATAAAACCGTTGAGAACGATGGTTATATTCCGTGTCCTTTTGGTCGTTCTTTCGTTTTTCGATCTTCTCATGACCCGCTTCAAGCTAAAGAAGATCAACATGGACAAGCTCGGAAAAAAGGAGCCTTGTTTGTATTTGATGAATCACTCATCATTTATTGATGCTAAGATCGCAAGCTGTATTTTATTCCCGCGTGCATTCAATATAATTGCTTCGACTGATGCATTCATTGGCAAGGAGCTCTTAATGCGCCTTATCGGTTGCGTTCCTGCACGAAAGTATATTGCCGACACTCGGCTTGTTAAGGATATGCTATATTGCACTCGGAAACTGAAGTCGTCTATTCTGATGTTCCCCGAGGCAGGTTATAGCTTTGACGGCACTGCAACTACTTTGCCCGAAAGCTTGGGCAAATGCATAAAGCTTTTGAATGTACCCGTTGTAATGATAAGGACATTCGGCGCATTCGCCCGTGACCCCTTATATAACGGCTTACAGCTAAGAAAGGTAAAAGTCAGCGCTGAAATGGAATATATTCTCTCGCCTGAGGATATTTCGAAAATGAGCGCTGATGATATCAATGCAATAGTTCATGAAGAGTTTGCAAAGATAGATAATTTTAGATGGCAACAACAAAATGAAATAGTAATAAACGAAAAGTTCAGAGCTGACGGCTTGAACCGTGTTCTCTATAAATGCCCGCACTGCCACACAGAGGGAAAAATGATCGGCAAAGGGACAACGCTTAAGTGTGAGCATTGCTCCAAGGAATATGAACTCACTGAGCTTGGGTATATAAGAGCTTTGGACGGTGATACCGAGTTTTCTCACATCCCTGATTGGTATAAATGGGAGCGTGAATGTGTCAAAAAAGAGATCGAAGACGGAACATATAAGCTTGATCTTGACGTTGATATATGCACGATCATCGACACAAAATGCGTATATAATATCGGCAGCGGCAGACTCGTGCATGATAAAGACGGTTTCCGACTCACAGGCTGTGACGGAAGACTTGACTATCATCAAAAACCGCTCTCAACATATTGTATCAACGCGGATTATTTGTGGTATGAGATCGGTGATATGATATCCGTCGGTGATACCAAGGCGTTTTATTATTGTTTCCCAAAGGATAGCTGTGATGTCGTAACAAAAGCTCGCCTTGCAGCAGAAGAGCTGTATAAGTTTACGAAAAGTAAAAAGGAGCTCTGTTCAAAATAATATAAGATCCGTCCTTTTGGGCGGATTTTTTGCGCTTTAAATCTTGTCTTTTTTGATATATTGTGATACTATACAATGTGTAACTATTTTGTCTTTCTGAGGTGAACATCATGAGCAAACGATCCAACAAGAAAAAGAAAGTTGGTCAGCCATCAAAAGTTGTTTATGCAATTGCTTATCTTATCAGCAAGCTCATCTTCGCAATAAAGGGCATTAAGCTAGAGCTTGACACCTCGGCACTTTCAGATCTGAAAGGCCCCGCTGTTATTATCGCTCCTCACACCTCGGCACTTGACCCTATAATTCTGGGAATCGCATGCTATCCCAAGCGCCTCAGCTTCGTAGTCAGCGAGCATTTCGTTGCAAAGCCTCTGACACGCTTTGCTTTTACAAAGCTCGCTCATGTTATAACAAAGAAGATGTTCTGCCCGGATGCCAGCACTATCATGAATATCATGCGTGCAAAAAATGAAGGCAATATCGTAGTAATGTTCCCCGAAGGAAGACTTAATTCAGCTCCTCACTCACATCCCGTAACTCCCGGAACGGCTGAGCTGATTAAAAAGCTTGGTGTTGATGTATACTGCATAACTGCTAACGGAGCTTCGCTTGTGTATCCCAAGTGGTCAAAAACCTTCAGAAAGGGCAAAGTCTTAGTTACTGCTCAAAAGCTGTTCGAGGGCAGCTCTCTTAGATCTGCTGACATAAGATATGTCTCTGAGGTTATTGACGGCGCAATTCTTCACGATGATGAAAAAGCAATGTGCGGCGAAGAATATATCTGCTCAGATACCACCAAGGGGCTCGATAAGCTTTTATATAAATGCCCGAGATGCTTTGTTGAATTCAAGACTCATTCAGACGATTCTCATATCGAATGTAAGGAGTGCGGCTTCGTAACCAAACACAGCACACAAAATTATTTTGAGGATTGCCGTTTTAGCACCATAAATGAATGGTATCTGTGGCAATATGATGAGCTTGATATAGATTCGAAATTCGAATTTGATGCCGATATCGGGACTGTTAATGAAAAGGGTAACATGGATCTGAATGCAGGAAACGCACACATTGCCCTTGATAAAGATACATTCAGATTTGACGGAACCGTATACGGTGAAGCTCTTGAATTCGAGCTTTCAACGCCTAAGATCGGTGGCACGCCCTATACTGCAAACAGAGAATTCGATATTTATTTCGACAAGAGGCTATACTATATAATGCCAAAGGAAAGAAAAACTGTTGCTAAATATGCAATGTTTATAGATAAGGTTTGTCAGCAGCAAAGATCACGAAAGGATTCAGACCTGATATGAGAATTGTATTTGTCAGACACGGACATCCCGATTATTCAAAGGATTGTTTGACCGAGCTTGGCCGTCAGCAAGCCGCTGCGTGTGCCGAAAAAATGCTTGATGAGAATATACAAAAAATCTATTCCTCAACCTGTGGGCGAGCCTTTGAAACAGCAAAGTTCACAGCAGAGCGCATCGGACTTGATGTTATTCCGCTTGAATTCATGCGAGAGATCCATTGGGGCAAAAAAGATGAATCCTCAGACCTTTTTGATAGCGGCCACCCTTGGAATACAGCGGAGCAGCTTTCTCAGAATGAAGGGTTTGATCTTTTGCGTGACGATTGGCGATCTCATAAATATTTCTCAGGAAATATCGTTGTAGATAGCGTTGATAAGGTATCACAAGGATTTTCCGATTGGATAAAACAGTTCGGATATGAATTTTCAGATGACGGCAAGCTTCATTGTGAACGGGAATGCAATGATATCGTTGCACTCTATTCACACGGCGGCTCCGGTGCCGCAGTTCTTTCAAAACTGTTTGACCTTCCGTTTCCGTATGTTTGCTTGACCTATGCCATGAATTTCACATCGATTACCGTTGTTGATATCCCGTCACGACCGGGATCGGTCGTGATCCCTCGCCTTATAAGGCTTAATGATGATAAGCACGTAACAACCAAAAATATCACATTCCAAATGTAAAGGACTAACCGCAATGAAAAATGTTATCAAAAAATCTTTTGAATATGTAACCATAATCGCACTTGCTGTAATCAGCTCATTATCCTATGTTATGTTTATATTCCCGAACAACTTCGCTCCTGCGGGCTTTAACGGAATTGCAACCATAATCCAATACGTTTTCGGTATTAATGCCGGTTACCTTTCATTTCTTATGAACATTCCGATAATCATTTTGGTGTTCATTTTCGTTGATAAAGAATTTGCCATAAAAACTCTTGTTTATATCATCTGTTTCTCTGGCGGACTTGTATTATTCCAAAGCTTTGATATGTCGATGCTTATATATCAGACGGACAACGGAACGAGTACTATTTTGGGCCCTGTTGTCGCAGGTATCATCAGCGGTGCAACCGTCGGAACTGCGTTCTTGTTGAACGGTTGTTCAGGCGGAACTGAGCTCGTGTCTGCTCTCATTCACAAATTCCGCCCCAATCTTAACTTTGTTTGGATCGCATTCGGATTAAACGTTATCGTTGCAGTTATGTCATATTTTGTTTATGGCTATAACCTTGAGCCTGTAATTCTGTGCGTATTGAATTCATTCTTTACAAGTACGATCAGCGATAAGATGCTTAAGGGCAATCGCGAAGCTGTCAAGTTTGAGGTTATCACAACTCAGCCTGATGAGGTCGGAAAGGCGATCATCGAACGCTTAGGACACTCTGCTACTGTTTTCAGAGGAGAAGGCTGCTACACAAAGACAGAGAAAAGCATGCTCTTCTGCATTATTAATAAATACGAGATCGTCCAGTTTAAGGAGATATTAGACGAATATCCGGACACATTTGCTGTTGTTTCAAACGTAAACGACACGATAGGAAAGTTCGTCAACCCTCGCCAAAAGAAATCAACGGTTGCATAAAATTAATCCCTCGGATCACTCCGAGGGATTTTTAATACCTATTAGTCTTCGGCATAATTCATAGCATATCCGAGCCTGAGTAAAGAATCACCGATATGCACGTTTTCCACCGACACATCCTCATATACATCTGTCAGATCATAATGGCTGAAGTTCCAAAAGCCTTTGATCCCAAGCCCTACAAGCTTATCAGCGATCTCTCTTGCGCTATCCTTTGGAACACACAAAACAGCGACCTTGGGATTGCGCTCGCCACAGAACTTTTCTATCTCAGCGAAATTCCTTATCGCCATATCTCCGACCATGATCCCGGTCAGAGCGGAATTTGAATCAAACAGCCCGATAAGCTCACAGCCTCGCTCGGGAAAATCTATATGTAAAGCTAAAGCCCTTCCCATATTTCCCATTCCGATGATTATTGCCGGAAGCTTTTTATTGACACCCAAGATCTCGCCGATCTCATGTCTTAATGATTCGACGTTATAGCCATAACCCTGCTGCCCGAATCCACCGAAGCAGTTAAGATCCTGACGTATCTGAGAGGCGGTGGAGCGCAAAAAGCTCGCAAGTTCCTTTGAGGAAATCTTCACGACACCTTTTTTTGAAAGTTCACCGAGCAAACGATAATAGCGGGGGAGTCGCTTGATTACAGAAGCTGATATATCAGTACGCAAAGCCTTACTTCCTTTCTTGTGAATTAATTATAGCTCTTTGCCAAGTTGTCAGCAATTGCTCTGAGGAATGTTTCGCTGTCAACGGTCTTTTTGTCCTCAATTGTCGAGAGCGAATATAAGTCGCCGGTCATAATTCCGGATTCGATCGTTTTGACTGTCGCCGCCTCAAGCTTGTCAGCATAGTCACAGAGCTCGGGAATGTTGTCAAGCTCGCCGCGCTTTCTGAAAGCACCCGACCAAGCAAAAATGGTTGCAACGGGGTTTGTCGACGTCTTTTCGCCCTTGAGCCACTTATAATAGTGACGCTGAACGGTTCCGTGTGCAGCTTCATACTCATAAACGCCGTCAGGAGATACTAAAATAGATGTCATAAGTCCCAAGCTGCCGTAAGCAGTTGCAACCATGTCGGACATAACGTCGCCGTCATAGTTCTTGCAAGCCCAGATAACACCGCCGTTAGATCTGACGATTCTTGCAACAACATCGTCAATTAAAGTGTAGAAGTACTCAATTCCTGCTTCCTCAAACTTCGCTTTATATTCGTTTTCATAGATATCAGCAAATATATCCTTGAATCTGTGGTCATATGTCTTTGAGATGGTATCCTTCGAAGCAAACCAGATGTCCATCTTTGTGTCCAAAGCATAGTTGAAGCAAGAACGTGCAAAGCTTTCGATAGATTTATCAACATTGTGAACACCTTGGATGATACCGTCAGAATCGGTGAACTGATGAATAAGAGCCTTTGTTTCATTACCGTTTTCATCTGTGACAAGCAGTTCCGCTTTACAGCCCGCGGGGACCTTGAGCTCTGTGTTCTTATAGATGTCGCCATATGCATGACGTGCGATCGTGATAGGCTTTGTCCATGTAGGAATGAACGGAGTGATGCCCTTGATAACGATAGGAGCACGGAAAACAGTGCCGTCCAAGATCGCTCTGATCGTTCCGTTAGGGGACTTCCACATTTCCTTGAGGTTATACTCTGTCATTCTTGCAGCATTGGGTGTAATGGTTGCACACTTTACAGCTACACCGTACTTCTTAGTGGCTTCAGCCGAATCGATAGTCACTTGATCATTCGTCTCGTTTCTATATTCGAGACCAAGATCATAATACTCAGTCTTAAGATCTACATAGGGAAGAATAAGCTCATCCTTAATCATCTTCCAAATAACTCTTGTCATTTCGTCGCCGTCCATCTCAACGAGCGGCGTGATCATTTTAATCTTTTCCATCATGATTTTCTCCCTTATATGTTGTTTTTGGTGTAATTAAGCAGACCGCCCGACAAAATGATATCCTTGTTTCTGTCTGTAAGTTCACACTTGCAAACGATCTCCTTGCCGTTGGTCTTGTTTACGATCTTAACATTATTTCCGTCGGCAACGGTATCTCTTAAGCCTTCAATAACAAGCTCGTCGCCAAGTGAAATAAGATCGTAATCTGAAGGATCAACAAATTCAAGAGGCAAAATACCTGCGTTAACAAGGTTTGCTCTGTGGATTCTTGCGAAGCTCTTAACCAAAACGGCTTTGACTCCTAAATAAAGAGGAGCAAGTGCAGCGTGTTCTCTTGAAGATCCCTGTCCATAGTTCTCGCCGCCTACAATAATGCTTGCACCCATTGACTTTGCTCTTTCGGGGAACTTGTCATCGCACACAGTGAAGCAATACTTCGATATCTCAGGAATGTTCGATCTGAGCGGTAAGATCTTTGAGCCGGCAGGCATGATGTGATCGGTCGTGATATTATCTCCAACCTTTAACGAACAGGGAACACAAAGGTTATCATCAAGCTCACTTGTTTCGGGGAAGGGCTTGATGTTGGGGCCGCGCAAAACCTCGACCTCGTCCATTTTGTCGGCATCAACAGGTGCTGCTACCATATTGTCATTGATAGTGAATACCTCGGGAAGCTCAAACTCGGGCATCTCGCCAAGGCTTCTCGGGTCGGTCAAAACACCAGTGATTGCGGATGCAGCAGCAGTTTCAGGGGAAAGCAGATAGATCTTTCCGTCCTTTGTGCCGGAGCGTCCCTCAAAGTTTCGGTTGAAGGTTCTGAGCGATACGCCTGCTGAGTTAGGTGCCTGACCCATACCGATACAAGGTCCGCAAGCGGATTCCAAGATTCTTGCACCCGCATCTATCATATCCGATAACGCTCCGCAATCAGCGATCATGTTCAAAACCTGCTTCGAGCCGGGAGCGATAGATAACGATACATCGGGATGAACGGTCTTGCCCTTCAAAATGTGAGCAACCTTCAGCATATCTAAAAGCGAGGAGTTAGTGCAAGAACCGATGCAGACCTGATCGATCTTCATGCCCTCAAGTTCTCTGACAGTCTTGACGTTGTCAGGGGAGTGCGGACAAGCAACCAAAGGTTCAAGCTCGCTGAGGTTGATGACGATCTCTTCATCATAAACAGCATCCTCATCAGCACAAAGAGGAGCCCAAGCTTCCTCACGGCACTGTGCTTTCAAGAATGCGAGTGTATTCTCATCAGAAGGGAAGATACTTGTTGTCGCACCAAGCTCTGCGCCCATGTTTGTGATAGTTGCTCTTTCGGGAACGGAGAGTGTTTTAACGCCTTCGCCCGTGTATTCGATGATCTTTCCGACGCCGCCCTTAACGCTCATTCGGCGCAAAACCTCCAAAATAACGTCCTTTGCGGCAACCCAAGGAGAAAGCTTACCGATTAGCTCAACTTTGACGATCTTGGGGTATGTAATATAATAAGTTCCGCCGCCCATGGCAACGGCAACGTCAAGTCCGCCCGCACCGATTGCGATCATGCCCAAGCCGCCGCCCGTGGGAGTATGTGAGTCGGAACCGATAAGAGTCTTTCCTGGGATGCCGAATCTCTCAAGGTGAACCTGATGACAGATTCCGTTGCCGGGACGTGAGAAGTAAATGCCGTGCTTCTTAGTAACCGATCCGATAAAGCGGTGGTCATCAGCATTTTCAAATCCCGATTGAAGTGTGTTGTGGTCGATGTATGCAACGCTCTTTTCTGTCTTAACGCGTGGCACACCCATAGCTTCATATTCCAAATAAGCCATTGTTCCCGTAGCATCCTGAGTCAACGTCTGATCTATTCTAATACCTATTTCCTTGCCCTTGACGAACTCTCCGTCAACAAGGTGATTTTTAAGGATTTTCTCGGCTAAAGTAAGTCCCATGATCAAAATACCTCCGTATGAAAAAAGATATAATAATCATATTATATAAAGCCCAAATTGTCAAGGCGTTAACAATCACTTTTGCGAGATAATGCGCTAAAATGTTTTAAAGGCAAATGAAAGAAATCTTGCAAAATGCACGAACACCTTCTTGACTTAACACCCTATATAGATTATAATTACAATGTATCTTTATGAGTACACAACATTTTGAAATTCAGTCGGCGCTTTCCTTCATTTTTTCTATTTGCATATCTTTGCGTTTTCAGCAGACAATAGATTAAAAGCTTGTGAAATTCGGAGGAGCATATGAGTGAAGAAATGTCAATTACAGACGAGCAGATCGCACAGTCTGAAAAGTTCAGAGATATAGAGATTAAAGGCTCAAAGCACAACATCCACTGTCTCAGCATTATCGGCCAGATAGAAGGACATTATATCCTGCCGCCTCAAAACAAGACGACAAAATACGAACACATCATGCCTGCGCTCGTTGCTATAGAACAGGATGAATCTATTGAGGGCTTGATCATAATTCTCAACACTGTCGGAGGAGACGTCGAAGCGGGGCTTGCGATAGCCGAGCTGATCTCTTCAATGAAAACGCCAACTGTTTCGATCGTCGTAGGCGGAGGTCATTCGATCGGCGTACCTCTCGCTGTCAGCGCAAAGCGCTCATTCATCGTTAGAAGTGCCACAATGACTATACACCCCGTAAGAATGACGGGCCTTGTTTTGGGGATACCTCAAACTCTTTCGTATTTTGAAAAGATGCAGGAGCGCATTGTTCGCTTCGTTTGCGACAACTCTAACGTATCATCCGACCGCTTTACAGAGCTTATAATGAAAACAGGCGAGCTTGTGATGGATGTCGGGACTGTTCTTTCCGGTGAGGAAGCTGTTAAAGAGGGTCTTATCGACTCAGAGGGCGGACTCAGTGAAGCGATCGACTGTTTGTACAAAATGATAGAGGAGGGCTCGCCTTGCTCTACACAATAATCAGTCAGAATGATATTTTTGCACAAGAGTTTCTGCCGGCTTCATATTCTGACATCAAGGGCGGCAGGATCGAATATACAGTTAAAGGTAATAATAAAATCATAACATCACTATTTTCAACCGATCCCAAAATGTATCTCGATAAAAGATATATGCCGGGACAGATCTTTGACGGATAAAGGAGACACCATGTCAGTTCTTTCAGCTATTTTACAAGCAATAATCCAAGGGCTCACCGAGTTTTTGCCCGTTTCATCATCGGGTCACCTAAGCGTGTTTCAGCATTTGACCGGTACAAGCGGTGATGGTGCGCTGATGTTCTCAGCCGTTTTACATCTGGGAACATTGGTTGCGGTTTTCGTTTGTTTTTGGAATCAGATATTTGCTCTTATCGTTGAGTTCTTTGCAATGATAAAGGACATTTTCACAGGAAAATTCAGCTTCAAGCATATGGAGCCTGCGCGCCGCGTTATATTCATGTTTATAATCTCGACGGCTGTGCTTATTCCTTTCTATCTTTGCAAAGGCTTCTTTGAAAGCTTCTCTGAAGACGCAAGCATTTTTGCGGAGGGTATTTGTTTTCTGTATACTGCTGCGATCCTTTTCATGGCAGACAGAACTGAAAAGGGGACTAAGGAGATAACTGACGTTACCGCTAAGGACGCTGTGACCATCGGCTTCTTCCAAGCTGTTGCTCTCCTTCCCGGTGTTTCGCGATCAGGTTCTACAATAACAGCCGGCATCTTCACGGGTCTTAAAAGAGATGAAGCCGTAAGCTATTCCTTCATCTTGGGGATCCCTGCGATCTTGGGCGGTTGTTTGGTTGAGGTCAAAGACGGCTTAGCATCCGAGTCTTCCGTGAGCTTTATAAACTGTATTATCGGATTTGCTGTAGCAGCAATTGTCGGACTTTTGGCAATAAAGCTCGTTCAGTGGCTGATGCGATCTGATAAATTCAAAATATTCTACATATACACAGCTATCTTAGGCGTGGTCGTCTTGGTGATCGCTGTTGCTGAAATGATCATAGGTCATCCTATCTCTTTGGCTGTTTAGCATATAACATATTTGAAAGGACGTATACATCATGGCTGCAAAGAACACAAAATCTTCAAATAAAAAGTCAACTTCGGCCAAGTCTGAAACAAAGAAACAGAGACGTGAACAGTCTGAGGCTGTCAGAATAGCAAAGGCAAGAATGTGGTCAACGATAATTTTCATAATAGGCATTTTTGTTCTGTTTCTTACATACGTCAAAGGTCAGGCTGCGTGGACAGTTATGCATGATATTTTGTGGGGACTCTTCGGAATATCCGCTACCTTACTTGCGCCGATAATTATCTATGTTGCTGTAATGATGGCGCTTGACCGTTCAAAGAGCGCTGTCATCTTCAAGGTCATTCAAGGTGCCATCCTTTTGCTCTTGATAGGCCCTGCCTTTGAGATCATGTATTCATTCATAACTTCTTCCACACCATACAGCGGTGACAGCGTAACCGATATTATCACAACTCTGTACAAAAACGGCATTGAGATGAGGGGCGGCGGAGCATTAAGTATTATCATCGGCGGAACTCTTACGTCGCTTTGCGGTCCTGTTTGTGCGCTGATAATCATCATATTGCTCGTCTTGCTCTTTGTAATGCTTTTGACAAATATCACTTTGGTTGATGTCTGGAATTTCTTTGCGTCCCTTGTGAAGCGCATGAAAAAAGCTGTTGATGAAAGCCGTGAAGAACGCGCAAAAGAGGCTGCCGATCTGCTCGTTAGGGTGACCCCTGAATCAAAAGAAGAAAAGCGTATCGACATCGCAAAGTTTATTCCCGATGAAGATCCTTCGAATGCTCAGCTGCCGATACATCCTGTTATCTCAATGACTGAGGATAAGCCCGAAGAAAAGACCGAAAAGCCTAAGAAGGTCAAGGTCAAAAAGGAAAAGAAGCCCTCAATGCCGGGTGACTTCATCCCCGTAGATGAAACTGATGACTCACAGGTCATCGAATCGGATACCGTCAACCCCATTTATGTTGATGAAGACGGACAGACAACGCTTATAGAAAATGATACAGTAACAAAATCGTCATATAGCTTCCCGTCAATTGATCTCCTTAATCTTCCGAGACATTCTGTCAGTGTTGAGGAGACCCGTGCCGAGATCGCTCAAAACTCTGAGACCTTGGTCGATACACTGAAGAGCTTCGGCGTATCTACTCGTATCGTTGAAATACATAGAGGCCCATCCATTACCCGTTATGAGCTTCAGCCCGCAGCAGGTGTAAAGGTCAGCAAGATCACAAACCTTGTTGATGACATCGCTCTTAATCTTGCCGCAAGCGGCGTGAGAATTGAAGCTCCGATTCCCGGTAAAGCCGCTGTCGGAATTGAGCTTGCAAACAAGATAAGAGACACCGTTTATATCCGTGAACTTATCGACAGTGAAGAATTCCGTTCTTTGAAGAGCAAGGTTGCGTTCGCAGTAGGCAAGGATATTGAAGGAAAGATAATCGTTGCAGACATTGCAAAAATGCCTCACTTGCTCATCGCAGGTACAACCGGTTCCGGTAAGTCTGTGTTCACAAACTCTATCATCATGAGCATTTTGTACAACGCCTCTCCCGATGAGGTCAAGCTCGTTCTTATCGACCCGAAACAGGTCGAATTCCCCGTATATAACGGAATTCCTCATTTGTTGATTCCTGTAGTAACAGAAGCCAAAAAGGCAGCAGGTGCTTTGGGCTGGGCTGTTACGGAAATGATGAAACGCTATAATATGTTCGCAAACAGCGGTGTGCGTGAGATTAAAGAATATAACGCATATGCTAAGGAGCACGAGCTCCCGCTTCTTCCTCAGATCGTTATCGTTGTGGACGAGCTTGCCGACTTAATGATGGCTGCACCCAAGGAAGTTGAAGATTCGATCTGCCGTTTGGCACAGCTTGCCCGTGCTGCAGGTATGCACCTTGTTATCGCAACTCAGTCTCCCCGAGTCAGCGTTATCACAGGTCTTATCAAAGCAAATATCGACTCCCGTATCGCTTTGCGTGTATCAAGCCAGATCGACTCCGGTGTCATCCTTAACGAAGGCGGCGCTGAAAAGCTTCTCAATCACGGTGACCTTCTTTTGCGTGTCGCGGGCGCTGAAAAGCCGATGCGTATCCAGGGCGGTCTTGTTACCACAGAAGAGATAAGACGAGTCGTTGACTTCCTTAAGGCACAGGAGACTTCCAAATACGACGAAGAGATCGCTTCTGAGATCGAAAAGCACATTCCTGTTGCAAAGGGTGAAAAGTCGGCATCCGGTGATGAACCCAATGAAGATCCCAATTCCGAAGAATCGATGATCGACAAGGCTATAAAGGTCATTATTGAGAATCAGACTGCGTCAACTTCCTTCTTACAGCGTAAGCTTCGCCTTGGCTATGCCCGTGCCGCTCGAATCATTGATGAGATAGAGGAAATGGGAATCATCGGCCCTGCAGACGGCGCAAAGCCCCGTGAAATAAGAATGACTCAGGCTCAGTGGCTTGAAAGAAGTGCTACACTCGGCGGCGTTTCAAGCGTTAGTATCAACGATGACTTGCCCAACGAAGAGTAATAATTTTTTGTAGGTGATTTTGATGAACGGCTTTATGCCTGTTTCTCGTGCCGATATGATCGAGCGCGGAATCGAACAATTTGATTTTATATATATTTTAGGCGATGCATATGTCGATCACCCGAGCTTTGGTGCGGCTATAATATCCCGTGTTCTTGAGCATAACGGCTTTACGGTCGGCATCATAGCTCAGCCGGATTGGCACCGTGACAGCGAGTTTCTGCGTCTTGGAACGCCCAAGCTTGCTTTCTTGGTCTCTGCAGGTAATATCGACTCGATGGTTGCTCATTACAGTGTTGCAAAGCGCCGCCGTGATTTTGATGCGTATTCCGCAGGGAACGCTGCAGGAAAGCGCCCTGACCATGCGGCGACAGTATATTCCAACATACTCCGTAGACTTTGTCCCGACACTCCTATCCTCATCGGCGGATTAGAAGCATCGCTTCGGCGTTTCGCTCATTACGACTATTGGGATGACTCTGTTCGTCCTTCGGTTCTTTTGGAATCAAAAGCTGATATTCTGATGTTCGGTATGAGCGAAAACTGCATCGTCGAGCTTGCCAACCGCTTGCGTAACGGAGAGAACATCAAGGACATCCGTGACGTAAGGGGAACTTGTTATCTCTGTCCGACTGTTGAAACTCCTCTCGGGGCTGTTGAATGTCCCTCGTTCGAGATGGTCAGCGAGAATAAAGAAATGTATGCTAAAGCCTGCCGTATCCAATACGATCAGCAGGATGAGGTTTACGGCAAGACCGTTATCCAGCGTCACGGTAAGCTTATGCTTGTTCAGAATCCGCCGCCATATGCTCTTACAACTGAAGAGCTTGATGCTGTATTTGATCTTCCTTATATGAGAACCTATCACCCAATGTATGAAAAGGACGGAGGAGTTCCCTCGATCGAAGAGGTTCAGTTCTCGATAACTCATAACCGCGGTTGCTTCGGCTTCTGCAATTTCTGCTCAATTGCTTTGCATCAGGGACGAAAGATATCCGTCAGAAGTGAAGAATCTATCCTTCGCGAAGCGGAGCTTTTGACTAAAATGCCGAACTTCAAGGGTTATATTCACGATGTTGGCGGCCCGACGGCAAACTTCAGAAATGTTTCTTGCCAAAAACAGCTCAAATCAGGGCTTTGCAAGGGCAAAAAATGCTTAGCTCCTACTCCGTGCCCTAATTTGGACGTTGATCACACCGAATATATCGACATTTTACGCAAGCTTCGTGCTGTTAAAGGGGTTAAAAAGGTGTTCATCCGTTCGGGCATAAGATATGACTATCTTATCGAAGATAAGGACGATGAATTTATTAATGAACTCATCAAGTATCACGTCAGCGGCCAGCTAAAAGTCGCACCCGAGCATTGCTCGGCGCAGGTCTTGGATAAAATGGGCAAGCCCCATATTGAAGCCTATAAACGCTTCCAAAAGAAGTTCTATGAAATTACGGGCAAGATCGGCAAAGAACAATATCTTGTTCCGTATCTCATGTCATCACACCCGGGAAGCACCATAAAGGATGCTATAGACCTTGCTTGCTTCTTGAAAGAGAATAATATCCGCCCGGAGCAGGTACAGGATTTCTATCCCACACCGGGCACAATATCCACCTGTATGTTCTATACAGGTTTGGATCCTTATACGATGCAGCCTGTATACGTTGCAAAAACAAGCGAAGAAAAATCTGCTCAGCGAGCACTTTTACAGTATTTTATGCCCAAGAATCAGCACAGAATCATCGAGATCCTCGAAAAAGCGGGAAGACGAGACCTTATCGGCAATAATAAAGAGTGCCTTGTTGCTCCCGATAAGGAATATTTGCAAAAGCAGCAGCGATATAATGCTCAGCACACAAATAAAAAACGTGTAACCAACAAAAACGCATCAGTGCGTACAGGAGGACATCATGGCAAAAAAACGCAAAAGAAAAAATGATAAGTTCTCATCAATAATAACTCTTATCGCCGTCGTAATTGCCATCATTATCGGCATGCACGAGGCAGGATATATAACCGTCCCTTTCTTATCAACAGATAGCCAAGAGGTTGAATTTGAAGCCGACGGTAACGCATACGTTCATTTCATTGATGTCGGACAGGGCGACTGTCAGCTCATCATCTCTGATGATGGCTCAACGATGCTTATTGATGGCGGTGAGGTCGAATACGGTGCAGTTGTTGTCAATTATCTTAACAGCATCGGCATTGATCATCTCGATTATGTCATCGGTTCTCACCCTCATTCCGATCATATAGGCGGACTTGTTGACGTTATTTCTTCAAGTATTACCGTTGACGCCGTTATCATGCCGAAGGTTGCGGATGAGTACACACCGACCACCAGAGTATATGAGAATCTTTTGTTGGCAATTGCTGATGAAGGCTGTAGCTTGTATGTTGCCAAAAATGAAGTCATTACTCTCGGAAGCGGAACGGTATACAACTATATAACGGATTACAGCGGCGACAACATGAATAATTATTCCATCGCTACAAAGTTCGTTTTCGGAAACACTTCGTTTATTTTTACCGGCGATGCCGAGTCTAAGATCGAAAAAGAGCTTGTTTCTTTGGGATATGATCTTGATGCAGATGTATATAAGGTCGCTCATCACGGTTCAAGCACCTCATCAAACAGCGATTTTTTGAACGCTGTCTCTCCTGATTATTGTGTAATAGAAGTCGGAGAAGATAACAGCTACGGTCATCCGCACACCGAAATAGTTCAACGCCTGACGAGCTATACTGATGTGATTCTTCGCACAGACCTTAACGGAAATGTTGTCTTCACTACTGACGGAAACACATTAAGCTATTCTTGTGATAAATAACGGAGGTTTTAATGGAACTTATAATTGACCGAATAGAATCCGACTTCGCAGTTTGTGAGAATATCGACAGAACTCACACGAATATTCCTCTTTGTCTTCTGCCTGAGGGTGCAAAGGAAGGAGACGTTATCATCAAGGACGAAAACGATAACTATGTTATCGATTCAGATAAAACCGCCGAAAGGCGTCAGCGCATCAAAAAGCTTTTAAATTCTTTGTGGAAATAACAAAATCGGAAGGACGTAAAAACAATGAATAACGACTTGTTTGCGCTTATTAACGAATGGATGCCGAAGATTTCAAAGGGCCATAAGAAGATAGCTCAGTATATACTTGTGCATTATGATAAAGCGGCATTTATGACTGCTGCAAAGCTCGGAGATACCGTCGGCGTAAGCGAATCTACCGTAGTGCGCTTTGCATCCGAGCTTGGCTTCGACGGATATCCGGGGCTTCAAAAAGCATTACAGGATGCGATGAGAAATAAACTCACAGCTGTCCAAAGAATCGAGGTGTCTTTGGACCAACTCAAGGACGGAGAGGTGTTCAGAAGTGTCTTGATGCACGATATCGAGCATATTCGCCATACTCTTGAAGAGACCGCGATGGCTGACTTTGACAGAGCAGTTGAGAATATCATAAATTCTGAGCATGTCTATGTGATGGGCATCAGAAGCTCTTCGGCTCTCGCTTCGTTTTTGTCATATTATTTCCGCTTGATGCTTCCAAACGTAACTCTCGTTCAAACCGGCAGCCGAAGCGAGCTCTATGAGCAGCTTATGCGTATCAATGATAAGGACGTGCTTATCGGCATTTCTTTTCCTCGTTACTCAAAGCAGACTGTTCATGCAATCGCATATGCCCACAAAAAAGGTGCAAAGTCCATTGCAATAACCGACAGCATCGAATCTCCGATCGCCGCTGACGCTGATAATGTTTTGGTCGCCAGAAGTGATATGGTATCGTTTGTTGACTCTCTCGTTGCACCGCTCAGCTTGATCAATGCACTCATCGTTGCAGTCTCAATAAAGAACAGGGAAGTTGTCGCCCAAAACTTTGCAATGCTTGAGGAGATCTGGGACGAATATGATGTATATCAGAAAAACGGAGATAAGTCGAAATGAGAGCTGATACCGTTATAATAGGCGGCGGAGCTGCGGGGCTTTTCGCCGCATGCGAGCTTTCCCGATGCCGCAAGGAAGTTATTGTCCTCGAGCCAAATCAAATTCTTGGCAGAAAGCTTCGCATAACAGGCAAGGGAAGATGTAATGTCACAAATAATTGCGATATTGATACCGTGTTAAGGAACATCCCGAAGAACCCGAGATTTTTATACAGCGCTCTTAATCAGCTTTCGCCTCATGACGTTATGGAGTGGTTTGAAGCCCGCGGTGTGCCTTTGAAAACTGAGCGCGGCAACCGTGTTTTTCCGATATCGGATAAGGCAGCAGACATCGCCGATGCATTGGTTAAAGAATGCAAAAAGTATCATGTTCGATTCATAAAGGATAGAGCGATCGAGCTTCTTATGGACGACGGCGTACTTGTCGGCGTCAAGGGACAAAATGACGAGTATTTTGCTCAAAATGTTATCATTGCAACGGGTGGAATGTCCTATCCGAAGACAGGCTCAACAGGTGACGGCTATCTCTTTGCTGAAAGCGTCGGACATACTGTTACCGATATCAAGCCTTCGCTTGTTCCTATTGTTACTGAGGAACGCTTCGTTTGCGAATTGACCGATCTGACTCTGAAGAACGTAACGCTTTCTTTGTTCGACTCTAAAAAGAAGTCGCCGATATTCAGCGAACTCGGTGAAATGTGCTTTATGCCATACGGGATCTCAGGGCCGCTGTCGCTCTCTGCTTCCTGCCTTATGAAAACTGATGCCTTGAAGGACAGAAGATACACTATTTCGATCGACCTCAAGCCGGGTCTTACTGCTGATCAGCTTGATACAAGAATCCTTCGAGATTTTTCTGATGATCCCACAGTAAGATATATGGATTCCTTGGGCAAGCTTTTGCCGAGATCCATCATTGGCGTAGTCGTTGACAGATCTAAGATCCCGCCTCTGAAGCCGGTAAATCAGATCACTCGTGAAGAGAGATCACAGCTTGTTCATCTATTAAAGAACTTTACATTAACACCGAGCGAGCTTCGTCCGATCGACGAGGCGATTATCACAAGCGGCGGAATCAGCGTCAAGGAAATAAATCCTGCGACGATGGAATCAAAGCTTATAGACGGTCTATATTTTGCTGGTGAGATCATTGATTGTGACGGCTTCACAGGAGGATTTAATCTTCAAATTGCTTTTTCAACTGCATATTCTGCCGCCCGTGCGATATGCGAAGGATATTGACATAACTGAAAGGATGTTTAGACATGGGAATTAATTGTGCTCTTGACGGCCCGAGCGGTGCAGGTAAATCAACCGTTGCCAAGGCAGTAGCAAAGTCATTGGGATTCATATATGTGGATACAGGTGCCTTGTATAGAGCGATCGGATTGTATGCGACAAGAAACGGCGCTTTGACCACTTCTGCTGAGGAAGTCGTGCCTTTGCTTTCTGATATCAATGTTGAACTTAAATATGAAAACGGCGCTCAGCTCGTTATACTCAACGGTGAAGACGTTTCTTTGGCTATCCGCCAAAACGAAATATCAATGGCTGCTTCCAATGTTTCAGCTATTCCTGAGGTACGTGCTTTTCTTTTGGATCTTCAGCGTGATATCGCTTCCAAGAATGATATTATCATGGACGGCAGAGATATCGGAACTGTGATCCTGCCTGAGGCTGATGTCAAGATATTCATGACAGCAACTGCTGAAGAACGAGCTTCAAGACGTTATAAAGAGCTCATCGAGAAGGGCCAGAATGTTGTTTATGAAGATATTCTTAACGATATAAATCAGCGCGATTATAATGATTCACACCGTGAAACTGCCCCTCTCAAAAAAGCTGATGATGCAATCGAACTTGACACATCAGATATGAATATTGATGAAGTCGTTGCCGAAATTTCAAGAATAATTAAAGATAAAACCAAAAAGCCTGTTGCGCCCGTTGAAATGAGAAAATTCAAGTGGACGATAGGAATGCTCTTATATGCACTCGTTCGATTCATTGTTGCGATCCCGGTTTATGTGTGCTTTAACATCAAGATCGAGGGGAAAGAAAACATTCCTCACGGCGGGGGAATGGTGGTTGCGGCAAATCACCGCACATGGTTCGATCCCATAATGATAGGCATGTGCATTAAAAAGCCGAATGCATATCTTTGTAAGGAGGAGCTCTTTAAAAATCCATTCCTGAAGATCCTTTTGACTATACTTCAAGGAATTCCCGTTCATCGCGGAAGCTCAGACAGAGAGCCGTTAAACCGTGCTGTTGACTATGTAAACCGCGGATTTAACTTGATGCTCTTCCCGGAGGGCACTCGCTCAAAGGACGGAACGCTCGGCAAGCCGAAGAGCGGCGTTGCATATATTGCCTCGATTTCCGGCGCACCTGTTTGTCCGGTTGGAATAGCTTTTGAAGGCAAGCTTAAATTTCGCTCAAAGATTACGATTCGTTTCGGAAAGCCGATTCATCCCGATGAGATAAAGATAGAAAAGATGTCTGCTAGAGAGATGCACAAAGTACGTGACAGAATATATAATGCCATTAAGGAGCTGGTTGAATGAGCCCTATCATTCGTGTCGCTGAATCTGCGGGGTTTTGCTACGGAGTCGACAGAGCAGTAAAGATCGCTTATGAAACAGCAGATTCCAATTCGTGCGTATATACATTAGGCCCGCTTATACACAATCCCGATGTCGTTAAGGGCCTCGAATCCAAAGGCATATATGTTATTGATGATCTTGAAAACGTAAACGAGGAGGATACCGTTATAATCCGCTCTCACGGAGTGGGACGATCGGTTTATGACGAGCTTGATAGGCTCGGCGCCAAAACTGTTGATGCTACTTGTCCCTTCGTTTCAAAAATCCACACGATCGTCAAAGAGCGTTCCGAGGCAGGGGATATCGTGCTTATCGCAGGTGATAGAACCCATCCCGAGGTTATCGGAATATGCGGACACTGTAAAAATGAGTACCATGTTTTCGCTGATTCGGAAGAGTTTGTGGAACTTATGCGAAAAAATTATGAAAATTGCAAAAAAGGTGTTGCAATTCTTTCACAAACGACTTATAATATAAAAATGTGGGAAAAGTGCATTCAAGCGGCGAAGATGTTCCCAAATGCAAAGGTGTATAACACTGTTTGCTACGCAACTTCTAAGCGACAGACAGAAGCACTCGAATTGTCAAAAGAATGTGATGTCATGATTATTGTGGGAGGGCGCACAAGCTCGAACACGAAAAAGCTATATGACATCTGTTCAAAGAACACTCGGTGCGTTCTTGTTGAAAACGCCGCCGAACTTTCTGACTATGACTTTTCCTGCGTGAGATCCGTTGGGATCTCTGCCGGCGCATCAACTCCGGCGTATATCATTAAGGAGGTACAGAAAACCATGACTGAAATTCTGACAAATGAAGAGGAGTTCAACTTTGAAGAAGCGATTGAACAGACCTTCAAGAAAATATATACCGGAAAGAGAGTAAGCGGCATAGTAACTGCTGTTAACAGCACTGAAGTTATCGTTGATATCGGCACTAAGCACACCGGATATATTCCTTCATCAGAGCTTTCCAACGACCCTACAGCTAAGGCTAACGAGGTTGTTAGCGTCGGTGATGAGATCGACGTAATCGTAACCAAGATCAACGATGTTGAGGGTATCGTAACCCTCTCCAAGAAGCAGGTTGACGCTCAGAAGGGCTATGACGATGTTAAGAAGGCTGCTGAAGACGGCACTGTTCTTACAGGCGTTGTAACCAATGTTATCAAGGGCGGCGTTATCGTTGTTTGCAACGGCATGCGTGTATTCGTTCCTGCTTCCCAGACAGGCGTTAAGGCTGACGGAAACCTCGAAACTCTTCTCAAGCAGACTGTTAACTTCAAGGTTATCGAAGTTAACGAACAGAGAAAGAGAGCTGTTGGTTCTATCAGAAAGGTAGCTCAGGAAGAAAGAGCTGCTAAGAGAGCCAAGTTCTTTGAATCTTGCGAAGTTGGCCAGACTGTTACAGGCGAAGTTAAGTCCATTACCGATTACGGCGTATTCGTTGATATCGGCGGCGTTGACGGCCTTGTAAGAAAGCTCGACCTCACTTGGGCAAGAATCAAGCACCCCAGCGAAGTAGTTTCTGTTGGTGACAAGATCGAAGTTACCATCAAGGACATCGACACGGAGACCGGCAAGGTCAGCCTTACTTACAAGAATCAGGCTGAAAATCCTTGGGAGATCTTCAAGAACAACTATGAGCTCGGACAGACTGTTGAAGCTAAGATCGTTTCTATCACAAGCTTCGGCGCATTCGCTCAGATCATTCCCGGTATCGACGGTCTTATCCACATTTCTCAGATCGCTGACCAGAGAGTTAACAACGTTGCTGACTTCTTGACTGTTGGTCAGGTAGTTGAAGCAAAGATCACTGAGTGCGATCTTGACAAGAAGCGCGTAAGCCTTTCTATGAGAGCTTTGCTTCCTGTTGCTGAAGAAACTGTTGAAGCAGTTGAAGAAGCTACCGAAGAAGTTGCTGAATAATCTTTTATCGACAATAGACGGCATGGAGATATTCTTCATGCCGTTTTTATTTGTTAAAGTTTGATTACAGATTTAACTTTCCTCTTAACAAATCAAGATTTATGTGCTATAATAGTACTTGATATATGTTAATTCCCTTATCATGTGTTATTTGAAAGGAGTGTATGGCTTGAACAGCATAAAGGAAAAGTTCAGAAAGTTCAAAAGAACCGTTAAAAAAGTCTTTAAGCCTATTAAAAAGCTGATCAGATCTGTCGCTATCGCCGTTATTTGTATTTTAATGGTCTGTGTAATATCCGTGACGATAATCGGCTCGGCTCTGACTGTATATGTCGTTAACCTTATGAGTGAGACATCTGAAGTAAAACTCGACGATCTCTCTTCGAGCTACACCACATATATCTATGCTAAAAGCGGTGACGATTGGATAACCTATGATCTGATTTCCAACGAAGGCGAAAAGCGTATCTGGGCGAACCTTGAACAGATACCTTTGCACGTTCGAGATGCTTTCATCTATTCTGAGGATGAACGCTTTAACAGCCACGACGGCGTTGACTTCCAGGGTACAGTGATGGCATTTGCAAACATCTTCTTGGAATTTTGGGATTCTCAGCGCGGTGCATCGACCATCACACAGCAAACTGTAAAGAATCTGACCGGCGATAAAGAGGATTCCGGTATGGCGGGTATCGGACGTAAGATCCGTGAGATATACAGATCCATCCAGCTTGAAAAAGACTATTCAAAGGACGATATTTTGGAAGCTTATCTCAATCTTGTTCCTTTGAACAACAATATCTATGGCGTTCAAGCTGCAGCGAACTATTATTTTAATAAAGATGTCAGCCAGCTTTCTATTGCTGAAGCTGCATGTATTGCCGCAATCACCAAAAGCCCTGTAGCAAACGATCCTATTGACTATCCCGAAAAGAATCTTGATAGAAGAACGTATATATTGGGAAAAATGCTTGAATTCGGCGCCATCTCAACGGAAGAGTATGATGCTGCTTTGGTTGAAGAGCTAAATCTCGTTGGAAGTATGGTCTATACTCAGCTTGACGATGATACTAAGGTCGACTCAAGCGCAGTTTCTGCATATGACAACTTCGATTCCGTTTCTTCATATTATGTTGATGCCGCAATATATCAAGCTGTTGATATATTCATGGAATACTACGGTCTTAATTGGGCGGATGCATACAATAAGCTTCGAAGCGGCGGCTACGAGATATATACTTGTGTCGATCTTGACATTCAAAAGGAGCTCGAGGAAAAATACCTCGATCTATACACATTCTCCGAAACGGGAAGCGAAGACATTCCACAGAGCGCTTTCATCTGTATGGACTATAACGGCAGAATTTTGGGCGTTGTCGGCGGAATTGGGGAAAAGACAAGTCCTCTTTGCCTCAACCGTGCAACTATGTCGACTCGTCAGCCGGGTTCTTGTATCAAGCCTTTGGCTTCATATGCTTTAGCTGTGGACAGAGATATGATAACTTGGTCAACTCAGTTCTTGGATGTTCCTCTTCTTATTGAGGATTCTTCCTCTGAAAACGGATATCTCGTTTGGCCGAGAAACTATTCTACGAGCGGTGCATATACAACATCCTGGTCAAAGGAATATAACTTCTCATTCCAGTGCTTACAGCGATCGCTCAATACGACTGCGGCACAGCTTGTCGAAATGATCTCTCCCAGCGAATGCTTCGAGTTTTTGTACTACAGACTGCATCTTGACGGCTTGACTTTATATCAAAACGGCATGACTGATATCGCTCGTTCTCCTATGTCTGTCGGTGCATTGACAAACGGCACGACTCTTGAAGATATCACCGCAGCCTATCAGATGTTCGGCAACGGCGGAAAATACTATGAATCAACATTCATCTCAAAGATATTGGATAACACGGGCGAAACTGTTTATCAGCACACCTTCCTCGGAGATCAGGTTATTGACGAAAGCTCCGCGTACGTTATGAACAGAATGCTCCAGACTGTTGTTACATCCTCTCGCGGTACCGGTCGAAATGCCCGTCTTGAAAATGTCGAGCTTATCGCTAAGACAGGTACGACTCAGGATTGGAACGACCTTTGGTTTGTCGGATGCACTCCCGAATATGTGACAGGTCTTTGGATAGGTCATGATATACCAGAGGAGATCGACACATCTTCTTGCTACGGCTCATCACAGATGTGGAAAAACATATTCGGCGACATCGCCGATTCTTCTGAGATTACCGAATTCGCATCGACAGCGTCCGTTGTTAAGCGTGATTACTGTGAAGAAACCGGATTGATCGCGGGAAGTAACTGTAAGAATACCGGCACAGGCTATTATAAGCGCACAAATATTCCCGCAACCTGCTCGGGTGAACACATCGACGAATTTGTGATCGATGATAAGCAAACTTACGTAATAGTTACCGAAGGCGTGGACACAGCACATTATGAGGAGCTTACCGGCAACAAATACTTCTATGTAATGGATCTTATAAGAAAACTCAACTAAAGGAACTGATATCATATATGAACGAAACAATACGTTTGTGCTGTCCCTGTCATTTCGGTCTCGAAAGTGTTTTGAGCTTCGAGATCAAAAAGATCGGCGGAGAAAACTTAATTGTATCTGACGGAAGAATTTCCTTCGACGGCGACTTTTCGATGATCGCAAAGGCGAATATCTGCCTGGCAACGGCGGAGCGCGTGTTGATCGAGCTCGGAACATTCACAGCCAAAACCTTTGAAGATCTTTTTCAGGGTGTCAAGGCTTTGCCGCTTGAGCAGTATATTGGAAAATATGATGCTTTTCCGGTTAAGGGTCATTCCTTGAAATCAGCACTTCACAGCATCCCCGATTGTCAGTCAATAATCAAAAAAGCCGCAGTGGAGCGTTTGAAGAGCGTCTATGGAATCAATTACTTTGATGAAACCGGAGCGCTTTGTCAGATACAGTTCAATATCTTAAAAGATATCTGCACAGTGTATTTGGATACGACAGGTGCTGGGTTGCACAAAAGGGGATATCGCAAGAACTCAAACGATGCCCCGATCAAAGAGACTCTTGCCGCGGGAATCATCGATCTTGCCCGTGTAAGATCCGACTCCGTCGTGATCGATCCGATGTGCGGCAGCGGAACTTTTGTTATAGAATCTGCATACAAGTCGATGCGTATCGCTCCCGGACTTCGCCGCCGTTTCGTTGCACAGTCTTGGGGCTCCATTCCTGAGAATGTCTGGAACGATGCAAGAAGCGAAGCGCTTGACTCCATAAACAAAGAATCATTATTCAAGGCATATGGCAGTGATATTGATCTGAAGGCAGTGGAGCTCTCGAAAGCTAACGCAAAGATGGCGGGAGTTGCTCCGAGAATCACTGTTTCTCATGCCGATATCAGTGACTATAAGCCGATAGACGGTGCGATAACCGTATGCAATCCGCCTTATGGCGAGCGCATGCTGGAGATCAAAGAAGCTGAGGAGCTGTATAGAAAGATGGGTCAGGTATTCTGTCCTTCAAAGGATAATCCTTGCTATATAATTTCTCCTCACGAGAACTTCGAGAGCTTGTTTGGCAAAAAGGCAGATAAAAAGCGTAAGCTATATAACGGAATGCTCAAGTGCCAGCTATATATGTATTTTAATTAATATTAAAAGCCGAGAGGGCGATAACCTCTCGGCTTATTCTTTATATGACCGCACCGTATACAAATCCGTTTCCGACTTTCGTAATGACCGCTCGAGCGGTCTTTCGCCACATTGTATCTGTAAAGCGTTCGACCTTGACAAGAACATAATTCGGCGTATGCCCCTGATGATACTCTTCGTTTCTTTCTCGCTCAAACAAAACCTCAAATTCCTTGCCGATCATGCTTTGAAGGAAACGCTGTTCGCTGTCTTTAACGGCTTGTGTCATGAGTTTTGCGCGTTCTTCCTTGATCTTGGCGGGAATCTGATCGCTTCTCTTAGCGGCGATAGTGCCCTCTCGCTTCGAATAGGGGAAAACATGCGCCTGTGCAAACCCAACAGACTTAACAAATTCTATAGATTCATTAAAGTTATCTTCGGTCTCGCCAGGGAATCCGACCATTATATCTGTCGTGATCGCACAATCGCTGAAGCTTTTTCTGAGGCTCGAAACAAGCGTAAAGTATTCTTCCTTGTCATACATCCTTTGCATTTCCTTAAGCGTTTTGTTGCACCCGCTTTGCAAGGATAAGTGAAAATGCGGACACAACGTTTCACATTCGGAAAGTCTTTTGACAATATCATCGGTCAAAAGCTCCGGTTCGATTGATCCGAGACGAACACGTTGTGCACCGCTTGTTTCACAAACTCTTTCAACAGCATCCGCAAGATCGATACCGCCTAAGTCTTGTCCGTAACAGCTAAGATTAATACCTACTAACACCAATTCCGAATGAGTCTTTGCAAGCTCCTTAGCTTCAGCTTCTATATCATCAAGCGGCTTCGAACGGATTCTGCCTCTGGCGAACGGAATGATGCAATATGAGCAAAATCTGTCGCATCCGTCTTGTATTTTAATAATCGCACGGGTCTTATCAGCATGACCGCTGTTGAACATGCTTTCGAAAGCTTCGCCTTTCTTGTGCTCAGAAACGTAATTCAACTTCTGTCTGTTTTCGATATGTTCTTTGATGAGCTCTGCGACTTTTGTCTTCCCGTCTGTACCGATAACTATATCGGCTTCGGGGAGGATCTCGTTTGAATTTGTGAGAATCTGTGTGTAACATCCGCAGACAACGATAATACCGCATAAGTTCTCGCGTCTGATTCTATGTACAAGCTGTCTCAATTTCAAATCCGCCTGCGATGTAACCGTACACGAGTTGATTATGTAAATATCAGCTTTACTGATATCTCTTACTGTTTCAAAACCGTGTGCTTCCAATGCTTCACGCATATTTTCGGTCTCGTATTGGTTGACTTTGCAGCCAAAGGTATGGTAATAAACGAACATTTTTATTCATCCTTTCGGATCAATTTTAGCACATATTTATAAACTTGTAAATTGCTCTTGACAGCATATTTTTAAATTGTTATATTAAAGCTGACCTAAGTGTCAATTATGATTTGGAGGTTTTAAAAATGAAAAAGGTAACTATCAAGCTTGGCACAATTAATGATGTTAAAGAGTTCGTAAATGTTGTTGCTCTTTGCGATTACGACGTAGATCTCGTTTCCGGTAGATATGCTATTGATGCAAAATCCATCATGGGTATCTTCAGCCTTGACCTTTCAAAGCCTGTTGAACTCCATGCACATGTTGATGATTGCGAAGATTTCTTGGAAAAGATCGAAAAGTTCATCCTTGACTGATTCGTAAATTCATGACCGACCTGATAAGTCGGTCTTTTTTATTTTTATGTGCATAGACTCCAATATGACTATAAAGGAGTTTGGCTATGAAAAAGTTTCTTTGCTTTGTGATATTCATCTTACTTTTGCTGACACAGACCAGCATTTATGCAGATACACAGATCCCATATTCATACGTTTTGATGGAGGGGTCAACCTCTACGCTTCTATATTCGGATAACGGAAACACGATAGTAAGACCTTTTCACTCTGCAAAATTGATGACGCTTCTGTTAACAGTTGAAGCTATTGAGCGAGGAGAACTGTCGTATGATACGATGGTAACTGTTTCAGCTAATGCCAACTCTCAGCAGGGTGCTCAGATATGGCTGGCGGTAGGTGAGGAGATATCTGTTCATGAACTGATTCTTTCGATCACTGTCGGTAATGCAAATGACGCTTCCGTAGCGCTTGCTGAAGCGGTTGCAAGAACCGAAGATGATTTTTTGAGGCTTATGAACCTGCGTGCAAAGGAGCTCGGAATGGTCAATACAAAATATGCTGACGTGACAGGGATTTCTTATAACGGTGCGACATCAGCTTGCGACATAGCGCTATTGGCGAGCGAATTGACTAAATATTCCGAACTGACCGAATATTTCAACACGTGGCTTGCATATGTGCGTGACGGTAAAACACAACTCGTTAACACAAACCGCCTTATAAAGTCCTATATCCCTCTGACCGGCATGAAAGCGTATTACGGTGATGACTGCCTCAATTGCCTGATCGCAACCGCAGAAAAAGACGGATTAACAATGGTGTGTGTCATCTTGGGAGAGCCTGATGAATACGAACGCTTTTCTGTAGCAAGAGAAAAACTAAATGCCGGCTTTTCAGCGTATATGCTTTATAAACCCAAGGCTGAGAAGTTATTTTGTGAAGATGTCAGCATATCAAAAGGAGTTAGAAGCTCAGTAGAAACAAGACTTGGAGAAATAACTCCGTTTGTCATACGAAAGAGCAGGGAAGCGGATATCGAGATAATCTCCGAATACTATGATGACCTGACAGCTCCCATATACGAGGGAACAGAAGTCGGGAGATTTATCTTTCTGATAGACGAAGAGGAGATATTTTCGCTTCCGATCGTAGCATCATATGATGTTGAAAAACGAGGTTTTTTCAGCTCAATTGCGAAACTTCTGAGTGAGATAATTGCAATGTAAAGAAAAATCGCATTTTGTCACTTAATTTTTATTAAAATTCCTTGCAATATTGTCCGATTCATGCTAAAATGTTAATACAAATAATAAGAGAGGATATGACATCTATGTCTATAAAACTTATTACGAAGTATACTGATAAGTTCGTTAATTCTCATGAGTATGATGCGTGCCGTGAGCAAATAACAACTGCCCACAATATTTTAATGAACCGTTCGGGTCAGGGCAATGATTTCTTGGGTTGGCTCGATCTTCCCGTTGATTATGACAAGGAAGAATTCGAAAGGATCAAGCTTGCTGCTCAAAAGATCAAAGAAAAAGCTGACATCTTGATAGTTATAGGTATCGGCGGATCCTATTTGGGAGCAAGAGCTGCTATCGAGCTTTTGAGAAGTCCGTTCTATAACAACCTCAAAAAAGATACTCCTGACATCTATTTCGTAGGCAATAATATCAGCCCTACATATCTTAACGAGATCCTTTCGATCTGTGAAGGCAAGGATCTTTGCGTTAACGTAATTTCCAAATCCGGAACTACTACCGAACCCGCACTTGCTTTCAGAATCTTCAAAAAGCTTCTCGAAGACAAATACGGCAAGGAAGAAGCAAAGGAAAGAATTTTCGCTACGACCGACAAGGCGAGAGGAACTCTTAAGGAGCTTTCTAATACCGAAGGCTATGAAACCTTTGTGATCGCTGACGACGTTGGCGGAAGATTCTCTGTTTTGACAGCAGTAGGTCTTTTGCCTATCGCTGTTGCCGGATGCGATATCGACGCTATTATGGCCGGCGCTAAGTCTGCTCGTGAAGCATATATGAATGATGATATGAACGACTGCTACAAGTATGCTGCTCTTCGCAACATCCTCTATCGCAAGGGCAAATCCGTTGAAATGCTCGTGTCCTATGATCCTGCATTTGCAATGATGGCAGAATGGTTCAAACAGCTCTTCGGCGAAAGTGAGGGCAAGGATCAAAAGGGCATCTATCCTTCAAGTGCTACCTTCTCGACAGATCTTCATTCGTTGGGTCAGTTCGTTCAGGACGGTTCAAGAATTATGTTCGAGACCGTCGTTGATATCAAGAACGCAAAGCAAGATCTCTTCTTGGAAGATGATAAGGATAACCTTGACGGCCTCAACTTCTTGACAAATCAGAATATGTCTGTAGTAAACCGCAAGGCTATGGAAGGAACTATTCTTGCTCACACAGAAGGCGGTGTTCCCAACATCGTGATCGAAGTGGACAAGCTTGATGAATTCAACTTCGGTGAAATGGTATACTTCTTTGAAAAGGCTTGTGCAATTTCGGGATATATGCTTGGAGTTAACCCCTTCAATCAGCCCGGCGTTGAAAGCTATAAGAAGAACATGTTTGCACTTTTGGGCAAACCGGGATATGAATCCCAAAAGGCTGAGCTTGAAGAAAAGCTCGGATACTAATTATCAATCGGCTAAAAGATATGAAGCCTTCGGCTAATATCTTAAAATAAACAATTGCCCGTAAGGGCGGAAACGGAGCGTTATTATGATTAAGTTAATAACAGGTAAAAGAGGATCAGGCAAGACCAAGATTCTTGTTGACAACATCAAGGAAGCATTGGCTAACACAAAGGGCAACGTTGTTTGCATCGAAAAGTCTATGCAGCTTACTTATGATATTCCTTCCAGCGTTCGTTTAGTTGACGTTGACGGATATAAGATCGACAGCTACGATAAGTTCTATGGATTCATCTCCGGTATCATCGCTGGTAACTATGATATCACAGATATCTTTGTTGACGGTATCCTCAAGATCGGCGGCAGAAACTATGATGAACTCGGCGCACTTTTGGCAGCAGTTGAAGCTATCTCCAACGATATCAACGTTGAATTCACTGTTTCTGAAGATGCTGATGCTCTTCCTGAGGCTGTAACCAAATATATTAAGTAATAATTAACTAAAATCGTCCTAAAATGTCAATATATCAAGTCTTGTTTAACACAAAATTTGAAAAAGTATTGACATTTTAGTTTGATAGAAGTATAATACTATGTGATATTCTGAGGTGTAATGTGTTATTGCAATTAAGACAACTCTTCGACAGAGTCGGAGATAAGAAAGAAATCGATCTTGAGATCCCCTTAGAGGAATTAGGAGAATACAAGATAATTGGAACATTTATTACGCCGATTTCGCTAAACGGTCAGGTAATGAATCGTGCTGGCGTAGTTTCACTCGACTACACTATGCGTTTCACCATCCGGCATCTTTGCGACAGATGTCTTAACGAATTTGATCGCGAATACAGCTATGATATATCTCATGTTCTTGTCAAGAGCGTCAGCTCGGATAATGACGAATTTGAATATGTGGTATGTCCCGGCAGTTCGCTCGATCTGAATGAGTTGGCAATTTCCGATTTGCTGTTGCAGCTACCCACCAAGGTATTGTGCACGGAAGACTGCAAGGGTCTTTGCCTCGTTTGCGGCAAGGATCTAAACGACGGTGATTGCGGATGCTGCGGATAAAGCGGCAGCAGTAAATTAACGAATAAAATCTCAAAGAGGAGGTGCCGAAAATGGCAGTACCGAAGAGAAAAGTCTCCAAGGCAAGACGCGACAAGAGACGTTCAAGCGTTTGGAAGCTTGATGCACCCGCACTTAGCAGATGCTCTAACTGTGGTTCACTTACATCCCCCCACAAGGTTTGCAGCAACTGCGGTTTCTACAAGGGCGTAGAGGTTATCAAGAAGGAAGCTTAAGCTTCTTCAAAACTTAGAGGAGGAGCGATCCTTCTCTATTTTTTTACAATAATAATGTTTTAATATATGTAAAGGGGGACTGCATTATGGCACTGCCTGTTGTTGCAGTTGTTGGACGTCCGAATGTCGGAAAGTCTACTCTTTTTAACAAGCTGATCGGTCAGCGTCTCTCGATCGTTGAGGATACTCCCGGCGTTACAAGAGACAGAATCTATTCCAAGTGTGAATGGACAGGTCATGAGTTTATGCTTGTTGACACGGGAGGTATTGAGCCTGCCAGCGATGACAAGATATTGGTTCAAATGCGCCATCAGGCTGAGGTTGCAATCGCTAAAGCTGACGTTATCATATTGGTGACTGATATTCGTTGCGGTGTTACGGCGAACGACTATGAGGTTGCTGCGATGCTCATGAAGTCCGGAAAACCAGTCGTTTTGTGCGTTAACAAGTGTGATAAGCTCGGTGAGCCTGAGCCCGAATTCTATGAGTTTTATAATCTCGGTCTTGGTGACCCTATCGAGGTTTCATCAGTTCACGGATATGGAACCGGTGACCTTTTGGACGAGGTCGTTAAGCATTTTCCTGATGAGTCTGATAATGATGAAGAGGATGATCACATCAAGGTAGCGGTTATCGGCAAGCCTAATGTCGGCAAATCTTCCATCATCAATTGTATCGCCGGAGAAGAACGTGTCATCGTTTCAGACATTGCCGGTACTACACGCGATGCAACCGACACAGTTATAGAAAATGAGTTTGGCAAATACGTTTTCATTGATACAGCGGGTATCCGCAAAAAGTCGAAGGTTCTTGAAAGCATCGAGCATTACAGCGTTTTGCGTTCCTATATGGCTGTTGACCGTGCTGATGTTGCAGTTATAGTTATTGATGCCGCTGTCGGATTTACTGATCAGGATTCCAAAGTCGCAGGATATGCTCACGAGCAGGGGAAAGCCTGCATCGTTGCGATAAACAAATGGGATGCTATCGAGAAGGATACGAACACCATGAAGGAATTCACCGAGGATCTGAAGACCAATCTCGGTTTTATGGATTATGTTCCGTTCATCTTTGTCTCTGCCAAGACAGGTCAAAGAATAAACAAGATGTTCGAGCTGATTAATTTTGTATATGCTAACAATTCAATGCGTATCTCAACAGGTAAGCTTAATGATATTTTAGCGTATGCTACGAGCCGCGTTCAGCCGCCTTCTGACAAGGGCAGAAGATTGAAGATATACTACATGACTCAGCCCTCAACTAATCCGCCGACATTTGTAACCTTCGTCAACTCAATGGATCTCTTCCACTTCTCATACAGAAGATATTTAGAGAATCAGATTCGTGAAGTCTTCGGCGGACTCGAAGGTACTCCGATAAGGTTTATCGTTCGTGAACGAGACAACACAGACACCAAGTAGCGAAAGGAAGTATTTATACGTTTTATATCGCACTTATAGTTATTATAGTTTTTTCTTATATCATAGGAAGCTTGAATTCAGCGATCATCGCGACTTTTCTTATCTCAGGTAAGGACATCAGAGATTTCGGCAGTAAGAACGCAGGGTTGACTAACGTATACCGTTGCTTTGGCAAGACTGCGGCTGCTCTGACTTTGATCTTTGACTTCCTCAAGGGCATTATCGTAGTTTTTGTTTCACGCCTGCCTTTTATAATCGGTCTGTTGTCTGACACGGAATATGATGTCTTATCTGTTTCAATGGTTGCAGCACTTTTGGCAATCATCGGTCACTCCTTCCCGATCTTCTATGGATTCAAGGGCGGAAAGGGGATTCTGATTGCCGGAGTTTGTATGCTTGCTACCGATCCGATCGTGTTTGTTTGTGAAGTAGTCTTATTCTTCACACTTGTCGGAATCACAAGATACATTTCAGTCGGTTCGATAGCTTGTTGTATCGGATATCCGGTGTTTACTTTGATCTGGCAGGTTGTAAGCGTCAAACTCTTTGACACTGACTATGAAATGATATTAGTTCATGTGATAATCGCTTTGCTTATCGGCGCTTTGTGCTTTGTCCGCCACCTGCCGAATGTCAAGCGACTGATCAATCACGAAGAGAACAGGTTCACAATAAGAAAAGACTAATTCCCACCTACAAGAAAGGACGTGTTACGGTGCTTAGAATTGCAATTCTCGGCTCGGGCGGATTTGGATTGGCTCTTGCTGCTTCATGCGACAGACTCGGACATGAAGTTACCGTTTGGAGTGCTTTTTCGGATGAGATCGCGGCACTTAAGCGAACTCGTGAATTAAGGGCAAAGCTTCCCGGGATCAGAATTCCCGAAACTGTTGAATTAACTACTGATATATCCTGTGTTGAGGGAAAAGATATCGTTTTGATCGGAATCCCCACGAAATTCGTTCGAGGAGTCTGTGAAAGCGCAAAGCCTTATCTTAATTCGGATACGATCATCGTCAGCACTTCTAAAGGTCTTGAAGACGGTACGCTTAAGAGGATGACTGAGGTCATTTCCGAGGTCTTATATGAAAACAAGATCGTTGCTCTAACCGGACCTTCTCACGCTGAGGAGCTCGGAAAAGGAATCCCGACAGCAGTTGTTGTAGCATGCGACGACAAAGATACATCCACATTAATTCAAAAAGCTTTCTCCGATACTGCGTTGCGATTATACATCAACAGCGATGTTATCGGAAGCGAGATAGGCGGCGCAGTTAAGAACGTTATCGCTCTTTGTTGCGGTGTGGCTGAAGGCTTGGGCCTTGGTGACAACACTAAGGCAGCCATTATGACACGAGGACTGAATGAAATAATGCGTCTTGGCGTTGCTATGGGCGGAAGACCGGACACGTTCTATGGCCTCGCGGGAATGGGTGACTTGGTCGTAACTTGCACAAGCATGCATTCTCGAAATATGAGAGCCGGAATCTTGATAGGACAGGGGGTAACTCCCGAAGAAGCTGTTCATCAGATCGGTACGGTTGAAGGCTATGCCTGTGCAAACGCAACATTGGAGCTTTCACGGAAATATAATGTCGATATGCCGATCACTCTCAAGATCAACGAGATCCTGTTTAATAACAAAGATCCAAAGGAAGCTATCAACGAGCTTATGCTTCGTCCGTACGGAACTGAATAGATAAAAAGCCTCGATATTAGGGTGGGGTTCATAAAACAGTTAAATCCGACCAATGGTTTCGATCATAGGTCGGATTTTTGCAATATTTATCGGTTTCGGAAAGGCTTCCTTGTGTCAAGGGAGCTGTCAGCGAAGCTGACTGAGGGATTGACAACCCCTTCGCCCCTGCGGGGCACCTCGCCTTACACAGGGGAGGCTTTGGTTCGGTGCAAAACTGCACACAGCACGATACGCCGAGGGGTGTATAGAAGTGCGCCCTTACTGTTCGATAAATTGGAATTTGTTTACTTACTTGAATAGGTATACTTTGCGATTAAAGTTTGTTCGATGCTGTCATCTGATGTATCTGCAAACAAGGTTTTGTCATATTCATAATTTTCGTGTGCAAGACAAGTTTCGAGCATAAAAAGAAAAATACCTGTATCAATCTTATTGTAATATCGAACCTTATCCGCAGGCATGATACCTTTTTTGCCAGGTTTCTTAAATCGGTATACCATCAAATCGCAGCCAGTATTTTCAACAATCCACGGTTGTGTGTTACAAGCACTTGGCGTGAAACGAACAATCTCTGCAACTCCTAATGTATTACCGTTCCATATTTCGCTCAAAGGTTTTCTTTTTGACTTGAACATATCCTTTCGGAACTTGTCTTCGGGCATTT
>CAZYUJ010000005.1:0-112849 GCA_964650705.1 uncultured Oscillospiraceae bacterium
AATGCGGAGTATCATCAAAAGACTTTCAGATCCTTTAATGATACTCCGCATGGTCGGAATGACAGGATTTGAACCTGCGACATCCTGCTCCCAAAGCAGGCGCGCTGCCAACTGCGCTACATCCCGATGCTAGTTCATTATACCCGTTTTGTGTTCCGGTGTCAAGTAAATTGAACAGACAAAAATATTAAAATTATTGCTGTTAATGTCACAAAACTCGACGGTAATGTGAACTGCCCCGACCGACTTCGGTTGGGGTTATCTTTGTCTTTCCTTTCAAATATATGATATGTTGACATTTTGGCTTAATTGTGATAAAATACAAAATAGCGCAGATATTTTGAAACAATTAGGCTAAAATGCATAAATAATTCCATCAATACCTCTGCGGCAAAGAATAATTTGAAGGAAAAAGTATAGATTAGTATTCATGACGAACTGAAAGGAGAGACTCAAATGAGAATATGCGTATACGGAGCGGCTTCGCCGACGATCGACAAAGAATACATCGACCGTGTTGAGATGTTAGGCGCAAAAATGGCGTCGCGCGGTCATTCGCTTGTTTTCGGAGGAGGTGGCAACGGACTTATGGGCGCCGCAGCCAGAGGGGTCAAGTCCCAAAACGGCGGGATATTGGGCGTTATCCCGAAGTTTTTCAGAAACGAAAACGTTGAGGCTATATGCGATTTTTGCGACACCCTCATCGAGCCTGATACCATGCGTGAGCGCAAGCAGATCATGGAAGACAATGCCGACGCGTTCATCATCGTTCCCGGCGGGATCGGCACTTTTGAGGAATTTTTCGAGATCCTGACCCTTAAGCAACTCTGTAGGCACACAAAACCCATCGCTATATATAACATCAACGGATATTACGACGGGCTGAATGCGTTTATGGCTCAGGCTATCGAGAAAAATTTTATCAAGGATAATTGCTTCGGTCTTTACTATACGACCGATGATCTTGACGAGCTGTTTAAGTATATTGAAGCTCCCGTCAGCGAAATAAGAACAGTCAAGGAATTAAAGGACGGATAAAACAAAAAGCATCACTCATTTTGGGTGATGCTTTTATATTCCGTATTTGATCTTGACCCGCTCAAGCTTCTCGCCGAAGGGCCGGGCCAAGAACCACAAAAAGATGAAGTTCGACACGGCATACATCGCCGTGTGAGGAAGCGCGGTTACTATTGCTAAAAGATATAGCGTCGCATTAAGCTCTCCGCTGTACCACACAACAGACCAAACATCCATTATAAGCGAAAAGGCAACCCCGGAAATAACGCCGTATATGCACAAAAGAATTCTGCTCTTTTTAAGAGGCTCTTTCATATACCCTGCCACTAAGCCGATGAGCCCCCAAGCGAGCATTTGGAACGGTGTCCACGGGCCCTGACCGAAATAGAAGTTTGATATAAGCGCCGAAAGCGCTCCGACCAAAAATCCTGCCTCGCCGCCGAGATACATCGCCGTTATCACCGTCAGCGCAGTTATCGGCTTGAAAAGCGGAATGAATCTTCCGACGATACAAAGTGCCGTCATGACCGAAACGGTCACCGCACGGCGTGATCCGATCAGCTTTTGTTCATATCCCGATATGAACAAAACGACTGCCAAAGCCGCAACCGCAAAGGATATGAATAAATATCGCTTTTCGTCGAACACGGTCATTCCGAGAAGTATCACAAGCGGGATCAAAACGAACGGAAGGGCGATCTTCAAAGCGATTCTTGCGGTTTTGTTTTTTATGACTATCACCTTGTGTCACCGCCCTCTTTCAAATTCAAGAGACAGAGCTCAGCCGCCTGTTCAAGCGTTACGGCATTATCATAATATCCCTTTGTCATTCTTGCGATCGCTGTCGTATAGAAGCTGTTTTGTCCGAAGAACCTTGTCGGAGCTTCGGCGGACACGATCTGACCTTTGAAGCAAAGCGCACAGCGGTCAGCACATATTGCGGCAAATTCAACGTCATGTGTCACGAGCACAACCGTCATCCCGCCCGCTTTAAGGTTTTTGATAACTGTGCAAAGCCGCATTTTCGAGTTTGCATCAAGCCCTTTTGTCGGCTCGTCGAGCAAGATAAGCTTCGGCTTTTGTGCAAGAACTCTTGCGAGCGCCAAAAGCTGCTGTTCGCCGCCCGATAGGTCATACGGATGCAGATCATAAAGCTTTTCAAGCTCGTGAGGGATGAGATCCTCGCTTATGTGAGCCAGCTCCTCACGAACAGTGTTTTTCAAGAACACAGTCTGAACGTCTTGGGGAAGCATTGCAACGCATCGGTCATATAGTGAGCCGTTTTTATAATCTTTGAGCTTTTTGCCGAACACCTTGACGTTTCCGCTGTATGGCTTTAGTATTCCCGAGGCGACGTTCAACGCCGTCGTTTTGCCCGAACCGTTTCCGCCGAGAATGCAAAAGATCTCGTTTTCATAGACCCTAAGGCTCATACCCCGAAGCACATCTGGCATTCCTCTGTCATACTTGAAATATACTTCATCAAGCTCGAGAGCGATTTTTGATGAGTGATCATACTCCTTTTCTATCAGCTCACGGATAGCGTTCGGGAAGTTAGATTCGATAAATCCCCTGCCCTCACGCACACTTATCGGACAGATACCGCTTGAAGTCAGCTTGTGATAGAGCCTTGATGCCATCGGCATCATATTTATAACAGCCGGTGCAGTCATGTTCTTGACAGCATCTTTCGGGGAAGTGTCGGTAATGACCTCACCGTCTTCCAAAACAAGAAGCCTTGAACAGTCGGGAATGACCTCCTCGAGACGGTGCTCAGCGATTATGACCGTTAACGAAAGCTCTCGGTTGAGCTTTTTGACAGTTGCGATAAAGTCACTTGCGGCGATAGGATCAAGCTGTGCCGTCGGCTCGTCCAGAATGAGCACGTCGGGTTGCATCACCATCACAGCCGCCAGATTCAAAAGCTGTTTTTGCCCTCCCGAAAGCGAGGCTGTCGCTTTGTCAAACCAATCCTCCATCCCGAAATATGCCGCCATTTCCGCTATGCGACGGGATATAACGCTCTGTGAGAGCCCCATGTTTTCAAGTCCGAAGGCGAGCTCGCTGTATACCTTGTCACAAACTATCTGCTGTTCGGGGCGTTGCATAACATAGCCGATCTTACAGGCGGATGTTATGTCATCAAGCTCCTCGATGGGCTCGGAATCAAAGAATATTTTCCCCTCTTTTTCGCCCAAGGGAGACAGCTCTTTCTTCAAAAGGCGCAAAAGGGTCGACTTTCCGCTGCCCGTTGCTCCGCATACGGAAACAAACTCGCCTCTGTCGATCTTCAAAGAGACATTTTTCAAAGACGGTCTGTCGCTGTTCGGATATTTGAAGCTCAGGTTTTCGAGCTTAAGTATTTCCATCTTAATGCCTCCTTCATGTTTATTACTGTCGGCAAAATGCAAAGCACGCCGAATGAGATATAGCCATATGCTCCTTTGGGCAGGGATATTTCGGGATAGAACCCAAACCCTGCGCCGTTTATTCCGACAGCCGAGAGGGCAAGCAACAAAACGCTTGTAACAAGCAACAAAATATCCCCAAGCGCAAATTTAAAAACGGAAAAATGCGTTCTTTTTCCTATTCCATAGCCTCTTGCGGTCATGCTGTCGGCGGTGATTATCCCGTTTTCAAGCGCCCACGTCACCATCACCGAGAATACTCTCATCTCTGAGCGAGCTTTGTCGATGATGTTATCCTGATCATAAAGCCCCAAAGCTGTTTGGGTATTTCTCACCCTTCGAAGCTGATCCTTAAACAGCGGTATATAGCGAAGCGTCATCGAAAGAAGAAGCGCAAGCCTTGGCGAAAGCGAGCCGAAAATATATAAAAGCCTGTCACTTGTCATTATGAATGAAAAGCTTGAGAACCAATACATGACAGCCGCTATCATCAGCCCCGAGGACACGCCGAAAAGCGTTGCCTCAAGAGTTATTGGATTGTCATTTAAAATGAACAGTACCGTTTTTCCGTTGTGTGAAACAAGCGGGTTGATAATGGTTGAGGCTAATATAACAGCCAGCGCAAAAGCGTGCATTCTCATGGCTTTTGCACCGTGATACGTCTGATAAACTGTAATAGACCCCAAAAGCGAAATCATATTGATGACGGGATCGGAACAAAACATCGTCACACCTGTGACCGCAACAAAATAAACAGCCACCGCAAAGGGGTTACAGTCCTTGAACGCCCGCACCGATCTCATCTCCTTTCATATTATTCCAAATCATTTCCGAGCTTTACGGTATAGAGCCACTCGATACTGTCACCGTCACAAAGGATATATTCATCACATCCGACAGACTTTATTTCGCCGTTAACGCGATACGTCCAACCCGAAAGATCACCAAAATCGAATTCGTATATATTCTCGATTCCCGAAACGTATTTCAAGCCGTCTGTTCCGCTTGATTCCATGTGCAGGGATCCTTTTTTTGCCGCCTCGATGAGGATGTCATAGACCGTGTCCGAAGAATCGATCTCGAACGATGTGATATCCAAAATAATGCCGTCAGAGGGTATATGCTCATCAAGCCCTGCTACGGTGTCACACCTTATCGTGAGCGTTACCGAGCCGATAATGCCCTCTTTTCGGGCGGCTTCTCCGTAATAGCTGTCGACAGAGCTTATATCAACAAAACTTACAACAAGCGCCGACACCAAAGCAAGTGTCAAAACCGCCAAAAGGTTCTTTTTGTTCAGCTTTTTTGTGAGCGCCAAAGTGACAAGTACAGCCGCCGTTATGCCGACGATAACGCAGATCGCCACAGGTTTATAGCCGAGCTTATCCTCATGCTGAGAGGGCTCATCATTTTCGGGAGCAATATAGGATATACCCTCAAAAAGATATATGCTCCCCTCGCCCTCAAGCATCTTTGAATATGCCGACAAAGCCAGCATCGCCTGTGCAGTTGCGCTTTCGCTCGCATCACCGCCGACGGTATGGCAATATCCGCCCGACGGGAGCGAGTATCTTTTCAGACTTTCAAAAAGAGTCCCCTCTTTGATAAACCTCCCGTCCGTTTCGGGGTCGATACCAAGCGAGCAGAGCGCTATGATGACCTGTGATATGCTTTCGCAGTTTGGCTCACCCATGCTCGCATAATCGGCGTTTTCGAGCTGAGATGATGACAAGAACGCAATCGCTTTGTCGACAGACACTCTGACGTTTTCATTCTCTGAATAATGAGGGGCAAGCGACTGGATGACCATCGCAGTGGCATCGGTGTCTCCGACATCCCCCATTATCGCCCAGCCGCCGTCCGAAAGCTGCAGAGAAAGAATTGAATCAATAACGCCGCTTGCGGAGCAAGACTCTGACTCAAAGCCGTTATTTAGAATATGCAAGCCGTATACATAGCTCATAAGCCCCTGCTTGCCCACAGAATCCGAAAGTGTTTGATAGATATATTCGCTCTTGCCGCCCGTTGCGGAAAATGCAAGGGCGATCTTTTGACGGGTGGTAGCCGAGGCAACGGTATTTTCGGATAAATACTTTTCAAGCGATGCGCGATATACAGAAAAATCAAGCTCGTCATCCTTTGAAAGCGCAATTACATACCACACGCTGTCAGCAGGATGTTCCGTAAGAGATAGATCCAGCCACTCCTGAACCGTTTCGGTTCCCGATTCAGAAAGCTTGTGGCGGATGATGCTGTCGATAAGGACTTCTGTGCTCATCCCCTCAGCCGAGATATTAAGCGCAAGCGAAAATAAGAGCGCAATGCAGATGATAATAGATAAAAGTTTATTTTTCATTGGTTTTCTTTTTCCTGAGCGCCGAAAATGCAACCGCAAGGAGAGCCGATAAGACCGCCAAAACAGCGATTATCACAACTGCTTCGATTCCGTTTTCGGGCGTGGTGTCAACGACCGTCAGCTTACAGATAGGCGGAACAAGTGTCCGGGTCTCGGACACAGCGCTTATGATATATTCGCCTGCTTTGTCGAAGGTTACGGTCGCTTTTCCGTTTTCATCGGTCACAACGCCGGTATCCTCTCCGTCAAGAGTGATGCTTGCGCCGTTAACCGGAACAGTTATCGGGTTCCAGCTTTCATCAAACGCAGCCGCCGAAAGTGTGAGGGTCACGCCGGCGCCTTCCTCACAGGAAGTTACGAGCAGGTCGAAAAAGCAATACGTATCGCTCCAAGAAACGAGGTCTGTGTATGAATATGCATACAGATGGTCGCCGTCCGCAACGGGCTCCAAAAGATTTGACACAGATGCATTGTTCAAGTAGTATCCATAGCTTCCGCCGTTTGCCCTGCCCCAAAGCTTGTTAAGCGACAAGCCGTATTCGCCGCTGACTGATTCATAGCCTTCGGCAGCACCGCTCTCATAAAATTCTTCGTGAGCGGCAAATAAAGCGTCGTTTATCGTAACCGTTCCGTCGCCGTCGAGATCCGAAACCGCTATCTTTTCATACTTCACCGCTAAGGGCGCATCATCGCCGGAGACGGTCACATATACCGACACTCCCTCACCACATACGCTCACGCAAAACAAGAGCGCAAGTATCAGCGCCGCCAAAATGCTTACTGATCTTTTCATATTGATCCCCCCGATTTTTTATTTCGTTTTCCCGATTTCGCCTTGGTTTTTGATATTTCCTTAAGTCCTGCCGCCTCGAGTGCTCTCGGCCACGGACCGAGATATGCCTTTATCCGAGAGCGCGTCGGCTCATCGAAATCTTCCTTTTTGGGCAGACGTCCAAGCTCCGAGCTTTTGCTCTTCAAAAGGTCTATCGCCCACTGTTTTTTATCCATAAAAAATACTCCTTAACCGAAAAGGTCAAAGAGTACAACAGATCTATGCACAGCAAAGCAAGGCCGCAGAAGATACAACCTCTCCCAAGACCGAACTTGCGATAAACCGGTTGCACTCTTCACACCAAAGCTGTGTTAAACCTTAAAAGAAACGGCAGGTATCCTGACTTATGATCAATTTTTGCGAAGCAAAAATGCAAAGCGCGCCTTCTCAGAGCAAATGCCCCAATGACACAATGCGCTTTTGTCATCAAATACAGTAATGGCGGTTGTTCCGGATTCGGACCGGATTCCCTTTTGCATCTACTAAGTTAACAACTTTTCAAACCGTATCTTCCATATCAATATTTAATTCAAAGATATTGTATCACTTTTCAAATGATTTAGCAAGAGTTTATTTTTTGATCAAATCGCACATTGCATTATAAAATTCGGGATAGCTCTTTTGAATGCTTACCGGTCTGCCCTCTTTTGACAAGAAGCAGTGCGAGCTTTGTGCCAAACAAACGGCCTCTTCCCCTCGCTTCATTTCATATGAAAGTGTCAGCTTTACACGGGTTATCTCTTTGACAGAAATGAAAACATCTATCTCGTCGGCAAAGGTCGTGGGACGCTTATAGTCGCACTGAATGCTTACAACAGGCGATACCATGCCATCACGTTCCATTTTGTCATATCCAAATCCGATGTCGCTTAAAAAGGAAACTCGCGCTTCCTCCATAAACCTTATATAGTTCGAGTGATGGGTAATGCCCATTTTGTCTGTTTCGTAGTATTGAACAGTGTGGCGATAAGGTGTCATAGCTGCTCCTCCGTTAAATATGTATTAATAGTATTATAACACACTTTCCGGCATTTTCACAGCCTTTAAGAGATTATTTGCAAAATAAAAGGCTGTTACCAAAGCAACAGCCTTTTTATCATTTCACTTCAGAATACATTTTATTGTGATCTATCGTTACGCCTTTGGCTTCAAACAGCTCGCTGATGGTCACGAACTTATAACCCTCAGCCAAAAGCTCGGGAACGATAAGCTTTACAGCTTCAACGGTCTCATAGTTGTCCCAGCCGTCATGCATCAAAACGATAACGCCGTCAGCGGCGAAGTTCAAGACGTTTTGTGCTCTTTCCTCAGCAGAAATTCCCGTCCAGTCCAAAGAATCATGTCCGAAGATGAAGGTGAGGTCGATGGTGTCGTGCATAGTCTGGCTCACGTTAAGGAAGGGAGGGCGGAACAAAACGGGCTCAACGCCGACATACTGCTCAACAAGATCCTGAACGTAGTTGATCTCCTCTTCAAGTGTGGGAGGTATCATGTTTCCCATCTGCTGATGAGATTTGGAATGGTTTCCGATCTCACAGCCCATTTCATAGGCACGCTTCATAACCTCAGCAGTCTCGTCGTTGATGTTGTTGCCGATAACGAAGAAGGTTCCGACGATGCCCATTTCCTCGAAATAGTCCAAAAGCGCATTCGTTGAGCCCAAGGAAGGGCCGTCATCAAAGGAAAGCGCAATGAGCTTGTCATCGGGGCTGTATCTTGTTTCTTCTTTAACTGAAGCAGCCGTTGTTGTTACGGTCGTGGCGGCTGTTGTCGTAGCGGCTGTTGTCGTAGCTTGAGTCGCAGAAACAAAGTCATCGCTCAAATATCCGCTTTTAACATAACCCGTGATATCGCCGCAGGCCACAAGATACCACGTTCCGTCAACGATCTCGCTGACCAAGACCTTGTCGCCCTTTTCAAGCTTCGCCACACGCTTTGCGTCCTCATCGGGAGCTTCACGCACGCTGGCTTCACGCTTGATATACATTTCCCTCGAGACCGCAACGATCTCACGCGTCGTTGTGGCTTCGGTCGTCGTTGTAACAACCGTTGTTGTCTCGGGAGTTGTTGCGGTCGCCTCGGTCGTGGTTACCTCGGTTGTCGTTGATTCGGTCGTGGTCGCCTCTGTGGTAGTCTCGGCTGTGGTCGTTTCAGTAGTTGCAGACGTTTCGGGAACGTCTGTAACGATCATATCCTCACTCACGGGAGGGTCGATGGGTTGATTGACACCCTCATTTTTTGCACAGGAAACAAGCGAAAATACCATCACCAAGAAAAGTATAAACGACAATAATCTTTTCATAGCTTACTTCACGTTTGTATTTGAATAGATAACACCGCTGTTGGCTTCGGGGGTTATGCCCTTTGCTTCAAACAGCTCGCTGATGGTCACGAACTTATAACCCTCAGCCAAAAGCTCGGGAACGATAAGCTTTACAGCTTCAACGGTCTCATAGTTGTCCCAGCCGTCATGCATCAAAACGATAACGCCGTCAGCGGCGAAGTTCAAGACGTTTTGTGCTCTTTCCTCAGCAGAAATTCCCGTCCAGTCCAAAGAATCATGTCCGAAGATGAAGGTGAGGTCGATGGTGTCGTGCATAGTCTGGCTCACGTTAAGGAAGGGAGGGCGGAACAAAACGGGCTCAACGCCGACATACTGCTCAACAAGATCCTGAACGTAGTTGATCTCCTCTTCAAGTGTGGGAGGTATCATGTTTCCCATCTGCTGATGAGATTTGGAATGGTTTCCGATCTCACAGCCCATTTCATAGGCACGCTTCATAACCTCAGCAGTCTCGTCGTTGATGTTGTTGCCGATAACGAAGAAGGTTCCGACGATGCCCATTTCCTCGAAATAGTCCAAAAGCGCATTCGTTGAGCCCAAGGAAGGGCCGTCATCAAAGGAAAGCGCAATGAGCTTGTCATCGGGGCCGTATTTCGGCCTTTCCTCTATAATATCCGAATCATTGGCCAATGCGTCATTGTCCGCATCAGAATCGGCAGGAGCGCCGCATCCGCAAAGCAAAAGCATAAAAGCTAAAATAAGAGCAAAAAGTCTTTTCATTTCAAATCTCCTTTGGCAGTTAAATTTAAGAATATTATACAACTGTTTTTCAAAAAACGCAAGACCGTTTCGGCAATATTGACACAGACGCTAAAAGTCGGATATAATCATTAAAAAAGCATGGAGGCGATCTGAGTGCCGGATATTTTGTATATCAATGAAGATCATATCTTTTCCTACCGTGTCGGAGGAGTGCTCATCCGAGACGGGAAGATTCTCTTGCAAAAGCCAAAGAATGATGACTATGCGATAATAGGCGGGCACGTTCACACGTTTGAAACCACAGCCGAGACCCTTGTGCGTGAGTTCAAGGAGGAAACGGGAGCCAATATCACAGTCGGAAGGCTTCTCGCTGTCGGCGAGATATTTTTCAACTGGCGCAAACCCTGTCATCAAATATCTCTTTATTATGAGGTCACACTTGACGATGAGACTCAGATACCGCTTGACGGCGTTTTTTCGGGTTACGACGACTTCGGCAACGAAAGAGTTGACCTTGATTTTTGTTGGGTGCCGCTTGATGAGTTTAAAGACAAAACCGTATATCCCGTGGAGCTGATCCCTCATATCCTTTCGGGCGGCAAAGGGGTCTTGCATTTCGTGTGCAACGACCTGTGATCAGGCGCGGGCGCATCCGCCCGACCCTCGCCCGCCCCTTCGGGGCGGCTCGGCTCACGCGGCGCACTCCGCGCCACTCGAAATCCCCGAAAAACCTTGCACAAACGCGTATTTGTGCTATAATTAAAGAAGTTATTGATCAGGGAGGTCAAATCTATGAAACTTTGTGATATTGAAAGAATTTTTAACGAAACTGCTTATGTCCGTATGGGCGGCAGCCAGGAAGAGCTTAAATGTGCCGAATACTTAAAGGGCGAATGTGAAAAGCGCGGACTCGATGCCGAGATCGTTCCCTTCGAGGTCGAGATGGCTTCCATCAAGCAGGCTCATCTTTATATCGACGGAAAGGAAGTCACCTGTAAGGGATATCTTAACTGCGGCTCGGGAGAGATCGAAGCCGAGCTTTACTATCTTTCCAACACCTCGAAGTATGCGCTCTCTCAGTGTAAGGGAAAGATCGTTATGATCGACGGATATTTGGGATATTGGATGTATCAGGACCTTTTAGAAAACGGCGCAGTCGGATTTATTACATATGACGGCAACGCAAACTATGTTGACTTCGACATCGACCAGCGTGAGCTGAGATCCTATGTCTCGAACGGCAACAAGATATTGGGCGTTAACATCAACGCAAAGCACGCAATAGAGCTCGTCAACAATAACGCAAAGACCGCCAGAATCGTTATCGAGCAGGATGAATACAAGGGCGAATCGAGAAACGTCATCGCCGAGATCAAGGGCGAGACCGACGAGACTGTCGTTTTCACCGCACACTATGATTCAACCTCACTTTCACAGGGTGCATATGACAATATGTCGGGAAGTGTCGGACTTTTGGGCATTGCCGAGCATTTCCTCGCTAACCCCTCAAAGAGAACTGTTCGCTTTATCTGGTGCGGCTCTGAAGAACGAGGACTTTTGGGCTCTAAGGCATATTGCAGTGCAAACGAAGAGGAGCTCAAAAACGTTGTTTTGAACATCAACCTCGATATGATCGGCTGCATTATGGGTAAGTTCATCGCTTGCTGCACCACCGAGGAAAAGCTCGTTAACTATATCGAATACTTCAGCGATGAATACGGCTTCGGCGTAAGTGCGAAGCAGGATGTTTATTCCTCTGACTCCACACCTTTTGCGGACAAGGGTGTGCCCGCACTTTCGTTTGCGAGAATCGCTCCTCACAACACAGCAACCATCCACAACAGCTATGACACCAAGGCTTTGATGAAGGCTGAGCAGATGGCAAAGGATATAGACTTTATCAACGCATTCTCTGACAGAATGGCAAATGCGGCTCGTTGCCCCGTATCGAGAGATATCCCCGAAAAGATGAAGGAAGAGCTTGATTACTATCTCACAAGAAAGCGCAGAAAGTGATGAATATAAAGGCTTATGAATGTTTGTGCGACGATGCGCTGAAGATCCGCATAACCGTTTTCGTCGAGGAGCAAGGCTTCAGGGACGAATTTGACGATATCGACGAGCGCGCTTTGCACCTCGTCATGTACGACGGCGATATTCCGATAGCGACCTGTAGATGCTTTTATGAGGATTCCCCCGAATGTTGGCACATCGGACGTGTTGCGGTTTTGAAGGAATACCGTGGCAAGGGCTTGGGCAAAGAGGTCATGCAAGAAGCCGAGCGCCTTATCAAGCTCAAGGGCGGCAAGGTGTGTGAGCTTTCGTCTCAGTGCCGGGCGCAGGGTTTTTATGAATCCTGCGGATATAAAGCTGAGGGTGAGACATATCTCGACGAGGGATGTCCGCATATTAAAATGACGAAACATATATAAAAATATGAAATCGACAATTGCACAAGGAGAATATAATGACAATCAACGAATTTCAGAAGCTTGCGATGGTCACTCTCAACCCCGGGCTTGACAAAAAGGACGTTTTGATAAACGGAGTTATGGGACTTTGCGGCGAATCGGGTGAGGCTATTGACATCGTAAAAAAGCATTTGGCACAGGGGCACGAGCTTGACCGCAAGCATTTAATTGAAGAGCTCGGCGATATTGCGTGGTATTTGGCGGAAACGGCATATGCCTTGGACGTTGATCTGGAATCCGTCCTTGAGGGCAACATCGAAAAGCTTAAAAAGCGCTATCCCGAAGGGTTCGACTCTGAAAAGTCAATCGAAAGATAATACCAAAAGACCTATCCCACAAGATAGGTCTTATTTTTTATTATTTTAAACTAAAAAATTGCTCAACCCCCTTGTAAATCAAAGCAAATGATGATAAAATTATTGTGACCGTGCTACGGCAACTATCTTTTGAAAGATCAGGAGGAAAATCAATGCAATACGGCCATTTTGATTTAAAGAATAAGGAGTATATCATCACATCTCCCAACACTCCCGCACCTTGGTGCAACTATCTGGGCTCCCCTGCTTACGGCGCAATCATCTCAAATAACGCCGCAGGATACAGCTTTGTTCAGTCGGGCGCAAACGGCAGAATCGCAAGATACCGTTTCAACTCGAACATGGCTCTCCCCGGAAGATACATCTATATCCGCGACAACGACACCGCTGACTATTGGTCGGCTTCCTGGCAGCCTGTGGGCAAGCCGTTGGACGAATACAAGTCGGAATGCCGTCACGGCACAGCATACACAGTTATCACCTCTGAATACACAGGTATCAGATCGGAAGCTACATACTATGTTCCGATGAACTCTACCTATGAAGTTTGGAGAACAAAGATCACAAACACTTCCGACAAGGAAAGAAAGCTCTCGGTCTATGGCTTTATAGAATTCACAAACGAAAATAACTATGAACAGGATCAGGTCAACCTTCAGTATACCTTGTTCATAACAAGAACCGAGCTTATGGGCAACAAGATCGTTCAGCACATCAACGAAAACTCGGGCAAGGATGCAACCGGCACTACCAACTGGCGTGAGCGTTTCTTCGGCCTTGTAGGCGCTGACGTGACCGCCGCTAACGGCAACCTTGACAGCTTCATCGGCTCTTACAGAACATATTCCAACCCTATCGCTGTTGAGTCGGGCAAGTGTGACGGAGTGATGAACTATAACTCGAACGCTTGCGGCGCTTTGCAATCTGATATCACTCTTGCTGCAGGCGAAACAAAAGAGCTTATCTATGTCTTAGGTCAGAGAACACCCAAGGCTGCTGATGAGATCTTGGCACTTTATAACGAAGAGGGCAGAGTTGACCGCGAGGTTGAAGAACTCAAAAACTATTGGCACGCTAAGCTTGAAAACTTCTCGGTTGAGACGCCCAGCGAAGAATTCAACAACATGATCAACGTTTGGAACGCTTATCAGTGCTTCATCACATTCACTTGGAGCCGTGCGGCATCCTTAATTTACTGCGGACTCAGAAACGGTTATGGCTACCGTGACACCGTTCAGGATATTCAGGGCATCATCCACCTTGATCCCGAAATGGCACTCGAGAAGATCAAGTTCATGATCTCGGCACAGGTCGATAACGGCGGCGGTTTGCCCCTCGTTAAATTCAACCACAACGCAGGGCACGAGGACACTCCCGACGATGCTTCCTATGTTCAGTCTACGGGTCACCCCTCATATAGAGCTGACGATGCTTTGTGGCTCTTCCCCACAATTGCAAAGTATATCGGTGAATCGGGCAAGAAGGAATTCTTAGACGAAGTTATCGTATATGCTAACGGCGGTGAGGACACTGTTTACGATCACCTTAAGCGTGCTATCAACTTCTCAATGGAGCGTTTGGGCGCACACGATATGCCCGCAGGACTCCACGCCGACTGGAACGACTGCTTGAGAATGGGCGCAAAGGGTGAATCCACCTTCGTTGCATTCCAGCTCTATTATGCAATGACAATGATGCACGACTTGGCTGTTGAAAGAGGCGACTCTGAATACGTTAAGTATATCGACGAGGTTCAGGCTAAATTGGGTGCAAGCCTTGAAAAGTGCTGGGACGAGGACAGATTCATAAGAGGTATCCGTGAGGACGGCGTTATCGTCGGCGCAAAGAAGGATCCCGAAGCTAATATGTGGCTCAATCCTCAGAGCTGGTCGGTAATCTCCGGCTTCGCAACAAAGGAACAGGGCGAGACCGCAATGGAATCCGTTCACTCCATCCTTAACACCAAATACGGCGTTAAGCTTTTGGAGCCGCCTTATGTTGATCACATGTTCGGCGGCGCTTTGATGCATATCTTCAATCCCGACACCAAGGAAAACGGCGGTATCTTCTCACAGTCTCAGGGCTGGGCTATCCTTGCTGAATCCCTTTTGGGTCACGGCAACCGTGCTTTTGAATACTTCCTTGAAAGCTCGCCTGCGACCATGAACGACAAGGCTGAGATCAGAGTTATCGAGCCTTATGTTCACGGTCAGTTCGTTGAATCGACCGCTTCTCCCTTCGAGGGCAGAGCGCACGTTCACTGGCTCACCGGCACTGCTTCGACCGTTATGGTCGGCTGTGTTGAGGGTATCTGCGGTATGAGACCGAACGCCGAAGGCTTGATCGTATCGCCCGCTATCCCTGCTGAGTGGGACGGCTTCAAGATCGAAAAGAACTTCAGAGGCGCTCACCTTTCTATCGATATCCTCAATCCCGACCACGTTGAATCGGGCGTTAAGGAGCTTGTTCTTAACGGAGAGAATCTTTGCGGCTGCTTGATCCCTGCTTGCAAGCTTAAGGAAAACAACACAGTCACAGTTGTTTTGGGATAAAAATATTTCGCCCCGTCCTGATCGGATGGGGCGTTTTTGGCATATAGGCACAGGATGATGATCCCCCTGTGCAAAGGGGAAAGGGCTGTAATAAGCCTCCCTCCGAGAGGGAGGGGGACCGCGTCAGCGGTGGAGGGAGCCCATGCGCCTTTGCAGTTCCTTTCCCCCGTCAGCTTCGCTTGTGCAAATACAAAAACGGCATATCTTTTCCGGGATATGCCGTTTTTTTAAAAACTATTCTTTAGAGTAAGCCTCTAAAATGAGGGGGAATTTTCGTTTATTTATACAAATTCATATCGAACTCACGCAAGGTCAGGATGACGTCAAGGTTGCCGTTGCGGCATCTGAGCTCATCAACAAACTCACGTCTGTCGACCTCAACAGGAAGGCTGATTATGTATCTGAGCTCATAAAGAGAACCGAAGTCGGTCGAGCGGATCTCCTTGAGCGCATATTCATCAGTATACTTTTCCAAGACCTCGTCGAATACGCCTTCGAAATTAAGATCCTCGGGGATAGTGATCTTTAGAAGCATGTTCGTAGGCTTGGGAACACCGAACTTTGTGATGCTCAACAAAATCATCACGATGCAAACAACTGCGGTGATTATAATGGATATTCCGAAATAACCGGTTCCGCATCCAAGACCGATAACGATCGAGAAGAGCAAGCTGACGATATCCTTTGTATCCTTGGGATAGCTTCTGATCCTCAAAAGAGTTAACGCACCGCCCAACGAAACAGCCGTTGCGACGTTTGAGTTAACGATGAGCGTTACTCCTGCCATCAAGGGAGCCAAAATAACGATAGCAGCAGGGAAGCTTGAGATATATCCGCACTTTTTATTTGTCTTGATATAAACGATGCTGAGGATCAAGCCCAAAACAAGTGACAACACCATCGAAATGATCGTTCCTGTTGCTGTCAAATCAACGTCACCAACTGCGGGGAAAAGAAATTCCATCATGTCTTTATACCGTCCTTTAATTATTCTTCATTATATTTTTCTTCATAGCTTTTGGGATAGGGCAATCTCTCGTCGATATGAGTAAACTCAACGCCTTTGGAGCGCTGATACTCGTTGCCGTATTTCGAGAAGCCGCCCATATATATTTTTTCTTCGGTCAGAATATTGCTGAGCCATTTCGGCAGCGCATTCGTTATCTTGATCTCCATAAGGCGCTCGTCCGGATGCAAAAGCTGTTCGCCGTATGATCCTTTAGCAAGATCGAGGTCATAACGCCTTGTGGTGATATTGTTGTCGAAGGTGATTCTGAAGTTCTTGTCGTTCTTGTCAAAGAAGGCGATCCTCTCATAACTTAAGTATACCGCGGGGACAGCGTTGTTATGTGAGAAATAATAATCGATCTCTTTGAACATCCGAAGCTTGTTATAGTCATCCGTCTCAGGCCAGATGCCGTTGTTGATATAATTCATCGCATCGTTATAGGTCAAAACAGCGCGGCGCTTTAATACGATCTTTTTGACCTTGCGCTTGATCTCTATGAACACCTTTTCGTCACCCGTTTTGGGGATCACATAGCTTCTTATCCTCAGCTTCTCTTTGAACTTAGGCTTTCTTATCGATCTTCTGATGACCGACGATGTATCATCATCAAAATAGATGTTATATATTGTGTATATATTTCCGTTTAAACAGTATTTATCATATTCCATCCCGTGCTCGATAAGCCTCGGAATAAGTCTTTCCATCTGCTGAACGGTCAGGAGGAATTTCTTCTCATAACGCTGAAACGTATATTTAGCCAAAAACTCACTCCTCCGTTCACTGTTTAATATTTTATAACACGTACAATGACATTCTATCACAAACCACATACAAAACACAATAGCAAATGATGAATTTTATCGATTTTTTCTTCGAAAATATTGCAGTGAATATAACATGAAAAGCCCCCGAAAAATCGGGGGCTTTGTTCATTGTAGATTAATTATTCCTCTTCGATCGCATCGACAGGACAAGAAAGCGCGCAAGCGCCGCATTCGACACAAGCGTCAGCGTCGATAACATACTTATCATCGCCCTCGGAAACAGCTCCACAGGGGCAGGTGTCAGCGCATTGGCCACACATAACGCAAGTATCATCAATCTTAAAAGCCATGATTTCGTCCTCCTCGAATGTCAAAGATCATATTATTCTTCTACAGGAGCGTCTACGGGGCAAACTTCTGCACAGTTTCCGCAATCGATGCAAGCGTCAGCGTCGATCTCGTACTTGTCAGCACCCTCAGAAATAGCGTTAACGGGGCACTCGGAAGCACAAGCACCGCAAGAAATGCAAGCGTCAGTAATCTTGAAAGCCATAATAATTGTCCTCCTTAATAATAATTAGAGAAAACTCTGTAACTACATTCTATCACATATTTTGAAAAATGCAAGCATTTTTAAATGGTAAATGATTTTTATTATTGAAAATGAAGCTTGGGTGTGTTACAATTACTCATACGAAAACAACTTTGAAGGGCGGTGAGCGAAATTAAAAAGGTTTTGAAATATGTTTGGCAATATATCAGACGGTTGGATATCATTCTGTTGACGCTCACCTGTTTGGCTTGTGCCTTCAGCGTTCTGATCCTCTATTCGCTGGTCATCAACAGCGAGACCCAGACGATCACCAACGCCGCACTTTCCGCTTCTACGTATAAAACTCAGCTTATGGCATCGGCGCTCGGCGTTTGTATAGCCCTGTTTATCGCACTTTTGGATTATCGAAAGTTTTGCAAGCTATGGTTTATATACTTGCCTGCGATGCTTGGGCTCACTCTTTTGACCTTCACGAGCCTCGGCACCTCGGGACTTGAGGGTGCAGACGACAAGGCGTGGATAGACCTTGGCTTTATGACTATTCAGCCTGCTGAGTTCTTGAAGCTTGCGTTTATTCTTTCGTTTGCGTATCATTGCTTCAAGACGAAGGACTTTTTCAATAATCCCCTTAACATTTTGGGACTTTGTGTTCACGCAGGTATCCCGATAATTCTCGTCATGCTCCAAGGTGATGACGGCACAGCGGCAGTTTTTGTGGTCATCTTCCTGGCAATTTTGTTTGTAGCGGGTATCTCGTGGAAATACATCGCAGGTGCGGCAATAATCGCACCTATTGCGGTATACTTCGTTTGGAACTATTATTTACAGCCTGTCCACAAAAACAGGATCCTTTCGATCATAAACCCCGAAAAATATGCGACCGCCGACCTTTTATATCAAACGAATCTTTCGAAGATCGCTCTCGGCTCGGGACAGATCGAGGGCAAGGGCCTCTTCGGCGGCGATTACAGCTACGTCCCCGTTTGCCATAACGACTTTATTTTCTCATATATCGGACAGACGCTCGGCTTTATCGGATGTTTGGGAGTTATCATCCTTTTGGGGCTGATGCTTTTGCGGATCCTTCATAACAGCCTGCGTGCCGATGATCTTGGAAAATACATCTGCGTCGGCGTTTTCGCCTATTTATTCACTCACTGTGTTTTGAACATCGGAATGGTGATGGGAATAACCCCCGTCATCGGTATCCCGCTTCCGTTTATATCAGCAGGCGGCTCGGCGATGCTGACAGCGACTGTGTCTATAGGCTTGGTGATGTCAGTATACTTCCATTCGGAAAAGTTTAATACATTATTCAAAAACAGATAAGGATGGTTTATATATGAGCAAGATAAACATCGTCTCACTTAATGAGCTTTACGGCAACAAAGCGGACATTCAAAGACAAAGATATGCGCTTGTCGCTGGCGAATTTGAGAAGCTTTTCGGCGAAAGGCCGACTATGTTCTTCTCGGCATCGGGAAGGACGGAGGTTTCGGGCAACCACACCGACCACAATCACGGTAAGGTTTTGGCTGCAGCCGTTGACCTCGACGTTATTGCGGCAGTTTTGCCGACCGACGACAACACTATCACCGTCCAGTCTCAGGGACACGGCATAAACGTGGTAAACTGTTGTGACCTTGAGGTGAAGGCGGACGAAATTAACACATCAAACGCACTTGTAAGAGGCGTATGCAAGGGACTCAAGGACAGAGGCTACGCTTGCGGCGGCTTTAAGGCATATACCGTTTCGGACGTTTTGAAGGGCTCCGGGCTTTCGTCCTCTGCTGCATTTGAGGTTTTGATCGGCACGGTCTTGAATCACCTCTATAATAACGGTGAGGTCAGCGACGTTGCAATTGCACAGATAGCGCAGTATGCCGAAAACGTCTATTTCGGCAAGCCCTCGGGTCTTATGGATCAGATGGCATCATCGGTCGGCGGATTTATCACCATCGACTTCAAGGATACCGAAGATCCCGTAATCAAGGCTATGGATTTTGACATCTCGAAATATGGCCACTCCCTTTGCATCATCGACACAAAGGGAAGCCACGCCGACTTGACACCTGAATACGGCGCAATTCCCGCTGAAATGAAGGCTGTTGCATCCTATTTCGGAAAGACCTGCTTGCGTGAGGTCGAGGAATGTGTGATGAGCGAGATTCCTGCGCTAAGAGAGAAATTCGGTGACAGAGCAGTTTTGAGAGCTATGCATTTCTATGATGAGAACCGCCGAGTTGACGAGATCTGTGAGTCTATCGAAAAGGGCGATCTTGATGCTTTCCTGAGCGTTATCAAGCGTTCAGGCGACAGCTCATATAAATACCTACAGAACGTTTATGCAAATATCGCCCCGAAGGAACAGGGCGTTTCGTTGGCTCTTTATATCGCTGAAGCTCTCCTCAGCGGTGAGGGTGCCTGCCGTGTTCACGGCGGAGGATTCGCAGGGACTATTCAAGCGTTCGTGCCGAACGATAAGCTCGACAGCTTCAAAAAAGGCATCGAAGCTGTGTTCGGTGAGGGTAGCTGTTACGTGCTCAACATTCGTGCTTATGGAGGTTGTAAAGTTACATTATGAGAATGAGAAGAAAAACGCACCTTGAAGAGCGCCTTGCCGCTTGTGAGGCAACGGGAATGCTAAGGATCATTTGGTGCGAAGAAAGAAATTTTGAAGAATCGGTAAAGGTCAAGGAGCTTTTCGATTTCGAAAAGATGTTCGGCAATTCTAACCCCGTTCATCTTGAGATAGGATGCGGAAAAGGTCAGTTCGCCTGTGACCTGGCAACGCAAAATCCCGACATCAACGTGCTTGCGGTCGAAAAGACCTCGAACGTTATCGTTGACGCCGCAGAAAAAGCGATCGCTTTGAATATCCCGAACCTAAGGCTCCTTCGATGTGAGGCTGAATACTTGGAGAAATTCATCCCCGAGCATTCGATCGAGAGAATTTATCTTAATTTCTCCTGCCCCTTCCCCAAAAAGAGCTATGCGATACACAGATTAACGCACTCACGCTTTCTTAAGATATATGAGAAGCTTTTGAAAGAGGGCGCCGAGATCCACCAAAAGACGGACAACAAGCAGCTTTTCGAGTTCTCGCTCAACGAGCTTTCGGGCTATGGCTTTACGCTGAAAAACGTGAGCCTTGACCTTCACAACAGCGATTTCAAGGGCAACATTATGACAGAATATGAAAAGCGATTTTCCGAAATGGGCCAGCCGATCTATAGATTAGAGGCGTGTTTGAGGAGATAGGATATGATGATTGCGGAAATATGCAATTTGCTGAGAAGCGAACTGTTTGATAACGGCTATGAGTACGGTTTTTATTTAGACGGCAAGAATTATAAGCCTGATATGAGCAAAGGCTTTGACAGCGCATACTATGAGCTCTCGACAACCATTTATCGTGTTCAACATCCGCATGATACTATAAGAGAGAAAATAGGAACATGCATAGATGCGGTTGTTGTGATGCAAGCAATTCTCGATGAGCACAATATCTGCAACAAGATTTGGTTGCTCTATAACAAAGAGAAAAACAAAGCTCACACTATTCTTACTTTTGAAGCAGAGAACAAAACTGTATATTTGGAACTTACACCTCAATCTTCTAAACCTTGGTATGGCAAAGAAATTGTTTATTCAAATGAACAAGAACTTTTGGAAGAATATCAAAAATACAATTATGATATCTGTGATGTAACCGACTCTGTCGTTATCGGTCAAGCGCCGGAGTTTCTTCTGAGAAGGATACGATAACAAACTTGTTTTATAAAAAACCCGAGAAGAAAACTCTTCTCGGGTTTTGTTCTATGCTAATATATCATCGGCTGGATCTGCTCGCCATCAAGCGACAAGCGCACGGTCTCGCCGATCTTTGTGAAATCAGCGACCGCTGAAAACGGCTTTTGGATATGGTTATCCTGTGAATAGGGCACAAAGAAATAGTTCTTTTGACTCTGCAAAAGCCCGATATTTTTTGCGGCGGCAGCAAGCGCATCGTTTGTCGATATTGCGAGCACCACAGGGCGGGAGTTCCTTATATGACTCTTGACCGCCATGGTTACGGGGGTGTCGTTAACGCCGGTTGCAAGCTTTGCCAAAGTATTCGAAGAGCAGGGTGCGACCACAAGCGCATCGAACATCTTCTTTGGGCCGATGGGCTCGGCATCCTCAATAGCAGCGATGATATCGTGGCCCGAAAGCTCCCGAAGCTTGCGTCTGTTATCTTCATTGCTTCCGAAGCGTGTCGAGATGTTATATGCATTGAAGGACATTATCGGATATACCTCGAAGCCGTCATGCACAAGGGCATATATCGCATCAAACGCCTTAGCGAACGTGCAAAACGAGCCTGTTAAGGCGAAGCCGAGTCTTATTGCTTGCATGACGTATCACCTCCCGAAAGCTTGCTTGATATAAACTCGGCGATAAATCTGCCTGCCGTTGAAGGAGCACAGATCGCGGGAAGCCCGGGTGCTGTCTCGGCTTTGATGCCAAATTTTGATGCCGCCTCGAAATCTGTGCCAAACGGGCTTGATGCCAAGTCCAAAATGTATTTGCAGTTTTTTGCATGGTTTAACATCTCGCCGCTTAAGACCGTCGTCGGCACTGTGTTTATGATAACGTCGGAACTTCCAAGTGCTTCGCCGTCACATATGTCTGCCGTCAGATAGCCAAGCGCCAGCGCTTCATTTCGGGCAGATTCCTTTCTTGCGAGAACCGTTATTTTTGCTCCCAGACGTGATAGCTTTTCAGCGCACGCCGGCGCCACTCTGCCAAAGCCTGTTATAGCTATTTGCATACCGCTGATCGCTTTGTCAGTGTTTCTCATTATCATTTCGATCGCACCCTCTGCGGTGAGATGTGCGTTTTTGACCGTTAAGTCCTCGTCTTTGAAATAGTCATAGAGCGTTATCTCACGCTCTTTGCAATCGTTTTCAATACCGTCATATACCATTCCCGCGAACAGCACCGAGCCCTCCTTCATCTTGTCAAGAACCGACGAAGCATCCATACATTCGGTCAGGTTTAAGCATCTGCCTTTTTTGAACGAAACATACGGCAAGACCAAAACGTCCGGCTCGAATATACAGTGAGCGTTATCGCACAGTATAACGCTGTCATTAAATATTTCCTTAAGATTTGCGGCACAATATGCCGTGCGCTTATCAAGGCCCAAAACATATATCATCATTATATCAAATTACCCCTTTCGCTATAGGGAGCATACCTGTTTTTATAGTTTAATATATGATGTGTCTCGACGTGCGGTGACGCTTGTTTGGCAAAACGCATAAATCGTAACAACGAAATATGTTAGAGATTTTAGACGTTTAAATCTTGAAAGAAACGAAAAATAATGTTATACTTAAGTGTATTTTGTTTTGTGGGGGGATTTTTGTGACAAAACTCGGCTTTGATAATGATAAATATTTATCAACGCAGTCGGCTCACATTAAAGAACGTATACAGTTCTTTGGCGGAAAGCTCTATCTCGAATTCGGCGGAAAGCTCTTTGATGACTATCACGCTTCACGCGTGCTGCCCGGATTCAAGCCTGACTCAAAGCTTCAGATGCTCTTACAGCTAAAGGATCAGGCTGAAGTCGTCGTTGTTATCAACGCCGCTGACATTGAACAAAACAAGGTCAGAGGAGATATCGGTATCACTTATGACCTCGATGTATTAAGACTTATTGACGCCTATCGCAAGGCAGGACTTTATGTCGGAAGCGTTGTTTTGTCAAGATATGCAGGACAGCCTGCGGCTGACGCTTTCAAGCGCAAGCTCGAGACTTTGGGCATCACAGTATACCGTCACTATAATATCGACGGCTATCCCAGCGACCTCAAAAAGGTCATCAGCGATGACGGATACGGAAAGAACGAATATATTGAAACCTCACGCGAGCTCATCGTGATCACTGCTCCCGGTCCCGGAAGCGGAAAGATGGCGACCTGTCTTTCTCAGCTATATCACGATCACAAGCGCGGAATCAAAGCAGGATACGCAAAGTTCGAGACCTTCCCCATCTGGAGCATCCCTTTGAATCACCCCGTTAACCTGGCGTATGAGGCTGCTACCGCCGACCTCAACGACGTCAACATGATCGACCCCTATCACCTTGAAGCATACGGCTCATTGGCTGTTAACTATAACCGAGATATCGAAGTTTTCCCTGTTTTGGACACAATGTTCAACATGATCCTCGGCGAGTCGCCCTATAAGTCCCCTACGGATATGGGTGTTAATATGGCAGGCTTCTGCATCTTTGATGATGAGGCTTGCTGTGAAGCCTCAAAACAGGAAATAATCCGCAGACACTATACCACCCTTTGCAAAGCAAGAAAGGGCGAAGCAACCGAAGACGAAGTTTTGAAGATCGAGCTTTTGATGAAAAAGGCGGGCATCAGTGAAGCTTATCGCTCAGTTGTAACTCCTGCGCTTGAAAAAGCGGAGCAGACGGGAAACCCTGCCGCCGCAATGGAACTTCCCGACGGAAGGATCATCACCGGAAAGACAAGCCCGCTTTTGGGCGCATCCGCTGCGCTTTTGCTCAACGCACTCAAGGCTCTTGCGGGAATCGCAGACGACATTTTGCTGATTTCTCCCGTCGTCATCGAGCCTATCCAAAAGCTCAAGGTCAACCACCTCGGAAACGAAAACCCGAGACTTCACACAGACGAGGTTTTGCTGGCGCTTAGCATCTGCGCCGCAACAAACCCAACGGCACAGCTCGCACTTGAACAGCTTAAAAAGCTCAAGGGCTGTGAGGTTCACTCGACGGTTATTTTAAGCTCGGTCGATATGAAGACCTTCTCAAAGCTTGGCATCAACGTGACCTGTGAGGCTGTTTATCAGTCGAAGAATTTGTATCATGGATAAAATGAAACGCTCCGAAGATCGGAGCGTTTTTTGTTTCGGCGCCACGCTTCCACGCACCTTCGGCGCACGGAAGCACTTGCGCCGCCCCCACCCCCTTCGGCTTCGCCGAAGCCCCCTCCCCCTCGGGGGAGGGGGCGCCGCGCGCCACGCGCGCGGCGGGGGTGGGGGTTCCCGGCGAGGCGTGGTTTCCCGGAAGGGAAACGAGTGCCGAGCCGATAAGCCTGCGAAGCGGGCAACCTTTTGCTAGCGAAAAAGCTCCCTCCTTTCGGAGAGAGCTTTATTTATAAATCCAATTTACTTTTTCTTCTGACCGTAATAAGCATTTGCACCGTGCTTGCGCAGATAGTGCTTATCCAAAAGCTCCTGCTGCATGTGCGGAACCTTCTCGCCCTTGATCTGATCAGCATACAAAGCCATCTTCGCGCACTCTTCCAAGATCACGGAATGATGAACCGAATCAACGGCATTCTTGCCCCAAGTGAACGGCCCGTGCGAGTGAACAAGCACCGCAGGAACAGCATCGGGGTCGATATTTCTTTTCTTGAACGTCTCAACGATCACAAGACCTGTGTTTTTTTCATATTCCGTTCCGATCTCCTCGGGAGTCATCTTTCTTGTGCAAGGGATCTCACCATAGAAATAGTCGCCGTGAGTGGTGCCCAAAGGCAAAACTCCGCAGCCTGCTTGTGCAAATGATGTTGCAAAGGTCGAGTGAGTGTGTGTTACGCCGCCGATATTGGGAAATGCCTTATAGAACTCGATGTGTGTGGGAGTATCGCTGGAGGGATTCAGATCCCCCTCAACAACGTTGCCCTCAAGGTCAACAACGACCATGTCCTCAGGCTTCATAACGTCATATTCAACGCCTGAGGGCTTGATAACGATAAGTCCCTTTTCGCGGTCGATTCCCGAAACATTGCCCCAAGTGAATGTGATAAGTCCGTACTTGGGCAAGAGCATATTTGCTTCATAAACTTCTTTTTTAAGCTGTTCCAACATAAATATTTTCCTCCGATCTATAAATCAGCCGCAACTTAAGCCTTGCGGCATCATATACTGTTAAAGAGTGACATGCGAACACAAAACGCCTGCTTCGCTGATATCGATAACGGCATAGCTCGGCACACCGTCGTGAGGGATCCCCAAGCTTCCCGGATTTATGTAATATATCCCGTCGTCATATTCACACTTTTTCTCGTGAGTGTGACCGAATATGACAACATCGGCACCTGTTTGCTGAGCAAGACTTTTCAGCCCGCCCATTCCGAACTTTGCGTGCTGCATATGTCCGTGTGTGAAAACGACCTTTTTGCCGCAGCACATGACCTCTCTGACATAAGCTTCGGTGGCAGGACTGTCGCAATTTCCCGAAACACAAAGGATCTTCTTCTCGGGATAGATATAAAACATATTCTCAATATCCGTGAGTCCGTCGCCCGTAAAGATATAAAGATCGGTATAAAGATGAGTTTTTTCGAAAAGCTTATCCACTCTGTCGCTTCGGCGGTGAGAATCTGAAAACGCAATTATCTTCAAGCAGTCGTCTCCTTTCGCTGTCATAAATAGATATTATCACATTTTAATTTACATTTCAATATAAACGGAGGCAACACACCATGAATTTATCTCAGTCACAACAGGATGCGCTTATCAAAGCGGCATCTCAAAAGCTTGGAATAACCGAAGCCCAGCTTCGTGAGGAGCTCAAAAAGGGCACCTTCGACAGGCTTTTGGCAACTCTTCCTCAGAATCAGGCACAGAAGCTCACAAAGGCTCTTTCCAACCCTTCAACGGCAAACGCTGTTCTTTCAAGCCCTCAGGCAAAGGAACTGATGAAAAAACTATTCGGATAATAAGATCAAAGTGAGGTGTATTTAGCATGGAGGATCTGGCTTCAAAGATATCCGAGATACTGTCAAGTGAGGAAAGCCTTAAACAGCTCGGCGAGCTTGCTTCCATGCTCGGACTCTCCGGCGAGGGCGAGAGTGTGCCGACAACGTCCGTCTCAGACGAGCTTCCTTTTGACCCTGCCATGCTCATGGGGCTTTTTACGAAATTCAAGGAAAGCACAAAAGACGATGAAAACATCAACTTTTTGTGTGCCTTAAAGCCCCTTTTGAGCGACGAAAAACAGGAACGCATCGACAAAGCGATCAAGCTTATCAAGCTTTTAAATCTGTGGCCGATAATTAAAGAAAGCGGCATCATTGATGAAGGAGGCGATTTCCTTGGCTTATTATGACGAACCAAGCTTCAGCCAAATGCAACTTGATGCTTTGGCGAGGATGCGTCAGATGCAGCAGCGTTCAAAAAGCCTTGTTCAGGAGTCCCCTGCCGCTGAAGCTCACGACAAAAAACCGGCGGCGGAAATACATACTGATACAAGACCTCATCACAAGGAAGCGCCTTTGCATCACGCAGGCAAAAGCCAAAACGGCTTTAATCTTTTGACCAATCTTTTCGGCTCCGCTTCGGGAATAGACCCCGAAAAGCTTCTCATCATCCTGATGCTTTACATACTGTATAAAAACAAAGCTGACATAAAACTGCTCATCGCTTTGGGATATCTGCTGATATAAAAGATCCACCCGCTTTAGCGAGTGGATCTGTTTTTATAGATTGCCGACGAATCTTTTGATAGCCTCAAAGGTCTCATCGGATATATCGTGCTCGATCTTGCAAGCATCAGCGGTAGCGATCTCTTCGCTAACACCGAGTCTGATAAACAGATCAAGCAAGACCTTGTGACGCTCATACGTCCTCTCAGCGATCTTGATCCCTTCCTCGGTCAAAACAAGGCTGCCGTCTTTATCGGTAATGAGATATCCGCCTTTTTTGAGTATTCCCACAGCGCGGCTGACACTGGGCTTGGAATATCCCATGTGCTCGCTGACGTCAACAGCTCTTACCGAGCCAAGCTTTCGCGAGAGCAAATAAATAGTCTCCAAATACATTTCGCCGGATTCCTGTAAGCTCACGGCAAGCCCTCCTTTTTATGTGATAATAGAATAATATCACAAATGAGCGCATTTTTCAAGCACCATGTCAATACAATATTTATGAAATATTTTGAGCCTTCGCAATTGTACTGTCAAACTGAACAAAAATTAAAGTTAGCAACGACTAACTTATTTTGCATTTATACAAAAATGCTTTTTTGTGACACAAAAACGTCCAAAACGATTGACTTCACCCTATGTTTTGCTGTATTATAGTATCGGTTAGCAAAAGCTAACCGCATAATTAAAATGATCGTCTATATGACTGATATACAGCATTCGGAGGTTAGACATGATGCCTTTGACACTCGCGAATTTGGGCGAACCGAACATGATCAAAAGGATCGGCGGAAAGCCTGAGGTTAAGCAGCATCTCGAAGATATGGGATTTGTTGCAGGATCGAACGTTATCGTTATCTCCCGCCTTGGCGGAAACATGATCGTTAACGTGAAGGAATCGAGAATTGCCATCAGCGAAGAAATGGCAAGCAAGATAATGGTGTAAATTTTATTATCATAAATTTATATAAACTTTAGTGAGGAGGAAGTGCGATGACTCTTAAGGAGGCAAAGATCGGTCAAACCGTTACGGTTAAGAAGCTTAACGGCGAAGGCGCTGTAAAGCGCAGGATCATGGACATGGGCATCACAAAGGGTGTCGAGGTTTATGTTCGCAAGGTTGCACCTTTGGGTGACCCTATCGAAGTTACCGTCAGAGGTTATGAGCTTTCATTAAGAAAAGCGGACGCCGACAATATCGAGGTTGAATGATTTTTGACCCTCAAGGGCGAAAGCCCTTTTAATTCGGCAAAGCAGTTAGCTTTAGCTAACTAAAAACATCAAGAACAGGAGACAAATATGGACAAAACAAGTATTCGCATTGCGCTTGCCGGTAACCCCAACTGCGGCAAGACAACTTTGTTCAACGCTCTCACCGGTTCTAATCAGTTCGTTGGTAACTGGCCCGGTGTTACCGTTGAATATAAAGAAGGTAAGCTTAAAAAGCACGACGGTGTCGTTATCACCGACCTTCCCGGCATCTACTCTCTTTCTCCCTATACCTTGGAGGAAGTCGTTGCAAGAAACTATCTTATCGGTGAGCGCCCCGACGCTATCTTGAATATCGTTGACGGCACCAACCTTGAAAGAAACCTCTATTTGACTACTCAGCTCACCGAGCTCGGGATCCCCGTTGTAATCGCCATCAACATGATGGACGTTGTGAGAAAGAACGGCGATAAGATCAACACCGATGAGCTTTCCCGTCAGCTCGGCTGTCCGATAGTTGAGATCTCGGCACTCAAGGGCGACGGAATTGCACAGGCAGCCGAAAAGGCCATCGAAGCCGCAAAGAATGGCAAGACTGTACCTATGCACACCTTCAACGGCGCAGTTGAACACGCTTTGGCTCACATCGAGGAAGCCGCAGTTCACGATCTGCCTGCTGAACAGCAGCGCTGGTATGCTATCAAGATCTTTGAGCGTGACGAAAAGGTTTTGGCTGACCTCGGCCTCAACGCAGAAGTTTTGTCCCATATTGAAGAAGACATTACTGCCGCTGAAAATGAAATGGATGACGACTCCGAAAGCATCATCACCAACGAGCGTTATGTTTATATAGCTTCTCTTATGAAGGCTTGCTACAAGAAAAAGAACGTCGGCGGTCTTTCCATCTCTGATAAGATCGACCGGATCGTTACAAACCGCTTCTTGGCACTTCCCATCTTCGCTCTTGTAATGTGGCTTGTATACACACTTTCTATCGGCACAGTCGGAGACTGGACAGTTGTTTTCATGAACGACGGTTTGTTCGGCTCGTTTGCTGAAACCTATCCCGACACATTCATGGCAAGCTGGCTCAGCATCCCCGAGCTTTTGGATAAGGTATTGCTCGCGGCTGACGGCACACCCGTTATCTGGGAATGGCTCTACTCCCTCATTCAGGACGGTATCATAGGCGGCGTTGGCGCAGTTTTGGGCTTCGTTCCTCAGATGCTCATCCTCTTCTTGCTTCTTTCCATCTTGGAAGACTGTGGCTACATGGCCCGTGTTGCTTTCATCATGGACAGAATCTTCAGAAAGTTCGGTCTTTCCGGCAAGTCCTTCATCCCCATGCTCATCGCTTCGGGATGCGGCGTTCCCGGCATCATGGCTTCTCGTACCATCGAGCAGGAGCGTGACAGAAGAATGACCATCATCACCACCGGCTTTATCCCCTGCGGCGCCAAGATGCCTATCGTTGGCTTGATCGCCGCCGCTCTCTTCGGAAACAGTTCTCTCATCGCAACCGCTGCTTACTTCATCGGCATTGCCGCAGTTATCGTTTCGGGTATCATCTTGAAGAAGACCAAGCATTTCGCTGGCGATCCCGCGCCCTTCGTAATCGAGCTTCCCGCTTATCACGCACCTGTCGCAAGAAATATCTTGCATTCAACATGGGAGCGCGGCTGGTCCTTCATCAAGCGCGCAGGAACGGTTATCCTTGCCGCAAGCGTTCTTATCTGGGTTCTCAACAGTCTCACCTTCGAGGGTGGCTTGCACTATATCACAGGCGAAGAAACCTCTATCCTTAATGTTATCGGTTCTGCTATCGCAGTTCTCTTCAAGCCCTTGGGCTTCGGCAACTGGCAGGCTGCTGTTGCAACCGTTTTGGGTCTTGTTGCTAAGGAGGAAGTTGTCGGCGTATTCGGTTCCCTGTCCTCTATGGCAGACGCTGACCTTGCATTCGCACTCGTTGAAGAAGGAAGCAGCGAGCTCGCACTCATCGGTCAGGAATTCTTCGGCGGAAGCAAGCTTGCAGGCTTCAGCTTCATGATCTTCAACCTCTTGTGTGCTCCCTGCTTCGCAGCTATCGGCGCTATCAGACGTGAAATGAACAATCCCAAGTGGAGCTGGTTCGCAGTTGGCTATATGACCGTCTTTGCATATGCTGTTTCACTCATCGTTTACCAGATCGGTCTTTTGTTCACCGGAGCTGTTAATGTTTTGGGCCTCGTCGTTGCAGTTATCGCTTTAGCTGCTATCATCTATTTGCTCGTTCGTCCCTATAAGGAAAGCTCTCACCTTGTAAGCGAGGTTAAGGCTAAGTAATCGGAGGATAAAACTATGTTTGGTTTCATCACTGAAAATCTTGCTTCGATAATCGTTTTCGTTATCGTTGCCGTGATCGTCGGCACAGTTGTTGTGAAGATGATCAAGGATAAAAAGGCAGGCAAATCATCTTGCAGCTGTGGCTGCAAGGGCTGCCCCAACAGCGGAAACTGTCACGGACACCAGTAACTACATTTTATATACGACGCTTAAAGCCGTACTGCTTTCGCAGTACGGCTTTTTGTTTAAAATGTTGCCCGCTCCGCGAGCCTATTGGCTCGGCACTTGCGCTTCGCGCCACGCCTCGCCCGATCCCCCTCCCCCAAAAAACGCTGCCGAAACAGGCAAGGCACAGAAAGCCCCCTCCCCCTCGGGGAGGGGGCGCCGCCCGAAGGGCGGCGGGGGTGGGGCGTATTGCGGCGTGGCACGGCTGTCCGCGTAAGCGGGTGGCGTGCAAGTGCCGCATCCGCGCGCAGCGCCACCTTTTTGCAAACAAAAAACCGCCTCGGGAGATTCCCAAGACGGCTCTTTTTGTTTTATTAAAGCTTAACGATCTCGCCCATCTGTGCTCTGCCTGCTCCAACAGCGTTGGATTCGTCAGTGTCGATGTGCATAGCGGTTGCATAGCTGGGGCTTACGCGGCAAACAACATCGCCCAAGATTGCGCTTCTGCCCTCAGTCTCAAGCTTGACCCAAACGATCTCCTTGTCGGAAACGCCGAGCTCAGCAGCATCCTCAGGAGTGAGGTGGATGTGTCTCTTTGCAACGATCACGCCCTTTTCGAGCTCAACTTCGCCGCAAGGGCCAACGAGCTTACAAGGCGCAGAACCCTGAAGATCACCCGATTCTCTTACGGGAGCAGTGATACCGATAGAACGAGCATCGGTGGCACTTAGCTCAACCTGAGTTTCAGGTCTGCAGGGGCCGAGGATGGATACGCCTGCGATCTCCTTCTTAGGGCCGACAACAGTAACTCTTTCTTCACAAGCATACTGGCCGGGCTGAGAAAGATCCTTCTTGTGGGTGAGCTTAGCGCCCTTGCCGAAAAGTGTCTCAAGGTCAGCTTCGCTGACGTGTACGTGACGTGCGGAAGTTTCAACGATAAATTTCATTTTTATCTCCTCCATATATGATATATTTCTACGTTTCTATTCTACTACTATTTTCGTCAAAGGTCAAGTCATTTTGTCTTTTCAAGGATCTTTTTAATGAGCGCGCCGTCCTTGACCTCGAAAACAGCGATTATTCCGATAAATGACAGTCCGACAAGCGAAACGATTATCGCAAGTGTCAGATACTGAGGCCAGAATGTCATCTCAACGGTGTGCTCCCCTGCGCTAAGCTCAATTCCGATAAGTGAGTCAAGAACAGTCACGGAATCGACCTTCTTGCCGTCGACCTTGATCGTCCAGCCGGGCTCCTGAGGGATCGTTGTGAAGAGTATACCGTCCTCCTTGACATCAACCGTGCCAAAAAGATGAGTGTCGCTGTGCTCGGTGATGTTCCACTGCTCGTCAGCAAGCTCGTTATAGATCTCCTGATATGCGTCCATATCAAGATAATAGATCAAAACGTCTGAGAAGATAGCCTCGCCGTTTGCAAGTGTCATTCGAAGCTTGATAGTCTCTCCCTCTTCATAAGAGCCGAGATCCAAAATGCTGTAATGCTCACCTGTGAAGAAATAGTCAACGAAAGCATAGTTCACGACATCCCACGAATCCGCCTTCACCCACATATTGCACTGGCGCTGATAGATCGTCGGGAAGAAAGCGTACATATTATAGCTGTTTTCTACGTTTATGGTAAACTCAACATAGCTGTCCTTGCCCTCGACCGCTGTGGTATACATAATGTGATCGCCGGTGGTCGCGGTGGTGCAGTTGGTCGTGTCAGTGAAATAGGGATAAACACGCTTGAATACTCTTGTATATCCCGAGCCGGTAAGCGCCTTTAACAGCGTCTGCTGATTAGTTATCGGGTCATTCGAATCGAGCTCACAATCCAAAATATCATAGCTTGCCATATATCCTATCGAAAGGGCATATGGGTTTTCATAAACCACGATATCCTCAACTCCCGTGTCCTCAGGAGTCAGGTATACGCTGTATGCATCGTGCGGCTTTTTGAGCTCGTTTTGATAGTTTTGGCGGTTAAGCTCTCTCGGGTCGGGAGAGGCAGAGATCGAATCCGGCTTATACATGATATATTTAATGCCGAACAGCGAGTCGGTAACCAAAGTGTCGCCGGTATATTTGGTGTAATGGCCCTGCATTCCATAGCCCAAGGACTTGAGCATCTTCAAAACGGGGGTGTTCATGGTCGAGCTTGAGTGGCTGATGCCCGCAAAGCCCATTCCCATCGGGTCATTAACGGTTCTGTGGAAGGTCTTTTCCATTCTGAAGAGCCCCTCATCAGCCTCTTCGACCTGTGAAACTACCTCTCTGCCGTCGATAAAATAGTCCTGATAGGATGAATATTTTGAATATACAACGTCATAGTCTATCGCCCAAACGGTATAAAGACCGTTGATAAACACCTCAATGCACACAAACACGGCAACGATAAGCTTCATCCACGTGTCGTGATATTTCTTCGACAGGAATATAAGCGTTGTGAATACGGCGATTGCCAAAACGCTGTACCAAACTGTCTCCAAAAGATAGAGATGCTCGTAATCCTCTTGTGCAAGCACAATAAGCACAACGATCCAGCCGAACGCCGAAACACAGACTTCCTTGAAGGAAACTCCCTCTAAATTCTCGAACGCTCTGAACGCCATTATAAGCATCACAAACGAGAAGGTGAAGGAATATCTATAGGGCAGCCAGTTGGGAACCTGGAAGCCGTGCCAAGCGATGTCAACAGTTGAGATATACATGCTTCCGAAGATAGAAAGAAGCAGCAATGCATCAGCGATCTTCTCTTTTATGCTGATCTTTGTGTTGAGGAAGAAGAGCGGAACAAGCAAAAGCGTCATCGTTCCGCAGGCGATCATGGGAAGGCCTTCGGGTCTGACGGTATCATAGCTGTTCGCAAAGAGCTTTGAGAGAAACTCATAGAAATTGAACTGAGTTTCGGGAGAGAAGTTCGGATCGGAAAACTCGAGCTTTCCAAGGCTTAAAGAACAATACATCGGTATCAAAACGATGGATGAGCTGAGCGCTGAAATAATTCCGCCCGCTGCGAACTTAAGTCCTCGAGTAATAAATCTCGGAGCAACGATATGTCCGGGACGGGAGAAGATGTAATAAATGAAGTATATGATGCTGAAGAATGCGAGCATATAGCCGATGTAGAAATGTGAAACGAACATGATCGACATCGGCAATATCAGCGGGAGCATCTTGCCCTCATCGACAAGCCGCTCGATTCCCAAAATGATCATCGGGAGCCAGATCATTCCGTCGATCCACATCGGGTTCATAAGCTCGACAACGATATAAGTCATCAAAGCGTAGCTGACGGAAAAGATCATCTGTGATGAAGCCTTTGCGTTCTTGCTTCTTTTAAGATAATAAGCAAAAGCCAATCCGCAGCAGCCGACCTTTGCGAGCTGCATGATCTCGATAGCGCCGCACATCATCGTTCTCGGCAACAAAACGATTATCCACATAAACGGGCTGGCAAGGTAATATCCGAAGATGCCCATAGTTTCGCCGCTTAAGTTTCGTGACCAGCTATAGATAAGGCTTCCGTCGCCCCAAACGGCGTCGCGCATCATTTCGTAATATGATACATACTGTCCGTTGAGGTCCAAAACAAGTGCAGACATATCCCCATAAGGGTGAACCCCGAAGCAGGAATATATCAAATACATAATTGCAACGGGAATGAAGAATGCGCCGAGCGCAACTCTGTGTCGGTATATCCATCTGCCGACTGCTGTGTCCTCTAAGAACTTTGTATACCAAGCTCTTTTCGGAGAAGCAACGCTCGCCTCCTCCGCAGGAGCTATATTGATTTCATTTTCAGTCATTTAATCCTCCGTTTTCATTTCATCGGTGGTCTTTGAGATTATATATCTCGGACGGTTCTTGATCTCTTCATATATTCTTGAAACGTAGTAGCTCAAAATTCCGACAGTTTCCAAGATAAGCCCCGAAACGAACAGTATCGCCGCATTTGCCGCATCAAACGAGCCAAGCTCGACTCCGCAAATAAGAAGTATCCAGATAACGACAGCGGCAAGAATCACCAAAAGCCCCAAGACGGTCGAAATATAAAGCGGCATTCCCGTAAAGCTCGATAGATTTCGGATGGCATAGCCGATAAGCATCTTCGTCGTCCACTTTCGCTCGCCGTATGCACGTGGTGCCACGTCAAACCAAACGGTCTCGGTCTCAAACCCGACCCAACCCGACAAAGCTCTGAAAAAGGTGATCCTTTCGGGGAGCTCGAGCATCGCATCAATGACCTTTCTGTCCAAAAGCTTGAAGTCAGAGGTATCGGTCATGTCGATTCCCGAAGCCGATTTTATCATCTTATAGAAAAGCTTTGAGAGTCCGCCGTATGCGGCGTTTTCTTTGCCCCGTGAGCGCTTTTTGCCTTCAACAACTTCAGCGCCCTCAAGCCACTTTTTATGCATCTCCAAAAGGGTTTCCGGCGGATGCTGAAGGTCACAGTCCATAACGACTGCACAGCCGCCCTTCGCGGCTTTAAGCCCCGCAAAGATGGCTCCCTCTTTTCCGAAATTGCGCGAAAAGCGAAGCCCGCGGACATTAGCGTTCTTCTTCGATTCCTCACATATCTTTTGCCATGTGTTGTCGCGCGATCCGTCATCGACGAAGATGAGCTCGTGTTCGATTTTGTTTTCTTCAAGCAAGCGGCAGATCACTGACGCTGTGTTTGGAATGTTGTCCTCCTCGTTGAACGAGGGCAAAATTACAGAAAGCATTTAAAACTCCTATTTATTTTTTCATTTCCTCATATGCTTTTATCGCCTTTTGCTTCATCTCATCGTCCAACAGGTCGATGCTGTTTCTTACAGCAAAGCTGTCCGCATTATCCGGCCAAGGAAGGTGAGCGTCCTTTGAAGGCTCAAGTATCTGAGTGATGCGTCTTTCACGCAGGCGTGTCAAATAATCGTTGGCATCTTTGAGCTTTTCGTCGAGTGCGATACCGCCCGAATGATAGCTCCATATGTGGTGAGCATCCGTTCCGCCAGTCATGGGAAGGTCATATGAATTTGCATACCACTTTGCACGCTCATTTTGTTCGGGAGCATTTCCACAGTTAACAGCCTCAATTCCGTCAACACTTTTGGGATAAAGTCTGACCAGCGGGATATACCAAGCTTCACGGAAAGGATGGGCGTGAACGATAAATCCGCCCTTTTCGTGAACGAAGTCAGCATATTTGTCCAACGGCATCTCCATTATCTGAGGATTGTCCAAAAGGAACTGTTTATCAAGGCCGTAAGTCAAAAACTCTGTGCCGTTCATTGCAAATTCCCAGCCGAAGAACACCTGGAACCCGATCTCGTCACCCCGCTTTTTAGCTTCCTCATAGCCCTGACAGAAGAGATGGATCTTCACGTCCCAAGGCAATCTTCTGTCAACGGCAGAGTTTCCGTTGAAGAAATGGTCGGTTATGAAGCAGCCGGAATATCCGAGCTCTGAAAGCCTGTCAACGATAGCGCTTCCTCTCCAAAGAGAGCAGGCTGAACCCTGTGACGTATGCATGTGAGTATCGTATTTATACAGTTTCATAATATATACAACCGTCCCCGTGATATTATTGCTCATTTGGAAATCAAAATTCCAAATCAAGCTATACACATTTATTATACCTTTATTGATGCGACAAGTCAACACAAATGCTTCTTTACATTTGTTATTAAGTTTGATATAATTATCACATAAGCTCGAAAGGAGTCGAATTCTATGTTTAAACGACTTATTTGTTTCACTATATGCAGCGTTCTTTGCATAACATCGTTTACAGCCTGCGGCAAAAAGGAAGTTATAATTCCCGATGAAGCAGGATGGTTCACGACCTGGTCAGCAGCGACCATGGGCACCTCGATCGGTGACGATATAATCCCCACAAACCCCAAGCTCAAAGAAAATACACTTCGCCAACAGATCAACGTGTCCATCGGCGGCGATAAGATAAAGCTTACACTTTCAAATGAATACGGAAACCTTCCTTTGATGATCGACTCAATGCATATTGCCAAGCTCGTGAGCGCAGGGAACCCGACTATCGACACCTCTACCGACACCGTCATCACCTTCAACGGCGGAGAAACGGCTGTCACGATCGAGCCGGGAACAACGCTCACCTCCGACGAGATAGATTTCAGCTTTGAAGCCTTGGAGATCTTGGCTGTCACAACAAAGTTCGGGAAATACGTGCCCTCTGACCTTACCGTTCACCGTGAATCGGGCTGTACCGCATGGGTCACCGAAGGCGACCGTGTATCCGACGAGACCTTCAGCGCAATGGGATTCTTGAGCGCATGGTATTTCATCTCCCGTCTTGAGACATACGGTGAAGCAGGCACAAAGACCATAGTTTGTATCGGTGACTCGATAACCGACGGCGCTTGCAACACCTGGAACGGCTTCGACGGTTGGACCGAGGTATTGGCAAGGAAGCTTCAGGAAAACCCCGAGACCGCTAACATCAGCGTTGCCAACACCGCAATAAGCGGAAATGCCGTTTTCGGCGGTGTGGGTCAAGCAACCAAAGACAGATTTGAGCGTGACGTGCTGAATATATCGGGTGTAAGATACGTTCTTTTGATGATCGGCATCAACGACATCGGAAGTGCCCAAGGGGATATTTCCGAAGATATTATCGCCGAATATAAGGTGATGATCGAAAAATGTCACGAAAAGGGCATCAAGATATATGCTTGCACACTGACTCCCGTCAAGGGACACGTGGGATATTATTCTGAGCTTCACGAAAAGATCCGCGATCAGGTAAACGCATTCATTCTTTCCGAGGATTCGGGCTTTGACGGCGTTATCGACATGGCGATGGCTATTGCCGATCCCGATGACCTCGATCAGATGCAGGCTATGTATTCAAGCGGCGACTGGCTCCACCCGGGCTCCTTGGGATATGCACAAATGGGCGAAGAGGCATATCGGACTCTCATCAACATCTGGGCACAGGAAAGTGCTGAAGCTGAGAAATAAACATTGATAGATCCCCCTCAAAAGAGGGGGATTTATTGCATTATCCGTATAATATGTTTACAAATGATGCGTAAAATGATATATTTATAATAATACTTTGAAAGGAACACTTATCATGACACCCTCAAAAGGAATCTTTCACAAGCTTTTGTGTGCTTGCTTGGCTGTTTCAATAATGCTTTCTCTTTGCTCCTGCATGGCAGACGGAAAAGAGGATGTTTCGCTCCCGACTTCCGACCCTGTTGTGACCGAGCCGCCGGAAAGTAAGACGGAAGACACCGTAACAACGACGGAAAGTACAACTTCCGGATCTGCTGCTTCTGTCGCCGCAACGACTGAATCGACCGCGACCGAGGCTACGACAACTGTTGCTGCAACTACCACCGAGGCTACGACGACCGAGGAAACTACCACAACTGTCGCCACAACAACTGTCGCCACCACGACGACCGTCACCACGACAAAAGCTGTGACGACCACAGCCGAACCCGAGCCTAAGATTCCCGAATCGGGAACATATACCGTCAAGGGAAGCTTCTCGTGCGACTTCGAAAACAACGAGTGGGATTCTTACTGTGTTGATGTCACGGGAGACGTTGAAAGCTGTTGGGGAACAACATATCCCGACATCACAGCGCTCGTCACAAGCATCTGCCCGATAGAAAACGTGTATTTCCTCGAGGTCGAGCTTAGGGCATCAAACATGAGTGCCTGCAAAAAGGGCGTTGCGCCGAAGTGTGAGCTGCACTGGAACTCTCGTGCCGACACTACTGCCGATTCCCAAGGCTTCACCGGCGACACGATATATCTTAGCGCATTCCCAAACAAGGACGTTGAAAGGATCATCCTTAACCCCTATGCATTCAATGCTGAGGTCGGTGTCATCGATTTTGAAGTCACCGTAAAGGTGACCGTCGGTGAACCCGAACCCGATGACGATCCCGACAACACCTCATCCACAAATAAAACGACAGGAGAACCGAAAATGACAGAATTCACTCTTTCCGACAAGCTCGTCCCCTCTCAGGATCTCGGCTTCACAATAAATAAGGAGACCGTGATCTATAAACCCGCAAACGAAAACAACCCCATTTCCTCGAACATTTTCTTCGCAGACCCCACAAGCGTTGAATATAACGGAAGACTTTATGTATACGGAACAAACGACTCCCAACAGTTTGAACTGACCGATGGCAAGTCAGAGAATACATACGGCGGAATCAACTCACTCGTTTGCTATTCGACCGCAGACATGGTCAACTGGACGTATCACGGAGAGATCCCCGTTACAAAAATTGCGACATGGGCAAGCTGCTCTTGGGCTCCCTCCATCGTTTCAAAGGAGGTTAACGGAAAGACAAAGTTCTTCCTTTATTTCTGCAACTCTGCGGGAGGCGTTGGCGTTTTGACAGCCGACTCCCCCACCGGCCCTTGGAAGGATCCTATCGGAAAGGCTCTCGTGACGAACAATATGCTCGGAAACGACCCTGTTTATTGGTGCTTTGACCCCGGCGTTGTTATTGACGATAACGGAACGGGCTGGCTTGCATTCGGCGGCGGAAGCGAAATGCACAGCGATGAGACCCCGAAATATACAGGCAACTGCCGCTTGGTGAAATTGGGCAACGATATGGTCTCCTTAGCGAGTGACATCATCAAGATCCCTGCTCTTTATCATTTCGAAGCTAACGAGCTTAACTGCATCGGCGGCAAGCTTGTTTTGACATATTGCTCAAACTATGCCGACAGAAGCGATTGGGACAGCTCTTTGGGCAAGGCTCCTAAAACCTGCTCAATGTGCTACATGGTCTGTGAGGGCGATCCGCTTGATCCCAAGAGCTGGGTTTGGGGCGGAGAGTATCTGACAAACCCCAACACCTATGGCTACCCCTTCTCCAACAACCACTCTCACTTACACAAATTTAACGGCAAGTATTATATCCTCTATCAGTCCGTTGCCCTCTTGGAAAACATGAAGCTTAACGTTTCGGGCGGATACCGTTCCATCGGCATTGATGAGATAAATGTTGACGAAAAGACTGTGACCATCTCTTACGGCACAATGACCGATAAGGGCGTCTCTCAGATCGCTTATATGAACGCTTTTGCGAAGATGAAGGCGGAAACCCATCACTCCGCAGCAGGCATTTCCTATGAGGCTGATTCCTCAAGAGGCTATGTTGTGACCGATATCGACGAAGGCGATTATATCCTTATCAAAGGCGTCAGCTTCGGCAACGGTGCGGATTCCTTCGCAGCCCTCGTTAAGGGCAAGGGCATGATCGAGATAAGACTCGATTCAAATGACAAGGCGGTCGGAAGCATTCAGTTTAACACGTCCGGCTATGAAGCAGTTTGGGCATCCTTGGATGAAACCGTATCCGGAGTTCACGATGTCTATCTCGCATTCAGCGGCGACTTCAAGTTTGATATATGGCAGTTTGCTTATCTCGGATAAGTGTTCATATCCCCTCTGATATTTTCAGAGGGGATCTTTATGTCCTTGGCGCAATTTGTCCGACTTCACGCACTATTTTAGGACTTTCAAGTATTCAATGCTATTTACTTTTATTGCTTAAAGTGATAATATAAATATGTATATTTAATATAGAAAGGAACCGCTACATGATGAAGATCACACGAATTCTAAGCTTCGTATTGTCCTTGGTCATGGTCTTGTCATTGTTCGCAGGATGTGCCGATCCCGCAAACAGCAATGTTGAAGATCCTGACGGCGTTGTGACAGATGCTCCCGATGTAACTGATGCGCCCGAAGTGACCACCACCGAGGCTACCACCACCGAAGCTACAACTACTACAGAGGCAACTACTACGGAGGCAACTACCACCGAAGCTACGACCGCAACTCCCGAAACCACTACCGAGGTCACAACTACGACTGTGGCTACGACCACCACCGAGGCTACCACTACCGAGGCTACTAAGGCCGCCGTTGAGGTTGAGGATATTTCGGGCGAGGTCTATATGTATGCTAAGTCCAGCGTTAACGTCCGCACAGAGCCTGATGCTGACAGCGACCGTGTCGGTCACCTTGAAGCGGGCGAGAAGGTTCAGGTTACCGGCAAGGCAGCTAACGGCTGGTATAGGATCAAGTTTGAAAAGGGCGAATACTTCGTTTCGGGAAGCTATCTGACCGATACCGCGCCCAAGACAGAAGAAGCCGAAAAGGACGATAACGATAACAAGACCACCGAGACCGCCGAGACCTATTCTGTTCCGTTGACCTCGAGCAACTGGGCTGCTAACTCAAATCTCGATGAAAGCGTTGTTAAGTATAATTCAGACGGCTCTGTATACATAAAATCCGGCTCCATCGTCGGCTGGTCTATCCCCTCGGTCGCTCTTGACGAGAGCGTTGAGGTCACCGTCAAGGGAAGCTCTGTCGGAGACTTCAGAATGTGGCTTCTTTCTTCAGGTCAGGCAACCTTCTCAAACATCATGACTTCTGCTGAGCTTGGATTCACAGGCGGTGATTTTGAATTCACATTCACCCTTACTGCCGAAGACCATGATGCAAGAGGAATTACGGCTGCTGATGCATTCTGCTTCAAGGCGCCCTCTTGGAACTCACAGCTTGATCAGTTGACTATCGAATCCGTCACGATCACCTATCTCGGAAGCAAGACCGAAGAGAAGAAGGAAAACAACAAGCCTGTTGATACCTCCAAAAAGACTCAGTGGGTCGCATCCTGGGGTTCAGCACAGCTCACAGCAAACAGCGATCAGCTTCCCAAAACAGTCTCTTTGTCAAACAACACTGTGAGAATGCAGATCCGTCCCTCTTTGGGAGGAGATAAGCTCAAGATCACTTTCTCAAACGAGTTCGGAAACTCTGCTCTGACCATAAATTCCGCAACACTTGCAATGCTTGTAAGCCCCACTAAGTCGGATATCGACACCTCGACCTTGGTCAAGATCACCTTCAGCGGCAACAGCGGTGTTACCATCCCTGCCGGAACTACGATCACGAGTGACGAGATAAGCTTCAGCTTTGACGCTTTGGACGACTTAGCTGTTACCTTATACCTCGGAAGCGCTCCTTCGACCGTGACCAGCCATACGGCTTCAAGATGCTCAACTTGGGTCGCAAAGGGCAACCAAACGACCTCTAAGACCGTATCCGGCGACACGACGACTGCTTGGTACTTCCTCTCGAGGCTCGACGTTTGGGCATCTGAAGATGCAGCGGCGATCGTTTGCTTGGGCGACTCGTTGACTGACGGCGCAAGCGTTACGACAAACGGCTTCGCGCGCTGGACGGATGAGCTCGCAAGACAGCTTCAGGCTAATAGTGATACCGACAACTACTCAGTTATCAATATGGGTATCGGCGCTACAAACCTTATGGGCGGATGGAGCACCACAGGTACCGGAAGATTCAACCGTGACGTTTTAAACACTCCCGGCGTTGAATATCTCATCATATTCTATGGCGTCAACGACATCGGCGGCGCAAAGACCGACATCTCTCAAAACATAATCAACACATATAAGGACTTGATAGCAAAGGCTCACGCAAAGGGCATCAAGGTTTACGGATGTACGATCACTCCCTTCAAGGGAAGCGGCTACTACTCCGAGCTTCACGAACAGATAAGAGTCAAGGTCAACAACTTCATCATGTCCAAGGATTCCGGCTTCGACGGATATATCGATCTGGCATCAACAGTCGCAGACTCAAGCGACTCTGAAAAGATCCGTTCGACATATGTGTCCGTTTGGAACGACTATCTCCACTTTAACGATTCGGGATATAAGCTCGTCGGAAAGACCATTTATGATGTTATAAGTAAAGATCTTACATAACGGAAAGGAAGATATTTATGAACATTTTCAAAAGACTTTTTGTATTGCCCTTGGCAGCGGTATTGCTTGGCACAGCGCTCTGCTCTTGTGCTGACACTAAGCCCTCTCCTGTTGTTGAAGTTCCCGATGAGGATGGCTGGTTTGCGGCTTGGCACTCAGCTCAGCTCTCAGCGGGCGCTAACGAAACTCCCATGAATCCCGGCCTGAAGGAGAATACCTGCCGTCAGCAAATAAGAGTTTCTATCGGCGGCGACAAGTTAAGGATCACATTCTCCAACCTCAACGGTGACATCCCTTTGGTGATCGAATCTGCTCACATTGCACATCTTCTTGATCCCGAAAGCTCTACCATCGATCTTTCAACTGATACTGTTATCACATTTAACGGCGGCGAAACTTCTGTCACCATCGAAGCAGGACAGGAGCTTATCTCCGACGAGATCGCTTTCAGCTGTGAGGCTTTGGACGACTTGGCTATAACGACCAAGTTCGGTAAATTTATAGGCGGAACCATCACCAGCCACACTGCCTCAAGAGCAACCACCTGGATCGCAGAGGGAGATCACGTTTTGGATGAAACGATGCCCTCAGGATCAAAGGAAATGACTAGCTGGTATTACCTCGCTGAGGTTGACGTTTGGGCAACCGCAGGCACAAAGACACTTATCTGCTTCGGTGACTCCATCACCGACGGTGCGGCAGGGCATACAAACACCTTCCCCAGATATTCCGACACCCTCGCTTCGCTTTTAGCTGAAGATCTGGATTATTCTAACGTGTCGGTTGTCGGCTCCGGCATCGGCGGAACTGTTCTCAGAGGCGAATGGGGCACAGCAGGCATGGCAAGACTTGAACGCGACGTTTTGAACGTTTCGGGTGCTAAGTATGTGATCCTTCTCTATGGTGTTAACGATATCGGCGGTGCTCAGGAAGATATTTCACAGTCCATTATCGACACCTATAAGTCCTTGATCGAGCTTTGCCACGCAAAGGGCATCAAGGTTTACGGCGGAACTATCGTTCCCTTCGGCGGCAGCGGATATTACTCTGAGCTTCACGAAGAGATCAGAATCAAGTGCAACGAGTTCATCATGTCCGAAAACTCCGGATTTGACGGATATATCGACTTTGCAAGCGCACTTGCAGATCCCAATGACCCCACAAAGATGGCTGCAGAATACAACGTATCTGCTTGGAACGACTGGCTCCACCCCGGTAACGCAGGCTATCAGAAGATGGGCGAGGTCGCTTATGAAGCTTTGACGGCACTTTGGGACGCTGAGGAATAATAAGCATAATATATATTAAAAGCCTACTTTTCAGTAGGCTTTTTCCTTTTGCGCGCAAGCTCCTCCACCGCCGCCCACCGCTTCGCGACTCGGCGGCGACGTCGTCGCCTCGCCCCACCCCCTGCCGCCCCGCCGGGGCGGCAGCCCCCTCCCCTCGGGGGAGGGGGCGCGCGGCGAAGCCGCGCGGGGGTGGGGCTTGTGCGGCGTGGTTTTCCGAAGGAAAACAAGTGCCGCATCCGCCGGCGAAGCCGGCAACCTTTTAATTATCTCGCCTAAATTTCAAAACTCCCTTGAAAAGAGCTCTGACATAGGATATAATATTTTTGACTAATGTTATCATCCGGAGGGTAATATGCTTACAGCTGAAAAATACAACGAATACATTGCAATTTTGGAAAACGAGCTTGTCCCTGCGATGGGCTGCACAGAACCGATCGCTTTGGCATATGGCGCCGCAAAATGCCGTGAGGTTTTGGGCACAGTTCCCGAAAGGATCGAAGCTTTGTGCTCGGGAAATATCATCAAAAACGTCAAGTGTGTCACGATCCCCCATTCTAACGGCCTTTGCGGAATCGAAGCGGCTGTTGTCCTCGGCGCTGTCGGCGGTGACAGCGATAGACAGTTGGAGGTCTTGACGGCTGTTCGTGACGAACACGTTGCGTTGACCAATGATCTCTTGAGAGAAAAAGTATGCAAAGTCTCGCTGCTCGATTCCAATCACGCTCTTCACTTTATTCTGAAGATGTATTCGGGAAGCGACTGTGCACTTGTTGAGATCAAGAGCGCACACACCAATATCACAAAGATAGTCAAAAACAACGACGTCCTTTGGGATATCGACACCGTTCCCGAAAAGAAATTCATAAACTATTCTCTTCTTAATCTTGATGATATTGAGGAATTTGCCAACACCTTTGATCTTGATGATCTCAAAGCGCTTTTAGATACCCAGATCACGTGCAATATGGCTATTGCTGAGGTCGGATTGAAGGGCGAATACGGTATCGGAATCGGAAAAATGATAAGACTCGCCTATGCTCCGGGAGTTTTGACCGAGATGAAGGCATATGCCTCCTCCGCTTCTGAGGCGAGAATGGGCGGCTGTGAGCTTCCCGTTGTTGTCAACTCGGGCAGCGGCAACCAAGGCATCGCCACATCTGTTCCCGTTATCGTATATGCAAGATACTTGGGACTCAGCGATGAACAGCTATACCGCGGACTTGCTTTTTCAAACCTTTTGACTGCTTTTCAAAAGATGTATATCGGAAAGCTCTCAGCATTTTGCGGAGCTGTTTCGGCATCCTGCGCCGCAGGAGCCGCCCTTACATACCTCGACGGCGGCACGAGCGCCCAGATCCAGGACACCATCGACAACACGTTAGCGAACATCCCGGGAATCATTTGTGACGGCGCAAAGGTTTCCTGTGCGGCAAAGATATCTTCGGCTCTGGATGCCGCATATCTTTCTCACAGAATGGCTATGCAGGGTCAGGCATATTCGGCTCACATGGGCATTTTGCAGGAATCGACCGATGATACAATATCCTGCGTCGGAACCATCGGCAAAGAGGGCATGAAGGAGACCGACAAGGAAATTTTGAAGATAATGCTTGGGAACTAAATAGATCCCCCTACCGTTTTGGCAGGGGGATGATTTTATTTCAGAACATCATTGAGCGCTTCAACAATTGTTGCAATTTCTTCGTGAGATGCGAGATCTTCTCGCCCATATTTAGGAGAAGAGTCAGTAATAATATAAGTTATATATTTTTCGCCCTTAACAAGATAACGGTTTCTCTCGATTACTAAACCGATACTGTCATCCACCCATGTTTCGGAATAGTAATAAACGGTTGTATCTCCAACTTCTATGCGTTCCATATTGCCGTCATGTTCAATAAGCACATACGAGTCATCAAAAATCTCAAACGAAGCCACGCTGATAGAAGGTCCCCAGGTTCCATCCTCAAACTGCTTTTGATATGAAGCGTGGTTGTAGCTATCACCTCGATATAAATAGCCCTCAGGGACAGGCAAGTTTTCATAATCGATCACCAAACAATCAAGCGCCGTATCGGGATACGAGGCGATCCTCGTTCCGTACTCTGTTACCGCATTGCCAAAACGAATCGCAAGCTCGGAGTCTCTTGGCCATGCCGCCAGCACAAGTGTTGTTGTCAATGCTAAAATAATAATAGCGGCAGCAATCAGAAGTCTCTTTAATGTAACTGTCATATTAAAAATAACCCTCCTTTTCAAAGCGTCTGCTTTTTCTTCAAACTCCTTTGTGAATTGATACTTGATCGGTGTGTCACCGACAAGCGCAAGTGTTTCATGGTTGTCACACTGAGTAAGAACCTGCTTGATAATTTGCATCTGTTTTTCGCTGAACATCATTTATCATCTCCTTCAAAGGCTTCTCTTAATATTTTCACTCCGCGATTCAGTCTGCTTTTAACTGTCTGCAAGGGCACTCCAAAGAGCGACGAAATCTCCTTTGCGCTCATCCCATAGAGGAACTTTGCGCTCAATACATCTCGATAGTGAGGCTTCATTTTACATATCGCCTCAACCACACGCTTGCATTCTTCTCGGTCAACAAACTCATTTGCAATGTCGATATCATCAGCATGAATTTCGATCAAAGACGTTGCAAGCATTCGCTTCTTTGCGATATTAAGTGCATGGTTTTTAGCCGCCTTAACGGCATAGTTCTCGCCGTGCTTTGTGTCGGGATCGGGAACCGATGAGATATTCCTTGCGATTGCAAAAAGTGCGTTTTGCACTGCTTCTTCGGCATCATGATGATTCCTAAGGATCGCAAACGCCGCCGACATCATCTTGTCGCGATGTTTGTTATAAAGTCTGATAAAATTTTCCGACTGATACTCCAGCCCGATCTGTGATATATAAAATGTAAGCATTGTGATCACTTCCTTACACTATTTATTACAACGAAAAACTCCGATTGGATGCAAAAATCATTAAAATTTCTTGAAAATGCAAAAAAGACCGCACAAAACGGTCTTTTAGTATGCTTGTTTGAGCCGTCGTGCGGCGAAGCCGAGCGGCTCGCCGAGGCGGGCTGTGAGGATCGGCGGGCGGTGGCGGGGTTGGGCGTATGAACTTCGTATGGCCCCCGTGCGGCACTCGTCGCCTGTCGGCAACCACGCCGCACTCAGCAGATCAATCACTCATAAAGCTTTGCAAGTCCGCCTTCGCTTGTTTCACGGTAGCGGTGAGAAAGGTCTCTTCCTGTTTCATACATTGTCTGAACAACAACGTCAAAGGATATCTTTCTTGTGTTCGTCAAAAAGTTTGCAAGGTTGATTGCATTTATCGCTCTCATTGCGGCGACCGCATTTCTCTCAATGCAAGGGATCTGAACAAGTCCTCTTATCGGGTCACAGGTCAGTCCCAGATGATGCTCGATGGCAACCTCTGCGGCATATTCGATCTGATTGATGCTCATTTCATAGATCTCACCTATTGCCGCCGCTGCCATAGCGCAGGCAGAACCGACCTCAGCCTGACAGCCGCATTCGGCACCGCTGATCGACGCATTAGTTTTGATGAGGTTTCCGATGAGTCCCGCTGTTGCGATACCGTGCAGGATCTCCATTTCGCTGAATCCGCGCTTGTCCTTAACATATTTCAATACTGCAGGCAAAATTCCACAGGAGCCGCAGGTCGGCGCGGTTACGATAGTTCCACAGGCGGCGTTTTGCTCGCTTACAGCGAAAGCATAGGCACAAACGAGGCGGTTTTCCTTTGTCTCGGCGTTTTCGTCAATGTGTCGCTGGCTCAAAAGATATCTTGCCTTGCGCTGAACACCGAGTCCGCCGAAAAGCTCGCCCTCTGTTGCAAGACCCTCTTGGATAGCGTTTTGCATAGCGTGCCAGATCTGTGAAAGATAATTCCAGATCTCCTCGCCCTCATAGAGCTCAACATATTGCCAAAGTCGCATATTGTGTTCGGCACAGTACTTCGCGATCTCGGCAAAAGAATTTAATGGATATACCTTTTTGGGGATGAATGTTTCGTGTCCCTTGATCTCGATGCTTCCGCCGCCGACACTATACACCTCCCAGCTGCCGAGCTCACGCTCGCCTTCATATGCGAAGAGCTGCATAGTGTTAGGGTGATAAGGTGTGTCTGCTTTCAAGTCAAAAACTATCTCGCAATCCTTTGGCTTCAAGGTCTCGATGATGATATAATCGGTTCGGTGTCCCTTTCCCGTTTTTGCGAGCGAGCCCATTAATACGACCTTGAAACGAGTCGCACTCTTATATTCCTCTTTGAAGAGCTTTGCTGCCTTTTCGGGGCCCATCGTGTGAGAGCTGGAGGGCCCTTTTCCTATCTTATAAAGCTCACGGAGGCTTTCCATTCCCGGCTCTTTTGTCTTTTTAGCTGAATCCACGGTTTCCGGCTTCAAGAAATAGTCTAGGGTTACGCCGAACTCTTGAGAAATTGCTAAAAGTGTTTCTGTTGAGGGCATAGCTGTACCCGATTCCCACTTTGAAACAGCACGGTTCGAGACATTAACTCTTGCGCCAAACTCGGCCTGTGAAAGCTTTTTTGATTTTCTGAGTTCTCTGATCCTTTCGGAGAATTGCATTGACATCCTCCCCTTTCGGTTATTATTCTACCATTATTAGAATTATATTTCAATAGACTTATGCAATATTTATTTGCCAAAAGATTTGTGCAAATTGATGTATAATGTGATGGCGGCGCTTGGAAAAACGAGATCGCCCGACGACCGCGGCGCGCCCGCGCACTCGCCGCCCTTCGGGCGCCCACGCGCGGCACAGCCGCTCCTGCCATAAATAAAACCACCGTAGCAAGGCTCGGTGGTCAATTCAATTGCAATTATTTCTTCTCTTTTTCAAACCAAGCTTTTGCGAACTCCGCAACCGACGGCACCAGCGACTTTATATCCATATCTGTGGTGTTGACGCAAAGGTGATAACCTCGCTTATCGCCCCAAGGAATGTGAGACAAAATTGCGTGACGGTTATATCTTCCCTTGTCGATCTGCTTGATCTTGCGTTTCACCTGATTTTCGGTCAAGCCTTCGGCCTCATCAGCCCTTGCCATGCAGCGCTTTATCTTCGAATCAATATCAGCGTGAACGAACAGCTTCAGAGGGTTTTGACTCTCCAAAATAATGTCAGCGTTTCTTCCGACGATGACGCAATCACCGTTTGACGCCAGCTCTGTGATGATCTTTTGCTGCTCGTGGATTATGCTTTGGGCAGGATGATTTATCGTGCCGACGTGTGCCATCGTGCTTGAATATGTGATAGGGATGTTCCACGCCCCTTTTTCAAGCACGGAATCGACATAATTCTCATCAAGCTGAGCCTTCTTTGCGATCTCGGTAACGATCTCACGGTCGATATATGCCATTCCGAGCTCATCTGCAAGTCGCTTGCCGAGCTCTCGCCCTCCGCTTCCGAATTCACGGCTGATAGTGATTATTTTCATCATCGTCAACTCCTTTTAAGATATTGCTATTGTTAATTTAAGTATATCACGCAAGCAAGGCTTAGTCAAGAAATCATTTTCCTCTTTAAATTTTCGCTCGGTTGTGATATACTTATCAGTGACATTATATCTTTTACGGAGGAAGACATGACACAACAGTTATTTGACCTTTTCAAGAGGAATTTTTCATATTTGCGAACCGACGATGATACGGCGAAAAATCTTTTTTCAAACAAGGACAACAAGGTCTTTGCGCGCTATGACCGTTTCGGGAACCTTATCGGGGCGTCGGTGATATATAAAAACACGATCGTGATGCTTGCGGTTGATGAGAAGTACCGTGGTCACGGAATCGGCTCTGCTCTTTTGGATCTGTCCGAGGGTCATATCAAGGATAACGGCTATGAAAAAGCTGTCTTCGGTGTCGGAGCAAGCGACTATCTCGCTCCCGGAGTTCCCTCAAGCGAGAAGCTCATCGAGATCGAAGGGGCATATCCCGATGATACTTGGACGGATATCGACAATTCGGGAAGAGATTTCTTGATAAAGCGCGGATATGTTCACAAAAATGACGGCAACATTTTCGATATGGCTCTTCGTTTCGACGGCGTGCCGCCGTATGATATCTCGGTCGGTGACACGATTGACGGTGTTACATACCGTTTGGCGGAGCTTTCTGATAAAGACGGAGTCATCGCTTGCTGTAGCGAGGGAGCCGATTATTTCACAGGATACTATAAGGATGATAAGCTATATAAAGACGGCGAAGAGCGGGTCTTGGTTGCTTGTATGAACGGCGAGGTCGTGGGGAATCTTTTGATCGGTACATACAAAGAGCCCGGAACCATCGGGTGTGTTACGGTATCGCCAAAGGCAAGAAACAAAAAGATCGGCACAAGGATGACGGTCGCCGCAACATCATATATAAGACAAAAGGGGGTTAGCACCGCATTTTTGAGCTATACCTATTCGGGACTTGATAAAATGTACGGTGAGGCAGGGTATAGAGTCTGTATTTATTATTTCATGGCTCAAAAAGAGCTGTGATGTCAAAACGGGAGATGATTTGAATGAGATATATAGCATTCGACGTTGAGACGCCGAATCACTATAACAACAGAATGAGTGCTATCGGCATCACGGTGGTTGAGAACGGCGAGATCGTCGAAGAGATATATTCACTCGTAGACCCGGAGGCGGAATTTGATCCTTTTAACATTGAGCTCACGGGTATCCACCCCCATGATGTTATTGGTGCGCCAAACTTTCCCGCTCTTTGGGAGCAGATCAGACCTACGATGGAAAGCGGGATCTTGGTTGCTCACAACGCAGTTTTTGATATGAGTGTGCTCGCGAAATGTCTCAGAGACTATGATATCTATTGGCAGCCAACCACGAAATATGCCTGCACGTGCCAAATGGGCAAAAAGTGTCTGCCCGAGCTTGCAAATCACAGGCTGAACACGATGTGCTGTTGCTTAGGGCTGAGCTTGGATCACCACAACGCAGGGAGCGACAGCCGCGCTTGTGCCGAGCTTTTGATATATTACATAGATCACGGAACGGATCCTTTGGATCATACAAGAAACTATGACCTTTCAAGAGCAAGGACAATAAGATAACAAAAAAGAGCTTATCCCGAAAAGATAAGCTCTTTTTGTTTGCTAAAAGGTGTCCGCTTTCGCGGACGGGATGCGCCACTCACCGCTCCTTCGTCGCGGTCACGGCGCATCCGCATCCCCCACCCCCGCCGCCCAAGGGCGGCGCCCCCTCCCCGTCGGGGAGGGGGCTCTCGGCGGAGCCGAGGGGGGTGGGGTGCGAGGCGTGGTGCCCAATGGGCACGAGTGCCGAGCTGATGCATCAAAGGTTGTTTAAACCTGCACGTTTGATTATACCGGCATAGTCCTTATAGGCGATGTTTTCGTCCAGCCTTCCGGAATAGACCTTCGGGAGCTTAAGCGATGAACGGCACTGCCACATTCCGAAATTGCCGGAATACAGCTGATCTCGCCTTTCTTTTGTAGTATGGCACGCAAGCCAAACGTCAAAATGCTTGAGCGCAGGCATATCCAAATACTTGTTGAGCCAATTTGCCGAGCTGTAAAGCATGGTGTAATATCCTGCATCCTCAACACGCTTCATGAACGTAAGCGCTATTTCTGTGCGCTGAGCGGTCGTTAGCTTCTTTTGAGATTTATCCTCGATGTCAAAAGCGACGGGATAATCAAGCTTTTTATCTTTGATCCGGCTCAAAAGACAATCCGCCTCTTTGACGGCATCCTCGGCTGTCAAAGCATAGCTGTAATGATATGCTCCGACCTTCATGTCAGACGCCTTAGCTGCCTTATAGTGCGACTCGAAGGCTTTATCCTTTTGGCTTGAAAACATACCGTATCCTGCTCGGAGCATGACAAATTCATACCCTGATGCCTTAAGTGCGTTGAAATCGACCTTTCCCGCTTTTTGATGATGCGAGAGGTCAATGCCCAGAATCTCTGCCATATTCTCTCCTTTCAAGATGTTAGTTTCTCAGTTTGCCGCAGTAATCTCATATACTGCCGATTCAATAAGTGTGTCGATCTCATCAATATCGACGCTATATCCGTGATCTTGCAAAAATGCAAGCACAAACGCTTTCTTTTTTTCGCCGAGTCCTGTCTCCTCGAAGAGCTTCTCTGCCGCCTCGACAGCAATCTTTGTCCATTTCAGAAGCTTCTCAAACCTGATGTTATCGAGCTTCTCTTTAATATATGGCACCAAGAACGTTGTTGTGACTGCTGTCGCAAGCGCAATGAGCGCCTCGAAGATCGGTGTTAGATCTGTCATTTTATCTTCCTTTCCGACTGTCCGTGAGCCTGTTCATTCAAATACTCGTCCAGCTCTCGCTTTGCAACGGTCACACTGTGATTTGCTCCGAGCTGTGTAAGACCGTCCAAGCACGCCGAAAGAGCCGCCACGATGAGCATATTCTCACGCTTTATCTTTGATATCTCTTTGTCCTGCTTCGCCTGATTGTCAAACCATCTGACAGCCGCTGCCACGGCTCCCGAGATCGCCGCAAGTGCTGCAACAAGCGCAGAAATGCTGATGATACCGTCCAAAGCTATCATCTCATCACGCCTTGCCGACCGCAAACACCGTCAGCGTGACGCTGTATGACGTTGAGCTTGAGGTCGTGTATGTGATCCTATTTTTGTTCACGCTTATCGCACTCGAATAGGAGCCGTCATACACGTTTGAGAAGAACACGGGCCCGCCCCCCGAAGAGGTTCCGTAATAGCTCGAGCCATATATGAATACATAGCTGATAGAGGAGAGATTGCTCAGCGTGCACGTGCCCGAGCGTGAGCCCGTCCCTGCAGCCAATTCGATTGAACCCGTTTCGTGTGTATATCCGTCACCCTCAAAGGTTCCCGTTATCATCTCGCCGTTAACATACGCAGTTTTGCCCAAGGCGATGTCCTCAGCCGTTGCGGTCGCATCCGAGGTGTCGAGCCCTGACTCTATAGCTGATATCTCGGCAGCGAAATCCGTTGCCGCTATCTCTTGTGTATCGCCCGTTTTTTCTCTTATCGCATCGGCAATACTCTTGAAATATTCCTCCAGTGTCATCAATAACTACCCTCCAATGCCGAACCGACCGATTCTTCGATCGCCGCTAAAACATATTCCTTTGTGGCATAGCTTTCCGAGCTTATCCCGCCGAGCGAGCAGGCATTGTCAACAACGCCGTCTCCGTCGATATCATAGACCGACCTCTCCATGTCGCCCGTACCTATGCCGTCATCGCCCTTTTCGCCCCTGGCGTGTACTCCGGTGCTTGTATACTCTCCCAGAGCGCTGTCCCAGATATACCAACACAGGTCAGCACCGATATACGGCGTGTTCACAACGGCATTTTTCACATACTCAGCCACAGCAGCCGCCTCGCTCGCAGCCGACCTCGCTTGTGTAACATATGAGTCAAAGCCGGAAAGTATCTGATCATAGAGCGATTGAGTGATCTCTGTGTTGGCGTTTCCGCCGTCGGTTCCGTCATTAACGGGAACTACCAATATCTTTGAAGCCAAGATCACGTTTCCGCTTCTGCCGATAACTCCGATAAACATGAATCCGCTTTGCTGCTGTACCTCATTCGGAACGTCACAGGAATCCGCATCGTCAAGTGTCATTTCATATCTGACGTCCTTATCCTGCCAAAAGACGGCTGTTTTTGTGTAGCTGTTCCATTCGGGAGAGAACATAAACATACATCTGTCATAGTTTTGGCTGTGCGATGTCGGGAGCGCTCCGCCTGCAAGTGAGATATTTCTTGCATCAAGCTTAATTACAACTGTATTAATATCAAGTCTTCCTTTCCTTATTTTTGCCGCCCGCCACTGCGGCTGATATTTAATGATATACAAAAAAAGTCCCGAAATCGGGACTTCAGGTGTGGTATAATAGCGCAATAAAAAAGGATGCAGTTTTTCTGCATCCTTTAATTATTGAATCAATAAGGAATATCGGCGGCACCGGTATAGCTCCAAAGTGCCAGAAAAACAATCGACATGATCAAAAATACGATACCGATAACAAGAATAAATCTCGTAGACACGTTGTCGCGCTTGCGCTCACGCTTTTCCATGGCATATTCATAATATCCGCCCTCAGAGCGATCACGCTTTGCGGGGCTGAAAAGATATTTCAGCGACTTGAAGCCATAGCCGAAAATATCGAAAAATCCCGTCGTGGAGACCCACGCAAGCAGCCCTACGCCGCAATAGAACACAGCCGTTACAAAGGCGGCGTTGCACAAATAAGCAAACGTCAGCGATGTGCTTTCCGCCGTAAAGGCGCCGAATGATACCGCCAGCGCAACTGTCATGGCGACAGCAATAAGCGAGCCTATCAGATATGATATGATTTTTGATTTATTTTTGTTTTTCATTCTTTGATCCTTGGTGATTAGTCATTGAGCTCAGCAAGATACTTGTTAAATTCTTCTGTGTTGCAATGTACAAAGTGACCGGGCTTGATCTCGCGCAAAGTAGGCTCTTCCTGAGAATAATCGTGTTCAGCCAAGGGGTTGTAAACGATTCTTGTACGCTTCTTTTCATATGCCGGGTCAGGCAAAGGAATTGCAGAAAGCAAGCTCTTTGTATAGGGGTGCATAGGGTGAGCGAAGAGCTCATCGGAGTCTGCAAGCTCAACGAGCTTACCGTAATACATAACACCGATTCTGTCCGAGAAGTATTTTACAACGGAAAGGTCGTGTGCGATGAAGAGGATGGTAAGTCCAAGCTCGTGACGAAGGTCGTTCAAGAGGTTGATGACCTGTGCCTGAACGGAAACGTCGAGAGCAGAAACAGGTTCGTCAGCGATGATGAGCTCGGGCTTCATGATAACAGCACGGGCAACACCGATTCTCTGACGCTGACCGCCCGAGAATTCATGAGGATATCTGCCTGCGTGCTCACGCACCAAGCCAACGGTTTCGAGGACCTTATAAACCTGCTCCTGAATGTATGCCTTGTCCTTAACGCCCTGGATGACCAAGCCTTCGGAAATGATCTCCGAAACAGTCATACGGGGGTCGAGCGAAGCGATAGGATCCTGGAAGATCATCTGGATCTGTGTGATGAACTTACGTCTCTTTGCGAGGTCGCGCTCACGCTTATATTCTGCTGCGAGGTTAGCCTTTTCTTCGCCGGTTGCTGCTTCGATCAAGGGAACATACTTCTCATCGACCGCCTTAACAGCTTCCTTGGAATAGATCTTATCGCCATGCTTGTGGTCATGGATAGCCTTAGCCATCTCTTCCTTCTGGCTTGCGATAAATTCAGCAGTTTGCTTCTTGAGCTCGGGGAGCTTTGCAGCTGCAGCGGGATCGTTCTTCGCCTGTGCGATTGCTTCCTTGAGCTTCTTTCTTGCATCAGCAATAGCCTTCTTATAAGAAAGTGTACCGGCGCAAATTCTTCTGCCCTTGAAGTAGATATTACCCGAGGTGATATCATAGAGCTTGATGATGGAACGTCCTGTAGTGGTCTTGCCGCATCCGGATTCGCCAACGAGGCCGAAAACTTCGCCCTTCTTAATGTCGAAGCTTACGTCATCAACAGCCTTGTTGATCTTGAAATACTGGCAAAGGTTTTCAACCTTAAGGAGAACTTCGCTGTTGTTATTTACATTATCAGCCATTGTTTTCTTCTCCTCTCTGTTTCATTCTTGCAACTCTGTCCAAAATGATCTTCGGAGGATCAACCTTCGGAGCATCAGGGTGCAAGAGCCAAGTTGCCGCACGGTGTGTTTCGCTTATGTCGAACATCGGAGGCTGCTGCTCAAAGTCGATCTTAAGCGCATATTTGTTTCTGTCTGCGAATGCATCGCCGACAGGGGGATAGATCATGTTGGGAGGTGTGCCGGGGATAGCTTCGAGCTTTTCGTTGGTGTCAAGGTCAGGCATCGAAGAAAGCAAAGCCCATGTGTAAGGATGTGCAGGGCTATAGAATACATCTTCGCTGGTGCCGTATTCAACGATCTTGCCGGCATACATAACTGCGATCTTATCAGCCATGTTAGCAACAACGCCGAGGTCATGGGTGATGAAGATGATGGAGAGCTTGCGCTCTTCCTTGATCTTGTTGATAAGCTCAAGGATCTGTGCCTGGATGGTAACGTCAAGCGCTGTCGTAGGCTCGTCACAAATGAGGATGTCAGGGTTAGCAGCCAAAGCGATAGCGATAACTATTCTTTGTCTCATACCGCCCGAGAACTCGAAGGGATACTGTCTGTAACGCTTCTTAGGTTCGGGGATACCAACTTCCTCCATAAGTCTTATAGCCTTATGCTTAGCCATTGCCTTTGTGACCTTATAAACCGATCCGGAAGCATTCTCCATGAAGAAGTCAACAAGTGCAACTGTTTCCTTATCATAGTCACGGCTGTTCTTTTCAGCCAAAACAGTCTCGTAACGCTCGATAAGTCTTGTGATAACACGTCTGATATCTTCAGCGGCTGAATCAAGGTCAACAAGTGCCAAAGGAATTACGTCCCATTCGGGGGTCTTGCCCTTCTTTACAAGAGCGTCATACTTTTCCTGCTGCTTAGCGTGAGCCTTCTTTGCGGTCTCGTTGCGAACGATACCGTCAAAGTAAACGTCCATAGCCGCTGCAAGAGAAGTGTCGAAGGTATATGCAACAGAATCCTTGTTGATCTCGAGACGGTCGATAGAACCCTTAACGCTTACAACCAATTCCTTTGCAAGTGCTTCGCATTCCTTCTTATCCAAAGGAGACTTCGAGAAGGTAGCCAAGCTGTTCTTCAAGAGCTCGACGGTTGCTACCTTCTTTGCATTGTGAACATCAGCAGAATGCATGATGCCCATCTTTGCTTCTTCAAGGAAGGAAAGCATGAAGTTATCGTTGAGATACTTGAGCAAATAATCGTTAAGAGCGTCAACCTCCAAATTGGGCAAAGGCTCATTTGCGAATGTGAGATAATAACCCATTCTGAAGAAGTTGGGAGCCTTCTTTTCAAGAGCAGCTTCCAATATCTTTTTGATGTCTTCAAGCATCTTAGCAAGCTTTGCATTATCCTTTTCAGCAGTGATGGACTTTGCAAGCTCCTTCAAGGTGACAGCATCATTTCCCGAAACAACATAGTCGTTATACGTCTTTTTCGAAAGAGATGCAATGTCTCTTGTCTTGTCCTTAGCATTCTTCAAAGCGTTCTTTTCGATGAGGAACAAGACGTCGTTTATGATCTCGATAGCTTCTCTTGAGGCTTCGGTAGCTTCGTTATATGCCTGTTCGATCTCAACGTGCTTGATCTCGAACTTGTCAAAGTTCTTGCACACAGTCTTGAGCTCGGCGGTCTTTGCGGCGTCGCCGTTTGCAATGGCTTCGACCATTGACTTTTCCAAAAGTGCCAAATAGGTGTTGAAGGTGTTGCGGCAGGCCTTCTGACGAGCCTTGCCCTTCAAGAGCATAGCCTCGGTAAGCTGTCTTCCGATACGCATGATCGGGTTCAAGCTGGAAAGCGGATCCTGGAAGATCATCGCGATCTTATCGCCGCGGATCTTATAAAATTCATCCTCCGAAATCTTGAGAAGGTCCATGCTGTCATAGAGGATCTCGCCGCCCTCGATGATGGAGTTTCCGGCTAAGATACCCAAAATAGCCTTTGAGGTTACCGACTTACCGGAGCCGGATTCACCGACGATCGCAAGGGTCTCACCCTGCTTAAGGTCGAAGCTGATGCCGCGAACAGCCTGTACCTTACCTGTTACTGTGCGGAAGGATATGCGCAAATCTTTAACTTGTAATTTGTTTTCCATATATTATTCCTCCACACCACGAAGTGACGGGTTGAACGCATCGCGCAAGCCGTTACCGAACAGGTTAAACGAAATTTCGAGTAATGAAATGAAGAGAGCAGGGAACAAAATGATGTGCGGATGAGACTGCAAATAACCCTGACCCTGTGACAAGAGTGTACCGACAGAGGTCAACGATGAAGTCTGTAGGTTGATGATTCCGAGGTAGGAAAGTGTGGATTCACTGAAGATTACGCCCGGGATCGAAAGAACCGCACCGGTGATGATCGTACCGATAGAGTTGGGGAAGATATGCTTGAACATAAGTCTAGCGTCCTTAGCACCCAATGTGCGGGCTGCAAGGATATATTCCTGACCCTTGAAACGGTAGAACTGCATTCTTACACGTGATGCCATGCCGACCCATCCCGTCAAAACGAAGGCGAACAGCAGCGATGGCAGCGCACCGACCTTTTCAGCCAAATGCAATTTAAAGAGTGTTACAACAACGATAAACGGAACGGATGCCAAAACGTCGGAAATACGTTCCATGATGATGTCAACAGCACCGCCGTAGTAACCTTCGATGGAGCCGTAGATAGCACCGATAGTAAGGTTGATAGCGGATACGAAGATAGCCAAGAGGAAGGAAAGTCTTGCACCTGCAGCAAGGCAAGTGAAGATATCCTGACCGTATGCGTTGGTACCGAAGATGAAGTTAGGCTCATGACCGTTTATATACTGATAGTATTCGTAATAAAGAACTCTTACCTTATAACCGGACTGGTTCTTTACAGCGTATACATACCATTCGCCGTCCTCACCTGTATCGGATGCAAGACGCATCGAAGAGGTATAGTCGCCGCGCTCCTTATTAGAGCTGGTTATATAGTTAGCAACATAGTTGCCGTCCTTGTCAAGCTTTGCTGCGCCGTCAGAGGTCGCATTTTCGTTCTTGAGCTGATACCAGAAGTTAGCACCGCCGTTACCGATAACATAGTTAGTCTTATAGGTTTCGGGGATAGGATACATAACCTGGATCTGGTTCTCGTCCTGATACTGCATCAAAGCAGTGTATTCGTCAGCGGTAAGGTTGAGGTATACATAGCCGACTTTATTATATGTGTCGACCTTGAAGTTATAAACCTCGTTGCCCTCATTATCGGTGGTGATCTTAACGTCACCGACAACGGCATCCATTCCGCTTTCAACACCGATGGCGTTATAATACTCATATCCTGCCTTGGTGTCGCTTCTTGTGGTGGTACCGTCCCAAATGCCTAAGGGAGCCAAAAGATCAAGCTTGGGCATAACGGTTGCATAGTAACCGTCTCTGGTCTCAACGGTATAGGGAGAGAACATGGGCACGATAACAGCATAGGCTACCAAGATCAAGATGATGATAGCAGCAGTAACCGAGCTCTTGTTCTTCTTAAAACGCATCCAAGCGTCCTTGAAGTAGCCGATAGGCTTAGTTTCAAGCTTCTTATCGTAGATCTTTTCACCGTGGGAAGCAAATTCGAACTTTTCCTTAGGAATATTGTACTGATTATTTGCCATTATTTCTTTGCCCCCATTCTGATTCTAGGATCGATAAGACCGTAGCTGATATCTATAACTATACCCGAAGCAAGTCCGATAAAGGTATAGAAGAAGGTCAACGCCATGAAGAAGTTATAGTCACGAAGAGTGATAGATGTGATATAGAGGTTGCCGACACCGGGGATCGAGAAGATCTTTTCGATGATAAGCGAACCGCCGATGATACCGATAAATTCACCGATGATCATAGGCAAGATAACTACCATTGCGTTTCTCATAGCGTGACGAGCGATAGCCTGTGCCTTTGTCAAGCCCTTTGTACGAGCCAAAAGCATATAGTCGCCTGTCAAAACCTCACTCAATTCTGCACGGGTGTAACGGGTCAAGCCGGCGATAACACCGAATCCCAAAGACAAAACTGCGGGAAGCATTGACCAGAACATCTCAAAGCTGAACAGCGAGGCTTTTTCGCCGGAAAGAATAGTCAACGGGAACCATCCGAACTTGAAGCACAAGAAATACTGTACCAAGAACGCATAAACATAGGAAGGTACCGAGATAAAGATCATAACAGCAGTAGAAATAACGTGATCCTGCCATTTGTTCTTTTTAAGTGCGGCATAAATACCGAAGATAAGTCCGAGAGGAATTGCGATAAGGATGGAGTAGAGGTTTACCATAATGGTATAGGGAAGCTTGGACATAAGGATATCCCAAACATCTCGAGCTTCATACATCTGTTCACCTAAGCCCCAGTCCCACTGTGTGAGAACAGACTTACCGAAGAGGAAGAGCTGAACGATAATGGGTTTGTTATAGCCCATCTGCTCACGCTTCATAAGGATAAGGTTAACGTCCTTGCCCATTTCTTTGATTGCAGGTAGCGGCAAAAGCTTGATCAGCACGAAACACATCGTCAAAATGATAGACAATGTGAGCAGCATAAGCAAAATACGTTTTAAAATATACTTAAACATTGCATTCTCCATTTCTCATTTTTTGATCGCATAGGTATGCGAAACGAAATAATTCAAACCCAAACGGGTCTGATATACTAACCAAAATGTGTTGGTTGGGCTCGAATTAGTTCGTTTCGCAAAGGAAAAATCGGGCAGATACGGCTGGAGAAATCCGTACCGTGTCTGCCCGAAAAACTATTTCAAGCTAAAATCAGTTTTACGAACTAAAATTAGTAAGAGATAGAGCTCTTAGCTGTTGCCCACTCTTCGTCAGTGTAGTTGTAGGTAAGGTATCTGAGTCCGCCGTAACCAACGATCTGGAGATAGTCAGTTGTAGCATAGTCAACCTTTCTGGAGAGCAAGGAAGCAGAGTTTCTGTAGTAGAGAGGCATTGTTACGAAGGTGTTGAGGTAAGTGTATTCGAGCTGAGCGAATATCTCACATCTTTCTGCGTAGGTGTAGTCAGCGAAGTTGCCGAGAGCAGAAGTGATCGCATCAACGTCGTTGCCGTTTGCCCAAAGAGCCCAATCCTGGAGAGAATCGGTAAGAGTTGTGCCGTTAACGGTGATTTCTACGTTAACTGCAGATGTGTCGAAGCCGTATTCCATCTGGTTGCCGGAGCCGTCAGAAGCATCACAGTAGCACTGATAGAGCATGGTGAAAGGAGACATTGCAGCGCCGCCCCATGTGGAGAAGATAATGCAAGCATTACCGGAGTACATGGTGTTGTAGTAGTCAGCGTCTTCGGTCATGGTGAGTTCGATCTTGCCTTCGAATGCAGAGCCTGTAGCAGCAGCCTTAACTGCATCGTTGAAGAAGTTGAACATCTTAACGTAGATTTCGTCAGAAGAGTAAACTCTGAGGTCGAGCTTGATAGCAGAAGTGCCATCCCAGAGGCCATCAGCGATAGCCTTGTCAGCAGCGGTCTTCATGAGTTCCTGAGCCTTAGCAAGGTCGTAACCTGTGATAGCATCATAAGCTTCTTCAAGGTCGCCGTATTCCTTGCCTTCGCCGTATTCGATACCGTAGAGGTCAACGAGAGCCTTCATAGCGAATTCAGAATCTCTGTAAAGTTCGCCGGTGAAGGGATCGTAGCAGTACATGTAGTTGAGCAAGCCGTAGCCGGGTTCGTGGGAAGCAGTGTATTCTGTGCAGAACTTTTCACGGTCAACTGCCAAGGAGAATGCTTCTCTGAATTCAGGGATAGTAAGAACTACTGCGTTGTTGCCGAGTTCAACGAGCTTATCGTAGTCAGTGTTGAAGGTGAGCTTAGTGGTGTAGGACTGAGGAGTGTAAAGAAGTCTGTCGCTGGAAGCGTAGATTTCCATGTCATCAGAGTCCATACCAACGCCGTCGATTTCGCCGTTAAGGAATGCCTGAACAGCAGTAGCGTGCTCAGCGATTACCTGGCAGGAGATAACGTCAGTCTGATACTGACCTTCGTGCAAGCCGTCAGAGTAACCGAACCAGGTTTCGTTTCTGGTGAAGGTGAGCTGCTTATCTTCCTGATAGAAGGTGAGGTCGTAAGGACCGAAGCAAGCAGAAGTTTCAACAGATGTGCAGTAAGTGTTGGTTACGGATACAGCATCAGCGGAACCGGCTTCAACGATGTTGCCAGCAGCATCGAAGTAAGTCTTGCAAGCTTCATAAAGGTCTTCCTTTACGAGCCAAGTGGAAGAAAGGTTGTAAGGCATGTAGAATTCAGCTTCAGCAACGGGCTTAGCCAAAACGATAACGATTTCGTAATCGCCGGTCTTGAAGAGACCAACTTCGTCCCAAGTTACAGTGGGAAGAGAAGAAGCTACGTAGAGGTAGTCGGGAGCATAGGATTCATATGCTGCACCTGCTGCGAAGTACATGTTGTAGATGTCCTGAGCAGTGATCCAATCGCCGTCTTCGCCTTCAGCAACTGCGAGGTCGCGGTATGCAACGGTGTCGTCGATTGCAACGTATTCAGGGCATTCGTTGCCGTCAGCATCCAAGCAGCCTTCGAGACCCCAGAAGCTCCACATAGGAACGTAAAGGGTTGTGCCGTTTGCATAAGCATCAGCAAGGCCGGAACCTACGGTGCCGTAAGAAACCTTACCGTTGTAGAGGTAAGCTCTAGCGTTTACTACTTCGAAGTCACCAGCATAGAAGGAGTCAGCACGTCTGTTGAGTGCCAAAGGATCCAAGAGCTGCTGCATGGAGTAGATGTAGGTGTCAGCGTTGATGGGAGTGCCATCAGACCAAGCAACGTTGGGGTTAAGAGCAATCTTCCAAGCCTTTGCTTCTTCGCCTTCAACGATACCGTACTGACCAACATAGTCAGCAGTAACGTCTACAGGCATTTCAGCTGCAGCTTCAGGAATGATTGTGTAACCGGAAAGGTCTTCGTTAAGTACGAAATCGTAAAGAGCTGTGTTGAGGTAGCCCAATACGTAAGAGTCATCGGAAGTTTCCCACTGATGGGGGTTCCAGTTAAGACCGGTAGTACCGCCGATGTAGTCGAGGTAAGTATAAGTTGCCTCATCCTTGTAGTCCTTAGAAGCATCGCCGGCATAAACGCCTTCCATGCCTGTAGGTTCTACTACGTCAGGTGTGTCAGGTGTGTCTTCGTTGGTGTTATCGCCGGAAACAACGGGGTTGTCGTTGTTGGTGTCATCGTTACAGCCAGCGAATACAACAGCACAAGACATAAGCATTGCAAGTGCCAAAAGCATTGCTAATACTTTTCTTAATGTGTTAGACATAAAATAATCCTCCATTATCAATTCTTTCACGCGTATCGCGCGGATATTAAAAGACAGGCGCTAGAACAGGTCGGCATTCCTGCGCAGACTCCTTGCCATAATAATATTATCTAAATTATAGCGACTTGAGTTCCCTTTGTCAAGAGATTTTTTCACGCTTTTGTCACAAATTGAAGTTCTCCCTCCCCTAAACTTCATTTTTTATGCAAGTTTTTCTGCCAAAATGCGTATTTCGGTCGTATATTGTGAGTAAAAATGCATCATTTCATTCACCGAACTTCATTTCAAGGGAAGATTTTACCGTATTTTTCGTTTTAAAAACCAAAATTTCAGTCAAAATCCTTTTTCCTATTGTAATTTTCATAGAAATGTGGCAAAATAGCAGTTAGAAAATCTAACGATAGGAGAATTTTCGATATATGCCTTCTCTTTTTGACCGAATCAAAGCTCTTATAATAAAATTATATAATACTCAGGCACTTCGATACATCGCCTCCTCGGGCATCGCATTCATAATCGACTATGTCCTGCTATTAATAATAGAGCGTGCGCTCGGCGGATTGACCCTTTCGATGGAGATCGCCGCCGTCGCCGCCTGGCTTATCAGCTCACAGGTTAACTTTTGGATAAACCGTGTTTGGGTGTTCGGCTCGAAAAAGTCGCCTCTTCCCGAGCTCGGCGGATATTACGCTTTGGCGGCGGTCAGCTTCTCGGCCAAGACGTTTGTTTTGCTTGAGCTTATGGTCAGGGTGCTGACGATCCCGCTTGCGATCGCAAAGCCGGTCGCAGAGGTTATTATGTTCGCCGTCAACTTTATAATACAAAAAATGCTTATATTCAAAAAGAACGGCAAAAAAGAAAACCCGTAGGAATCCCTACGGGTTTAATTATTGTGTTATTCCACAGGTGTGGTCTCTTCAACAGGGTGATTGTGGATAACGATAGGTGCGGGCTCGGTCTGAGCAGCTCTTCCCCCTGCAAATCCTGCGATGAGGCTTGCAAGGTCGATGCCGGTGGACTGCTTCATGCCTTCCATGATCTGATCGGTGCTGTTCATAACGTCACGCACAAGCTTTGTTGAGTTGCCGTCGCCGTACATAACGATCTTGTCGGTCTGAGCCAAAGGTGTTGCGGCGTTCTTGACGACCTCGGGAAGTGCGGTGAGGTACATTTCCAAAACGGAAGCCTCGCCCATCTTCTTCTGTGCTTCTGCCTTCTTTTCGATAGCTTCTGCTTCTGCAAGTCCCTTTGCACGGATACCTTCTGCTTCCTGCTCCATAGCATATCTTAAAGCTTCAGCCTCTGCCTTCTTTGCTTCTGCGGCTCTTAAGGCTTCATACTGTCTTGCGTCTGCTTCACGCTGACGGCGGACAAGATCGGCTTCTGCTTCCTGCTCAGCCTGATACTTCATAGCATCGGCGTGCTTCTTAACTTCGGCGTCGAGCTCACGCTCCTTGATAGCGATATCCTTATCTGCAAGCTCTGCTTCCTTTTCTCTACGGGCGATATCAGCGTTGGTCTTTGCGATCTCGATAACCTTACGCTGATTTTCGTGCTGGATGGAATATGCAGCGTCCGCTTCAGCACGCTTGGTGTCAGCCTTCACCTTCATTTCAGCCTGTTGGATAGCGAGTTCGGCATTCTGTTCAGCGATCATCTTTTCAGATTCGACCTTAACAGCGTTAGCTTCCTGCTGAGCCTTAGAAGATGCGATCGCTATGTCACGCTGAGCGTTTGCCTTTGCGATCGCGGCGTTCTTTCTGATCTGTTCGACGTTGTCGATACCCATGTTTTCGATGGTGCCGGCTTCGTCCTTGAAGTTCTGGATGTTGAAGTTTACAACTTCGATACCAAGCTTCTCCATATCGGGAACGACGTTTTCGGTGATCTTCTTTGCAACGCCCTGACGGTCCTGAACCATTTCTTTGAGCCCGACGGAGCCGACGATCTCACGCATATTACCTTCCAAAACCTGAGTTACCAAGGTGACGAGCTCCTGTCGTGTTTTACCCAAAAGAGCTTCGGCGGCACGCTTTAAATGCTCGGGATCGGAAGAGATCTTGATGTTTGCAACGCCGTCAACATTGACGTTTATGAATTCGTTTGTAGGTACGGCTTCGCTGGTCTTTACGTCGACCTGCATAACGCCCAAGGAAAGACGGTCAACTCGTTCGAAGAACGGGACTCTAAACCCTGCCTTACCGATGAGGATGCGCTTTTTGGAGCTTAAGCCCGAGATTATGTATGCGGTATCCGGCGGTGCCTTCAAGTAGCCCGATGCAAATATGAGCAATATGACTGCAGCGATAATACCGACGATAATTAGAATTCCCATAAGGAAACCTCCTTTAAATAATGTGTGTTTTCTTTTCCCCGGATGTTGAAAGCGAGAAGTCCGTTAAGTTGTACGGGATCCTTGTAACAAAAAAGACTCCCAACGTCATTAAACGTTGAAAGTCTTGTTAAATCACGGATAGAATCCTGTACGACCGAGCACCTGCAGTTGCTGTCATGACGATACGTACACATTGCCGGGGCAATGAACTACTCCCTTTCGACGTGACTAATGTTATCATATTTTGGTACGATTGTCAAGGAAATTACATACGGTTTGTATGGTTGAACAATTCTGAACATATGTTTTGTGTATACTGCGCAAAAACAGGTAAAAGGTATCCTCGCTCCGCTCGGATGGCGGCACTCGTTGCTTCGCAACCACGCCGCCGATCCCCACCCCCGGCGCACTTCGTGCGCAGCCCCCTCCCCCCGGGAGGGGGCGCCCCGCGCCTTCGGCGCGGGGCGGGGGTGGGGCAGGCGCCGAGTGGCGAGCGCGCCCCGAGCGGAGCGAAGGGGCTGTGCGAGCCGTGGGCGCCGCATCAGGTCGGCGGAGCCGACACCTTTAAATTATTACAGCATAAGCTTGACCGCGCAAATCATCTCCGCAGGCTTGATATCCTGCATCGCGTCGATCATCGCCTCAAGATTTTCGGAGTCGTGCTCGATCTCCTTGGCGTATAATCTTGCAAGCTTCTTTGAATCGCCCTTTAAAACAGTCGGGAGAATATACGCCGAGATTATAAGCTTGCAGACCGACAGAATGTCCTCGGTATTGATCGCCTTCAGGAAATAGCGATGGATCAGATAACCGAGATATGCTCTTTTTTCCCTATCCGAAATGCGCTTGAAGCTCGGCTTACAGTCGATAAGCGCCTCACGCCATTCATTGTACAATATATCGGTGTTGTTCAGATATGCATCGCAGATCCTTTCGAGTGCATCTATCGCCTTTCTTTTCGGGAGGCGTCTTGTGTCGGGGACATAATCATCCAGCTCGTGGATCGCCCCGAAGTCAATAACGTCCTGTAGGAACAAAGCATAGTCCATTAAAATGAGTATCGCCTTTTTCGGAGGATTGTTGAATGCAATATCCAAGGCGGTCTTGCGGGCTTTGACAAGGATGTTCAATATCTCATCGTCGCTTTCCTCGCTCTCAAAACAGTAATCCTCTCTTGTTGCGCTCAATATGATCCTTTGAGCTTCGGGACAGGATATCGAGATCCCTGCTTCTGTAAATCCGTCGAACTCCTCGAAAAAGCGGGGATATTTATCACAGATCTCACAAAGCCTGCCGTTTGTAGCAATATACAGCTCGCACAGCCCGACGCTGTTCAAGAAGGGACAATCTCCGCTTTTGTCAAGCTTGAAGATGACGTCCCCATCCTCGCCCTCGGTCACAGAGCGCTTAAATTTTTCTCCGATATCTCCCTCAAGAGAGCTATAAATATCAAGCGTTTCGCCGTCGATCGTTATCTCCCAACCTGCTTTGCAACAGCTTTCTTCGCACATGGACGCTATGCAAGCGAATTTATCATAATATTTCGGACGGATAAATTCCATTCCTTTGACCTCCAACATTAGAATAAATCAATAAATGATTATGATTCGTCATTGAAATACAGCGTATCATCGCATATAATAGAATCAGACGTAAAAGAGTCTTCTTCACCATTTGTTTTGAACACTATATTGTGAGCGCAAGCGCCGAGCCTTTGAAACGGGTTCGGCGCTTTGCTGTTTGCGTGTTTATGTGACAAAGGTGCGGGCGAAGCCCGTCGGCGCGCAGCGCCGACCGCCGAGCTGCCGCGGGTAGCTCGGGCGCCGCCCCCGATGGGGGCGGCCGGGGCTTCGCCCCGCACACGGCTGTTATTTTATCAGCTTGACCAGCTTAACTCCGTGAGGCACAACTTTCGCTCTGATCTCACCTTTAACGATCTCGGTCGTGTTTTCCCATATGTCATAAGCCGCCTTCGCCTCAACCTCAAGCTTATCAAACGAAACGGTGATTTCCGTCTCGGTTTCGCCTGCGTTAAAGAGCGCCAGATAGCTACAGCTACCGTCCTTAGCGGGAGCGAGCCAAACGATCTGCTCCACACCGCCGATGACTTTTCTCGTAACCATGTGAGCACAGTGTGAATCTTGCTCGATCTTCAAAAGCTCTTCGTTTGTAACAAGCGACATTGTGAATTCATCAAAGCCTGTCATATCGCCGCCGATGATAAGGGGCGAGCGCATCATACACCAAAGCGACATCATCATTTTCTGTTCATCAAGGGTGAAGTTGGTGCGGTTATCCTTTGAATACACCTGATTGATAGGGCCGATCGGAAGCATATCAGCATCCGGCCAATGACCTGTGCCCGCGTGATTGCACCAAGCCTCGGCACGCTCGAACATATTATAGAGCAGCTCCCATTTGTCCCAGAAGTCATCGGTGATTCGCCACATGTTTGCGTTCTCCTTCAAGAACTCTGCCTGCTCGATTCTTGCAGGGCCGGGAGACAGCGACAAGACCATATCTCTTCCGCAATTATCTATTGCGTTTCTGATGAGCAATATCTCGTCTTCGTTATTCCAATTTCGGCAAATGTCATCGACCTTGACAAAATCCACTCCCCACTCAGCATAAAGCTCAAACAGCGAGTTATAGTAATCTGCGGCACCGGGACAGCTCGTTACAGTGCCGTACATATCGGGATTCCATGCACAGATATTATTTGGGTGAGCCACCTGTCTGGCGGTATATTCGCTGTTTTTGATCTTTGTGTTCTTAGAGGCCGCCTGTCTGGGGATGCCTCTCATTATATGTATACCGAACTTAAGCCCGAGCGAATGAACATATTCAGCCAAAGGAGCAAATCCTTTTCCGCCGACGCTTGAGGGGAATCTGTTCTCAGCAGGCAAAAGGCGAGAATATTCATCCATCACCAAGTCCGCAAAGGGTTCATATGCGTGTGTTTGAGCGGATGGCTGATACCACTGTATATCAACAACGATATATTCCCAACCGTATCTCTTAAGATGCTTTGCCATAAAGTCGGCATTAGCTCTTACTGTTTTTTCATCGACAGCGGCGCCGTAGCAGTCCCAGCTGTTCCAGCCAAGCGGCGGATTTTTCGCAACCATAGTGTTCGTCTCCTTTAAAGCAATGATACATAAATTATAGCTGTCATTATTCTCGAAGTCAATGGTGTCATAAGCAAAAACATATATTAGGGAATTCTTAATTATTGATAAATTGTTGACATTTCAACTTTGTTGCTTTATACTCTAAAAGTACCTTTATGCAGAATTCAACAAAATCTGATAAACGAAAGGACAAGGGAAATATATGAGCGATAATAAAAAAGAAAAACGCCGCCGCGGCGACCGCAAGGACGCTTATTTGGTCAGAGGGCTTGATTCGATGCATGTCATCATGCCGTTCAACATCCCCAAGCGCACCGCAAACGAAGCTGTTATCGTTGAAAAGGTCGATCTTACGCCGATAAAAAAATATTTAGAAGTCAAAAACGCTGACGATCCGGAGTTTAAATACACCTTCTTCCACGTCATCTTGGCGGCGATCGCAAAGACCGTCGTTTTGCGCCCCTATATGAACCGCTTCTTCTCGGGCGACAGACTCTATCAGCGCAAGGATGTTTCGATGGCGTTCGTTGTCAAGAAAAAGTTTGCCGACGATGCACATGAGGCTCTTGCGATGATAAAGTGCGAACAAGAAGGCGTTTCCCCGATCGAGGATATATACTCAAAAGTCAAAAAGTTTGTATACAGTGTCAGAAAAGAGGACGAGAAGGGCTCTACCGGCGACATTATGGACGTTTTGGTCAAGTTCCCCCGCTGGATATTAAAGCTCTTTTTCGGAATATTGAGAAAGCTTGAATATCACGGGATGTATCCCGCCTCTTTGATGAAGGCTGACCCCTATTATTCCACCTGCTTTATTTCCAACCTCGGAAGCATCAAGATGCACGCACAGTATCACCACCTTGCAGATTGGGGCACAAACTCCCTCTTTGCAATAATCGGTGAAAAGAAGCCTACTCCTTTTTATAATGAGGACGGCAGCTTTGAGGTCAGAGAGGCATTAGACCTCGGCATCACAGTCGATGAGCGAATTGCCGACGGCGTGTATTTTGCTAAATCCATTAAGATCTTGCAGCATCTGCTTGCAAATCCCGAGCTTTTGGAGCTTCCCATCGAAACTCCCGTTGAACTCTAAAAAGGAGAAAACGCTATGGCGAACGAAGTAAAAGCCCCTTGGCTTAATAACTATGGGGAGATCCCTTTTAATCTTACATATCCCGAGTGTTCTTTGTGGGAAGCTGTTGAAAAGATCGCAAAGAAATATCCCGATTACATTGCCTTCGACTTCATGGGCAAAAAGACAAAGTACAAGACTTTTGAAGCACAAGTCCATCAGTGCGCCAAAGCTTTGAAGGCTTTGGGGATCAAGCAAAACGACAGAGTTACTATCTGTATGCCCAACTGCCCTCAGGGCGTTATCACGCTCTATGCCGTCAACCTCATCGGCGCTGTCGCAAATATGATCCACCCTCTTTCAAGCGAAAACGAGATCGAGTTCTATTTGAATCACTCAAAGAGCGTTATGGCGTTAACGCTTGATCAGTTCTATTCAAAGTTTGAAGCCATCCGCGAAAGAGTTTGCATCAAGCACCTTTTGATCGCAAGCATCAAGGACGCTTTGCCCTTCCCCGTCAACATCGGCTATGCTTTGACCGAGGGCAAAAAGATCGCTCCTATCCCCAAGGATGCCCCCGTTATCAAGTGGAATGATTTTATGGCTCAGGGCGAAAAATTCAGCGGGAAATATATCTCCAAAAAGGATTGCCGCGAGCCTGCCGTGATCTTATACAGCGGCGGCACGACGGGCACGACAAAGGGCATCCTGCTCTCAAGCTATAACTTCAACGCACTCGCTGCTCAGGTCATCGCAACAAACCCGATCTTCGTTCCCGGCGATAAGATGCTCGCTGTAATGCCCATCTTCCACGGCTTCGGATTGGGCGTTACCATTCACTCGATGCTCGCAAGCGGCGGCAGATGCATCCTCGTCCCGAGATTCACCCCCGAAACCTATGCCAAGGACATCGTCAAGCACAAATGCAACTTTATCGCAGGTGTACCCACACTGTTTGAAGCACTTCTAAGACAGTCCTCAATGGACGGCGCTGACCTAAGCTCACTCAAGGGCGTATTCTCGGGCGGCGACTCGCTTTCTGTTGAGCTCAAGAAAAAGCTCGATAAGTTCCTTGAAGAACACAATGCCAAGATCAAGGTCAGAGAGGGCTACGGCACCACGGAATGTGTTACCGCAAGCTGTTTGACCCCCTTGCATCTCTATAAAGAAGGCTCGATCGGTCAGCCCTTCCCCGATACATATTATAAGATCGTCGAGGTCGGCACTAACATTGAAGTCCCCTATGGTGAAGAGGGCGAGATCTGTATTTCGGGCCCCTCTGTAATGCTCGGATATATGGATCAGCCGGAGGAGACCGCAAACGCTCTTCGCATCCACGGCGACGGCAGAACATGGCTCCACACGGGCGACCTCGGCAAGATGGACGGCGATGGCTTTATCTATTTCAAACAGAGGATCAAGAGGATGATCGTTACAAGCGGATATAACGTATATCCTTCTCAGCTTGAAAATATCCTCGACGGCTGTGAAGCTGTTCAGATGAGCTGTGTGATCGGCTTGCCCGACGAGATCAAGATCCAAAAGGTAAAGGCATTCATCATGCTCAAGCCCGGCTATGAGCCCAACGAAAAAACGAAGGCTGATATTTTGGCGTATTGCAAGAAAAATATCGCAAAATATGCTATTCCTTATGATATCGAGTTCCGCGAACATCTCCCGAAAACGCTTGTCGGCAAGGTTGCCTATCGAGTTTTGGAGGAAGAGGAGCTTAAAAAGCTTGAAGCTGAGAAGAAAACGGTTACTGTCTAAATAAAGTAAAAAGGCTGACACTCTGTCAGCCTTTATTTATTTTTTCTTTCTGTATCTATCCTCTTCGGAGAAAACACAGCCGCAATATTTTTGCATATAAAACTCCATCTCTCTGGCTTTCGCCTGACCCTCACGGAAATAGGGGCGAAAATCTCGGTATAAAAACTTCACCTTGTGTTTTTCTGCCGCCTCGTTTGCGACCTCTTTCATCATCTCGTGATCTTGATACGGGCTCACAAAAAGCGTTGACGTAAAGCTGTCAAAGCCTTTTTCTTTGGCAAGCTGTGCCGTCTTGTCCAAACGGATCTCATAGCACTTGCGGCAGCGGTTGTCAAAGTCGGGGTGTATAAGATCTATAAACTCACGCAGACCGTAATCGTCGATAACGTCAAGCGGAAGCGAGATCTTTTTGGAATATTCGATAAGTGTGTTCTTTCTTGCTTTATATTCTGTGAACGGATGAATATTAGGGTTATACCAAAGGCCCGAGGTTTCAACGCCTTCGTTTCTCAAGGTTTCGATACACATAACGGAGCAGGGCGCACAGCATATATGTAAAAGAGTGTTCAAACGGTTCATCTCCTTTTTTGATCTATACTAATTATAGCACCATGCTGAATTTTTGTCCACAAAAATTCATATACTACACTAAAAACTGTAAAGGATATGATTTTGTGAGCGATTTGAAAAAGAAGCTTTCCCGGCTGATAATCCCTTTCCCCGTTGTTGTGGGCTTTTTGATATCTTGGGTATCGGGCTCGATGGATCAGATGGATTTTAAGAATCCGCCTCTGACGCCTCCGCAATGGGCGTTCCCCGTGGTGTGGAGCATCTTATACCTGATGATGGGCATCAGCGCATATTTGGTATATAAAAAAGATGATTACAAAATCAACGACGGGCTGAAATATTTCTTCTATCAGCTTTTGATAAATTTTGTTTGGCCGATAATCTTCTTCAGATTTAAAATGTATGCAACAGCAGCCATCACTTTGGCGATCTTGATCTTGCTCACCGTTGCAACGATTTGCGAGTTTAAAAAGATCAGTAAAGCTGCTGCGTGGCTGATGGTGCCCTATCTTTTGTGGCTGTGCTTTGCGCTGTATTTGAATATCGGCGTTGCTGTTTTGAACTGATCTGCCCGAGCGGGCTGCGCCGCCACCGCGCTTTCGCGCGACTCGCGGCGCAGTTTGGGGCGAAGCCCAATCGGCTACGCCGATTGAACCCTCACGCCCCCTTGCGGGGGCGTGAGGGTGTCCGCCGGCGAAAGCCGGCGGACAAGGCTTCGCCCTCACGTCGAACTGCGCGAGCAGTTCGACCCCGCGCTCACTTCATCCTTGCCGCTATCTTTTCGATCGCGCGCTTCTCGATGCGGCTGACATAGCTTCGCGATATACCCAAAAGATCGGCACACTCCCGCTGAGTCAGCGGTATCAAGCCGCAAAGCCCATATCTCAAAACGACTATCTCGCGCTCGCGGTCATCAAGCTCTGTTTTGACCAATCCGTATAACAGCTCCGAATTTATCTTCAGATCCACCTCATCGCAAAGATCCCCCTCTGTCGCCATAATGTCGATAAGTGTGAGCTGATTGCCGTCCTTGTCAACGTCGATCGGCTCATCGAAGTGAACATCTCCCGACGTTTTCTTAAGAGCTCTGAAGTGCATGAGTATCTCGTTTTCAATACATCTCGAGCCATATGCCGCAAATCGGTTTCCCTTTTCACAGTCAAATGTCGATACCGCCTTTATAAGCCCTATCGTGCCGATCGAAATAAGCTCCTCAGGTTCCTCGTTCGCAGCATAATACTTTTTAACGATGTGCGCCACCAGCCTCAGATTATGCAATATCAGCGTATCCCTCGCCTGTTTATCTCCTTTTGCACAAAGCTTGAAAAGCTCAAGCTCCTTTGCAGGAGGCAGCGGCTTAGGATAGGCGTTTTTGTCCTCGATATGAAGTGCAAACCACAAGACTCGGCTGAAAATTATCTCTAAGATCGTTGCAAGCATTCTTCTTTCCCCTCCTCATGCCATTATATTTTTACACTGCTTGACTTAATTCCGCCAACAGAATATAATGGATAAAGAATGAGAAAAAAGGATGTTTATTTATGAGCGAAAGAGGAAAATTTATTGTTATCGAAGGGCTTGACGGTTCCGGAAAAGGCACTCAGGTAAGACTTTTGGAGAATCACTTAAGATCTAAAGGAATAAGCCTTCACCTCACAGCCGAGCCCACAGAACACGCAACAGGCGGACTTATCCGTGATGCTCTTTGTGGGATGACGAAGCGAACTCCCTGTGAGCTTGCGGCACTTTTTATGGCTGACAGAGTTGCACACTGCTCCAACCCCATAAGCGGAATTAAAAATCTTTTGGATAGCGGCATTACCGTCATCTGTGACAGATATTATTATTCCTCCTTTGCATATCAGGGAATGGATACCGACCTTAAGTGGGTAATGGATCAAAACCTCAACTGTCCCGAAATTTTAAAGCCCGACCTTTGCATCTTCATGGACGTTCCGCCCGTCGAATGTGACAAGCGCATTGAAGCGGGAAGAGCCCAGCGTGAGATCTATGAAGCAAATGTTTCGACCATCACCCGAATCAGAGACAAATATATGGAAGTGTTCCGCATTTTAGAGGGACATAACATCGCCGTCATCAACGCTTCCCGAACCCCCGAAGAGGTTTCAAAGGACGTTATCGAAGCGGTTGATAAAGTTATAGGATAAAAAACGGCAGGGTCGATCCTGCCGCTTTTTATTTCAACATTCTTCTATACACTCTCGACGGATCTCCGTGTATATCGTCCATATCCCCGATATACTCAAATCCGTATTTTTCATAAAGCCCGACCTTATCAGTTGAAAGATATACGCTTTCATATCCGCAAAGCACTGCCGTTTCACAGGCATAGTCAAGCACCTGTCCTGCGTTTCTTTTCCCTCTGTATTTCGGTGAGGTAAAAACAAAGCCGATCCAAGGTTTCATCTCGGGAGCATCTATCTCGTCCTGATCCGTAAGTGTGCAAAAGGATATAAGCTCGCCCTCTTCGGCAAGAATAATGATCTTCGCACTTTCGCCGAACAGCTTTTTATGCTCGCCTTTTTTCAAAAGCTCACTCAAAAACTTTGCCGCACGCCAATCGCACTTTTCAATTTCCTCAGCCCAATGCTCTCGAGCTTCGGACTTATAAAACTCGATTATTCTCATTTTTTCTTTCCCCACCGCTTACACTGTATGACCCTTGCGCCCTTCGGCGTGTCGCCGTGTGCGGGGTCACAGGAATACTGTGTCAAAAGCTCACACGGAATGTTTTCGCACTCTCCGCAATGTGTAAGCCCTTTTTCCTGACAGCATACCGCAACGGGACATTCGCCGTGAAACGGCTTTCCCATCGTTTCGATGCATCCGCCGCAGTTACAAGGCTCGCGCCATTCACAGGTCGTGCAGTGAAGTCCGCAACGGGATTCAACCGACTCCTCGCCCAGGTATGTAAATCTTCCCTCATCTAAAAACATCTCAGCAGGGCGAACCCAAGTTAAGCCCTCACCGTAAAGAGCTTTATAGATTATCATATCCTCCAAGGTCTCGGAATGCTTGGCATAGCCGATGACCTCATATTCGTTGCCCTTTTTGTGGCGGTATTTCCCCTTTGGCACCCAGCTCTCAAGCTCGATATTTCTTTTGACGTCCGACATTTTACACACCTCCGAATGATCATATACAAATAATAGCACACAACATTCTTGACCGCAAGGCTAAAACATAGTATTATATCAAATATAATCTTGAAAGGACTTTTTTATGATAGCTTGGCTCACTCAATCATATTTCGGCAAGCTTGTTGCCACTTTTATAATCTCGATGCTCCCCGTTATTGAACTCAGAGGCGGGATCCCCTATGGTGTCGGCTTTGGGCTGGACCCTTGGGTCGCATTTGCGGTCGCTGTTTTGGGCAACATGCTCCCCATTCCGTTTATTTTGTTTTTCATGGATAAAATTTTCGAGCTGCTTAAAAAAATGGGCGGAAAATTCGAGAAATTTGCACTCTGGCTGGAGACAAAGGCATATCGCAACCAGAAAAAGATAGAAAAGTATAAGGCGTTCGGGCTTATGATATTCGTTGCCATTCCTCTTCCCGGAACAGGCGCTTGGACAGGTGCTTTGGCAGCGAGCGTTTTGGGAATAAGCCGCAAGCGCGCTATCCTTTCCATTCTCGCAGGTGTCATCATCGCCGGATTCATCATGACAGCCGTTTCCTATGGATTCACCTTCTTGGTATAGACCGATGAATAAGATCTTGTGCTCGACAGGCTGCCTTATCGGCAGGCCGGTCAATCGAAATTTCTATCTTTTAAAAGATTTCGCCCCGAAGATAGACTGTGACGGATATGAGCTGATGTTTTATACCGACTGGTATGAAAGGTCGGACGAGCTGGCGTCATTTGTCAATTCGCTTGAGATAAGCGTTCCGTCCTTCCACGTTGAAAAGCGCATCGGAAGTCTTATCGCCGAAGAAAAGCTTGATGAAGCTCTTCAGCTTTTCAGCATGAACTGTGACTGTGCGAAAAAGATGGGCTCACGGATGCTCGTTTTGCATCTTTGGAACGGCATCATATCCGACAGCAACATCGAAGCGAACTATAAAGCGTTCCCTGTTTTGGAAAGCATGGCACGGGATCACGGGCTTCGCCTGACCGTTGAAAACGTTGTTTGCAACCATCAAGACCCACAGACTCACCTTTTGGAGCTGAGAAGAAGATATCCCGACATCTCTTTCACTTTTGACACGAAAATGGCGGCATTCCATTCTCAGGTCGATGATATTTTCGCTCCCGAAAACAAGCATCTGTGGGAAAACATATCTCACATTCACTTGAATGATTACCGAGGCGGGCACATGGATTGGGCAAACCTTAAGACATTGCACGTCGGGTTGGGCGATATCAATTTCGATGAGTTCTTTGAAAATCTCGCAAATGTCGGATATAAGGGCGGCTTTACTGTTGAAGCGACCTCATTCGATCAAAACGGTTCGGTCGACTTCGAGCTTTTGAACTCATCGCTTGATAAGGTCAGACAGTATATCGAAAAATATGATATATAAAGCAAGCTCCCCCGCCGACATGGCGAGGGAGTGCTGAAACATGAACAACGAAGATCGATAGGACAGTGACTGACCCTTTAGGCTCTTCATAAAATAATACAACCGCGAGTGTGAAAATATTGCACCCGCGGTTAATTTTTTATTCTTTCGTGACAAGCTCCATGAACCGCTTGTTCTTTTCGAGGGATTTGAAGATGATAACTCCCAAAATGCTCACGCATACGAGCTCCCCTACTGCTACCTGCAGCGCACTCAGCCAATAGGGCAGGTCATAGAAGAAGTGAAGCTCAGCTCCGACGATGAATGCGTTGGTTATAACGGGCGCCAAAGAAGCGACGTATATATTCGGGGAAATATATATCAGCAATACCGCCAAAGCTGTTGCGAGCGTTCCGAAAACCATGTCGATGGCAAACATCGGGCTGAACATATTCGAAATCAAACAGCCGATGATAAGCGAGATGCCGTAATCCTTTTTATAAAAACACAAAAGCATCAGCGCCTCAGCAATTCTGAATTGGATCCCGCCATAGGACATGAACCCAAAACAAAGTGTCAATACTACATAAACCGATGCCACGATGGACAACCTTGCAAGCCGAGTGAGCGAATGCTTTTTCATTCTATTCATATCAATATCTCCTGTTTTGATTATTTGGGATGGTTAGCAGGTACACCCCTATATTCATTTACGAGAACTATAATACTACATTTTCCGCCGAATGTCAATGCTATTCATCATTGCCGCTGTCAGCCGACACGGTATCTTTTACCATCAGCCACGTTGCTATCAGCATTATCATCAAAGCCAAATAAAACTGAGGCCCGGGTCTTTCGTTTAGCATCACCATGCTGAACGCTACACCCAAAAACGGCGCTACCGAATAGAAAGCGCTTGTTTTTGCGGCACCGAGATGCTTTTGAGACATTATGTAAAAATTGATGCTCAGCCCATAGGCGACAAATCCGAGCACGAGAACACAAACCATCCATTTGAATGCAGGAATTTTTTCACCGAGAATAAACGCGACTATCAAGCTTCCCAAGCCGGAAAAACAGCCCTTGATGATGACTATCTCGACCGAGCTCTTCGTGCTTATCATCTTTGTGCAGTTGTTTTCAAAGCCCCAGCAGACACACGCCGCAATAACAAAAAGCGAACCCAAGTTGAAAGAAATGCTCTGTTCTCCTTCGAATCCCAGAATTATGCTCGCAACCGTGACCAATGCGATTGCAGACCACAGCCGCTTCGAGACCGATTCCTTAAAAACCGCCAACGCTATCAGAGAAGTTGCCACAATTTCAAAATTATTCAGCAAGGAAACGCTTGCGGAGCTTGTGAACGTGATTCCCAACATCAAAAATATCGGTGCCGCTATATCCAAAACGATCATCGCAACGGTATATGGAAGCTCCTTTTTTGTCAGCGGCTCTTTGATGGGAGATCTGCCGAAAAGCTTGCCGAAGACGCTATAGAGCAACAGCCCCAAACCTGCGCCGAGATATAGAAAAGCCGCCATCATTGTCGGCGTGACGTGGTTTAACAACTGCTTTGAAAACGGAATGTTAATTGCATATAATGCAGCAGCCAGAATGGCAAAAACGGTAGCTGAATATTTCGCTTTCATACATGATCCTCCAAAATAATAACAGAAGTATTGTAGCATATATCGCCGCATAAATAAAGAGGCTTTTGCGAATTTTGCGTTTACCTGCATAAATCAACTATTTGTGAGAATACTTAACTTAGATTTCCCTGCCGGCACAGGAATCCAGCAAAGTATATCTGCCGGAGAAAGCGAGTGCAATTATGAAAAAAGTTAACAAAGCAAGAAACATTTTCGGCGGCAAAGGGCTGTATTTAATGCTCTGCGTGGGTGTGCTGGCTGTTTCGGCTGTTACAGCAGCAGGATATAAGGCTGCGATGAACTCTATCACCGAAGGTCTTGCAAACGACGATCAGCAAACCGTTTTGCCCGACCTTGACACAAGCCAGGTCGACACCATCCTTTCGGATATCCAAAAGGATCAGGAGGAAGCCGCCGCTGAGGAAAAGACCCCCGACATCACCTCAGACCTCGAGACGCTTTTCTATGAAAGAGCTGTCTATATGCCGATCAACTCAGAGATCATCAACGAATTTTCAAACGGCGAGCTTGTCAAAGCTCCGAGCGGTGTATGGAGAACACACGACGGCATTGACATTTCCGCAGAGATCGGCACCGAGGTCAAGTCGATGACATCGGGAACGGTTATGAATGTCTATACCGATCCGTTGTGGGGCAACTGTGTCGAGATCGACCACGGCGATGCCATCACTGGGTATTATTTCGGGCTTGATCCCGTGATCAACGTGACAGCAGGTGATAAGGTCTCCGCAGGCGAAGTGATCGGCACTGTCGGAAATACCGCCGATATCGAATCGGACATGGAGCCGCACTTACACTTTGCACTTAAATACGGCAACGGATGGATCGACCCCGTGTCATATATCGAACCCTATAAATAAGCTGTGAAAAGGTATCCGCCCTCCGGGCGGATGTTATGCGGCACGCCTCACACTCCGCCCTCGCCCCGGCTCGGGCTTACGCTCGGCACGCCGCCCCACCCCCGTGCGACTGCGTCGCACAGCCCCCTCCCCCTCGGGGAGGGGGCGCCGCGCGAAGCGCGGCGGGGGTGGGGTCGCGGCGTGGTTTTCCGAAGGAAAACGAGTGCCGCATCCGCGCGAAGCGCCACCTTTTTGCAAACGAAAACCGCCTCGGGAGCTACCCAAGCCGGTTCTTATTAAAACACAAGATCAATTATCAAGCCTGCGGCTGCACTGATGGCGTATAACCCACCGACTATCGCAAAATTTTGTTTGAGGTTCTTGTTCACCTTGAAGAGCACGACCAAGCCGAGTCCTGCGCCCGTTGAAAGCCCTGCCACTACCGAGCCGAACGAAAGGCTTCCCGATACATACAAGTTCGTCAGAACGACCGACGGCGCACAGTTGGGAATAAGCCCGATAAGTGCTGCCAAAAGAGGCTGTGCCCAAGAATCCTGCATCAATATCTTTCCCAAAAGCTCCTCTCCCGCAAGGTGCATTGCCGCTTCAAGCGCGAGAGCGATAACGAATAAGAAAATGAAGATCTGGATCGTGTGCTTCAATGCGGAATAGAACACACCGTGCTCCTCACACCCACAGTTCTCACAAAGATCAACATATGGCTCACTATCCTCGTTTGACTTTCTTTTTAAGAGTCTTACCACGGAGTCGACAAAAAGCCCTGCTATTACAGCTATAATGATCTTGGCGACAACAAGCTTCCAAACGTCCTTGATTCCGTTCGGATCAGCCAAAAGTATCGGAATCGCTTCGTCGCTCGTTGCAATATATACAGCCAAAAGAGTTCCGAGGCTTATAAGTCTTCCGGAATAAAGATTCGACGCGGCAACGGAAAAGCCGCATTGCGGCAAGCATCCGAGTGCCGCTCCGCCTATAGGGCCAAACGGCCCCATCCTTCGCAAAGCGTTCGGCAGCTTGTCCGAAGCCTTGTGCTCCAAAAACTCAATGAGTAAATATACACCGAACAAAAACGGCAGCATCTTTGCCGTATCAACGAGTGTATGTTTAAATATCTCGAAAAAATGCTCCATTGTTTTTCCTTTCATAATATAAAAATCAACTAATTATAGCGCCATAAATTCTTCTTTGTCAAGTTGATTTTGACGCCCGATTGTGCTATATTCTTAGTATAGAATGAAAACGGAGGCTTTGATCGATGAATTTGAGCGATGTTAGTGTTGTTTTGGCTTCGAAATCGCCAAGGCGGCAGGAGCTTTTGAAATATATAACCGACGAGTTTGAGGTCATCCCCTCGGGATATGAAGAAAACGTCCCCGACGGACTTGATGCAGAAAACGTCCCTGAGTTTTTAGCTGTTAAAAAGGCTCTTGACGTTGCGAAGGAACGCCCCGACGACCTTGTCATCGGGTGCGATACTGTCGTTATCTGTGACGGTGTTATCTTAGGCAAGCCAAAGGATAAGTGTGATGCATTCAAAATGCTTTGCACCCTTTCGGGAAGAACTCACCAAGTCATAAGCGGTGTCTGCCTTTGCTTCAATGGGAAAACGATGTCATTTTCTCAGACAACACAAGTCAGCTTTTACAGCTTGAGAGAAGAGGACATCATCAAGTATATCGACTCGGAAAATGTTTTGGATAAAGCCGGAAGCTACGGCATTCAGGACGGCGCCGCGCTGTTTGTTGAGAGCATCTCGGGCGACTATTACAACGTCGTCGGCTTCCCTATCGCAAAGCTACGACTCGAGATCGAGAAGTTTTTAAGTCTTTTCAACTGAGGTGACAGCTATGGGACTCTTTAATTCCAAAAAGAAGAAAAAGGACAAATACGCACTGAGCCGTAAAGAGCTTGAGCGCTTTGACGGAAAGCCCATTCAATATGCTGTTGAACGGGTTGACGGCATCGAGAAAGTTTTGGGTAAGAACGGCGGAATTGCAATTTTGGATGATGTTATCGTTGTCATGTGTGAGGCAAAGGAGGTTTTCCGTTGCCGAATTGACGGTGCGACCGTTGCCGAGCTTTTGAGCGGAAACGGAGTTGAGATCAGCGGGATCGACGATCACACCGAAGAAAAGAGATACGTTGTAGCACATTACTTATATTACAGAAAGGTCTAAAAATGAACAAAAAGCTTTTATTCATATATAACCCACACTCGGGAACACAGCTGATCGCACGCAAGCTTTCCGACATCGTTGACTTTTTCACAAAATCGGGTTTTGACGTCACCTGCCACCCTACACAGGCTCAAAACGACTGTATCGAAACGGTCAGGGATAACTGTTCGGATTATGATCTTACTGTCATTTCGGGCGGAGACGGAACGCTTAATGAGGCAATAAACGGATTCATGACAGCAGGATGTAATAAGCCTTTCGGCTATATTCCCGCCGGCTCGACAAACGATTTTTCACACTCGGTGGGAATCCCTTTAAAGGTCATGGATGCCGCCAAAAACGTTGTCGAGGGCGAGCCGTATACATATGACATCGGCAAGCACAATGACAGATTCTTCTCCTATGTTGCGGGCTTCGGCGCCTTCACCGAGGTGACGTACACTACGCCTCAGGATATAAAAAATTCGCTCGGTTATTTGGCGTATGTTTTGGAAGCTATCGCCTCGCTCCCTACGATCAAGGGATATAACATATCATATGAATGCAAGGAAAGAAGCGGCTCGGGAAGCTATCTTTTGGGGCTTATCACTAACACCCTGCACGTTGCGGGAATGAAAAACCGAATGAGCGACGACATCTCGCTTGATGACGGCTTGTTCGAGGTCATTTTGGTCAGGACGCCAAAAAAGATAACCGATCTGCGTAACCTGACACAAGACATTCTCAAGCGCAATTTCTCAAGCGGCGCTTTGGAATACTTTAAGACCGATAAGCTTTCTATCACCTGTGAAGACGGCTTGGCGTGGACGCTTGACGGCGAAAACGGCGGTGTTCACAAGGTCAACGAGATCGTTAACTATCACAACGCTCTGAGCGTTATTACAAAGAAGAAATAGTGCGGCGGACAGCAAGCCCCCTCCCTGTTGGGAGGGGGCGCTTTTTACGAAGTGAAAAGCGGGGGTGGGCGGCGTGCCGAGCGCGCGCCCGAGCCGGGGGCGAGGGCGGAGTGCGAGGCGTGCCGGATTCGCGCGCGAAGCGCGCCACCTTTTGACAAACCGTCGGGCGCCGATCGCCGTTCCTTGCCCGCCTTTCTATGGAAAAACAAGATCCCCCTGCCAAACGGCAAGGGGATGATTTTTATTTTCTTAAAGAACTCTAACCGCGACCTTCTCAGCTTCGAGCATCTTCTTATATCTTTCGATATAAGCGTCGAAACCTGCCATATCGGTTTCAGACGGTTCTTCGGTAATAGCCTTCATGTCCGCAAACACCTTGTTGTCGAGATAGTCCTCCAAAGTTTCATTTTCGGCCTTAAGAGCCATATATCCTGCCAAAACAGCCATACCCCAAGCGCCGCCCTCGCCTGCTGTTTCCATAACGGAAACGGGAGTCTTCATTGCAGCCGCCAATATCTTCTGGCCGACGCCTGCGGTCTTAAAGTATCCGCCGTGACCCAAGACCTTGTCGATCTCAACGTTCTCAGCCAAAAGAATATCCAATCCTATCTTAAGGGTTGCCAGTGCAGAGAAGAGGTTGTTTCTTATGAGGTTTGCAAGCGTGAACTTTGATTCGGGAGAACGAACAAGCATCGGTCTTCCCTCTTCAAAGTGGGTGATGTGCTCACCGGAGAAATAGTTACAAGCAACCAAACCGCCGCAATCGTCGTCGCCTGTCATAGCGGCATTCAAAAGCATATCGTAAAGCGCGGGCTTTGTGATATCGGTGCCCGACAACTTTGCAAACTCCATGAATATCTTCATCCATGCATCAAGGTCGGACGAGCAGTTGTTACAGTGAACCATAGCAACAGGCATTCCTGCAGGGGTGGTAACCATGTCGATCTCGGGATAGAGCTTTGAAAGAGCCTTCTCCAAAACGATCATCGCAAAGACGGAAGTACCTGCGGACACATTACCTGTTCTCACTCTGACGCTGTTTGTTGCGACCATACCCGTTCCTGCATCACCTTCGGGAGGGCACATAGGAACGCCTGCTTTAAGTGTTCCCGTGGGGTCAAGGAACTTAGCTCCCTCTTCAGTCAAGATACCTGCGTTCTCGCCTGCATATGCAACCTCGGGCAAAACGCTGTCCAAGGTCCAACCGAATCCGCGGGGTGCGATAAGCTCGTTGAACTTTTTGACCATTTCAGCGTCATACGTACCCGTCGTCGAGTCGATGGGGAACATACCCGAAGCCTCACCGACGCCCAAGACCTTCTTACCCGAAAGCATATAGTGAATATATCCTGCTAGGGTCAAAACATAGTCGATGTCCTTAACGTGCTCTTCGCCGTTGAGAATTGCCTGATAGAGGTGTGCAATGCTCCAACGCTGAGGAATGTTGAATCCAAAGAGAGGCGAAAGCTCAGCCGAAGCCTTGGCGGTTATTGTGTTTCTCCATGTTCTGAAGGGGACCAAAAGCTCGCCTTCCTTATTAAATGCCATATAGCCGTGCATCATTGCGCTGAAGCCAAGTCCGCCCAAGGTGGTGATCTTTTCGCCATAGGCCGCTTCAAAATCAGCCGCAAGCTTTGAATATGCATCCTGAAGTCCTATGCGGATGTCTTCCAAAGAATATGTCCAGATACCGTTTTCGAGGCGGTTTTCCCAATCGTGTGCGCCCGAAGCGATAACGGCGTTGTTTTCATCGATCAAAATAGCCTTGATTCTGGTCGAGCCGAACTCGATGCCTAAATAAGTTTTTTCCAAGCAAATGTTCATTGTGTATTCCTCGTCTTTCATAAAATATATGCAAAAACTGCTACATATTAATTATATAATCCAAGCAATAGGTTGTCAAGGAACTGTTACGCGCAAAAATCTCTCCAAAACCTCAAAATTCCAAAAAAATTTTGCGTTTTGTAACAATATTGTAATTGTAATTTGTGCGCGAGTGTGATACAATAATAAAAAATCAATGATATGATAAAATAACATCAGTGCGCACACGCACTTTTAAGGAGTATAAATGGACAAGTTTGTAATCAACGGCGGAACCCCCTTGCGCGGAGAGATAACCGTCAGCGGCGCCAAGAACGCGGCAGTTGCTATCGTTGCCGCAACCATTCTTTCGGACGAGCCCTGCGTTTTGGAAAACGTCCCCGAGATCAGCGATATCAGCATCTGCATAAAGATCCTTTATGAAATGGGTGCAGGTATCAGAATTATAGATAAGAACACCATCCGTATCGACACAAGAGGAATTTATGACCCTGTCGTTCCCTATGAGCTTGCTCGCTCGATGAGAGCTTCATCCTATTTCTTGGGCACTCTTTTGGGACGCTTCCACAAGGCTGACGTTCCGATGCCCGGCGGATGCGATCTTGGCGACAGACCGATAGATCAGCACCTCAAGGCGTTTAATGCTCTCGGCGCAAGCCATTCTATTGACGGCGGCGTTGTGAGCCTTAGAGCGGATAATCTCTTGGGCAACCAGATCTATTTCGATTTCAACACCGTTGGCGGAACCATCAACGCGATCTTTGCCGCAGTTAAGGCTGACGGCTTGACCGTTATCGAAAATGCCGCAAAGGAGCCCCATATCGTTGACCTTGCGAACTTCCTTAACTCTATGGGCGCAGATATCATGGGCGCAGGAACTGACGTCATCAAGATCCGCGGTGTCAAGCACTTGAAGGGTGTGACATATGCTATCATCCCCGACCAGATCGAAGCAGGCACATATATGGTTGCCGCTGCCGCAACAAAGGGCAACGTCTGGATCAAGAACGTGATACCCAAGCATTTGGAATCCATCACCGCAAAGCTTCGAAAAGTCGGCGTTACCGTTGAAGAATTTGACGAAAGCGTTCACGTTTTTGTTGAGGGGCCCCTTATGAAGACGACACTTAAGACTCTTCCTCATCCCGGCTTCCCGACAGATATGCAGCCTCAGTTCTCAACACTTTTGACTATCGCTGACGGCACAAGCATCGTGACCGACGATATTTTTGATAACCGCTTCAGATATGTAAGCGAGCTCAGAAGAATGGGTGCTGAGATCACCGTTGACGGAACGACCGCCGTTATTTCGGGCGTTTCGGGGCTCACAGGCGCTACCGTCAGAGCTTCTGACCTTCGAGCAGGTGCCGCACTTGTTATCGCGGGAATGATGGCATCCGGCACGACCATTATCGAAAACATCTATCATATCGAAAGAGGATATGAGAATATCGACGATAAGCTCAAGGGCTTGGGTGCCGACATCAAGCGTGTGACAGATTACGAGCCGTCGAGAATGGCTATCTAAGCTTAATATCATCTGTGCGCTTTGCGTTTTGGCGCAAGGCGCATTATTTTGTCTTTAAGGAGGTGCCCTTTTGGCAAGAATATATCCCCTTTTCTCATCAAGCTCGGGAAATTCTCACTTTGTGGGCGCCCATGATGCAGGGATCCTGATAGACGCAGGAGTCAGTTGTAAGCGCATATGCCAAGCACTTTGCCAAAACGACATCCCAAAGGAAGCGGTTAAGGCGATCTTCATAACTCACGACCATTCCGACCACATTTCGGGACTTCGTGTGTTCACAAAATGCCGCCCTGTTCCCGTTATTGCGACCGAGCGCACACTTGAATTTTTGCTCGAGCATGACCATATTGATCCGAGATGTAAGCTCATCGCCATCGAAAACAATGAGATCACCGGCTTCGGCTTTTCGGTCAAAGCGTTCAAAACTCCGCACGATGCGGTCTCAAGTGTCGGGTATCGCATCCGCACTCCCGACGGGAAGATAATCTCCCTTTGCACCGACCTTGGACACATCACCGAAGAGATAGATCAAAACCTTTTGGGAAGCGACCTTGTGCTTTTGGAATCTAACTATGACGAGCATATGCTCAAAAACGGGCCCTATCCATTTATGCTCAAAAAGAGGATAGCTTCGCCCTATGGGCATTTATCCAACACGGATTCCGCCCGCGAGGTCAGACGGCTTTTGGAAAACGGCACGAAAAATATAATTTTGGCGCACTTGAGCCGAGAGAACAACACACCCATCGTTGCCGAAAATGCGCTTATGCGTGAGCTTGGCGGCGATTTCATCAAGGATAAGGACTATTCTTTACATATCGCACCGATAGAGACAAAAGGATTGGCGGTGGAATTTTAATGATTGCTGTAAATATTGTTTGCGTCGGAAAGCTTAAAGAAGCCTATTGGCGGGATGCTTGCGCCGAATATTCCAAACGCATGGGCGCATATGCTAAATTCAAGGTCGTTGAGCTCAATGAATCGAAGCTTTCGGATAACCCGAGCGATAAGGAGATATCCCAAGCTCTCGAGTCCGAGGGAAAAATGATGCTCCCCTATGCCGACATAAAGGGAGCATATAACATCGCAATGTGTATCGAGGGGACCCAGCTTTCAAGCGAAGGCTTGGCACAGAAGATAGAAACCGCTTCGGTTTTGGGAGCAAGCACTGTGAATCTTTTCATAGGAAGTTCGTTCGGGCTTTGCGATGATATAAAGAGGCGGGCAAGCCTTAAGCTCTCGATCTCAAAGATGACTCTTCCCCATCAGCTCGCGAGAGTGGTAACTTTGGAGCAGATATATAGAGCCTTCGCCATCAACTCCGGCTCGAAGTATCATAAATAATTAAAACGGTACGGAAATTTCCGCACCGTTTTTTATTTTATCTAATGAAGTTTGTATGCTGTTTTCTCTCTTTTTCGGGCAGACCGAACTGTTCCTTGCCCAAAGCTATGCTCTTCATAAGGAAGGTCATGTTTCTTGCAAGAGTTCTCATCGTCTGCAGACCCTCGGCATCCTGAGCTGCCTGACCGGGTGCTGAGCCGTGAACGCTGTTCCAATATTGGCTTGAGGCTATGGGCATTCCCGAAATGGTGAAGAACTTGTTGAGCTCATCAAAGGTCGAAGAACAGCCGCCTCTTCTTGCGATAGCAACGCTTGCGCCGACCTTCATCGTCTTGTCAAAGTGTGTGGAATAGAAAAGTCTTTGCAAAAGTGCAACCAAGGTAGCGTTTGCGCTGGCATAATATACGGGGCTTCCGACAACCAAGCCGTCACATTCCTCAAGCTTCAAAGCAATTTCATTGACGATATCGTCGATCGCACACTTGCCCGTTTCATAGCACTTTGTGCAAGCGATACATCCTCTGATATCCTTGTTGCCAACATGGATAAGCTCGGTCTCGATACCCTCAGCAGCGAAAACAGCTTCCATTTCTTTGAGTGACAAAGCGGTGTTGCCGTTCGCCTTGGGGCTTCCGTTCAAAAGTAATACCTTCATAAACACACTCACCTTTCTATAATTACAGAAATCTTTTCTATCGAATAATATTTAAACAGCTCTATCGCCTTTTCGTCAACGACCTCACCACAGGTCAAAACAGGGATCGCAGGCGGACAGCTAACCGTTGCCGATGCCAAAACCCTGCCAAGTGCCTTATGGGCATCTATCTCCTCGCTCGGCATAAATATCGCTTTGTGAGGGGCGATCCTCTCAAAAGGCCTGCCCAATACAGGAGGGGCAGCACATATTCTCTCCCTTTTCGGGATAGCTCCCAAAGCCGAGCAGATACGCTCAAGATCATCGTCCGAATTCTCAGGTGTGAGCATCAGCACAAGATAGTCGGGATCATAAAACTCACAAACTATTCCGCTTTCAAACAAGATACCCTCAAGTTCACCGCCCAAATAACCGTATTCCTTTGCCGATATGGTTATCTTCAGCGGCTCATCGCCCAAAAGGACAAATCCTTTTGATTTAAGGCAAGCTTTCAGCTCCCCGACCTTTTTTATAAACTCAGCCAAACGGCGGTCATAACCCTCAAAAAGATATTTGTTCGCCAAATCGAGCGACTGTAATATCAGATATGACGGGCTGGTCGAAGCAAAAAGCGACAGCGCATTTTGTGCCGACTCAGATAACATTTTCGGAGCAGTTTTTGAAACGTGCAGATATGCTCCGCCTGTCAGAACAGGCAAAGTCTTATGTGCCGAATCGCAACACATATCCGCCCCCAAAGCGATGGGATGCTTTGATTCATCCAAAAAATTGAGATATGCTCCGTGTGCATTGTCGACCAAGAGCAACACACCCTGCTTGCGGCAGACCTCAGATATTCCCTTGATGTCAGCAACGTTTCCAAGATAATCGGGGCTGGTTATGTAAACAGCAACAGGCTTATCGGGCATTGTTAAGAGGATCTCATCAAGCTTTTCGGCACTCACTCCACACTCAACGATGCCGCTTCCTTGGTATATCCACTCAACGTCAATACCGAGTATTGCCGCGGCGGTTACAAAGGTTTTGTGAGCGTTTCTTGCCGCTAAGATCAAAGCTCGTTTTCCTCTTTGCTTGGCATAAACGCTCGTCAGATAAAGCATCGCTCTGATACAAAGCGACGAGCCCTCTGTCGAATATTTGGTGACACCTGTGCCGAAAAGCTTTGACGCATTTTCCTCACTTTCACAGATTATCCCCTTTGCCGAATATAAAACGTCTGCTCCGTCAACCTCGGTGATATCAAGGTGCTCGATCCCCAAAAAGCTTTTGCCCTTGTGGCCGGGCATATGTCCGCGGACGTTCTCGCTTTCGGAATAGCTCTTAACAAAATCGTGGATCGGTGTTTTCATCATTCTTTTAATGCCTTTGCGGCTTCGATCATTATCGCACATTCCATTCTCTTCTTGAACAGATCGCATCCATATTTATATATGCCTGTTACCGAGCCGGTAGAATGATATGCGTTTGCGGCGCATCCGCCCGAGCAATAAAGCTTCGCCCAGCAGTCACGGCATTCTTCTCTTGAATATACGTTGCAAGCCATAAATTCGTCCTGAATCTTTTGGTTGTCAACGCCTGTGAAAACGTTTCCGAGCTTGAACTTCTCGTCACCCACGAACTGGTGGCAGGGATAAAGGTCGCCCCAAGGGGTGACTGCCATATATTCCGTTCCCGAGCCGCAGCCCGAAACTCGCTTATAGATACATGGACCGCCCTTAAGGTCGATCATATAGTGATAGAAGGTGAACGGCTTGCCGCATTCGATCTTTTCAAGCATAAGGCTTGCAAGCTCCTCATACTGTGCCATAACGACAGCCTTATCCTCTTCGGTGAGGGCGGAAGGGTCATCGGGAGCGCAAACGACCGGCTCCATGCTCAGCTCATTAAAGCCGAGGTCAAGCATAACCTTGATATCGTTCAAAAAGTCGGGGTTAGCGTGTGTGAAGGTTCCGCGCATATAATAGTTCTTTCCGTTTCTTGCTTCAACAAGGCGCTGGAACTTCGGAACGATCTTTTCCCAGCTTCCGTTTCCCGCATAGTCAACACGGTATCTGTCGTGAACTTCCTTTCTTCCGTCAAGGCTCAAAACGACGTTTGAGCATTCACGGTTTGCAAAGTCGATAACGTCGTCATCAATAAGCACGCCGTTTGTGGTAAGGGTGAAGCGGAAGTTCTTTCCTGCTTCCTTTTCGCGGTTTCTTGCATACTCGACGAGCTTTTTGACAACATCGAAGTTCATAAGCGGCTCCCCGCCGAAGAAGTCGACCTCTAAGTTTCGGCGTGTACCCGAATTTTCGATAAGAAAATCGAGCGCTCTCATTCCGACTTCAAGGCTCATTAAAGCTCTGTCGCCAGAATATTTGCCCTGAGATGCGAAGCAATATGAACAGTTGAGGTTACAGGTGTGTGCAACGTGCAGGCAAAGCGCCTTAATAACGCCTGCGGTCTTTTGCTTCAAGGTGTCAGCGATCGGCTCAAAGGTGTCGGGAGTGAAGAGCTTGCCCGCTTGTCTAAGCTCCTCAATCTGATCAATACATTCTCTTATCTCGTCTTCTGTGACCTCGGGGTTGTCCTTATATTTTTCAAGAATAGCTTTAACGATGGCTTCGCTGTCATTGTTTTCATACATTTCGATGATGTCATAAGCGGCATCGTCAACAACGTGTACCGAGCCCGAGCAGATATCCAAAACGATATTAAGTCCGCCGAGCTTATAGCAATGTACCATATATATATTCCTCGTTTCTAATCGTAAAATCACAAAAAATGCCGCCAAAAGGCGGCATTCAGGCTGCAAAGAAATGATTACTTTTCTTCCTTCTTGTTTTCGCACTGCTGGTTAGCAATGCCGCAGCTTGTCTTGCAAGCGGACTGGCAAGAGGTCTGGCATTCGCCGCAGCCGCCGTTCTTGCAGCTGTCGCAAAGGTTCTTGGTTTCTAAGGTCTTGATCTTCATATTAATAATCCTCCTGTGGATTTATAATTTTGTTCATTATAGCACACTAAAGTAAATAAGTCAATCACTTTTGCTCATTTGTGCCCGCATCGAGCTCTTCAAAACAGTTCGAAACAAATATCATGTTCGATATCGAGACGATGACGCACCGAAGCATTTCCTTGATGGCGGTGTTTGTAATGCCGATGCTGTCCACGCTGTCCTTAAGTCCCGCGATATGAAACAGCATATTTTCAAGCTCGACACAAAAGTAATCATATGCCGTTTCGGTGTCATAGATCTTTTTTTGGTGCTCGAAAAGTCTGGCGATATTCTCCATCGACAGAACGTTTTTTCCAACGCTGATAAACAACAAATATGCTATCTGCTCGGCATAATACTGCTTTTTGACCGGAGCAGAAATAACCCCCTTTTTGACATAGTTGCTCACCATCGACGGCGTCAGCTCGTTGCATCCAAGTGTTGCTATTATTCCGTTTATATACTTTGTAACCTGTTCGAGATAGAGCCCCATGTCGGGAAGCTCTTTATATCTTGGCAAACGGAAGCCCTCGATCCTCTTTGCGAACAGTTCGTTCATTTTCTTTTCCATATGATAATTTTATAATATTTTTAGCAGTCTGTCAACAACACTTCACAAAACGAGTTGACAGTGTTTGAGAAAACTGATATAATCGGTTTGGATCGAATCGGTTTTTAAAAAACCGATTGAAAGATATTAAAAACCGTGTCGAAAATGGAGGACAACAATGCGCTATAAAATCATTGCGGACTCGTCTGCTGACCTGATGAAGCTTGATAACTGCAACTATTCAAGCGTTCCGCTTAAAATAATCACCGATGAAAAAGAATATGTTGATGACGAGAATTTGGACGTTGACGGCATGATCGCAGATCTTGCGGCATACAGCGGAAAGTCCGGCTCGAGCTGTCCAAACGTCAGCGACTGGAAGGAATCCTTTGAAGATTGCGACGGTGTCTTTTGCGTTACGATAACGAGCAATCTTTCGGGAAGCTATAATTCTGCGAGTCTTGCCGTGAACGAATATATAAGCGAAGCACCCGAAAAGAAGGGCTTCGTCATCGACACCCTTTCGGCAGGGCCGGAGATAACCCTCATCATCGAAAAGCTCAAGGAGCTTATAGAGGAAAAAATCGATTTTGAAGAGATCAAGGCAAAAATCAACGAATATAAGAGCAGAACTCACCTTATCTTCTCTCTTGAATCATTAAGAAATCTCGCCAACAACGGCAGATGCAGCCAAGCTGCCGCAACCTTTGCCGGACTTTTGGGCATCAGAGCGGTCGGCAGAGCGAGCTTACAGGGCACACTTGAGCTCACCGACAAGGTAAGAGGATCGAAAAAAGCTTTGTCGACCGTTTTCAAGAATATGCTCCAGACGGGATATGAGGGCGGAAAAGTAAGGATACACCACTGTCTCAATTCCGAAGCGGCGCTCAGCCTTAAGAAAATGATCAAGGAAAGGTTCCCGAATGCCTGTGTACTCGTCGAGAAAACACACGGACTTTGCAGCTTCTATGCCGAATCGGGCGGGCTTTTGATCGGATATGAGGGCGAAAAGAAGCCTTCGCTTGCATAAAATTAATAAATCACCTCAAGCTGCTAAAAATAGTCTTGAGGTGATTTTTTGTGAGATATAACTCTTTGCACGATCTTATCTGCGGCAGCAGGTCGAGCCGTGAATACTTTTTGTCGCTCCCCGTTTCGACACAGCTTGCTTTGCATGAGCAAAACGAATATATCCGCTCAGCGCATCAGCTTCATCATCGCGCAGACATGATGACAAAATATGACCGTGCGATAAAGATAAGCGAAAGCTTATATTAAAGAAAGAGCCGTTCCCATAAGCATCGTGGGAACGGCTGTTTTCATGTTTAAAGCATAGCGATGATTATTGCGGCAACAGCAGCAATGATAGATATTGCGCCGAGGCAATATCCCAAGCAACCGCCGCCGAATCTTCTGTGGTGACGGTGCGGATGATGATGCCACATCCCGCCGTATCCCATCGGTCTATGTCCCATCGGACGATGTCCTCCGACCGGTCCTCTGTGAGGACCGCCAAAGCCGCCTCCGTGACCGCCGTGTCCTCCGAAGCCTCCGCCTCGAGGGCCGCCGTGTCCGCCGAAGCCTCCGCCGTGTCCTCCGCCGCCGTGTCCTCCGCCGCCTGGTCCTGGCATAATTCATTCCTCCTTATTTAATATACGGTATATTCATCGTTGTTGTCGTTTTCCCATGCGTCACGGTCTTTGTTCTCTCGATTCTTTTTCGATCTGCTGATAAAATAAATTATCAGAGCAATTATCAAGACGATGAAAATAATTCCGATCACCGCATTCGTATAGCTCTTTTCAAAGACTGTGTCAACTCTTGCAACAACTATCGAGATCGGGATCCCCGTTGCTTCCGTGAAAGCTTCGAGTGCCGTGTTGACAGTCTCATCGGTCAAGGTCATTTCGGTATAATTGATGAGCTTTGAGCTTGCCGAGTGAGCTTCGTTACAGCTAAACGACGACTCAAGCCCAAGCGCCGTGACGTTATCGGTCATGATGCTGACAGCGCTTGCCAGATTGCTGTCGAGCGAATACCAATAGCCGGACAGGTTGATGCTTGAATTAAGCGCTCTTCCGAGCTCGGTCTGTTCGTTGCCGAACATATAGCTGATGTCATGCTCGATGTGGTCGCCCACCCAAGCGATGTAATAATAATCGTCTGCGCTTTCATTTGTGAGCAAAACGATCAGAATGTTGTCCTCATAGGCTGACGAGCCGCCGAACGCTTTTTGATATTCTGCGTCAGCATAGCTTTGGAAAGTCTGCTCGTTATAGCTGATGGTTCCTCCGCTGAAGATCGAGCCTATCGAATCCCCGACAAACGAGAAGACCATAATGACGATGACAACCGTAATGATTACCGGCGCAAATATGGCGTTTAAGCAACCGCCGCCGTGGCCGTAATGTCTTCTCGGCCAAAATCCGCCGTGATGCATATGCGGCCCTGGGCCAAATCCTCCTCGGCCTCCTCCGTGAGGGCCGCCGACGCTTCCTCCTCGGCCTCCTCCGAAGCTGCCGCCACGTGCGCCGCCTCCGCGGCTTCCTCCACCCGGTCCTGGCATAATAATTCCTCCTTAGTTAAGTGCTGCTATCTTTTGAATGTGTCGTTCGGCGGTATGAACATCGGCTGAGTGATTATTTTCGATGCAACGTCCGCCATTTCGTTGGGGGTAGCGTTAAAGCCCTCGTGATGCCAGGCGATGACAAGCGACATCAGCCCCGAAACAAAGAACACGAGTCCGTGACTTCTGAGCGCCTTTGAGAATGTCGGGAAAAATGACTTCGTCACAACATCCTCCATCGCAGAGATCGATATCGAGCGCTGAATGAGTATTCCGCTGAGCCCCGAACGTGCAAGAGCATCCAAAAACGGTTTGTGAGTTTGCCAGAATAAAAAGAATTTTGTCATTGTATCATATGTTTCATGAACGCCGCTGCCGACAAAATTAGCAATAAAGTCCATCAATGTGTGGTCAATAAGCGCAAACAGTGCTCCATCCTTACTGCTGAAATAGCGATAGAAGGATTTTCTGGGAATATTCATCACTTCACAAAGCTCGCTTATGGTGATATCCTCATATTGATTTGTCTTCATCGCTTCAAGCAAGCCTGCTTCAAGTTCTCGCTGGCGCTTGGCGGATTGCTCGGTTACACAGCGTTTATACATAATTCACTTTCTCTCTTTAAACTGTTGTTTAAATTATAACATATATTTTAACCAAAATCAATCGTTTTGTTTAACTTGCTTAAAAAGTCTTTGCAACTTCGTTCGGGGGTGTCACAAAAGTTTTGTTTTGGCGCTAGCTTATCGTCAGTCTTTTCCGCTATAATACAGAGGTAATGTGGCGCATACCGTGCGCCCGATTTAAGGAGGTATAATATTATGGCAAAAGACGTTAAGCTTGACGCAAACGGCAAGCGCAAGTTTGGCATTCGCGACAGTATTGCTTATGCTGCCGGTGACTTAGGCTGCAATATGAGTTTTGCACTTAAGGGCACAATGGCACTTTTCTGGACCCAGGTTATGGGTATGAGTGCATGGTATTCTCTTCTTCTGATCATTGTACAGGTTTGGGATGCCATAAACGATCCTCTCATCGGATCTTTGATCGACGCTGACAAGCGCAAGTACAAAAGAAACAAGTTTCTCCAGTACATTTGGGTAGGCTCCATCGGACTTATCGTTGGCGGTGCCTGCTGCTTCCTGCCCTTCCCCGGCGCACCTGTTTGGGCTAAGTTCATCATCTTCATCGCAGGTTATGTGATCTGGGATGCATTCTACACCATCGCAAACGTTCCCTACGGTTCGCTTCTGTCCCTCATTTCGACAGACCCTGCTGACCGTGCTTCCCTCTCTGCATGGAGATCCGTCGGTTCCATGGTCGGCAACATGCTCCCCATGGTCATCCTTCCCCTTCTCATCTATAATGAGGACGAATCCCTCAACGGCAACATGGTATTCGTTGCTGCTCTCGTAATGGGCATTTTGGGCTTCATCTGCTTCCAGTTCATGATCAAGAACACGGAAGTCCGTGTTGACACAGATGTCGTTCTCAACGAAGATCAGCCCAAGTTCAATGTTTTCAAGGCGTTGAAGAACTTTGCGCGTAACCGTCCCGCAGTCGGAGCTACGGTCGCTGCGATGGGTATGTTCATCGGTATGCAGGGCGCTGCGACCGCTGTTTCCGTTACCTTCCAGATCTATTTCAAGAACACCGCAATTTCCGGTCTCGTTCAGCTCTTCGCAATGATCCCGATCTTCGTCTTCACTCCTTTAGCAAGAAAGATGGTTACCAAGTATGGTAAGAAGGAGCTTTCCGTTGTCGGTGCTATCTGCTCTATCATCGGCGGTTTGGGTCTTTTCATCATCACTCCCGATAACACCAATCTCGACCTTTTGATCTATATCATCTGCCAGCTCGTTTACAACCTTGGACTTGGCATCTACTCCACAGTTTCGTGGGCAATGATGGGCGACGCTATCGACTATAACGAATGGAAGACCGGCAATCGTGAAGAAGGCGTTGTATATTCGCTGCACTCCTTCTTCAGAAAGTTAGCACAGGGCATCGGCCCCGCTGTTGCTCTTATCATTATGACGGGCATGGGCTATGTTAACAACGCTGTTGATCCCGAAACCGGTGCTGAATTCATCGACGTTACCTTGCTTTCTTGGGACTTCGCTGTTGAGCTTCGTACACTCGTAGCTATCCTCTTCCTCGTTTCTGCCGTTATGCAGTTTATCGGTCTCGGTCTTATCTATAACCTCGATAAGAAGACCTTGGCTAAGATGAACGAAGAGCTCGAAGCTCGTCATGCGGCTCAAGCTCCTTCGGAAGAAGCTGTTCCCGTAGCTGCTGAATAATTACATACCGTGACACTAAACAGTGGGAAGATCCTTCTTCCCGCTGTTTTTTATGCACAGACGGTTGATTTGTCGTCAGCTTTGTCGTATAATGTACATGTGAACGCTTATACAGACATCGATCGAAGGACATTTTATGAATAGAAAACACATCTTTTTTTATAAACTCTTGCTGCCGCTGGTGATACTGTTTTTAAAGATCCGGTTTGGATATAAATATGAGGTTCCCAAATCGCTTCCGAAAAACTATGTCGTGCTTTCAAATCACGCAACCGACTATGACATGCTGTTCGTCGGAGCAAGCTTCAAGAGGCAGATGTATTTTGTCGGCAGCGAGCACATCGCCAGATGGGGCTTCCTCTTCAAGCTGATCAACTTTGCGTTTGCCCCCATCATAAGATACAAGGGCACGGTTGCCGCCTCGACCGTTAAAGAGATCTTCAGCAAGACCCGAAACGGCGCAAACGTTTGTATGTTTGCCGAAGGCGTAAGAACGTGGGACGGCGTTTCCTCCCCTATTCTCCCCTCAACTGCAAAGATGATAAAAAAGCTCGGATGCGGCTTGGTTACATATAAGATAACAGGCGGATACTTCACAAGCCCGATGTGGGGCGGTGCAAGCGTCCGCAGAGGTGAGATCAAGGGCACACCCGTTAATATCTATTCCGAAGAACAGCTCAAAGCTATGAGCGTTGACGAGATCTATACCGCTATCGTTAACGATCTTCATGAGGATGCATACGCCCGCCAGCTCGAAGCCCCGAAGAGATATAAAAGCAAGCGGGGCGCCGAGCACATGGAAAATCTTTTGTTCGTCTGCCCTGATTGCGGAGCATATGACAGCATAACCTCGTCGGGCAACACATTTGGTTGCCCAAAGTGCGGCATGAGCGTTAAATATGACGAATTCGGAATGCTTGATCACCCTCGGTTCAAAACGGTCAAAGAGCTTTCCGATTGGCAGCGCGCCAAAGTGAATGAAGATATTTCAAGCAACATGGTATACTATGCTGAAAATGCGATCCTCAAGACCGTTGACAACGACCATAACGAGCATTTTGTTACAAGCGGCAGAGTCGAGATATCTCATGACAAGCTCGTTTGCGGTGATGCTTCGTTTGATATCAACGACATTTCCGTGATGGCTATGCACGGTCAAAAAGCAATAGTTTTCACAGCGAACGGTGAGTATTATGAGCTCATTCCGGACGAGAGCTATAATTCGTGGAAATTCCACTTGTATTATAACAGCGTTAAAAATTCACAAACAGAAAAGGCAAGGTGACAATATGGATTTCTCATCAGCTAACACAGAACTATGGAGCCCCATTATTCAGCTCGGCATCATAGCGGGGCTCATCCTTCTTTCAAACGTGCTCTGCCGCAAGATCAAGTTTGTTCGTCAAAGCTTGATGCCTACAGCCGTTTTGGCGGGCTTTATTTTGCTCATTTTGCGTGCAACGAATCTTTTGCCTATCGACACCGAGTTTTTGGAGACGCTGACATATCACGCTCTTGCATTCGGATTCATCGCGCTCAGCCTTCGAATCCCCGAAAAGCAGTCCGAATCGGGCGCTCTCATCGGAAGCAAAAGCGGCGCGCTCATCGTAAGCACATATCTTGTACAGGCTATAACAGGTCTTGTGATCTCCATCGGCTTGGCATATACCGTAATGCCTGACTTCTTCAAGGCAAGCGGAATTTTGCTCCCCATGGCATACGGTCAGGGCCCCGGTCAGGCAAACAACGTCGGCTCGACTTATGAAGCATTGGGAATGACAGGCGGCAGAAGCTTCGGACTTTCCCTTGCTGCGATGGGATATCTTTGCGCTTGTATCGTAGGCGTTATCTATCTCAATATTTTGCACCGCAAAAACAAGATAAGAAGAGTTTCCGAAAAGGACTATGTTTCCGGCTCCGTAACGGTTGACACCTTCCAGGATCAGAACGAGATCCCGATCTCCGAATCTATTGACAAGCTCAGTATTCAGGTTGCACTTTGTGCGCTCGTATATCTGATCACATACCTCTTGACATGGGGTATCGTTTCCTTGCTCGAGGCTGTAGCTCCCGGCGTTGCCGGCACGGTCGGAACACTTTTGTGGGGATTCAACTTCATCGTTGGCTCTGCGATCGCAATGCTTTGCCGCTCGCTTTTCAAAGGGCTGAGAAAAGCAAAGGTCATGAACAGACAGTATCAGAACAACTATCTCTTGAGCCGAATTTCGGGACTTGCATTTGACGTTATGATCGTTGCAGGCATCGCGAGCATAGATATCAGACAACTCGAAGGCTATATTCTCCCCTTCGTCCTGATGTCTGTTGCAGGCGGCGTTGTGACGTTCTGGTTCCTCAAATTCATGTGCAAAAAGCTATATCCCGATTATTGGTATGAAGGCTTCTTCTCGATGTTCGGAATGCTCACGGGAACCATCAGCTCGGGCGTTTTGCTCCTTCGTGAGGTCGATCCCGAGCTCAAGACCCCTGCTTCCAACAACCTCATCTCGGGAAGCTCCTTCGGTATCATCTTCGGTGCTCCCATGCTGCTTCTTGTAAGCTTCGCCGCAAAGGATGATGCTTCGGCGCTCATAGCTCTCGGACTTGTGTTTATTTATCTTGCGGCACTGCTTTTGTATATCTTTAAAGTCGGCAAGAAAAAGAAAAAAGCTGAAAATTAAAGCTATTAAACCTACTCTTTTAAAAAGAGTAGGTTTTTTGTTGGCAGGATCTGTGGCTTTTGCTTAGCATGATGATAACATATACCGACAAGCGTTAGGCTCACCGCAGCTTCAGCGACCGCCACAGTGCCGCGGCGCAGCCTTGCCGCCGCATTAGCGGCGGCTGCCGCCCTTCGGGCGGCCCCCCCTCACAGCCCGAAGGGCTGTGAGGGACAGGCTGCGCCTGCGCTGCGTGCGGCAACCGAAAAATTAAGAAAAAATTAAGAATTGGATATATTGCACAGCACGCAAATGCGCAGTATAATTATTTTATCAATAAAAGGGGGCGACACGCCGTGAAGTCGAAAAAGTCAAAGCTTATCAAAGCATTTATATATCTTATCTGTGCCGGACTGTGCTTAGCGCTGATACTTTTGGGGATCAACTGTTATGTTGTCTTCTCGGTCGATGAAAATATCCTCACAGAGGAACAGGCTGCCGCCCTTACAGACGTCGACTGCATCTTGGTTTTGGGCGCAGGAGTCCGTGAAAACGGGCCAAGCCCTCTTCTCCAAGACAGGATCGATATGGGCGTTGCACTGTATTTTGCAGATGCCTCGCCAAAGATCATCATGAGCGGCGACCACGGCAGAGTTGACTATGATGAGGTCAACGTAATGAAGGACGTTGCCATTGAATCGGGTGTCCCGTCCGAAGACATATTCATGGATCACGCAGGATTTTCTACATATGAAAGCCTCTACCGCGCAAAGGAGATCTTCGGAGCTGAAAAGATCCTGATCGTGACACAGGAATATCATCTATACCGTGCCTTATATATCGCAAAGGAGCTTGGGATCGAAGCCTATGGTGTTGCATCCGATCCGAGAAGGTATGCAGGCGCTGTATATCGCGAAGCTCGTGAGGTCTTGGCTCGAAACAAGGATTTCGTTATGTGCTTCTTCAAACCCGAGCCCACGTATTTGGGCGAGGCAATTCCCGTCAGCGGTGACGGCAACGTGACAAATGACAAATAAACAAAACAGCTCTTTGATAATATCAAAGAGCTGTGCTTTTTATTTATTCAAAAGTTTTTCAGCAGTTGCAAGCTTCACCGCAACACAGAAAACTTCCATAGCGGTCGAAAGCTCCTCACAGGAAGGATATGTGGGCGCAATTCGAATATTCTTGTCATCGGGGTCGTTGCCATATGGGAATGCGGCTCCTGCCTTTGTGAGAACGACGCCTGCCTCATTACAAAGCTCGACAATGCGCTTTGCGGTTCCCTTTTCGCCGTCAAATGAGATGAAATATCCGCCCTTGGGTTCTGTCCACTTGCCGATTCCGAGAGGCTTTATCTCTTCTCTTAAGTCCTTCAAAACGATCTCAAACTTGGGTCTGATGATATTGCGGTGCTTCTTCATGTGCTCCATGAGCCCATCAAAATCCTTGAAGAATTTTGCGTGACGAAGCTGATTGAGCTTATCATATCCGATAGTCTGATAGGACATCTGGTCCTTCATGAAATTGATGTTTTCCTCACTTGCGCCGATAGCTGCAATGCCTCCTCCGGGGAAGGATATCTTCGAGGTCGAGCCGAAGATGAACACCATATCCTGTTTGCCGGTCTTCTTGCATTCCTCCAGAATGTTAAGAAGGTGATCGTGATCATCATAAAGATCGTGAACACAATATGCATTATCCCAGAAGATCCTGAAATCAGGAGCCTTCGGGCAAAGGCTTGCAAATCGCTTAACAACTTCGTCCGAATATGTCACACCGGTCGGGTTTGCATATTTTGGGACACACCAAATGCCCTTGATGTCCTCATCCTCAGAAACCAATCTTTCGACAACGTCCATATCAGGGCCGTCAGAGTTCATCGGCACAGGGATCATTTCAATGCCAAACGCTTCGCACATCGCAAAGTGTCTGTCATATCCGGGCGAGGGACAAAGCCATTTAACACGGTCACATTTGCACCACGGCTTCGGGCTTCCCTTGACGCCCAAAAGCATTGCGCGAGAGATGGTGTCATACATGAGCTGCAAGCTTGAGTTACCGCCGATAATTATCTCATATCTTCCGATGCCGAGCATGGGCATAAGCAAGCGCTTCGCCTCATAAATGCCGTCCAAAACGCCATAGTTTCGACAGTCAACACCGCGCTCAGAGATGTGGTCACCGTCCAGGCAATGTGTGAGCATCTCGTTCGTAAGATCCAACTGTTCGGGAGCAGGCTTGCCTCTTGACATATCAAGGCTCAAGCCCTTGGCTTTATATTGTTCAAATATCCCAAGCTGTTCATCATAAAACTCTGACAGCCGGGACTCAGAATATTCAAAAATCGTCATGTCTTCCTCCGTGCTAAAATATCGTTATTTATCATTATATTCTCAATGATAAAAAAATGCAAGTCATTTTATCAAATCTTGCAAAATTCTTTTAAAACATACTATTTTCCCAAAGATTTTCCCCGAAATATAACGAATTTAACAGATGGATTATGCAAATCAGCCTGTCTTTTCTGTTATTCGGAAAATCATGGTCCTTTACATATAGCTCCCGATATGATACACTTGATTTATTAACCATGTCGATTTTTGCCGAGGAAAGGGCCGTTTATGAACACAACCGAAATGAATCTGAAAACTGATAATTTTGAAACCGAATACGACGAGATCAGAGCGCTCGTTCGAAAGAGCGAAAGCGGAAGCGATGATACCTCAAAAATATACAAGCCGATAATCATTGCGCTTGTGGCAGTTATTTTGGCGCTTGCTGCAGCCGTAATCGTTATGGCGATCGGTTGGAGCAACGAGCAAGGCACGATAACTCCCTATGAAGTCATCAAAGAGGTTCACGTCACCGACTATATCGCTATCGACCCAAACGGTGAGAACGATCACAGCTTGAGTGATGACAGCTATATGCTAAGCGACACCAACTATGGCCCTATCTGGATGCCTGCACTTGCAAACGTCGCAAAGAACGAATACCTGCCCGAAAATTTTGTGAAGGACGAGCTGACGGGCTATCTTACATATGACGACGGTGTCACAAGATCGGTTGCCGGAATCGACATCTCGAAATATCAAGGCGATATCGATTGGAATGCTGTTAAAGAAGCCGGATTTGAGTTCGTGATGATAAGATGCGCCTATCGCGGATATGTGACCGGCTCACTGAATGCTGATGAGAGCTTCAAGGATAACGTCAAGGGTGCGCTTGACGCTGGGCTTGACGTCGGCGTATACGTTTTTTCACAGGCGATAGACGTTGACGAAGCTCTTGAAGAAGCTGAATTCGTCTTGGAGCTCATCAAGGATTATGACATCGCCTATCCCGTTGTATATGACTGGGAGGTCGTTATAGACGAAGACGGCGACACCGCAAGAACCAAATATATCACTCCCGAGCAGCTCACAGCGAACCTTTTGGTGTTCTCCGAACGTATCGCTATGGAGGGCTATACCCCCATGGTTTATTGCAATAAAAAGACCGCCGTCTGGAAATATGACCTTTCACAGCTCGACGGAATCGATATGTGGTACGCCGAATATTCGGACACGCCCAGCTATTTTTATGATTTCGATATGTGGCAGTATTCCTCGAAAGGTTCAGTCCCCGGGATCAAAGGAAACGTCGATCTTAACATCGCGTTCAAGCAGTACTCAAAAGATGGATGATTTTTAAGAATTATTCCTAAAAACTATTGACAACCTCTATATATTGTGATATCATTGTAATCGAACCGCAATATATAAATAATTCAAGGAGGTTAAAAACATGAAAGTTAACGTAGTCGGATGCGAACTTGACCAAAAAGAGATCGACGCTTATGTTAAGCGAGCTCATGAGATCTATCCCAACAAGCACATCGAAGAAATGACCCTTAAGCCTGACGGCGAATTCATCGACATTGAATATCGCTTTGCACCACAGAATTTTGACAGAATAAGACGCATCACAGGATATTTAGTCGGAACCCTTGACCGCTTCAATAACGCTAAGCGTGCCGAGGTCGATCAAAGAGTTAAGCACACAGTGTAACAGAAAATCCACCCTTTCGGGTGGATTTTTCATTTCTGAATCATTACGCCTTCAGCTCATACTCGCCGTCAGCGGTTCTTATGATCGCTGTGCGATAGAACTCAGCGCAAGCACGCTCGAGGTACAAGGTGTCCATACTTCCCGAGGTCTCATAGCTCGAATGCATTGCAAGCTGAGCAAGACCGATATCAACGGTGTTGAGCGAGACCTTTGTCGTCGAAATGTTGCCCAAGGTCGAGCCGCCGGGGATGTCAGAGCGGTTTGCATACGTTTGGGTAGGCACACCGACGGATGCACAGATCCTCTTGAAAATAGTTTCGGAAACGGCATCGGTCGCATAGCGCTGGTTGCCGTTGAACTTGATGACTATTCCGCCGTTCATGAACGGGCGGTTTGTGGGGTCAGCATATTCAGGGTGATTCGGGTGAACTGCGTGAGCATTGTCAGCAGATATCATGAAGCTTGAGGGCAGCATCTGTGCCTTGCACTTGCCCAAAGCGTCACAAATGCGTGTAACCGTCGTGTTGAGGAAGTCGGAATTTGCGCCCTGCTGTGTTGAGGAACCAACTTCTTCATTGTCGAACACACAAAGAGTCGAGATAGTTTGAGCATTATCCCCTGTTAAAAAGCCTTGAAGAGATGCGTATGCACACTGAAGATCATCGAGCTGAGGAGCGGAAACGAACTCACCGTCAGCGCCCCAAACGGTTCCCGCCATGCGGTTATAAAGGAACAGATCTGTCCCGACGATATCGCTCTCCTTAACTCCTGCGGATGCCGCAACCGCACGCATAAGCTTGCCCTTTGCCCTCTCGTCACCCATCAAAGGGATCATATCGGTCTGTGCGTTATATGAAAGGTTGTCGTTTGCGTTGCGGTTCATGTGGATCGCAACGTTCGGGATCATCAAAAGATCCTCATCAATATTGACTAAAACGCTCTTGAGCTTGTTACCGACCGAAACCATCACTCTTCCTGCAACGGAAAGAGGTCTGTCAAGCCAAGTCGAGCAAAGCATTCCGCCGTACTTTTCCGTATTCAATCGAACATAGTGAGCAAGCGTTTCCATTTCGGCGTTGGGCTTGATCTTGAACGAGGGCGAATCGCTGTGCGATGCAACAATGTTGAAGCCCTTAACGTCCCCCTCACCGACCTTAAATGCGATGATCGAGGACAGATTTCTCGTCACATAATACTTTCCGCCGGGTGTAATGTCCCAGTTTTCAGCTTCTATGAGTTCGGTAAAGCCCTCGTTATTAAGGCGACGGGCGATGTTTGCAACAGCGTGGAATCTTGAGGGGCTGGCGGCAATAAACGAAATAAGCTTCTTTGCCGAGGATTTGTTGTCGATCATCTCAACAAGGTTCTCACCTGCGCCCTCACCTTCGCTGGCACTGTCAGAGGAGTGCCCCATAATGTCGGTCAAGCCCAAAATATATTCGCTTGAAACATCATAAAGTCTGATAAGCCGCTGAAGAGTCTCGGGGTTAGGAGTTGTCTCGCCGTTTTCATAACGCGAGAGCGATTTGTTGTTCAGTCCGAGTGCCTTAAAAACATCGACCTGAGAAAGTCCTTTTCTTTTTCTCGCTTTTCTCAATCTTTCGCCAAAGCTAAGCATATGTTTATCCCACCTTTTAAGAATTTGCAGCAAAATTCTCGCTGCCTTGATATGATTATACCACAGATCATAGGATTTGTATAGTGCGGTATGCAAAAATCTCAATTACAAACAATAAAAAGGCTCCCTCTTTCGAGAGAGCCTCATTATTCAGGAAATGCCGGATCTTACTGAGCGTTTGCCCAAACTGCGGGCTTGAGTGTGAAGATATCGGAATCTTCGCCGTCAGCAACGATCTTGATCTCATAGGTTGTTCCGATGTTGTCTTCCTTGAAGGTGATGGTAAGAGAAGAATTTCTCTCGTATCCGCCCTTCCAAGTGGTTGTGCCGGCCTTGCGGTAGTAAACCTTATAGGACTTAACATCGTCATCCTTATCCCAAGTGAACTTGATCTTACCGGTCTTAGCGTTCAAAACTTCGCCATAGAGGTTGGTTTCGAAGTCAGCGTCGGAATCGGGGTTAGCTGCCCAAGCAACGGTGCCCTGATCAGCGTTGGGCTTGATGGTGAGAACTGTGGATTCTTCATCACCTGCTACGATCTTAAATTCGTATGCAGAAGTCTTGGAGCCGAAGTCGATGGTGATGTTTGTCTTTGTTCTCGAGTGGCCGCCGCTCCACTTGGTAGCGCCAACCTTACGGTAGTATACCTTATAGGTGCTGCAGTCTTCAACAGCGTTCCAGGTGAGCTTAACGAGGCCGTCGCCCAAAGTCTCAGCCCAGAATCCTGTTACGGTGTCGTACTCTTCAACGGTTTCAACGTCAGGAGTGGTTGTGGTTGTGCTGTCAGTAGAAGCAGATGTACCTGCTACGTGGTAAGCATAACCAACAGTCTTCTTGGTGCCGTCAGCCATGAATGCTGTAACGATTACCTGGAAGTTGATGTTCTTGCCATAGGGCAAGGTGAGCTCGGCCTTGGTGGTAACTTCGCTTTCGCCTGCCTGTGCGCCCAAGAGAGCATGGTCGATCTGATAGAACTGTGCGCCGCTTACCTTGTCCCAAGAAACAACTGTGTTCCAGCTGCCGCTATAGGTCAAATCAAGGTTCTTGATCTCGGTCTTGGTAACTGTGGAGGTGGTGCCGGTGGAGGTTGCCTTAACAGTTGCGGAAGCGCAAAGTGAACCGCTTGTCATGTTGTATACGTAAACGGTGAATGAAGTGTTGTAGCCAACGGGGATAGTTACGCTCTTAGAGGTAACGGTAGTGCTCTTAGCTTCCTTACCTGTTTCGGTGTAGATCACCAAGAAGGTAGAGCCGGTTGCATTCCATGTAACAACAGAGCTGTTGTAAGAGGAAAGAACTGTGCAGTTAGAGCCGTTAGTAGTAACTGTGCTGGTAGTTGTACCGCTTGTGGTAGAGCCGGGAGTTACGGTTGCAGAACCAACGGAAACGAGGTTGCTGCTGACGATAGCCTTTACTTCAACGATCCAAGAATCGCTTGAGCCGTAAGGAACGGTAACCTGAGTAGCGGATACGTATGAGGATTCGGTCACGGAAGCGCCGACCTTCTTATAGTTTACGATATAAGCAGTAGCACCGCTTACAGCGTTCCACTTAACAACAGAGGAGGATGTTCCCTTTGTAACGGTAAGAGTACCGCTGGTAACAACGCCGCTGGAGCCCGTGTTGGAAGAAGATCCGGGATAAACGGTTGCGGAACCGATAGTAACGAGGTTATTGCTGACGATAGCCTTAACGGTGACCGTCCATGTGTCGCTTGTTCCGCAAGCAACGGTTGCTGCGTTTGTGGTTACATAGGTAGAAGATGCAGATGTTGCTGTGCTCTTCTGATATTCAACAACGTATCCGGTTGCACCGCTTACAGCAGTCCAGGTAACGGTGGACGATGTAGTGCCCTTTGTGATAACAAGGTTGCCGGAGGTGGTTGTAGTTCCTGTGCCGACTGATGAGCCGCCGGTGGTTCCGGAAGGAACAGTCTGTGTTCCGTAGCTGCCCAAAAGAGCAGAGGAGCTTGCTGCTGTTACTTCGATCGTGAACGATTCAGTATATGCAGCAGGGATCTCGATAGAGGTAGCGCCGGTAAGCTTGGTTACCTTTGTGCCGCCGTCAACTGTGTAGATCACGCGGTACTGTGCTGCACCTGCAGTAGCTGTCCAGGTGACAACTACCTTATCGGTGTACTTGGTTACGAGATAGGGGCCGAAGTATGCGGAATAGATAACGCCTGTTGCGGTGCTCGATCCTGATGCGGTAACGGTTGCAGTAGACGATGTTACTGCGTCTGTCAATGCTCCGCCGTTAGTATCGTAAGCGCGAACCTTGACATAGTAATCATTTCCTGCCTGAAGGCCGCCGAGAGTATGTGTTGTGGTAGTAAGATCCTTAACAACTGCTAACTCTGTTTCTCCCTTCCAATAAGAAAGATTATATGTAGCTGCGCCGTCAACGGCAGTCCAAGTTGCTGTCAATGTTCCTGCTCCGCCGTTAGCAACGACTGTTAACGTGGTTGCGGCAAAAACATTAACTGCAAACATAGACAAGCTCATTACAAGAGCAAGTACTATTGCAAAAATTCTTTTTGTCATTTAGTGACACTCCTTTTCTTAAAGTTGTATTTATTATACCATCTTTTTATCTGTTTGTAAATACGATTTAAAAAATTAATTAATCTTAATAATTTCCAAAACGGTGTTGAAAAATGATAACAAAGGTGGTACACTTATAATACAACTACGGTGCCGAAAATATTGCACCGAAAAGCAATTATATTTTCATTTTTCGAAAAATATATGAAAGGAATCAGTAATTATGACAACCATCACAAAAAAACCTTTTGGCAAGCTTTCGACCGGTGAGCAGGTCAGCCTTTTTGAGCTTAAGAACTCAACCGGAGCATATGTTGAGATCATCGATTTCGGCGGAGCCATCAAGAGCATCAACGTTCCCGACAAGGACGGCGTTTTGGGTGACGTAGCTCTTGGCTATGACGACGTTAACGGCTATGAAACACAGGGTAAGTATATCGGCGCTCTTATCGGACGCCACGGCAACAGAATCGAAGACGCACAGTTCGAGCTCGGCGGCAAGACCTATGTCTTAAACAAAAACGACGGCAGAAATAATCTTCACGGCGGTAACGTCGGCTTTGACAAGAAGCTTTGGTGCGCTTGTGTTGACGGCGAAGCTTTGGTGCTTAAATATACCTCTCCCGACGGTGAGGAGGGCTATCCCGGCAACCTTTGCGTTACAGTTCGTTACACCTTCGACGAAAACAACGCTTTGATGATCGATTACAGCGCTGTTACCGATGCCGACACCGTTTGCAACCTCACAAACCACTGCTACTTCAACCTTGACGGCGAAGGCTCGGGCTCTATCGAGAACCACTCCATCAAGCTCAATGCGACACACTTCACAGTCGGCAACTCCGAGTGCTTGCCCACCGGTTACGTTGCAAAGGTTGAGGGTACTCCCCTTGATTTCACCGACTTCCACGTTATCGGTGAGAGGATCGGTTCAAACCACGAACAGATCGTCTTCGCCGGCGGATATGACCACAACTGGTGCCCTGACGGCAAGGGCTATCGCCATATGGCAACCCTTAAGGCTGCAACTTCGGGCAGAGTTATGGATGTATATTCCGACCTTCCCGGCATCCAGTTCTATTCGGGCAACTTCCTTGACGGCACCAAGCCTTACGGCAAGGGCGGCAAGCCTGTTGAAAAGCGCGACGGCTTGTGCTTGGAGACTCAGGCATATCCCAACTCGATGAGATTCGACAACTTCGAAAAGCCCATCCTCAAGGTTGGCGAGAGATATCACCACGTTACCGTTTACAGATTCACTGTTGAAAAGTAATACATAAAAAGATCCCGCGGTTTTCCCCGCGGGATCTTTGTTTTATGCAGAAACGGTTATCATCTTCAAATTTGAAAGTATCTTATCAAATGTTTTATAGAACACCTCTCGCTCCTCGGGAGTGAGATCCTTGCTGCACTTTTCAACAGTTCTCTCAATAGCTTCTGTGATTCGGCAATATATCTCATGCCCCGCCTCAGTGATCGTATAGATCGCGCGGTATTTTCTGAGTCTTCCCGCCGTTGACTCCACAAGACCTTTCTTTTTAAGGCTGCTGAGGGTTTTGGATACCGCCGCCTTGTCCTCCTGACAGAGTTCACAAAGCTCGCTTGCTTTCAGCCCGCCCGGATTTCTTCCCAAAAAGAAAAGGCACATAACGTGCGAGCCCTTAAGCTCAAATTTGGACATATAATCCGACTTTAATTTTCCCACATATTTATACGCTTTTGATATGCACTGTGTAAATTTTTCAAATCGCTGAAGCATCTTTTGCCCCTCTTCTAAAGTGATACTACATTAATGATAACTGAAATGTCTCGGTTTGTCAACGAAAGTAAAAAGAAATTCTTGTGAAATACTCGGCTCCTTATTGCTATTCTTGAAATAATGTGGTATAATAAGTTTGTTATATTTTTAACACACTATATTGAAAAGGAGCTCTACCATGGCTAACAGATTTATTTTAAACGAAACCTCATATCACGGCGCAGGTGCGATCAATGCGATCCCCGATGAGATCAAAGCAAGAGGCTTCAAGAAGGCTCTCGTTTGTTCCGACCCTGACCTTATCAAGTTCAATGTGACCAAAAAAGTCTTGGATGTTTTGACTGATTCAGGCATCGAATATTCCGTATTCTCCGATATCAAGCCCAATCCCACTATCGAAAACGTTCAAAACGGTGTTGCCGCTTATAAGGAAGCCTGTGCCGACTGTATTATAGCTGTTGGCGGTGGTTCTTCCATGGATACTGCAAAGGCTGTCGGCATCATCATCGAAAACCCCGAATTCTCGGATGTTCGTTCTCTTGAGGGCGTTGCTCCCACAAAGAACAAGTGCGTTCCCATCATCGCTGTTCCCACAACTGCAGGTACAGCCGCAGAGGTTACCATCAACTATGTTATCACAGACGCTCAAAACAACCGCAAAATGGTCTGTGTTGACGTTCACGATATCCCCGTCGTTGCAGTTGTCGATCCCGATATGATGTCCACAATGCCCAAGAGTCTCGCCGCCGCTACCGGTATGGACGCTTTGACTCACGCTATCGAAGGCTACATCACAAAGGGCGCTTGGGAAATGTCTGATATGTTCCATATAAAGGCGGTCGAGATCATCGCAAAGAGCTTGCGTGCCGCAGTTAACGGATGCCCCAAGGGCATGGAGGGCATGGCTTTGGGACAGTATATCGCGGGCATGGGCTTCTCTAACGTCGGACTCGGTATCGTTCACTCAATGGCTCACACCTTGGGCGCTTTATACGACACACCTCACGGTGTCGCAAACGCTATTATCCTTCCCACAGTTATGGCATATAACGCTCCCGAAACGGGCGAAAAGTATCGCGATATCGCGCGTGCAATGGGCGTTGAGGGCGTTGATGCTATGGACCTTGAAACCGCAAGAAAGGCGGCTATCGACGCTGTCAAGCAGCTTTCCTTGGATGTCGGAATTCCTGCTGACCTTAAGGAGATCGTCAAGGAAGAGGATCTTCCCTTCTTGGCACAGTCGGCTTATGACGACGCTTGCCGTCCCGGCAACCCAAGAGAAACAAGCGTTGAAGACATCACCGAGCTCTTCAAGAGCCTGCTCTGATATTCACATAAATATAAAGACCTGTAGCTTTCTACAGGTCTTTTATTTTGTATAAAAGGGAGCGATATCGCCGTCATCATACTTGTTGTTGAATATGATGCCGTCGGCTGCGGATCCGTCTGAACAAGTGATCTTCGGAGCAGAAGCCGCCAAAACGCCGTTGCCCGAATTGGTTACGACTACGTCAATAACGATCTCCTTCCCGTCATAGGTGACGGCGTTTATAAGCCCGGTTCAACGGACACCGCGCTTTCTCGCAAAAGGGATTATGCACGGTCGGGAGTCGGAATCCGTTCGATAAGAGCGGTCGTCGAAAAATACGGCGGCACAATGCAGATCGAGGCGAAAGAAGACGTGTTCTGCCTTTCGTTGATGCTTATACTGCAAGACTAAAATTAAAGACGGATAGATGATCTATCCGTCTTTTTTGTTTTATATTTCTTTCTTCGCTTTTTCAAGAGCCTCGATAACTCGGTCACACCACTCGTCAAACTGTTTATCCTCATTCTGACACTCAGGATGAGATAAAACATAGTCTAAGCACTTTCTCACTCCTTGATCGAATCTTACGGTTGCACAGTAATCCGGCACAGCACGCTTCAGTTTCGAGTTATCAAACACCACTGTGTTCGCCTTGTCGCCCAAAAGTCCTCCTCTGAAGTCATAATTGCTCACACTGTGCAAAAAATCGGAAGGAACATAATAAGGCTTATATTCAACACCCAAAGCATCGGCAACAGTCTTATATATCTGATTCCAAGTCAGCGATTCATCACTTGTGATATGATAAGCTTCGCCTATCGCATGGACGTTGCCCATCAGCCCGATGAAGCCCTTTGCAAAGTCAGAATTGAAAGTCAGTGTCCAAAGGCTTGTGCCGTCGCCGTGAACGATAACCGGCTTGCCCTCGATCATTCTCTTGATGACCTGCCAGCTGCCGCCGTTCCCGTGTGCGCCGACAGGGATGCTTCTTTCGTCATAGGTATGGCTGGGACGGATTATCGTTATCGGGAAGCCCGACTCACGGTACATCCTCATCAAGTATTCCTCACAAGCGATCTTGTTGCGGGAATATTCCCAATAAGGATTCGCAAGCGGAGTGCTTTCGGTTATCTTATAGTCGCTTAGCGGCTTTTGATATGCCGATGCCGAGCTGATATACATGAACTGCTTCGTTCTGCCGTTGAAAATGCGATAGTCGCGTTCGAGCTGACTCGGAACAAAGCCGATAAAATCGCAGACACAGTCAAACTCAAGATCTTTAAGCTTTTCAGAAACCAAAGCTTCATCGTTGATGTCAGCCTCAATGATCTTGACGTTTTCGGGAACATTTTGGCTTCTGTTTCCTCGGTTGATAAGATATAGCTCCCAATTCGGGTCAAGCGCCAACTGTCTTGTGATAGCCATGCTTATAGTTCCTGTTCCGCCGATGAATAATGCTTTCATATTTTCAGCTCTCCTTTCAGATATCAAAAAGTAATTTTTCCTATCGCCGCTATTATATCACATAGGCGATATAAAAAACAAGAGCTGACCGATGAAGTCAGCTCTTTAATATTTTGATAGGTCAAATTCCGCCGTAGACCAGCCAGATGTAAATATACGCAGGGATGATAGCTGCTAATGTAAACGGGATGCCGATCTTGAAGAAGTCGCTGTTTTTAACGGTATATCCTTCTTTTCTGAGGATACCGATACCGGCAATGTTTGCGCTTGCGCCGATAGGTGTGCAGTTACCGCCCAAGGTTGCGCCCGAAAGAAGACCGAAGTATAAAACTGTGGGATCGACGTTCATAGCGGTTGCGATACCTGCGATAACGGGGATCATCGTTGCGACATAGGGGATGTTGTCAATGAATGCCGAGATGATGACCGATGCCCAAACGATAACGGTATACATCAAGAAGAGGTTTCCGCCGCCCAGATCGACCAAGAGGTTAGCAGCAGCGTCGATGACGCCCTGCTCCTTGATGCCGCCGATCATCAGGAAGAGGCCGAGCAAAAGTCCGAGAGTTTCAAAGTCGATGCCCTTCAAAGGCTCAATGATTGCCGAAACGTCCTTCTTTTTGATGAAGTTATATACGATGCCGACTATCATAAGGGTGAAGCAGATGAGACCGTTTGTAACATCAGGCTTCTCGGGCAAGAAGGATGCCAAAATGAGCAAAACGATAGCGCCGACAAGCAATATCGTTGGAACATAGTCGGTAACCTTTGTTCTTTCGCCCGTCTTGGGGATGGGCTTCTTTTCTTTTCTGAAGATGAATGCCAAAATAAGTGCCGACAAAACAGCGCCGAGCTCAACAGCGAAGAATATACTCGGCTTGCCCTTGAACCAGAAGAAGTCCATAAAGCTCATATCGAGTGCCGAGCCGAGCATGATAGCGGTCGTGTCACCGACCAAGGTCGCGGCACCCTGTAGGTTCGAAGAAACCGCGATACCGATGATAAAGGGAACGGGGTTGGTATCAAGCTTTTTGCAGATCGCAAGTGCCACGGGAGCGATCATCAAAACGGTTGCAACGTTGTCAACAAACGCAGAAATAACACCTGCGAACAAAGCCATGCTGACGGCTGCCCACATAACGTTGGGCACCTTTTCCATAATAAGATCAGCCAAAAGCGAGGGCATCTTGCTCTCAATGAAAAGAGCGACCAAGCCCATGGTTCCGGCGATCATCAATAGCACGTTAAAGTCGATCTCGCCCAAAATATTTTCAAGCGGGAGCATTCCCGAAACGATGAAAACAACTGCGGATGCGAGCGCTATATAGGGGCGGTACTTGCTGAAAACAAGCATCAAAACATAAGTAATCGCAAAAAGAACAAGTGCGGGGATCATGTGATTCTCTCCTTTAAACTTTTTTAGAGCTCAGAGCCCTATGCAAATCGAATTATAGCATATTTTTTCCGCATTGACAACCCTCAATTACGCAAAATGCGACACGCTTTTTTCTCGGGATGGGATGTTTTAAAAACGAGCTTCGCCGCCTTCGGCGGCTCGTCCGAATCCACCCGCCAACGCGCCCACAACAAAAAAGACGCCCTGTCGGACGTCTTTTTGTTGGTGGGAGAGGATGGATTCGTGACCATAACATCATGCCTCGCTCCGCTCGCCAAGCTGTGTGAGTTGCGACACCTTCTTCCTTCGCTTCGAGCATTCCGTCGTCGCAACTCCGATGTTCCTGCTTACTACCCTCTTACCAAAACAAAAAACCAGCCCTGTCGGACTGGTTCTTGTTTTGGTGGGAGAGGATGTGATTCTAATTTTTAAAACATCCCACCGGGATGTTTTAAAAACGAGCTTCGCCGCCTTCGGCGGCTCGTCCGAATCCACCCGCCAACGCGCCCACAACAAAAAAGACGCCCTGTCGGACGTCTTTTTGTTGGTGGGAGAGGATGGATTCGGACCATCGAAGCTAAATAGCAACAGATTTACAGTCTGCCCCCTTTGGCCACTCGGGAACTCTCCCATATTAAGTTGTGTTGCGTTGGAGCTGGTGGACGGACTCGAACCCCCGACCTGCTGATTACAAATCAGCTGCT
>CAZYUJ010000006.1:0-45607 GCA_964650705.1 uncultured Oscillospiraceae bacterium
TTGCTAAGTTCTAAAATTGCCATATAAACTCTCCTTATCAAATAAAAAATGCCCTTGATAAAATCAAGAGCACCCATTACCTACATAAAGAGATTTTAAGCAACGGACAAAACGGCTTTTGATTTTATCAACCTACAAATAGTCATTTTGCCCACCTCGCTTTCTTTCGTCCATCATAACAGCCAATCGCTCCTTTGTCAATAGCAAAGGGGATTCTGCTGCACCCCTCTCAAATTACCGCTACCCGCCCATATCTGCAAAACCAACTACAATGGAGGTAGCGGGATTTTTATGCCCATTTTGTCGGTGCTTGCGACCCTGCTCAAAAGCTGATTTTTCGTCATCTACTATAGATACGAAACTCTTGCCGACAGCTTTGCCGTGTAGAGATATTTGACATCCCTCAGTCAAAAAAAATAAGAGATTCTTGACAGCTCCCTTTACACAGGGAAGCCTTTGTTGCAATCCCCGTCGATCCATGCTATAATACCCCTAACGAAAGCGAGGACGATTATATGCACAAAATAATGTTTGTCTGCCACGGCAACATTTGCCGCTCGCCGATGGCGGAGTTTATATTGAAAAAGATGGTCAGCGAGCGAGGCATCGGCTCGGATTTCGTGATCGCCTCAAGTGCAACAAGCACCGAAGAGATATGGGGCGATATCGGCAACCCCGTATATCCGCCTGCCAAAGCTGAGCTTTTCAAGCACGGCATCAAATGTGACGGCAAGCGTGCCGTTCAGCTTAAGTCAAGCGACTATGAAAAATATGACCTCTTCATCGGAATGGATTCATATAACATCCGCAATATGCACCGCATCCTTGGCGGTGACCCGAAAGGCAAGATACACAAAATGATGGACTATACCTCTCGCGGGGGAGACGTTGCCGACCCTTGGTATTCAGGAGCGTTCGATGTCACTTACCGTGATATATATGACGGCTGTGAGGGCCTTTTGAAGACTCTGACCGAATAAAAATATCACCCGATCTGCATTACAGGTCGGGTGTTTTTCTTATAGCATATTTTTAATTATTTCACATTCCCGAACGTTTTCAAACCCATAAAAACTGCGTGTATTGTCGGATAGGAACATCTGCTTTTCCCGGTCTGTCAGCTCGCTTGATCTCGTAACGAAATCATAGCTCATCTTATAGGTTATCTCGACCATCGTTCTCGGATAGTCGCTTCCCCACATGAGCTTATCTATCCCACAGATATCAGCCGCCTCTTTAATGGCTCTTATTGCACTCGGATAGGGATAGAACTCGCTGTTGAAAAGCCAGGTTATTCCGCCGCTTTCAACACGCACATTATTATATCTTGCGAGCTTGATCTGCTCAAGCCAACCCTCACGAGTCACCATCCCAAAGTGACCGATTGCAATTCGAAGGTCGGGGAACTGTTGAATAAGCTCACGCAAAGAAGCCGTCTGTTGATCTCCGTCGGCAAGATCGATAGAGATGAATAGGTCATTTTGCAAAGCTTCCTCAAAAACGAATGCGTGCTTTGTCAGATCTTGTGTCGGGAGTCTTCCCGCACAAAGCTTGATGCCGTCAAAACCATCACTCAAAAAAGACTTACCCTCTTCATAAAGCGAGCAAATTTTAAGCCTTTCGGGAAATTTCGCCTTTGCCTCGAGAAGATATCCGTCCTGATTGCCGTCGATCTCTTCTTGGGTGATGACGGCTCCGCAAACACCGGCATAATCCATGTTCGCAATAAATCGCTCGGCGGTGTTTTCGCCGTCGGTCATATACGGCGGCATCATCTGGCGGATCTCTCCGCCAAAATTGCTCTTTCCGTTACCGACGGGATAAACAGCCTTGCCGTCAACCTTGCCGTTTTGCTTTTTCCACAAATGTGCGTGAGCATCAATTATCATCAAAGCGTAACACCGTCCTTAAATATAGAGATCTCGCGATAGCCGCCAAGCTCGTTCTTGGCTTTTTCGCCGTTTGCTGTCTTGATCATAAGCTCTAAAAGCTCTTTTTCGTCACAGCCTTGTGCGTCAAAATCTATCCAATGAGGCTTCTTTTCCGCCAATGCCGAGCTTGTTGAAAGCTTAAGCGTCGGAATGGGTGCGCCCAAAGGCGTTCCTCTTCCCGTTGTGAACAATATCATGTGACATCCTGCCGCCGTGAGATTTGTGACAGCAACGATGTCGTTTCCGGGGCCGTTCAAAAGGCTGAGCCCCGGCTTTTTTACAGTATCGCCATAGTCCAAAACGTCTGTGATCGGTGCCAAACCGCCCTTTTGAACGCATCCCAAGGATTTTTCCTCAAGAGTCGTGATCCCGCCTTCTTTATTTCCGGGCGAGGGGTTTTCGCTCACAGGCTGACCGTGTGCAAGAAAATATTCTTTATAATTGTTTATCAGCGATACCGCCTTGTCGAACACCGTCTTATCAACACAGCGGTTCATCAAAAGCTGTTCAGCGCCGAACATTTCGGGAACTTCGGTCAAAACCGCGCTGCCGCCCATAGCGCATAACATATCTGTAACTTTGCCGCACATCGGGTTTGCGGTGATGCCTGAAAGTCCATCGCTTCCGCCGCATTTCATGCCTATCTTAAGCCGATTGAGGGGGACACTTTCGCGTTTGTCCTTCTCAGCATTCGCTTGAAGCTCGTTGATGATCCTAATACCTTCGGCGATCTCGTCCTCACATTCCTGTGCGATCAAAAATCTGATGCGTGATCTATCGACCTCGCCCAAGATCTTCTTAAATTCGGGGATATTGTTGTTTTCACATCCAAGCCCCAAAACCAGAACGCCGCCTGCGTTCGGGTGCTTTATGAGTCCTCTGAGGATAAGCTGAGTGCGCTTATGGTCGCCGCCGAGCTGAGAGCAGCCAAACGGATGAGTGAATGCATAAGCCCCTGTCAAAGAGGCGAGCTTCTCAGCGGTCTTGTTGACACAGCCAACGGTTGGGATTATCCAGATATCGTTTCTGATGCCGATCTCGCCGCCCTTGCGGATATATACTTCAATATTCGGAGCCTCCATCTCTTCGGGATATGTGAAATCGGGGGAGTATTCATATTCCCGGGTGCCCGAAAGAAGTGTTTGAAGGTTGTGAGAATGAACGTGCTCGCCCTTTTTGATATTCTTTGTCGCAACTCCGATAGCACAGCCATATTTTATAACTTTTTCTCCGTCGGCAATATCCTTAACAGCATATTTGTGTCCGTTTTCAAGTGAAACGCACACATTGTCGTTTTTATGTATCAGCACATTGCCCATGATATAGCCTCGCTGATTCCGTCATTATGAATTCTTTCAAGCGATTCGCCCACAAGCTGACACATCTCGCTCAGATCCTTGCCCCACAAAGCTTCGTTTGCCAAGATCTCGTCTGATGAGTGAGCTTTAATATACTCAACAGCAGTTGCATCGTCGCTGACGTCACTTGTCTTGTAATACTCGATCAAGCAAGCGAGCGAAAATACCAAAGGCTTCGGGAATTCACCGTTCTTTTCGATATAATCGCAAACAGTAGGCAAAACTCGTGTCACATATTTGCTCACGGAGTTTAGGGATATCGACTTCCACAAGTGCTTGATATATGGGTTTGCGAAACGCTCGAGCACGGCGCTGGCAAAGGCCTTGTGCTCCTTGGTCTCGCCCAAAGTGGGCATGATATATTTTGAAAGGCAAAGGTCTAAGAAGTTACGCATCTGTTCGTCGCTGAGGCTTTCACCGACTGTTTCTATTCCTCTTAACAATGAGGGGAAAACAAGCGACGTGTGTGCGCCGTTCAGAATTCTGACCTTCATCTTTTTATAGGGAGAAACATCCTGAGTCCAGATTACGTTCACGCCTGCTTTTTCAAGAGGAAATTCATCTTCAAAGTCGCCCTCGATGACCCAAAGGTGATAAAGCTCGGCGGTATTCAAAAGCCGATCATCACACCCGATCTGAGCGCAAAGCGCCTCAGCTTCATCCTTTGGATATCCTGTGCATATTCTGTCGACCAAGGTCGAGCAGAAGCGGTTTTCATCTCGCAGCCATCTGCAAAAATCCTCACCCAAGCTCCAAAGCTCGGCGTATTTCTGAACACATTCAAAAAGCTTTTTGCCGTTTTGGTCAATAAGCTCACAAGCGAGGATGATAAATCCCGAAAGCCCTGCTTTGAAGCGTTCATATAAAAGCGCTGTCAGCTTAGCAGGGAAGGACTTCGGCGGAGCATCGCCGAGGCTCTCGGTGCCGAGGTATTCGATGCCGGCTTCGGTGGTGTTGGAGATGATAAATCTCATTTCCGGCTGATGTGCAAGAGCCATATATTCCTCATAGTCGGTGAAGGGATCGACCCCTCTTGATACTGACGTCACCTTTATCAGCTCGGTTTTGACCTTACCCGCTTCGATTCCTCTCAAGAATTGGTGGTAAACACCGCCCTGCTCGTTGATTATTCGTGATTTTCCGTTAGGCGTCGGCTGAACGACAACAACGCTCCCGTCGAAAAGTCCCTTTTCGTTCATCTTATGAATAAATACATCGGCAAAGCTACGCAAAAATCCGCCCGAACCAAACTGTATAACTTTTTCGGTCATATCTTTCACCTCTTAAAACTTTATAAGCATCTTTGCCAAGCTTCCGTCATTGTTTTTGAGAGCTTCAAATGCATCGCGCGCATTTTCCTTTTCGCAAACGCCGCTGACCATCTTCAAAACATCGACCTTGCCGCCTGCGACCAAATCGATAAGCTCCTCGAAGTCCTTGGTGAAGGCATTTCTCGAGCCGAAAACATTGAGTTCCTTCTTCAAAAGGATGGAGTGAACGAAGCTTGTCTCACGCTTGCCGTTGCCGATAAGGATGATGTTTGCGCCGTGGGCTGCTTCGTTGATGCAGGAAAGGAAGGTCTCGGGAGCGCCGCAAGCCTCAACACAAACGTCAAAGCCTTGACCCGAAGTGAATTCCTGTGCGGCTGTGTGAAGGTCTGCTTCCTTTACGTTAAGGGCACAGTCAGCGCCGTATTCCTTTGCAAGCTCAAGTCTTGAATCCAAAAGGTCAGCGATCATAACTCTTGCGCCCATTGCCTTTGCCTTCAAAAGAGCGAACAAGCCGATAGGCCCGGAGCCCATGATAAGAAGATTGTCGCCCTCTTTAACTTCAGCACGGGACAGAGCGTGACAGCTTATCGAAAACGGCTCGATAAGGGCGAGCTCCTCGGCGGAAAGACCTTTGCCGTCGATGATTCTTTCAACGGGCATTGTGATATATTCCATAAAGCTTCCGTCACGCTGAACGCCCATCGTCTGATTGTCGTGACAGGCATTTACGATTCCGCGCTTACAGGCATAGCACTCCCCACAGTTGAAATAAGGGTTGCAGGTGATAACGTCGCCGGCCTTAAGTCCGCGGTCGTTTTCGGGGATGGAAACAATTTCTGCCGAGAACTCATGTCCGGGGATCCTCGGATATGTAGTGAACGGCTGATTGCCGGTATAGGATGCAACGTCAGCTCCGCAAATTCCACAGTAGAGCACCTTCAAAAGAGCTTCATTTTCCTTCGGAACGGGCATTTCTTTTTCCACAAGTTTAATTTCACCGGGTCTTGTAATCTCAACTGCTAACATGATCATCTCTCCATATCAATATAGTCTTTGTTCCAAACAACTGCTGTCTTCAAAGGTGCGCCCTTTGAGTATATCTTGTTTTCGTATGCGCCTATCGGATCGGCGGTGAATTCATCCTTATCAATAAGCTCGACAAGCTCATTGAATCTTGACTCGCAAAGGATCTCGATAGCCTGTTCCATATGCTTTTGTGTGAAGTTTATCGAGCCGAATATAACGTGATTCTTGAAGCCGAAGGGCATCGTGTCATAGGTCACCTTCGGGCCGAGCGAGAAGCTGTTATAGATTCCGTTACAGCCCAAAACACAGCGATCGAATGCGATCCTGTGTTCGACGTTTGCGCCCGACGTTCCGACGAACACGGTTGCCGTTCCGCCCAAAGCTGAAATAATAGCACTTGCGGTCTCTTCCTCGGAAAGACCGCCGCTTGAAAGATACTCACAGCCTAACACGTTACAAACGAACTGTGCCTTTTCGGACTCCTTCGGGCTTCTTGCAACAAAGAGGATCTTTGCATCGGGATGGCATCTTCTGACCTGATCTCCGATGAAAAGCCCCGTTGTTCCAAGGCCGAAGATAACCGTGCGGTCAAAAGTTGAATCAAACGCTGTCTTCATTGCCTCTTCGGGCGAGCATTTGCGCTTTGCCATCTCAACTCTGAAATTCTGTGCCATGCCGATATCCTCCATGCGCTCACGCTGGAAGACGGCACAAGCATACGGATCACTGAACACAAGCTTTTTAGCAAGCGAAAGGGGAAGCTTTTTGAGCCCCTCATATTTTTCGGGAAGATGCAAAAGCATATCGGGGTTGAAATATCCCTTGTCGCAGAAGATTCCGTCAGCTCTGTCACATCCGTATTCAAAATACGTCTCGTCCTCGGTGAAGCGTGTCGGGTCACAGCTGTCGCCGCCGCGGATCAAAACGATCGCAAATCGGTTTTCCTCGGGAACCCAAACAACGCCCTCATGCCCGTTAATGAGCCTTTGCTCACCGTCGGGAAATTTATTGGAAAGCTCGCCTCTTGCGCCCATTCTCATAAGCTCCATGTCTGTTCCGCAGAATCCGCAAAAAACAGGAGTTACGGCAACGCCCTCCTTTTTTTCTTCACCTCTGAGTCTTTGACGCTCAGGATTTATCAAATTTATCTCGCCATGGCACAGCGGCTTGTCTTTATCATTTTGAAAGTATGTAGCAAATGTTTTCATAAGATGTCCTCCCAAACAAATGAGTATACTTCCACTTTACAGCAACAAATAGTCCGTGTCAATTGCATTTTGTGCGTTTTTTTTTGCGGATTTAAAACACAAATGATTTGGATGTTTTTCGAAATCAAAAAGTTACTTGGTGCAATAACATATATCCGATAATATGATATCATTTTGTTAAGAACACTATGGTCAGGAGGCATGAAACATGCTATATCCCGCACGAGGAAAATCACCCTCGATCACATCCGTAACCCGTTTGGACAACTGCTTATACCTGAGGTCGGAGCTTGGCACTCACAGGATCGCTCCCATAAGCGACAGCGCAATAAGAATAACTTTCACGCCCTATGAGGAGTTTTCGGTTGCCGAGAAGATCGGCGTCATCTTGAAAACACCTATATCCGATTGGACGCATGACGAGACTGATTGTTGTGTCACGTTAAAAACCGACAAGATAAGCTTGTTCATTAACAAGGCAACGTCCGCAATAAGCTATTATGATGCGTGCGGCAAGCTCTTGCTCAGCGAGCGCGAAAAGGAGCCTAAGATCACACAGGAATTCACAAAATACCGCCTCAAGAACATTGAGGTCGAAGAGATCAACACCGCTGACGGCACCAAGAAGTCGGTCAAATCTGCCTCTCGTGAGGAGGATGGCAAGGCACTTCATTCGTGGGTCCACTTCGCTTGGCAAGATGATGAGGAGCTTTATGGCTTGGGTCAGCACGAAGAAGGCTTCGGAAGCCTTCGGGGACAGACGGTTTATGTCCATCAAGGAAACCGCAAGGTCGCAATTCCTTTTATGGTTTCAACGCTGGGCTACGGCATCCTTATGGATACATATTCCCCGATGATCTTTTGCGACACTCCTCACGGCTCGTATATCTACAGCGAAGCTGTTGACGAGATAGATTACTATTTTGTTTACGGCTCGGATATGAACGGCGCCGTCAAGGAATACCGAAAGCTTACCGGAAAGGCTTCAATGCTTCCGAAGTGGGCGTTCGGCTATGTTCAATCGAAGGAAAGATATGAAACTCAAGAAGAGATATTGTCTGCCGCCAAAGAATACCGTGAGCGTGGGATCGGTCTTGACTGTATCGTTCTCGACTGGATCTCTTGGGAGGGCAACAAGTGGGGACAAAAGAGCTTTGATAAGTCCCGTTTCCCCGATGCAACAAAAATGATCGACACACTTCACAAACAGAATGTCAAGTTCATGATATCTGTTTGGCCGAGTATGTCCTCGGGCGGCGAGAACCGCGCTGAGTTCGATGAGGTTGGGCACATCCTTCCTGCTTGCGATTTCTATGATGTTTTTAACGCTGACGCAAGGAAGCTTTATTGGAAACAGGCAAGCGAGGGACTTTTCACTCACGGAGTTGACGCTTGGTGGACGGATAACTGTGAGCCCTTTGCTCCCGAATGGGAAACTATATACCGTCCTGAGCCGAGCAAGCTTATAAATATGTACTTCGAGCAATCCTCGGCAAGAATGCCTGCTGAGATGACGAATGCCTATGCATTATATCACTGCATGGGAGTTTATGAAGGACAGAGAAGCGAGTGTGACACAAAGCGTGTTGTCAGCCTTGCCCGAAGCGGATACACAGGTCAGCAAAGATATGGAAGCATTTTGTGGTCGGGCGACATCGCAGCAACTTGGGACACTTTGCGCCGTCAGGTGGCTGCAGGGCTCGGCTTCAGCGCAAGCGGCTTGCCCTATTGGACGGTCGATATCGGCGCGTTCTTCATCAAAAACGGTCTGCATTGGTATTGGAAGGGCGATTATGACAACACGGTAAATGATCCCGATTACCGTGAATTGTTCCTTAGATGGTATCAGTGGGGAGCATTCCTTCCCGTGTTCCGCGGTCACGGAACCGATTGCAACCGTGAGCTTTGGAACTTCGGCGACAAGGGCGACCCCATCTATGATGCTTTGTGCAGGGCAAACAAGCTAAGATATGAGCTTATGCCCTATATCTATTCTCTTGCAGGAAGAGCTTGGTGCGACGATGAATCCATCATCAGATATCTCGCATTCGATTATCCGAGTGATAAAACAGCTTGCAGCATCACCGACCAGTACATGTTCGGTGACAGCATTATGGTTTGCCCTATTGTTGAAAGCGATAAGAAAACCGGCTCAAAGAGAAAGATATATCTTCCCACAGGCGGCTGGTATGACATGAACAGCAACAAGTATTATGAAGGCTCTAGCCGGATAGAGATAGACACGGTCTTGGATGAAATTCCTTTGTTTGTTAAGGCGGGCGCAGTTATCCCCCGTGCGGAGTATGCGCTTTCGACCGCCGAACAGTCGAAGGATCTGACCGTCTATGTATATGCAGGAGCTGACGGAAGCTTCAAGCTGTATGACGACTCAGGCGACGGATATGCTTACGAAAACGGAGAATATGAAACTTGTGAACTGATCTGGAACGACAGCGAAAAGACTCTTTCGTTCACAAACGAAGAGATGCTTAAGGGCAGAAACATAAAAATAAACGTAATAAACAACGGCTGATAAGCTCTGAAATATCCGTCTGAAAAGCAGACGGATATTTTTTTGATTTTCCTCAAAAAGTATAGTAATTTTTGAAACATGATGATATAATTAAATCATATTCCGAAATGCAGCTTTTGAATGAATAGAAAAGAGGGCTAAAGATATGCTGCCTAACTATTTGAAATTTAAGACCGGATCTGCTTCTCCTTACAAAGAGCAGACAGTTACAATCGGTGACATCAGATTCACAGTTATCACCGACAGGCTTATAAGAATCGAGCAGGGTACATTTATTGATAACGCTACCCAGACCGTTATCAACAGACGATTCGCATCTCCTGAATTTGAACAGTGCGAGTGCGACGGTAAGCTTATCATTAAAACAGCTTGGTTAGAGCTTTCATATGTATTGGGCGAAAAGCTTTCAAGCGAGAGCCTAACGATAAAGTCGCTTGCTAAGCCTGCATTTATATGGAACTTTGGCGACAAACCCTTGCAGAACCTCGGCGGAACGGTCGAGACTTTGGATCAAATAAACGGTGCCTGCCCTATTCACGACGGAATTTGCTCTGTTGACGGTTATGCAGTCATGGATGACTGCCGCACAGCCCTCTTTGACGAGGAGGGCTGGTTTATCAGACGCCCCGATGGCTTTACCGATATCTATTTCTTTGGTTATGGACACGATTATGTCAACTGCATCAAGGATTACTATCGCTTAACGGGTGCTCCGAAAATGATGCCGAAGTTTGTTTTCGGCAACTGGTGGAGCAGATATCATAAATATACCGATGTTGAATATTTGGACCTTATGGATAAGTTTGCCGAACATGATGTTCCGTTGTCGGTGGGCATCGTTGATATGGATTGGCACTTGACAGACGGCGACGGCAGAGAATATTGGACAACCGGCTGGACGGGATATACTTGGAACGAAAAATACTTCCCCGACTATAAAGACTTTATCGGCAAGCTCCATGACAGAGGACTTAAGACCGCGCTCAATCTTCATCCTGCCTTGGGTGTAAGACATCACGAGGTTCAATATGAAAAAATGTGCAAGGCGATGGGGATCGACCCCGAAACCAAAGCCCCTGTCAGCTTTGATTGCTTGAATCCCGAGTTTTTAAAAGCCTATTTTGAGATTTTGCACTTCCCTTATGAGGATGACGGCGTTGATTTCTGGTGGCTCGATTGGCAGCAGGGAACCGATTACGGCTGGGTTCACAAAAACGGCGGCAAAGTCAGCGAGCTTGAGAGCATCACTCCCTTGTGGATGCTCAACCATATGCACTATTTAGCCTCCGAGCGTGATAACAAGCGCGGCTTCATCTTCTCTCGCTTTGCAGGCTTCGGTTCACAAAGATATCCTTTAGGCTTCTCGGGTGACAGCGTCACAACTTGGGACAGCCTTGACTTCCAGCCTTATTTTACGGCAACTGCTTCAAACATCGGATATTCGTGGTGGAGCCATGATATCGGCGGACATATGGGCGGCCACCGTGATGATGAGATGATTGCCCGTTGGATACAGTTCGGCGTTTTCAGCCCGATCTTCAGATTGCATTCAACTCAGTCGATCTTTGCTTCTCGTGAGCCTTGGTGCTATAATAAGCGCGCAGAGCTTGTCATGTGCGACTTTATGCGCCTTAGACACAAGCTCTTCCCCTATATCTATACAATGAGCGAAAGAAATGCAAATGATCTTGTTCCGTTGATGCAGCCGATGTATCATCTCTATCCCGAAGAGAAGGCGGCATATAACCACAAAAACGAATACTTCTTCGGAAGCGAGCTTTTGGTTTGCCCGATCACATCACCTGCCGATAAGGTCTCAGACCTCGGCAATGCGGATGTTTGGCTGCCCGACGGCTTGTGGACAGATTTCTTTACAGGATATGTTTATAAGGGCGGACGCGAGCTTGAAGCATACCGCCCGCTTGAAACAATGCCGCTGTTTATTAAAGCAGGCGGAATCGTTCCCATGCAGGCTCACAATCAAAAAGATAACAGTCTGGGCAATGCCGAAGCTCTTGAAATAATCATAGCTCCCGGCGCAAACGGAAGCTTTACTCTTTATGAGGACGACGGCGAAAGCCTTGAATACACCTGCGGTCACTTTGCAAAAACAAAGCTCACGCTTGATTGGACAGATAATAAAGCGACCTTCACTATCCGCCCGACCGAGGGCGACTTGAGTCTTGTCCCCGAAAAGCGAAATTACAAGCTTGTTTTCAGAGGATTCAAGAAGTGCGGCGGTCACTCATATTGCTCTGATACCAACTCTGTCATTGTCGAACTTGACTCGGTTGGATCGGCAAACGGCGCAAGCATAACTCTTGAGAACTGCTCGGGACTTGTCCACGATAATTCCGATTGCAGAGCAAGGATCGTTGATATCTTGACTCGCGCTCAGTGCGAGGTTGAAATCAAGGACAAGATAATGTCAGACTTTGAAAAGTATATGAGCGGCGACTGGATAGGCGCAAGCGAAAAACAGGGCGATGAGGGCAATCGCTTGAAATCAGCGTTGTATGAGCTTGCTTCGCAGAACAGATAGCTATCAAAGATCCCTGCCTTTTTTGGCGGGGATCTGCTTTGAAAAGAGCACTCCGCGCTATTTACGTCGGCTGTCGCAGTTGTTATAATCTAAGTGAAGCGATAACATCGAAAGGATCTTGACTATGACACTTAACGAGCGACTTATAGGCGTTGTCCCCTCTGAAAGACAGGTGCGGTTCCAAGAGACCGAGTTCTATGCTTTCGTTCATTTCACTGTCAACACCTTCACAGGAAACGAGTGGGGAGACGGAAGCGAGGACGAAGCCATCTTCAACCCCGTTTTGTTCGATGCTGACCAATGGGTGAATGCCATTAAAAGCGCAGGGATGCGCGGACTCATCCTGACCTGTAAGCATCACGACGGTTTTTGCCTTTGGCACAGCAAAACGACTGCTCACACAGTTGAACACAGCCCCTTTAAGCGAGATATCGTCAAAGAAACCGCCAAGGCTTGCGAAAAAGGCGGAATCAAATTCGGCGTTTATCTTTCTCCTTGGGACAGAAACGCAAGTGTATACGGTCAGGGAAAAGCATATGACGATTTCTTCATCAGTCAGCTCACCGAGCTTTTGACAAACTATGGCGATGTCTTCAGCGTTTGGTTCGACGGTGCTTGCGGCGAAGGCCCGAACGGCAAAAAACAGTATTACGATTGGGACAGATATTATGCTGTCATCCGTGAGCTTCAGCCAAACGCCTGCATAAATGTTTGCGGCCCCGATATAAGATGGTGCGGAAATGAAGCAGGCTACACACGCGAATCTGAATGGAGCGTTGTTCCTTTAAGAACAAGAGATACAGAGAAAATATCCGAAAACAGCCAGCACGAGGACAACGAAGAATTCCGAACACGAAAGATCCACGCATGGGACTCAGACCTCGGAAGCCGAGAGATATTAAAGGATGAGCCCGACCTTGTCTGGTATCCCGCCGAGGTGAACACCTCTATCCGCCCGGGCTGGTTCTATCACGGCGACGAGGACGACAAGGTCAAATCTTTGGAACACCTGGTGCATGTATATAACAATTCGGTTGGCGGAAACGCAACCTTCCTCTTGAACATTCCGCCGATGCCGACGGGACTTTTCCACCGAAACGACGTTGAGCGTCTTCGGGAGCTTGGCGATTATCTGCGTCAAGCATATAAAAACAATATTGCGCTTTGTGCAAAATTTTCTTCAACAGGCGAGCGTGACGGTCACACCTTGAAGGACGCTCTTGCCGACGGCTATGATAAGTATTATCTTGCCGACAGCGAGACCCCGAGTCTGACCTTCAAGTGGGACACTTCTAAAAATATCAAGCATATCGTTATCAAAGAGAACATCACTCTGAGCCAGCGGGTTGAGAAGTTTGTTGTTGAAGCCGTTGTTGACAACGAGCCAAAAGCCGTATATTCCGGAACTGTTATCGGCCACAAAAAGATAATCGCACTTGACGGCGTTAATACAGATACTCTAAAGATAACATTCACACAGACAAGAGCCGATCCCGCGATCTCATTCATTGGAATTTATGCAGATGAATAAAGGAGGAACACTATGAACATCAAGGATATTTCAAGACCCGACTCAGCAAAGAGCAAAATGATCTATCACGAGGATCCACAGAGCCTTCACATCGGAACGCTTCCGCCTCATTGCTATTTGATGCCCTTTGCGCCCGATGCCGATCCCTTTGCTTCGCCCTATGGATCCTCAAGGATGGAGCTGTTAAACGGTGACTGGGGATTTAAGTATTATGAGAGCATCATTGATTTAGAGGACGATTTTGTCGATATCGCCCCGAACGCGACCATTGACGTTCCCTCAAACTGGCAGCTTCACGGATATGACAAGCCTCAGTACACAAACGTCGTATATCCGATTCCCTTTGATCCGCCCTTTGTTCCCGACGATATCCCTTTGGGTGTATACACCAAAACCTATAATTACATTCCCGACGGTTTGGACAGGATCTTGGTGTTCGAGGGCGTTGACAGTTGTATCTATCTTTACATAAACGGCAGATTTGCGGGCTATAGCCAGGTCTCTCACTCCACCTCGGAGTTTGATATCACCCCCTATCTTTCTGAGGGGGAAAACACCCTTAAGGTCGCAGTTTTGAAGTGGTGCGACGGTACATACCTTGAGGACCAGGATAAATTCAGACTTTCGGGCATTTTCAGAGACGTTTACGTTCTTTCCCGCCCCGAGAAGAGAATCAACGACTATCATATCACTCCGGACTTGAACGATGACCTCACAAAGGGCACCCTCACTGTCGAGGTTTGGGGCGATGATGCAAGTGTTTGCCTTGTGTCTGATTGCGGCAAAGTCTTGTTCGAGGGCGAGGTCAGCGACGGCATACCGTTGGTCATTGATGTCGAGAACCCTGACTTATGGTCGGCAGAGGAGCCTATTCTCTATCGACTCACTCTTTTGACCGATACCGAGCTTTTCGGTGAGGAGGTCGGCTTCAGAAAGATCTTTGTCAAGGACGGCGTTGCGATCTTTAACGGCAAGCCCTTGAAGATAAACGGCGTTAACCGTCACGACAGCTATTTCGACACAGGATACTACTGCACATATGAGCAGATGCTTGCCGATGCTGTTTTGATGAAACAGCATAATGTCAATGCCGTAAGAACCTCGCATTATCCTAATTCTCCTCATTTCGCAAAGATCTGCGATAAGATAGGTCTTTATGTTATCGAAGAGGCTGACTATGAAGCACACGGCTGCGCCGACGCTTTCCAAAACTTCTCTTGGAACAAGCCCGAAGGCTACGGCGGAATTGCACTTATCGCAATCGATGAACGCTTTGAAAAGGCTATAGTTGACAGAGCCGAGCGTATGACAGCCCGTGACTATAACAGAACGAGCGTTATCATGTGGAGCTTGGGTAACGAAGGCGGTTGGGGCAGCAACCTCTTGGAAGCAGGCAAGTTTGTCAAGAGATATGATTCTTCCCGTCTTTTGCACTATGAAAGCACACACCGTCTCGACGACACACCCACAGACATTCTGGACGTTGTATCGGTAATGTATCCTTGGCCCGGCTCGTTCGAAGGCTTCCTGGAAAACGAGAATGAAAAGCGCCCATATTTCCTTTGTGAATATTCACACGCAATGGGCAACGGCCCCGGCGACCTTGAATATTATCACGAACAGTTCTATTCAAACGATCGCTTCCTCGGCGGATGCATTTGGGAATGGAGCGATCATTCCTGCTCCTTGGGCAAGACAGAGGACGGCCGTGACAAGTGCGGCTACGGCGGAGACTTTAACGAGCGTCACAACGACGGAAACTTCTGTGTTGACGGTCTTATCTATCCCGACAGAACTCCTCACACGGGACTTATGGAAGCTAAACAGGTTTATAGACCCATAAGAGCATATAAGGGCGAGGATTCGGGCGATTTCAGATTCGAGAGCATTCTTTTGTTCGCAGACCCTTGTGACTATATGGAATGTAAATATGAGATGACCGAAAACGGAATCGTCACGAAAACGGGTGAGTGCGAGCTTAAGTTCGATAACAGAACGGCTTTTGCTCATATTTCGGATGCCGAAAGGCTTTCGGGCGATATGGCAATAAGATTTATCTTTATTGCCAAGAAAGATACTCCTTGGTGCGAAAAGGGATTTATCGTTTGTTTCGACCAGCTCATTTTGTCGGATGAAAATAAGTTCTTGAGCATCGCTGAATCGGATAATGTTATCAATGTCTGTAACGAAGCGCTCACATATACTGTTTCCACCGGTGACACCGCCGTTGTCATCAGCAAGCGCACAGCTCAGATCATAAGGATCACCAAAAACGGCACCGACCTCATCGAAAAGCCGATCTCGTTCAACTTCTTCCGTGCTCCGACGGATAACGACAACTCCAGAGGAGATTGGTATCGCGCACACCTTAATGATTATGACATCAAGGTATATGGTGTCGGTATTGAAGAGACTGCTGACTCTGTCAAGGTCACGGCTTCGCTTTCCTTCGGCTGGAACATTCACCAGCCTTTCGCCAAGGGAACGGCTGTATATACTGTTTACAGAAGCGGTCAGGTCGGGATCAAGTGTGACGTCGAGCTCAGCGAAAAGGTCAAAATGCTTCCGAGATTCGGCATCAGAATGTTCATGCCCGCTCGGTTTAAGGACGTTTCATATTATGGCTACGGCCCTGTTGAAAGCTATTGCGACAAGCACAATGCGAGCTGGCTTGCACGCCACTCGGCAGATATTAACGATATGCACGAGGACTATGTTAAGCCACAGGAAAACTCCTCTCACTTTGATTGCCGCGAAGCAAGCGTTTCAAACGGAACTGTCAGCGTGACAGCTACCGCTCCTAAAAACTTCTCGTTCAATGCATCCCGCTACACCCAGGAGGAGCTTTGCTCAAAGCGCCATAACTTCGAGCTTGAAAAGAGCCCTTACAGCGTTATCTGCCTTGACTCCGGAATGGCAGGCGTTGGCTCAAACTCATGCGGACCTGTTTTGCCCGAAAGGTTCAGACTCCAGCAACCCAATCAAAGTCTTGAATTTGTTCTAAGCTTTGAATAAAAAATCTTCCCGCTGCTAAACACAGCGGGAATTTTACTTGCAATATCCTCATAAGCGTGATATAATTATTTGAAACCTAATCAAGGAGGGCTTAAAATGTATTTGGCTGACGGGAAAAGATATGATACGATGAAATATAACCGATGCGGAAAAAGCGGATTAAAGCTGCCCGCAGTTTCCTTGGGACTTTGGCAGAACTTCGGTCACAAGGGCACATTTGCAAACATCGAAAATATGATACACACAGCATTCGACCTCGGAATAACACATTTCGATCTTGCAAATAACTATGGCAATCCATATAACGGCAGTGCCGAGGAGAATTTCGGCAAGGTATTAAAGGATATGCACTCATACAGAGATGAGATGTGTATATCCACCAAGGCAGGCTATGATATGTGGCCCGGACCTTACGGCGACAAAAACGGCTCGAGAAAATATTTGACTGCATCCCTCGATCAAAGCCTTAAGCGCATGGGTCTTGAATATGTAGATATATTCTATCACCACGTTCCCGACCCCGAAACTCCTCTTGAAGAGACTGCACTTGCTCTTGATAATGCTGTTAAACAGGGCAAGGCTTTGTATGTAGGTATATCCAACTATAACAGATCTCAGACCGAGCAGATGCTTAATATCTTCAAAGAACTTAAAACTCCCTTTGTTGTCAATCAGCCGTCCTATGCCATGCTCAATCGCTGGATAGAAAACGATCATTTGGACGAATTCTGTTTGCAAAACGGCATCGGTCTTGCGGTGTTCTCGCCGCTCTATCAGGGATTCTTGACGAATAAATATCTCGGTGGAGTTCCTGCTGATTCAAGAGTCGGAAGAGGGGAGACATGGATAGGCAATCAGCTTGATGAAAGAATGATTAATAAACTTAACGCACTTAACGATATCGCTTCTTCAAGAGGGCAGACACTTTCTCAGCTTGCACTTTCCTGGGTGCTTAACAACAAGGCTGTCGCCACAGTGCTCATCGGCGCAAGCCGCCCCGAGCAGATCGTTGAAAACGCCGCATGCATAAACCGTTTGGATTTCACAAGCGAAGAGCTTAATGCGATCGAAGAGGTATTAAAGCAATAAGAAAAAAGAAACCACCGAAAAATTTCGGCGGTTTCTTTTTTATTTTTCAATAGGCCCCGCCTCGACAAGCGATTTCGGCCATGTGCCATACCAAGCATATCCGGCTCTTCTTTCCTGGCTGATTCCCGCAAGCTCATAGTGTAAAGAACCGTCACGGTCAACGAATATCGGCGTGTTCGTTCCGATCTGATAAAATCTTGCCCAAAGAGGCCCTGCCTCAGGGTCCTCGATAACGACTCTGTCATCCGTCAGGTTCAAGACCTTGATCCCGTATATCTGAACCTCGGTCATCCATTCTATCGCTGAGTTGATACTCTGGACGATCTCATCGGTCTTATTCGGCAAGCCTTTCAAGAAGTTTACGATCCCGACACTTTCCGAAGCGCTGATAGACGCAAGCTCATAGGATCTGCCCGATGTCGGCTTAAGCGTGAATTCATCGTGCTGCTGGCACCAAGCCGTTTTAACTCCGTCAACAACTATCTGTGTGTCGAGAATGCATCTGATGCCTTTTTCAAGCGCTGTCTGTGCCTTAGCGGCATATTCATCATCAATAAAAGCAAAGTCGCCCGATTTATTCGAAACGTCACGCATTATGTCCATAATGTGTATCATCGCTCCGTCATTATAGGTTATGTGAGCGTGATATGTGCCTGCATCGTCAAACACCTGAGGCCATCCGCCGTTTGAATACTGCCCGTTTATCAAAAGATCAAGACCTTTTAAGCACGCATTAAGATATTTCTTGTTGCCCGTGTACTTATACATCTTTGCCAAAAATCTTATTTGCGAGGTGGTTGCATCGTTGTCAACAGTCGATTTTCCCCACGAGCCTGTCTGTTCTTCGTTTGCCATATCCTTTCGCCATCCGCCGTCCGAAAGCTGATATTTCAAAACGTCTTTAGCGACAGCCTTCGCTTCATCGCCCTTATACCATGCTTCGCTTTGACTCAGATATGAGTCCCAGTTATATGACGTGATCTCAATATCGCTTGTTTGACCCAATGTTAATACCAATGTTAAAGCAATCGCAATGGCTGCGATAACTCCTATAACTATGAATATGATTACACGTTTTTTCATTGTGATCCCCCTAACTTAAATTCCTAAACGGTTTTTAACGTATTCAAGGCTGTTAAGATATTCCTCATCCGTATTCAAATGCTCGATGATGACGGGCATATCGGGGTCTTCCTTTTCACAAAGCTCATAAAACAGCTCTAAATCAAGGTTTCCTTCGCCCGGAGCACATTCCTTGAGCTGGAAGGTGAAGCCGTCCAAAAGCTTGACGTCCTTCAAGTGACAGCTGCAGATCCTGCCCTTCAAAAGTGTGAAACACTCACGCAGGAATTCATCGTTAAAGAAATATCTTCTCGGTGAGGTTATCATATTGATAGCATCGAGGTGTGCCGAAAACTTCGGGTGATCCACAGCCTCAATAAGCTTAAGATATTCCCTCGGAGAAGAGGGAACCATCCAAGGCATTGATTCAATGCTGAAGTGAGCCTTTTTGGGATCAGCCTGTTCGATTATGTATCTCACGGTCTTAACTATCTCGTCAAAAGTCTCGCCGCTGAAATTTTCTCTGTATCCGCCGTCCCATCTCGGGCCGTGAGGAGTTCCTGAGACGTTGACGGCGCACACCGCCCCGATCTCATCTGCCATTATAAGCTGGCGGATGTTATAATCAATTGCCGATCTGCGCTTTTCGGGGTCGCGGTCGAGCATATTGTTCCACACGCCGACCTCAGCGATGATAAGCCCGTTTTCGTGTGCGGCGTGAGCATATTCCTTGATAAGCGAGCTGTCACAGTTACAGTTTAAGGGGAAATTAACTGCCCCGCAACCGAGCGACACCATCCTTTGCGCCCAATCCTTCGGGCTTTTGTGTGAAAGGGGAGAGGATAAACCAAGCTTCATATATTTTCCTCCTTAAAAGCTTCTTTTGTGTATAACGCTCGGGTCGATCTCATGAAGAGCTCTTGCGCCCGTGCGTGCCATTATCGTTTGAAGCTCGTTTGTCATTTCATTGATCCTTCTTGTCACGCCTGAGCCGCCCTGCTCAAGAGGCTTCATCAAGTGCCGTCCGACACTGACGGCATCAGCGCCCAAGGCGATAGCCTTGAATGCATCCATTCCGCTTTCTATCCCACAGTCAACGAATATCTTCAAGCTGTCGCCGACTGCTTTTTTTATATCGGTAAGAACCATAAGCGGCGCAACGGAATAGTTCATGATCCCGTGGTGATGCGAAACAACGATGCCCTTAACGCCGATCTCGGCACACTTAACAGCATCCGCAACACTCAAAACACCCTTGACGATAAAGGGGAGATCTCCTGATGCGGCAACAAATTCTTTCAGCTCGGCACTCGATTTCGGCTTCATCGGCAATCCCAAAACGTTGTCATATCCGCCGTTCCAAGCGTATGCGTGGTCGATATCCATGCCAACAGCGAAAGCTCCGTGCCTGATAGCGTGTTCAATGCGTGAAAAAACATCCTTGTTATCTGCATGGGGCTTGATTATCCTTGCGGTCTTGGCGCCTGTTGCTAATACGGCTTCCATATCCTCATATTCACCCATTCCGACCCAGTGCATAGCTCCTGCGTCCTTGGCACCTATGGCATATTCCACCATTGCGTTGTCACAGATCTTGTGAAGATGCGAAAGTGCCGCCGTCATGATGGGAGTCTTAAACTCCTCACCGAAGATCTCAAGCGATGTACTCCCGAGATCCGAGTCGATATATCTTGTCTCCAAAAGCAACGAATCGAAATATTCCCGTGTAATTCGGTTGGAATCGTGTGTCATAATGCCCCTCCTATAAGATGCTGTTATTTACATTTTACAATATTGAAAAAACAATTGCAACAGTATTCTTATATATGTTATAATTCGAGAAAGATTATTTTTGGGGAGATGCTTTAATGTATCGCAACTTGGGGATCCTTGCTCACGTTGACGCAGGTAAAACAACGCTGACAGAACAGCTTTTATATACGTCGGGCGTTATCCGCGACCTTGGCTCGGTCGATGACGGAACGACCCGTACCGACTCGATGCCTATCGAGCGGGCACGAGGGATTTCCGTGCGCTCAGCGACAGCCTCGCTTAAATGGAACGGCGAGAACATCAACATTATCGACACGCCGGGACACGTTGACTTCGCCGGTGAGGTCGAGCGCTGTCTTGAGGCTCTCGACTTTGCGATCTTAGTGATATCCGCTCCCGACGGCATCAAAGCTCACACCGAGAATTTGCTCAATGCACTTTCTCAGATCGAGCTTCCGAGACTTATATTCATCAACAAACTCGACCGTGCAGGCTCAGACAGCAAGGCGATAATATCCGAGCTTAACCGCATCAGCGGACAAAAAACCGTCTATATGCCGCTTTTTGACATTTCTGACGAGGGAAGTGACTCCTTTGAAATACACGCAAAAGATTTTGCCCGTGCAGCGACCGAAGCTCTCGCTGAATTTGACGACACCGCACAAGAGGCTTTTTTGCTTGATGTGACCTTAAGCGAGAAGATGATAAATGACAAGCTTCCCCTTGCGATAAGCAAGTGCAGAATAACTCCCGTTTTGTGCGGCTGCGCCAAAAAAGGATTGGGAGTTAAGGAGCTTTTGGATTTCATCACCGCATATATGCCCCATTGCGGTTATAAGGAGACCGAACAAACTTCGGGCATTATTTTCAAGATCGACCACGACAAGACCATGGGCAAGATCGCACATATCAGAATGTTCGGCGGCGAGCTCCGAAACCGTGATGCCGTCAACGTGCTTTCTCCCGATACACAGACTGATGCGGTTTCGGAGGACTCGGACGAAGCTATTCCCGTTGAAGAAGAAAATACCCAAGACAAGATATCTCAGATCCGCAAGGCTATGGGCTCAAGATTCACTGATCTGGGTGTTGTAACAGCGGGAGATATCGCCGCCGTATGCGGCTTGACAAGAGCAAAGGTCGGAAGATATGTCGGCTCTGTGACGCCGTCCAAACGCTATGCCTTCACTCATCCCTTGCTCCGTGTTAGGGCAACGCCTTGTGACGACGCTCCCGACGCTTTGCCAAAGCTCGCACACGCATTAAAGGAGCTTTCGGACGAAGAGCCCTATATCGATGCGAAATGGGAAAACGGCCAGTCGGAGATAGTTTTGAACCTCACGGGAAGTATACAGTCGGAAATTCTCAAATCGCTTTTAGAGGAGAGATATTCCCTCAAGGCGGAATTTTTGTCACCCACCGTTATATACCGCGAAACGCCCTCTCAAAAAGGACAGGGGATCGGCGTATATACAATGCCGAAGCCTTGCTGGGCGATAGTGAACTTCATGTTTGAGCCGATGCCCCGCGGCTATGGCGTCAGCTATCACGGAAGGATACCCAACAATCAGCTTTTCTATAGATATCAAAGCCATATACATCGCTCCTTCAATTCCTGTCTTGAGCAGGGCTTGCACGGCTGGGAGGTCACCGACTTCAAGTGTACACTCATCGGCGGTGAGCACCACACGATCCACACTCATCCCCTTGATTTCTTCGTGGCAACGCCGATGGCGTTTATGAATGCACTTGAAAACTGTGGCTCGACATTGCTGGAGCCGCTGATGCAGATGCGCATCGTCGCACCCGCCGAGCTTTCCGGCAAGCTCATAACCGAGATAGTCCGCGGAGGAGGGGAGTATGACGCTCCGTTCATAAGAGACGACACCCTGACGCTCGAAAGCATCGTACCGTTTGCGAACTTCATGGATTTCCCCCAAAAGCTTGCATCCGTCTCTTCGGGCAGAGCTGTTTGCTCAACACAGTTTTACGGCTGGCGTGAGTGCGAGCTGAGTGAGGATAAGACCTGCGCCCGCAGAGGAGTCGACCCTCGTGACCGCTCGAAGTGGATACTTTGGGCACGCGGCGCTTTGGGCGAATCGGGAATGTAAAAAAAGGCACTTTTTTAAAAAGTGCCTTTTCTGTATTTTGATCCCTAGCTGCCGAACCACCGCTCGCACGCCCTTCGCACAGCCGGCTCCGCCGCCGCGCTTCGGGCACGCTCGCTATATCTGCTGTTCTCCGTGGATCTTATATCCCTCACCGAAAACTTCGTTTGCGGTCGCAACGATAGCGAACGAAGTGTCGTCCTCGCTCTTGATGATCTTAAGAGCCTTTGCGGCAAGCCGCTTCTTGATGACGCACATAACGACCTTCTTCTCCGCTCCCGAATATGCTCCGATACCCTCAAGGAAGGTGGCTCCTGCATCGAGCTCTGTCAAAAGACGGTGTGTTATAGCCTCGTATTTATCAGAGATGATATATATGATCTTTGCTTCATCACGGTTATAAAGAATCATATCGATAACGGTTGAATATACTACGATGCATATAACGGCGTAAAGTGCGATCTCGATGTCTTTGAATACAAACGCAGAAATGAAAACGATCAACCCGTCTGTGAAAATAAACAGGTTACCTGTGGAGATGTTTTTGAATTTTTTACGCAAGATCTTGACGATAACGTCCGTTCCGCCCGTTGTGGCGCCCTCACGGAGAATGATCTCCAAGCTGACTGCCATAGCGAAGCCGCCTGCAAGTGCTGCGAGCATCAGATTTTCGGTAACAGGCCCCCACTGAGCAAAAATGTCGATAAGAACGGATGACAGCGCAACGGCATAGATAGTCGGTATCAAGAACTTGAATCCCAAGACGAATATGGCAACTATTATCAAAGGGATGTTAAGGAACAGCACGATGGTACCCGTGCCGAACTGTGGGACGAAGTGACCGATGATCATTGCGATACCCGTGAAGCCGCCGGGGACTATCCCGTTCGGATCCAAAAACAAGCTTACGCCGATAGCATAGATAACGGTTGCGACAGTTATCAGGAGGTATTTTTTAATAAATTTTCTTGCGTTGGAATTTTTCATGTTTCTTTCCTTTCTCGTGATATATGTGTAAAAAATAATAATTAACGCCGATTTTTTCGGTTTGTTATTGAAAATACGAGTTTAATATAGTATAATAACAATGATTATACACCCGTTAAGGAGGTTGTCAATATATGATGAAAAGAATACTAGCATTAATATTAGCAGTCATAACAGTACTCGTGACGCTTTGCGCTTGTGTTGATAAGGGGAATACTCCATCAGACGGAACCGCCGACGAGCCTGCTGTGACCACCGCGACACCTCAGGTCACGACCGAAGCCACCACTACGACTCCCGAAGAAACGACTGCTGAGCCGACCACGACTGAGGTCACGACAACGACGGAGGAATCCACCACCGTAACGACCACCACGGAGGCTGCCACGACCACCGAAGCTACGACCACCGCAGCCACCACTACGGCAGCCACGACAACGACGGCGGCAACCACTACCGCAGCTCCCGAGCCTGTCGAGCTCGGGATCTTGGGATATGATCTGTCCGAGAAGATCTCGACCGACAAGTCACTTGCGACCGGAAAGGTCTCGAAGCTCGTGATAAACGAGGTCTGTCCCTCAAACAAGGATACTCTTGACGATATGGACGGCGAATCCAAAGACTGGATCGAGATCTATAATCCGACCGATGACATAATCAATCTTGAGGGTGTGGGTCTTTCCGATGATGCATCCGACCCGTTTAAGTGGACGTTCCCAAGCGTTAATATCCAGCCCAAGAGCTATATTATTGTATTCGCTTCGGACAAAGATATCAAAACTCCCGAGCTTCACACAAATTATAAGATCTCGGGCGGAAACGAAGAGCTCCTTCTCACCTCAAAGGACGGCAAGCTCATTGATTCTTTCATGATCTCCGCCACCGATGAGGATCAGACCTATGGAAGATATCCTGACGGAAGCGATAGCCTTCGCTTGATGAGCGCAACACCCGGCTCTTCCAATGATAAGGCAAAAACGGTTGAGGAAGCGGGCGTTGTCAAGCCTCTCTTCTCCAAGGAAAGCGGCTTCTACAGCACTCAGTTCACACTTCACATAACCGCTGAGCCCGGCTGTACTATTTATTATACCACAGACGGAAGCATTCCGACAACCTCTTCGAAAAAATATTCCGATTCCATAACCGTTAAGGATCGCTCGAGCGACAAGGCGATCTATACATATAAGAGCAATCTTACCGTTACAAACGATTCCTACTATCCCTCTAAGGAGTTTGAAAAGGCAACGATTATCCGTGCGATCTCCGTAGACGCAAAGGGAAATGTCAGCCCCGTTGCCACGGCTACATACTTCGTAAGCTCAAGCATCGCAAATAAGTACAAAAATGTTGATGTCATCTCGGTCGTTATCGATCCCGACGATCTTTATGACTATGAGACGGGCATTTACGTTACCGGCAAGGTGTTTGATGAATGGCGCCGCGAAAACCCGACTGCCTCGCTTGACGGAAGCTCACAGGCGAACTTCAACCAGCGCGGAAGCGAATGGGAACGCGAAGCGCACATCGACTATTTCAGCTCGAACGAGCTTGAATTCAGCTCGGATGTCGGCGTCAGGATCCACGGCGGCTGGTCGAGAAACAGCGCTCAGAAGAGCTTGCGCTTCTACTTCAAGGATGAATACGGCGAAAACAAGCTTGAATATAAGCTGTTTGAGGATAATTATGCCGAAGATACCGGAAAGATCATCAAGACCTATAAGCGCTTCATGATCCGAAACGGCGGTAACGATTCCTATGTCATGACCTTTAAGGATCCTTGGACACAGTCGCTGTTCACAGGAAACTTTGAATTCGGAACACAGTCTGATAACCTGGTGATCTGCTTCCTTGACGGCGAATATTGGGGACTCTATACAGCAGCCGAGACTGTGGACAGATTCTATGTCGAGTCGAATTACGGCATTCCCGACGAAGACGTTATTTTGGTCAAGAACGGCAGCCTTGAAGAAGGCGAAGAGGAAGGCGACGAAGAGCTTTGGAACGAAACCCGCCGCTTCATCCGTGACAACGATATGTCCGATCCCGAGAACTATAAGAAGGCTTGTGAGATGATCGACATGGATTCCTTCACTCAATATGTTGCCGCACAAGTATATATCGCTAACGAAGACTGGCTGTGGAACAACTCTGCTTGGTGGCGTTCTCGCTCCACAGATCAAAAGGACAGCGTTTATCAGGACGGAAAGTGGAGATTCATAATGTTCGACGTTGAATTTGCCATGAACCTTTACGGAAGCGGCAAAAACATCAATGATGACATTTTGGATAACCTCATCGATTGGGGAGGTCAGTTCTCCGAAATATTCAATTCGCTCCTTAAAAATGATGACTTCAAGGCGAAGTTCATCGTCGCTTGTGAGGACGTCATGAATATTGCATTCAATTATGACTATGCGGTCGGAAAGCTCAATGACTACTTGGATACGTATTCGCCATATATCGATCAGCATTTTGACAGATTTGTCGGATGGCAGTCGCTTGAGGGCGTTAAAAACAACGTGGATAACTGGTCTAAGTGGGTCAAAAACCGCAAGAACGCATTCCTGACCCTTCTGAAGACAGACCTCGGCATAAACAGCTCCAAGAATAACAGCGTGACCATATCGGTCAATAGCAGCAGTATGGGCACCGTTAAGATCAACGGACACGAGCTTCCCTTCAAGAATAAAACGTGGAGCGGAACGTATATCTCGGGATATAGGATCGTTATCGAGGCTGTTCCCGCTGAGGGCTATGAATTCGTCGGCTGGACGGGATCCTATGAGGGCGACGCCATGTCCATCACGGTAAATCCGAAAACAGCCCTTAACTTAACGGCTAATTTCCAAAAGAAATAAATAAAAGGTAAAACTCGCACAGCCCGTCTTTACCGAAAGGCGGACTGTGCAATATTTTGCGAAGCAGGTATGAAATGATTAAACTTAAAGACAAAAAACCGCTTATTGCGGGAATATGCATAAGTGTGGCAATACTCTTGCTTATCCTGTTGAATATAACTCAGTTTTGGGCTTTAGGCTCCTTCGATCGGAACGGCGCACTCAAGTGCTTGGCTCTTTTTGCGCTGATGACGGTATTGCTGATCTTCAAGATAGATCTGCCGAAATGGCTCGAAAGCGTTTTGTCGCTGTTGATCCTGTTTGCGGGGCCGTTTCTTATCTTCGAAATGGTTCGCTTGCTCGTTGAGGCGCCCGAGTATACGTCGTATATATACGAAATGAACCTCATTTTCTATGTCGTGATCGAGTTTGCGGCATTTGTTCTCACACAGTCTCCGAGAATTGCGATGACCTTCGGGCTCGCCGTCAGCTGGATACTTCACACCGCCAACGAGATAGTGCTTTTGATAAGGGGAACTCCTCTTGTTCCCACCGATCTATATGCTATCCGCACTGCGATGACGGTGACCTCGCCCGAAAACTGGCACTTTAGCGTAGCGCTCCTTTTGGGAACGGTTTTGTGTGTCGCGCTGATCGCACTTGTTTGGCAATTCAAGCTTACATATCCCAAGCGGTGGCTGAGGATCCCTGCGGCTTTGGTCGGCGCAGTGATAACGTTTTACTGTGTGCATACTATCGCATCCCTCGATCACACCTCTTTCTCGACAAGCACCTTCGACCAGGAGTCAACTAATAACGTAAACGGAATCGCCTTGAGCTTTTATATAAACTGCCGAAAAATGCGGTTTGATGAGCCTGTCGGCTATTCTTATGAAGCGATCGAAGAATTCTTGGCTCAATATACGGACGAAGAGCTTGAAGAGGGACAGGAGCTGCCCAACATCATCTTCGTTATGAATGAGAGCTTCTCCGATCTTTCATATGTCGGAAAGCTCAAGACGGATAACGCATACATGGACTATTTCAACAGCCTTACCCGAGATTATCCTCACGGAAAGGTGTTGGTATCCGTTTTGGGAGGAGGCACCTGTAACACCGAATTCGAGCTCTTGACAAGCCTTTCGATGCTCAATATGCCGAATAACTGCTACGCCTATATGCAGCACGTCACCGGTGAGATACCTTCGCTCGCTTCATATCTTGGCGGATACGGATACCGAACTGTTGCGATGCACCCGTTCTATGAGATCTGTTGGAAGCGTAACTCGGTATATGAGTTTATGGGATTTGATGATTTCATCTCGGGCGAGGATATGTCAGACGATCACGGAATATACGTCAGCGCAGACCGCTGGGAAAAGGGCTTCGGCGATGACGTCGAATATATCCGCACCTTGATAAGCGATAGCTATTTCTATAAAGAAGTTATTGAGGAATTTGAGAGCAAGGGCGAAGATGAAAAGATGTTTATCTTTGCTTTGACGGTGCAAAACCACAGCTCCTATGAATATGAAGGCGACGATTTCGAGACTGACGTCCACATCACAAACTATGACGGCGATTTCCCGAAAGCCGAGCAATATCTTTCCTTGGTGAAGGATTCCGACGAAGCGCTTGAGGAGCTTATCACATATTTCGAAGGCGTTGAGGAAAAAACTATGATCGTCTTCTTCGGAGATCATCAGCCCAACGTTGAGCATCAGCTCATCAATCTCATGGCGCCATATAGACAGCAGCTTGTAAACAGCTTCCTCACAAGATATATGACGCCGTTCGTTATCTGGACTAACTATGATATGGGAACCGGCGGCGAAGATCTCGGGATCATGAGCGCTAACTATTTGGGATTGACTGCGCTTGAATACGCAGGTGTTCCCTTGAGCGCCGAATATCAGATGATAATGGACACCCGTGAGATCTCCATCGCTCAGAATACGTGGGGTTATTATGACAGATTCCATGCGTGGTATGACCGAACGGATACATATAACGACGAGATATTGAATATATATAACTACTATACTTATTGGGTGTTAAACGAAAGATAAGTGCGAGTCCCCGTGCCGCAAAAGGCGCGGGGACTTTGACTTTCGTTCGGCACAGGTTGCCTGCAGGGCGAAGCCAAGGCGGCAGTACACGACAGTGTGCTGCCGCCGAGCACAGGCGCCTTTGGCGCCTGTGCTTAGCCGCGCGCCGAAGGCGCGCGGCGGGCTTCGCCCCCGCACAGCGCGAGCTGCTAATACATCAAAAATGACATGATTTTATATTAATCTTGCAAAAATACGGCGGAATCTGTGCCGAAACAGCATGAAATCAGCCTCAAAATGAATTTTAATCATCCAATCTATGCAAAAATTATTGACAATATTGCCCGTATAGTTTATAATGACATCATATTGTTTTTACTAATCAGAAAGGAGCCGATACGGTGAAATTACATCTTGACGAAAAGGCGAAACAGGCATTCCTCGAGGATTTTGCCAACAGCAATAAGATCGACCCAAAATACTACACAAAGTTTGACGTCAAGCGCGGGCTGAGAAATGCCGACGGCACAGGCGTAATGGCCGGGCTTACAAACATCTGTAACGTTCACGGCTATGTTATGAACGAAGGTGAAAAGGTCGCCATTCCCGGCGAACTCTATTTCAGAGGATATAATATCAACGATATTATTTCGAATGTACAAAAAGAAGATCGCTTTGGCTTTGAAGAGGTCGCATATCTTTTGCTGATGGGCAATCTGCCTAATGCCGAAGAGCTCAGCCACTTTGAAAAAACGCTTTCCTTCAACCGCGAGCTTCCCAACGGCTTCTTTGAAGACATGATCTTGAAAGCTCCCTCGAAAAATATAATGAACAAGCTCGAGCGTTCGATCTTGGCGTTGTATTCATATGAGGATGATCCGGAAGCAAAAACTCCTATTGAGGAACTCTATACAGCGATTTCCATCATCGCAAAGCTCCCGCTTATCATGACCGCCGCATATCAGGTCAAGCGCCGAGCCTATGACGGAAAGAGTATGTATATGCATCAGCTCCGACCTGAAGAATCAACAGCAGAGACTATCTTGTCAATGCTCCGCAAGGACAGATTCTATACATATGAAGAAGCTAAGCTTTTGGATCTTATCTTGATGCTTCACGCTGAGCACGGCGGCGGTAACAACTCTACCTTCACCTGCCGAGTGTTGACCTCTTCCGGAACCGACGCCTATTCCGCATATGCCGCAGCGGTAGGCTCTCTCAAAGGCCACCGTCACGGCGGTGCCAATCTGAAGGTTTTGGAACAGCTCGACTATATGAAAGCAAACGTCAAAGATTGGGACAATGACGAAGAGATCAAGGAGATGCTCATAAAGATCCTCAAGAAGGAAGCGAGCGACCGCACAGGTCTCATCTATGGCATGGGGCACGCTGTATACACCATGTCCGATCCCAGATGCGTCATCCTAAAGCGTGAGACCGAGAAGATGTCAAAGGGAACCGATTTCGAGGCAGATTTCAAGCTCCTTGACGCTATCGAGCGTTTGACTCCCGAGGTGTTCTATGAGACCACGGGCGTTGAAAAGGCGATGTGTGCAAACATCGATATGTATTCCGGCCTTTGCTACAGAATGCTGAAGATCCCTGAGGAGATCTCGACAGCGCTCTTTGCTTGTGCCAGAATCGTCGGCTGGTCAGCTCACCGATTCGAAGAGCTCGTGACCGGTAAGCGCATCATGCGCCCTGCATACAAGGCGATCAGATCTGAAAAAACATATCTGCCCATCAACGAACGAACATAAGTTCAAGCTTTCACAAGAATATTATAACAATTGCTTGCAACTGACACAGTTTTGTGATAAAATAAGATAAGGCTTACTATGCCTTATCTTATTTTTGTTTAGGCGGTGAAAATGTGAAAAGAATGCTCTTTTTTATTCTTTGTGCAGGCATCCTTCTGACCGGCTGCCGCGGCATCACATTTTCTGTTGAGGATCTTTTGACCTCTCCCGTAATCGCCGAAGAACAAACTGCAATTTTCCAAGCGCTAACATCTGCGCTGGGAAAAAGCATCTCCCTTGAATATCCCTATTCGGGCGAATATCGCTCCGCAATAGTTTTGGCTGATATCGACGGAGAAGCGGGAAATGAAGCCTTGGCTTTCTATTCCGAGACCGGAAACGAATCGAGCACGGGGATCGCAGTATTGGATACGGATGAGAACGGCACATGGAGCCTGACCTGTACGGCTTCGGGCGTCGGCACCGCTATAGATAAGGTCATCATTCATCCGCTCGGAAAGACCGTTGATATCGTTATCGGATACCGGGCAGGGGCTTTTGATGAAAATCAGGTCAGAATGTATCGCTATATCAACGAAACGCTGGCGACCATTTACGAAAATTCATACACCGTGCTTGAGCGATTTGATATTGACGGCTGCGGTGAGGATGAGCTTGTTTTGGCAAACAAAGCGGGTGATTACCCGACCGTGAGCGTGATAAAATCGCCTGACGGCATAAACTATACCCCATATGAGCTAACGCTTGACTATTATGCCGCAAGCATTATGTCTTATAGTTTCAGCAAGCTCAACGATACCGAAAGCGCTCTGTATCTTGATATTTTGAACGAGGGCGGAGCTGTCAGCACGGACATAATATACTTGGGCGATGACGGACTTGTCAGCCCGACTAATGAGGTCTTCGGGCTAAGAGATATCACACGCCGCCCTGCGGGATATCTTAGCATCGACTATGACGGTGACGGAATTATCGAGATCCCCACCGTATCCAATTTCACGGGATATCAGCAAAGCATATCATCAAGCGAATATATGACGATATGGTATGAGTTCGACGCCGAGAATATGTCGTTTGATCTGAAATCCAATTCCTATTATTCTCTGACGGGAAGCTTTGTGATGACCATTCCAAACCGCTGGCTCGGAATGGTGACCGCAAAAACCGATACTCAAACGGGCGAGGTCACCTTCTATAAATACGATTCCGCCGTTTCTGACGTGAGCGAGATGACACCTGTTATGAGCATTATTTCGGTACATGAGAGCGACTCCCTGTCATATGCCGAGAATGAAGAATACCGACTTGCGGTACAGACTGACAGACGGAAATATTTCATCAAAACTGTTGCTGACGCAAGCGAGCCCTTGATCTTGACTAATGACGAGATACTTGACAATTTGTTTTGTTTAGAATAATTATTGGAGACTGTTATGAGAAGAATTCTAGTTTGCGAAGATGAAGATTCCATCCGCGAGTTTGTGGTATTGAACTTAAAGCGAAGCGGATATGACGTTGTGGATGTCAACTGCGGAGAGGATGCCGTTAAGGCATTTGATGAGGCAGACGGCAGCTTTGAGGTTGCACTTTTGGATATCATGATGCCGGGTATCGACGGGTTCACGGTCTGCAAAATGCTGCGTGAAAGAAGCGATACCGTCGGAATAATCATGTTAAGTGCAAAATCTCAGGAGATGGACAAGGTATCATCTCTGATGATAGGTGCTGACGATTACATCACAAAGCCTTTTTCGATATCCGAGCTTATTGCGCGAGTTGACGCTGTCTGCCGAAGAGTAAGTCTTTCCAGCGCACAAAGAGTTGAAGAAAAGGCTGAGATCAGATCGGGGCCGTTCTCTATCAACCTCAAGAGCCGTGTCGTATATAAAAACGGTGAGGCTATTGATCTGACACAGGTCGAATATCAGATAATGGAATACTTCCTGAAGAATCAGAATACGGCCCTTGACAGAATAAGCATTTTACACCACATCTGGGGCGAAAACTATTACGGTGAGGAAAAGATCGTTGACGTCAACATAAGACGGATCAGAATGAAGATCGAGGATGAGCCTTCGGATCCCAAATACATAATCACGATCTGGGGATATGGCTATAAATGGGATTCGGAAGCTAAGTAACTAACTATTTGAACAGGCGGTGAGGAGTGTGCAGGGCATTAAAATGAAAAACAGTATCACAAAGCGTTGGCTCCTCAACTCTGTGGGAATAGTTGTTTTGGTGCTTGCCATAGTTGTGATCTTCGCACTTATCTTCACAAGAAGCTATTATAATACTTCCGCCAGACAATATCTCGAATCAAGGATGGACGGCATAACCCTGACTCTTTCCCGATATACGACCGCATCAGGTTATCGAAGTGAGGTTCGCACGATAATTGAAAGCTTTTCCGATAAGGACAAATATGAGCTGATGTCTATAAGCTCTTCGGGAGAGATAACCCTCACAAGCTCGGGATTTCAGCCTGCATCAAGCCTCAATATGAGCGACTATATCGCAGCGGCGGAGTCGTCTGACGGCTCGGCGTGGAGCGAATTCACACTTGCCTCGGGCGAAAAAGTTCTCAGCTATACCGTTATGCTCTCGGGAATAGCCGAAGAATACAGCGCCATGAGAATTATGACCTCTTTGGATGCTATCAATATGCAGATAATCGAGATCGGTATCCTGCTCACGGTCATAGCACTTGCGATAGTCGCCTTGATGTTCTCGACGGGTATGTACTTCATAAATTCCATCGTTATCCCTGTCCGTCGGATAAGCGAAACAGCCCGCGGCTATGCCGAAGGGGATTTCTCTGAGCGAATCGAAAAAACAAAGGATGACGAGCTCGGCGAGCTTTGCGATGCCATTAACTATATGGCAACAGAGCTCGAAAACACAGACAAGATCAAAAACGAATTCATCTCAAGCGTTTCTCACGAATTAAGAACCCCTCTGACAGCCATAAAGGGCTGGAGCGAAACTCTTTGTGAGGTCAACGATCCGGAGACCTTCCAAAAGGGAATGCGTGTTATAACGGGAGAGGCAGAGCGTCTTTCTGGAATGGTCGAGGAGCTTTTGGACTTCTCCCGAATTCAGGACGGCCGCTTCACTCTCCAAAAAGAAACTATGGATATCTTGGCTGAGCTTGAGGATGCCGTGCTGATATATACCGAGCGTGCAAGATCGTTGGGACTCGAAATGGTTTATAACGGCCCCGAGATGCTCCCGTTCGTATACGGTGACCGTGCAAGACTCAGACAGGTGTTTATAAACATAATCGACAACGCCGTTAAATACTCGAACTCGGGCGGAACGGTTACCGTCGAGGCGCTTCAGGTCAAGGGTGAGATCGTGATACTCATATCCGATACAGGTGTGGGCATTGCGGCTGAGGATCTGCCGAAGATAAAAACAAAATTTTATAAAGCTAATACGACACGCCGCGGCTCGGGAATCGGCTTGGCAGTTGCCAACGAGATCGTTGAAATGCACGGCGGAAGTCTTATTATAAACAGCGAGGTCGGCAAGGGCACGACAGTTCAAATAACCCTGCCGAGCTTATCACAATCAAACGTTAAAAACTGAAGTTATTCAGAGATCGGAGCAAAATATGAGTAAAAACGAAAAAAGCTGCGAAAGCGGCTGCAAGTTTAAAACACAGATAGGCGGTCAGGCACTTTTGGAAGGCGTTATGATGCGCGGCCCTGAGGTTGAGGCTATGGCTGTGAGAATGGCTGACGGCTCTATCGACGTCGAACAGTGGAGCTTGCCGAAGGCAAAGTGGTATAAAAAGATCCCCTTCATAAGAGGGCCCGTTAACTTTGTTTCGTCGATGGTTGACGGCTATAAATGCTTGACAAAGTCTGCCGACAAGTCGATGCAGGGCGTTGAAGTCACCGAGGAACCCTCAAAATTCGAAAAGTGGCTCACCGAAAAGCTCGGTGATAAGCTTATGGGCGTCCTCATGGTCATCGCGGGATTTTTGGGCGTTGCTTTGGCACTCGTGCTCTTTATGCTTTTGCCTGCAGCGATCACAAAGGGCATCGAATTCCTCTTCGGCCTCGGCGGGATCGAGCTTAATATGATAGTCAAAAACATCATCGAAGGCGTTATCAAGATTTCTATCTTCATCGCATACATCGGTCTTACCGCTTTGATGAAGGACATTAAGAGAACCTATGAGTATCACGGTGCCGAGCATAAGACCATCGCTTGCTATGAAGCAGGTGAGGAGCTCACCGTTGAAAACGTAAGAAAGCATCGCCGTTTCCACCCCAGATGCGGCACATCCTTCATGTTCCTGGTGCTCTTCATCAGCATAATCGTGTTCAGCGTGTTCCAGGTTCCGTGGGACGTTTTGTGGCTCAGAGTCCTCATCAAGGTCGCGATTCTCCCTATCATCGTGGCTATCGCTTATGAGTGCATCAAGCTCGCAGGAAGATATGATAACTGGTTCACAAAAATAATTTCCGCACCCGGCTTGCTCATTCAGCGCCTCACGACCCGTGAGCCCGATGACAGCCAGATCGAATGTGCTATCGCCGCATTCCTTCCCTGCATCCCCGAAGAAAAGGGCTCGGATAAATGGTAAACAGCGCAAACGCGATCTTTAAATCGCTCAGCGAAAGGCTTGAACAAAGCGGTATCGAAGACCCCGAGCTTGAGGCTCGCTTTATGCTTGAATCCCTTTTCGGAGAGAGCGCATACACGAAGCTCTTGACCGACCGCCTCGAAATTGATACGGAGCGGAAAAAATTGCTTGACGGGTTTGTCAGCCGCCGAATTTCGGGCGAGCCGCTTCAGTATATTTTGGGCGAGTGGGAGTTTTATGGGCTTAGCTTCAAGGTCGGCGAAGGCGTCCTCATCCCAAGACAGGACACCGAAGCTCTCGTCGAAACTGCGCTTAAACTGATTAAAGATATCAAAAAACCAAAGATCCTCGACCTTTGTTCGGGAACGGGCTGCATCCCGATAATCTTGTGCGTAAAGCGCCCCGATGCACACGCTACAGCTATCGAGCTTTATGATGAGGCATATAGTTATCTATGCAAGAACATCTTGCTTCACGGCGCAAGCGTAGCCCCTCTTGAAGCTGACGTTTTGGATGCAGGTGTTGCAAACAGCTTTTCCGACCTCGATCTGATAACGGCAAACCCGCCTTATTTGACTGAAGAGGATATGCTCGCTTTACAAAAAGAGGTCAAGTTCGAGCCTGAGACCGCCCTATTCGGTGACGTTGACGGATTGCACTATTACCGTGAGATCGCAAGGCTCTGGAAACCTGCGCTAAAGGACGGCGGCTACGTCGTGTTCGAGATCGGCATAACACAAGCCGACGATGTCAGCGAAATTCTCATTATCAACGGCTATAAAAACGTCCGAGTGATAAGCGATTTAACGAATCGCCCTCGTGTTGTGATGGCACAGAAATGAGTCCATAATTTCGGACACACAGTATTGTATACTTATCTTGCCGAGGTCGGCAATTTGAAACAGTTAAAAATACATTTATGATACGGAGGTTTTTACCATGGCAATGAAGAAACCCACAGAGAAAAAGGCTTCGCCCGTTGCGGCACAGTCGAAAGAAGAGAAGAGAAAGGCGCTTGATACGGCTATTGCTCAGCTCGAAAAGCAGTATGGCGCAGGTGCCGTTATGCGCTTGGGTCAGAACTCCAACATGAACGTTGAGGCTATCCCGACTGGTTCCTTGACCCTTGATATGGCTCTCGGTATCGGCGGTGTTCCGAGAGGAAGAATCGTCGAGATCTATGGCCCCGAAAGCTCGGGCAAAACAACAGTTGCATTACAGATCGTTGCTGAAGCACAGAAGCTTGGCGGCGAAGTTGCATTCATCGACGTTGAGCACGCTTTGGATCCCGTTTATGCCGAGGCTTTGGGCGTTGACATCAACTCGATGCTCGTTTCACAGCCCGACTCGGGTGAGCAGGCTCTTGAGATCGCCGAGGCTTTGGTGCGCTCGGGTGCTATCGACTGCATCGTTTTGGACTCCGTTGCCGCAATGGTGACAAAGGCTGAGATCGACGGCGAAATGGGCGATACTCATGTCGGCCAGTTGGCTAGACTTATGTCTCAGGCAATGAGAAAATTGACAGGCGTTATCTCAAAATCCAACTGCGTCGCTATCTTCATCAACCAGATCCGTGAGAAGATCGGCGTTATCTACGGCAACCCCGAAACCACTCCGGGCGGAAGAGCCCTGAAGTTCTATTCCTCCGTTCGAATTGAGGTCAGAAAGGGCGAGGCTATTAAAAACGGCGCTGAGATCATCGGCAACCGCACAAGATGTAAGGTCGTTAAGAACAAGGTCGCTCCTCCCTTCAAGGAAGCCGAGTTCGATATCCTCTACGGCAAGGGTGTTTCAAGGATCGGCGAGCTTGTTGACATCGCAACCGAGCTTGACGTTATCCATAAGGCCGGCGCTTGGTTCAGCTATGAGGGCAACAAGATCGGCCAAGGAAGAGAAAACACAAAGGAATTCCTTCTCAACCATCCCGAAATGATGGCAGAGATCGAGGCAAAGGTTTATGAAGCAAAGGAAAGCGTCGTGATGGCTTCGAAGAACGCTAAGAAGGCCGCTGCCTTGAGTGCGGCTTCCGCAAGCGCTGCGAACGTTTCGGCAAACACATCCGTCATCGTTGACGTTGAGGACGATTTTGAGGAGTTCACTCCCGCAACCGAAAAGTAAGCTGAATGCCGAAATATAAAGTAGAAAAAGTCTCGCAATACAAGGGCAAGACCCTCGAAATTGATTTCGAGGGAAGAGACCCCATCTTCATCCACGCCGATATCGCATTTGATTATCATATATCGTCGGGACTTGAGATGGGGGACGCCGCTATTGAAGAGGTCATCCGTGCGAACGATGCCCGACGTGCAAAGGAGCGTGCCCTGTATTTACTCGATGAGCGGGACTATTCATATGTTGAGCTGTTTAAAAAGCTCGAAAAGAATTATGATGAAGACATTTGCTTCGAGGTTTTGAACCGCCTTGTTGAGCTTGGATGCATCAACGACAGGCGATACTCAAAAAAACTTGCCGAGCATTTGTGTATAACGAAAAAATACGGCTATTACCGTGCCCGTGAGGAAATGCGTGCGCGCGGATTGCCTAACGAGCTTATATCCGAGGCTTTGGCGGAGCTTGAAGATGACGCAATGGAGCGCCTTATCGAACTCATCAACAAAAAATACATAAGGTATTTGACTGATGAAAAGGGTTACCAAAAGGTCAAATCGGCGCTCGCCAGAATGGGATATTCGTTTGCGGATATAAACACAGCCCTCGAACAATTCGGGGAGGATTACGATTAATAAAGGATTTTAAATATGTCGATCAGAGTTGGAATGGTGTCGCTTGGATGTCCCAAAAACCAAGTTGATGCCGAGCATATGCTGTATAACCTTCGAGAGGAAGGCTTTGAAATAATCGCTGATGCCGCACTTGCGGACGTTGTTGTCGTCAACACCTGCGGATTTATTGATTCCGCAAAGCAGGAAGCCATCGAAACCATATTGGAGTTTTGCACCCTCAAGGAAGAGGGAAGGATCAAAGCCGTTATAGTTACGGGTTGCCTTGCTGAGCGCTACCGCGATGAGATAAAAGCCGAAATTCCTGAGGTAGATGCTGTTATCGGCATCGGCTCGAACGAGCTTTTGGGAACGTTTATAAAAAAAGTCTTGTCGGGAGAAGGCGATATTCTCACTTTCGGTGATAAATATAGCCTTATAATCGGCGGAAGAAGAATTATATCCACCGAGAACTATGCATATCTTAAAATCGCTGAGGGTTGCGACAATTGCTGTACATATTGTGCGATCCCCTCGATCCGAGGAAGATTCCGCAGCCGAAAGCTCGAAAGCATTATTGACGAAGCTAAGTGGCTCGCAAGCGTAGGATTTAAGGAGATCGTCCTCGTGGCACAGGATACCACACGCTACGGTGAGGATATTTATGGCAAGCCGATGCTGGCATCTTTAATGCGTGAGATATCGAAGATCGACGGGCTTAAGTGGATAAGAACTCTTTATGCATATCCCGAACGCATCACCGACGAGCTTATCGACGTTATCGCACAAGAAGAAAAGTGTGTCAAGTATCTTGATATTCCCATTCAGCATTGCGACGGTGAGGTTTTGCGCCGCATGAACCGTTCGGGCGATGAGAGATCGCTTCGTGAGCTTGTTAAAAAGCTCCGTGAGCGCATTCCCGGAATAATTTTGCGAACCACGCTTATCGCAGGATTCCCCGGTGAAACTGACGAACAGTTTGAACGCCTTTGCGAATTCGTCAAGGACGTAAGATTTGACCGTCTCGGCTGTTTTGCATATTCCGCGGAGGAGGGGACACCTGCCGCTGACTTTGAGGATCAGATCGACGAAGAAATTAAGCTCAAGCGTGCAGACATCATCATGCAGGAGCAGATGCTCATTTCCGACGAGCTCAATCAGAACTATATCGGCAAGACTCTTGAGGTCGTGACCGAAGGCTTTGACCGCTACGCTGAGTGCTATTTCGGCAGAAGCGCAATGGATGCCCCTGAGATCGACGGAAAGATCTTCTTCAGCTCTGCGGTTCCGAGAACCATGGGTGAATATGTTAACGTTTATATCGACGATGTCATGGACTATGACCTCATCGGAAGCGTTACACAATGATGCGGAGGATAACATAATGAATCTACCTAATAAATTGACCCTCTTGAGAGTGTTGCTTATTCCTATATTTGTGCTGTTTATTTTGTGGCAGTTCACAAGTGCAAACATATTGATCGCTCTTTTGATCTTCACAGCGGCATCGCTCACCGATCTTTTGGACGGTCAGATAGCAAGGAAACAGGGGATAGTAACAAATTTCGGCAAGTTTTTGGATCCTTTGGCGGATAAAGCACTTGTCATGGCGGCGCTTTTGGCTTTTGTTGAGCTCGATTGGGTCGGCTCCGTTCCCGTTATGATAATTTTGTTCCGCGAGTTTATGGTCTCTGCGCTGAGATTGGTCGTTGTCACCTCGGATGATAAAACCGTTATCGCCGCGGGCAAGTCGGGAAAGCTCAAGACCGCATTCACAATGACAGCCATCATTGCTATCATGTTCCTCCGTGGGATCGCCTCGGTCGGTGTTCCTGTTGGGGATACGCTTATAACCGTTGTGTCTGAGGTTCTTATATGGGCGGCAACGGTCCTTACCGTCTATTCAGGAGCTGAATACTTGAAGGCTTATTGGCACGTTATAGATACAAATAAATGAAACTTTTATATTGACACTTGTGTTGCGCTGGGTTATAATTAACTCAGCGCATTTTTATATGCGATGTGACTTTATGAAACTATGTATCGGAGGACAATATGAAAAAAATCTTATCACTCATGCTTGCGGCTTTGATGTTGTGCACAATACTCGTCGGATGTGAGCCTGCATCCGCAGAGCCCGTATTGAACGATCACAACAACCCTGAGATCGAGGGCGTTGAATTCGACACTCAGGAAGAGCTTATCGAAGCAATGGGTATGGGTTGGAATTTGGGCAACACCTTGGATGCCCCTAACGGTGAGAATTCTTGGGGTCAGCCTACCACCACTCAGGAAATGATGACCGCCATCAAGGAGCTTGGCTATAACACCGTCCGAATCCCCGTTTCCTGGAATAAGCATGTTTCCGAAGAACCTGAATATATCATTGATGCTGAGTGGTTAGCACGTGTTCGTGAGGTCGTTGACTATGCGATGGAGGCTGACCTCATCGTTATCATCAACTCTCACCATGATAACGGCGTCTATGAGCCGAGAAAGAATAACGGCGATGAAGCTGTTGAATATTTGAGCGCTATTTGGGCTCAGATCGCTGAAGAATTCAAGGACTATGATCAGACCCTTATTTTCGAGGCTATGAACGAACCGAGAATCGAAGGCACGTCTTATGAATGGTCGCTTGATATGTCCGCAAAGGACTGTCAGTATGCCGTCGAGATCATCAACGAGTGTAACCAAGCTTTCGTTGACGCTGTCCGTGCAACAGGCGGCAACAACCGTGACAGATATTTGCTCGTAAGCTGCTATGCCGGAGCTCCCGACAGTGCGATGATCGACGAATTTGTTCTTCCCGAGGACCCTGCTCTTGATAAGATCATGCTCGCTGTTCACGCTTACACCCCATATAACCTTGCGATGGGCGATGACATGAGCATCAGAGAATTCGACTCGAGCGCCAAAAAGTCGATCGACTGGTTCATTGGCAGACTTTATACCAAGTTTGTTTCCGAAGGCGTTCACGTTGTTATCGACGAGATGGGGATCATCGACAAAAACAACCCTCTTGCTCGCTATGAATGGGCTAAGTATTATGTAAACAAGGCTCAGGAAAACAAAATGGCTTGTGTTGTTTGGGACAACGGCAACACCGTGCCCGGAAACGAATCCTATGGATTGTTTGACAGAGAAAATCTTGAGATCTTCGAGTCTGCAATCGGCGTTCACAAGGGCTTCATGGAAGCCATCAACGACTGATATAAACACCGCTGACCGCACGGTTGAGGAGGTATAAGAAATGGAGTTTTCTTCTTCAAAAGAACTTTTGAAGTTCATGAGGATCGGCTGGAATCTTGGCAATACCTTGGATGCCCCGATGGGCGAAACAAGCTGGCACAACCCGATGACGACAAAGGAAATGATCGACAAGATCAAGGAGGGCGGATTTAACACTCTTCGCGTGCCCGTTTCGTGGCACTGCCACGTTTGTGAAGCTCCCGATTTTGTCATCAACGCTGATTTTTTGAACAGAGTTGAGGAGGTCGTGAATTACGGCTTGGACAACGGCATGGCTGTTATTATAAATATCCATCACGATGACCGAGTAGTCTCTCCTACGGATGAGGGCGCCGAGAATTCAAAGAATTACATCAAAGCGATATGGTCTCAGCTCAGCGACCGCTTTGGCGATTACGATCAGCGTCTTGTGTTTGAAAACCTTAACGAGCCGAGAATGATAAGATGCCCTCAGGAATGGCATCTTGATATGCGAACCGAGCTCTCCCAGAAAGCAGTAGCTCACCTTAATGATTTCAATCAGCTCTTTGTTGATACCGTGCGATCCTCGGGCAAGAAAAATGCCGAGCGTTACATAATGGTGTCGCCATATGCCGCCAACCCGATGTATGCTTGTATGCCCGAATATGTCTTCCCGAGCGACCCGTCAAACCGCACCATTCAATCGGTCCACTCCTATGCTCCCTATAATCTTTGCTTGAATCACAAGTCAGAGATCGCAAAATTCACCGAAAAGGACAGAATAGAGATAAGACGCATTATGGAGCGTTTGAACAACCGCTTTGTTTCACAAGGGATCGATGTGATCATCGGTGAGATCGGAATTCTTAACAAAGATAACCCCGATGCAAGATATGCGTGGAGCCAATACTTCATCTCACAGGCACGCAAAAACGGTATCGTTTGCGTTTGGTGGGACAATCACCATGACCGTGCATTCGGTTTATTAAATAGGCATACATGTTCGTTCCATGAAAGCGCAAAATGCGTTTTGGAAGGCTTGTTTGCAGGACTTGAGGGTTGATATGACAATGAAAAGATTACTGTCACTTGTTTTAGCGCTGCTTATGGCGGCAACGGTGCTTTCGGGATGCGCGAATTCCGCAAGCGGCGATATGGATACTCCCGACACACAGCTAACGGATGAATCCGCTGTAACCACCGAAGCACCCGAGGTTACGTCTGAGGCGACGACCACGACTCCCGAGGTAACAACTCCAAAGGTAACAACTCCCGAGCCGACTACCACCGAGGCGGCAACTACCACCGAAGCCACTACGACTGAGGCTGTTACCACTACTGCACAAACGACCACGACTGCTCAAACCACAACAGAAGCGACAGTCAAGGTCGAAGCCGCAAGCGGTTATATGTATGCTAAATCAAGCGTTAACGTTCGCACAGGCCCAAGCGTCATGAGCGAAAGAGTCGGACATCTTGATGCCGGAGAGAAGGTAACCATCACCGGCAGGGCGGAAAACGGCTGGTATAGGATCGAGTTTGAAAACGGTGAATACTTCGTTTCGGGAAGCTATTTAACGAGCGAAAAGCCTCAAGAGGTAACAACAGCCGCTCAAGAACCCGAAGCAGTTCCCGAGATCAAGGAAATGAGCGCCGCCGAGCTTGTTTTGGATATGAAGATCGGTTGGAATCTCGGAAACACGCTTGATGCTCCGAACGGTGAAAATTCATGGGGACAGCCCACCACCACCGAGGATATGATATTAAAGCTCAAGGAGCTTGGATTTAACACCATCCGAATCCCTGTTTCGTGGAACAAGCACGTTTCGGGAAGCAATTATACCATCGACAAAGAATGGCTTGACCGTGTTCAGGAAGTTGTAGACTATGCTTATGACAACGGATTGTACGTAATTATCAACTCTCACCACGACAACGATATGTATTACCCTTCGGCAGAGAATTATTCCGAAGCCAAGAAGTACATGAAGTCTGTTTGGTCACAGGTCGCAAAAAGATTCAAGGATTATGATCAGCGCCTCATCTTTGAACCGATGAACGAGCCCAGACTCGCAGGGACGAACAACGAATGGTGGTTTGATACGAATTCTCAGCTTTGCCGAGATGCGGCAAAGTATCTCAACGAATTCAATCAGATATTTGTTGATACTGTGCGTGCCGCAGGCGGACAGAATACCGAAAGATTCTTGATGATCACTCCGTACGGTGCATCACCGAGCAGTGCGCTCAATGACTATTTCAAAATGCCGTCCGATTCTGCCTCAGACAAGCTGATACTTTCCGTTCATGCTTATACGCCTTATGATCTTGTTATGGGCGACGGCATGGATAAGGTAACGTTCGGTAATTCCGAAAAGAATCAGATAAACGACTTTGTCGACAAGCTTTATAACAAGTTTGTCAAGAACGGCATCCCCGTAATAATCGGTGAGACCGGATGCATAAACAAGAATAACCCTGACGCCAGATATGATTGGGCATATTATTTCGTAACAAAGACGAAAAAAGCGGGCATGACGATCATCGTTTGGGATAACGGCAGCGATTCCACAGGCAATGAGTCATATGGCTTCTTTGACAGAAGAAAGCTCAAGATCTATGACAACACGCTCCCCGTTTATAACGGATTTATGGATGCACTCCGAGATCTCGGATAAAGATCGGCAACACAATTAACGTCGGCATAAAGAAGCCCCTCTTCCCGTTTCGGGAGGAGGGGCGTTTTGCTGTCCTTTACACCATCAACTGATAGATATTTTTACAGTCTTCCTCGTTTAATGTGACAAATCCGCTTATTGAGCCGCTTCTGCCGTTTCCGTTGCACAAAACGTCAACAAGCTTCGGAATATCCTCTTCCTTTGCGCCGAGCTCCGAGAAGTTTTTCGGCATTCCGATCGAACAAAGATAATCCCTGAATGCCTTGATGCCGGCTTTTGCGGTAACCTCGGGGTGAGCAAAGTCCATCTGACATCCCCAAACGCGAACAGCGATCTGTGCAAAGCGCATCACATCGTGCTCCATAACATAGGTGAATACAGCAGGCATTGTCACTGCGAGTCCTGCGCCGTGTGCACAGTCATATAGCGCTGAAAGCTCATGCTCAATATTGTGGCTGTTCCAGTCCTGGCTTCTGCCGACACCGCAGGAGTTGTTGTGAGCCATCATTCCCGCCCACATGATATTTGCGCGAGCTTCATAGTTGTCGGGATCTTCAATGACCTTCGGGCCTTCATGGATCATTGTCAAAAGCAACGCTTCGATAAGGCGGTCGGTAACCTCAACATCCTTTGTGTTTGTCAGATAGCGCTCATATAAGTGAGCCATGATGTCTGTTATTCCGCAAGCGGTCTGATATGCGGGAAGTGTCTGAGTGAGAGCAGGGTTAAGGATACTGAACTTTGGACGGATGGCGTCGCCGCTTGCACCGCGCTTGAACATTCCGTCCTCGTGAGTGATCACAGAGTCGGGGCTGCCCTCGCTTCCTGCGGCAGATATCGTCAAAACGGTTCCGACGGGAAGAGCCTCTTTTATCGGCTTTCCGCAATAGAAGTCCCAAAAATCGCCGTCATAAACAGCGCCTGCTGCAATAGCTTTTGCAGAGTCGATCGAGCTCCCGCCGCCGACTGCCAAGATAAAATCGACGTTTTCCTTTTTGCAAAGCTTGATTCCCTCGTATACGAGTCCGCTTCTGGGATTCGGCTTGACCCCTCCCAAAAGAACATAGGGGATGTTTTCGCTGTCCAAAGACTGTTTAACACGGTCAAGAAGTCCCGAGCGGATAACGCTTCCGCCGCCGTAGTGGATCAAGACCTTGCTTCCGCCGAAGCGCTTAATAAGCTTGCCTGCGTCGTTTTCGGTGTCCTTGCCGAAGGCAAAGAAAGTGGGGGAGTAGAAGGTGAAGTTATTCATAAAGTGTTCCTCTCTTAACGGATGAAATTAAATTCGAGCGATTTTGAATGTCAGCAAACGGCATTCTTTATCTTGTATTATATCAAAGAGATGATATGAGGTCAACGGGGGCAAAAGAAAAACCGCTCAGGCAAAAGCTTGAGCGGTTACTCCATCTCCTCCAAAAGCTTGCAATTGTCATTTGGAGAGAACATCTTATACGATATATACCCAATAAAAAAGCAGGGCAGTCCATCAAGTTGGACACATCCACTGCTACTGACAATATATCACATTCTGTTGAAAGTGTCAACGGAAAACTTTCATTGAGTGAAGACCTCGCCCACCGCCTTTGCGGTAGGAAGCTTGAGGGGCTGCTTCGTCTTATCCAAAAGCTTGCGATTCTCCTCTTAGCTTCAATATGGCTTTTGATCGTAAAAGTAACCAGCCATACAACAAAGAAGCCCAAAACCGACCAAACAATAATAAGGCCCGCGCCCATACAACATCACTCCTATCGGGTTCGTTATATCAGCATTTTCAAGCGAATGTAATATGAAAGGGGAAGAAAGCATTAAGAAGCAGGCTCATTGCCAAGCCTCAAAGGGCTTTACGACGGCAACTCGCCTGCTTTTCTGAAACTAATATTCCATCTTCTGCTGATGGTGTCAATGGGATCCCATGCCGTCGATACTGCACAAAAATAGCAGAAGACTCTGCCAAAGGCAGCCCGGGTTTTCAGTACCGTACTTCTGCTGTCATTAGTATATCAGGTTTACTTGATATTGTCAACATATGTACTCGAGCAATAAAATAAGCACCCCAAAAGGGATGCTTATTTTATTGGCGGAGAAAGAGGGAATTGAAGTTGCTCCGCAACCCCTCTCGCGGTTCCCAAAATCGACGGTCGCTCCTGTCCGTCGCTGTCGATTTTGACCGCTTCGCCAACCCCTGCTCGCTTCTTCTGCCACAGGCAGCGCTCGCAGGCGTTGCCCGCGCCTCGGCGCTCGGGTTCAATCCTCATTATCACACAAAATAAAATAAGCACCCCAAAAGGGATGCTTATTTTATTGGCGGAGAAAGAGGGAA
>CAZYUJ010000006.1:45707-110716 GCA_964650705.1 uncultured Oscillospiraceae bacterium
TTGAACCCTCGCGCCGGTTACCCGACCTACTCCCTTAGCAGGGGAGCCCCTTCACCGCTTGGGTATTTCTCCGTAAGGGTGGTGATATGTGAATATGTCTTGGCGGAGAGGGTGGGATTCGAACCCACGGTACGTCGCCGTATCACTGGTTTTCAAGACCAGCTCCTTAAACCACTCGGACACCTCTCCACGTGGGTGATTCACAGCCTTACTATAATATCACAACAACTTGCCCGTGTCAAGCGTTTTTGTTCGTTTTCGGGAAATCTTTTGCTGATTGAAGCTCCGATTCCAATCGCTTTGCCTCTTTTATGAGAAAACTGCATCTCGCCAAAAGCGCAGATCGGTCATATATCAGCGCCTCTGTGAGGTCGTCATCCTCGACCTCGTCGAAGCATTTGTCAGCGAGGGCTATAGCTTCGTTGACCTGCATAAGCTCCTTCGATACTTGTTCGAGCCTTTTTGATATCCTTGCGATCTCACGCTCTTTTCTGTCCTTCAAAAACTTTCCCATGTCGCACCGCCTTATGTATTTTATAAATCTATATTTATTTTTCAGGGAATTTATGTCCGCTCGGCTTAAAATCCTGCCAAAAGCATATACTTATTAGGCTGATATTTTTAAAAGGAGAGATCGTGATGGGAAAGTTCAGATACGCAAGTCTCAAGTATTGCACACATTTGGGGAAGAATGTTGTGATGCAGAGCTATTATGAGAGTGACGGAAACAAAGTGATCGAGTGCCTAAACAAATTTGACTGCGGTTTTTGTGAACACGGTTGCCGAAATGCGCTTTTCAAGCCGATCGTTGTGAGCTCGGCACTCGTCAGCTTGCCGCAAGAGACCGCTCAAGGGTAGCCCTTGCGATACCGACGTACTGCGGGGGCGAAGCCCGAGCGGCGCTTTGGCGCCGCTCTTGCCTGTGCGCCTTCGGCGCACAGGCGCCCGTCCCTGCATCCGCAGGGACGGGCATGGCTTCGCCCGGCGTTCGGCGCTCGCAGAGCACTTAAAGCATCAAATTGAAAAACCCTCTTGATTTTAGAAAACACTTGTGCTATAATTCCATCGTGCATATTTATGCGCAGAAAGGTTTGATGTACTTTAATGGACGTGTTCATAATAGTCGTGTTATTGCTTTTCTCAGCGATCTTCTCAGCTTCGGAAACTGCTTACAACACAGTTAACAAGGCGAGACTTCGCTCAATTGCCGATGACGGCAACAAGCGCGCAATTATGGCTATTAAAATTTCCGACAATTTCGACAAGGCGCTGACAACTATATTGATAGGTAACAACATCGTTAACCTGACAGCGTCTGCACTCGCAACAGTAATCGTTACCGACCGCTTCGGTGTTGAGTATGTAGCGGCAGCAACAGCAGTGATAACTGTTTTGGTAATTCTGTTCGGCGAGATCATCCCCAAAAACCTGGCAAACGAATTCCCTGAAAAATTCTCACTCTTCATTGCCTATCCCTTAAATGCTCTGATAGTGGTGTTCACACCGATAGTTTGGCTGCTCTTGAAGCTCAAGAACTTCGTGATCTTCCTTTGCGGAGGAAAGAACGATCAGCCTACCATCACAGAAGAAGAGCTCATGTATATCATCGACGAGATCGAGGATGAAGGCGTATTGAACGAAGAGGAGAGCGACCTTGTTAAAAGCGCTCTTGAGTTCCACGATATCTCCATCAGCGAGATTTTGATCCCGAGAGTTAACGTCGCAGCGGTTGATATCGAGGACGATATTGAAGAGGTTAAAAACGTATTCCTCACAACTCACTTCTCACGTTTGCCCGTATATGAGAAAACGATCGATAACATTGTCGGCATAATCCATCAAAAAACATTCTTCGATATGTATTTCGAAGGAAAACGTGACCTTGCAGGCATCATGCAAAAGCCGTTCTACATATTCGGCCTCACATCCATCTTCGACATTATGAAGGAGATGCAAAAGACCAAAAACCACATGGCGATAGTTGTTGACCAATACGGCGGAACACAGGGCATCGTTACAATGGAAGATATCATCGAAGAGCTTGTCGGCGAGATCTATGATGAGACCGACGAAGAGGATACCTCGTTCACCAAACTTGATGAAGAAGATACTTTTGAGGTTTCGGCTGACCTTAGCATCCGTGACTTTCTGGAAAAGGCGGAGCTTGACGGTGAAGAGATCGAGACAGACTGTACTTCCATCGGCGGCTTGGTAATGGAAAACCTCGATCACATTCCCGAAAGCGGAGAGGTGGTCGAATGCGGAAGATTCACCTTCAAGGTAATATCCGCAGATGAGCAAAAGATCGAACGTGTTCATATCACTGTTAACGAGACAGGCGACGGTGATGAAGACGAAAAAGAGTCGGATGACGACTGATAAATAAGCTTAAATATAGCTCCGGTTAATTCCGGGGCTGTATTTTTTTGTTCGGACGCACAGATTTGTAAAAAGTGAACAAAACTTATCGCATAATTTCTCCGATTTATTTAAATCTCATTGTTAAGAAATCTATTGATTTTTGGCCATATCGGTGGTATAATTTACGAAACAGTGGTAAACGGTGCAAAAAAGTGTTAAAAACTCCGTTGAAAAGTTGAAAAGTGAGGTGAACCTGATGCAGATTTCTCATATGATGAGCGGCGAATTGCCCTATACCATCGACTCCAAGGGGAGAATGAGCTTCCCCCAAAAATTCAGAGATATTATCGGTGACAGGTTCATTTTGACTCGCGGTGCCGATCACCGTTTGGTCGTATACTCCGAAGAAAGCTTCAACTCCCTTCTCGAACGCATCTATAATATGAAGGAAGGAAGAGAGAAGGAAATTCTCAAACAGATCTATATAAAGGGCGCTCTTCCCGTCGAGACCGACAAGCTCGGCAGAATTTTGGTGCCTCAGACCTTGCGTGAATACGCCGGACTTTTGAAAGACGTATATGTTGTCGGTGCGATGGACACAGCAGAAATTTGGGATAAGGCAACATATGAAGCCTTCAACCAGACTATCGCTCCCGATGATATCTATGGTGCGTTGTCGCTTTTGGGATGATCATGGAATTTAAACACTATTCCGTTTTATTGAACGAATGTCTTGACGGACTCAACATCAAGCCTGACGGCATTTATGCCGACGGTACCGCAGGCGGTGCCGGACACTCAAAAGAGATCGCAAAGCGCTTGACGACCGGCAGACTTATTGCCATCGACCGTGACCCCGACGCTATCAAAGTCGCAACCGAGCGCCTTTCGGGGCTTAACGCCACCGTGGTTCACTCGAACTATACAGAAATTGATAAAATATTAGAAGACCTTGATATAGAGGGTCTTGACGGAATGCTTTTGGACCTCGGCGTATCGTCCTATCAGCTCGATAACGCAGAAAGAGGATTTTCCTATCATTCTGATGCTCCCTTGGATATGCGTATGAGCAAGGAAGGCTTGAGTGCCTATGACGTTGTCAACACATATTCATACGGTGAGCTCGTCCGTATTCTTTTTGAATACGGCGAAGAAAAATTCGCAAAAAGTATCGCCTCCAATATTGTAAAAACGCGCGAATCCAAGCCAATCGAGTCAACTTCGGAACTGGCAGAGATAGTCAAGATGTCAGTTCCGCAGAAGATTCGACGCGAAAAAAATCCGTGCAAAAAAACGTTCCAAGCTCTGAGGATCCACGTAAATAATGAGCTTGGCGGACTTTCGGAGGCGTTGGATAAAGCATTTGATGCACTTAATGTCGGCGGAAGACTTGTGATAATCACCTTCCACTCGCTTGAGGACAGGCTCGTTAAACAACGCTTCGCAAGCTTCTGTCAGGGTTGCACTTGCCCGCCCGAGTTTCCCGTTTGCATCTGTGGGAACACTCCCAGAGGCAAGCTGATAACAAAAAAACCGATAGAACCGAGCCGAGAGGAGCTTGAAGCGAATAATCGCTCACATTCCGCAAAGCTTAGGATCATAGAAAAGATAAAGGATTAAGAAAGGATTGATAAATGTGGCATCTCAGGGCAATTTAGCATATGATCTGTCTATGTATGAACCCAAGAAAAAAGCAACGCCCGAGGCACAGTCTTCGCCAAAGATCGAGGTCAAGACTAACACAGCGCCCATCAGGCGGACAAGTCCTTTCAGCTTCTTTGTTAAAGCAACACTCATTTTGGCGGTTTTGTGCGCTGTATTATACGGCAAGGTCGAATCCAACCGCCTGTTTAACGAGATAACCGCTCTTGAAGCTCAGCTTTCGGCACTCGAGACCGAGAACATCACTCTTGCAGCAGAATATGAAGCTGCAACATCCGTCAAAAACGTTGAGGATTATGCACAGAATGTTTTGGGACTTCAAAAGCTTGATAAATCACAGATCGAATATGTCGAGCTTCCCGGTGATACCGTCATCGAAGTGGTTGAAGCCGAGAACAGAAATATTTTCGTCATGATCAAAGGCTGGTTTGCTGATTTGTGCGAATATCTCGGTGCGTAAATAAATAAGATATATGTGTCAGGGGAAAGCCACGTTTTGCCTTTTCAAGTTATAGTTAAGGTGTAAGCTTGGCTTTTTCGTTTCTTAGCGGCAGATGTTTAATTTTTGAAAGGAGAGCCAATGGCAGGCACGGATAAATCAACAGGCGTAATGAAAAGACGCCTTAACTTTTTTGTATTTTTGGCGATGCTCGCCATCACGGCTTATGTTTCGCTCACAATGTATAATGTCGCTGTTAAGGAGAGCGAAAAGTATCAGGCTCTTGCGAACAGCCAGCAGTTCACGTCGGTGAAGGTTGCGGCTAACCGCGGCTCTATCTATGATTCAAACGGACAGGTACTTGCACAGAGCATCACCGTATACACCGTTTATGTCGATCCGAAAATATATAAAGAGCGTGACACCGAGCAGGAAGAGCTTATCGTTTCTACGCTGACTGAATATCTTGACGTCGAAAAAGAAGACGTCTATTCAAAGCTATATAAAGATAATCAGTATCAGGTTATCGCAAGAAACGTTGATAAAACGACTGCGACCTCAATTCTTAACGTCCTCGCTGAAAAGGGGATAACCTGCGTCGGTGCGACCCCTACCTCAAAAAGATATTATCCACAGGACGATCTTGCGGCGAACGTCATAGGACATCTGCATTATGACGGATACGGGATCTACGGTCTTGAAGCCTATTATGACGACTATCTGACAGGTGTTGACGGAAAGATAATCACCGCTGTCGATGCGCTGGGCGATGAGATACAATATAAATATAAGCAAAGCTTTGATGCCCAGGACGGCGCCTCGATCTATACAAACATCGACTCGACTATCCAGTATTACGTTGAAAAAGCTCTCGATAACGCAGTCACCTCGAATCTAGCATTAAACCGAGGCTGTGCTATCGTTATGGAATGCGATACCGGAAAGATCTTGGCGATGGCGACCGAGCACGACTATGACCTCAACAACCCGACTGCGATTTCGGATGAGACCACCGCCGCACTTTTAGCAGGACTCAAGCTCACGGATGAGGAGCTTTATAGCTCCACCCGTTCAGCGGCTTGGAACCTTCAATGGACGAACAAGGCGATATCCTCGCTTTATTTCCCCGGCTCGGTATTCAAGGTCATAACCGGTTCCGCAGCACTCGAAGAAGACGTTGTTTCTTTGACGGATACCTTCTATTGCAACGGCTCTGTCACCGTTGCAGATACTCTTTTCCACTGCTGGACAAAAACCGGCGGTCACGGAACTCAAAACTTCATCGAAGCGATGACAAATTCCTGTAACCCTGCTTTCGTTGCTATCGGTCAAAAGCTCGGAGGAACGCTGTTCAGCAAATACTTTAAAGCGTTTGGCCTCACCGAAAAAACAGGAATCGACCTTCCTGCTGAGGCAAACAGTATCTATGCCAGCAACATGACACAGGTTACTCTTGCGTCCAGCTCGTTCGGTCAGACAAACAAGATAACTCCAATTCAGATGATAACCGCATATGCTGCCGTCGTTAACGGCGGAAACTTGGTCACACCCTATGTGGTGAACAAGATCGTTGATGCTGACGGCAACATCGTCAAGGAATTTACTCCCACAATAAAGCGCCAGGTCATCTCCGAAGAGACTTCGGCTATCATGCGTGACACTTTGGAAACCGTTGTAACCACAAATTCGGGATCTAACGTATATATCAAGGGCTATAACATCGGCGGCAAGTCGGGAACCTCTCAGAAGATCGACGAAAACCCCGAGGGCGACACCTATGTTTCCTCGTATTGTGCCTTCTATCCCGCAGACGATCCCGAGATCATTATGCTCGTAATGATAGACGAGCCGACAAACGGACTTTACTATGGCTCGGCGGTTGCCGCTCCCGTTGTGTCCGAAGTTTTCTCAGAGATCTTGCCCTATTTGGGATACTATGCTCAGTACAGCGAGGAAGAGCTCGAAAATCTTGACGTTAACGTTCCCGATGTTGAGGGTGCCGAAGTCAGCAAAGCGAAAAACACTATCCTTAACTTGGGCCTTGAAGTCGAGATCATCGGTAGCGGTGACACCGTCATCAAACAGGTTCCTTCCGATAAGGAATCAATGCCGAAGGGTTGCACGGTTATCCTTTATACTGAAGAAAACTATGAAGAAGATACAGTCAAGGTTCCCGATCTGACGGGCATGAGCCTCAAGGAAGCCAACAAGGCGCTTTCAAAGCTCGGACTTAACCTAAGGCCTTTGGGCGGTGCGGCATATAAAACAGGTGCCGAGTGCTCAGGTGTTATGAACTATAAAGAAGAATATGTCACCAAGGGCACGATCATCGAAGCATACTTCATTGTAAACGACGAAACAGGATGATTTGACTCTGTGTTTGGAGGAGAAAGCTATGAAACTCTATGATGTTTTAAAGGGCGTTTGCGAAACATCACTTGATAATATCGAGATATCGAAGATCTCCTCTGATTCAAGAGAGGAGCTTTCAGAAGGCTCGCTCTTTGTCTGCCTTGTCGGCAAGACGTTTGATGCTCACAGCTTCATTCCCGAGCTGTCGAAAAAAGGTGTCAGCGTGTTCATAACCGAACGCGACTGTCACATACAAAATCAAATAATCGTTTCGGATACAAGAGAGGTCTTGCCTCTTTTGTGGGCGAATTTCTATGGCAACCCTCAGCGTGAGCTCAAATTCATCGGCGTTACCGGCACAAACGGCAAGACTACGATAACGACCGTTTTTAAGAATATGCTCACAAGACTCGGCATAAAAGCGGGACTTATCGGCACCTGTCAGAATGAGATAGGCGAGCTTGTCATTCCTGCCGAGCGCACCACTCCCGAGCCGAATGAATTCTTTGCGCTTTTGCGTAAAATGGCTGACGAGAACTGTGAGTGGGTGGTCATGGAGGTCTCGTCTCAGGGACTTGAACAAAAACGCCTCGGTGATGTTAGCTTCGAGCTTGCTGTGTTCACGAATCTGACTCAAGATCACCTTGACGTTCACGGTAATATGGAAAACTATTATCAAGCGAAGAAGCTTTTGTTCAGCCGCTGTAAGCAGGCACTTATCAACATCGACGATGAGTATGGCAAGCGATATTTCGACGAAATATCCTGTCCGAAAAAGACTTATGCCGCCGTTGGCGAAGCAGATCATACCGCCGACGGGATCAAGCTTTTTGCATCAGGATCTGAGTATTGGTACTCAAACGGCACAAAGACCTTCAAAACGAGAGTCGCCCTGCCGGGTATGTATAACATCGCAAACACTGTTGCGGTTTTGGCGGGACTTGAAATGATCGGCTTCAAGCCTAATGACACCGTACCCGCTATTTCACAGGTATCAGGCGTCAAGGGAAGATGCGAGATCGTCCCCACGGGAAAGGATTTCACAGTCGTCATCGACTATGCACATACACCCGACGCTATCGAAAACATTTTGACTAACGTCAAGGAATGCGCCTTGGGAAGGATCGTTTGTCTTTTCGGCTGCGGCGGAAACCGCGATGCCAAAAAGCGCCCCTTGATGGCTCAGTCCGCTGCAAAGCACGCTGATCTTTTAGTCATCACATCGGATAACCCCAGAAATGAGGATCCGAACGCCATAATCGACGACATTGTTTCGGGGCTTGACGGACTCGATACCGAATATGTAAGGATCGAAAACCGCCGCGATGCCATTAATTGGGCGGTTACAAATGCCAAAAAGGATGATATAATCGTTTTGGCAGGAAAAGGCCACGAAGATTATCAGATCCTTGCGAACAATGAAAAGATCCACTTCGATGAGCGTGAGATCATAGGCGATGCCTTGAAACTTATAAAGTAAAAACTCTTGGAGGTAAAAATCATGCCTTATTGGATAAATATAGTTGTGGGACTTTTGTCCTTTGCGGTCGCCGCAAGCTTCGGACTTGTTCTTATCCCATATTTAAGAAAGCTTAAAGCAGGCTCGCATATCCTTGATATCGGCCCTGCGTGGCACAAATCCAAAGAGGGAACACCTCTTATGGGCGGCTTCATGTTCATTCTTTCGACGGTCGTTTCCGTCGCGGTCGGATATCTTATCATATCCTCATATAAAAACGCGAACGGGATCGAAGCAAACCAAAACGGCTTGGCTCAGCTTCTTGTCGGCTTGGGAGGCGCCCTTGGCTTTGCCGTCATAGGCTTTGTCGATGACTATATCAAGGTCGTTAAAAAGCGCAATCAGGGCTTTAACATCAAAGCGAAGAGCATTTGTCAGGCGCTCGTGGTTGTTATATATTTAGTTGCTCTTCATTTCACGGGCAATATGTCAACCGAGATCGTTTTCCCGTTCCTTGGCTCAGTTGATTTCGGCTGGTTCTATTATCCTTTGATGGCTGTTGCTATCTATTTCGTTGTTAACTCGGTCAACTTCACCGACGGTGTGGACGGTCTTTGCGGTTCTGTAACGGTGGTATATGCAACCGCATTTATGATGATATTTGTCGCCCTTAATAATTGGGAATATTCTGCTCTTTCCATGGCTCTCGCAGGAGGATGCTTGGGCTTCCTCGTTTGGAATCTTCACCCCGCAAAGGTGTTCATGGGCGATACGGGCTCGATGTTCTTGGGCGGACTTGTCGTGGCGCTCGGTATGCAGTCGGGACTCGAACTTTTGATCCCCTTGGTCGGTATCATCTATATCGTTGAGGGCCTCAGCGACGTCATCCAGATCCTGAGCTTTAAGATAAGAAAAAAGAGAGTATTTAAAATGGCTCCCATTCACCACCATTTCGAGCTCAGCGGCTGGAGCGAATATAAAATAGTTATCGTTTTCTCAGTCGTAACTTTGCTTTCGGGCTTTTTGGGCATCATGTGGGCACATTTTTACTCTTTAGCATAAAAATACAGATAAATTTATAAAGGAGGAGCATATATGTCGGCGTCAAGCTCGCAAAAAAGGTATAATTACATATTGAACGCCGAGAATCAGGGCTCTTCCTCACAGAGCACTGCCATATCGGCGCCCGAAAGAAAAAAGGCTATCAAACGCAAGAAAAGAGAAAAGGTTAAAGAGCCGGGACTTAGAATATTTGACGGCAATATCGACTCGCTTTTCTTTGTGATCGTTATCGTTTTACTCGTTTTCGGAATCATTATGATGTTCTCTGCAAGCTACATCGCCGGTCTTGCTGAGGGCGACGGATATAAATATGTAAAAACTCAAGGCGTTGCCGCAATATTCGGCATTTTTGTCATGATCTTCATCTCCTTCTTCGATTATCACATTTTGATGAACTCGAAGCTCATAACGCTTGGATTCTTGGTGTCGCTGGCGCTTTTGACTTATACGTCTTTCTTTGGGTATGAGGTTGCGAACGCAAAACGCTGGATCCAGATAGGAGAGTCGTTCACCTTCCAGCCGTCGGAGATCATGAAGGTCGTGCTTGTTATCTATTTGTCGTTTTTGATCTGTAAGAACGAGCAGAATCTGCGCTCGTTTACAAAGGGCGTAATTCCCTTATGTATCGTATTGGGTGTCGTTTGCGGGAACATGGTCTTGCAGCGTCACGTTTCGGGTCTGTTAATTATGTGTGCTTTGGGCGCTGTTGTTATCTTCGTCGGCGGAATGCCTTGGAAACAGATATTCCAGCTTGCAGGTATCATCGCTGTCGTTGCAGCAGTTTTTCTGCTTTTATATTCAGCGATGAGCGGCGGCGGACTTTCCTATGTGCTTGACAGATTTACGTCTATGGGGACTGCCGAAAGCGGCGAGATAGATAATGATAACTGGCAGATCGCTCAGTCGCTTATAGCTATCGGCTCAGGCGGATGGTTCGGACTCGGATTTGGTGAATCAAGACAGAAATATCTGTGGCTCCCCGAATCTCAGAACGACTTCATCTTCCCGATAATCGTTGAGGAGCTTGGATACCTCGGCGGACTCGTTGTCATAGTTTTGTTCATACTCCTTGTATACCGCGGATTCCATATCGCAAAAAAAGCACCCGACAAATTCGGAATGCTCATAGTTGTCGGAATCGTGTTCCAGATCGGACTCCAGGCGCTTTTGAATATCGGTGTTGCGTGCAACGCTTTCCCGAACACGGGCATTTCGCTTCCGTTCTTCAGCTCGGGAGGAACGGCGCTTGTTATCCAGCTCGCTGAAATGGGCGTGGTGCTGGGCGTGTCCCGCCAGTGTGATATTTAGCCGAAGGTTTGCCGTCAAGGAGAGTGAGCTGTCAGTGCTCCTTGTGAAAACATAAAATTTGAAACTTTTGCCGCCCCTCGGGGCGAAGCCCTGCCGCATGCCCCGTTCGGGGCATGCGGCCCTGCGGTTTGCGCTCGCGCAAACCGCAGTTCGGCGCGCCTGCGGCGCGCCGGGCTTCGCCCTACGCGCGGCTGTGCTTGTAGCCGAAATGTAACCGTAAATTAACCTTGCGTTAATTGAAAGTGACAGCGCTCCGAGCTATAATATCAGCAGTAACCAAAAAAACATATAAGGAGAGCTTGTAATGCTTAAAGTAATTCTCGCAGGCGGCGGAACAGCCGGCCATGTTAACCCTGCACTTGCCATCATGGAAATAATCAAAGAGCATCATCCCGATGCCGAATTTCTATATGTAGGTACTCCCAACGGCATCGAGCGCAGCCTCGCTGAAAAGGCGGGACTTAAGTTCGCCCCGATGGATGTCGCAGGTTTCCAAAGAAAGATATCCCTTGAAAATCTAAAGCGCAACCTGACTGCTTTGAAGTATCTTGCCGTATCGGGCAAGCGCGCAAAACAGATCATTAACGACTTCAAGCCCGATCTTGTGATCGGCACAGGCGGATATGTCAGCGGCCCCATCGTTTTGCAGGCTGCAAAAATGGGCATCAAGACCGCTATCCACGAGCAAAATGCCTTTCCCGGAATGACCACAAAGCTTTTGGCAAAAAAGGTCGATAAGGTCATGCTCACCGTTGAAAAAGCCAAGGACTATATCGATGCCAAGGACAAATGCATCGTAACGGGCTTGCCCGTCCGTTCGGGCTTTTCCACTAAAAAGCTCTCTAAAGAGGATGCGAGAAAAGAGCTCGGGCTCGATGAGCGCATCACGATACTTTCAACAGGCGGTTCTCTGGGCGCCGGCAAGATCAACGAAACTGTTGCCGACCTTATCGCTTGGTATGAAGAAAACAATATCAAGGTCAACCACATCCACTCCTATGGCAAAAACGGAAGAGCGACCTTTGTTCCCGATCTTATCAGCAAGGGCATCAAGCTCGAAGATCACCCCAATTATATCGTAAAAGAATATATCGACAATATGTCCACCTGCATGGCGGCGGCAGACCTTATTATAAGCCGTTGCGGAGCAGGAGCACTCACAGAGATCGAAGCTGTCGGCTGCGGCTCTATCCTTGTTCCGTCTCCCATCGTTGCCGAGAATCATCAGTATCACAACGGCAAGGTCTTGGCAGACGGCGGTGCGGCGATCATGTTTGAACAGAAGGATCTCACATCAAAAGAACTTATTACAACAGTTTCCGCTTTGCTGATAGACCCGAATAGCTTGAGCCGCCTCTCCGAAAGTGCCGCAAAGCTTTATATTTCTGACACCCCTGACAGAGTATATTCTGTGATTTCTTCGTTGATTTGATAAGTAACCAAGCGTAAGCGCACATCATATTATGCTGTATAGCGTAATTTTTCAAAAAGATATGGGGTGCGCAAAATGCTTGGATCAAAGCTATATATCGAGGGTGGGAAGAGCCTTAGCGGAACGGTATCCGTTCACGGAGCAAAAAACAGCTCGCTGCCCATTTTGGCTGCAACACTGATGTGCCGCGGCACAAGCACAATACATAACTGTCCTGCTCTTGCTGACGTCTATTCAGCGCTCAGAATACTTTCCTCTCTCGGCTGCAAATGCAAGCGAGAGGGAAGCTCTGTCACCGTAAACGCAAGTGACGTTTCCGGCTATGAAGTCGGAGAAACACTGATGCGTGAAATGCGCTCATCTATCATATTTTTGGGTGCGATACTCTCAAGGAACGGCCGTTGCCGCCTTTCTTTTCCCGGAGGGTGCGAGCTTGGTCCCAGACCGATAGACATCCATCTTCATGCATTAAAGAAGCTCGGAGTTAAGATAATCGAGGATCACGGTGTGCTTGATTGCACATTGCCGTCAAGACCTGTGGGCACAGATATAACTCTGCCGCTTCCGTCGGTCGGAGCAACAGAGAATATAATGCTCCTTGCATCGACCTGCGTCGGCACGACCGTAATAAGAAATGCCGCCAAAGAACCTGAGATAACAGATCTTGCAAACTTTTTGAACTCGGCAGGAGCTGAGATCACGGGTACAGGCTCGACAACGGTATGCATCAAGGGCACAGAATCGTTAAACTCATGTGAGCACAGCGTTATGCCTGACAGAATCGTTGCCGCAACATATATGGGTGCCGCAGCAATAACAGGCGGCGAAGTAATGATAGAGCGAGTGACCCCGTCGGATATGTACTCAACAATGGCGGTCTTTGAGCAAATGGGCTGCGGAGTATATCCTTATGCAGACAGGATATTCATAACCGCCAAAAAGCCGCTTAAGGCTGTAAAAACGATAAGAACCACCTTCTATCCCGGCTTCCCGACAGATTGTCAGCCGATCGTTATGGCGGTGTTGTGCAAGGCGCGCGGAACAAGCATGATCGTCGAAAATATCTTTGAGAACCGTTTTCGTGCCTCAGACGAGCTTTTGCGAATGGGCGCAGACATCAAAGCCGAAGGCAAGGTCGCAGTTATTGAGGGAGTGCCTTCGCTTTCGGGGGCATCCGTCGTCGCACATGACCTTCGGGCGGGCGCGGCACTGGTTTTAGCGGGCCTTGCCGCAGAGGGGACAACAACGGTATCACAAGTGCATTATATCGACCGAGGATATGAACATATAGAGCACGAGCTTGCGACCTTGGGCGCAAAGATAAAAAGAATGTAGAAAGGAAGGACGAAAAAAGTGAAGGACGTTGTTAAAACAAACGTTAAAAAGCCTGATGCAACAAGGCCGGGAACAAAGCACCGCCGAAGAAGGAATCTGTCGCTTTATTATCTTTTGATCTTCATAATTTGCGTTCTTGTTTTGTTCATTCTTTCACGAACGGTGCTTTTCAACATCAACGAATATATCGTTTCGGGCAACGAACGCTATTCGACCGACCAGATACTCGAAGCCGGCAATCTCAAGACCGGCAGGAATATGTATAACCTCGATCTCGATAAGATCGAGGACAGGATCAAGGACAAGCTTATCTATATCGAAGAGGTCGAGCTTTTGCGTAAGCTCCCCGACAAGCTTATCGTGAATATAACCGAGGCTGTGGCATATGCCTGCTGTGAATATGACAACGGCAGATACTGCGTCATAAGCCGAGGAGGAAGATACCTCGAAACCGAACAGCTTTCGATAAGAGAAGATCTTATCCTCATAACAGGCATGGAGCTTACGGGCGTTGCCTTGGGTGAGGATTTTGAATCTAAAGATGAAAACAAAGAGCTTATCATATTGGAGCTCTTGAAGGCGATAGATGAGCTTTGCCCGAACAAGATAACCTATATCGACATCACCGACAGAACGAATATCAAAATGGGCTATGAAGACAGAATAGATATTGAGTTCGGAAGCTCGCTTGACTATGAATACAAGCTAAGATACATCATGACCGTTATCGAAGAAAATCTCAGCGAAACAGATGAGGGCACGATCATCTACCATTCCGCTCAAGCAGGTGCTTCATATATAAGCCGTGCCGACCTTGCCAAAATGGAAGAGGAATTCAACAAAGCGACCCAGACCGAAAACAGCGATACGACAGCAGCAGACTCTAACGGACAGTAACTCCGAAAATACCCTAAAAATATTCTCTAAAAGTTTTGCAAAACCTATTGCCAAGTTCGTTGTTTTATGGTAGTATAATACTATATTTAGGTTTGTACTGATCTATCAATGATTATATATTGGATTTTGGAGGATGTAGAGAATGGGCTTTATCATGGAAAACGAAGGCATGGACCTTGCAAAGATCAAAGTCGTCGGTGTTGGCGGCGGCGGCGGAAACGCACTTAACTGTATAGTATCAGAGGGTATTCAGAACGTTGAGTATATTGCTGTTAATACAGATGCTCAGGCTCTCAAGAATTCAAAGGCTACCATAAAGATTCAGATCGGCTCGAAGCTCACTCACGGCCTTGGCGCAGGCGGAAAGCCTGAGGTTGGCGAAGGCGCTGCACAGGAATCAAGAGACGAGATCGCAGATGCACTCAAGGGTGCTGACATGATCTTCATCACCGCAGGTATGGGCGGCGGAACCGGAACAGGTGCGGCTCCCGTTGTCGCGGAGATCGCTCGCGATATGGGCATCCTTACTGTTGCGGTTGTGACCAAGCCCTTCAGATTTGAGGGCGCAAGAAAGCTTGCACAGGCAGAGAAGGGTATCGACGCTCTCTTGAGAAACGTTGACTCCTTGGTCGTTATCCCCAACGAAAAGCTTTTGACAGGAAGAGAAAACTTAACCATGCGTCAGTCCTTTGCTTTGGCTGATGATATTCTTAAGACCGCTGTTCTTTCCGTAACCGAACTCATTCTCCGTCACGGTCAGATCAACGTCGACTTCGCAGACGTCCAGACCATCATGAAGGATGCCGGCTATGCTCACATGGCTATCGGTCACGGCGAGGGCAAGGACAAGGTCGCAAACGCTGTTCAACAGGTTATCTCCAGCCCGTTGCTCGAAACCTCTATCAAGGGCGCTAAGAGACTCTTGCTCAACATCGTAATGAGTGAGGATATCGTTACCGGCGACATCGCAGAGCTTACCGACACCATCACAAACGCTGCAGCTCCCGACGTTCAGCTCATCTTCGGTACTGACTTCAACCCTGACCTCAACGACGCTATCGACATCATCGTGATCGCTTCCGATTTCGACGATTTCAAGCCTGAGGAAGAAGTAAGCGAAGAAACCACAGAAGAAACCGAAAACGGCGAAAAGAAGGCTGACCCTTTCTATGATAACCTTTGGGGCTTCTTGAATAAGTAATTAAAATTGAAACATGATCAGCACAGATGCCGAGCGGTCTCTGTGCTGTTTTGTTTGAATAATTCGACACTCTTTTGTAAAAAATGACGAAATTAATTAAAAAATTCAAAAGATGCTTGACACTATTCATAGTTAGTGTTATGATTTTAAAGTGATTAATTGTGAGGTGGTATGTATGCAGGGCTCACGATACGGTTCGTTTCCCAATGAAGAGCTTGCATATTGTGCCAAAGAGGACGAGCAGGCTTATTCCGAATTGATAAGCCGATTTCTCCCGACCGTAAGGCGCCTGGCTCACGTTTATTCGTCTAATCCAAGCGATCAAGACGACCTTTTTTCTGAAGGACTGTTGGGATTGATGAATTCCGTCAAGACCTTCAAAAAGGATAAAGATACGAGCTTTTTGACCTATGCAAGCGTTTGCATAAGCAACCGAATGATAAACGCGCTGAAAAAATCCGATAGGATCTCTAAGCGTGAGGAAAACATTGACGATCACGTTGTCTCGAAGGGCGATTCGCCTGAGAGTATCGTGCTCGAACGAGAAGCGGTCAGCGAGCTTGTTGACGGATTACAGTATCTGTCCGACCTTGAGCGTGAGGTCTTCAATTTATATATCCACGGTGAGTCATATGCCGACATCGGCAAGGCGTTGGGGATAAGTGCGAAATCTGTTGATAACGCACTGTTGAGAGTGCGCACAAAGCTGCGCAAAAGATTAGGATAAAAACCTGTCGCGGGTTTTTATATATGCCATGTAGCTTTTTCATTATTAACTTCAGTGAGACCTGCTTGGCAAAAATACTTTAAGCGAGGGAAATTTATGTACGAAGACAAAACATTAGTATGCCGTAATTGCGGAAGTGAATTCGTTTTTACAGCAGGCGAGCAGGAATTCTACGCTGAAAAGGGCTTCGAGAACGAACCCAAGATGTGCAAGGATTGCAGAAAGAAGAAGAAGGAAGAAGGCAAGCAGTACTTTGTTGCAACTTGTGCTTCTTGCGGCGGCGAGGCTAAGGTTCCTTTCAAGCCCCACGATGACCGTCCGGTTTACTGCAGCGAATGCTTCGCAAAGATGAGAGAAGAATAATCTAATACGCTTCTTAACCGCAACCCCGAAAAGGTTGCGGTTGTCTTTTTGCACAAAAATAATTGACAATTTATAGGTTTTATGTTATAAATTAATTAGGAGAGTTTTGATTTTGTGAGGCTGGCCCAACGGACTGGAGAGTGTAAGCTGTTATATGTTGACTATTCTAAATTTAAAGAAAGGAGAATAGCAGCTATGAAAAAGATCATTATTATGATCATATCCGTCGTACTTGCAGTTTGTTGCGCTTGTTCAAAAAATGCTGACAGTCCGATAGATGACAGCCCAATATCTGAGCTTACTGATGCTACCTCGCAAACAGGTGCTCCTCTCGAAGATGATGATACGATCTATATCACGACAGATGATGAGCATATTGTCGCACCGCTGATAAACCCACCGCTGGGTCCATATACCGAAGAGGGCGGAAGCATCTATGATTATGCAAGCATCATTAACGTTAACGGAATATATTACACCGGATACGAAATGCCTCAGACCGAGGACGAGCTGTTACTGGTCTTGGAAGGAGCTTCGCTCGTCGGTGAGCCCGTCGTGATAGGCTGGGGAGAGGGCTTTATCCCCGAAAGCCATCTCGAGTCTACGAATATTTATCCCGAAGGAACTCTTATTTATCAGAATGGTAATAAGGTGATTGCTGTTTTTCCGAATGCCGTTTCTTCATGGGGAAAATATACTTATTACGGTCATCTGCTCAAGCAATGCGACAGCGATTATTTAGAAGCGTACAATTTGAATTAAGATTCTCAACCGCAATCCATGTGGGTTGCGGTTGTCTTTTTGCACAAAAATAGTTGACAATTTATAGGCTTTATGTTATAAATTAATTAGGAGAGTTTTGATTTTGTGAGGCTGGCCCAATGGGCTGAAAAGTGTAAGCTATTATATGTTGACTATTCTAAATTTAAAGAAAGGAGAATAGCAGCCATGAAAAAGATCATTATTATGATCATATCCGTCGTACTTGCAGTTTGTTGCGCTGTCAGTGTCAGCGCTTCAAGCGGAATTGACGTTGACGAGGCGTATATTTTTGCAGAAGCTTTTCTGACTGAATATTACTATGCGATTAAGATGGGCGAACCGTATGATTTCACTCAGTATATTTCAAACGAGTCGTTGCTTGCTTTTGTACAAAGCAGAGTAGACTTTGGTTCGGATTATCGTCCGTCGATATATGATTTCAGCATGATAACGATCTTAAGAGAGCATGAAGACCTTGGCAACTGCATGTATTTGTTTGTAGCCGTGCAGATGGAATACCATTATTATACTTCCATAGGATCAAGCGGAAGCGGTGAAGGCGTAGAATTATTGATAGTAGAAGGCGAAAACGGACTTGAGATCGTAGATTGGTATATTCCTCACGATCCTCATCACGATGTTACAAGAGGTTATGCCGAGATCAACGACCCTATGTTTTGGGATAACGCTGTCAATTCGTCCGCCGTGCTATCGGCACAGTCGGATTGGTTAACGGATTTCAGGATCGCAAATGACGCCCGTGAAGAAGCAAAACGCCTTGAACAAGAGGCACTTGCCGAAGAACAAGAACAAGCCGAAATTGACGGGCAAGCTCAAACACAAAGTGTGCAAGTAATGCCGACTGCAACAACTGCTACTCTGAAATCACTCAATAAGCAAGCGATAGTGTCTTGGGCAATGAAGTATTATAAAAGCTCATCGCCTTATACGGGTAATCCTTATTTGGTAGCGTCGTTATGATTTTTCTGATATTTCAGGGCAGTATGACTGCACAAATTTTGCGTCTCACGCTTTGCTTGCCGGAGGAGCTATATTTAATACAATAGGCACATCTATAAACGGAATTACAGGAACTACAGTAAATGTAACAGGCCGTTCTTCTGTCAGTTATTATAATGAAAATGATGAAGCGGAGTATCTGATAAGTGACAGACATCCGGGCGGAGCCGGAGCAATTCATCTTATAGGGTATTACGAATAAATATTTTCAGCCGCAACCCAAAAAAGGTTGCGGTCGTCTTTTTGCGTGGGGGTATTGATTTAAATTCCGTTTTGGGGTATAATAATTCCAACGATTATTTTTTAAGGAGATTTAAAAATGGCTAAGATCACAAAGGATTCCATCATCGGTGATGTTTTGGATATGGACAAGGGCTGCGCTCCTTTCTTCCTTGAAATGGGTATGCATTGCTTGGGCTGTCCCTCTGCAAGAGGTGAAACTATTGCCGAGGCATGTGCTGTTCACGGTGCCGACGCTGACGAGCTTGTTGCAAAGCTCAACGATTATTTTGAAAAGAACTAATTGTTAAATGGGCAGTCGGAAGGTTTTCGGCTGCTTGTTTTTTGGAGGATCAGAAATGATACACCCGATTACCCAAAAACTTGTGCTCAACGACCGCCTTTTGGGCTGTTTGGAGTTTGTAACTCGCGGCGGCATCGCTTGTGATGTCGGAACCGATCACGCATATTTGGCATCATATTTAGCTAAAAACGGCATATGTGAGCACGTTTATGCCTGCGATATTGCTTTGGGGCCGCTTGAAGCGGCACGAGCTACCGTTACAAAGCTCGGACTTTCAGACAAAGTGACAATAATTCAGTCGGACGGACTCGATAACGTCCCGAACGAAGGCATCACCGACGTCATAATCGCGGGGATGGGCGGCGAGCTTATCGAGGATATCGTCATGCGCGCCGATTGGCTGAAAAGGGGAGTCAACCTCGTTTTACAGCCTCAAACAAAGGTGAGCGATCTGCGCCGAGCTCTTTGCAAAAACGGATATGAGATCAAGGCGGAAAAAGCCTTCCCTGACCGAAGCTTTTGCTATCCGGTCATCAACGCTGTGTATACAGGCAGGGTCACCGAGCTCGATGAGATCGCTTCCATCATCGGCAAGCTTGACCTTAAAGAAAAGAACTCACGCCGATACATAGAGACGGTTGCCGTAAGGATGAGATCGTCTGCCTTTGGCATTTCACGCTCAAAGGATGAAGCAACACGAGAGCGTGCTAAGAAGCTGAACGAAACCGCTAACAAGCTTTATGAACTCATCGGAGGATAGATCATGACAACGATAGGAAACATTTTTGATAAAATAGATTCGGTCGCACCGTTTAGAAATGCTGACAGCTTCGATAATTCGGGACTTTTGGTCGGCAGCCGTGAGGATAAGGTAACAAAGGTCCTGCTCTCGCTTGACGCTACACTTTCCGTTGCAGATGAAGCGAAGGAAAAAGGCTGTGACCTTGTCATCACACATCATCCCGTGCTGTTCAACGCGATAAAAAAGCTTGACATTTCTCACCCTGCCGTAAGATTGATGAGATACGGCATCGGCTGTATCTGTGCTCACACAAATCTTGACAGCGCCGAGTATAACATCTCCGATATCATGTGCGAGCTTATGGGACTTATCCCTAACGGCGACTATTATACTGTCAACAGAACGGATGCCGTTACGGGTGCTGCCGTCGGCTATGGCAGAGTTGCAGACTGTGAAGAAATGACACCCTTGCAGCTTGCCCAAAAGGCAAAAGCGGCTTTCGGATGTGACTTCGTAAGATACACCTGCGGCAAAGAAAATATCACCAAGGTGGGACTTTGCTCGGGCGCAGGCGGCGATTTCGCATATGAATACATCCGCCACGGAGCACAGGGCTATATCACATCTGACATCAAGCACCACGAAATGTTTGATGCTGACGATATGGGCTTGACCATCGTTGACTGCGGTCACTTCAACACCGAGGTCATCGCTTTGCCCTATTTGAAGAAAGTTCTCGAGGAAGCATTCCCCGAGATCGAGTTTATCATCTCTCACACAGAGGATGAAGTTATCAAGACATTATAATTATCAGGAGAAGAAAATGGCACTTGACGGCGTATATTTAAGCCTTGTAAAAAAAGAGCTTGAGGAAGTTTTGATAGGTTCCCGAGTTGATAAGATACATCAGCCGTCTCGTGACAGCTTGGTGATCTCTTTGCGAACGGTTTCACACGGCAACGTGAAGCTTTTGCTATCGGCAGGAGCCGGCAACGCAAGAGTTCATCTTACAAAGCACGAGCTTGAAAACCCAAAGGTTCCGCCGATGTTTTGCATGCTCATGCGAAAGCATCTTTCATCGGGCAAGCTGATAAGCATCAGACAGGACGGCTTTGAAAGAATCCTTTTCTTTGATTTTGAAGCGACCGACGAGCTCGGCGACCGTGTGACCCTCACTCTTGCAAGCGAGATAATGGGAAGATGCTCAAATATCATCCTCATCGGAAAAGAGGACAGAGTTATAGACGCTATCAAGCGTGTGAGCGAGGATATGTCGAGCGTGCGGCGCATCCTTCCCGGCATAACCTATACCTTGCCGCCTAAGGATGAGCGCCTTTCGCTCTTTGATTTTGATTCGAATGAGTTCATTTCAAAACTTATGGAGAACTCATCTGCAGACGTCTCAAAGTCGCTCGTTAAAATATTCGAGGGCATAAGCCCTGTCTTTGCCCGCGAGGCTGTTCATTATGCCGCAAAGGGACAGGAACGCAAGGTGAGCGAGCTGTCAAATGATGAACGTGACAGACTTGTATTTTATATCAGAAACTCCGCCGATACCATCTTGAAGGGTGAGAATAAATATACCGTTTTGAAGGACAAAAACGGTCTTATGAAGGACTTTTGCTTTGTCCCGATATCACAATACGGAAGTCTTATGACGACTCGTGAGTTTGATAACGCTTGTGAGCTTTTGGATTATTTCTATTCCGAGCGTGACGTTATCGCTCAGACCCGTCAGCGTGCACAGGATCTTTTCAAGCTTCTCGTAAACCTAAGTGAGCGCATCGCGCGCCGAGTTTCTGCACAGAAGATCGAGCTTGAGGAGTGCAAAAACCGTGATGAGCTCCGCTTGAAGGGCGACCTCATCATGTCAAATCTTTATAGGATCAACAAAGGCGACACGAAAGCTCTCGTTGAGAATTATTATGACGAAGCCTGCCCGACGGTTGAAATATCACTTGATGCAAGGCTGACTCCTGCTCAGAATGCACAGAAATACTATTCCGAATATCGAAAGGCGGATACTGCGGACAAAAAGCTCCGTGAGCTTATCTCCTCGGGTGAGGAAGAGCTGAAATATGTCGATTCGGTATTCGATTCACTGAGCCGAGCTTCCACCGAGAGCGAGCTGACGGAGATAAGGCTCGAGCTTGCTTCGGGCGGATATGTAAAGCCGCCGAAATTCAAGCAAAAACAGCCGAAGGCTTTGCCGCCCATCGAGTATGGATCGAGCGAGGGCTATAGAATTTTGGTCGGAAGAAACAACCGCCAAAACGATACTTTGACTCTTAAGACAGCCGACAAGTCGGACATCTGGCTTCACGTTCAGAATATCACCGGCTCACACGTTATAATCGAATGCCGCGGTGAGACCCCGAGCGAGGAAACTATCGAAGAAGCCGCATTGATAGCTGCATATAATTCCTCAGCGCGAAATTCATCACTTGTTCCCGTAGATTACGTTCAGGTGAGATACGTCAAAAAACCTTCGGGCGCAAAACCCGGAATGGTCATATTCACAAACAACAAAACTCTTTATGTAACTCCCGACGATGATTTGGTGAGCGAGCTTAAGAGATCAAAGCAATGAAAAGGAGAGTGCCAAAATGATCAAAAACGAAGCTATTGATGTCTTACTTTCAAGACGAAGCGTGAAAAAATTCAAATCAGAGCAGATAAAGCCTGAGGAGCTTGAAACCATTCTTGCCTCGGGAATAAATGCTCCAACGGGAAGAAACCTACAGGCGCCTATAATCGTTGCCGTTCAGGATCCCGATACCGTTAAGCTTTTGAGCAAGCTCAATGCCGCTGTCATGGGCGCATCGGGCGACCCGTTCTATGGCGCACCGACCTGCTTGATAGTTCTTGCGGAGAAGACAAAGGCTCACACCTATTTATATGACGGAAGTCTTGTGATGGGAAATCTTTTGAATGCTGCACACGCTATCGGCGTGGGAGCTTGCTGGATCCACAGAGCAAAGGAAGTTTTCGATTCCGAAGAGGGAAAGGCTCTTTTGAAGAAGTGGGGCATCGAGGGCGAGTATGAGGGCATCGGAAACTGTGTTTTGGGCTATTGCGACGGAGAATTCCCTGCGCCCAAGGCTCATAAAGAAAACTATGTTTACTATGTGAAATAAGGTGAGGACATGAAAGAACGCTTTGACAAAATGCTTTGGTATGTTGTAACGATCGTTGCAATATTTTATTTCACGCCCATCCTTTGTGCGCTTATCAACTTTCCGCTGTATAATCTTTTGCCCGTGTTCTATCTTTGTGCAGTGATGATAATCAGCTTTATGTTTGCAAAGCGCCACGGCGGCGACTGGCTGATAAGTCTCGTCTCGATGATCGCATTTATCCCCTGTATGTATATGTTCTTCAACGAGACTGCGTGGATATATGTACCCATATACGGTATAATGTCGTTTTTGTGCGTGATATTGGGAACAATTTTTAAGAACAGATTTTTGAAATAAATGCTTGACAACTGCCGAATCATCTGCTATACTGATGAAGTTGAAAAAATCAACGCCGGTGTGATGGAATTGGCAGACGTACTGGACTCAAAATCCAGCGGGATAAAACCCGTGCCGGTTCGACCCCGGCCACCGGCACCAGGAAAAAGAGCACATTTGTCCTTGACAAATGTGCTCTTTTTTAAACCAAATGCGCTTCACAGCGCCAAGCGACGTGGCGGCTCACCTTTCACCGCCGTCATCCAAAGGAGCAACAAATGGAACAGCTAATTGACTATCTGAAAGAAAAATATGATCCGCTGGCTTTGATCGTATATGGTTCTTACAGCGATCACACCAACAACCTTAACAGCGATTTCGACGCAATGATCATTTGTAATGAGGGCGGAAATGCACACGATACAAGCACCGTTTTCGGCGTGCGGCTGGACGTGTTTGTATATTCAAAAGACTATATAGAAACGCTTGATGATATGTCCGAGGTCTTGCAGATATGGGACGGCAGGATCATTTGTGATACGGCTGATATAGCTCGTGATCTCAAAGACAGAGTCTGTGAATATGTTGCATCATCGCCTAAACTCACCGGTGACGAGAAGGATGATCTGAGAAGCTGGTGCAAGAAGATGCTTGAGCGCACCGAGAGGGAAGATGCTGAGGGGCTTTATCGTCGGCACTGGCTTTTAACCGACAGCTTGGAGATATGGTGTAATTTAAATGATATAATGTATTTCGGGCCGAAGAAAACCATTTTGCGGATGAAAAACGAAGACGCTGACGGCTTCAGCCTCTATTACAGAGCGCTGAAAAACGAGGATGCTTTGGGCGAATGGGTATGTTATTTGTGCAAATCGGAGTGATAATCACGATTTGCCCAATTGAAGAGCGCATCAACCGCCCTAATTTCGGCATAATATCCATATCGTTTCCTCTTGACAATCAGGGCTCGAGTGTGTATAATCGAATAGAATGCGATAGTGTGGTTTAGTCCGCAGACAAGCATTGAATTTTAGGGAAAGGAGAGAAAATATGCCTACCTTTAACCAGTTAGTTCGCAAGGGAAGAGAAACTTTGGCTGACAAGTCAACTGCTCCTGCACTTCAGAAGAGCTACAACTCCAAGAAGAAGGAAGTTATCAACCAGAGCTGCCCTCAGAAGAGAGGCGTTTGCACAGCTGTAAAGACTGCTACCCCTAAGAAGCCTAACTCTGCTATGAGAAAGATCGCAAGAGTTCGTCTTACAAACGGTACAGAAGTTACTGCTTACATCCCCGGTATCGGACATAACCTTCAGGAGCATAGCGTAGTTCTTATCAGAGGCGGAAGAGTTAAGGACCTCCCCGGTGTGCGTTACCACATCATCAGAGGTACATTGGACGCTCAGGGTGTTGCAAAGAGAATGCAGGCAAGATCCAAGTACGGTGCTAAGAGACCTAAGGCTACCAAGAAGTAATCCGACAGCAACTAAAACACAAACGAAAAGAAGCTAAAGGCTTCAAACAACACAAGCACTCAATCCACCACAGCCATGTGGGGTTAATCATATATTAAATGATTACCTCTGATGGACTGACGGGGTCCTTGGGCGCGAAATGTGCTCAAGTGAAATCGAGTACCAATGATATCATTATATGAAGGAGGGAAGCGAAGTGCCAAGAAGAGGTAATATTGCAAAGCGTGATGTTTTGCAGGATCCTATCTACAACTCCAAGCTCGTAACCCGTCTTATCAACAGCATCATGCTTGACGGTAAGAAGGGCGTAGCTCAGAAGATTGTATACGGTGCATTCGAAATCGTTGAAGCTAAGTCCGGCAAGCCTGCACTCGAAGCTTTCGAGACTGCTATGGAAAATGTTATGCCTAACTTAGAAGTAAAGGCACGCCGTGTAGGCGGTGCTACCTATCAGGTACCTATGGAAGTACGTCCCGAGAGACGTCAGACCTTAGGTCTTAGATGGATCACAAAGTATGCTCGTGACAGACACGAGAAGACAATGAAGGAAAGACTTGCAGGTGAAATCCTTGATGCTCTTAACGGAACAGGCGGAGCTTGCAAGAAGCGTGAAGACACTCACAAGATGGCTGACGCTAACAAGGCGTTTGCACACTTCCGTTGGTAATCCGACAATCAGTCGCATTAGCCACGTATTGATACTAAGGAGATATTTATGGCAAGAGATGTATCTTTGTCAATGACCCGTAATATTGGTATCATGGCTCATATCGACGCCGGTAAGACCACGACATCTGAGCGTATTCTTTTCTATACCGGTGTAAACCATAAGCTTGGCGAAACCCATGACGGTTCTGCAACAATGGACTGGATGGAACAGGAGCAGGAAAGAGGTATTACAATTACCTCTGCTGCTACCACCGCTTATTGGAAGGGCCACAGAATCAATATCATTGACACCCCCGGCCACGTTGACTTTACTGTTGAAGTTGAGAGATCTTTGAGAGTTCTCGACGGTGCAGTTACTGTTTTATGTGCAAAGGGCGGCGTAGAGCCTCAGACCGAAACTGTTTGGAGACAGGGCGACAAGTATAAGGTTCCCAGAATGATCTATGTTAACAAGATGGACATCATGGGTGCAGACTTCTACAGAGTCCTTGGCATGATCCATTCAAGACTTAAGGCTAACGCTGTACCGATCCAGCTTCCTATCGGAAGCGAAACCTTCTTCAAGGGCATCATCGACCTTCTCGAAATGAAGGCCTATATGTATTATGATGACCTTGGAAAAGACATCAGAGTTGAAGACATTCCCGAGAATATGCTCGAGGATGCTGAAATCTACCGTGCACAGCTCGTTGAATCTGTTGCAGAGCTTAACGAAGACCTCATGATGAAGTATCTCGAAGGTGAAGAACTCACCATCGAAGAGCTCAAGGCAGGTATCAGAGCTGCCACTATCGCAGGCCAGATGGTTCCCGTTGTTTGCGGTACCTCTTATAAGAATAAGGGCGTTCAGAAACTTTTGGACGCAGTTATCGACTATATGCCTGCTCCTATCGATATCGAAGATATCAAGGGTGTTAACCCTGAGACCGGCGAAGAAGAGTCCCGTCCTTCCGACGACAACGCTCCTTTCGCAGCTCTCGCATTCAAGATCGCAACCGACCCCTTCGTTGGTAAGCTCTGCTTCTTCAGAGTTTACTCCGGAACCCTTAACGCAGGTGAGACCGTTCTCAACTGCACAAAGGACAAGTCCGAAAGAATGGGCCGTGTACTCCAGATGCACTCCAACCACAGAAAGGATATCGAAGTTTGCTACGCAGGCGATATCTACGCTGTAGTCGGCGTAAAGAACACCACCACAGGTGATACTCTTTGCGATCCTAAGCACCCCATCATTTTGGAATCCATGGAATTCCCGGAACCTGTTATCAACTTGGCTATTGAGCCCAAGACAAAGGCAGGTCAGGAAAAGATGGGTATCGCACTCAGCAAGCTTGCTGAAGAAGACCCCACCTTCAAGACATGGACCGATGAAGAAACCGGTCAGACCATTATCGCCGGTATGGGTGAATTGCATCTCGAGATCATCGTTGACAGATTGCTCCGTGAATTCAAGGTTGAAGCTAACGTAGGTGCTCCTCAGGTATCCTATAAGGAAACCGTCAGAAAGCTTGCCGATGTTGACCACAAGTACGCTCGTCAGTCGGGTGGTAAGGGTCAGTACGGTCACGTTAAGATCAAGCTTGAACCCAACGAATCCGGTAAGGGCTATGAGTTCGTGAACTCTGTTGTCGGCGGCGCTATTCCTAAGGAATACATTCCTGCTGTTGACAAGGGTATTCAGGGCGCTATGAAGGCCGGCGTTTTGGCTGGCTATCAGGTAGTTGACGTTAAGGTAACCCTCTATGATGGATCCTACCACGAAGTTGACTCCTCTGAAATGGCATTCTCGATTGCCGGTTCTATGGCATTCAAGGAAGCTATGAGAAAGGCTGACCCCGTTATCCTCGAGCCTATCATGAAGGTTGCATGTATCGTTCCCGAAGAATATATGGGTACAGCTATCGGTGACCTTAACTCCCGCCGCGGACAGATCCTCGGCCAGGAGACTAACAACGGCGTTGCACAGGTTGACGCTCTTGTTCCGCTTTCTGAAATGTTCGGTTACTCCAACGACTTAAGATCCAAGACTCAGGGCCGTGGCCAGTACACAATGGAGCCCCACAGCTACATCGAAGTTCCCAGATCTATCGCTGAAGGCATCATGAACGCAAGAAAGCATAACGACTAATTAAAAAGTCGCAAATTTTTTAAAAAATGTGTGCATAACGCTTGCATTTTACACAATAATCTGTTAGAATTAAATTACTATACTATGACCTAAGGGAGGAAAATTCCAATGGCAAAGCAGAAATTTGAAAGAACCAAGCCCCACGTTAACATTGGTACTATCGGCCACGTTGACCACGGCAAAACCACTCTTACTGCAGCTATCACCAAGACTCTTGCTATGAAGGGCCAGGCTAAGTTCGAAGCATACGACATGATCGACAAGGCTCCTGAAGAAAGAGAAAGAGGTATCACAATCAATACCGCTCACGTTGAGTATGAAACCGACAACCGTCACTATGCTCACGTTGACTGCCCCGGCCACGCTGACTATGTTAAGAACATGATCACCGGTGCTGCTCAGATGGACGGCGCTATCCTCGTTTGCGCTGCTACTGACGGCCCTATGGCTCAGACCAGAGAGCATATCCTTCTTGCTCGTCAGGTAGGCGTTCCTGCAATCGTTGTTTTCATGAACAAGTGCGATATGGTTGACGACGAAGAACTTCTCGAACTCGTAGAAATGGACATCAGAGATCTCCTTTCTAAGTACGAATTCCCCGGCGATGACATTCCGATCATCAAGGGCTCCGCTCTTGCAGCTCTCGAAGCTAGCGATGACATCTCCGACGCTGCTTACGCTCCTATCCTCGAACTCATGGCAGCAGTTGACTCTTACATTCCTACTCCTGACCGTAAGGCTGACATGCCCTTCTTGATGCCTGTTGAAGATACTATGACCATCACCGGCCGTGGTACTGTTGCAACCGGTAGAGTTGAAAGAGGTACACTTAAGGTTGGCGACGAAGTTGAGATCATCGGTCTTACCGAAGAAAGAGCTAAGACTGTTGTAACCGGTATCGAAATGTTCAGAAAGACTTTGGACTACGCTGAAGCAGGCGACAACATCGGCGCACTTCTCCGTGGTGTTCAGAGAAAGGACATCGAAAGAGGCCAGGTACTTTGCAAGACCGGCTCCATCAACCCCCTCACCAAGTTCCAGGGACAGGTTTACGTTCTTAAGAAGGAAGAAGGCGGACGTCATACTCCCTTCTTCACCAACTACAGACCTCAGTTCTACTTCAGAACTACTGACGTAACCGGCGTTGTTCACCTTCCTGCTGACAAGGAAATGTGCATGCCCGGCGATAACGTTGAGATCGATGTTGAACTCATCACTCCTATCGCTATCGAAGAAGGTCTCCGTTTCGCTATCCGTGAAGGCGGCAGAACCGTTGGTTCCGGCGTTGTTATCGGCATCAAGTAATTTATTGCTTAGCTAAACAAACCAATAAACCCCAAGGTTAATTCCTTGGGGTTTTCTTTTTGGATATTAACATCAAACAAAAAATCCCCGACCGTAGATCAGGGATTATTTTTCTTATATGGCACCTTCGTTTTTCTGAGTTCCTTAAAAAACTCCGAAAGTATGCCGGAACACTCTTCCTCCATCACGCCCGAAATGATCTCAGGCTTATGGTTATAATCAAGCTCGAACAGGTTCACAACCGATCCGCATGAGCCGGCTTTTTTATCGCTCGCGCCGTATACGACTTTGTCGATTCGTGAGTTTATGATAGCTCCTGCACACATCGGACAAGGCTCAAGCGTCACATATAAAACGCTGTCAACGACACGCCATCCGCCAAGCGTTTTGCTCGCTTCGTCAAGCGCCATTATCTCGGCGTGAGCAAGAGGGGACTTGACGGTCTCACGCCTATTATATCCGCGTCCGATGATCTCGCCTGTCGATTTTTTCACAACGACTGCGCCAACGGGGGTCTCACCCTGTTCTGCGGCAAGTCTGGCAAGCTCCAAAGCTTCTTGCATATAAAGTTTATCAGAAAGCATCTTAGATCTCGTTTCTGTTTTCGAGGGCTTTATACAGAGTGACCTCATCGGCATATTCCAAGATCGCACCGATCGGGAGTCCGAACGCCAATCGAGTGACCTTGATACCCAAAGGCTTCAAGAGCTTGGAGATGTACATAGCTGTAGCCTCGCCTTCGGGCGTAGGGTTCGTCGCCATGATAACTTCTCTTATATCATCCTTTGCGATCCGCTGCAAAAGCTCGGTGATCCTTAGCTTGTCGGGAGTAACTCCGTCAATTGGCGAAATGAGCCCATGCAAAACGTGATAAACTCCTTTATATTCTCTCGTTCTTTCGAACGCAGAGACGTCCTTGGGCCCCTCAACTACGCAAATGACCGAGTGATCCCGTGAATTATCGTCACAAATTGGGCACACAGCCTTGTCGGTGAGGTTCTGACAGACCGAGCAGGTATGTACCGTCTTGTGAGCATAGATGATCGCTTTCGCAAAAGCCTCAGCCTCTTCGTCGGTCATCGACATGACGAAATATGCGAGCCTTTGTGCAGTCTTCATTCCGATTCCGGGGAGCTTGGCAAATTGCTCAGCCAAAAGGGTGAGCGGCAAAGCATTAGCGTCAGCCATCAGAATACACCCGGCAAGTTAACGCCGCCTGTGATCTGCTGCATACCTTCTGCGGATTCAGTCTCAATGTTGGACAAAACTTCATTAACAGCGGAAGCGATCAGATCCTCGAGCATCTCGATATCCTCAGGGTCAACGACCTCGGGCTTGATGGAAACGCCCAAAACCTCACGCTTGCCGTTCATTGTGATCTCAACAGCGCCGCCGCCGACAGAAGCCTTAAATTCCTTTGCTTCCAATGCTTCCTGGAATGCAGCCATGTCTTCCTGCATTTTCTGAGCCTGACGGATCATAGAGTTCATATTCTGTGGGGAGTTCATACCTCCGGGAATTCTTGCTTTCATAACAAATCTCCTTAAATCAGTTAATTTATATCTACCGGTATATCGGCATTTTTGGCTTTTTCAATGAGCTCTGCAATGGGGTCTCGCTCCTGCTCAACAGCAGCTTCATCACATTTTGCTCGAATAGAATAGGTCACGCCAGTGATCTCCCTTGCTACATCTCGCAAAGATGCTGCATTTTCGGGCTTTTTGAACAATCCCAGGAAGAACTTGTTCTTGACGGATATGAGCAAGTAATTGCCTTGAATATCCGCTCTTGATCCTCTCAACGCCCCTGCACATCCCGGATTGACCTCGGTCAAGCGATCAATAATAGCATCCCATTGGGCGCAGGGCTTGCGCTCGGCGCTCTCAGCCTTCGGAGCTTCCTCAGCCGCGGGGGCAGGGGAGCTGACCTCGATATTCTCGGGCTTAACGGGTTCAACCTCTTTTTGAGGAGCTATTCCCGATCTTTTGAGCCTTGCTATTTCTTTTTCAAGTGAAACGATGCGCTCAGCAAGAACACTCAGATCGCCCGACGGCGCAGACTTCGAAGCGCTTATCTTCGGCGTGCAAAGCTTAACGAGAGTCATCTCAAACTCGGTGCGCTTTGATACACACTTTTGCATTCTCTGTGAGCAATCCTGTAAAATATCAAGCTGATAAAGTATATCGTCAATACTCAGCTTCGAGCTGATCGCCTTAAGCCTTTCGGCTTCGGAGTCAAGACAAGCCAAAAGCTCTGTCTTTTCGGGAACAGTCTTTATGAGCATCAAGTTTCTCATTTGGAATAAAAGCTCGTCGCAAAGCCTTGTCATGTCCTTGGATTTTGAATAAAGCTCGTCCGTTTTGGAAATCGCAAGAGAAATGTTGCGATCCGCAACAGCCTCTAATATATCAAATAAATAATCCCGTCCTGCGATTCCGGCTGCATCTGATACAACGCTAAGATCAATATCGGTCGAATACGCCACGCACTGATCCAAAAGTGACAGAGCATCACGCATTGCGCCGTCTGCGATTCTTGCGATCAAGGAAGATGCGTCGTCATCGAGCTTGAAGCCTTCAGCATTCGCAATATACTTAAGTCTTGCGGAAATATCTTCGGGTCGGATGCGTCTGAAGTCAAATCGCTGACATCTTGAAATTATGGTCGCAGGGACCTTGTGAACCTCAGTCGTTGCCAAAATGAACTTGACGTGTTCGGGCGGCTCTTCCATTATCTTTAAGAGCGCATTGAAAGCCTGGTTCGAGAGCATATGAACTTCGTCGATAATATAGACCTTATATTTGCAAAGCTCAGGAGTGTAAATTGTCGAGTCTCTGAGTTCTCGGATATCGTCAACACCTGTATTCGAAGCGGCGTCGATCTCGATAATATCTGAAAGCGAGCCCGATTCCGCACCGCGGCAGATCTCACACTCCAAGCAGGGCTTGCCGTCAATAGGATCAAGACAGTTGATAGCCTTTGCAAAGATTCTTGCACAAGTCGTCTTGCCCGTTCCTCGGGAACCTGTGAAGAGATATGCGTGAGCAGTTTTGTGTTCGGCTATCTGACGGGACAGAGTGGTTGTAATGTGTGGCTGAGAAATAACGTCGTCAAAGCTAAGAGGTCTCCATTTGCGGTACAGCGCAGTATACATTCATTCCACTCCTTTAAAATAAAATCCAATCCGACAAGTAGGTGTGCAGGCGAGACTGCGTCACACAAAGCTAACTGCTTAATGCTGCTCGGTTCCCCGCCTGACATGGTTCACAGCGCCTTGTTGCACAGGACCCGCACACCCGCTTCTCGGATTGGCTCTAATCATTGTATCATAAAATATAAAATATTGCAAGCGATTATGAGATATTTTTAGTTTGTTTGATATCTTGCTTAACGAGTACGCAATTTTGTTGAAATTCTTTACCAATTTTACTTTTTGCAATAATCCCGGCATCTAACGCAATAAAAGTTTTATATTATTATATTGCAAAAAAACAGCGGTATGTTATAATGATATTAGTCATCATATGGCTTGAAATTTGGCAGTATATTCAGGAGGTACGCAAATGAGTATTGACAAAAATATAAAAATATTCGCCTTTGCTGATGAGGCAGGCGGAAACATCGATCACCAGATCGAAGCGATGAAAAGAAACTCCCTTAACGGCATCGAGATAAGAGGCACTGAATTCGGCAACATTTCAGATATCTCGCTTGAACAGGCAAAGGAGATCAGATCGAAGCTCTCCGACAACGGTCTTGTTGTGTGGAGCATCGGCTCGCCTATCGGCAAGATCGACGTTTTAAACGGCGACTTCAAGGCTCATTTAGATAAGTATAAGCACACTTTGGACATTGCTGCTGCGATGGAATGTGAAAATATTCGTATGTTTTCTTTCTATGTTCCCCAAGGACATGAATACGCACAGTATAAGAATGAGGTCATTTACCGCCTCTCCTTGATGGCGGAGATCGCCGAGCCTTATAAGGTTTCTTTGTGTCACGAAAACGAAAAGGGCATCTATGGCGATGAGCCCGAGCGTGTTCTCGAAATTTTGACAGAGGTTCCTTCGCTTTGCGGCGTTTTTGACCCTGCAAACTATGTCCAGTCGGGCGTTGATACATTGAAAGCTTGGGAGCTTTTGAAGGATCACACAAAATATATGCACATAAAGGACGCCATGCTTGACGGCAGAGTTGTTCCCGCAGGATGCGGAGCAGGAAACGTTCCCCACATAGTTTCACAGTTTATCGCCGGCGGCGGAAACGCTTTCACTATCGAGCCTCACTTGACAGTGTTCAAAGGACTTGCTGAGCTTGAAAGAGAAGGCGAAGAATCTAAGGTCGGAACACTTTATACATATCCCGACAGCGACACAGCATTCGATGCGGCATGTGACGCATTCAAAAAGCTCATCTGATAAGGAGGGTACACTATGCAGATTGGCGCACAGCTCTTCACAGTAAAAGACTATTGCAAGGATCTTGATTCGTTTTCCGAGACTTTGAGAAGGATCGCTGACATCGGCTATAAAAATGTTCAGGTTTCGGGAACCTGTGAGTTCGAGGCTCAGTGGCTTAAGCAGGAACTTTCAAAGAACGGACTTAACTGTGTGATAACTCACACTCCTCCCGTGAAGCTCACGGGAGATATCGAAAAGGTCATCCGTGACCACGATGTTTTTGATTGTCCTCACATCGGCTTTGGTTGGCAGGAGTTTAAGCTCGAAGCTTATGACGACACCCCAAAGGGTTGGATAGAAAAGTATGCTCCCGTCGCCAAGAAGATCAAGGAATCGGGAAAGCTTTTTATGTATCACAACCACGATCAGGAGTTCAAGAAGGTTGACGGCAAGCTTATAATCGAGCATTTGGCAGAAGGCTTTGCCCCCGATGAGCTCGGCTTCACACTCGATACTTTCTGGGTAACTGCCGGCGGAGGAGATCCTGCACAGTGGTGCGAAAAGTTATCGGGAAGGATCCCCGTTATCCACTTGAAGGACTTCGCCTATGGCAAAAAGATGGCTGTACTGGGCGAGGGCAACATCAACTTTGACCGCATTTTCAAATGTGCCGAAGCTTCGGGCACGAAATATATGCTTGTTGAGCAGGATGACTGTAACGGCGAAGATCCGTTTGACTGCTTGACAAGAAGCTATAAGTATCTTAAGTCCTGCGGATTTTAATTAAGGAGGAGTATATATGGAAAAAATCAGACTTGGCATAATCGGCGTTGGCAACATGGGCTCCGGCCATGCTTCCAACATCGTCAAAGGCAACTGCCCCGACTTCGTTTTGGCAGCCGTTGCCGACACTAACCCTTCCCGTCTTGAATGGACAAAGGAAAATCTCTCGGCTGATGTTTTGACCTTTAACACTGCTGAGGAAATGCTTGACTCAGGCGCAATTGACGCTTGCTTGGTTGCTGTTCCTCACTATGACCATACCAAATACGCGATCGAATGCATGAAGAGAGGAATTCACGTTATGGTTGAAAAGCCTGCAGGTGTATATACCAAGCAGGTCAGAGAAATGAATGAAGAAGCCGAAAAACACCCCGAAGTTATCTTCGGAATGATGTTCAACCAGCGTACCAACCATATTTACAGAAAGATGCGTGAGCTCGTTCAGTCGGGCGAATACGGCGAGATCCGCCGTACCAACTGGATAATCACTGACTGGTACCGCCCTCAGGCATATTATGATTCGGGCAACTGGCGTGCAACCTGGTCGGGCGAAGGCGGCGGCGTTTTATTGAACCAGTGTCCTCACCAGCTTGACCTTTGGCAGTGGATCTGCGGACTTCCCGTTAAGCTCCAGTCTCATCTTCACTATGGCAAATGGCATGATATTGAGGTTGAGGATGACGTTACTACATATTGCGAATATGCAAACGGTGCAACAGGTGTGTTCATCACCACAACAGGTGATGCGAAAGGCACCAACCGCTTCGAGATCCAGATGGACAAGGCGAAGATCGTTGCAGATTATGACGGACTTCACGTGTTAGAATTCGAAATGACCGAAAAGGAATTCTCGGCAACCAATAAGGTTCCCTTCGGCAACCTTAAGGCTCATGATGTCGAGATCGAGACTGACGGCAAGAACGAGCAGCATATCGGCGTTATCAACGCTTGGGGCGGCGCAATCTTGCGCGGTGAACCGCTTATCGCTCACGGCTCTGAGGGCATCAACGGACTTATGCTTTCAAACGCTATGCATCTTTCTTCCTTCTTGGGCAAGGAAGTTACACTTCCCATTGATGAAGACCTCTATTATGAAGAGCTTATGAAGCGAGTAAAAACATCTCGCCGCAAGGTTGCCACAGAAGCTGTATTTGCCGATACCCGCGACACCTACGGCGGAAACAAATAAAACTCGACTCACGGAGGATATCGTGGATACATTAAGAATCGGAATTATCGGTGTCGGAAACATCGGATCGGCACACGCAAGCTGTCTTTTGTCGGGCAAGATCGTCGGTGCAAAGTTGACTGCTGTTTGTGACGTTAACGAGGCTCGGCTTTTGCATTATGCAAAATATATCCCTGAGGTCGAGGGGTTTGCCGATTATAAGCAAATGCTTTCAAGCGGCAGGGTTGACGCTGTTATCGTGTCCGTTCCTCACCCAAGCCATGCCGATATCGCTTCATATTGTTTGAGCCACGGCGTACACGTTTTGGTCGAAAAGCCTGAGGATGTGTGCGTGTCGAAGGCTAAAGCGCTGAACGAAGTTGCAAAAGACAGCGGCAAGGTGTTTGCGATCATGTTCAACCAACGGACAAATCCTTTGTTCATCAAGGCTAAAGAGATCGTGTCTGGCGGCGAGCTCGGCGAGCTCAAGCGTGTTGGGTGGACGGTAACAAACTGGTATCGCACACAGTTTTATTATGATTCGGGTGATTGGCGCGCAACCTGGAACGGTGAGGGTGGGGGAGTGCTTTTGAATCAGGCGCCCCATAACCTTGATCTTTGGCAGTGGATATGCGGAATGCCCACAGAAATAACCGCATTTTGCGATGAAGCCAAATATCACAATATTGAGGTCGAAGATAATGTCACCATCTTTGCACGCTATGCGAACGGCGCAACAGGAACATTTATCACTTCAACAGGTGAGCTTCCCGGCACAAACCGCCTCGAGATCTGTGGCGATCTTGGCAAGATCGTTTTGGAAAACAACTCGCTCAAATGGTGGAAGCTCAAACAGTCGGAGAGAAAGACTTGCTTCGAAGCTAAAAGCAGCTTTGTCGAAGCTGATCTTGAATATGAGGAGATCATCTCCAACGATTCAGGAAGCGCTCACACAGGTATCATTCAAAACTTTGTCAACAGCATCTTCTTTGGCGAAGAGCTTATCGCAAACGGATATGAAGGCGCTAATGAGCTGACGATTTCGAATGCAGCCTATCTGTCATCCTGGCTCGGAAACAAAACGGTAAGCCTTCCTATGGATGAAGCGCTTTTTGATAAGCTTTTGAGTGAGCGTGCAAGCAGATCTGAAACATCAAAAAAAGAATCATCCGAACCGCCTGTCAGAACAACATACAGCGACCGCTGGCAAGTTAAGTTTTAAATCGATCCCTCATCCTTTTCGGATGGGGGATTTTTGCGGCTCAGGCGACGTCTTGCGGCGCGGCGAACGAAGTGAGCCTGTGCGCAAGGTGGAGCCGAACGTTTGCGCGCTTTGCCCGCGGCGCACCGCCCGCCACTCTGCCGCCGCGCTCCCTTCGGTCGCGCACCGTCAGGCGGCGTGCGACTTCGCCGCTTCTTTGTTGCATAATAAAACAAAATATGCTACAATAATAAAAAAACTCCTGAAAGGCAACGACCATGATCATAGAAAAGAATTTTAAAAACGCTCGACTCGCGATCGGCTCTAACTATCTGGGCGAAGAGGGACTCAAAGCACTTGGCATAACCGCTATCGCTGCGGGGCTGTTTGCAATCGCACTGGGCGGAAAAATCAAAAAGGGCAAAAAGAAAAAGCCGGTCTGGCTTTTGGCGCTCCCTGCTGTTTTCAATACGGCAAAAGCGGCGATCACCAACAAAAAGATCAAAGACCTTTATGACGACGTTGCCGAAAACGGCTATGATATCGAGGTTATAAATGCCATCCCGATAGAAAACGAGGAGGAAGTTTATGAACACATCTAAGAAAACGAAGTTCAAGGGCAGCACGATCTTGTCGCCTGTCCCTGCGGTCGTCGTGACCTGCGGAAGCGTAGAGAAACCCAACGCCATAACTATCGCTTGGACGGGCATTATAAACTCAAATCCCCCAAAGACCTATATCTCCGTCCGTCCCGAAAGATATTCATATGATCTGATCAAGGAATCGGGCGACTTTGTCATCAACCTGACCACAAAGCATATCGTCAAGGAGACTGACTACCTCGGTGTGCGCTCGGGCAGAAACGAGGATAAGCTTAAAAACCTTGGGCTGACGGTTTCCCCGGCAAACGAGGTCAGCTCTCCCATATTGGACGCAAGCCCCGTAAGCATCGAGTGTAGGGTCACCGATATCGTCCCCCTAGGTTCACACGATATGTTCATTGCAGATATCGTTTGCGTGAATGTTGCAAATGATCTTATCGACGAATCGGGAAGGATCTGCCTTGAAAAAGCAGGGCTTATTGCCTATTCTCACGGCGAATATTTCGAGCTTGGCAAAAAGCTCGGCGGATTCGGCCATTCTGTCAAAAAACCTGTGAAGAAAAAGAGAAACTCTTCGAAGAGGTAACTTGTTATGATAGAACCCAACGATTGGCGACTTAACGGTCAAGAAAAGTATTTATCAGGGGAAACTCTTCATCTTCGCAAGATGACACCTTCGAGAAAAGATTGGGATCACGAGCATTGCGAGTTTTGTTGGGAAAAGATATCTCCCAATGATGGCGACATTCACGAAGCCTATACCACCTCAGATGAATACTACTGGATCTGTCCCGAATGCTTCGAAGATTTCAAGGAGACGTTTGATTTTAAGCTGTCAGAATAACAAAAAACGGTCGGAGATCTCCGACCGTTAATTTTTTGTTTAGTTCAGCTCCTCGTTATTGCAAACCTCATAAATAGCAAGCGCAAACATCTTCGCATTCAAAACAAGGCTGTCAATAGTCATGAACTCATCTGCGCCGTGCATATGGTTGTCCTCGCCGGGGAACTCAGCGCCAAACGCAACGCCGCCCTCGGTGTGATGCACATAAGTTCCGCCGCCGATAGCGATACATTCGCCCTTTTCGCCCGTCATGTCTTCATAAACGCCCAAAAGCGTTTTGACAAATGCGCTGTTCGAGTCTACATAATGAGGCTCAGCGCCGCCCGCCTTGATATCAAAGCCGTAGCTATTAGCGGTTGCCGTCAGCTTCGATTTCACGCCTTCAACACTCTCACAAACAGGGAAGCGGATGTCTATCCATCCAACCATCTCGCCTCCGTCATAATCCAAAACCGAGAGGACTTCGGTCAATGCTCCCGAAACCTCGTCACTCGCCTTGATTCCTGAGCTATTTCCGTCCGTCTCGCCATAGGGGAACATCTTTGAAAGCTTGTCAACAGTCTCACAAACGCCAAGCTTTGAAAGCAGAGCAAGCAGGCAGGTCAATGCGTTATCGCCGAGATCAGGGGTCGAAGCGTGTGCGCTCTTGCCCTTAACGTTGATTCTTATGCCCTCATTGCATTCGCTTATTACAAACTCGCAGGTAGCACTAAGCTTGTTCACGGCATTTTCGATCTCTTCTTTAGAGATGCCTCTAACGGTCGCGTTTGCAAGCTCGGGAACAGCGTTGATCGTCTTTCCCGAATGGAAGGAAACGAGCTTCGAGTTTTCGACAGTTGCGCCTAATCGAGCACGGATCATGCCTTTTTCGATGTTGATAACAGGATAGTTTCCGTCAGGCGTGAAGAGCCATTTGGGCATTGCTGCAACTTTTTCAAAATATTCAAGGTCGCCCGAACCGTTTTCCTCGTTCGTGCCCAAAATCAAGCGGAAACCGTTCTTCAAGGGAACGTTCAAATCCTTGAGCGCCTTCATGGCATACATGACCGCAACACAAGGGCCCTTGTCGTCGATCGAGCCGCGTCCGAAAACCTTTCCGTCACAAACGTGAGCGTTAAAGGGCTCGTGAGTCCAACCCGTTCCCTCGGGAACAACGTCTAAGTGCCCCAAGATGCCGAGCAATGCTTCTCCTTCGGTATATTCCGCTGTGCCGACGTATCCGTCATAGTTTTTGGTCTCAAAGCCGAAGCCTTCGCAAATTTCAAGAGCTTTGTCAAGGCATTCTCTGACGGGTCTGCCGAAAGGCGCACCGTCTTCAGCTTCCTGCTGATAGCTGGGATAGGAGATGAGAGTGCAAAGAGTTTCGACCATTGCGTCTCTTTGCGAGTCTATGTAACCGAGTAATTGCTGTTTGTCCATAATATATCCTCCATGTGCTTACGTTCAAGCCGAGTGCGGGGCGCAGCCCGCCGCGGCATTCGCCGCGGCTCCCTCGAAGGGCTTCGCCCTTCGAGGGGCTGCTCCGACAGCCTTTGGCTGTCGGAGCGGCTGCGCCTTCCCTTGGCACCCGAACTCTATTTTCTTATCAAAACCATTGCCGATATCGGCGGAACGAACACACCCTCACAATATGTTGCCAAAGGCTCGTTTCCCGCTTTGATATCGCTTATATACACCTGCCACTCGCCTTCGGGCAAAACAAACATCTTTGCTCTGGGGACAGGGTTAACAAGTATCAAAACCTTTTCCTCCTCTGAGCTCAGTTCAAGAGCCACGGTTCCGTCGGGCGATGGCTTGAGCGAGGCTGTTTTCGCAACCTCCTCGGAAGTTCTGAGCCGTAGGATCGGGTGAGCTTTTCTGAATGCGATAAGTCCCTTGAAATAATCGACCTCACGCTCATTTTCATCGAGCATATCCCATTTTATCGAGTTGACGCTGTCGGGCGAGCAATAGCTGTTTTCATCAAAGCATCCATCACCCAGATCCTTGGATCTTAGCATCTCCTGTCCTGCCTGAATGAACGGCACACCTTGAGCCAAGAACACAAGCGCCCCGGAAAGCCGAGCCATCTTCTTTTTGTCCTCGGTGTGGCTTCCTCGGACGGAAACCATCAGCTTGTCCCAAAGTGTCAGGTTATCGTGCGCTTCACAATAGTTGACTGTCTGTTCGGGAGATTCTGCCCAGCTCGCATTTCCCAAAAGTCCCGAAACGATCGCAGATTTCAAATGGAAGTTACCCGAAACATAGCCAAGCGCAGTTTTGCTGAAGGTGTCGCCCTTGATAGCATCTCTGAAGCTGTCATTGAAATATGCGAAATGAGGTGTCTTTTTGGCGTTTGATTTGAATGCGCCCTTCTCATATTGCAAGGTCGAGGTGCCGCCTGTCCAACCCTCACCGTATAAAATGACGTTCGGGTTTATAGCGATAAGCTTGTCGGCAAGCTCGTTCAAGGTGTCGATATCCAAAAGTGCCATAAGGTCAAATCTGAATCCGTCGATCTTATATTCACTTGCCCACCACAAAACCGAGTCGATTATATATTTTCGGCACATCGCGTGTTCGGATGCCATTTCATTTCCACAGCCCGAACCGCCGGAAAACCTTCCGTCCTCAGTCATTCTGTGATAATATCCGGGATATGCTATTTCAAAGCAGGAGTTTTTTGATTCATAGGTGTGATTATAGACCACGTCCATAACCACGCCGATGCCCTTTTTATGCAATGCCTGCACCATCTTTTTAAATTCGATGATCCTCTTAACAGGGTCAGCAGGGTCGGTGGAATAGGAGCCCTCGGGAACGTTATAGTTCTTGGGGTTATATCCCCAGTTATATGAGCTTTCGGGATCGCGCTCATCAACGCCTTCATAATTGAAAGCAGGCAGAAGATGAATGTGTGTTATCCCCATGTTTTCAAGGTGAGATATACACGTCTTTTTACCGCTCGGTGTAACGCTTTCGTCATCCAAAAATGCAGCGTATGTGCGCCTCGCTTCCTTATCGATCCCGGACGAGAGATCGGAAGAAAAGTCTCTTATATGTGTTTCATAGATAACAGCATCGGTATAGCTTTCGAGCTCAACATAAGTCTCGTTCTCCCAACCCTCGGGGTTTGTTTTTCTGAAATCGGCAATATACCCTCTGTCGCCGTTTATGCCTGTTGCATTTGCATAAATATCGACGCCCTCACGGGATACACCGTTATAGGTATATGAATAGGTATAGAATTTTCCCTCCAAAGGAGCAGGATAACGATATCGCCAAACTCCGCTTTTATCCATCTTAAGGTCTAACATCATAGAGGGCACGGGGCTGAAGGCACGTTCATATATTCTGAGTTTGACAGCTTCAGCCTCAGGAGCCCAAACAGCAAAATCTGTGCTGTTTTCGTGAAGCGTGACTCCCAATCTGCCGTTATAGCTGAATTTTGAATCAATTAATGATATATCGGTCATGCGCGGTAATCTCCTTACTGCGTAGTTTTTTATAACAAGTATGTATATTATACATTTTTTCAGTTATATTTTCAATAGTGTGGGCAAACTAAATTAAAAAATACATCGAGATGGTTGAAAACTGTGCGCCGATTTGATAAAATACTATATAGCGATCTATCAATTTGATCATCTTTGAAAGGATTTGATATATTTATGAGAGCAAGCGGAATTTTGCTTGGAATCGCTTCTCTTCCCGGCGAATACGGAATCGGAAAGCTCGGCAAAGAGGCAAGAAAGTTTGTTGATTTTCTAGTCAGCGCCAAACAGCACTATTGGCAGATACTCCCGCTTTCCCCTACGGGCTATGGCGATTCTCCCTATCAGTCAGCATCCATCCATGCGGGCAATCCCTATTTTATCGACCTCGAAACCTTGGAAGCTGAAGGGCTTTTGAAACCGGAAGAATATAAAAACGTTCAGTTCGGCGACCACGAGCAGTATATAAACTATGGCATGATATATAACACGATCTTTGACGTGTTAAGAATTGCTTACAGCCGCTTCAAGCCTGATATAAATTATCATCTTTTCCTTGATAAGAACGGAAACTGGGTCTATGATTATGCTTTGTTCATGGCTTTGAAGAACGAAAACGGCGGCAAGCCTTGGAACGTTTGGGAAAATGATCTCAAATTTGCATATCCCGCCGCTTTGGAAGCTGCAAAGGTTCGCTTGAAGAACGATATCGGATTCCACGTATTCTTACAGTATCAGTTCTTTAAACAGTGGTTCGAGCTGAAAAAATATGCTAACGACAGAGGAATTGAAATAATCGGTGATATGCCGATATACTGCGCTTATGACAGCGTTGAAGCTTGGCTCCATCCCGAACTTTTTGAGCTTGATGAGAGCAAGAATCCCAAAAACGTTGCAGGATGCCCCCCCGATGACTATGCTCTTGACGGTCAGCTTTGGGGCAACCCTCTTTATAACTGGGCGGATATGGAACAAAACGGCTATAAGTGGTGGATCGACAGAATCGGCTTCGCAACCGAGATATATGACGTTTTGAGAATCGACCACTTCAGAGGATTCGCAGGCTTCTTCTCGATTCCCGCGAAGGACAAGACCGCCGTCAACGGCGTTTGGCGTGACGGCCCGGGCATGAAGCTCTTTAATTCCACAAACTATTGGCTCGGCAAAAAACAGATCATTGCCGAGGATCTCGGCTTTGTAACCGAAGACGTTAAACAGCTCCTCTCCGACACGGGATACCCCGGAATGAAGGTGTTGCAGTTTGCATTCGATCCCAAGGCAGACAGCGACTATCTGCCCTGTAACTATAAGACAAGCTCTTGTGTTGTGTATACCTCGACTCACGACAGCGACACGCTTTACGGCTGGGCTGAAAATCTTGACGGCGAGCCGCTTGACTTCTGTATGGACTACTGCGGAATCGCTGACAGGAAAGACATCCCGAAAGCTTTACTCAGACTTGCATGGTCGAGCATTGCAGATATCGCTATTGCACAGCCACAGGATATTTTGGGCCTTGGAAACGAAGCGAGGATCAATATTCCCTCGACTGTCGGAACGAATTGGCGCTGGAGAGTCAAGGCGGGCGATCTGACCGAAGATGCCGCACAAAAGCTCGCAAAGCTTTCGGCTGTGTATAACCGTGTCGTTTTGTCTGAAGAGGAAACGGAAGAAGATAACGAAAAAACTGAGAACTGAATTTTGTGCCCTCGTGGCGCGGCACCGCTCCGCTTGTGCCGCGTTCGGGGGGCGAAGCCCTGTTGGGCGCACCCGAACGGGTGCGCCCAACACCCCGACTGCCGTCGGGGCTGCCGTGGGCGCCCAAGACGCCCACGGCGGGCTTCGCCCCCAAGCAAGCGCACGTAAAAAATCCGCCTCGATCAATTCGAAGCGGATTTGTTTTATATTATATCGTGATAGTCCCTTATAGCCATATCACAAAGCTCTCTTATCTTATCCCAATCGTCCGAAGAGTGCTCTTCCAAAATGGCAACAGCCTTCATGCTTGCCGCTTTTGCGCCGACGATGCCAAGATAAATATCCTCGAACACACAACACTTTTCAGCACTCACACCAACCTTCTGCGCCGCTAAAAGATAAACATCGGGGAAGCCCTTTTTGCGCTTGACCTCATCAGTTGTAACAAACGCATCAAAAAGATCATAAACTCCCAATCGCTCAAGACAAGGCTCATAGAGTTCTTTTCGTGATGCCGTTGCTAACACCAACTTGACTCCGTTAGCTTTTAACAGATGCAAAAACTCACAAGCTCCCGGAACCTCACCGATCTTTTCGGCATATTCGTGCCTGATAAGCTCGAGCCACTCAGCCATGATAACTTCGGGTGTGTCGGTCACACCGCACTCTGAAATAACGTACTCCGCCGCCTGAGGGAAATTCATCGACGATACCCTATCATAAAAGTTCTCGGGGATGGGAAGATCGCGGCGCTTCATAAATATCTCGTCAACATCTCGCCAAGCATCTATTGAGTTTATCAGCGTTCCGTCGAGGTCGAAAATTATACACTCAAAATCCGTCAAGAAATTCAAAATAACAGCCCTTTCAATTATACTCATGATATATTTTATAGCATACAGCCTGTCTTTGTCAACAAACACCTTGAAAACCCAGCCGGAAAATATTATAATGTAAATAAAGTAAATCATAGTGAGGTGATGATAGTGGCGCTTAAGGATAATGTTCAGTATTTAAAGGGAGTCGGCCCGAAGCGAGCCGAAATGCTCAAAAAGCTTGATATCGAAACTGTCGGTGATCTTATCTATCATCTTCCGAGAAACTATCTTGATTTCACCTCACCCGTCGCTATCGACGACGCTGTTTTGGACGAAATGAACGTCATTTCCGGACGGGTGGTATCAAAGCTCGCCCCCGCCCGCATTCGCAAGGGAATGACCATCTATCGCCTCGTTTTCACCGACGGTATTTCGGACATGACCGTCGTTATATATAACTCGGAGTTTGCCTTCAAAGCGCTCGAAGTCGGAAACGACTATATCCTCTATGGCAAGGTGACGGGGAATTTGACCTCGAAAGAAATGACCTCGCCAACCGTTTTGAAAGCGGCGTCGGGCGACAGGATAATGCCTATATATCCGTCAACCGAAGGAATAAATCAAAACTATCTTCGCTCTATCGTCAAAAAAGCTCTCGAACAGCTTGACTTAGAAAGCCTTGAGACCTTGGGTGCAGATATACTGAGTGCTACACAGCTTATGCCCTTGGACAAAGCGCTTTGTGAGATACATTTCCCCTCAAGCCGAGAGGCGGCTTCTTCGGCACGCAGAAGACTTGCATTCGACGAGCTTTTAACTCTTCAGCTCGGAATGTATGAAATGCGCTCAGCTCAGCGCACGCTTACAGGCTATAAAATGACCGATCACAGCATAGCTCCGTATTATAACGCTCTGCCCTTCAAGCTAACAGGCACACAATCCCGTGCAATAGGCGAGTGCATTTCGGATATGCAGTCTGATATTCCGATGAACCGTCTTGTTTTGGGAGATGTCGGCTCGGGCAAGACCGCAGTTGCGGCTGCGTGTTGCTATTTTGCTCACTTGAACGGCTCACAGTCCGTATTGATGGCACCGACCGAGATCTTAGCTCAACAGCATCATGAAACTTTGCAAAAATTTTTGGCGCCTTTGGGCGTTGAGGTCGCTCTTCTCACAGGCTCGCTGACCGCAAAAAACAAGGCTCTGCTTAAGGAAAAAATAGCCTTGGGCGAATACAGCGTTGTTGTCGGAACTCATGCAATAATCCAACGATCCACAGAGTTTAAGAACCTTGGACTCGTCATAACCGATGAGCAACACCGCTTCGGCGTTGAGCAGCGTGCAGCGCTTGAAAGAAAGGGCAAAAACCCTCACCGCCTTGTAATGAGCGCAACGCCGATCCCGAGAACCTTGGCACTTATGATATACGGCGAGCTTGATATTTCGCTGTTGGATGAGCTTCCCGGCGGAAGAAAAAAGATCGAGACCTATGCAGTCACGGGAAAGCTCAGGAAGCGTGCCTTCGGCTTCATCAAAGAGCGCCTTAACGAAGGAAGACAGGCATATATCGTTTGCCCTGCGATCGAAGAAAATGAGGCGGCAAACACAAAATCGGTCAAGGAATACGCAAAAGAGATATCCGAGACCGATTTTAAGGACTATCGTGTCGGGCTTTTGCACGGCGCAATGGCGGCATCGAAAAAAGAGGAGGTCATGCAAAAATTCAAAAACGGTGACATCGACGTTTTGGTCTCAACGACCGTTATCGAGGTCGGCGTGGACGTCCCCAATGCCGCTGTTATGCTTATCGAAGACGCTGACCGCTTTGGCCTCAGCCAGCTTCATCAGCTAAGAGGGCGAGTGGGCCGCGGCGAGCACCAATCCTATTGCATTTTGGTCACCGATAACGTCAGCGAACAGTCAAAGAGCAGACTTCGCGTTCTCTCCTCGACCGCTGACGGCTTTAAGATCTCCGAAGCTGACCTTGAGCTTCGAGGACCCGGCGATTTCTTCGGCTCCGCCCAGCACGGTTTGCCGAAGCTGAAGATCGCGGATATCGCCGCAGACAGCGATATTCTTAGACTTGCCCAAAGCATGGCATCACAGATCAACGACAGGGGACTGTTGAAGACACCGGAATATGCCCGCTTGAATGAAAGAGTACAAAAGCTCTTTTCTTCGGGGATCACAGGATAATAAAAACCACGGAACTCTATGCTCCGTGGTTTATTTTTTATTTGTTTTCAGCTTTTGGCTTCTCGGGTTGGACCTTTGCGGGAGTTACGAACGAAGCCTTTTTCTTTTTGTATCGCTTAATGGCAACCTTAACGATAATGATGCAGATAACGACGATAACTGCCCAAATTGCGATATAGGGAAGTGCGCTCACGAAATCAACGAAGAAGTCGGTAGCGTCCTCACCGATATCATAAAGGTTATCCGAAAGTCCCGATGTGATACGCTGCCAAACAGTCGGCTTTTCGGTAACGTTGGTCACACGGACGACCTCGGCGATCGAAAGATGAATAGTGCTATAAGAGATCTTTGACTTCATCGAATTGAGCTGAGCGGTATAGGATTCGATCTGATAGTTGACGTTTGAAAGATAGCTCTGGATCTTAAGGATCTCTTCGACGGTCTCCGCCTTTTCCATCAAGCGCAAATAGCTTTCCTGTTCCGATCTTAAAGCAGTAAGTCTTGCTTCAATGTCGATATACTGGCTTGTAACGTCGTCGATGTATTCGTTTTCATAGGTCACTGTTCCGAGATCTCCGACAACTGTTGAAAAAGCATCATAGTTATCGACGGGGATTCTGACGGTATAATCAGCGCTCGATTTATAGTTCGATGAGCTTTCGACATATCCGCCCATTGCCGATACCTGTCTCTTGAGCTCACTTATAAAAGCGTCAAGGTCGGTCGTCTGGACGTTCATCGACTTGTTCTTGATTATCTTTCTTTCGGACTGTGGAACTTCGTCTGCCGTAGTGCTTCCTGTGCTCGGTTCCACGGCGGTTTCCATCTCGATCTCGTCATATGCTACTTCCACATCAACGACCCATTCTTCCTCGAGCCAGTCCACACTGTCCGATTCCATATACCATCCGCCGTCATAGCCTTCGGTCACAGCCATGTCAGCTTTGGCATTAGTATCACTTAGTGCAGTTGAGCCGCAGCCGGTAAAAATGCAAAGCACCATCAAAAGTGCCATCAAAATGCTTGTTGTACGTTTCATTGTCATCATCCTTTCCGATGTTTTCTACCAATAATACAATTTCTGTGCCGAGTTTATTGCACAATTAAATTATATCGTCCTTTTGCACATATTGTCAATACTGTATATGGTCAAAAACACCTAAATTCTGAAATGTCAAGTCCAAAATCAAGCGTTTTTCACAAAAATCTAAACTTTTTCAAATTGCCGCTTGACAACTTGACACAAATGAGTTACATTGTAATATGTATCATAATGGCTAAAAAGACGCCTATTTGAAAAAACGTTGTAAAAAAGTGAGAACTTTTTCAACGAAATCACAAGTTTGATGTTACTTTTCAACAAATGAAAAGGAGTTTCGCTTGTCGCAACGGCGTTTTAGTACAAAAAATTATGGAAAACGTAAATTAATATAAGGAGTGATAAGCCAATGGTCAATGTCAAGGACGTCAGACTCGGTAAAAATGTTCGTAAAAGCTTTGCGAAGATCGACGAAGTCTTGGAAATGCCCAACCTTATTGAAGTCCAGAAGAAATCATACAAATGGTTCCTCGAGGAAGGCTTAAGAGAGGTTTTCAAGGACGTTGCATCTATCAAGGACTATAACGAAACCTTGGAGCTGAGTTTCATTGACTACCGACTCGACGATGAGCCGAAGTACACAATTGCGGAATGCAAGGAAAGAGACACAACATATGCTGCTCCCTTGCGTGTAACTGCAAGACTTAACAACCTTGAGACAGGTGAGATCAAGGACAGTGAGGTTTATATGGGCGACTTCCCGCTCATGACACCTTCGGGCACCTTCGTCATCAACGGTGCTGAACGTGTAATCGTATCTCAGCTCGTTCGTTCTCCCGGTGTTTATTATGCTGCTGATAAGGACAAGACCGGTAAGGACCTCTTCAAGTCCACCGTTATTCCTAACAGAGGTGCTTGGCTCGAATATGAAATGGACTCCAATGACGTAGTCTATGTTCGTATCGACAAGAACAGAAAGATCCCCTTAACGACCTTCATCCGTGCTATCGGTATCGGTACCAATGACGAGATCGAAGAGATGTTCAACCATGATGCAAGACTTAAGGCTACCATCATGCAGAAGGACTCCACCACGACTACTGATGAAGGCCTTATCGAAGTATACAAGAAGCTTCGTCCCGGTGAACCTCCGACGGTTGACAGCGCTATCACACACTTAAACAACCTCTTCTTCGATGCAAGAAGATATGATCTTTGCCGTTTCGGCAGATATAAGTATAACAAGAAGCTCGGCATCGGTTCCCGTTTGGTCGGACATACTCTTGCCCGCCCTGTTGTAAATCCTATGACAGGTGAGATCGTTGCAGAGCCCGGAGAGATCCTTTCATATGATCGCGCAATGGAGATCGAAGCTTTGGGCGTAATGGAAGCATACCTCACTGTTGAAAAGCGTGAGACTCTTACAAGCCCCACAGGCGAAGTAACCCACAAGGTTGAAGTTGTCGAAGTTAAGGTCATCGGTAACGGCATGGTCGATATCGACAGATATATCGACTTTGACGCAAAGCCCTATGGCGTTAACGAAAAGGTTTCCTTCAAGGTCTTGCGTGAGATCCTTGAAGCAAGCGCAAACAACGATGAGATCATCGAAGGCATCAAGTCAAGAATCGAAGAGCTCATTCCCAAGCACATCGTTTTGGATGATATGATCGCTACGATTTCCTATTTCCTCAACCTTTGCGAAGGTGTCGGAACGATTGACGATATCGACCACTTGGGCAACAGAAGAATCCGTTGCGTAGGCGAGCTTTTACAGAATCAGTTCAGAATCGGCTTCAGCCGTATGGAAAGAGTTATCCGCGAAAGAATGAACATTCAGTCTCAGGATATCGAGGTCGTAACTCCTACCGCGCTTATCAATATCAGACCCATAACCGCAGCCATCAAGGAATTCTTCGGTTCGTCTCCTTTGTCCCAGTTCATGGACCAGACTAACCCTCTTGCTGAGCTTACCCATAAGAGAAGACTTTCCGCTCTCGGCCCCGGCGGTCTTTCCCGTGACCGTGCAGGATTCGAGGTTCGTGACGTTCACTATTCTCACTATGGAAGAATGTGTCCTATCGAAACTCCTGAAGGCCCTAACATCGGTTTGATCTCTTATCTTGCATCATTCGCAAGAATCAATGAATACGGCTTCATCGAAGCTCCTTACAGAAAGGTCGATAAGGAGACCGGCGTTGTAACCGACGAAGTTGTTTACATGACCGCTGACGTTGAAGATAACTATATGGTAGCTCAGGCAAACGAGCCCCTTACTGAGGATAACAAGTTTGCCCGTGCAAAGGTCAACGGACGTTACCGCGATCAGATCATGGAGATCGACCGCGAAAACATCGACTTTATGGACGTTTCTCCTAAGATGGTCGTTTCCGTTGCAACCGCAATGATCCCCTTCCTTGAAAACGACGACGCAAACCGTGCCCTCATGGGCGCTAACATGCAGCGTCAGGCTGTTCCGCTCCTCGTAACCGAGAATCCTATCGTCGGTACAGGTATGGAATACAAGGCTTGTGTTGACTCGGGCGTTGCTGTCGTTTCCGAAGCTGCCGGTGTTGTTGAACACGTTGACGCTTCCGAGATCGTTATCAGAGAAGATTCCGGCAACATCAAGACCTATACACTTACCAAGTTCAAGCGCTCCAACTCGGGCACCTGCACCAACCAGAGACCTATCGTTGAGAAGGGCGAAAGAATCGAAGCTCATCAGGTAATCGGTGACGGCCCTGCAACCTGCAACGGTGAGATCTCCCTCGGCAAGAACGCTCTCATCGGCTTCATGACTTGGGAGGGCTACAACTATGAAGACGCTGTTTTGTTGAACGAAAAGCTCGTCAGAAACGACGTTTATACATCCGTCCATATCGAAGAATATGAGATCGAATGCCGCGACACCAAGCTCGGCCCCGAAGAGATCACAAAGGATATCCCCGGTGTCGGTGAAGATGCACTCAAGGACCTCGATGAAAACGGTATCATCCGCATCGGTGCCGAAGTAAGAAGCGGCGACATTCTCGTTGGCAAGGTAACACCTAAGGGTGAGACCGAGCTTACCGCAGAAGAAAGACTCCTTCGCGCTATCTTCGGTGAAAAGGCAAGAGAAGTAAGAGACAATTCGCTTAGAGTTCCTCACGGTGAATCGGGTATCATCATCGACGTAAAGGTATTTACTCCCGAAAACTGTGACGAGCTCTCTCCCGGAGTTAACATGCTCGTTCGCTGCTATATCGCACAGAAGAGAAAGATCTCTGTCGGCGACAAGATGGCAGGTAGACACGGTAACAAGGGTGTTGTTTCAAGAATCCTTTCACAGGAAGATATGCCCTTCCTCGAAGACGGTACTCCTTTGGATATCGTTTTGAACCCCTTGGGCGTTCCTTCCCGTATGAACATCGGTCAGGTGCTTGAAGTCCATCTCGGTATGGCTGCAAGAAAGCTTGGCTGGAAGATCATGACCCCTGTATTTGACGGCGCACACGAAGAAGATATCCGTGAGTGCTTCAAGCTCGCAGGAATGGCTGAAGACGGTAAGACCGTTTTGTATGACGGACGTACCGGTGAGCCTTTTGATAACAGAGTAACCGTAGGTATCATGTACTACCTCAAGCTCCACCACCTCGTTGACGATAAGATCCACGCACGTTCTGTCGGCCCTTATGCTTTGGTAACTCAGCAGCCTTTGGGCGGTAAGGCACAGTTCGGCGGTCAGCGTTTCGGTGAAATGGAAGTTTGGGCACTCGAAGCTTACGGCGCTGCATACACTCTTCAGGAAATTCTTACTGTTAAGTCTGACGATACCACCGGACGTGTCAAGACCTATGAAGCAATCGTCAAGGGTCAGAACGTTCCCAAGGCAGGTATCCCCGAATCCTTCAAGGTATTGGTTAAGGAACTCCAGTCCCTCTCGCTCGACGTTAAGGTGCTTGACGAAGCAGGCGAAGAGATCGACCTCTCCCAAAACTTTGACGAGGATAACGACATCATTCCTGCTCCTATTTCCGATTACGGTATGTCCTATGAGACAGAAGGCGTAGAGGATGACTATACCGCCGACACATCTTATGATGACGGTGACGAAGCAGACGTTGACATGGAAGAAGGCCTCGACGGTTTCTCCATCGTTGACGAAGAAAATCTTGACCTCGTCTGATAAGACGGCTGTATATTTACGGAAAGAGGGTTTGTAATTTTGGAATTTAACGTATGTGATTCAATTAAAATCGGTCTTGCGTCACCCGAACAGATCAAAAGCTGGTCTCACGGTGCTGTCGAAAAGCCCGAAACAATAAATTACCGCACACAGAAGCCCGAACGTGACGGCTTATACTGTGAACGCATCTTTGGCCCAACAAAGGACTGGGAATGCCACTGCGGTAAATATAAGAAGATCCGCTTCAAGGGCAAGGTGTGCGAACGCTGCGGCGTTGAGGTTACAAGAGCTAAGGTAAGACGTGAACGTATGGGTCATATCGAGCTTGCAGCTCCCGTGTCCCACATCTGGTACTTCAAGGGTACCCCCTCAAGAATCGGACAGATGCTCGACGTTTCCCAGAAGCGTCTTGAAGAAGTTCTTTACTTCACAAAATATATCGTAACAGATCCCGGCGATACCGGTCTTGTCAAGAAGCAGATCCTTACCGAAAAGGAATATCAGGATGCGCGTGAGCGTTATGAAGACGGCTTCAAGGCAGGAATGGGCGCTGAGGCTATCAAAACTCTTCTCGAAGAGATCGACGTTGAAGCTTTGTCCGCAGAGCTTAAGGCAGAGCTCAAGGATCTCCCCCAGGGTCAGAAGAGAATCAAGCTCCTTAAGAGACTTGAAATCGTTGAGGCTTTCAGAACCTCGGGCAACAGACCCGAATGGATGGTCTTAAGCGTTGTTCCCGTAATTCCTCCGGATCTTCGTCCTATGGTTCCCCTCGATGGCGGCAGATATGCCACATCCGACCTTAACGACCTTTACAGAAGAGTTATCAACAGAAACAACCGTTTGAAGAGAATGCTCGAGCTCGAAGCTCCCGACATTATCGTCAGAAACGAGAAGAGAATGCTCCAAGAAGCTGTTGACGCGCTTATTGACAACGGCCGTCACGGCAGACCTGTAACAGGTCCCAACAACCGTGCATTCAAGTCGCTTACCGATATGCTCAAGGGTAAGCAGGGCCGCTTCCGTCAGAACCTTTTGGGTAAGCGTGTTGACTATTCCGGACGTTCCGTTATCGTCGTAGGACCTGAGCTCAAGATGTATCAGTGCGGTCTCCCCAAGGAAATGGCACTCGAACTCTTCAAGCCCTTCGTTATGAAGAGACTCGTCGACACCAATCCCCAGATCAACATCAAGTCTGCAAGAAAGATGGTTGACAGAGGCCGTGACGAAGTTTGGGATGCTCTTGAAAATGTAATTCAGGGTCACCCTGTTTTGCTCAACCGTGCTCCTACACTTCACCGCTTGGGTATCCAGGCATTCGAGCCCGTTTTGGTCGAGGGCAGAGCTTTAAAGCTTCACCCCTTGGTTTGTACCGCTTACAACGCCGACTTCGACGGTGACCAGATGTCTGTTCACGTTCCTTTGTCCGTTGAGGCTCAGGCTGAAGCAAGATTCTTGATGCTTGCTGCAAACAACCTTCTTAAGCCCGCTGACGGTAAGCCTGTTGCTGTTCCTACACAGGACATGGTTTTGGGCTCCTATTATCTCACTCTTGAAAAGGACGGAGAAAAGGGCGAAGGCAAGATATTCAGAGATATCAACGAAGCTATGATGGCTTATCAGGCAGGACTTATCTCCTTGCAGGCTAAGATCAAGCTCAGAGTTACAAAGACTATCGGCGACAAACAGGTCTCCAAGATCATTGACACCACTATGGGACGTATCATCTTTAACGAAAACATCCCTCAGGACCTTGGATATGTTGACAGAACCGATTCCAACAAACAGTTTGACCTTGAGATCGGCTTCTTGGTAAAGAAAAAGCAGCTCACAGATATCATCGAAAGATGTATCCGCAAGCACGGCACCACCAAGACCAGTGAAGTTTTGGACGCTGTCAAGGCTTTGGGCTTCAAATATTCCACCAAGGCTGCTATCACGGTTGCAGTTTGTGACGCTGAAATTCCTCCTAAGAAGAAGGAAATTTTGGCTAACGCAGACAAGGCAGTTGACAAGGTCGATGCTCAGTATAAGAGAGGTCTCATCTCTCGCGGCGAAAAGTCCAAGAGATTCATCGAGATCTGGTCAAAGGCTACTGATGACGTTACTGTTGCTTTGCAGCAGAACCTCGATAAGTACAACCCCATCTACATGATGTCCGACTCCGGTGCCCGTGGCTCTATCGCTCAGATCCGTCAGCTCGCAGGTATGCGCGGACTTATCGCTAACACCTCGGGTGCTACCATCGAAATGCCTATTCGTGCTAACTACCGTGAAGGCTTGAACGTACTCGAATACTTCATTTCTTCCCGTGGTGCTCGTAAGGGCTTGACCGATACCGCACTCAGAACCGCTGACTCAGGTTACCTCACAAGACGTCTCGTTGACGTCGCACAGGACGTTATCATCACTGAGGATGATTGCGGAACTCACGAAGGTATCGAAGTATTTGAGATCAGAAACGGCAACGAGCTTATCGAGCCGTTCGCAGAAAGACTTGTCGGAAGATTCTTGGTCGAAGACCTCAAGAATGCCAACGGCGACGTCGTTATGAGCTCCAACAAGCTTATGTCTGCTGCTGATGCCAACAAGGTCATCGAGACCCTTGAAGCCTTGGGCAGAGATAAGGTCGAGATCAGATCCGTTTTGGGCTGTAAGTCCAAGCGCGGCGTCTGCGCTAAGTGCTACGGTATGGACCTTGCACATTCTTCGATCGTTTCCGTCGGTGAAGCTGTCGGTATCATCGCAGCTCAGTCCATCGGTGAACCCGGTACTCAGCTTACGATGAGAACCTTCCATACCGGTGGTGTAGCTTCCGCAGAAGATATCACCCAGGGTCTTCCCCGTGTTGAAGAACTCTTCGAATCGAGAAAGCCCAAGGGCGCAGCGATCCTTACAAGAATTGACGGCGTTATTCACATTGAAGAGATCAAGAAGTCCCGTGTTATCGTTGTAACAAACACCGAAACAGGCGAAGTTGAACAGTATCCTGTTCCGTGGGATTACAGAATCAAGGTTAGAGACGGCGAAACCGTTACTGCCGGTGACGAGCTCACCGCAGGCTCCAAGAACCCTGCTGATGTTTTGGCGATCTTAGGCCCCGAAGCTGTAAGAAACTATATCATCACCGAAGTTCAGAAGGTTTACCGCTTACAGGGTGTTGACGTTAACGACAAGCACATCGAAGTTATCACACGTCAGATGTTAAGAAAGCTTAAGATCGACGACTCCGGCTCGAGCTATCTCTTGCCCGGTACACTTGTTGACAAGCACGAGATCGACGAGATCAACGCTCAGATCCAGGAAGAGATCGACGCCGGCGACCTCAGCGCTAAGCTTATCACAACCATTCCTGTTATTCAGGGTATCACAAAGGCTTCCTCAAGCTCTGAAAGCTTCCTCTCTGCTGCTTCCTTCCAGGAAACAACAAGAGCTCTTACAGACGCTGCGATCAAGGGCAAGTCCGACCACTTGCTCGGCCTTAAGGAAAACGTTATCATCGGTAAGCTCCTTCCCGCAGGTACCGGTATGCAGGTCTATAACAACGCTGAAGTTGTTAAGAACGATACCTACCTCGAAAGAGCAGCTATCAGCCACGACAGCGCTTCCGAATAATACAAAACGTCCCCTCTCTTTGCGGAGAGGGGACTAAAATTTTCACAAAAAAACCGCCTTCATCAATTTGAAAGCGGTTTTTGTTTTTATATACGTCTCATAAATAGCTGATCGCCTGTTATTTCATGAATAAGCTTGAATATTTGTCTTGCCTGACTTTCGGGCGAAGCTTCGCCCAAGACAAAGTGCAAGTCAGATCGAATACTATCGAAACAACCGTGTTCTCGCTTAAGCTTATGTCTGAACCAAAACGGCAAGCTTCCGCCCAAAGGGATCTTCCATGCGCGTTCTTTGTCTTCCAAAGCTGCGGTGAACAAAACGACCTTCGAGTTTGCGGGAAGTCTGTCAATATACTTTTTATCAACTATAACAAACATATACACTTCGTCATTCGTATAATAATCGGAATAAAGCGAAGCGTTAATGCCGATATCATCGGTTATTTTCGGGCATTCTTCGTTTACCAGAACTTTAAAATACATAAGCTTTCCAAGCTCTTCGATCATATCTTCAATTCCGGTTTTAGCCTCTCCGACAACGGTTATGATCATATTCTTCCCCCCATTTCATTCAAATCAGAAGATGCCGTTTATCCGTTATATCCAAGATCGAAAGCCTTAAGGTTAACGTCCAAGAATTTCGGCGGAACAGTAGACTTCAAAGCCTCGACCCACTTTTCATAAGGGATATCGGTAGATCTTGCCATAACGCCGATCAAAACGACGTTAACAGCCTTTATATTTCCTGCTTCCTTTGCCTTTGCAAGAGCATCAACAGCGACAAGCTCGGTGTTATCGGAAAGTATTTTCTCGATATCTTCGGGATACTTTGCCGCGCCGATGATAACGGGCATCGGGTCGATCTCTTGTGTGTTAACAATTATCTTTCCGCCCTTTTTAACATAGGGCAAGGCTCTTAATGCTTCCAAAAGCTCGAAAGCCAAGACTATGTCAGCCTCACCCTTGCCGATGATAGGGGAGTGAACCTTTTCGCCGTATTTAACATATGTAACAACGCTTCCGCCGCGCTGGCTCATTCCGTGAACCTCGCTCACCTTAACGTCATAACCCTCACCCAAAATGGTGTTACCTAAAATTCGAGAGGTCAAAAGAGTTCCTTGACCGCCGACGCCAACGATCATTATGTTCTTTGTCATATCGGTCAGTCCTCCTTTTTCTCTATTGCGCCAAACGGACAGATGTTAATACAAAGTCCGCAGCCGTTGCACTGTGTATAGTCAATGGATATCACACCGTCGGTGTTTTTGATTGCAGGGCAGCCTAACTGCATACACTTTTTGCACTTTTTGCATTTATCGTTGATCTCACAGTGACCTTTGTACTTGACCGTTTTCAAGAGGGCACACGGGCGCTGTGCGATAATGACTGAAGGCTCGTCTCGCTCGGTCTCACGCTTAACAACTTCCTCAAATCCCTTAAGGTCAAACGGGTCAGCAACCGCAACATGGTCAATTCCGATAGCCTTGCAAAGTGCAACAAGATCGACCTGCTTCGTTGCTTCGCCTCTGATGGTTCTTCCCGTTGTCGGGTTGTCCTGATGGCCGGTCATTCCGGTGATGGAGTTGTCCAAAATGATAACGGTGTTGTTACCCTTGTTATATACAACGTCAATAAGTCCTGTGATTCCCGAGTGAATAAAGGTCGAGTCACCGATGACGGAAACGATCTTCTTGCTTGCTTCCTTGCCCATGACCTTCGCCATGCCGAATGCTGAGCCGATGGAAGCGCCCATACAGATAACTGTATCAACGGCGCCCAAAGGGGCAACTGCGCCCAAGGTGTAGCATCCGATATCGCCGCAAACGGTTAAACCAAGCTTCTTTAATACATAGAAGGTTCCTCTGTGAGGGCATCCAGCACACATGACAGGAGGTCTTGCCGGAACGGGAGCATCAAGCTCCGCACATTCGGGCGCATCTTCGTTAAAAACAGCTTTCGCTATCATCGCGGGAGTGTATTCGCCCAAAAGTGTAAGCCTCTCCTTGCCGATGACCTTGATTCCCAATGCCTTGCAGTGCTCTTCAATATACGGGTCAAGCTCTTCAATAACGTAGACCTCGTCCAATCCTTCACAGAAATCCTTGATAAGCTTTTCGGGAAGGGGATAGAGCATTCCGAGCTTGAGATAGTTCACCTTGTCACCCAAAGCCTCTTTTGAGTATTCATAGTCAATACCCGCTGAGATAACGCCGATCTTCGAGCTGTTGTCCTCGATTATGTTGAGGGGAGTGTGCTCAGCATACTCGGTCAAAGCCTTAATACGCTGCTCAACAACAACGTGGCGCTTGATAGCGTTTGCGGGCATCATAACGTTCTTTGCGATGTCCTTAACATATGGTTTAAGCGGAATTTCCTCACGGTCACAAAGCTCAACCAAGCTCTGAGAGTGTGAAACTCTTGTTGACAAACGAACGAAAACGGGGGTATCAAACTGTTCGGAAAGTTCGAACGCAAGCTTTGTCATGTCCTTGCATTCCTGTGAGTCGCTGGGCTCAAGCATCATGACCTTTGAAGCTTTTGCATAGTGACGTGAATCCTGCTCGTTCTGAGAAGAATGCATTCCGGGGTCATCAGCCACACATAGAACAAGTCCTGCGTTAACGCCCATATAGCTGACGGTGAAAACAGGGTCAGCCATAACGTTAAGACCAACGTGCTTCATACAGCTCATTGCTCTCGCTCCGCCGATAGCGGCGCCGATCGCCGCCTCACAGGCTACCTTTTCATTTGGTGCCCACTCGGCATAGATCTCATCATATTTTACGATTTCTTCGGTAATCTCGGTGCTGGGTGTGCCGGGATATGATGAGCAAAATCTTGCCCCTGCTTCATATGCTCCGCGGGCAACGGCAGCGTTACCGATAAGTAGCTTTTTCATGAGTTACTCTCCTTATACAAAGTCTGCCGCCGAGGGGAAGGCGAAGCCCCGCCGAGCGCCTTCGGCGCTCGGCTCGCGCGAAGCTTCGCTTCGCGCCGCAATGCGCCCTTTGGGCGCATTGCTCGGGCTTCGCCCGCTCGCTCGGTCAGCAGTAGATTTTAATATTAAACAAGCCCGTTTTGCATGGCGACCAATCGCTCGCCGCAATAGATCTCTCTTAGCTTTGGCTTTTCGATCTTTCCCGTTGCATTTCTCGGAACGGGCGCAAATATCGTCTTCTTCGGTCTCTTATATCTCGGAAGAGCTAAATAGAAGCTCTCAAGCTCAGCTTCTGTTAATTGCTCGCCCTCCTTGACCTCAACGATAGCAGCAGCGATCTCTCCGAGTCTCGGGTCAGGCAAGCCGATAACAGCAACGTCCTTGACCTTGAAGTTCTGTCTTATGAAGTTTTCGATCTGAACGGGATAGAGGTTTTCACCGCCGGTGATGATAACGTCCTTCTTTCTGTCCACAAGCCAAATGAATCCGTCCACATCCTGCTCTGCCATGTCACCGGTATAGAGCCAACCGTCATCGCTTAATGTCTCACGGGTAGCTTTTTCATCCTTGTAATAGCATTCCATAACGCCCGGGCCCTTGACCGCAAGCTCGCCAACCTCACCCTGTGGAACGGTGTTTCTGTTTTCATCGACGATCTTAAGCTCCCATCCGTAACCTGCAACACCGATAGCTCCGACCTTGTGAATATTCTCAACACCCAAATGCACACAACCGGGGCCGATAGATTCGCTCAGTCCATAGTTCGTGTCATATGCATGATCGGGGAATATCTCCTTCCAGTGTCTTATGAGTGACGGCGGAACAGGCTGAGCGCCAATGTGCATAAGTCTCCACTGATCAAGCTTATATTCATTAAGCTTGATGTCGCCTCTGTCGATGGCGTCTAAAATATCCTGTGCCCACGGCACCAAAAGCCAAACGATGGTACACTTCTCCTCGGATACGGTTTTGATGACCCATTCGGGCTTAACGCCTCTTAGAAGAACAGTTTTTCCGCCGACAAGGAATGAGCCGAACCAGTGCATCTTCGCACCTGTGTGATAGAGCGGCGGGATGCAAAGGAAAACGTCATCCTTTGTCTGTCCGTGATGCTTTTGCTCAACCAAGCAAGAGTGCGAAAGCGAACGGTGTTTATGTATAATGGCTTTCGGGAAGCCGGTCGTTCCCGAAGAGAAATAAATTGCAGCATAGTCGTCGTCTGTCAAATCCTGTGTGGGAGAAGTCGAGGAATAGAAGCCCAAAAGCTTATTATAGCTTTCCGCAAACGTAGGGCAATCCTCACCGACATAATAACAGCTCTTAACCTTGGGTACATAGTCGATGATCTCTTCGACACGGCCGATAAACTCGGGGCCGAACACCAAAGCGTCAACGTCAGCAAGCTCCAAGCAATATTTGATCTCGTCTGCGGCATATCTGAAGTTCAAAGGAACAGCTAAAGCGCCCGTCTTCAAAATACCGAAATATATCGGAAGCCATTCAAGACAGTTCATCAACAAAATTGCGACCTTGTCGCCCTTCTTGATGCCGTGAGCATAAAGCATATTTGCGAAGCGGTTTGAACGCTTGTTGAATTCCTTCCATGTGATCTCATCACGGAATTTATCGACCTTCGAGGTCTCTATGAGGCTATATTCCTTCCATGTCATTCTCTTGCTTTCGGGGAGCTGAGGATTGACCTCAACCAAAGCAACATCGTTGGGATATACTCTTGCATTCTTTTCGAGAATTTCTGTAATAGGCAAAAATCTCAATCCTTTCATATAAAAATCTCCGCAAAGCACAGACGTGAGGGCTCTTATGAAAGCATGGCACTTTAAGCGTTTGCAGTGATAAATTGTACCATATCATTATAAATCCAAGGGAGCCCTTTGTCAACCGAATTTGACCTTTAATTCCGAAACATATTCAAAAAGCTCGGATTTGAGCATAGATAATGCTGAAACATGGATTTATCCGCTTGACAAAATGCTTTGGCAAGTATATAATCTATTTAATTGGCGATGACGGGATTGACTGTTATTTTTGCTTCGAAGAGAGCAGGCGCTTGGTGCGAGCCTGTAAGCAGAATTCAGGTGCTCCCCCCGAGCTTTGCGGGAAACCGTGACGACAAAGCCGCGTTAAGGCTTTTTAATGAGGTCTGCATCTGCAGACGAATTTGGGTGGTACCACGAGTAACTTCGTCCCATTGTTGGGGGCGGGGTTTATTTTTTTATCTTACCCCGCGGCTCGCACCGAATCCCACAGCGGCTTCGCCGCGCGGAATCCGACGCTCGCCGCTCCTCCCACACAGAAAAACAATCCAAAATAAAGGAGACTGAATTTATGAAATGGACAGGACTTAATGAGCTTAGAGAAAGCTATTTAAAGTTCTTCGAATCAAAGGGCTGCTTGCGTCACAAAAGCTATCCCTTGATTCCCGAAAATGACAAGAGCGTACTTTTCACCATCGCGGGCATGGCTCCCTTAAAGCCATACTTCACCAACCAAGAGGTTCCCCCACGTGCAAGAATGACCACCTGCCAAAAGTGTGTGAGAACCAACGACATCGAAAACGTCGGTAAGACCGCACGCCACGGCACATTCTTCGAAATGCTCGGCAACTTCTCGTTTGGCGACTACTTCAAGAAAGAAGCCATCGAATGGGCTTGGGAATACATCACAAAGGTCTTGGAGATTCCCGAAGAAAAGCTTTTCGTAACCGTATATCAGGATGACGATGAAGCTGAACAGATCTGGCACGAGCACATCGGCCTTCCCATGGAAAAGATCATCCGTATGGGCAAGGAAGATAACTTCTGGGAAGCCGGCATCGACGGACCTTGCGGCCCTTGTTCCGAAATTCATTTCGACCGCGGCCCCGAATACGGCTGCGGCAAGCCCGACTGCAAGATCGGCTGTGACTGTGACAGATATATGGAGTTCTGGAACCTTGTGTTCACACAGTTCGAGCGCCACGAGGACGGCACTTATACACCTTTGGCTCAGAAAAACATCGACACCGGTATGGGCCTTGAAAGACTTGCAGCTTTGATGCAGGGCGTTGACTCTATCTTCGACGTTGACACCGTTAAGGCAATAAGAGATCATATCTGTGAGCTTGCAAACGTCGAGTATGGCGTTGAATATAAAAAGGACGTTTCTATCCGTGTCATAACCGACCATATCCGAAGTGTGACCTTCATGGCTTCCGACGGCGTTTTGCCCTCTAACGAGGGAAGAGGCTACGTTATGAGACGTCTCTTAAGAAGAGCTGTCCGTCACGGTAAGCTTTTGGGCATCAACGGCTTGTTCTTGAAGGACCTTGTAAAGACCGTTGTAGATTGCTCAAAGGGCGAATATAACGAGCTCGAAGAAAAATATGATTACATCGTTAAGCTCCTCACAAACGAGGAAAAGAACTTCAACGAAACGATTGACCGCGGACTTACCATTCTCAACGGTTATATTGATGAGATGGTATCTGCGGGCGAAACAGTCCTCGACGGCAAGAAGTGCTTCACTCTTTCGGATACCTATGGCTTCCCGATCGACCTCACCCGTGAGATCTTGGAAGAAAAGGGTCTTTCCTGTGACGAAGAAGGCTATAAGGAAGCCCTTAACGTTCAGAAGGAAACAGCCCGTGCAGCCAGAGGCGACTCGAAGTATATGGGCGCTGACGAAACCATCTTCCACAAGATGCCCAGAGAGTATTCCTCTAAGTTTATAGGCTATGACAGAATGTCTTCAACCGAAGTGATCGACTATATCGCAACTGATGATGAGATAATCGAAACCTCAGGTGCAGGCGATGATATCTATATCATCACCAAAAACACCCCCTTCTATGCTGAATCGGGCGGACAGGTCGGTGACAAGGGCACAGTTACCACAAAGACAGGTAAGTGTGTCGTTACCGACACCAAGAAGGCAGTCGGCGGAAAGATCGTTTTGACCGCGCGTGTCATCGAAGGCGCTATCGAAGTCGGTCAGGAAGCAACTCTTGAGGTCGATAAGACTACACGTCTTTCCACAATGAGAAACCACTCTTGCGCGCACTTGTTGCAGGCGGCACTCCGACACGTTTTGGGCGAACACGTTCATCAGGCAGGATCCTATGTTGATCCCGAAAGATGCCGCTTCGACTTCTCTCACTTCTCTGCTCTTACTGCTGAAGAGATCAAGGCTGTTGAAGCTTTGGTCAACGAATATATCCTCGGAGCTCTTAATATCACAATGGAAGAAATGCCTATTGACGAAGCTAAAAAGCTCGGCGCAATGGCACTCTTCGGTGAAAAATACGGCGATACCGTTCGAGTTGTAACAATGGGCGACGCTTCCGTTGAATTCTGCGGCGGTACACATCTTGATAACACCTCAAAGATCGGTCTTTTCAAGATCGTCTCCGAATCCAGCGTTGCCGCAGGTGTAAGAAGAATCGAAGCTGTAACCGGCACAGGCGTTTTGGAGCTCTTGGGCGCTCAGATCGACACAATTAACAATTCCGCATCCGCACTCAAGCTCGCAAATCCTGCCGGATTGGTAGCACGCTGTGTCAGCGTTATGGATGAAGTTAAGAGCCTCGAAAAGGCAAATGCTGAGCTTTCGAGCGAGATCGCAAAGATGCGCTCCGCATCCTTGGCAGACAATACGGTTGATGTTAACGGCGTGAAGCTTATCTTGGCTGTAATGGCTGACGCTAACGGCGGCGAGCTCAGACAGATGGCTGAAAGTCTAAGAGACAAGGACGAGCTTAACGTCTGCGTCCTCATCAGCAACACAAATATCGCTGTTGCTTGCGGCAAGCAGGCTGTAAGCAAGGGCGCACTCGCAGGGAAGATCGTAGGTAAGATCGCAGCCCTCACAAACGGCAAGGGCGGCGGAAGACCCGACTCCGCTATGGCAGGTGTTGGCGACAAGAGCCTTGTTAATGCCGCACTCGAAGGCACAAAGGCAATTGTCGAAGAGTTTGTAAAGTAATAAAAATTTTAAATATTTAAAGGAGGAAACAACAATGTGCCAATATAATGATGATTGCTTGTTCTGCAAGATCATAAAGGGTGAGATCCCCTCAAAAAAGGTTTATGAGGATGAAACCGTATACGCTTTCGAAGATATTTCTCCCACAGCACCCGTTCACTATTTGTTCATTCCCAAAAATCACATATCGTCTTTGAATGAGATAAAGCGTGACCTTAACGGCTATTTCATCGGCGATATTTATGCCGCTATCACAAATGTAACACGTCAGATGGGGCTTGATGAATCGGGATATCGCGTTGTTTCCAACTGCGGCAAGGATGCCGGACAGACCGTTCCTCACATTCACTTCCACCTTCTTGCAGGCAGAGAGCTCACTTGGCCCGCAGGATGACAAAAGGAAAGGACGGATAATATGGCTACTTATAAACTCCACGTCGCAGGACTTGAAAGAGATCTTCCGATCTGTCCCGTTAACGATAAGCTTGATATTGCCGCATTCATCATGTTTTCGGATGTTGAGCTGACGGTTGCGTGTGCTAAAGAGCTCATTAAAAAGATCCCTGAGTGTGACGTTATAATCACCGCAGAATCAAAGGGTATCCCTCTTGCATATGAAATGGCTCGTCAGATCGGCGGCGGAATGAAATATATCGTTGCAAGAAAAATGGCAAAGCTTTATATGCATGATCCCGTTTCCGTAAACGTTAAATCTATCTCCACTGCTGTGGAGCAAAAGCTCTGGCTTGACAAGAATGAGGCTGATTACCTTAAGGGCAAGCGTGTGCTCATCGTTGATGACGTTATCTCGACAGGCGAATCGCTCGAGGCTGTTAAAAAGCTCGTTGATTATGCAGGCGGAAACATCGTCGGTCAGTGCGCGGTTCTTGCTGAAGGCGACGCCAAGGACAGAGATGACATCATCTTCTTGGAACCTTTGCCGCTCTTCTTTAAGTAGGGCTCCTCTCGTTTGTTCTGCAATCTAAAATACTGCAAAAATCTCCCTCGTACAAAAGAGTACGGGGGAGATAGTTTTTAACTAAAAGTCATTATCATGACTATCAAAAAAGTTCTTATATGCTCTTACGTTCTCAAGCTCTGTCCATTTTTTAACGCTTACAGGGTTAGAGTCAAGGTCGTATATCCTTGCACCGTTGAGTGCAAGCAAAAACGGCGAATGCGTCGAGATTATAAATTGGCAACCATAAAACCTTGCCGAATCCTCCAAAAACTGTGCAAGCTCCAAAACAAGCTTCGGACTCAAGCTGTTTTCAGGCTCGTCTAAAAGATACAATGCGTTTTCCCTTATCTCGTGCGTGAAAAAGACAAAAGCGCTTTCACCGTTTGACTTGCCGTTCAGCTCACGAGGCAGCTGCGCTGCTGTATATTGCGATTTTGTTTTCGATTTCGCACGGTTATAGGATTTCAGCTCGTTATAATCCTCCAATGAGGATAAGGTGAAGCCATGCTCCCGCTTATAGCGATACTCTTCGAAAAGCTCTTCGCGGCGTTTATCAATGCCCTCGTTGATAGCGCGCACATCCAACAAAAAATCAAACACATCATCGCTTGCGATCAGCTTGCTTTGCTTGGGAATACTTCTTTCAAAGCAGGTCTCATATTCACAAAGCATCAAATAATCCTCAAAATAGGGTGTATTATTAAACGGCGCCGAGCGCGAAAGCTTGAGCTTTTCGGCAATTATGTTTAGTAGTGTTGATTTCCCCGAACCGTTTGAGCCATAGAATATCGTTATCGGAGCGAAAGAGATCTCTGTGAGCTCTTTTTGAGGGAAAACCTTAAACGGGTAAATATCGTGTGTAAAGCACGCCATCTCGAGCTGATAGGGGAAGTTAAGATAAAAATCCTCTTCCTGCCGAGTTGTCGCTATTTTGAATTTTTCAAGGTATATCATCTTCTCACCTCGCTGATCTTATATCCATAATAGCATATATGGATGATAACATCAACCGAGGAGAGTACAATTAGGAGATTTTACTCAGATAAAAAACAAGCACCCTATAGGGTGATGGTTTTTTATGGATTCAAACGTAAGCGTTTGAATTAGCTACATGGGGATTCTGAACCCGGCAGTATTTTGCTTCGCAAAAAACTGCAACGCTTTCGCTCCGCGAAATCTACCCGGGTTTCTGCTTACACCAATAATTCACATTAAAAAACAAGCACCCTATTGGGTGATGGTTTTTTATGGATTCAAACGTAAGCGTTTGAATTAGCTACATGGGGATTCTGAACCCGGCAGTATTTTGCTTCGCAAAAAACTGCAACGCTTTCGCTCCGCGAAATCTACCTGTGTTTCTGCTTACACCAATAATTCACATTAAAAAACAAGCACCCTTTTGGGTGATGGTTTTTTATGGATTCAAACGTGAGCGTTTGAATTAGCTACATGGG
>CAZYUJ010000007.1:0-50091 GCA_964650705.1 uncultured Oscillospiraceae bacterium
CTGTGCTGCACCGGCAAATATTAAATTAAACTACGCGACCATACGGTCAGAAATATAGTCGCCTTTCTCGGCTGTCGCCGTCGAAATTCTCCTTATTTCTTTCCTTCGTCGGCTCTCTTTATCTGCCGCAGGCAGCGGTCGCCGTCTCAGCGCATTACGAATGCGCCAATCATCCAAAGGATGATTTTCTGCCACTCTGCTTCACCGGCAAATGTACCTTAATATTATATACAAACTGTGATTGTTTGTCAATAAAACTAACACAAAAATATTTGTCGCAAAACCTCACAAAAGTGTTTGCTATATCGAAATAAATGTGCTATACTTAACATATATATTGATGAACAAGCTTTTGCACTTTGCGCATGTCATAATTTGGGGAAGGACGGTCAAAATTCATGTTCCACGAAAACACTAAAAAACGCTCTTGGCTCGATATAGTCATGACGGTCATTATTTTTATCCTTATAATCGCCATCGTCGGCACATTCGTGCTCTTCGGAATCTTCAAAGACACCAACTCTGCTCCCTCGCTCTTCGGATATAGAGTATATATCATGAACGGTGACGGAATGGAGCCGAGAATCGCTCAAGGTTCGGCTGTTTTCGTCAAGGAGGGTCAGTTCCCCGAGCGTGAGGGCAACGTCATCCTCTGCAGTATAGACGGTCAGCTCGCTGTCGTCGGCTTCTTGGGTACAGAAGAGATGATCGACCCCAACGGCACAAGCGAAACAAGATACATCGTTAAGTACGACACCGCTCCCTCGGAGGAGAAATGGGGTGTAGGACAAGATGATATCATCGGCGTTGCGAAAACCTATTCCACCTTCTTCGGCGGATTAGTGCGCTTTGCATCCTCTAAGGCCGGTATGCTGACAATGGTCATAATTCCTTGTGCGCTCGTTTTGGCTTATGAGGTTACGATGTTCGTTATCTCCCTCAAAAAGAAGAAAAAAGAGAACAAGACTCCCATCATCGACGAGCCCGTTAATGTTGACGCTATAAGAGCTGAGATCGAAAAGGCTAAAAAGAAGAAATTCGAGCTTGAGGAAGGCTATCTCGATAAGACTCCCGAAGAGGAGCCTAAGCCCGCAAAGGAGATCAACATCCGTCAGGCTGAGCCCGCAAGACCCGAACAAAAGCTTGAGTTCACCTCGGATAAGAAGCCTGAGCAGAAGCTTGAGTTCACTTCCGATAAGCCTGCGGCAGAGCCCGTTGCTGAAGCTGTTGCGGAAGCGCCTAAGACAGAAGCCCCCAAGCCCGCAAGCACCGGTCTTAACATCGAAAACCTTTCGCCCTCGAGAATCGACGATCTGATCGCTATGCTCGAAGCTGAAAAGGCAAGGCTTGAAAGCGAGAATAAGAACTAAAAACTATCCCTTCCGATTTTGTCGGGAGGGATTTTTGTGCCCTGACCGCTCGCACCTGCGGGGCTGCCGCCCTTCTCGCAGACGCTCGCTGCTTATGACAAAGATCTCCCACCCGAATGGGTGGGAGATGATTTCTATTTCCAATTGATCTTCTTGCCGCAGCCCGGGCATTTTTCCTGTCCGAACTTGAATTTGCCGCCGCATTCGGGGCATCTATACTCTGTGTCGGGGTTGTATTTCGGCGCCGCGGGAGCAGGCTCTTCGGCGGTCTTTGATTCAGGAAGCTTGTTTGATATCTCAGCCGTCTTGTCGATCAGCTCACCGAACCCATAGATGAAAATGCTTGAGAGCCAGGATGCAAGAGTTCCTGATGCTATTATTATGAGAGCGATCACGATGTCTTCGAGGTAAAGCCTCTCTGAAAGTAAGTAGATGATCCCCCAAAGCACGCTCACACCGATGCCGAGAAAACAGATGACCTTGGCTAAGATCATGATCTTCTTGCCTATGTTTTTAAACATTCGCCAAAACCTCCTTTTGTGGTATGTATATATTATATAGCATATAAAACACAGGTGTCAATAACGAACGTCCGAAGATTTCAACACAGCGGCATAAATTCGGCACACTTACAAATAAAAAGCCTTAAATTTGTTTAAAATATATAGGTATTTTGCCTTGAACCGTCTTGCATTCACGCTAAAAAAATGTTATTATATATAGTGATAGCTAAATTTCAATCTTAAAGAAAGGCGGTACTGTTTTGAATCCAAAACTTAAAGAAAAAACGCTCGAATCCCTTTCGGCAGTTCTGCCAATAACCGGTATAATGCTGCTCATAAGCATTTTCCTGGTACCTATGGAGATCGGCACGATGGTGATGTTCCTTGTCGGCGCGGTGATGCTTATTTTGGGCATGGGCTTTTTCCAGCTCGGCGCTGAAATGGCGATGACACCGATCGGTGAGGGTATCGGCGTTCAGATCTCAAAAACCAAAAAAACTTGGATCGTTTTGCTGATCGGATTTGTGATGGGTGTTATCATCACAATATCTGAGCCTGACCTTCAGGTTCTTGCCGAACAGGTCCCCTCCATCCCGAACATAGTCCTCATATTGACTGTTGCAGTCGGCGTCGGAATCTTTTTGGCGTTGGCAATAATCCGAATCAAATTCAGGATCAGCCTTTCAAAGCTGCTCATTATCCTCTACATAGCGCTTATCGGCATTTCCTTCCTCGTTCCGAAGGAATTTTTGGCGGTAGCATTTGACTCGGGCGGAGTTACCACCGGCCCGATGACCGTTCCTTTCATCATGGCGATGGGTATCGGTCTTGCGTCTGCGCGAAGCGACGAAAACTCCGCAAGCGACAGCTTCGGTCTTGTAGCACTTTCAAGTGTCGGGCCGATCCTTGCGGTACTTTTGCTCGGCTGCTTCTATAAACCTACCGAAGCCGCATATTCACTCGGTGAGGTCGCAAATGTAACGACCACGAGAGACGTTGTTGAGGTCTTCGCATTGGAGATCCCAAAATTCGGCGGTGAGGTCATGATCTCCCTCGTGCCGATAGTTGCGGTATTTATACTCTTCCAGCTTATCACCAAAAGATATTATAAACGACAGATCAAGCGTATTGCGGTCGGTATGATATATACTTTCATCGGACTTGTTTTGTTCCTTTGCGGCGTAAACGTCGGATTCGCTCCCGTCGGCGCATTCTTGGGACAGGAGCTCGCTTCGCTTGAGTATAACTGGGTGCTCGTTCCGATCGGAATGATAATCGGTTATTATATCGTCAAAGCTGAGCCTGCGATACAGGTACTTAACCACCAGGTTGAAAACGTAACTGACGGCGCAATTTCCGTAAAGGCGATGAACCGAAGCATGTCCATCGGTGTTGCGATAAGTATCGGTCTGGCGATGCTCCGTGTGCTTTTGAGCATCCCGATCTATTGGATAATCATCCCCGGATATCTTATTGCGCTTGCGATGAGCTTCTTCGTTCCGAAGATATTTGTCGGTATCGCATTCGACTCGGGCGGAGTTGCCAGCGGCCCGATGACCTCGACCTTCCTGCTTCCTTTGAGCATCGGAACCTGTCAGGCGGTCGGCGGCGACATCATGACAGACGCATTCGGCGTTGTTGCACTTGTTGCATTAACTCCTCTTATAGCTATTCAGATCATGGGACTTGTCTATAAATTCAAGACCGCTAAGCTTAAGAAGGGTATTGTTGAGCACGCAGGACTTACTGCTGACAGCGACGTAATTATTGATCTCGAGGAGGGTTTGCTTGATGGATAACAATAAACAGCCTTCATCCTATCAGATGCTCGTTCTGATAGCGACTCCGAAGCTGACCGACAAGGCAGCAGAGATGTTCGTCAAAAACAATGTCCCGATCCAGTACAGACTGAGCGCTGAGGGAACCGCTTCGAGCGAGATCATGGATACACTCGGTCTCGGAAGCATCGACAAGGGCTTGCTTGTAAGCATGGTTCCGAAGTCGTTCGGAAACAAGATGCTTGAGCTGTTGCATTCTCAGCTTCGACTCGATTCTGTCAACAGCGGCATTGCTTTCACAATGCCCCTAACGGGTGCCAGCAACATAATGCTTAGAATAATGAACGCCACAGGCGAAAAAAGTGAATTACCTGACAATGGAAAGGGTGAAAACACAATGACTGAAAAGAAATATGCACTGATCGCGGCTATCGTTGACCGCGGATGCGGCAGCGACGTTATGGATGCCGCAAGAGAAGCAGGTGCGGGCGGCGGAACCATCATTCACAGCCGCGGAATCGAGACCGATGAGGCGACAGGCTTCTGGGGCTTAAGCCTTCAGGAAGAAAAGCAGATCGTGCTTATCCTTGCAAAGCATGAGAGCAAAGTAAAGATCATGAGTGCGATCAGCGAAAAATGCGGCATGAACACGAAAGCGAAGGGCATTGTTGTTTCGTTGCCCATCGACTCGGTAATGGGAATTTAATAAAATTTAACGCAAAAACGGCTTGCAGTTCTTTTGAATTGCAAGCTGTTTATTTGTTTTAAAACAATCGGTATAAATCTCATCTGTTGACAAATAATAACCCTACAAATTTGTTTTAAAGGAGATTTATATAATGAAAGCTACAGGAATCGTTCGAAGAATCGATGATTTAGGCAGAGTCGTGATCCCCAAAGAGATCCGCCGCACCATGCGTATCCGTGAGGGCGACCCGTCACTGACGACATTGACACTTTTCGACAAGTTTTGTTGGGCTATACATAGTGCGGTGAAAAGATATAAAGCGAGGTGATATTCACCTCGCTTTTCAAACTATTTAAGGTCAATTTTAGAGTTGCACCATGGACAAATGGCATTTGTTTCATTTTTAAAAAACGATAATTGCTCACTGCAATTTGGACATACAACATCAACATAATCTTCATCATCAATGGTTTCGCCAATATCTGCTCCTGCGTTCTCACTTTCAAAAGCTTCTTTATCATAAGACTGGTGAGATTCTTGTTCAGCTTTTTGTTTGTAAATTTTCATTGACTCAAAATCAGGTGTTTTGCTGATAATTGAGCTTCCATATTTCAATTCTTCAATTCTATCTGTTATAAAATCATAGAGCGCAACCATCAAATCATTAGTGATTCCGTTCTTACCATCTTCGTATGTAAAGGTGTTTTCTGAAAACATATTGTCGTTTATATTATTCATTTGTATAGATGGTGTTTCAAATTGCAAATACCCAATTAAGCCACCACTCTTCTTGAATTGTATACCAACAACATCGCACAAATATATCGTTTTTTCACCATCGGTAAAATTGCCTGTTATCAAACTACCTACGGTCTTTTTAGTGGTGATTATGATTTTCGTGTCGTATAATTTTAAATTGCGTCCACGGACACCATCAAATTCACAAATGAAATTTGCCATATATAAATCTCCTTATGTTTTTTCATATTATAACACAACCACTCTAAAAAGTAAATTCAATCGGTATAAATCTCATCTGTTGACAAATAATAACCCTACAAATTTGTTTTAAAGGAGATTTATATAATGAAAGCTACAGGAATCGTTCGAAGAATCGATGATTTAGGCAGAGTTGTGATCCCCAAAGAGATCCGCCGCACCATGCGTATCCGTGAGGGCGACCCGCTTGAGATCTATACCAACAGCGAGGGCGAGGTCATCTTCAAAAAATATTCCCCCATCAACGAATTGTCGGAATCTGCGGCATCGGTTGCCGAGGTCATTCACAAGCTCGGCAACGCCCCCGTCGTTATCTTCGACAGAGACCACGTTGTTGCGGTTTCGGGTGTTTCAAAGAGAGAGTTTAATGAACGCCGCATCTCTCAGGGCTTGGAAGAGATCTTGGACATGCGAAAGAGCTGGCAATACACCGGTGAGGGCAAGCCCGTTATGCCAGCCGAGGGCATCGCACGCCACGCACTTGCGATCAGCCCGATAATCGTTTCGGGGGATATTTCGGGTGCCGTGTGCTTTATTGCTCCCGAATCCTCGACAAAGGGAACGCCTCTTCAGCTAACCTTGAGCCAGACAGCAGCAATGTTCCTTTCCCGTCAGTTGGAAGCCTGATTGACAGCCGCCGATAAAGAAGGTATACTGTTTGTAACAGATATCTTTTTGAAGGCGGCGATTTTTTTGACAACGACAGTAACACTCAGCCCATGCTTGGACAAAACCGTATCCTGTGAGAGATTTGATGTTGATTCGATGAACCGTGTCGAGCTGTTAAGCCTTGATATCGGCGGAAAGGGAATAAACGTGAGCCGTGCGCTTAAGCGTTTGGGACTCAAAACAAAGGCTATCGGACTCAACTTCGGACATGGCGAGGTTATCGAAAAAACTCTTGAGCGTGAAAATATCCCTCACGATTTCATCAAGTGTGAGGGCGACCTCAGAATCAATCTTAAGATCTTTGATAAGTCGCGCAAAAACACCATTGAAATAAATGAAAAGAGCGCATTTGTCAGCGAAGAACACTTAAGCGATTTTATGCAGTCGTTTGTGCGTGCCGTCAGAAAGAGCCGAAATCTTGTGCTGACGGGAAGCCTCCCGCAAGGGATAAGCACGGATATATATAGATCTCTTTCTGAGCTCGCAAAGCGTGAAAACCCCGATATTAAAATAATTCTCGATGCTCAGGGTGAGGTCTTATTGAAAGGTCTTGAAGCGAACCCATATATGATAAAGCCCAACTTGTATGAGCTTGAGGCGAGTTTCGGAGAAAAGATCGAAACAGTTGACGACGTTATCGCTCTTTCGAAGAAAATAATTGCCGATTACGGCGTTTCGGTCGTAATGGCTTCGATGGGAGCAAAGGGCGCGGTCATCGTTTCGAAGGACGAGGTACACTATCGTGAGGCTGTCAAGGTCGATGTCAAAAGCACTCAGGGCGCAGGGGATTCGATGGTCGCAGGGGCTTGTTTGGCGCTCAGCCGAGGGCTGACACTTGACAAGGTGCTTGAATATGCCGTTTGCTGTGCAGGCGGAGCGATCAGCGGCGTCGGCACAAGCTTTTGCAGCTTGGATAGATTAAGCGAGCTTTTGGCTCAGATATAAAACAAAGACAGCAAGGCGAATTTGCCAAGCTGTCTTTAAATTTATTCCGTTGCCGCAGCACCTCGTCCGGTGTCTATTTTCTTTATATATTCATCAGCCAAGCGGGCGTATACAAGCTGACCGCCTGTGTTGCACGTGTTGATGAAGCATCCGAGCGCAAGGGGAATATCCCCGAGTGCATAAGCACATCTGCCTTTCAAATAGTATATAAATGAAACGTTTATATTGTAGCTGCTTGCGGGATCAAGCTCCTTAATCGCTTTTTCCAAATTAGGGACGTCCTTGTCTATTATCGCCAGAATCGTATTGGCAATAAGCTTATACCGAGCTATACGCATCTTGTCAGCTTCCTTCATTTTGCCGCTTTCTTCATATTCGGAGCAGGCACGCAAAAAATCAAAATAGGCTTCCTTAACGGCAGGGATATTATCGGCAAAGAAATAGCTCGTAACAGCCTGATAACGGAAGACACATTGACCGCCTTTTTTTGAGCCACATAGATATTCGCTATACTTCATATATTCATCGAAGTCTCCGATATAAAGCAATGCACAGGAATAATGATAAGCGATAGTCCGCTTGCTTGAGAAATAATTCTCATACGCTCCGATAAAAACGGTAAGATATTTGATTGGGTCACACTCGTGAGCGAGGATGAGATCGAGCTCTCGCCGCGCTCGGCGCTTTTCAAAAATAATATTCATTACAAACAGCACGACCATGATCAGTAAAGTCGAGTAATCGCCGATCATAATACTTATAACGGCAACTATGCCCAGCACGATACCGAGGATAAGCGAAATGATCCTTAGCTTTTTCGCTTTTTTAATATTTACGGCGTATTTTTCAAAGTCTGCATGTTTTCTTGCGGCGCTGAAATCCATATTGTCGCCCCCCGTTTTGTGATAGATATATTATATCGAAGATTAGAGCTTCCGTCAAGAAAATAAGCACCCGAAGGGGTGCTCATTTTAAATATATTATCTGATTCCGTACTTTTCGATGATATAGTCCATATCCTTGTCGCCTCTGCCCGAAAGACAAACAAGGATCGAGCCCTTGCCCATCTTCTTTGCAAGCTTCATAGCATACGCCACAGCGTGCGAGCTTTCGATAGCGGGGATGATGCCCTCAAGACGGGAAAGTGTGAAGAACGCATCAATAGTTTCTTCGTCGTCGATAACGTCATATTTAACTCTTCCCAAGTCGTGCAGGAATGCGTGCTCAGGTCCCGAAGAGGGATAGTCCAAGCCGCTTGCAACCGAGTATACGGGGGCGGGATCGCCGTTTTCATCCTTGAGCATAATGCTGTTAAAGCCGTGCATAACGCCTTCGGAGCCATACTGTAGGCTCGCGGCGTGATCGCCCAAGGCGGTGCCTCTTCCCAAAGGCTCAACGCCGTAAATGTCAACGGGATAGTTCAAGAAGCCGGAGAACATACCCATCGAGTTCGAGCCGCCGCCGACACAAGCAACAACAGCATCGGGCAATTCGCCCGTCATTTCAACAAACTGCTCTCTTGCTTCGATGCCGACGATGCTCTGGAAGTCTCTGACCATCATCGGGAAGGGGTGAGGGCCGACGACAGAGCCGATGCAATAGATCGCATCCTTATATTCTCTTGTATATGCTTCAAATGCGGCGTCAACAGCTTCCTTCAAGGTCGCAAGACCGTGTGTTACCTCAACGACGTTTGCGCCCAAGATCTTCATTCTTGCAACGTTTGGAGCCTGTTTCTTGATGTCTACTGAGCCCATATAGATATCACACTCAAGCCCGAAATATGCAGCGGCGGTAGCAAGTGCAACACCGTGCTGACCGGCGCCCGTTTCAGCGATGACCTTCTTCTTGCCCATATATTTTGCCAAAAGTGCCTCGCCCATACAGTGATTAAGCTTATGTGCGCCTGTGTGGTTAAGATCCTCACGCTTAACGTATATCTGAACGTTGCCGAGCTTGTTCGAAAGGCGTTCAAGATGGGAAATAGGGGTCGGTCTGCCCTGAAATTCCTTGCGGATGCGCCTTAGCTCATCAATAAACTTCCTTGATTTGCAAATGGTGAAATAAGCTTCTGTTATCTCGTCCATTGCTTTTTTCAAGTCCTCTGAGATATATGCTCCTCCGTAAGGGCCGTAATAGCCGTTTTCGTCGGGATAATTCTTGAAATAGGTATCAAAATCAACGTTATTATATTTCATTTTCGTTTCCTCCAAAAAGTTTAGTTGTTATAAAGATATTAAGGTTTTCAGCGAGCGCCGCCATCGTTTATCAAGTAGCATTTTTGCTCCTCCCAACAAGTCGGGGAAAATAAAAAAGCCCCGACAGAAATGTGATCTGTCAAGGACGAATCTGATCCGCGGTACCACCTTGAATTCACTGCGTAAGCAGTGCGCTTAGCGAGATACTTTATATATCTCCGGCAACTAACGTATGCCTCACGTTGCAGAATACTTTGTGATCATATCACATTTGACTGCACCCTCCGCGGTCCATTTGACAGCTTGTTTCTTACCCGACTTTCAGCACCACGGGCTCTCTGTAAAGGCATCATTGCCGTTATCTCCGCTTCAACGGTTTAGCTTGTTAAATTTGAAGCTATTATATCATACCCTTGTTTCTTTGTCAAGAGGGAAGAAAAACAAAAGCGCTCCGTTTTAAAGAGCGCTCTTGGTGATCAATCCTTGCTTATAACTTTTTTCTGCCATGAACGCTTATGGCATTCGGGGCACTTCATATATCTCGTTCTGCCCGTGTGCATAGCAATAAAAACGTTTTTATATTCGGGCACATATTTGTGTTTGCAATGCTTGCACTCATAATAGCCTGCGGTCTGCTCGATTTTAAGAGCAAACGGTGTGGCAATAAGAAGAGGAATAACGCTTGCCAAAGCCGTGATAGCAGCGGTGGATTCTTCCATTGGAACGACCAAGCTAACGATCACGACTGCCAATAACGGCAGGATGCACACGACGCCTATAACGATTTCCATCATAAGCAATCTTTTATCTGCCTCTTCCTTTTGCTTGATCATTTCAAGCAAATTGTTCTCTAATTCTTTGTTGTAATTATCCATTGTAACTACCTCCCCACATAATAAATCGTTTACTGAAATCTTAATAATATCGCACAATTCAAGCATAATAGAAGAATCGGGCATCGCTCTTCCCGTTTCCCATTTTGAAACCGCACGGTCTGTGATGCCAAGCATTTCTGCTAACTGCATCTGTGTTAAGCAGATCGCTTTTCGACGTTCGGCAATAAATCTGCCGATCTTTACTTGATCCATTTTGCCGCCTCCTTTCGATATCAGTTTAAGATCTATTTCCCTTAAAGTCTACATACCGGCGGTTGAGTGGGGAGAAATCTACCGAGGGTATAGTGTTATAGCAAAAAAGAAAAACTGCCTGCCCGAAACCGAGCAGGCAAATTATCATTTCTTGACTCTTCCGGGGTTGCGCTTGAATGCGATAGCCGTTCTTGTCGGCAGATAGCATTTAAAGCCGATCCTGCCGTCAGGCTGTTTTCTTGAGCGGTATACGGTCGTGCCGTCAACTCGTGAGTATCCGCCGAACCTGCCGTCGTCGCTTGAAAGAACGGCTTTATAGTCGCCCTCAGTCTCGGTGGGGATAAAGTAACCCTCAAAGGATACGGAAGGATTAAAGTTGAACGCTAACGTGAGCGATCCCTTCGAGAACGCAATTATCTGATCGTCCTCGTGGACACATCTAAGGACGCTTTCCTTCGTCAAGAGATTTTCGCGCTTGATGAGGTCTATCATTGCCTTGTCGAACTCGTTAAGCTCGCAATATCTCAGACCGTGGTCGTCAACCAAGCTCCACTGGCGTCTGCAATAGTGATAGCTCCAGCCGTTGCCCTCACGGGGGAAGTCGATCCATTCGGGGTGGCCGAACTCGTTGCCCATAAAGTTTAAATACCCGTCACCGCCCAAAGAAGCGGTCAAAAGTCTTATCATCTTGTGCAAAGCGATTCCGCGGTCAACACAAGCGTTGTTTCCGAACTTTTGCATTCCCGTATACATTGCGGCGTCGCAAAGGCGGAACATTATCGTCTTGTCACCGACGAGCGCCTGGTCGTGAGATTCGGCATATCCGACAGTTTTCTCGCTCGGTCTTCGCTGATTAAGCTCATACCAAAGCTTGCCCATGCTCCACTGCTCGTCTCTAAGCTCCTTGATGGTCTTTATCCAAAGATCGGGCACACCCATCGAAAGACGATAGTCAAATCCGATGCCGCCGTCCGAGATCTTTAAGCACATTCCCGGCATTCCCGACATATCCTCAGCAATAGTGAGTGCGTCGGGGTTTATTTTGTGAATAAGCTCGTTTGCGAGCTGTAAATAGGTCACAGCTTCGGTGTCGGTGTTCATCGAGAAATACATATCATAGGATGTGAATGCGCTTCCCAAACCGTGATCGAGATATAACATTGAGGTGACACCGTCGAATCTGAAGCCGTCAAAGTGGAACTCTTCCATCCAATATTTAAGGTTGGAGAGCAAAAAGTGCAAGACCTCGTTTTTGCCATAGTTAAAGAGCTTTGTGCCCCAAGCTGAGTGGTTACCCTTTTCGCCTTCGTGGAAGAACTGATATTCTGTTCCGTCGAATTGGTTCAAGCCCTCATTGGTGTTCTTGACAGCGTGTGAGTGGACAACGTCGAGTAAAACGGCAATGCCCATTTCGTGTGCTGTGTTGATGAGGTCTCTTAGTTCATCCGATTTGCCGTATCTTGAGGATGCCGCAAAGAAGTTTGAGACCTGATATCCAAACGAGCCGTAATAAGGGTGCTCCATGATAGCCATTATCTGAATGGTGTTATATCCAAGCTCTTTGATTCTCGGGAGAATGTTTTCCTTGAACTCGGTATAGGAGCCGACCTTATAGTCATCCTGTGCCATGCCGATGTGACATTCATAGATGAGGGGAGTTTTCTCACGCTTGAAGCCGGAGTCTGTCCATTCAAAGTGGGATTCTTCTTCGATCTCGGCACACCAAAGGTATGTAACGGGGTCCTGTACCACGCGTGTTGCGTGGGTCGGGATGCGCCTGAGCTCCTCGTTGTTATGAATAACGATGGCTTGAACCTTTTCGCCCGCCTTAGGAGCACAAGACTCATCCAAGCTGACCTCGAAAACGCCGTTATCAAGCCTTGTCATGGGGCAGGAGCGTGTGCTCCAACCGTTGAAATCGCCCGCAAGATACATTTCCTCTGCGGCAGGGGCCCATTCGCGATAGATGAACTTGCCGTTCTCACGGTGGAAGCCGAAATATTTATGGCTGTTTGCAAAATCTATAATGCTGCCTTTTCCGATAAGCTCCTTGCGCTTTGCGTGATAGTTTTTCATTCTTAGCTCAAGGTCTTTTTCAAAGGGAGCAAGATAGGGATCGATCTTAATTATTTTAAGAGTGGATTTTGCCATAGTGTGCGCCGTCCTTTCACAGAGTCTATTACACTTTGATTATACACCTATTGAGAGTGACGTGTCAATCGGAGAATTTTGGTCAGATCTGAAATAAATCATCGGAACGTGTCGCAGCCGCTCAGGCGGCGCCCACGGCTCGTCCCTCGGCCTTGGCGGGCGAAGCCCCACCCGCGCGTGCCGCGCGGGTGCCCCGTAGCTCCGCTACGGGGATGACAGCAGCGGCGGCTCAGCCGCTGCTGTCGGGCTTCGCCCTCACCGCAAGCGACAAGCCCTGCTCACACATCAAAAAAGCGACAGTTCAAGGCTGTCGCTTTTTCTCTATTCTGCTTTTTGTTCGCAATAAATGCACCTTGTGCTTCCGTCGTCACATTTTTTGAAGGAGTGAACGATCTCCTGCTCGGTCTGTGTAATGCACTTGGGGTTTTTGCATCTAAGCTCGTCCGATTCAAAGGCTTCGGGGATCGAATCCTCACCAACCTCGCCCATATAGCCCAAAAGCTTTAAGATAAGCGCCATACGCATATACATGCCGTTCTTGGCTTGCTTGAAATAACAAGCTCTCGGGTCATCATCGATCTTAACCGAGATCTCATTAACTCTCGGCAACGGATGCATGATGCAAAGATCTTTCTTAGCATTATCAAGCTTATCAAGGGTCAGGATATATGAATCCTTTAAGCGCTCATACTCCTCGGGGTCGGAAAATCTCTCACGCTGAATTCTTGTCATATATAAAACGTCGAGAGAGGGAAGAGCTTCCTCCAGCCCTTCGGTCTCAGTATAGCTCATTTCGCACTTATCCAAAACATCCGACTTGACATAGTCGGGGATCCTGAGCTCCTTTGGTGAAATGAGCACGATGTTGATCCCCTCATACCTTGAAAGCGCTGAGATGAGCGAATGAACCGTTCTGCCGTATTTCAAGTCGCCGCAAAGACCGACGGTGAGATCATGAAGTCTGCCCGTTTCCTTTTTGATGGTCAAAAGGTCGGCCAAAGTTTGTGTCGGGTGATTGTGACCGCCGTCACCTGCGTTGATCACGGGGATCGTTGCCGCCCTAGAGGCAACGTATGGAGCTCCCTCTTGAGGGTGGCGCATAGCGATGATGTCGGCATAACAACTGACCGTCTTTGCGGTGTCAGCAACGCTTTCGCCCTTTGCGGCAGAAGAGCTGCCGGCGTCCGAGAACCCTAAGACCTTGCCGCCCAAGCGAAGCATTGCCGCCTCAAAGCTGAGGCGTGTACGGGTCGAGGGTTCAAAGAAGAGAGTCGCCAAAATTTTATCTCGGCAAACGGCGCTGTATTTTTCAGGCTTTTTGCTGATATCAATTGCCGTTTCGATTATCTTATCAAGCTCGGCAACCGAAAAATCCAAAATGTCTATAAGACTTCTCATGCCTTAGCTCCGTTGATCGCAAGATAGTTCTTGATTCTTGTAACGTTTTCTTCGTTCGAGGGGTCTTCCTCCAAATATTCGATGATGTCATAAACGTCAACAACGGAATATACAGGGAATCCGAATTCATCGGTGATTTCAGACATAGCGCTCTTTTCGGTCTGACCCTTTTCCTTGCGGTCTACCATAACAAATGTTGCAGCGACCTTAACGCCGTTCAAGGAGCCGAGATTAGCCATGCTCTCTCTGATAGCAGTGCCTGCGGTGATAACGTCCTCAACGATAACGACCTCTTCGCCTTCCTTGGGAACGTAGCCGACGAAGATTCCGCCTTCACCGTGATCCTTTGCTTCCTTTCTGTTGAAGAAGAAGGGAACATCAAGTCCGTTCTTCGAAAGAGCGATGGACGAAGAAACAGCGATAGAGATGCCCTTATAAGCAGGGCCGTATAAAACGGTTCTCTTGTTTCCGACCTTTTCAAGATATGCTTTTGCATAGAACTCGCCGAGCTTTGCGATCTGGTCGCCGGTCTTAATGTCGCCTGCGTTGATGAAATAGGGGATCTTTCTGCCGCTCTTAGCGGTGAAGTCGCCGAACTTCAAAACGCCTGCGCCCTTCAAAAATTCAATAAACTCTCTCTTATAGCTTTCCATGGTCTAATACTCCTTTTATGTTAATGTTTTATTTGTGATAAGTGCCAAACGAGCCGACGTCCGAAGCTCGCCGCCCATAAGGGCGTGTGAGCGAAGGGTGGAGGCGGTCGGCATCCTGTGCTTGCCACCGCCATCGCCTCGCGCACGGTTGCCAACGCTCGGGCACTCGTCGCTTTTGGCGACCACGCCCTCGCACACGCTGTTTATCAGTCAACAAATTCTCTTACGCATCTTTCATATGCTGCAACGGGATCCTGAGCCGCAGTGATCGGTCTTCCGACAACGATATAGTCAGAGCCGATAAGCTTCGCCTGTTCGGGAGTCATAACTCTCTTCTGGTCACCAACGTCGCCGTCAGCAAATCTAACGCCGGGGGTAACAGTGATGAAGTCATTTCCGCAAAGGTTATGAACCTTTTCAGCCTCCAAGGGCGAGCAAACAACGCCGTCAAGCCCTGCGATCTTTGCGTTATGAGCATAGTGCATAACGACTTCGTCAATAGGCTTGTTGATCAAAAGGTCACGCTCCATGCGTTCCTGATCTGTGGATGTAAGCTGAGTCACAGCGATAAGGATGGGTCTTGTGCCGTCGGGTCTTGTCAATCCTTCGATAGCTGCTTCCATCATAGAGACGGTTCCGCTTGCGTGAAGGTTTGTCATGTCAACGTCGAGGTTTGACAAAACGCTCATAGCTTTCTTAACGGTGTTGGGGATATCGTGGAGCTTAAGGTCGAGGAAGATCTTGTGTCCTCTTGATTTGATCTCCTTAACGATCTCGGGACCGCAAGCATAGAAAAGCTCCATACCGATCTTAACGAAGGGCTTTTTGCCCTCAAACTTGTCCAAAAATGCGATAGTCTGTTCCTTTGAGGAAAAATCACATGCAATAATAACGTCCTTGCCCATAATTACTTACAACCTCCAATAATATCAGATAAATTTTCAATTCCGTACTTTTCCATAACTCTCGGCAGATCCAAGATGATATCACGGCAAGCCGTTGGATTTACCAAGTTTTCAGCGCCGACCTGAACGGCAGTTGCGCCTGCAAGCATCATTTCGATAACGTTTTCAGCAGTTGCCACACCGCCGACACCCACAACAGGGATGTTAACAGCGTTTGCAACCTGATATACCATTCTCACAGCCACGGGGAATATCGCGGGGCCCGAGAATCCGCCCATTTTGTTTGCGATGATAGGCTTGCGGTTTTTAAGGTTTATTCTCATCCCCAAAAGGGTGTTGATAAGGCAGATGCCGTCAGCTCCTGCTTCTTCACAAGCCTTCGCGATAGCAACGATGTCGGTCACGTTCGGGCTGAGCTTGACCAAAACGGGCTTTGTTGTAACAGCCTTGACAGCCTTAACGACCTCATAAGCCGCCTTGGGGTCTGTTCCGAAGCTCATGCCGCCGTTGTGAACGTTCGGGCAGGAGATATTAACCTCCAAAATGCCGATCTCGGGCTGTTTGTCAAGCTTTGAGCAAACCTCGACATATTCTTCGATCGAGAAGCCGCCGCAGTTTGCGATCGCAGGCTTGTTATAAACCTTTCTGAGCTTCGGGAGCTCCTCGGAAATGACCTGATCAACACCGGGATTTTGAAGTCCGACCGAGTTGATAAGTCCCGATTCACATTCAGCGATTCGAGGAGTAGGGTTGCCGAATCTCGGATCCTTGGTGGTTCCCTTCAAGGAGATGGAGCCAAGGATATTGATATCATAAACATCTGCAAATTCATAGCCGAAGCCGAATGTTCCGCTTGCGGGGATAACGGGGTTGTCGAGCTCTAATCCCATAAGGTTAACTTTTGTGTTTACCATATTATCTCCTCCTTCTTGAGAACAGGGCCTTCTTTACAGATCCTCTTGTTTCCGTATTTTGTCTTACAGCTACAGCCCATGCAAGCGCCGAAGCCGCAGCCCATACGCTCCTCAAAGCTATATTCGCCCGAGCAAGCGGTTGCATTATAAACTGCCTTTAGCATCGGCTCAGGGCCGCAGGTATAGATATAAGAGGGCTCGAGCCCAACGAGCGCATCGGTCACAAAGCCCTTTGTTCCGACGCTTCCGTCAACGGTTGCGATCAAAAGCTCTACGCCCAAAGCCTTGAATTCTTCTTCATAGAAGATCTCGTCACGGGTGTTAAAGCCCATGATGACGGTAACCCTCTTGCCCATTTCCACAAGCTTTCTTGCTGCTAAATATATAGGCGGAACGCCGACGCCTCCGCCGATCAAAACGGGGGCATCGCCTGCGTTATTAAGGTCATATCCGTTGCCGAGCTGAGTTAAAACATCAAGCTTTGTGCCGGCTGACATTTCGCTCATCTTTTGTGTTCCGACACCGACAGTCTTATAAACAAGCGTCAAAACGTCGCCCTCAAGGTTACAAACGGAGATCGGGCGTCTTAAATAAAGCCCGTCCAGCTTGATGTTCACAAAAGTTCCGGGGTTGATGCCCGAAGTGTCGCCCTTTAAGGTCATTTCCATAACGTCACGGGCGATCTTTTTGTTTGTCAAAACTTCAAAAATTACGTTTTTCAATTCAATTCTCCAATCTTTTCATATAATCGGAAATGTGCTTATATACACCAAGAAGCTCATCGCATTTTCGGTGAGCTTGCTTGGCTTATTTTAATATCAGTCGCAGATCGTTGAGATACCCATTGTTGTCTCTTCCAAAACGTCCAAAAGTACCTTTACGGTATCTAACGATGTGAAGATGGTGACGTTGTTTTGGGTCGCGCACTGTCTGATCTCGTGGCCGTCGCTCAGAGCGCCCGTTGTGCCGAGGCCGCGGGTATTGATAACATAGCTGACGTGTCCCTGACGGATGGATTCGAGTATCTCCTCGCTGCCGTCAGAGATCTTGATCCTGACACGGGTGCGGATTCCGTGATCCTTCAAGAACTGAGCTGTTCCGGGTGTAGCTTCGATGTTGAAGCCAAGGTTATAGAAGCGTCTGATCAAAGGAAGAGCCTCTTCCTTGTCCTCATCTGCGATGGTTGCCAAAACCGTACCATAGTTCGAAACTGCCATGCCCGAAGCCTGTAATGCTTTGAAGAGCGCACGGTTGAACTTGTTGTCATATCCGATAGCTTCGCCGGTCGACTTCATTTCGGGAGAGAGATAAGCATCAAGTCCCGAAAGCTTCGAGAAGCTGAATGCAGGAACCTTTACATACCATCTTTCCTTGTCCTTGGGATAGAGCTCTGTGATTCCCTGTGCCTTCAAGCTTTCGCCCAAGATCACCTTTGTTGCGATGTCCGCAAGGCTGTATCCTGTGGACTTTGAAAGGAAGGGAACGGTTCTTGATGAACGGGGGTTAACTTCGATGACGAAAACGTTGTCGTTCTTGTCAACGATGAACTGGATGTTATAAAGTCCGATGATGCCGATACCGATGCCGAGCTTTTTGGTATAGTCGAGAATGGTCTGTCTGACCTTTTCGGAGATAGAGAAGGTGGGATAAACGCTTATCGAGTCGCCCGAATGGACACCTGTTCTTTCAACAAGCTCCATGATTCCGGGAACGAAAACATCAGTTCCGTCACAAACCGCGTCAACCTCGACCTCCTTACCGATGATATAGCGGTCAACCAAAACGGGCTTGTCCTCGTCGACCTCAACGGCGGTCTTAAGATAGTGTCTGAGCATTTCCTCGTTGGAAACGATCTGCATAGCGCGTCCGCCCAAAACGAAGCTGGGACGAACCAAAACGGGATATCCGATCTCGGCGGCGGCTTTTGCGCCGTCCTCGATATTAGTAACAGCAACGCCCTTGGGCTGAGGGATATTGAGAGTCTGTAAAAGATGCTCGAACGACTTTCTGTTTTCTGCCTTGTCGATAGCGTCAACGTCGGTACCGATGATCTTAACGCCTCGTTTCATCAAAGGCTCTGCCAAGTTGATAGCTGTCTGACCGCCCAAGGAAGCGATAACGCCCATCGGCTTTTCAAGCTCGATGATGTTCATAACATCCTCAACGCACAAAGGCTCGAAATAGAGCTTGTCGGAAATCGTATAGTCGGTCGAAACGGTTTCGGGGTTGTTGTTGATGATGATTGCTTCATAGCCCATTGCGCGAATGGTCATAACAGCGTGAACGGTTGAATAGTCGAATTCAACACCCTGACCGATTCGGATAGGACCTGAGCCGAGAACGATAACCTTCTTTCTGTCCGAAGAGATGGATTCGTTTTCCTGCTCATAGGTCGAATAGAAATAGGGGATATATGTGTCGATCTCTGCGGCGCAGGAGTCGATCATCTTGTAAACGGGGAAGAGGTTATTTTCCTTACGCATATTATATACGTTGACCTCATCAGTCTCCCAAAGCTTCGAGATGAATTCGTCACCGAAGCCCATCTTCTTGGCAGCCTTAAGAGTTTCAAGATCGAACTTGCTAGCCTTAACGACAGCTTCCATATCAACGATATTTCTGATCTTTTCCAAGAAGAGCATATCGACCTGTGTCTTGTCACAGATAACGCCCATATCGACCTTGCGTCTTAGAAGCTCAGCGATAGCCATATATCTGTCGTCGGTGCCGATCTTGATATAGGAAAGGATATCCTTTGTGGACATATCATCGAATTTCTTGAGATAAAGGTGGCAAACGCCTGTCTCAAGCGATCTTACAGCCTTCAAGAAGCTTTCCTCCAAGGTTCTGCCGATGCTCATAACTTCGCCGGTTGCCTTCATCTGAGTGCTCAAGTGGTTGTTAGCCGCAGTGAACTTATCGAACGGGAATCTGGGCATCTTTGTTACAACATAGTCGATAGCAGGCTCGAAGCAGGCCGAAGAATTTGCGATCTTGATCTCGTCCAAGGTCATGCCGACAGCGATCTTTGCTGTAACTCTTGCGATCGGGAAGCCGCTTGCTTTGGATGCCAAAGCGGAAGAACGGGAAACTCTGGGGTTAACTTCGATAAGATAATAGTTAAAGGACTGAGGGTCGAGTGCGAACTGAACGTTACAGCCGCCTTCGATCTTTAATTCTCTGATTATTTTAAGTGCGGAATCTCTTAAGAGATGATATTCTTTGTTTGTTAATGTCTGAGCGGGAGCAACAACGACCGAGTCACCGGTGTGGATACCGACAGGATCGACGTTTTCCATCGAGCAGATAGCGAGCGCTGTATCGGAAGAGTCACGCATGACCTCGAACTCGATCTCCTTATAGCCCTTGATCGACTTTTCAACCAATACCTGGTGAACGGGAGAGAGCTTTAATGCGTTTTTCATGATGTCAATAAGCTCAGCTTCGTTGTCTGCGAAGCCGCCGCCCGTTCCGCCGAGTGTGAATGCAGGGCGCAAAACGACGGGATATCCGATGCGGTCAGCAACTTCGATTGCTTCTTCGATGGAGTGGGAGATGTCCGAAGGAACAACGGGTTCGCCCAAGTCCTCACAGAGCTTTTTGAAGAGCTCTCTGTCCTCAGCACGCTCGATGCTCTCACAAGAGGTACCCAAAAGCTCGACCTGACATTCTTTCAAAACGCCTTTTTTTGCGAGCTGCATTGCAAGGTTGAGTCCTGTCTGTCCGCCGATACCGGGGACGATAGCATCAGGACGCTCATATCTTAAGATTTTTGCAACATATTCAAGTGTCAAAGGCTCCATATAGATCTTGTCTGCGATTGCCTTGTCGGTCATGATGGTTGCGGGGTTGGAGTTTACCAAAACAACCTCATAGCCTTCTTCTTTAAGTGCGAGGCATGCCTGTGTGCCTGCATAGTCAAATTCGGCAGCCTGACCGATAACGATAGGGCCCGAGCCGATCACCATTATTTTTTTGAGGTCTGTACGCTTAGGCATTTTCCTTCTCCTCTCTCATATAAGCGATGAAATCTTCGAGTATATACATAGAATCCTGAGGGCCGGGAGCACTTTCGGGATAATACTGAACCGAGAAGCACTTTTTGTCAAGGTTTCTTGCGCCCTCACAGGAAGTGTCTGCAACGTTAACGTGTGTAACCTCAAGGTCAGCGCCGTTTGTATCAACGGCATATGCATGATTCTGGGAAGTGAGCTCTGTTTTGCCGGTCAAGAGGTTCTTGACGGCATATCCGCCTCTGTGGCCGTGGCTCATCTTATAAACACGGGCGCCCTGTGCGACGCAAACGAGCTGGTGACCGAGACCTATGCCCAAGACGGGAGCTGTGCCGATGAGGTTTTTAACGAGCTCCAAAACCTCGGGAATGTCATCGGGCGAGCCGGGGCCGCTTGAGATGATGATTCCGTCGGGGTTCATTGCCTTGATAGCTTCAGCGTCAGTGTTATAGGGAACAACAGTCACGTTGCAGCCGAGCTTGTTCAAAGCTCTGATGAGGCTGAGCTTGACGCCAAGGTCAACGGCAACGATATTGAACTTTGGATTATTCGTTCTTGAGTACCACTTCTTTTTGCAGCTTACTCTTGCTACCAAGTCGGTATCGAGCTCGTGCTCCTTGAGGTCCTCGAGCGCTTCTTCCAAAGGAGTGTCAGCACTTGTGATCAAAACCTTACAGGAGCCGTTTTCGCGGATCTTTCTTGTGAGCATTCTTGTGTCGATGCCTTCGATTCCGGGGATCTTGTTTTCTTCCATGATCTCGCTCAAGGTCTTTGTATAGCGGAAGTTTGAGGGCGAGTCATTATATTCTCTGACGATAAGTCCGCCGATAGTCGGTGTCTTTGACTCAAAGTCGTCGTCAGCGATGCCATAGTTGCCTATAAGGGGATAGGTCATAACGACCATCTGATCGGTATATGCAGGGTCGGAAAGGATCTCTTGATATCCCACGACTGAGGTGTTGAACACGAGCTCGCAGACCTTGTCACAGCTTGTGCCGAAGCCCCTGCCGTAAAGCTCGGTGCCGTCTTCAAATACGATTTTTCTTAATGGCTTGTTTTCCATGAAATTTTACCCTCCGTTACTGTCATTAAACATTCTCCGAACACGGTGTCACCCTCGAACGGTGTGCTTCTTCCTTTTGTGAGGAAGGCTTCGGGGTCTACCGTATAGCTTTTTTCTAAATCAAACACTGTTAAGCTTGCCTTTTTGCCGACTTCGATTCCCGATTCAAGCCCGAATCTCTTTGCCGGCGAAATACTCATAAGCTCTATGAGCTTTTCTAAACTTATTATGCCCTTTTTGACAAGGTTTGTATAACACTCTGCGAACGCAGTCTCAAGTCCGACAACGCCCATCAGGCTTTTCTCAAGACCTTTCGACTTTTCCTCAGCGGTGTGAGGAGCGTGATCGGTTGCGATCATGTCGATGGTTCCGTCCTTGATGCCCTCGATAAGTGCCTCACGGTCGGACTTATCGCGAAGCGGGGGATTCATCTTGAATCTTCCTTCTTCCTTTAAGCAGGAGTCGTCGAGTATCAAATAGTGCGGCCCTGTTTCACAGGTGATGTCAACGCCCTGCTTTTTAGCCTGTCTGATTATCTCAACACTTTCTTTGGCTGAAACGTGACAAACGTGATAGCTGACGCCTGTTTTCTTGCAAAGCTCAACGTCTCTTGCTATCGGGCGCCACTCGCTTTCGGAGCAGATGCCCTTGTGGCCGTGCTCGCTCGCATATTTTCCTTTGTGGATATATCCGCCCTCTAACAGCGAATTGTCCTCACAGTGTGCGGCGATCATCTTGTTAAGCGCCTTTGCACGCTTCATCGCTTCAAGCATCATGTTTTCATCCTGAACGCCCTTGCCGTCATCCGAAAAAGCACAGATGTCACAAGCTATCGCTTCCATGTCCGAAAGCTTTTCACCCTTTTCACCGACGGTTATCGTACCGTAGGGGATGACGTTTATCACAGCGTCCCGTTTTATAGCTTCAAGCTGAGGAGCCAAATTCTTTACGCTGTCCGGTGTGGGATCAAGGTTTGGCATCGAGAACACGGTCGTGTATCCGCCGTGAGCTGCAGCCATTGTGCCCGACTTTATTGTTTCCTTTAAACAAAAGCCCGGCTCTCGCAGATGAACATGGACATCAACAAAACCGGGGAAAATAAATTTATCTGAAAAATCAAAAACAACAGCCTCATCGCAATCGATGCAATCATCAATACGCGCAAAGACCTCTCCGTCGGTCAATATGTCTTTTCTTGAGAATCCGCCGTTAACATATACGGTTGCGTTTTTAAACAAGAGCTTCATAATTAACCTCCCATATACAAAAATAAGACCCTGTCCAAGACAAGATCCCACAACATAAGAGCCCCCGCGCGATCACGCGAAAACACTGTAATATCTATTTAATGTGTATCTTGCCGGCATCTCTGTACCGATCTTAAAGACTCTATTTATTATAGTAGAAATGTCGTCTCTTGTCAATAGTGATAAACAACAAAAAGCTGTTCAAAATGACACAAAAGATTGTCGCTTAAGCGCTTTAAATTTGTAAAGCTTTAATATTGACAAATATAATAAACTATGCTAAAATCCATATCAAACGCAGTGAAGATAATCGGCTTTCAAAGAATCTTTATAGAGAACTGTCGGACGGTGAAAGACAGTAAGACGCTTGAAAGTCTACTCCTATCTGAGCGGAGACTGTGAAAGCTTTTTGCAATTAGCGGTCTACGGAGTGTGCCCCGTTATAGGCAAAGGGCTTGTCTGAGCCTGATAAGTGGCCGATCACACATCGGCAATACGGGTGGTACCGTGGTTAATATTTGTTAATCATCCCGCAGTAAGTTAAGACATAAGGTCTTGGCTGCTGCGTTTTTTTATTTCTCGTTTATCGCAATTCAGACAAAAATCATCTTTTATAAAGGAAGGTAATGATAATGAAAACCGTAATCGTTAAGGACATCACATTGAAATCAGCACAGGCAGCCGCCTTGACCTTCAGAGAAAAAGCCGCAGTTGCAAAGATCATCGACTCCTTGGGAGCTGACGCTATCGAGCTTCCCATGACCTCGGGCAGCAAGGAAGAAGCCGTTGTTGCACAGACGATCGCCTCGAGCGTTCAGAACGCAAGCGTTTGCATCCCTGTGGGACTTGATGCCGAATCCCTTGAGATCGCATGGAATTGCATCAAAAATGCGGCACACCCCTGTCTTCAGATCGAGATCCCCACTTCGACCGTGGGAATGGAATATATCCATCACATGAAGGCTCCCAAAATGCTTTCCGTTGCCGAAAAGATGATCGGTCTTGCAAAAGAAAAGTGCGAATGTGTTGAACTTGTAGCCCTTGATGCCAGCCGTGCCGAGCGCGATTTTATGATCGCTCTTTGCAAAACGGCAAAGGAAGCAGGAGCACAGAGCGTGACTGTTTGCGATGACGCAGGGATCTATTTCCCCGAAGACTTCGCCGAATTGATCACTGCGATCAAGGCTGAATGTGATATCAAGGTCTTTGTTACACCCTCGAACGATATCGGAATGGCACCTGCGTGCGCTGTTTCTGCTGTTAATGCAGGGGCTGACGGCGTCAAGACCTCAGCGGTCGGTTCACGCCTCACAATGGACAGCTTCGCACAGATCGTTAAGATCAAGGGTGAGGAAAACGGTGTCGGAATCAACATCGACCTGACAAGATGCCACCACGAAGCAGCTAACCTCAGGGCAATATTCGAGTCTGCAAAGAACGACACGGCAAGCACACAGATGCTCAGCGCTAACGAGCTCACACTTTCATCATCTGCCTCCTATCCCGAGATCTGTGAAGCCGCTGACACCTTGGGCTATGACCTTACGGACGAAGACAAGGGCAGAGTTTTCGAAGAATTCCAGCGCCTTGCACGCAAGAGAAAGGAGATCACCGCCAAGGAGTTCGAGGCTGTAATCGCTTCGAGTGCGATGCAGGCTCCTTCCACCTATCATTTGGAAAGCTACGTCGCAAACTGCGGCAACATCATCTCCGCAATGAGCAATATAACCCTTATCAAGAACGGCGAAAAGCTTTCCGGCGTTGCAACGGGCGACGGCCCTATCGACGCATCCTTCAAGGCTATTGAACAGATCATCGGCCACCGCTATGAGCTCGACGACTTCAAGATCACAGCCGTAACCCAAGGCAAGGAAGCTGTCGGTGAGGCTATCGTCAAGCTTCGTGCAAACGGCAAGCTCTATTCGGGCAACGGTATTTCCACCGACATCATCGGCGCATCTATAAGAGCTTATGTAAACGCTCTGAACAAGATCGTTTATAACGAGAACTAAGGTCAGGTGAATCATCATGAAACTTTCATTTTCAACAAAAAACGTTAAGACCGCTTCTTTTTTGGAGCTGTGCGACACAGCTTCGGGCTACGGCTTTAACTCTATCGAGCTTTATGATTTAAATCTCGCTAAGGAAGCACACAGGGACGGCCTTTTCTCCTCGCTGTCCCGTGCAGACGCCAAAAGAAAGCTCATAAACCGCCATATCGAGGTTGCTGCACTGACCTATCCCGTTGACCTTTCATCCGGTGAAGCAAACGCAAATGACATCTGTGAATACGTGACCGCTGCCGCTGACGCAGGGATCAAAAACGTCATCGTTCACGCAAACGTCAAGATCAGTTCTGATGACTTAAAGGTGATTTTGATGCCTGCGGTTAAAGAGGCTGAAAAAGAGGGTGTTAGAATTTTAATGGACTCTGTCGGTGACTATGCCGACACTCAAAAGCTTGTCAAGGTGTTCAGAAAGTTCGAGTCCCGCGCAATGGGCGCTTGCTGGGACACAAGAGAGACCTATTTTAATGCTCATGAATCCGCTGAGGACACGATAACAAATCTCGGCGCATATATCGGCTACGTCCGCTTGGGCGATATGGATAACGGCAAAAACGTCCTTATCGGTGAAGGCTCCTTGCCTGTCGGCGAATTTTTGGACGCTTTGCGCTCTCTGAACTTCGACGGCGCTTGTGAATGTGCATGGAACGATGAGATAAAGGATCCTGACATCGTTTTGACTCACTTTTCAAGCTTCATTTCCTCAAAGACCGAAGCTAACACCAAAAAGACAGCTCTTCATTATAACCGCGCAAAAACCGGAACCTTCCCTTGGAAAAAGTATGAGCTTTTGGACAAGACCTTCTCACAGGTTTTGGATCACGTTGCCGAAACCTATCCCGACCAATATGCTTTTAAATACACAACACTTGACTATACCCGAACCTATTCTCAGTTCAGAGATGACGTTGACCGTGTAGCACGCGCTCTCGTCTCCTTGGGCGTTGAGCCGGGTCATCACGTTTCCATTTGGGCAACGAATATCCCCCAGTGGTTCTTGACCTTCTGGGCAGCAACAAAGATCGGCGCAGTTTTGGTTACCGTCAACACCGCCTATAAGATACACGAGGCTGAATATCTCTTCCGCCAGTCGGACACTCACACGCTCGTTATGATCGACTCCTGTAAGGATTCGAATTATAAAGAGATCATGGAAGAGCTTTGCCCCGAGCTTAAAAACACAAAGCCGGGCGATCCGTTATATTCAAAGGCGTTGCCCTTCCTGAGAAACGTCATCACCGTCGGCTTCGAGATGGAAGGCGCTTTGACTTGGGAGAGGATGCTCGAACGTGCCGATATGGTCCCTCAGGAAGAAATAAGACGCCGTGCGGCTTCCGTTAAGCCCGACGATGTTGCGAACATGCAGTATACCTCGGGAACAACGGGCTTCCCCAAGGGCGTAATGCTCACACACTCTAACATTTTGAACAACGGCAAGACTATCGGTGACAGAATGGATCTTTCCACCGCCGACAGAATGATGATCCAGGTTCCGATGTTCCACTGTTTCGGCATGGTGCTTTCGATGACATCAATGATGACTCACGGCGGTACACTTTGCCCGATGCCCTATTTCTCACCGAAATCGTCGCTCGCCTGCGTTAATGACGAGCATATAACCTGTTTCAACGGCGTTCCCACAATGTTCATCGCTATGTTTGCACATGAGGACTTCGCTAAGACCGACTTCTCATATATGAGAACGGGAATCATGGCAGGCGCAAACTGTCCCGCTGATCTGATGCGCCGTGCCGCAGACGAGATGAATATGCGTGAGATCATCTCCGTTTACGGTCAGACTGAAGCGTCCCCCGGTTGCACGATGGGTGAGGTCAACGAGGACCTTTGGCACCGTGTTGAAACCGTCGGCTCGGCATTCCCCGGCGTTGAGTGCAAGATAATCGACCCCGAAACGGGTGAGGATCTTCCCGACGGCGAAAACGGCGAATTCGTAGCACGCGGCTTCAACATCATGAAGGGATATTATAAGATGCCCAGAGCCACTGCTCAGGCTATTGACAAGGACGGCTGGCTCCATTCGGGCGACATCGCCTGCCGCACCGAGGACGGCTACTATAAGATCACGGGCAGACTTAAGGACATGATCATCCGCGGCGGTGAGAACCTCTATCCCCGTGAGATCGAGGAGTTCTATCTCACTCACTCAAAGGTTGAGGACGTTCAGGTCGTCGGTGTTCCCGACAAGCGCTACGGCGAAGAAGCCTGTGCTTGGATAATCCTTAAGGAAGGCGAAGAGGCAACGATCGAGGACATGATCGAATACGGCAACGCTAACATGGCTCGCCACAAGGTCCCCAGATACTTTATCTTCACAAAGACCTTCCCGATGAATGCCGCAGGCAAGATATTAAAGTATAAGATGCGTGAAGAATCGGTTACTGTTTTAGGGCTTGAGGGTGAAAAGTGATGAGAAAGATTATCGACTGTCACTGCCACGTCTATCCCGATAAGATAGCCGAAAAAGCGGCTCAGGCTATCGGCGAGTTTTATGGGATCGAGATGACCTATGACGGAAGGATCGATACGATGATGAAAGATGCCGAAAAGGCGGGGATAACACACAGCCTTATCTTTTCGGTGGCGACAAAGCCGTCACAGACCCGTTCCATAAATGAGTTTATTGCACGAACGGTTGCCGAGCATTCGGAGAGATTCACGGGACTCGGAACCCTTCATCCCGAAAGCGATGATCTTGAGGGCGACGTTGAACACCTCATCTCCTTGGATCTTCGGGGCGTAAAGCTTCACCCCGATATTCAAGGCTTTAAGATCGACGACCACCGTTGTTTGAAGATATATGAGCTTTGCGAGAAAAAGGGCTTGCCCGTTCTGTTTCACACGGGCGATACAAGATATGACTATTCAAACCCAAACCGTATCAAGCCGATCTTGGACATATATAAAGATCTGACGGTCATAGGTGCTCATCTGGGCGGATATTCCGTTTGGGAGGAGGCAACGGAGGCTCTTGCCGGTAAGCCGAATTTCTATGTTGACTGTTCGTCGAGCATGGCGTTTTTGCCGAGCGAAAAGGTGACCGAGCTTATAAGACGTTACGGCGCCGAGAGAGTTCTTTTCGGCACAGACTATCCCATGTGGGATATAGAAAAAGAGCTCGAACGCTTTGATGCTTTGGGTCTTGATGACGAAGAACGTGAGCTTATCTTGTACAAAAATGCACAAAAGCTGTTCAATATAAAACCAAATTGTGTTGAAAATGATGATTGACAACCAAGCTTCAATTTGGTAGAATTAGTTTCAATACATCACATTAAAGTATTAAAAGCTGTGACGAAGACGGAACTGTTGCAAAATATTTCTCAGCGAGTCGGGTTTGGTGCGAGCCGGCGGATATTTAACATTTCCCATCACTTCTGAGCTGAAGGCCCGAACGCCTCGAGCGTGTAGGTTCTTTCGTGATTGCTGCGTTAATGCATACGGCTTGTTTGAGCCTGAGCGGCGTGAAGATTTCACGCAATTTGAGTGGTACCGCGGGTATGATTTTATCAGCTCGTCTCAAGTTTTTTGAGGCGAGCTGTTTTATTTTATCTTTCGAAGGGAGAAAGCAAAATGACTAATAACCAAACTTCTTATCAGCTGATGGAGATCGCTTCGCGAATTAAGGAAATGCGCGAGATCATGGGCTGGACCGCTTTGGAAATGGCGGAAAAGACGGGTGTCAGCGAAGAAGCTTATGTAATTTATGAGAATGCGGGCGCAGATCTGCCGTTCAGCTTTATTCACAAGTGTGCACTTGCGTTTGGCGTTGACCTCACCGACCTTTTGGAAGGTAACAACCAAGCAAGACTTTCAACATATACCGTGACCCGTAAGGGCAAGGGTCAGAAGACCGCAAAGGAAGAGGGCATCGACATCGCAAACCTCGCTCCGAAGTTCCGCGACAAGATCGCTGAACCCTATTGGGTCAAATATGAATATTCCGCACAGCAACAGAATCAGCCCATCCAGCTCGACACCCACTCGGGACAGGAGTTCGACCTTGTTATCAGCGGCAGCCTGAAGGTTCAGGTCGGCAAGCATATCGAAGTATTGCACGAAGGCGACTCGATCTATTATAACTCCAGCGTTCCTCACGGTATGATCGCCGTTGACGGCACCGACTGCGTTTTCGTCGCAGTTGTTTTGCCCGGAGCAGACACAAAGGAAGAGGCTGTCCGTTCAAGCGTTGTCAAGGCAGGAAGCTCCGAAAAGCTTATCGCTGAAAAATTCGTCAAAACTGTTGAGGATGAAAATCACTCCTTAAAGAGCATCGAGTTCAAGAACACAGAAGTTTTCAACTTCGGCTTTGACGTTGTTGACGAGATCGCAAACAAATATCCCGACAAGCTTGCGATGATCCACGTTGACAAGAATCACGTTGAGCGCAGATTCACCTTCAAGGACATCAAGCGTGCATCCAACCAGACCGCAAACTATCTTAAGTCCTTGGGCGTTAAGCGCGGCGACAAGGTAATGCTCGTTTTGAAGAGACATTATCAGTTCTGGTTCGCAATGGTAGCGCTCCACAAGCTCGGCGCTGTTGCAATTCCCGCGACAAACCAGCTTAAGGAACACGATTTTGTATACAGATACGACGCAGCAGGCGTCAGCGCGATCCTTTGCACCGCTGACGGCGATACTGCCGAGATAGCAGCAGCCGCTGCCGAAAAGGCTCAGATGCCTTTAACAAAGATCATGGTCGGCGGATGCCGTGAGGGCTGGCACGATTTTGATGCCGAATACAGCCTCTTTACCGGCAAGTATGACAGACCCGAGGACTGCTCCGCAGGTGATGAGACGGCACTCATGTTCTTCACCTCGGGTACAACGGGCAACCCCAAGATGGCAGCACACAAGCACACCTATGCTTTGGGCCACTTTGTGACCGCAAAATATTGGCACTGCTGCGAAAGAAACGGCTTGCACCTGACGATCTCTGACACCGGCTGGGGCAAATCCCTTTGGGGCAAGCTCTACGGTCAGTGGCTCTGTGAGGGCGCTGTGTTCGTTTATGACTTCGACAGATTTGATGCTTCCGACATTCTGCCGATGTTCGCAAAATATAATATCACGACCTTCTGTGCACCTCCTACGATGCTCAGAATGATGATCAAGGAAGATCTTTCGAATTATGATCTCAGCTCCATCCACCATATGACAACTGCCGGCGAAGCACTTAACCCCGAAGTTTTCCGCCAGTTTGAAGCAGCAACCGGCCTTCAGATCATGGAAGGCTTCGGTCAGACAGAGACCACTCTCGCAATCGGAAACCTTTTGGGCGATACGCCCAAGCTTGGCTCTATGGGTAAGGCTAACCCACAGTTCGACGTTGATATCGTTGACCTTGACGGAAACAGCTTGCCCAACGGCGAGGTCGGTGAGATCGTTATCCACACCGACAAGAGCGTTCCCTGCGGACTCTTCAAGGAATATTACCGTGATACCGAAAAGACCGCTGACGCTTGGCACGATGATGTTTATCACACAGGTGACACTGCTTGGCGTGATGAGGACGGCTACTTCTGGTATGTTTCCCGTATCGACGACGTCATCAAATCGTCCGGCTACCGCATCGGCCCCTTCGAGATCGAATCTGTTATCATGGAGCTTCCCTATGTCCTCGAATGCGGCGTTTCCGCTGTTCCCGATGAGGTCAGAGGTCAGGTCGTCAAGGCAAGCATCGTTTTGACCAAGGGAACCGTCGGCACAGATGAGCTTAAGAAAGAGATCCAGCAATATGTCAAGGAGCATACCGCGCCCTATAAATACCCCAGAGTTGTGGTATTCAGAGACGAGCTCCCCAAGACTATCAGCGGAAAGATCCAAAGAAACAAGCTCTAAAATGGTGTTGACAATTATATAGGGACGTGGTATAATAACCACATTAAAGCGAAAAAGCGTTGACGAAGAAGGACAGCAAGCCTTTTCGGTATCAGAGAGGCGGCAAAAGGTGAAAGCCGCTACCGCGAATCTGCTGTTTGTAGCTTCCGAGCTGAAAGGAAGAAAGGCCAAAACCGAGTAGACCCTTTCCGTGATTGCTGCGTTAATGCATACGGCTTGTATGAGCCTGAGCGGCGTGAATTCACGCAATTTGAGTGGTACCGCGGGATATAATGACTTATTATACTCGTCTCAAAGAATAAAATCTTTGGGACGGGTTTTTATTTGATCCGCTCCCCGAGAGCAGGAAAGGAAGAATAGCTTGAAAAACACCGGAATTGAGTTAAAAATTCTTGAAATGGCGGCGAGAATCCGAGATCTGAGAGAGATCATGGGGCTTTCCACCGCTGAAATGGCGCTTAAAACGGGCGTCCCCGAAGAGGAATATATCGCCTGTGAGAACGGCAGACGTGACCTTAACTTTGCATTTTTGTATAGATGCGCGCTCGCTTTGGGCGTTGACGTAACCGATATTATCGAGGGTGCTTCGCCCCGATTGGCGGGATACACAGTAACCCGTAAGGGCGACGGTCAGCGTATCGAGCAGGCTCACGGCATGGTATATTACAACCTTGCATCCTCCTTCAAAAACAGAATAGCAGAGCCACTTTTGGTCGTTTCCGAGTATAAGGAAGAAGCACAGCATGCCGACATTGAGCTCACCACCCACGAGGGTCAGGAATGTGATATCGTTGTAAGCGGTGAGTTGAAGATCCAGATCGGTGACCACATCGAGATACTTCGTGAGGGCGACTCGATCTATTATGATTCTGACACACCTCACGGTATGATAGCTGTCGGCGGACAGGACTGTGTGTTCTATGCTATCGTTTTGAACCCTGCGGGCGAATCCATCGAAAAGATCACTCACGGCGGAGTGAGAGAGTTCACAGCCCGTCCTTTGAAAACTCCCGAAAGAAAGTGGATATATCAGGATTATATTGAGACTGAAGAGGATAAGAACGGCGTTTTGAAGAGCATCTCCTTCAAGAATGAAAAGAATTTCAACTTCGCTTTCGACCTTATAGACAGAATGGGCCGCGAGCAGCCCGACAAGCTCGCACTTTTACATATTGACAAAAACCACGTTGAAAGACGTTTTACCTTCGCAGATATCAAGCGTGCATCAAGCCAGACGGCTAACTATTTAAAGTCACTCGGAATCAAGCGCGGCGATAAGGTCTTGCTTATTTTGAAAAGACACTATCAGTTCTGGCTCGTAATGATCGCGCTCCACAAGCTCGGCGCTGTTGCGATCCCCGCAACTAATCAGCTTAAGGAGCACGACATATCCTATCGCCTCAACAAAGCGGGCGTTAAGATGGTCATCTGTACTGCTGACGACGGCGTCGCCGAACAGGTTGACATAGCCGCAAAGGATGCTCCTACACTTGAAACAAAGATCATGGTTAACGGCTCAAGAGACGGCTGGAGAAGCTTTGACGAAGAATATACTTTGTATACCGGCAAGTTCGACAGACCCGAGGATTGCCCCTGCGGCGACGAGCCGATGCTTATGTACTTTACATCGGGCACAACAGGCAACCCGAAGATCGCTTCCCATAACTTTATGTATCCTTTGGGACATTTCGTGACCGCTAAGTATTGGCACTGTGTCAACCCCAACGGCTTGCACCTGACTGTTTCCGATTCGGGCTGGGCGAAATGCGCTTGGGGCAAGCTCTACGGTCAGTGGCTCTGTGAAGCTCCGCTCTTCGTATATGACTTCGACCGCTTCGACGCCGAGGATATCTTGCCGATGTTCGCAAAATATCAGATAACGACCTTCTGCGCTCCGCCCACGATTTTGAGAATGCTCGCAAAACAGGATATCTCGAAATATGACCTTAGCTCGATCGAGCATATGACAACCGCGGGCGAAGCGCTTAACCCCGAAGTTTTCCGACAGTTCGAAAGAGCTACGGGACTTCAGATCATGGAAGGCTTCGGTCAGACCGAAACGACCGTAGCACTTGCAAACCTCGCAGGAATGAAGGCGAAGCTCGGCTCAATGGGTAAGCCGGTTGCACTTTATGATATCGACCTTGTTGACGCCGACGGCAATTCCGTTGACGACGGTGAGGTCGGCGAGATCGTCATCCGTGTCGAAAACGGCTCTCCCTGCGGCTTGTTCACAGGTTATTATAAGGATGAAGAAAAGACTGCCGATGCCTTCAGAGGCGGACTCTATCACACAGGCGACACCGCTTGGCGAGATGAAGAGGGCTACTTCTGGTATGTCGGCCGAGTTGACGACGTTATCAAGTCCTCGGGCTATAGAATCGGCCCGTTCGAGATCGAAAACGTTATTATGGAGCTTCCTTATGTTTTGGAATGCGGCGTATCCGCTGCTCCCGATGAGGTCAGAGGTCAGGTCGTCAAGGCAAGTATCGTCTTGACAAAGGGAACCGAGCCTACTGACGAGCTGAAAAAAGAGATCCAGCAATACGTCAAGTCGAGAACCGCACCTTATAAATACCCAAGAATCGTTGTATTCCGCGATGAGTTGCCCAAAACAACCAGCGGAAAGATCCAGAGAAATAAATTATGATGAATTACACCCCGAAAAGAGTCACTCTTTTTGCAGGACACTATGGCAGCGGAAAGACAAACATCGCCGTAAACTTCGCCCTTGCGCTTAAGGAAACGGGAAAGGACGTAGTTGTTGCCGACCTTGATATCGTTAACCCGTATTTTCGAACAAAGGACAGCACCGAGGAGCTCGGCGCAAAGGGGATAGAGATAATAAGTCCCGAATTTGCGAACACAAACGTTGATCTTCCTGCGCTTCCCGCATCGGTTTACGGAATCGTTCAAAACCGCCTAAGATATGCCGTTTTGGATATCGGCGGCGATGATAGGGGAGCTTATGCTCTCGGGCGGTACGCTCCGTATATCAAGGAAGAGAATGATTTTGAAATGGTGTTTGTGGCGAATTTCCTTCGTCCTCTTACAAGAACTCCCGAAGACGCTCTTGAAGTCATGCGCGAGATAGAGGACGCAGGACACATTCCGTTCACGGCTATCGTCAACAACTCGAACCTTGGCGGCGACACAACGCCCTGCGATGTCGAAAAAACCGATGTTTTGGCACGCAAGCTGAGCGAAATAAGCGGACTTCCTCTTATTTTCACGACTGCCGAGGAAAGTGTTGCAAAAGAGCTTGCGCTCGACAATGTTTTACCAATGAAGCTTCAAAAGAAGTATTTCGACATAATCTGACAACAAAGGAGAGATTTTAAATGGCAAAAGTAACATTTGCTACCGACGTTTGCAAGGGCTGTGGGCTTTGCGTTAATGCTTGTCCCAAGCAGCTCATTGTTCTTAGCAACGATAAAATCAACAAAAAAGGTCATTCTCCCGCTGAGATAACCGATCAGTCCAAGTGCATCGGCTGTGCATTCTGTGCAACCATGTGTCCCGACTGTGTTATCACCGTCGAGAAGTAATCGGAAAGGAGAATCATTATGGCAGAGAAAGTTTTAATGAAGGGTAACGAAGCTATCGCGGAAGCCGCTATCCGTGCGGGCTGCCGCCACTATTTCGGTTATCCCATCACTCCTCAGACAGAGCTTGCAGCCTATATGGCAAAGAGAATGCCAAAGATCGGCGGCGTTTTCCTCCAGGCTGAAAGCGAAGTTTCCGCGATCAACATGGTATACGGAGTTGCAGGCACAGGCCTTAGAGTCATGACCTCGTCATCCAGCCCGGGTGTCTCCTTGAAGCAGGAGGGTATTTCCTATATCGCCGGTGCAGACTTGCCCGCACTTATCGTTAACGTACAGCGCGGCGGCCCCGGTTTGGGCGGTATCCAGCCCTCACAGTCTGATTATTTCCAGGCAACCAAGGGCGGCGGACACGGTGACTATCACCTTATCGTTTTGGCTCCCGCTTCCGTTCAGGAAATGGCTGACCTTACTGCAACCGCTTTTGACCTCGCTGATAAATACAGAATGCCCACAATGATCTTGGCTGACGGCACAATGGGTCAGATGATGGAGCCTGTCGTTTTGCCCGAACCCTATGAAGCAAAGAGCGAAAAGCCTTGGGCAGTAACAGGAACAAAGTGTGAGCGTGAGCACAATATCATCAACTCCTTGTATCTCGTTCCCGATGAGCTTGAAAGAGTTAACTTTGAAAGATTTGAAAAATATAAGACAGTTGAAGAAAACGAAGTCATGTATGAGGAATACATGATGGATGACGCCGAGTATTGCATCGTTGCATTCGGCATCGCCGCCCGTGTCTCAAAGAATGCGATCAACATGGCTCGCGAAAAGGGTATCAAGGTCGGAATGATCCGTCCGATCACTCTTTGGCCTTTCCCGAAGGATGTTATCAACAAAGCCGCTGACAAGGTCAAGGCGTTCGTTTCCGTTGAGCTTTCTATGGGCCAGATGATCGAGGACGTTAAGCTCGCTGAAGAATGCAAAAAGCCTGTATATCTTTGCAACCGTGCAGGCGGCATGATCCCCGAACCCGGCGAGATCATCGCAAAACTTGAAGAGATCAAAGGAGGTAACGACTGATGGCAGTTGTATTTGAAAAACCCAAGGCTTTAACAGATGCGCCGCTTCACTATTGCCCCGGTTGTACCCACGGCATAATCCACCGCCTTGTTGCCGAAGCTATCGACGAGCTCGGCGTTTTGGGAAAGACTATCGGCGTTGCACCCGTCGGATGCTCGGTAATGGCATATAACTATTTTGCTTGCGACATGGTTGAGGCTGCTCACGGCAGAGCTCCCGCTGTTGCCACAGGACTTAAGCGTGCTCTCCCCGAAAACGTAATATTCACATATCAGGGCGACGGCGACCTCGCCTCTATCGGCATGGCTGAAACCGTTCACGCCGCAACAAGAAACGAAAACATCACAGTTATCTTCGTTAACAACGCGATCTATGGTATGACAGGCGGCCAGATGGCTCCGACATCCTTGCCCGGTCAGGTCACACAGACCTCTCCCTACGGAAGAGACGTAAAGACCGTCGGTTTCCCGATCAAGGTTTCCGAAATGCTCTCGGCACTTGACGGCCCCGAATATATCGAGCGTGTTGCCGTTAACAACGTGAAGAACGTTAAGGCAGCAAAGAAGGCTATCAAGAAGGCTTTCGAGAATCAGATCAACGGTAAGGGCTTTAGCTTGATCGAAGTCGTATCCTCTTGTCCTACAAACTGGGGAATGACTCCTCAAAAGGCTTTGGAGTGGATCGACACGAATATGATCCCATATTATCCTTTGGGTGTATATAAGGACAGAAGCGCTGTAAAGGAGGAGAAGTAATCATGGCAACAAATAACATCCTCATCGCAGGCTTTGGCGGACAGGGCGTTTTGTTCGCAGGGAAGTTTTTAGCATATAAAGGACTTTTGGAAGAAAAGGAGATCTCTTGGCTTCCTTCATACGGCCCCGAAATGCGCGGCGGAACTGCTAACTGTTCTGTTATCATCAGCGATACTCCCGTTGGTTCACCCATCGTATCCACACCTGATGTTTTAATGGTCATGAACCTTCCCTCACTCGATAAATATGAGTCTGCGGCAGCGAAGGGCTCAAAGATCTTTGTCGACTCGACCCTTATTTCGAGAAGCGTTGAGCGTGATGACGTCACCGCTTATTACATTCCCGCAACACAGATGGCGAAGGATCTCGGGATCCCGACTCTTGCGAACATGATAATGGTCGGAAAGATCATCAAGGAGACGGGCGTTGTTTCCTTTGACAACATGGCTGACTCTTTGAAAAAGGTAGTATCCGCAAAGCGTGCAGAGCTTTTGGAGCTTAACCTTAAGGCACTTGAAGCAGGATACAATTATATCGGTTAAAACACTTGATAAATATTTAAAAATGTGATAGTGTGAAATAAGATGGCGACATATGCCGCTTATTTCACACTTGGCATTTAGAAAAGAATTCTCTTTTGGAGGTTGAATATTATGCTCGATATCAGAATCGAAAAAACTCAAAACCCAAAGGCTAAGCCCGAAAAAGGAGCTCCTTTGGGATTCGGTCACATCTTCACCGACCATATGTTTGTAATGAACTATACCGAAGGCATGGGCTGGCATGACGCAAGGATCGTTCCCTTTGATAACATCTCTCTTTCTCCTGCTTCAATGGTGTTCCACTATGGACAGGAAATGTTCGAAGGCTTGAAGGCTTATAAGGGCGAGGACGGAACCGTTTATCTCTTCCGCCCCGATATGAACGCTAAGCGTGCTAACGCTTCTAACAACCGCCTTTGCATCCCCGAGATCCCCGAAGAAGACTTCGTTCAGGCTGTTAAGGCTGTCGTTGACGTTGACAGAGATTGGATCCCCGAGGAAGCAGGTACCAGCCTTTATATCCGTCCCTTCGTTATCGCAACCGATAACTTCTTGGGCGTTGCTCCTTCAAAGACTTATTTGTTCATGGTTATCCTCTCTCCTTCCGGAGCATACTATGCAAGCGGACTTGCACCTGTTGGCATCTGGATCGAGGATGAATATGTCCGTGCAGTAAAGGGCGGTATCGGCTATGCTAAGACGGGCGGCAACTATGCCGCATCCTTGGCGGCACAGGTCAAGGCTCACGACGGCGGATATAGCCAGGTTTTGTGGCTCGACGGCGTTGAAAGAAAGTATATCGAGGAAGTCGGAGCTATGAACATCGTGTTCAAGATCTCCGGCAAGATCGTAACCCCCGCACTTAACGGTTCTATCCTTCCCGGTATCACAAGAAACTCCGTTTTAAAGCTTTGCCGTGATTGGGGCTATGAGGTCGAGGAGAGAAAGATCTCCGTTGACGAGCTTGTTGAAGCCGCTCACAACGGAACCCTCGAAGAAGTTTTCGGAACGGGAACAGCGGCTGTTGTTTCCCCTGTCGGAAAGCTCAGATATAAGGACGAAGTGTTTAACATCGGTGACGGCGGCATCGGAGAGCTTACACAAAAGCTCTATGACGAGATCACAGGCATCCAGTGGGGCAAGCGTGAAGATCCCAACGGCTGGAGAGTTATTGTTTAACATCCTATATTAAAGGAGGTAATTTTATGAGCAAAAGAAAGATCGAGACCACCTGTGTACAGGGCGGTTACACTCCCGGAAACGGTGAGCCCAGACAGATCCCTATAATCCAGTCCACCACCTTCAAATATTCCACCAGCGAGGATATGGGCAAGCTTTTCGACCTTGAAGCAGAAGGCTATTTCTATTCCCGTTTACAGAATCCCACTTGTGACTTCGTCGCAAAGAAGATCTGTGAGCTTGAGGGCGGAACTGCCGCAATGCTCACATCTTCGGGTCAGGCGGCAAACTTCTTTGCTACCTTTAATATCGCGAACGCAGGCGACCATATCGTTTCCATTTCCGCTATCTACGGCGGAACCTTCAACCTCTTTAACGTCACGATGAGAAAAATGGGCGTTGATTTCACCTTTATTTCTCCCGATTGCACCGACGAGGAGCTTGAAGCCGCATTCAAGCCCAACACCAAGGCTGTTTTCGGCGAGACTATCGCAAACCCTGCGCTCAGAGTTTTGGATATCGAGCGTTTTGCAAACGCCGCACACGCTCACGGTGTCCCCCTGATCATTGACAACACCTTCGCAACCCCCGTTAACTGCCGTCCGTTTGAATTCGGAGCAGATATCGTTACACATTCGACCACCAAGTATATGGACGGTCACGGTGCCGCTGTCGGCGGATGCATCGTTGATTCGGGCAAGTTCGATTGGATGGCACACGCAGACAAATTCCCCGGACTTACGACCCCCGATGACAGCTATCACGGAATTACCTATTGCGAGCGCTTCGGAAAAGAGGGTGCGTTCATAACCAAGGCGACAGCACAGCTTATGCGTGACTTTGGCTGCACGGCTGCGCCCCAAAGCGCATTCATTCTCAACCTCGGTCTTGAAAGCCTGCACGTCAGAATGGCTCGCCACTGTGAAAACGGCTTGAAGGTTGCGACCTTCCTTAAGGATCACCCGAAGATCAATTGGGTCAAATATCCGAATCTTGAAGGCGACGAGGACTATGAGCTCGCTCAGAAATATTTACCCAACGGCTCCTGTGGCGTTGTAAGCTTTGGAGTCAAGGGCGGAAGAAAGGCTGCAGAAGCTTTCATGAAGGAGCTTAAGCTCTGTGCTATCGAGACACACGTTGCCGACGCAAGAACCTGCTGCTTGCATCCTGCAAGTACTACGCATCGCCAGATGAGTGACAGCGAGCTTGTTGCAGCAGGCATTTCCCCCGATCTTGTCCGCCTTTCCTGCGGTATCGAGTCGGCTGACGACCTTATCAATGACCTTGCTCAGGCACTTGAAATCGTATAAAATCAACCCCATAGGAGATAATAATGCCAATCAAAATTCCCAACAGCTTGCCTGCGGCAAAGACACTGGCAGATGAGAATATATTTGTAATGACAGAAACAAGAGCGATGACACAGGATATCCGTCCTTTGAAGATCCTTCTCTTGAACCTGATGCCAACAAAGATCGACACCGAAACACAGCTTGCGCGTCTTATCGGAAACACACCCCTACAGGTCGAGGTCGAGTTTATCCACACAGCAAGCCACGAGTCTAAGAACACCTCAAAGGAGCACCTTTTCTCGTTCTATAAGACCTTTGATCAGGTCAGGCACAAAAAGTTTGACGGAATGATCATAACGGGTGCGCCCGTTGAGATGCTCGAATTTGAAGACGTTGAATATTGGCCGGAGCTTTGCGAGATATTTGAGTGGACAAAAACACACGTTCATTCAACCTTCCACATTTGTTGGGGCGCTCAGGCCGGGCTTTATTATCACTTCGGAATCAAAAAATATCCGCTTCCCGAAAAGATGTTCGGCGTTTTCGAGCATACCGTTGACTATAAGAACCCGATCCTTTTCAGAGGCGCTGACGACGTTTTCATGGCTCCGCATTCCCGCCACTCCACAGTTTTGCAGGAGGATATTGAAAAAGTCCCCGAGCTTAAGATCCTCGCAACAAGCGAAAAAGCGGGAGTATATGCTTGCATGACACAAAACGGCAAGCAGATATTCATCACCGGTCACTCGGAATATGATGCAAACACCTTGGCGAAGGAATATTTCAGAGACAAGGACAAGGGGCTTGATATCAAAGTCCCCGAAAACTATTTCCCCGATGATGATGACACCAAGGCTCCCCGTGTTTCTTGGAGATCGCACGCAAATCTTTTATATTCAAACTGGCTCAACTATTTCGTATATCAAACAACTCCTTACGATATTGAAGAGGTTTAACTATGGCAAAGCACCCAAAGGATTCACAAACTGAATGTTCGCACATAATCGTTCCGAAACACCTTAACGGCGGAAACCGTCTTTTCGGCGGCACGCTTATCGAGTGGATCGACGATGTCGGCGCGATCACCGCACGACGCCACTGCGGCGGAATGGTAACGGGCGCTTCGATGGATAACGTCCAGTTTTTGGCGCCTGCCTATCAAAACGAGACGGTCGTTTGTGTCGGAAAAGTAACCTATACGGGCAACACCTCGCTCGAGGTCTGTGTTAAGTCCTATGCCGAAACACTTGACGGCGAAAGAAGGCTCATAAACGTGGCATATCAGGTTGCTGTTCATATTGATGAAAACGGAAAGCCGAAGCCTGTTCCCGCACTTGAACCCGAGACCGACGAGGAAAAGGAAGAATTTGAGCGTGCAAAACAAAGAAAAGAGCTCAGAAAGATGTATAGATAAAATAAGATCCACCCGATTGGGTGGATTTTTTCATATTATGAATATTTGGGTGAGGGTGACAGATAATAAAGCCATAAAAATGTTATTGGAGGATTGATTATGACCCTTACTCAGAAAGAAACCGCCCTCTTACAGGATCTCAAGAATCAGGAAAAGCTTTGCTATGATAAGTATAACAAATATAGCAAGGATGCTCACGCAGAGGAGCTGAAGAGCCTTTTCGGCGAGATCGCCGCCGCTGAAAAGAGCCACTATGACACCGTTTGCTCACTCTTGCAGGGGACTGTGCCCCACATGCCTTCAGGGCTTAATGCAAACAACAAGTTCTGCTGCAAGGTCGATTATCCCAACGAAGCAGCCAAAAGCTCCGATCAGTTCCTGCTGAGCGATATGCTTGCGATGGAAAAGCATGTTTCAGGGCTCTATGATACAAGTGTGTTTGAGTTCAACGACCCTGCGGCAAGACGTGCGCTCAATCACATCCAGTCCGAAGAACAGCAGCACGGCGAAAAGCTCTATGCTTATATGTCTCAGAACGGGATGTACTAAAATCAAAACAGCCTTCGAGCATCATCGGAGGCTGTGATTTTTACATATGTAGTTGATTGAACGGGCTTTTTGTGGTAGAATATCATAAATGAGTTAATGCGAGGGGATATAAATGTCCATTTTTTCAAGAACTGAGATCTTGCTTGGCGATGAGGCTATGGAGCGCTTAAAAAATGCGCGCGTTGCTGTTTTCGGCGTCGGCGGTGTCGGGGGATATGTTTGCGAGATGCTTGCACGCTCGGGTGTGGGGCACATAACGCTGATCGACAGCGATTGTGTTAGCGAAACCAACCGCAACCGTCAGATAATCGCGCTTGAAAGCACGACAGGCAAGCCGAAGGTCGGGGTCATGCGTGATAGGATTTTGGACATCAATCCCGATGCAGAGGTCGATGCGATCGAGATGTTCTATACTCCCGAGAATGCAGACAGTATTTCACTTTCGGAATATGATTATATCGCTGATTGTATCGACACGATGACCTCTAAGATCGAGCTCATCATGCGTGCGAAAGCTGTGGGCATCAAGATCATCAGCGCAATGGGCGCCGGCAACAAGCTTGATCCGACAAAATTTGAGGTGAGCGATCTTTATAAGACATCAGTCTGCCCTTTGGCAAGGACTTTGCGCTATGAGCTGAAAAGGAGAGGAGTCAGATCGCTGAAGGTCGTATATTCGAAGGAAGAGCCCAAGAAGCCGAAAGGCGAGGTCACGGGCGAGAGCTTCGGAAGGCACATTCCCGCATCGGTGGCGTTTGCGCCGTCTGCGATGGGAATCGTTATGGCGAGCGAGATCGTTAAGGATATAATCGGATAACTGAAGCGGCAGGTGACTGCCGCCTTTTTTATTGCTCACGCAATGTGGGGGCGAAGCCCGCGTCGCGCGAAGCGCGCCGCTTGTTCCAAGGCGCCTTCGGCGCCTTGGAACGCCCCGCTGCAAGCAGCGGGGCAGGGCTTCGCCGCACGTCGGCAGCAAGTGTCCAAAAAATGACCCCAAAACACAAAACTTTCCGCTTTACAAACGCGAACATATGTGCTACAATAGCCTTGTAAGACAAGAACAAATGTTCCGAAACGAAAGAGGGCTTTGCTATGCGCGATATTTTGCACTGTGATCTGAATAATTTTTATGCCTCGGTCGAATGCCGTGATAACCCTGAGCTAAGAGGACATCCCGTTGCGGTCTGCGGAAGTGTTGAGGATAGGGCGGGGATAGTTTTGGCGAAAAATGACCTTGCAAAATCATTTGGCGTCAAAACTGCCGAGAAGATATATGAAGCAAAGCAAAAATGCCCTCACCTTGTCATCGTTCCGCCGAGAATGCATGAATATTCTAAAACAGCTAAAGAGGTCAGAAAGATATATGCCCGCTATACCGACCTTGTCGAGCCGTTTGGGATGGACGAATGTTGGCTTGATGTTACCGGCTCTCACTTCTTGTTTGGCTCGAGTGCGGAGATCGCAGACCGCATCCGTCAAGAGGTGAAGAACGAAACGGGTCTGACGATATCTGTCGGAGTGAGCTTTACAAAGGTTTTGGCGAAGCTTGGCTCGGATATGAAAAAGCCTGACGCTGTTACTGTGCTGACAAAAGATATCTATAAGCAAAAGATATATCCTTTAGCGGCAAACGAACTTATCGGAATCGGCCCTGCCACAATGCGACGGCTCGCTAAACTGAGGATATTTACACTCGGCGATCTTGCACGATCAGACCCGGAAATGCTGATCAGAAACCTCGGAAAAAGCGGAATGTGGCTGTGGCGTGCCGTCAACGGGTATGATGATGCGATAGTTCACGAAGTCGGCTATGAATCGGTCGCAAAATCGGTGGGAAATTCGACAACACTCCGCGAGGATCTGTATACAAACACACAGGTCTGGCAGGTTATGCTCGGCCTTGCCGAAGAGGTTTGCCGCCGCCTGCGCCAAGGGGAGCAGTGTGCGGGCGGTGTGTGCATAAGCGTGAAAACAAAGGATCTTGATTATCACGAGTTTCAAACTCAGCTCGATTATCCGACGAACTCTGCTCTTATCTTGGCGGAAAAGGGCTTCAAGCTGTTTTTAAAGAATTTCGACTGGCATCTTCCTATTCGTGCGGTTGGAATAAGGGGGATAAATCTTGTATGCGAGGATATAGAGCGCCAATGCTCGATGTTCACAGATTCCGCAAGAACTGAAAAGCTTGAGGCTTTGGATGTTGTGTCCGATCGCCTGCGGGAGCGCTTCGGCAAGGACGTTATATATCCTGCCCGGCTGAAAAACGATCTGTTCCTGACACATGATAAGATCAATATTTTCAACAGTACGCACAGCTTTTCGGTGGGGTGAGCGCCGTGGCACCGAAGGTGCGAGTGGCGCGATACCCTGCGCGAAGCGCGGGCTCCTTTTTGGCGGTGATTTTATTTTTTGCATCTGTTGCCGAGAAAACGCCTTTTCCGCCTCGACCGCTTGCTCAGCCTGCCGCCTGTGCAAGCGACCTCGGCTGCTGCCTGCGGGCGCCGAACCTCGGGCGAAGCCCTGCCCTTCCCCTGCCCGACGGGCAGGGGAAGGGCGTTCCAAGGCGCCTTCGGCGCCTTGGAACAAGTGGCGCTTTGCGCCACGGGCTTCGCCCGCCCTTGTCGCAACCGAAAAATAAAATCCCCGAAGGCTAAAACCTACGGGGATTTTACTATATTGGCTTTCAAGAACAAATTGGTATAGTTTGATTTGGGCGGCGCTGCATCGCCGCGTGTGAAACCTATTTGCAAGAACAATGAATCGAGTTAGCCTCGGCTAACTGATTACAGTATACACTACTTTTCGCTGTCTGTCAATATGTTTTTAGATTTTTTTCATATATATTCTTGCTCCAAACAAATCCGGTATTGTTACATTTGGCTATTGATTTTGCGCTAGCTTTGGGTATATAATAAAATAGATATAATGTGCGAACTTAAACAAATATTTGAATTATTTTTATGGATATTCACAGAAATGAGGAATCGGAATTGGTAAGAAACGATTTAAGAAACATTGCAATAATTGCCCACGTTGACCACGGAAAGACGACTCTCGTTGACGAAATGCTCAAACAAAGCGGCACCTTCCGCGAGAATCAGGTCGTAAGCGACCGTGTTATGGACTCTAACGATATCGAGCGTGAGCGCGGCATCACGATTTTGGCAAAGAACACATCCATTATGTACGGAGACACAAAAATAAACATCATCGACACTCCCGGTCACGCTGACTTCGGAGGTGAGGTTGAACGTATTTTGAAGATGGTTGACGGCGTCATCCTTTTGGTAGACGCTGCCGAGGGCCCCATGCCCCAGACAAGATTTGTTTTACAGCATGCCCTCGAGCTCGGCCACCGTGTTATCATCGCTATCAACAAGATAGACAAGCCTGATGCACGAATCAACGAGGTCATCGACGAATGCTTCGAGCTTTTGATCGACCTTGACGCAACAGACGAACAGCTCGATTCTCCTATCCTCTTCTGTTCGGGACGTGACGGAACTGCTTCTTTGAATGAAAAAGTCCCCGGAACTGATCTTACTCCCTTGTTTGAAAAGATCGTCGAGTATGTCCCTGCTCCTGAGGGCGAGCCCGAAGAGCCCTTACAGATCCTCGTTTCTTCCATCGACTATAATGAATATGTCGGAAGAATCGCCATCGGCAAGGTTGAGCGCGGTTCAGTCAAGGTCAATCAAGAGGTTATGATAGGCGACTATCACCACTCGAAAAAGGAATATCGCGGAAAGATCGTCACTCTTTATCAGATAAACGGCCTTGAAAGAGTTCCTGCACAGTCGGCAACCGTCGGAGACATCGTTTGCATCAGCGGCATCGAAAATATCACTATCGGTGATACTATCTGTGACTTCAACAACTATGAGCCGCTTCCTTTTGTAAAGATCAGCGAGCCCACAGTCGAAATGACCTTTAGCGTCAACGACTCTCCCTTCGCAGGAAGAGAGGGCAAGTTTGTGACCTCTCGCCATATCCGTGAGCGCCTTTTCAAAGAGCTTTTGAAGGATGTTTCTTTGAGGGTCACCGAAACCGATTCGACCGACTCGTTCAAGGTCGCAGGAAGAGGCGAGATGCACCTTTCAATTCTTATTGAGAATATGCGCCGTGAGGGCTATGAGCTCGGTGTTTCCACACCCAGAGTTTTGTATAAAGAAATTGACGGCAAGCTCTGTGAGCCTATTGAGGAGCTTGTTGTTGACGTTCCCGAAAACTGCCTCGGCTCTGTTATGGAGAAGATGGGTAACCGCAAGGGCGAAATGGTTTCGATGAACCCGATGGGAAGCCGAATGAAGGTCGTGTTCCACGTTCCCGCAAGAGGACTCTTCGGTTACAGAAACGAATTTTTGACCGACACCAAGGGTGAGGGTATCATGAGCTCGGTGTTCCACGAATATCAGCCCTATAAGGGCGATATTCCCCGCCGTTCACAGGGGTCTTTGATCGCATTTGAAACCGGCGAAGCCGTAACCTATGGACTGTATAATGCTCAGGAGCGCGGCGCCCTTATCATCACGGCGGGCACCCCCGTTTATGAAGGCATGATCGTCGGAATGAGCCCGAAGTCTGAGGACTTGGTCGTTAACGTCTGCAAGAAAAAGCATTTGACAAATACCCGTGCCAGCGGCTCGGACGATGCTTTGCGCCTTGTTCCGCCGAGAGTCCTTAGCCTCGAGGACAGCCTTGAATTCATCGCAGAGGACGAGCTTGTCGAGGTCACACCCAAAACCATCCGCCTAAGAAAGAAGACTCTTTCCAACACCCAGAGAATGAAGGATAACGCAAAGCTGAAATAATACGGCGAAGAAGGCGACGACGTCGCACAGCGCGCTCCGAAGCTTAACTGAGGAGCTGTGCGTGCGGTGGAGGAGCCGGTCGGTTGCCTGCACAGTCACCGCCTCGACCGGCGGCACTGTTCTTTCCAAGAACGCGCCCGCCGACCTCGGCTGCATCAAAACACAATATAGGAGACAAAAAATGAAAGAAGTAACGATCGGCACCGAGTTCGTGTCGAACACGATAGTATCAGAGAATAACACCGCACTTTCCGTCGGAAGCGGCGAGTCGCTTGTTTTCTCGACACCCATGATGATCGCGCTGATGGAAAACGCGGCATATCTTTGTTTGAAGCCCTTTTTGGATGAAAGTGAGTCCTCTGTCGGAATCAAAATGGACACCACCCACGAATCCGCATCTCCCATCGGACTTGCAATTTCGGCCCGTGCCAAGATAACCGAGGTCAACGGAAAGATCGTGACCTTTGAGGTCATGGCTTCGGATGCCTTTGGCATCATCGGCAGGGGAGTGCATCAGCGTGCGGTTATAAACACGGAAAAGTTCATCTCGCGTGCAAATCAGAAATTGAATCAGATATAAAAACAAACCGCCGAAGATCTCGGCGGTCTGTTTTATAAAGAAAAAACCCGCTTCAATTGAAGCGGGCTGTTTTGTCAGTTTTGATTACTCAACGTAGTTAGGGCCGAAGTAAGCGATACCGTCAGAAGTATTCTGGATAACATCCTGTGCTACATCGTAAACGAAAGTAACGATGCCTTCAGTGCCTTCGATTGTGCAGTCGAGGAAGTAAGAAGGAACGCTGGGGTCGTTTACGTCAACAACGTAAGTACCGGTGATAACGACGTCAGAAAGAGTGCTGGTCATAGTCAAAGTACCAGAGTTGTTTTCAGCATCATAAGCGCCGAAGGTGATGGAGTTAGTGCCGGTGCCGTCAGAGTAAACAGCGCCTTCTGCAGGAGCCTGAAGCTTGGTGCAAGCGGTGAATACAGTGAGAGCCATAACCAAAATGAGTGCTACTGAAATTAATCTTTTCATGTTAATTAATCCCCCGATAGAATTAAAATATAGTCGATTTACTAATCGTACCTTTATTATAACCTCAACGAATGCCGTTGTCAATAAATTAAGGATCTTTTGTTTTAAACATTGTGATAAATATACAGTTTAATTTATCACAATTTGTTTATTATTCCGATTAATATATCTTTCTTAAAACCGACAGTCTTCACTGTCCGTCCGAGTTAGACTTATTGTATGCTTTAAAGCTTTTCGGTCTGTTATCCGATACGAAATACCTTATAATATTCCGTCTTGTGACGATGCCGATAAATTTTCCTTCGTCGTCAACAACAGGCACGAAGTTCTGGCGCATTGCAAGCTCCAAAAGCTCATCCATGGTTGCCGTGATCCTGACAGCCGCGCGGTCTTTGTGTATAAGCTTCTTAAGCTTAAGCTCCTCGGCGTCATAGATGGAGACCCCGTCAGTGTCTTCAATAGACTCATCAAGCATGAACCACAAAAAGTCGCCTTCTGTAACCGTTCCCAAATATTCGCCCTTTCGGTTTATAACAGGGATCGAGGAATATCCGTGATGGCGCATTTTTTCGAGCGCCTGACGGATGGAGTAGTCATCATATAAATATGCTACATCCTTTTTTAGTGTTAAGAAAAAAGCAATGTTCATTAGTTCTCTTCCGTTTCTTGGTCGATGGCAGAGTCATCTGCCCAAACATATTCTTCGAAAAATTCTTCCAAGCAAAGCCCTGAGTCACGGATGATCGCAGCGTATTCAACGCCGACGTATCTATAGTGCCACGGCTCATAGATATAGCCTGTAATATCCGTCTTGTCTTTTAAGTATCTTAAGATGAAGCCGTAATCAGCGGCATTTTCCTGAAGCCAGCGATATTCTTCCGTTTGGTCGAAGGCTTCATATGTATCCCAGTCGTCCTCGGTCACGATATCAACAGCCAATCCTGCGTTGTGTTCGCTTGTGCCCGGAAGCGCAATGTTTATCAAAACGTCCGCATACGCTTCGTCATAGCTCCAGCCGTATTTCTCCATTCGGGATTTTATGTTTCGCTCAAACAGCTTTTTCTGATAGCTCACGGTGCGGTACGCAGAAAGCACCTTCAGCTCGATTCCGTCCTCTTTTGCGGCTTCGATCATATCGCGGCAATATTTCGCCGCAGTGACCTCAAGCTCATATGAGCCCTGAACATAATCTGTTTCAACTTCATAATCATCAGGAAGGGGATACTCGTGGTTTACAAGGAAAAAGTGCTCGTTTTCGATAAATTCAATGTCCGATATATCCGATTCAGCTTCTGTGTTTTCGACGGCTTCCTCGGCGGTCGCTTCTTCGGTCGTCTCATCAGTTACCTCGGCCGTCTCTTCAACAGAAGTCGTCTCTTCGATAGAGCTGATCGATTCCTCGGCGGTTGTTTCAGCGGTTTGATCTCGCGTTTCGCTCACCTCCGTCTCGGTAGCCTCAGTGGCGGTTGCGGTCTGTGATTGGCGGTCAGCAGGCTCGGCGGTGGTAATGGTCACCTCGGGCTCGATGACCGGTGTGTTCACAGGCTTGGCTTCGCATGAGCAAAGCATCATCATTGCCGCCAGAATAGCCGCAAGTGTTTTATATCTCAAAAAAGGGTCACATCCTTAGTTTATTGTTTCCGATTATATTTTAGCACACATTGCGAACTTTGTCTTGATTAAAATTAACCAAAGTTTACGCATATAATTTTACACGGCGATTATTTTGTTATTGTGACAGAAAGGAGTTGAGATCTTGAAAGATCCAAGTGACAACAAGGTGCTGAATACAGTTCTCGGCGGAATTTTCGCCGCCTTGCTGTGCTTCTCTTCATATATTGCTTTTACGGTGTTGCCCAATGTCCCTGCGTTCATAAGTATGGGCGAGCTTGCCGCAAGACTTACATCAGGGGAATTTTCAAGCAGCGAGGAAGCTGACATCGGCACACAAACACAAGACACAGCGGAAGAGAAGCCTGATACCGGGCGTTTGTCATCCGAAATTGCGAACAGCTTGATATCCCTTTCCGGCGTGATGTATGAGTTTGAGTCGGAGGATGAGGAGGCAACGCTGCCCGAAGAGGAGCTCACGCCCTCACACATAAGCGGCCCGATAATAAGAAAGACCTATTCATATTCGCCCTCAGGCTCGATCATAGAGCTGCCGTTCGGCGGACTTTTGAGAAACTGTACCGATGTGACCAACGATTATCTTTTGGATCAATGCGAGCGGGATACGGCACAGAAAATATCGGATATTTCCGAGCCGATAGTGCTTATTATGCATACCCATACGACCGAAAGCTACGAGAGCGGTGCGAGCGAGTTTTACAGCGAATATGATTCCTCACGCTCGACCGATCTGTCCGAAACGGTAGTCGCAGTAGGCGATAGGATAGCCGAAAAGCTCACTGAAGCAGGCATAGGTGTCATACATCTCACAGAAATGTTTGACTATCCCGAATATTCGGGAGCATATGACAGAAGCAGTGAGAGGGTGATCGAGATATTGGAGGAATACCCAAGCATCCAGATAGTCATTGACGTTCACCGAGATGCGATAGAATCGGAAGGCGTGCGCTATGCCCCCGTTGCTGAAATTAACGGCAAGACTGCCGCACAGGTGATGATGATCTGTGGGTGTATGAATGTTCCTCAATATAGATATAATTTGCGGCTGGCTACACGCCTACAGGGGATAATGGAGACAAACTATCCCGGTCTTACCCGCCCGATACTTTTCGATGAGCGCAACTATAATCAAGAGCTGACAAAGGGAAGCATCCTTTTGGAGATGGGTTCACACGCAAATTCGCTTGAAGAAGCGCTCTACAGCGGTGAACTTGTGGGAGAGTGTTTAAAACAGCTTATCCTTGAGCTCACAAATGAGTGATAATTGCCGAAATTTGTGATTCTCTATTGGCAAATCCGACAAATTGTGATATTATAGCTTTAATGTGCTAAAACCTCAGCGATAAAGGAGAATGATAAAATGAAAGCAGTAATTTCAGTAATCGGCAAGGACGCAGTCGGCATTTTGGCAAAGGTCTCAACCATTTGCGCCGAGAACAATGCTAATGTAACAGAAGTTACACAGTCAGTTTTACAGGACGTTTTTGCAATGGTAATGCTTGTCGATATAACGAATATATCCACACCCTTGGCAGAGCTCAGCGACAAGATGACAGAGCTCGGCAAACAGCTCGGACTCTCAATTTATGTAATGCACGAGGATATATTTAATACAATGCATCATATATAGCAAAGGTGATCGTAGTTTGAAATTTGTTCGGTTTCGCAAAGCGAAATTCAAGAGCTGTGCTCTTGAAAGAATAAATTTATAACCGACGTATGGGCAGTAACCTTGATATCAAG
>CAZYUJ010000007.1:50191-105519 GCA_964650705.1 uncultured Oscillospiraceae bacterium
GCTCTTGAAAGAATAAATTTATAACCGACGTATGGGCAGTAACCTTGATATCAAGTCTGATCGTAGTTTGAAATTTGTTCGGTTTCGCAAAGCGAAATTCAAGAGCTGTGCTCTTGAAAGAATAAATTTATAACCGACGTATGGGCAGTAACCTTGATATCAAGCTTTGGCGTCGGTTTATGCACGAGGATATTTTCAATACAATGCATCATATATAGCAAAGGTGATCGCAGTTTGAGATTCAGCACGAAGGAGCCGACGTCTGAAGCACGCCTGCCGTCAGGCAGTGGGTGCGGAAGGTGGAGGCGGTCCTTGAGCGGAAAAACTGCGGCGCCGCACCTTGAAACAAAATCTGACCTCCAAGAAAGGTAACGATAGAAAATGATAAATTTAAGCGACATTTTGGAAACGATCCGAATGATACAGGACGAATGCTTAGACATTCGCACCATCACCATGGGAATTTCTTTGCTCGACTGCATCGATCCCGATATCGATGTAGCTTGTGAAAAGGTATATAAAAAGATCACGACCTGCGCCAAGGACTTGGTGCGTGTAGGCGAGGAGATCGAGAAGGAATACGGAATTCCGATAATCAACAAGCGAATTTCGGTAACTCCCATTTCAATAATCTCAGCAGCCTGCAATCAAAGCCCCGTGAAGTTTGCACTCACGATGGATAAGGCGGCAGAAGCGGTCGGTGTCAACCTCATCGGCGGATATTCGGCACTTGTTCAAAAAGGCTTCTCCGCGGGTGATAAAGAGCTTATCGAATCCATCCCCGAGGCACTGAAGCTCACAAGCCGTGTGTGCTCGTCTGTTAATGTCGGCTCGACAAAGACGGGAATCAACCTTGATGCCTGCAAGCTTATGGGAAGGATCGTCAAAGAATGTGCTGAGGCAACGGTTGACTCGAATTGCTTCGGTGCGGCAAAGCTTGTTGTTTTTTGCAACGCTGTCGAGGATAACCCTTTTATGGCAGGAGCGTTTCACGGCGTAGGTGAGCCTGACTGTATCATAAATGTCGGTGTTTCGGGCCCCGGTGTTGTAAGAGCTGCTTTGGCAAAGCGCCCCGATGCTGACATTAACGAAATCGCAGGAATTATCAAAACAACAGCATATAAGATCACAAGAGTCGGTCAGCTTGTAGGTGTGACAGCTTCCGAGCGATTGGGCGTACCGTTTGGGATCGTTGACCTTTCGCTTGCACCTACTCCTGCAGTCGGAGACTCTGTTGCACATATCCTTGAAGAGATCGGACTTGAGCAGTGCGGTTGTCCGGGCACAACTGCAACTCTTGCGCTTTTGAATGATGCCGTTAAAAAAGGCGGCGTAATGGCTTGTTCGTCTGTCGGCGGGCTTTCGGGCGCATTTATCCCCGTTTCCGAGGATGCGGGAATGATCGACGCCGCAAAGAGCGGTTGCTTGACCTTGGAAAAGCTTGAGGCTATGACTGCGGTTTGCTCGGTCGGACTTGATATGATAGTTGTTCCCGGTGACACTGCTGCTGACACCATTGCGGCACTTATCGCTGACGAAGCGGCGATCGGCATGGTCAACTCGAAGACGACCGCTGTAAGAGTTATTCCGGCGATAGGAATGGATGTCGGTGACGAGCTTGACTGGGGCGGACTTTTCGGCTGCGGCCCCGTTATGAAGATAAATACATATTCACCGTCCAAGTTCATCAGCCGCGGCGGACAGATCCCTGCACCGCTCCACAGCTTGAAGAACTAGACAACGAAAAAAGCACTGAAGGACTTCGGTGCTTTTAATTTTGCGCTGAAACGGCTGTTAAAAGGTATCCGCCTTCGGCGGATGCATCTCATCGCGCCACTCGCCGCTTCGCAGCCACGGCGCGACACGTCGGGCGAAGCCCGAATGCGGCGCCGAAGGCGCCGCATTCAAGCCCAAGCCGCCTTCGGCGGCTTGGGCGCCCGCCTTAACGGCGGGCGGGCTTCGCCCTCACCGCCAAAGTCATCAGACCTTCGGGCAAACTGATGAAACAGATAAAGGCTATTACACATTTGCGTGCAATAGCCTTGTTTGTTAATCTAACTTTTCCGTCAAACCTGCGGCAACCTGAGCGATATAGCTTGTATTCGCTTCTTCGCTTACAGCTATTAAGTGCTCAGCCATCTCGCGGGCAACTCTTGCTTGAGTAGCCTCGGTAGGGTGCCAGTCAGCGGCGTAGCCCTCATCAGATCGGATCTGACCCAATTTAACACAGCTTATATTCGTGTCGCCCGTTTGGGCACTGTATTCATTGGTGGCAGTTTCCACAGCGTTATATAGGTCTGCTCCCATAACGCCCAAGGCACAAACGATGTGAGCCTTCGGGTTTTTCTCTCTGACCAATTTTAAGAATTCGATATATTCATCCGTATAAGCCTTTGTCTTTTCGGCATCGCCCTTGACATATGAATTGTCGTTTGTTCCAAGGTTGATGACGACGATGTCGGGAACGAAGCTGTCGAAATCCCATTCAAGCTCGTTAACATTGGGATCGTTCGAGCTGTCCCACATCTTGCCCACTTGAGTGTATATCTTGGGAACGAGTCCCGAGGTGTTGATGCTGCCGTCACCTGTATATGCCGAGATGATGCCGTGTCCGCTGTATGAAACCAAGCTGTAATCAGCGCCCAAGATCTGTGCCGTCTTATAGCCATAAGCCTTCGTCGCATCCTCTGTCGAGGTCGAGAAGCTGTGGTTTCTGTCCTCATCATCAACGCCGTAGCCACAGGTGATGGAGTCGCCGATAAATTCGATCTTTAAAGCTCTTTCTTCAGAAGGTGCAATGGGCTTCAAGTCGGTGACGGTTATCGACTTGATGCCGAATATCGAGTTTGCGGATTCAGAGAGCTTTAAAAGCTTAACGGTGTTTTCACCTTCGGGAAGCTCGGCCTTAACCGTCCTCTCGGCTTCGGTCATCATCTCGTCCAAAACACGCTCGCCGTTGACCCAAAGAGCATATCTTGCGGGATTATCGCTCGATCCGTTTGCGGAGTTGTCACCTATAAGAACGATCTCAAGTGATGTGCTGTTTGTCACAAATTCAATGCCCGCAGCAGATTGAACTATCCACAAAACGCCGTTTTCGTCTTGATACGTTCTGCCGATGAGTTTAACTGTCTCGCTGTTTGCGCTGACAGTCCTTTTTGTGGGGCTTTCGGTTACTTTCATATTGTCATCTCCTTTATTTGTGCATCCTGCAAATGCAAGCAAAAGCGAGAGCGCAAGTATTATTATAATGAATCTATTGAGTTTCATATTTTCCGCCTGCCTTTCTTATTGATTATACATTATCCTTGCGGAAAAGACAATATCTATTGCAAAACGGAAGAAAATCTTTTTTGTTATTGCATAGATATCACATGGCTGATATAATTAAATCAACAACGAAACGGAGGGAACACTATGAGCAAAATTATGTTAGATACGGGCAATTCGGTATTCTTCAAAAACAACGTTGATTACTGTGTCGGCACAGGCAGAATGGGACTTGCGCTTCACAAGGAATATCACGATCAGCTTGCCTATGTTCAAAAGGGCATCGGATTTAAGTATATCCGAGGTCATGGCCTTTTCTGTGATGATATGGCTATATATCATGAGTACACTGACCGCGAGGGCAACACCGCCGTCGAATATAACTTCACATATCTGGACAGAGTGTTCGATGACTATCTTTCTTTGGGCATCCGTCCCTTCTTGGAGCTTGGCTTCATGCCCTATGCCATGAAATCACAAGAAAACTATATCTTCTATTGGAGAGGAAACACAAGCCCGCCGAAGGATTATCAGCTTTGGTGCGATATGGTCAAGGCGACACTTCGCCATCTTATCGACCGCTACGGTGAGGATGAGGTGCTCAACTGGCCCATCGAAGTCTGGAATGAACCGAACCTCGCCGGCTTCTGGTATAAGGCTGATATGGAGGAATACTTCAAGCTCTATACATATTCTGCGAATGCAGTTAAAGAGGTCGATGAAAGGCTTAAGGTCGGCGGCCCGGCGATCTGTGGCGGTGCCGATGAAAAGTGGATGAGAGGATTTTTGAACTATTGCCGTGAGAACAAGCCGCCTCTTGATTTCATCACCCGTCATCACTATACAACTCACTTCCCGAAGCCCGAGGGACATTACGGTTATGCATCATTGATGGGCACCCGTGAAGCGCTCGACACGCTCAAAAACGTGCGAGCAATGGTGAACGAATATGATGAATTTAAGGATCTTCCTTTCTATATCACCGAGTTTAACACCTCATATATTCCCAACTGCCCGATGCATGACACCAACGAAAACGCAGTTGAGATCGCAAGAACGCTTTCCGAGATAGGCGACTATGTTGACGGCTATTCCTATTGGACTTTTGGAGACGTTTTTGAGGAGAACGGTGTGCCCCATTCGCTCTTCCACGGCGGCTTCGGAATGCTTGCCGATAAGTGCATCCCCAAGCCGACCTATTGGACGTTTAAGTTCTTCAAGGATGTCAAGGGCGAATGTATTTACAGAGGCGAAAACGCTGTTATCACCAAACAGACTGACGGCTCGCTCAAGGGCGTTTTGTGGAACGTGACAAGAGACTCGAAAACCGACAGCTTGGAGCTTGATTTCGAAACAGATCTCCCCAAGGGAGAATATGTACTCATCACCAAAACGGTCGATGAGGATTGTTGCAACCCTTTGAAGACTTGGCACGACATGGGCGAAAAGAAGAGCCCGAAGGATGATGAGATCGAGCTTATCCGCTTAAGTGCAGATCCTTTGGTCAAGACCTCAGGAGTTGACGGAACAAAGCTTGATTTCACCCTCGGCAAAAACGCAATGGTCTATTTCGAGCTAAAAGCCGCACCCATTCAGGGCGACAGAGGATATGACTATGACCGTGTCGCTATGGGCGAGAACGCTTATGAAGTTGCGAATGGGTTAGAGAGTAAGTAAGCATATGCATAATTAAGCACGCCTTTTGGCGTGCTTTTTGTGTTTGATAGGTATCTGTGTCATGTTTGCCCTCGATCCACCCATTTTCTTTTGCCGAAAAGAAAACGGGTGGAGCCCAAAAGAAACGGTCGGGGGATTTCGATCTCCCCCGAACCCCTTCAAACGACGCAACGAGGGGCTCTGCCCCTCTTTGGATTCTCCCCGAAGCGGTGTCGCTTCGCGACAGATCCCCACCCCCTATCCCCCTCCCAAACGGGAGGGGGGAATTGCGAAAGGGGATAATATAAGAGGAACCCGTTCGGGGTTCCGAAAATTGAAAAATAACAAAAATTCGGGGCTGTGCCTCGAATTTTTCACATCTATTGGCGCAGGGAGCAAACAGCGTTTGCTCCCGTGAGCGCGAGCGGAGCCAATGCAGGAGGGGATAACATAAGGGGAACCCGTTCGGGGTTCCCCTTATGAGTTATTTAAAGTATTTCACCGCCGCTTCAAACATTCTGATGTCATACTCGCCGGGGACGTTTTTATAAAGTCCCTTGCCGATACGCTCAGAGTGTCCCATCTTGCCGAATACTCTGCCGTCAGGGGAGGTAATACCCTCGATAGCGAACATCGAATCGTTGGGGTTGAAGTGAACGTCAGAGGTTGCATTGCCCGAAAGATCAACATACTGTGTTGCGATCTGGCCGTTTTTAGCAAGCTCGCGGATAAGCTCTTCGCTTGCTATGAATCTGCCCTCACCGTGAGAGATCGGAACATTATAGATATCGCCGACGTTTGTGAGGCTCAACCAAGGAGATTTGTTCGAAGCAACTCGTGTTCTGACGATCCTCGACTGGTGGCGAGCTATCGTGTTGAACGTAAGTGTGGGGCAGTTTTCATCTGTGTCGATGATCTTGCCATATGGCACAAGACCAAGCTTAATAAGTGCCTGGAAGCCGTTGCAGATACCGCACATCAAGCCGTCACGCTTCTCCAAGAGCTCCGTCACGCCTTCTTTAACAGCGGCGTTTCTGAAGAACGCTGTTATGAACTTGCCCGAGCCGTCGGGTTCGTCACCGCCCGAGAAGCCGCCGGGAATGAATATCATCTGTGCGTCCTTCAAAGAGGAAGCAAATTTATCAACACTTCTTGTGATTCCCTCAGCATTAAGGTTATTGATAACGATGATCTCGGGCTCTGCGCCTGCATCACGAACAGCCTTTGCCGAGTCGAACTCACAGTTTGTGCCGGGGAATGCCGGGATCAAAACCTTGGGCTTGGCGACCTTGATAGCAGGAGAGGGATAGCTTTCAGCCTTATACTCAAAGTTTTGCATAGGTGTCTTTCTGTCGGGAATGTTACAGCTATAAACGCTTTCGAGCTTGTCCTCATAGATTCCCAAAAGCTCGTTCAGGCAAATGCTCTCATCACCCAAGGTGAGCTTGCCGTCCGAGGTCACTTCACCAATCACCCAAGCGTTCGGGACATCCTCGGTAACCTCCAAAAGGAATGTGCCATAGTTATAATAGAATACATCCTTAACGGTGATGTCGCTGTCATATTTGAAGCCCAAGCCGTTTCCGAAGCACATCTTCATAACCGCTTCGCCGATACCGCCCATGCCGGGAGTGTAGCAGGAAACCGCCTTGCCGCTTCTCAAAAGGGAAGTCACCTTATCAAAGAGCTTGATAAGCGATTCGGTAACGGGAAGATCATTTTCGTCATATTCGGGTCTTAAGAGAACGACCTTGTTGCCTGCCTTCTTAAATTCGTTGGAAACGATGTCAGAGGTCTTTTCGGTCGTAACCGCAAAGGAAACGAGTGTAGGAGGAACGTCGAGATCCTCAAAAGTACCGCTCATCGAGTCCTTGCCGCCGATAGAGCCGATCCCAAGCTCCTTCTGAGCCTTGAATGCGCCTAAAAGCGCAGCCAAAGGCTTGCCCCAACGCTTGCCGTCCTTTCCGGGATGCTCAAAATATTCTTGGAACGTGAGGTAAACGTCCTCGAATTTAGCGCCCGTTGCAATAAGCTTGCAAACGGATTCTACAACAGCGTAATATGCGCCGTGATAGGGCGACTGCTCGGCAATAAACGGGTTATATCCCCAAGACATCAACGAACAGCAATCGGTGTGCTTCTTTTCAACCGATATCTTCTGAACCATTGCCTGAATAGGTGTGAGCTGATTTTTACCGCCGAAGGGCATCAAAACCGTTCCCGCGCCGATGGTGGAGTCAAATCTTTCGCTTAAGCCTCTCTTCGAGCAGATATTAAGGTCGTCAGCGATCCGCTTATAGTTTTCAACAAATCCGCCGGTGATGATCTCATCCTTAACGTCGGGCTTAGCGGGAGTTATTGTAATGTGCTTGTCAGCACCGTTTGAGTTGAGGAATTCACGGGAAAGATCAACGATCTTCTTGCCGTTCCATGTCATAACAAGTCTTGGCTCAGCCTGAATATCGGCAACCTTGCAAGCCTGCAAGTTTTCTTCCTTTGCAAGTGCCAAGAACTTGTCGATGTTCTCGCGCTCGATAACGACAGCCATTCTCTCCTGTGACTCGGAAATAGCGAGCTCTGTGCCGTCGAGGCCCTCATATTTTTTCGGAACAGCATTAAGGTCGATCAAAAGTCCGTCTGCAAGTTCACCGATGGCAACCGAAACGCCGCCTGCGCCAAAGTCGTTGCAGCGCTTGATCATCTTTGTGGCTTCGGGGTTTCTGAAAAGACGCTGAAGCTTTCTTTCTTCGGGAGCGTTGCCCTTCTGAACCTCTGCACCGCAGGTTTCAAGAGAGGTCAAGGTATGAGACTTTGAGGAGCCCGTTGCACCGCCGCAGCCGTCACGTCCTGTCGAGCCGCCCAAAAGGATGACAACGTCACCGGGATCGGGACATTCACGCCTTACGTTTTCAGCGGGAGCTGCCGCAATTACAGCACCGATCTCCATTCTCTTTGCGGCATAGCCGTCGTGATAGATCTCATCAACAATGCCCGTTGCAAGACCGATCTGGTTGCCGTAAGAGGAATATCCTGCCGCCGCAGTCGTAACGATAGTTCTTTGAGGGAGCTTGCCCTTGATGGTCTCGCTGACGGGCTTTAAGGGGTCAGCCGCGCCCGTTACACGCATAGCGCCATATACATAAGCTCTTCCCGAAAGGGGGTCACGGATAGCGCCGCCGATACATGTTGCCGCACCGCCGAAAGGCTCGATCTCAGTCGGGTGATTGTGTGTTTCATTCTTGAAAAGAAGGAGCCAGGGCTCGCTCACACCGTCAACCTCAACGTCGATCTTAACTGTGCAAGCGTTGATCTCGTCCGATTCATCAAGCTTTTGGAGCTTGCCTTCTTTTTTGAGATACTTGACAGCAACGGTAGCAAGATCCATCAAGCATATCGGCTTCTTGTCACCGACTTCCTTGCGGGTAGCGATATATTCTTCATAGGTTTTTTGCAAAAGCTCGTCCTCGAACTTAACGCCGTCAATAACGGTCAGGAACGTTGTATGACGGCAGTGATCCGACCAATATGTATCGATCATTCGAATTTCGGTGATCGTTGGATCTCTGTCCTCGGACTTGAAATAGTTCTGACAAAAAGCGATGTCGTCAGCGTCCATAGCAAGGCCATAGTTCTTAACGAAAGCTTCAAGTCCCTCACGGTCAAGGCTTGTGAAGCCGTCAAGAGTTTCGACCTCTGTCGGGATGTCATATTTCATCTTCAATGTTTCGGGAAGCTCCAAAGAAGCTTCTCTTGCCTCGACGGGATTGATAACGTATTTCTTGATCGAAGCGATATCCTCAGCCGAAAGTGTGCCCGAAAGGATATAGATCCTTGCGGTTCTTATCGTGGGTCTGTCGCCCTGTGAGATGATCTGGATACACTGTGCCGCCGAGTCTGCACGCTGGTCGAACTGACCGGGGAGATATTCGGTCGCAAAGATGATGTCGCTGTCCGAAGCCTTGATCTCTTCTGTTACGATATCAAGCTGAGGCTCAGAGAAAACGGTCTTCTTTGCATATTCAAAGAGCTCGCATGAAATATTTTCAGCGTCATATCTGTTTAAGATGCGGACGTTTTCAAGGGCTTCAATTCCCAAAAGCGTTCTTGCATCCGACAAAAGAGCGCGTGCTTCGTTTGCAAGCTCGCTCTTTTTCTCAACATAAACTCTATATACCATGTCGATCTGTCCTTTCATTATTCCTTATATGCCGCAAGGGCTTTGGCGCCGATATCTCGGCGATAGAATGCCGAGCCGAAGCTGATCTTGCTGACCAAGCCGTAAGCATCCGAGATCGCATTTTCCAATGCGTCGCCCAACGCGGTCACACCCAAAACTCTTCCGCCCGAGGTCACAAGTCTTGAGTCTTTGAGTGCGGCTCCTGCGACGTAAACGCTTGGCGAAATTTCTTCGGGAATGGTAATTTCATATCCCTTTTCATATTTAACGGGATATCCCTGTGATGCCATGATCACACAGCAAGCGTGCTTGTTCATAAACTTTACTTCACAATCAGCCAAAGTTCCGTCCGTAACAGCCTGCATAACCGTCAAAAGATCGGATTCCAAAAGCGGAAGAACGACCTGAGTTTCGGGATCACCGAATCGGCAGTTATATTCGATGACCTTTGGGCCGTCCTTGGTTATCATAAGTCCGAAATAGAGACAGCCCTTGAATGTTCTGCCCTCGGCGTTCATAGCGTTTATTGTCGGAAGGAATATCTTCTCCATGCAAACGCCTGCAACATCCTCGGTATAATAAGGGTTGGGAGCAACAGTTCCCATTCCGCCGGTATTAAGTCCCTTGTCGCCGTCCATGGCACGCTTATGGTCCATCGAGGATATCATCGGCTTGACGCATTTGCCGTCTGTGAATGCCAAAACGGAAACCTCAGGGCCTTCGAGGAATTCTTCAATAACGATGTTGTCGCCCGATCTGCCGAACGCCTTGTCCTGCATAATCGACTTAACGGCTTCATATGCTTCTTCTCGGGTCATGGCGATGATAACGCCCTTGCCGAGTGCCAAGCCGTCAGCCTTGATAACCGTGGGGATGGGAGCTGTTTTCAAATATTCCAAAGCTTTTTCGGCATCGTCAAACACTTCGAAAGCGGCTGTCGGGATGCCGTATTTCTTCATAAGCTCTTTTGAGAAGACCTTGCTTCCCTCGATGATAGCGGCGTTTGCCTTGGGGCCGAAGCAGGGGATACCCTTTCCTTCAAGGGCATCAACAGCGCCCAATACGAGCGGATCGTCGGGTGCTACAACAGCATAGTCGATGCTGTTGTTGACCGCAAAATCAACGATTCCCGAAATGTCGGTTGCCGAGATGTTAACACATTCGGCGTCGGCGGCGATTCCGCCGTTTCCGGGAAGAGCATATATTTTCTCAACGTTTTTGTTTTCTTTTATCTTCTTAATGATGGCGTGCTCACGTCCTCCGCCACCAACAACCATTATCTTCATAACGCGTTGTCCTCTCGTCAATTAGTGGTGGAAGAGTCTCATTCCGGTGAATGCCATTGCCATGCCGTATCTGTCGGCACATTCAATAACAAGATCGTCTCTGATGGATCCGCCGGGTTCTGCGATATACTTAACGCCCGATTTCTTTGCTCTTTCAATGTTATCGGCGAAGGGGAAGAATGCATCGGATCCCAAGGCTACACCGTCGATGGTTGCTAAATATGCCTTTGCTTCTTCGTCGGTGAGGGGCTCAGGTCTTACGGTAAAGTATTTCTGCCAGTTACCCTCGGCACAAACGTCCTCCTCGTTCTTGTTGATGTAGCCGTCGATGACGTTATCTCTGTCAGGTCTTCCCAAAGTGTCCTTGAAGGGAAGATTCAAAACCTTGTCGCACTGGCGCAAGAACCAAGTGTCAGCCTTTGAGCCCGCAAGTCTTGTGCAGTGAACTCTTGACTGCTGACCTGCGCCGACGCCGATAGCCTGTCCGTCATAGGCGAAGCAAACGGAGTTCGACTGTGTATATTTCAAAGTGATAAGCGAGATGATAAGATCTCTTATTGCGCTTTCGGGAAGCTCCTTGTTTGCGGTAACAACGTTTGTTAAAAGCTCGCGGTCGATCTTGAAGTTATTTCTGCCCTGTTCGAAGGTGATGCCATAGACCTGTTTGGTCTCAACGGGAGCAGGAATATAGTCGGGGTCGATCTTAACGATGTTATAGTTTCCCTTTCTCTTGGATTTGAGGATCTCCAAAGCCTCGGGCTCATAGCCGGGAGCGATAACGCCGTCGGAAACCTCACGCTTGATCAAAAGTGCGGTCGTAACGTCACAAACATCGCTGAGTGCGACCCAGTCACCGAAGGAGCACATTCTGTCGGTTCCTCTTGCACGAGCGTATGCACAAGCCAAGGGGGATTCGTCCAAGCCTTCGATGTCGTCAACGAAGCAAGCCTTCTTGAGCTTGTCGGAAAGGGGGATCCCGACTGCTGCCGAGGTGGGAGAAACGTGCTTAAAGGAGGTTACTGCGGGAAGTCCCAAAGCTTCCTTAAGCTCCTTGACGAGCTGCCAGGAGTTGAAGGCGTCAAGGAAATTGATATAACCGGGTCTTCCGCACAAGATCTCGATGGGAAGCTCTTCGCCGTTTGCCATATAGATCTTCGAGGGCTTCTGATTAGGGTTACAGCCATATTTAAGTTCAAATTCTTTCATTATTGCGTTCCTCCTTAGTTGTTCTTGTTAACGATCCTTGTTTCAGTCTCGCCGCTTTCAAGGTCGATATATCTGACGAACAAGGACACCTTGTTGTCTTCGTTCAAATTTGTCCAGATAAGGTCTGTGAGCGAGTCGATATCTGTGTCGGGAAGCTCAAGCGTTTTGGGCTCGCCTTCATATGAGGGAAGGGGATTGCCGTCACCGTTATAGGTGTGGATGAACTTTGCTCTTCCCTTGATGGGATTGGAATAAGCATATGTAAATCTCTCACAGGAGCTGTCGTCGCCCTCGGCACTCTTTAAGATGGACATGGCATAGTTCATGTCGCCGTTTTCAAGGTGAATGATACCCGAAATTCTCGGTGTGAAGTTGGGCTTGTCGTCTTCAAATTCACGGGTTCTGAGAGCCTGCTCAAAGGTCATCTGCCTGTCCATAAGGTCATAGATCGTGTCGGTCTGATCGCCGTTTGTAACGATGGTCTTGTTGCCCAAAACTCTTACGGGATAGTAGATGATAAGATGAGGATCGGTCATCTTCGATTCGTCGAATGCCTTTGTACGCATAGCGTCACCCTCAGCAACGAAAATGCGGTTGCGGCTGTTCTCGCTTCTGCCCATGATGAAATAAGCAGTAACGGCTTTCTTGCCGTCGGCGGATTTGCCGATGATGATTCCTCTGCCGTGATAGGCGAGGGAATTAAGCTCATTTGCGATTGTTGAAACCTTCATGCTCATTCTCCTTTGATGTATACTTTGTTGTTATTAACGGTTATTTTATCCTCACAGAAGAGTCTTACAGCTTCGGGGAGTATCTTCCACTCGGCTTCTTCCATAATCCTTTTTTGAAGCGTTTCGGGGGTGTCATCTTCCTTGACATCGACAGCTTTTTGCAAAACGATAGGCCCTGCGTCACATTCGGGAGTTACGATGTGAACGGTTGCACCCGAGACTTTAACGCCCTTTTCAAGAGCCGCCTCGTGAACGTGAAGCCCATAATATCCCTTTCCACAGAAAGAGGGGATGAGTGCCGGGTGTACATTGAGTATCTTATTGGGGAACTTTTCATAAACCTGCTCGTCGATTATGGTCAAAAATCCTGCCAAAACGACAAGGTCGGCGCCCTTTTCGACTAGTGCATCGGTCAGAGCCTTGGAGTAAGCGGCAATGCTGTCGTGATCCTTTCTTGCCAAAACAATTGCTTCGATACCGTTTTGTCTTGCACGCTCAAGCGCATAAACGCCCGGCTTTGATGCGATCACAAGCGTTATCTTGCCGTTTCCGAGCCCGCCTCGCTTTTCAGCGTCGATGAGGGCTTGAAGATTCGTTCCGCCGCCCGAAACCAAAACTGCTATCTTTTTTTGCATCATTCAAGCACCACGCCTTCGTCGCCCTTTATTATCTTGCCGATAAGATAAGCATCTTCGCCGCATGACTTAAGGATCTCAAGCGCCTTCTTGGCCTCGTTTTCGGGAACGACAACGCTCATGCCGACGCCCATGTTATAGGTGTTAAACATATCTCTTTCGGGAATGTTGCCCTCTTTTGCGATAAGATCAAAGATGGGGAGCACTTTAACTGCCGACTTGTCGATCTTTGCACAAAGTCCTTTGGGGATGGATCTCGGAATGTTTTCATAGAAGCCGCCGCCTGTGATGTGGCTGATGCCCTTGACGTTAACCTTCTCAAGAAGCGCCAAAATGCTCTTTACATAGATCTTCGTGGGAATCAAAAGTGTCTCGGCAACGGTCTTTCCGCCGAGCTCTTCACGGGCTTCATAGAGCTTCGGATCGTTATTATCAATGTTAAATACCTTGCGGCAGAGCGAGAAGCCGTTTGAGTGAACGCCGCTTGAAGCAAGCGCGATAACAACGTCGCCCTCAGCCATTTTTGTGTTATCCAAGATCTTTTTCTTATCAACGACACCGACAGCGAAGCCTGCAAGGTCATATTCGTCAACAGGCATCATTCCGGGATGCTCTGCGGTCTCGCCGCCGATGAGCGCCGCGCCCGACTGAACACAGCCCTCAGCAACACCGCTGACGATCGAAGCGATCTTTTCGGGGATGTTCTTTCCGCAAGCGATATAGTCAAGGAAGAAAAGGGGCTTCGCGCCGCAGCAGATGATGTCGTTAACGCACATTGCGACTGCGTCAATGCCGATTGTGTCGTGCTTATCCATCAAAATTGCCATTTTGACCTTTGTTCCGCAGCCGTCGGTTCCCGAAACCAAAACGGGCTCTTCAATTCCCATAAGGTTAAGACCGAAGCAGCCGCCGAAACCGCCGACGTCATCCAAGCAGCCTTCGTTTTTGGTTCGTGCGATGTGTGTCTTCATCAGCTCAACTGCCTTATATCCTGCGGTAATGTCAACGCCGGCAGCAGCATAGCTATCGGATTTAGACTTGATCATAATATATTTTCCTTTCAAAACTGTATTTTATCAGGTTTACTCTTTGCCGTTCCAGCAATAGGTGCAAAGCTTGCAACGGTCGATTCCGATGGATTCGATAAGTCCGTCAAGCGATTGGAACTCGAGCGAATCGAAGCCGAGCTTTCGGGAGATCGTTTCGCGCATCGCCTTGCCTCTTTCGGTTTCGGAGCTTGCATATTCATCCAAGTACTTAAAGCCCTCTTCGCCCTCAAGCTCCATAATGGTGCTTCTCGTGATGAGCTCCATATCACTTGTTGCTCGGCTGAAGTTCAAGAATTTACAACCGTACATGATAGGCGGGCAGGCACTTCTCATATGCACAGACTTGGCTCCGTTTTCATATAGGAACTCAACGGTTTCTCTTAGCTGTGTTCCTCTGACGATAGAGTCATCGACAAACAAAAGGTTCTTGTCCTTGATGAGCTCGATAACAGGCATCTGCTTCATCTTTGCGACCTTGTTTCTTTCGGCTTGCTTGGCGGGAGTGAAGCTTCTTGCCCATGTGGGTGTATATTTAATGAACGGTCTTGCAAACGGGATGTGGCTCTGGTTGGCGTATCCGATAGCGTGAGGTGTGCCCGAATCGGGAACGCCGCCGACATAGTCGATGTCGTACTTATCCGCCTTGAGCGAATCGTGCTTCGCCATTATCTCGCCGTTTCTGTATCTCATCGCCTCAACGTTTATGCCTTCATAGTTCGAAGTGGGATAGCCATAGTAGCTCCACAAGAATGCACAGATTCGCATCTCCTTGTTGGGAGCCTTAAGCTGTGTACAGGAATCCGCCTTGAGCTCAACTATCTCGCCGGGGCCGAGCTCTTTATATGTTTCATATCCCATCTTCTGATATGCAAAAGATTCAAACGAAGCACAAAAGCCTTCTTCACTTTTGCCGATGAGGATCGGAAGTCTGCCCATTTTGTCTCTTGCGGCAACGATGTCTCCGCCCTTTTTCAGAATGAGTATCGAACAGGTCCCTTCGATGACCTCTTGTGCGAAGGCAATTCCGTCGGCAAGAGTCTCTTTAAGCCCGATGAGGGAAGCCACAAGCTCTGTCGAGTTTATCTTTCCGCCCGTCATAGCGTTGAAGTGTCCGTTCGAGTTGAAAAGATACTTTTCAATAAGCTCCTCGGAGTTGTTGATTATGCCGATGGTGCAAATTGCATATGCTCCCGCCTTAGTCCTTATCAAAAGCGGCTGAGGGTCAGAGTCGCTTATGCAACCGATGGCGGAAAAGCCCTGCATCTCATCAAAAATGTGTTCAAATTTAGTTCTGAAGGGGGAATTTTGAATGTTGTGAATATCCCTTTGCAATCCTATCTCTTTGTCATATGCAGCCATACCGCCTCGGCGTGTGCCAAGGTGAGAATGATAGTCAGTACCGAAGAAAACGTCTTCGATAACGTCACGCTTGCATACAGCTCCGAAAAATCCTCCCATAAATTGTCCTCCGTATCTTTGCCAAAATGTTTTGAGGTTTATTATCCGTTAAGCTCAGCCTGCAATTTTGCGTCCTTTTCAAGGACGGCTGCAGCGTCGCTCGCGCGCTTTTCGTCGAGCTTTTCAGCTAACGCTTCATCCTCGACAGCGAATATCTGTGCGCAAATTAAAGCGGCATTAACAGCTCCGTTGATGGCAACAGTGGCTACAGGAATTCCTGAGGGCATTTGAACTGTTGACAAAAGGGCGTCAATGCCGTCTAAATTAGTTGATTTACAGGGTATACCGATAACGGGAAGGGTGGTGTTTGCGGCGATAGCTCCCGCAAGGTGTGCAGCCATTCCTGCAGCGGCAATTATTGCGCCAAATCCGTTAGCACGTGCGTTCACGGCGAATTCTCTCGCTTCTAAGGGTGTGCGGTGCGCGGAATAGATGTGTACTTCATAGGGTATTCCGAAAGACGCAAGAGTGTCGATAGCTTTTCTTACGATAGGCATATCGCTGTCGCTTCCCATGATGATTCCGACTTTTTTCATGTGGTTCCTCCTGATGTAAAATTTTAAGCTTGCATCAAGGGCGCCACGCCCTCGCACAGGCTCCGCCGCGCTCGGGCACTCGCGCCCGATAAAACACGCAGCAAAAAAATAAAGGCGCACTTATCCCCCAAAGAGATAAGCACACCCAGACGGTCGGCAATTATCTTCTTCGCTTCATTGTGTCAATTCACATTAAACCGTCAGTCACGAAGAAGGCTGAAATTCACGCATCAAGGCGTGCCAGATCATACTTCGATTTTATCATATATATTATAGCTGTGTCAATCATTTAACATTGCCGAATTTAAGGCACATTTGTGCGGTGTTTTAGTCATTTTTATTAGCCGCATTATCCGCTTGACAAAAAATCTTGTGTGGGTATAATTTTAGGTATGGAACATTTCATATTTTCTCATTTTACTTGACACTTGGCTTTTAAGAGAGGAGACATTTATAATGAAAAAATTGGGCTTCGGACTTATGAGACTTCCGCTTATAGACCCTAAGGATCATTCAAACATCGACATTGAAAGGGTTAAGGAAATGGTCGATGCATTTATGGCAAAGGGATTTACACACTTTGATACAGCCTATGTTTATCACGGCGGAAAGAGCGAGGTCGCCTTCAGAGAAGCAGTCGTTAAAAGATACCCAAGAGACAGCTTCACAGTGACCGACAAGCTCCCTTTGTTCAACAGACCCGACAGAGCGGGAATGGAGAAGATCTTTGCCGAAATGCTTGAAAGATGCGGAGTTGAATATTTTGATTACGTTTGGCTCCACGCTTTGGGAAGAGATCTTTATAACTATGCTCAAGAGGTCGATGCTTTCGGATATCTCAACCGGCTTAAGGCTGAGGGGAAGATCGTCAACGTCGGCTTCAGCTTCCACGATAACGCCGAGGTCTTGGACAAGATCCTTACTGAACACCCTGAGGTCGATGCTATCCAGCTTCAGATCAACTATCTTGACTGGGAGGATCCGGGCGTTCAGTCCCGCAAGTGCTACGAAGTTGCTTGTAAGCACGGCGTTCCCGTTATCGTTATGGAACCCGTCAAGGGCGGCGCATTGGCTGTCCCCCCGAAAAAGGCAGAAAAGATACTCAAGGACTATAACCCCGATGCTTCCTGTGCTTCTTGGGCTATAAGATATGCCGCAAGCTTGGATAACGTCGTGAACGTTTTGAGCGGTATGTCCAACATGGATCACATCAACGACAACACTGCATATATGGAGAACTTTATCCCTCTTAATGACGAGGAATATAAGGTCATTGACGAAGCCTGCAGCCAGATCAAGTTTGCAATTCCTTGTACAGCTTGCCGCTATTGTGTTGACGGTTGCCCGATGAACATCAACATTCCCGAAGTATTTGCTTGTGAAAACAAGTTCAAGCGCGGCGGAAGAGAAAGAGGCGAAGCGCTCAAGCACTACCGTGAGGAAGTTACGGTCGGAAACGGCAAGCCCACAGATTGCATCAGCTGCGGTCAGTGTGTGGATCACTGCCCTCAGCACCTTGATATTCCAAACCTTTTAGCAGAATGCGCTTTGGATCTGGATTGATCTTTGAATCGTCGCCGCAGATGGTTTATTAAGCCGTCTGCGGCTCTTTTTGCGATTATGTCAAAAAAGCACTTATGATTTCGTCAAGATGAACAACCTTTTTGCAATTGTAAAGACGGAAAAATTGTGATATAATACATACACTATTTACTAAAGGAGGAACTATAAAATGAAATTGAAAAGACTGATAGCTTTGGCTCTCGCTTTGGTTGCAATATTCGTGCTCGTCGGCTGCAGCAAAAATGAGAGAAAGGTCGTTAAGGTAACCCTTTCGACTGAGGACTCTGAAGCTATCTTGGCAGCAGCAGGTATCAGACTTCCCGATGCTGAAGATGCCTTGGGATCGGGAACGGCCGTTAAGTGGTTCGCTTGGTATGATCCCTTCCAGAACTATTCCGAAGCGGAGATCGTAAACACCGGTTACTTCACCTTTACCGAGAAGTACGGCTCGAGCATCAAGTGGATCGAAACTTCCTATTCCGAAAGAAACGATGACCTTGCAAACCTCGTTTTGGCAGGCACGGCACCCGACTTTGCACCTGCAGGAACCGATAACACGGCAACCTTCCCCATGAACTGCATCAAGGGTATGTATCAGCCTGTTGATGAATATATCGACTATACCGATCCTTTGTGGGCAGGTATGGCTGATGCCGCTGAATACTTCGCTTTGGGCGACGCTCACTATGCAATGGTCACAGACATAAGCTTTAAGGACGTTGTCCCCTATAACCGCCGAGTTATGGACGAATGGGGCTTTGACGATCCTGCTGAGCTCTTTGCCAACGACGAATGGACTTGGGACATTTGGTATAATATGTGCATGGAATTTTCCGACCCCGATGAAGACAGATATGCTCTGGACGGTTGGTATTATGTAAACGGTATCTGTGAACAGTCCACAGGTATCACCATCATTTCCAAGGACGAGAATGGTCAGTTCTATTCAAATCTTGACAACCCCACACTCGAAGTTGCCGAAAACATGATCTATGATCTCGTTAAGAACGAGTGTACATACCGTCAGGGCACAAACTATTGGGCAGGCAGAAACGATATGCAGTACGGCGCAGGCGTCAAGGAAGGTCTTTGCTTGTTCTGGTTCTGTGACATCTCCGGCTTCAGAATGACGGTTGAAGAAGTTAACCAGATCTGGGGCGACATCGAAGCAGGCGAGATCATGTTTGCTCCCTTGCCCAGATATCAGGACGGCGACGGAGTTTATTACCTTAACGCAACTCCTTCCGGATATATGCTCGTTTCCGGCGCCGACAACCCCGAGGGTGTAGCGCTCTTGGCAGCGTGCGAACGCTTCAAGATCATCGACCCTACCGTTGTTTCCATCGACAAGAAGCAGCTCAAGGAAAAGTATCTTTGGACTAACGAAATGCTCGATATGTATGACACCTGTAAGCAGCTCGTTTTGGACAACACCGTTATGTTCTATACAGGCGACCTCGGCGACAGCCTTAACAGCGCCTATAATTCCCTTAGCTGGGGCATCAACCGCGGCGGCGCAAGCTCCTCTTGGGCACAGCTCAAGGAACAGTATGGCGATACTTTGGAATACTACATCGAAGAGCTCAACGATATTATCGACAGCTATAACGAGTAATACGCATTTATTAAGATCCGCCCTTCGGGGTGGATCTTTTTTGCCGCCCAAAACCTCATCCGCGCAATAAAATTATGCCAAACTGACTTGAACATGTGCCGAGTTTAATATATAATAAACGAGTAAACATTTATTAACAAAGGAGTGTAAGCTCATGAGTGATAAACGGATCCGGCTTAATTATCCTGCGCCGACAGGTGAGGAAAAGTGGCGGGAATGGTATGGCGAAGGCTGGAATCACGCTCTGCCCATCGGAAACGGAAGCATCGGTGCTATGGTCTATGGCGATCCTAAGCACGATACTCTTCAAATGAATGAGGATACCGTCTGGTATGGCGGCGGCGGAAGAAACCGCGTCAACCCCAAGGCTAAGGGATCCTTCAAAAGGGTTAGAGAGCTTTTGCTTGAAGGAAGGATCAAAGAGGCACAGGATCTTTGTGCAAGCGATCTTTTTGCCCGTCCCGATCAGGAGCGTTGGTATGACACCGCAGGAAACGTCTGGTTTGAATATGCACACGGTGAAACAAGCGGCTATAAACGCTCGCTCGATCTGTCAAACGCTGTTTGCTATGTTGAATACTCATCTGACGGACATAGATTTGAGCGTGAATATCTTATCTCCTATCCCGATCAGGTGATAGCGATCCACCATCGCTCACCCGACGGCGGAAAGCTGAATCTGTCCGTTGATTTTTCCCGCCGTGACCGAGAATGTGAGATCGCCCTCAACGAAACGGGCATCGCCGTTTATCAGAATCAGCCCGAAAACGGCTGCCGCTATTGCATTATGGCTGCTGCCGATAACACAGGCGGCGTTGTCATCTTTAACGAGAAGGGCTGCGACGTTTATGAAGCTGACGAGTTTACGCTTTATATAACCATAAGAACCGACTATCGCCGCGATGAGATCGGCGCTTGGTGCGAGGATAAGCTCAAAAAAGCCCTCGAATCGGGATATGAAGCGATCAAGGCTCGTCACATCGAGGATTATAAGAAATATTTCGACAGAGTTTCGCTCGATCTGGGCGGTGAGGATCTTTCTCACCTCCCGACTGATGAGCTCATTAAAAGCACCGAGCTTGATGACAGAGGTTTGGCTAATCTCTATTTCGACTACGGAAGATATCTTTTGATCTGTTGCTCTCGTCCGGGAACCGTCCCCGCAAATCTTCAGGGAATTTGGAACAAGGATCACAATCCGCCGTGGGGCTCTAAGTTCACGATAAACATCAACACCGAAATGAACTATTGGCCTGCCGAGGTCTGTGACCTTTCCGAGATGCATATGCCTTTGTTCGAGCACCTGAGAAAAATGCTTCCGTACGGAAAAAAGGTTGCAAGCGATATGTACGGTATGCGTGGCTTTATGGCTCATCACAATACCGACCTTTTCGGTGACTGTGCGCCTCAGGACTCTTGGATGCCGGCGACTGTTTGGCCGATGAGTGCCGCTTGGCTTTGCACACACATCTGGACACATTATGAATATACCAATGATGTCGAATTCCTGCGTGAATATATAGACATTTTGAAAGAGACCTGTCTTTTCTTCACCGACTATCTCTTTGAGGTTGACGGCAAGCTGTTAACAGGCCCTTCTGTCTCACCTGAGAACACATATATCCATCCGTCGGGCGAATCGGGAACGCTTTGCGTCGGGCCCACGATGGATAGCCAGATAATTCGGGATGTTTTCACCTCTTGCATCGAAGTCTCAAAGATGCTCGGGCTGGAGGATGAGCTGACCGCAACCCTTGAAAAAATGCTTCCAAAGCTTCCGAAGCCTTCAATCGGCAAGCACGGACAGATCATGGAGTGGGCTTATGACTATGATGAGGCAGAGCCGGGTCACAGACATATCTCTCATCTTTACGGACTTCACCCATCTTGCCAATTTACTTACGAAAAGACACCTGATCTGATGGCGGCTTCCCGAGTTACTTTGGAAAGAAGACTCGCAAGCGGCGGCGGTCACACAGGCTGGTCGCGTGCTTGGATAATCAATATGTGGGCGCGTTTGCGTGACGGCGAAAAAGCAGGCGAAAACGTTTCTGCGCTTTTGCACCGTTCGACCTATCCCAACCTTTTCGATATGCATCCGCCCTTCCAGATCGACGGCAACTTCGGCGGAACCGCAGGCATTGCCGAAATGCTCTTACAGAGCCAGAACGGAATCATCGTTTTGCTCCCCGCTTTGCCTAAGAATTGGGAGTCGGGACGTGTCAGCGGTCTTAAGGCGAGGGGAAATGTTAAGGTTGACATCGTTTGGGAGAACGGCAAGGTTTCATACGCCAAGCTTACAGCATTAAGCGGCGGCGAGATAAGCTTTGTTTGTCCCGAGGGCTGTGTTTGCTCGGTTGATGACGAGATCGAGACTCAAAGCGGCGAGATCACAAAGTGCCGCGGTAACGGCGTTTATACAGTTGAGATAAACAGAATTTGATTTGGAGGAGTTATTATGGATTATTCGAAGCTTAGAAACGAAAGCGATATAAGAGGCATCGCCCTTGAAGGCATCGAGGGTCAGCACGTCAATTTGACAGAAGCTGCTTGCCGTGATATCGGCAGAGGTTTTGCTCTTTGGCTTATGAAGCGTACAGGCAAAAAAGACCTTCGAATCGCTGTCGGACGTGATTCACGTCTTTCGGGCCCCGATCTTGTAAGATGGATCTGTGAAGCTATGGCGGAAGAAGGCGTTCACGTCACCGATCTCGGAATGGCAAGCACACCTGCAATGTTTATGACCACAAAGACCGAAGGCTATATGTTTGACGGCTCGGTAATGGCAACAGCTTCACATCTTCCCTTTAACCGTAACGGATATAAGTTCTTCACTCCCGACGGCGGTGTTGAGGCGTCCGACATCAAGGAGATAATCGCTCTTGCAGAAAGCGATGAGCGCTCGGGTCTTTCAAAGGGCGAGATTGTCGGCGGCGAATTTATGGACGTTTATTCAAAGCGCTTGGCTGATATGATAAGAGCTGCCTCGGGCGAAGAAAAGCCTTTGGCAGGACTTAAGATCGTTGTTGACGCAGGTAACGGCGCAGGCGGATTCTATGCTCACAAGGTTTTGGTTCCCTTGGGCGCAGATATTTCGGGTTCACGCTATTTGGAGCCCGACGGAAGCTTCCCCAACCATATTCCCAACCCCGAGGATAAGGACGCTATGGCGAGCATCACCGAAGCTGTCAAGGAAACAGGCGCTGACCTTGGCGTTATCTTCGACACCGACGTTGACAGAGCAGGCGCTGTTTTGCCTGACGGAAGCGAGCTCAACCGCAACCGCCTGATCGCAATTTTGTCTGCTATCCTCTTGCGTGAAACTCCCGGAACAACGATCGTCACCGACTCGGTAACGTCGTCCGGCCTTGCAAAGTTCATTGCCGCAAAGGGCGGCGTTCACCGCAGATTCAAGCGAGGATATAAAAACGTTATCAACGAGTCGATAAGACTTAATAATGACGGCATTGACAGCCGGCTTGCTATCGAAACCTCGGGTCACGGCGCATTCAAGGAAAACTATTTCCTCGATGACGGCGCATATATCGTCACAAGACTTATTATCGAGCTTTCGCGTGCGAGAAAGCTTGGATATACCTTGGGCTCGCTGATCGCAGACCTTGAAGAGCCTGCCGAGAGCCGCGAATTCAGAATGGGCATCACACTTGATGACTTCAAGCCCTATGGCAAGGACGTTATCGCGTGCCTTGAGGAGTTTGCAAGGACCAAGGAAGGCTGGAGCCTTGCGGCTGACAACTTTGAGGGCGTCAGAGTTAACCTTGATGAAGCTCACGGAAACGGCTGGTTCTTGTTAAGACTTTCTCTCCACGAACCTCTTTTGCCGCTTAATATCGAAAGCAACGATGTCGGCGGCGTGAAGATAATCGCAAGAGAGCTTTATGAGTTTATCGAAAAGTTTGACAAGCTCGATTCAAAGAAGCTTGCGGAATTTGCAAAGTAATACAGAGCCCACCCTTTCGGGTGGGCTTTTTGCTTGCTCAAAGGTATCCGCCTTCGGCGGATATGTTTATGTGCGGCACTTGTATGCTCGGCATACCACGCCGCACAAGGAGGGCGAAGCCCGATGCTCGCGGCGCCCGCGCCGCGAGCATCAGCCCGACCGCAATAAGCGGTCGGGCGTCCACGCCCGCATGGCGGGCGTGGACGGGGCTTCGCCCCCGAACTGCGCCGCAAGTGCGCCTTGGGCGCGTGGCGGCGCAGCCTTAGCTGCGGTTTTGATATTATACCCAACAAAAAGGCATATGTTTTAACACATTTCGGCAATTCTTTGGTTTGACAATGCGTATGATTTATAATATACTTTTACTATAAACACTCAGGAAGGATGGATCACTGTGTCTTGTATTATTTCTGAAGTATTCGGCAGCGAAGTTTTTAATGACAGCGTTATGAAAAAAATGCTCGCTCCCGAGGTCTATGAAGCTTTAAATTCGGGCAAGCCGATGACCATGGACATCGCAAATGCCGTTGCATCTGCAATGAAGGATTGGGCGACCGAAAAGGGCGCAACCCATTATACTCACTGGTTCCAGCCGCTCACAGGCATCACTGCCGAAAAGCACGACAGCTTTTTGTCGGGCTCACATGGCGGCAAGCCCATTTTGGAATTCAAGGGCAAGGAGCTTATAAAAGGCGAGTCTGATGCTTCGAGCTTCCCCTCTGGCGGACTCAGAGCCACCTTTGAGGCGAGAGGCTATACCGCTTGGGACCCGACCTCATATGCCTTCATTAAAAACGGAACTTTATATATCCCCACAGCATTCTGCTCCTATTCGGGAGAGGCGTTAGATACCAAAACTCCGCTTTTGCGCTCTATGGAAGCGCTTGACCGTTCGGCGTTGAGGATCCTTGGGCTCTTCGGAAGTAACGCAAAAAGAGTCATAGCAACCTGCGGTCCCGAACAGGAATATTTCCTTATCGACCGTGAGATGTATGCAAGCCGTAAGGATCTGATCTATACGGGAAGAACCTTATACGGCGCAAAGCCGCCGAAGGGTCAGGAGCTTGAAGATCACTATTACGGAATGCTCCGAACGAGGGTAAGCGCATTTATGCGTGATCTCGACGTTGAGCTTTGGCGTGTCGGCGTTATGGCAAAGACCGAGCACAACGAAGCCGCCCCCTCTCAGCACGAATTGGCGCCTATCTTCGATACGGCAAATATCGCATCCGATCATAACCAGCTCACAATGGAGCTGTTAAGAAAGGTTGCTCATCAGCACGGCTTCAAGTGTCTGTTGCACGAAAAGCCTTTCGAGGGCATCAACGGCTCGGGTAAGCACGATAACTGGTCGCTCTCGACCGATAACGGAGTAAACCTCTTTGAGCCCGGCAAGACCCCTGCTGAAAACGCACAGTTCCTTTTGTTCTTGGTTGCGGTCATCAAGGGTGTCAATGAATATCAGGATCTTTTGAGAATTTCGGTCGCTTCCGCAGGAAATGACCACAGACTCGGCGCGAACGAAGCTCCGCCTGCAATTATTTCAATGTTCTTGGGAGACGAGCTGACGGAAATTTTGCATTCCATCGTTGACGGCAGAACATATGAGGGCAAGCGTGTTGATATGGAGATCGGCGTTGACGTTTTGCCTCACTTCATGAAGGACACCACCGACAGAAACAGAACGAGTCCCTTTGCTTTTACGGGCAACAAGTTTGAGTTCCGTTCCCCCGGCTCGAGCATTTCGATAGCAGGACCGACGACGACCTTGAACACTATCATGGCTGAGGTCTTGGATGAGTTCTATGAAGAGCTGAAGGATGCAAGCGACTTTAACGAGGCTTTGGATGAGCTCATAAAGAGAACTATCATCGAAAACGAGGCTATCCTCTTTAACGGCGACGGTTACAGCGCAGAATGGGTCGAGGAAGCCGAAAGACGCGGACTTCACAATCTTCCCACAACTCCCGATGCGCTTCCTCACATTTTGGATGAAAAGAACGTCAAGCTCTTTGAAGATCAGGGAGTTTTCTCTCGCACTGAGCTTGAATCACGCTATACCATAAACCTCGAGAACTATTGCAAAGTGTTGAAGATCGAGGCTTTGACAATGATCGAAATGGCGAAAAAGGACATTTTGCCTGCGGTTTCCACATATGTAAGAAAGCTTGCTGAGGCTGTTTCCTGCACAACAAGCATCGCAGATGTTGAATGCGGATTCGAGACTGATATGATCAGAAAGCTGACCTCTCTTTCAACGAATATGTATAAGAAAATGCTCTCGCTTGAGGAGCTTATGGACACACTTCCTGACGGTGAGGGTCAACAGACCGCCGATTATTATAAGGACACCATCATCCCTGCGATGAATAAATTAAGAAGGGTCGCCGACGAGATCGAGACCCTTGTAGGAGAAAAATACTGGCCTTATCCGACGTATGGAAGAATGTTATTTGCAGTATAGTGCTCTGACTCACAAACCGGAAAACGGCGGTGCTTCAGCAGGAGGAACATCGTTCCGACAGCCGTTTTTCATCACCAATTTCGCAAGCGAAATTGGTGATGGTCGTATCCGACTTACGGCAGAATGTTATTTGCGGTCTGATCGCTGCTTTTCTCGAAGCTTCAATTATCTCTTTCGGGAAAATGGCGGTGCGCTTGAGCACGAGGCGAATCTCGCCGAGAGCCATTTTTGGTTGCCGGCTGTAGATAGTTGGCGGAGATAGCGGCGTTCGAGCCGGCAATGGCCTTATCCAACGTATGGAAGAATGTTATTTGCAGTATAGTGCTCTGACTCACAAACCGGAAAACGGCGGTGCTTCAGCAGGAGGAACATCGTTCCGACAGCCGTTTTTCATCACCAATTTCGCTTGCGAAATTGGTGATGGCCGTATCCGACTTACGGCAGAATGTTATTTGCGGTATAAACAAAAATAAAGCCCACAGATCGGCTGTGTGCTCGTAAGACAGTAATTCTAAAAAATTACTATTTTACGGCATCTGTCGAACAGGATTGGGTAACAAACGAACATACGGCATTCAGCTTCGGCTGAGTGCCGTTGTTTGTTTTTGGGGCGAAATGCCCTTTTTGCGCCCTGTATGGCAGGGATAGTGGAACGGGTGAAATAGTTGCCGTTTCCGTGATAAAATCCCTACGAAACAGCGAATCACGCCATAATGAACCCCGTTCGTTAGATAGTGCGAATATTTGCGGATTCGTGAGTAACCCCACAAAACTGTTAAGTCGATAGTTGGGTGTTTCGATGCGGAGTATGTCAGAAACCGCAGAAGTTGCCCTGTCGTCCTTGGTTCATAGAAAAGTTACACTTTAATGCGATAAATTTCCCAAACTGCTTGAAAAACTCCTTATCCCCATGGTATAATGTGTGTACACACATCGAGTAAAAATCGATGTAATGCAGATGAAGATAATCGACGTTGATCAAGTAAACGATACTCTTGCCGAAATGGTTGCCCTATTCCGTGTAGAGCTGCGTTCATATAAAGGTATTACATCCAAGCCGAACACTGAAGCCGGACGAGAAGAAATGGAAGAATATCTTTCTGCTAAGTTCCCGGTGTATGCCGCCATTGTTGATGGCGAATACGCAGGCTATGTGGTTTGCCGTGTGGATAGCTAGGTTGTGTGGGTGGAATCCATCTTTGTCAAAGAGGAATACCGCCGTCATGGTGTTGCTACTGCTCTGCACAGCAAAGCGGAGGAAATTGCTGCTTCTTATGGGGATGATACCGTTTACAACTATGTTCACCCCAATAATCACCGTATGATCGAATTTCTGCGGAAGCGTGGTTATACAGTTCTGAATCTGATCGAGATCCGCAAGCCGTATAAAGACGAAAAGCTAACGCAGACGATTGCGGTCGGCGAACATGAATTTGATTATTGATATAGACAAGGAAGATTACCAATGTCAGAACCATATTACAAGCCTTGCAGAGAGCTTGATCAATGCAACGAGCTGATTGAAAAATACTTTAATACACAGCAATATGAAAAGTGCTTTGAGGGGCATTTGCCTCTTGCCGAGCAGGGCTATCCTCTTGCCGAATGTCAGATTGGCTACTTCTATTACGACGGTCTCGGCGCCCCAAAAGACCTTGAAAAAGCGGTCTATTGGACACGCAGAGCCGCCGATCACGGCGACCGTGACGGACAATGCAACCTCGCTTGGTTCTATGAGGATGCCATAGGCGTAGAACGTGATATGGAGCAAGCAATCTTTTGGTATCGAAAGGCAGCTCTGCAAGATCACGACCTTGCCATCGAAAAATGCAAAGAGCTTGGTGTCGATCTGAACGCTCCGACGATTGACCGTGAGGTAATCCGCAAAGAGCTTCAATGCAGAATCTATCCCCTTGGCTACCTTGAAAGATACAAGTACACGGTGATCTGCACTTCCTATCAAGGCAAGTGGATTCTTTCAAAGCACAAGAAGCGCAACACTTGGGAAACGCAGGGCGGTCATATCGAGGATGGCGAAACTCCGCTTGAATGTGCGAAGCGTGAACTTTTTGAGGAAAGCGGTATCAAGGATGCAGACATCTATCCCGTGTGTGACTATTGGGGATTCAACCGTCAAGCCTGCTCAAACGGGATGGTATTCCTTGCGGTGGTTCACTCTCTTGGCGAGCTTCCCGAAAGCGAAATGAAGGAAACGAAAATATTTGACACTCTCCCTGCCGAGCTTACATATCCGCAGACTTCACCGAAACTATATGCGGAAGCGGCAAAGAAATTAGGAGAACTATATGGAAATGAATAAAAAAGAATTAATGAAGCTCTCGCCCGGAGAACTGACAGATATGGGCATTTGCCCTACTTGCTTTAATCGTGAGAATGGCGGTGCGCTTGAGCACGAGGCGAATCTCGCCGAGAGCCATTTTTGGTTGCCGGCTGTAGATAGTTGGCGGAGATAGCGGCGTTCGAGCCGGCAATGGCCTTATCCAACGTATGGAAGAATGTTATTTGCAGTATAGTGCTCTGACTCACAAACCGGAAAACGGCGGTGCTTCAGCAGGAGGAACATCGTTCCGACAGCCGTTTTTCATCACCAATTTCGCAAGCGAAATTGGTGATGGCCTTATCCGACTTACGGCAGAATGTTATTTGCAGTATAAACAAAAATAAAGCCCACAGATCATCTGTGGGCTTTTCTTTTATTCTTCGCAGCATTTGACGATATAGTTTTTGACGTCCTTTGGCTCGATCCCGAGCGCAAAACCGAATTCGCTATAGAGCATATCTTCAGCGATCTTTAAGAACTTAAGATCGACTGCGGGCATATTTCTCTTGATGAGAGAAAATTCACGCTGTTTAATAAACACATATTTTATGATGCTTATGAGCTTCGAACATTCATAAGATCTTACCAGGTTGCGATAGAAAATATTTGCCTGTTTAATATCCTTAGGGACGTCAAGCTCGTAGCTGATCTCCTTGATGCTGTCGATAAGTTCCTGTGCCTGAGCACGGGTAACGACACGGCGCATATGAATGCTTGAATCGGTAGGGGTGTATATCCTGCCGTTGCGGTATACAGGTAAAAGGGTATAGTATTCCTTCAGCTTGTCAAGCCCCGAGATCTCAGGGTGACCGATAGCCTCAACCTTGCAGACACCCTCGCTTCCATATATGACGTATTCGTTGATAGCAAACATAAAACAGCATCCTTACATTTTTACTTCGTGTACAATATTTATGTAATAATTATAACAGATTGTAAAGAAAATTGTAAGTGGCAAAGAGCAAATTTTACTGATATTCGGAGTTTTCGACAGAGCAGGGGTGTCACACTTTGTGCATTTTGTCCAAGGTGTCGCCCTTCGGGCGACGGATGCGCCGCCCACGCCTCGCCGCGCGGCGGCTCGGCACTCGGCGGCGCGCATGGGGCGAAGCCCGATCACGGCGGCTGCGCCGCCGTGATCGGCCCTGCTGCCGCAGGGCGCCCGTCAGCGAAGCTGACGGGCGGGGCTTCGCCCCCCAAATGCGCCGCAAGTCGCACGCAGTGCGGTGGCGGCGCATTCGCTTAGGAGCGTATCAAACACACAGTTGCAAACTTGCTTCCGATGAGGTATAATAACCCTATAACTATCAAAGGTGGAATGTGATATGTCGAAGTGGGATAAGCAGTATTTAGAGCTTTGCAAAAATATACTCGAAAACGGCACCGAGGTCGAAAACCGCACGGGGATCAACACCGTTAAACTGCCGTCATGGCATTTTAACATCAATGTGGGTGAGGAGTTTCCTGTCTTGACCACAAAACAGCTCTTCATCCGTCAGGCAGTCCTCGAAATGCTCTGGATATATCAGGCTCAGTCTAATGACGTAAGATGGCTCCAAGAGCGAAACGTTAAGATCTGGGACGAGTGGGAGATCGACGAAAAGGGCTATTGGAACGCCACACAGATGCTCCCCGATGAAAACGGAAAGATCGTTAAAACCGAGGTCCACAAATTCTTCGGCACCGAATGGGCACACACTATCGGCACAGCATATGGCTATATCGTTAAAAAGTTCGGTCTCACTCAGGAGCTTATCAACAAGCTTAGAAATAACCGCGGCGACAGACGAATGATCATGTCGCTTTGGCAAAACGACTATCTTGACACCGCTGTTTTGCCCTCTTGCGTTTGGTCGAGCGAGTGGGACGTCACAAACGGCAAGCTCAACGCTTGGGTCCATCAGCGAAGCTGTGACGTTCCTTTAGGACTTCCCTTCAACGTCACCCAGTATGCGACTCTGATGTGTATGCTTGCACAGGTTTGCGGGCTTGAGGTCGGCACACTTGATTGGAGCATCAAGGATGCACATATTTACGTTAATCAGATAGACGGAATCAAGGAACAGCTTAAGCGTTTTGATGAAAAAGGCGATCTGCCTGCGCCGAAGCTTTGGCTCAACCCCGATGTCAAGGACTTCTTCGAGTTCGACAACAGCAAGGATTGTTTGGACGTTAAGCTTATCGGATATGAGCATTTGGGAAAGATAAGCTTCCCGATCGCTCAGTAAGAAAGGATAAAATCATGATATCACTTATTGCCGCTGTCGGCAAAAACCTGGAGCTCGGAAAAGACAACACTTTGCTTTGGAACTTGCCGGGAGATATGAAGTTTTTCAGATCCACCACCGCAGGTCACACCGTCGTTATGGGCAGGCTCACATTTGAATCCATCGGCAGACCGTTGCCGAAAAGACGAAATATCGTGATCTCGAGAAACTCGGAGTATAAGCCCGAAGGTGTCGAGGTTTATGCATCTTTGGAAGAAGCTCTTTCAGCTTGTGATAATGACTGCTTCATAATCGGCGGAGCGATGATATATTCGCTTGCTTTGCCGCTTGCGGACGAGCTGATCCTGACCGAGATCGAAAAAGAATACCCCGATGCTGACGTATACTTCCCAAGGTTCGATAAAGAGCTTTATATGAAGGAGACCCTCGCCGAAAACGCGGATGAGGGCGTTGAGTATAAGCATATAAAATACACAAGGAAATAATATTTAGCGCAAAAACGCAAACAATACCTCCAAAGATAATTTGGAGGTATTATTTATGCCGGATAAAAACGGACTCAATATCACATCTCGTGACAGAGTTTTGCGAGCATGGGAAAACTCGACCGAATTGGTCAGGGATTTTCAAAGCTATGCAAACGACTCACAGAATGACCCCAAGCTTTCGAAGATGTTTGGCGAATACGCCAAGGATGAAGCGGCGCACGCTGCCGAGCTTTTGAAGCTGTTGCATGAGATAGAGGGATGAGCAAAGCACCCGAAAGGGTGCTTTGTTTGCTAATAGAATAGCTGGTGACAGTGCTCATTTTTATGCCTTTTGCCTATTGACATTTTGCCGCTTATCTAGTATAATTCATATGCAATGAGGGTATAGCTCAGCTGGTAGAGCACTTGCTTGACGTGCAAGGGGTCATAGGTTCGAGTCCTATTATCCTCACCAAAAGAAAAAGGGACGCTTAGGCGTCCCTTTTTCTTTTGGTTGGTATGATAGCCGTGAGAAGCTATGGTAGGTTGCCGAAAACTGCAGGCACTTTGGACGTTGAAATGTCAAAAAAGCACGCTATATAGCGGTTTTGTAGGCAAGCAACCGTTACACAAAACCTTAAGGTTTTGTGTTGGGTTCAGAGTCCTATTATCCTCACTTTCCGCCATACGAAATGCCAAGAGAACGCGAAGCAAACTCCATATTTTTCGCTTCGCTTTGTTGTGCTTCAAAGCAAAATGCGGGCGAAAAATTAGGTTCAGAGTCCAATAGTAAATTCTCGCTTCGCTCGAGTTAACTAATAGTAAATTCTCGCTTTGCTCGAATTAACTATGGAAAAACGTCTCTCGGGACGCAGTCCCTCGTGCGCAAGCGCACCGCCGTTTTTCAGTGCCTGCAGTTCAGCAACAATGCGGAATTTTCGCTTCGCTCGAATAAACTATGGAAAAACTGCTTCGCAAAACCGCACTTTTTCGACCTGCACAATCAGAGATTTCCGCACCCCCGTCCGCTTATTTTTCACCTAAAAAATCGAAAGGCAAGTGTTTACGCCGCACTTTCTCCTCTTTTTCCGTAACAAAAAAGCACCCTTTGGTGTACCTGTGATAAAGCAGGTTGAAAACAATTAAAAACACGTTATAGCTTATTGCGGGTTATAGCGTGTTTTTTGTGTGACAAGAATAAAATCAACCAATTTAACCATAGGTTGATTTTATTCTAATATAGCGTTGTGGAATTATCCCCGTCCGTATGCTATACTTATATCAGTGAAGCGCATCACAATAAAAAACGGAGGTTTCTTATGACCAATATCAATATAGGCAACAAGATACGGGAACTCAGAAAAAAGCAAGGTATTACGCAAGAGGCTCTTGCCTCTGTGCTTTCTGTTTCTCCGCAAGCGGTAAGCAAATGGGAGAGTGGTCTGACGTATCCCGATATGGAAATGATTCCGGTTATCGCAGGATACTTTGAGGTTTCTATGGATATTTTGTTTGATTACGACGTTCGTGAAATGAAAGCAAAAATCCAAAAGATTGTTGATGATGCTTGGGATTATTTGTTTGATAACACACCGAAATATATCGAGATTATAAAAACTGCGTTACAGGAATATCCGGGCAATGAGGAATTGCTGACCGCGCTTTTGGATGCATACGAATATGCTTTGCGCGACAAGAGCGATACTTCTCACTTGGACGAAATGATTGAACTCTCCCAAAAGATCATTACAGAGAGCAACGATTTTATTCGGGTGTGTAATGTAAAAGATATACAGGCTGCGGCATACCTTAAGAAAGGCGATTATCCAAAAGCCAAAGCAGTATTGGAAACGCTTCCTCGCGAATATGATCTTCGCGATTGGGCATTTGCTTTTCGTTTGTCTGGAAGGGATAAGCTTAACGGCGCAACGATGTCAAGGTGTCATCATTTACAGGGCTTATACCAAGCTTGCATGGAAGAAGGAAACGCTTGGTTCTTCATGGATCAGCATCCCGATGTTAAATTTCGCGATTACACATCCGATGATTATATCCCCGAGGCTTTGAAATGCTATCAAAAAGGACTTCGTGTGCTTACGACCTTCCTTTTGACAGACTACTATGATAATCCTGCAGAACAATATCTTTGGGAAGGTATGCAAACGTTTCATTGGAGTTTTCTGCAATGCATTGCCGCTTGCTATAAAAAGCTTGGTAATATTGAGGAGTGCGAAAAATATATTGCAGAAGCATACCACCTCATATCTGTTGTATGGAAGGACTTTGAAGAGAACAAAAAATATTATATGGAATATTTCTATAAGTATTTGGACAAATATGATCTCGCAGAATATATCAAGTAATCTTCTCCCCGCCTCGAGCGGTGCTTCGCTTTTGTATCCTCAAAAGCAGTGCTTGTCAGGAAAATTGACAAGTCATAGATGAACATAAAGAAAGGCTCCCTCCGCGAGGGAAGCTGTCAAATGCCGCTTACGACGTTTGCCACCATTCCTCCCGGAGGAAGGCTATGCTACTATAGAAAAGGAGTACGAAATCGATCGTACTCCTTTTGTTTTTTCGGTAGGTTAAACCTGCTTTATGGAAGGTACCCCTTTCGGGTGCTTTTATTTTACAATCTCTGTGTAATGAAAATATCGTAAACCGCTTTGATCGAGGTCTCGAAGTCCTCGGCGCTGACTCCGACGATGATGTTAAGCTCGCTCGAGCCCTGGTCGATCATCTTGACGTTGACGTTGTGGTGTGCGAGGCTCGCAAAGATCCTTGCAGCAGTTCCTCGCTGAGATTTCATGCCTCTTCCCACAACAGCCAAAAGTGCGATGTCACGGTCGATCTCGATGTGGTCGGGCTTTACGTTGCGGTGAAGTCCTTCGATGATATCCTTTTCCTTTTTCTCGAACTCAGCCTTGTGGACGATAACGCTCATCGTATCTATTCCCGAAGGGACGTGCTCGAACGAAACACCGTTTTTCTCGAAGACCTCCAAAACTCGTCTGCCAAAGCCGAGCTCTTGGTTCATCATGTCCTTTTCGATGGTCACGGTAACAAAGCCCTTGTTGCCTGCGATGCCGGTGATGGTATAAATGCAGTCGTCATTGGTAGCGTTCTCAACGATCATCGTGCCCTTGTCTTCGGGCTTGTTTGTGTTCTTGATGTTTATCGGGATCCCCGCTTTTCTGACAGGGAAGATAGCTTCCTCGTGCAATACGGTAGCACCCATATATGCAAGCTCTCTGAGCTCACGGTATGTTATCGTCTGGATCGGCTCGGGATCGGGAACGATTCTCGGATCACACACCAAAAATCCCGAAACATCAGTCCAGTTTTCATAAAGATCAGCGCCTACTGCCGCCGCAACGATAGAACCTGTGATATCGGATCCGCCGCGGGAGAAGGTCTTGACGGTGTCATTCGGCATCGAACCATAGAATCCGGGGATAACGGCGTTGCCCGTTTTCTCAAGACGCTTTCTGATCGCGATGCAGGTCTCTTCGAGTCTCAGCTTGCCGTCATCGCCGAAGAAGATAACGTCTGCGGCGTCAATAAATGCAACGCCCAAGTATTTTGCCAAGATGATACCGTTTAAATATTCGCCGCGGGATGCGGCATAGTCACGTCCTGCTCTTGCCAAAAAGCTGACCTTGATGGTCTCGAATTCCTTATCCAAAGAAAGTTCCAAGCCAAGGTCGGCAATGATATCTGTATATCTTTTTTGTATTTCATTGAAAAGGGGCATAAAGTCGCCGCCTCTTGCCGCCATATCATAGCAGGAATAGAGCATATCGGTGACCTTAGTATCCTTCGGATCTCTTTTTCCGGGAGCAGAGGGAACAACGTATCTTCTTGTTTCATCCGCTTTGATTATATTTGCAACCTTAATAAACTGGTTCGCGTCAGCCAACGAGCTTCCGCCGAACTTAACAACTTTTGTCTGCACAGCAAAGTCTCCTTAACGAGTTTCTTACTTTATTATATTATTTTGTGCGGATTCAGTCAATCGACACAAAAAACGAAATTGGCGCTGTTTTAGCTCTTTATCATGTTAAAATATCACTAAACACGCTAAAAAACTCCGCATCGAACAGATTTTCGATGCGGTAATTTTTTAATTTTCGTTGTTTGACTTGCTCGCAGCCTTAACCGCTTCGCGCATCGCCTTGATCTCGTTCATCGTCTTGTTGAGCGACTTTTCGCTTTCGCCCAAAACGCTGTCAAGCTTTTCGACCATAGCTTTTCTTATGGAAACGTCCATAGCCTTAGCCTGTGCCATAAGGTCGTTTGCGGCTTCCTTTGCCTGTTTAACGATCTCCTCTTCGGAAACCAAAAGCTTCGCACGCTCCTCAGCACGCTTGATGATCTCTTCTGCCTGTGCGTTAGCTTCGGTGAAGATCTCGGAACGGTCAGCGGCGATCTCCTTAGCTCTTTTAATTTCAGTAGGGAGATTATAACGGATGTTGTCAATATATTCGCGCAATTTGTCCGCATCGACCATGCACTTCTTTCCCGAGAAGGGAACAGTGACCGCCTTATCGAGCATATCGTCCATCATTTCCAAAATTTCATCAATAGTCATGTTTCAAATCTCCTTATATTTTATCGTTTAAAAGACGCTTGGTGATCTTGTCTGAGATCGCTTCGGGGACAAAGTCGGAAATATCTCCGCCGAAGGATGCGATCTGTTTAACAACGCTTGAGCTTAGATACATATTCTCCGAGCTTGTGACCAAAAATACCGTCTCAGCATCGGGATAGAGCTTTTTGTTTGCAAGAGCTTGCTGGAATTCATATTCAAAGTCGGTAACAGCCCTTAAGCCCTTGACGATGGCTGTTGCCTTGATGTTCTTGACGTATTCAGCCAAAAGCCCCGTCAGGATATCGACCTCGATATTATCGAGATCCTTTGTGACCTCTTTGATCATCTCGACTCTTTCCTCAGCGGAAAAGCTCGGATGCTTTGATGGGTTGACCGACACCAAAACGATCACCTTGTCAAACAGCTTCGAGGCACGAGTCATGATATCCAGATGTCCCAAGGTCACGGGGTCAAAGCTACCGGGGCAAACGGCGATCCTCTCACTCATTCTCATCGCCCTCGCTTTCGATCATATATGTCGTAAGTGCGATCTTCTTGCCATAGTTATATTCACGGTACTTCTTAAGCCTTCCCACGGTTTCGGGAAGTGTGACGTCAGATTCATGCTCACAAACAACGATTCCTCGGTCACTCATTTTCGGCTCCAAAAGGGGGAGAGCCATAAGAACAAGTCCCTGTTCATATGGCGGATCCAAAAGTGCGATATCAATATCGCCCTTAGCCGTTCTTAAATAGTCGCAAGCGTCCATATTAAGGATCCTTGACTGTGAAACAAAGCCGCAGCTTTGAATATTTTCTCTTACAACATTTATCGACTGACGGGATTTATCAACAAACACACAGTGTGCGGCTCCGCGGCTGAGTGCTTCGATTCCAAGCTGACCGCATCCTGCGAACAGATCGACAACGCTCGCCGAGGGCAGATCAAACTGAATTATCGAAAAAATTGCTTCCTTGACCTTGTCCGAGGTCGGTCTGACTTCAAGCCCGTCAAGGGTCTTGAGCCGCTTTCCTCGAGCAGTTCCTGTAATTACTCTCATATATATTTTCCTCTCCGAAAGAAAGAATTATTTGCATACACATTTAGTATAACCGAAAAATTTGGGCTTGTCTATATGTTTTTCACTTAATTTCATCAATAAACCGCTCTTTAACCTCGCTTGCCTTATCGAGACTTATCTTCATCACAGCCGCAATGTCCTCGACACTTGCGGATCTGAGCGATTCCTTGGTCTTGAATTGGGTCAAAAGTGCCTGTGCCTTGACTTTGCCGATACCCTTGATCTCGGTAAGCTCTGTTTCGTACATCTTCGCAAGGTGTTTCTTCGTTTGGAAGCTGACGGTATAGCGGTGGACCTCGTCCTGAAGCCTTGTCAAAAGCGAGAAGACAGCTCTCGATTTTGAAATGGTGATCTCGCTTCCGTCGGGGGCAACGATCGCTCTTGTGTGGTGCTTTTGATCCTTCACCAAGCCATAGATCGGAACGTCGATCCCCATCTCTTTTACGACAGGTGTGACAGCGGCGACGTGACCCTTGCCGCCGTCGAGGAAGATAAGGTCGGGCAAGGTCTTAAAGCCTTCGTCATGACACTCGGGGTCTGAATAGTTTTCAAATCTGCGGCGCAAAACCTCCTGCATGCAGGCATAGTCGTTTTGTTCATAAACAGTTTTTATGTTGAATTTTTTATACGCTTTTCTCTTGGGACGGGCGTTCTCCAAAACGACCATTCCGCCGACCATGTCGCTGGATGCGAGGTTTGAAATATCGTAGCACTCGATATAAACGGGAGTTTTCGGAAGGCCTATGAGCTTTCCAAGCTCCTCAAGAGCCAAAACTTCCTTTCCCGTTCTTCCGACAGTCAGCGAAAGATGCTCCAGCGCATTCGATTTCGCCATTTTTGTGAGCGAGAGCATCTCGCCTCGCTTTGCGACGTGAATGTATACGGCGTGACCCGATTTTTCACGGAGATATCGCTCGATCACTTCCGCACCGGATATCTCCTCATCGATATAAATATCTTTCGGGATCTTGACGCTTCGGGAATAGTATTGCATCAAAAACTCCTCACGCTCGGCTTCTTCGTCATATATCTCGCCCAAGAAGAAGTCAGCCTTATCGGTCAGCTTTCCGCCTCGGTAGATGAGCACTGACATACAGGACTGAGCTCCGTTTTGTGCAAGCGCAATAACGTCGGTGTCGGGAAGATTCTTCTCAAATATTTTCTGAGTTTCGCTTGCACGCTTGATCGCGGCGATCCTGTCCCTTAGCATTGCGGCACGCTCAAACTCAAGGCTTTCCGATGCTCTTTCCATTTCGCGGGTCAGCTCTTCGACAGATTGTGCGCTTCCGCTTTTGATATAGCTGACGGCATCCTCGATGATGGCGCCGTATTCCTCTTTTGTGAAGCATCCTCTGCAAAGACCGATGCACTTTTTGATCTGGAAGTTCAAGCAGGGGCGCTGTTTTCCGAAATCACGGGGAAAAACACGCTTACAGGTCGGGAGCATAAACACCTTGTTTGCTTCCTCGACCGCCTTTAAAGAGGTCAGGCCGCTGGTATACGGGCCGATAAACGTCCCGTCGCCCTTCTTTTGCATTTCACGGGTTATGCGGGGATATTCCTCGTTTGATATTTTGATATAGGTATAGCCCTTGTCATCCTTTAAAAGAATGTTGTATTTGGGCTGATGCTGTTTGATTAGGGACGCTTCCAAAACCAGCGCCTCATATTCCGAATCGGTGACTATGAAATCATAGTCATATACGTTCGACACCATTTTTGCAACCTTCGGGAAGTGGTCAACGTCTCTGAAATAGCTTGAAACACGGTTACGAAGGTTTTTTGCCTTGCCGATGTATATGATGGTGCCCGATCTGTTTTTCATGATGTAGCAGCCCGGGCTTGTCGAGAGCTTTTGCGTTTTTTCACGCAGATAGGGCAACCGTTCGTTGTCTGAAAGCGTTACTCGCATTTATACGCTGACCTCCTTTCGGTGAGTGTGGCGCGGCGGCGCCGCGCCCCTTGGGCGAAGCCCAAGGGGCGGTTGCGCGGGCTTCGCCCGCGCAACCAAGCAAAAGCAATAAGCTTTTGCGGGCGCCGCGGCAAAAGGCGCTGTGCGCCGAGCCGCCCCAAAGGGGCGAGTTCGGCAGCGTAGCGCCGGGGATTCATCAGTCGATGGTAATGGTCTTGATCCTCTGATCCTTCATGGGCTTGTCCATCGCATTTGTGTCAACCGATGCAATTTCATCAACGACCTCGATGCCTTCAACGACCTTACCGAATGCGGCATACTGTCCGTCGAGATGAGGAGCGTCCCTGTGCATGATAAAGAACTGGCTTGATGCCGAGTTAGGGTCAGCGGTGCGGGCCATCGAGATAACGCCTCTTGTGTGCTTGATGCTGTTTACAACGCCGTTCGCCAAAAATTCGCCCTTGATCCTTTCCTTCGAGCCGCCCGTGCCCGTTCCCGTGGGGTCGCCGCCCTGGATCATAAAGCCCCAAATAACTCTGTGGAAGATGATTCCGTCATAAAAGCCTTTCTTAACAAGCTTCTCAAAGTTAGCAACGGTTATAGGTGCCTTATCGGGATAAAGCTCGAGCTTTATTTTCTTGCCGTTTTCCATTTCGATTGTTACCATAATAATATCCATCCTTTATATAAAATTATTAAAAGCCTTCATATTCGTCTGCATCGACCTCTTCACAGCCGTCGGGAATGTCCATGTTCATATCGGATACATCCTCGTTTGCGAATTCAAATGCATAATAGTAATATCCGTCAGAATCGCTTGCGCTGTCGTGAACGGTGAAGCTTCCGTCACCAAAGAACGTCCAAGTCGAGGTGATGATACTTCCGCCCTCATCGATCTCGAAAACCTCGGTAACAGCGCCGTCCTCTTGTGAAACGGACACGTTCACATAGTTCAAGAGCCCATATCCGAAGCGGTCATATCCGTCCTCTGCGTGGTCGTTTGCATAGCTGTAATACGTCATCAAATCGGAGTCGCAAACGATAACCGTCTCGTCACTTATGATTATTTTCTCAGCTCCGTTTATGTATACGGTATTAGCGCCGTCAACGAAAAATTCTCTGTCCGTGCCGATAACATATTCCCCGTCATAGGATATGACTTCCATGAATTTTGCATGAGCCTTGTCAGAGTTCAAAAGATAGAGATATTCAAACGCCTTGTATTCGTGAATATCGATGATCTCGGCGATATCCACCTCGGGCTCATCAAGCTCATCGTCAGCGACAACCTCTTCCTCATCAGGCTCGGAAGCCGTGGGTGCCTCCTCGTGAGCAGATGTACTCGAGGTCACGTCCTCCTCGGGCTCGGAAACATCAGTCACATCACTTGACGAAACGACGGGGGATTCCTGCCCGTCGGCGGAGGTGGTGACGTCCTCGCTCGGAGTCACGACATCGTCGGGGACACTTCCGCCGGGCGTGCCCTTGTTACAGGCACAAAGCGAAAGCACCAATATTAAAGCAAGTATAATTGCAAGCAACTTTTTCATTCAAAAAACTCCTTTCTCAAAAGAGCAAATATACACATCTATTATACAATAGATCAACGCATTTTTCAATAGCTTGCAAGATGAAGGACGCCATGCTATAATATAGCTGACATTACAAAGGGGGCGAGCAAAAGATGGAACGCATCATAATAATAGGCTGCTGTGGTGCAGGTAAGTCAACGCTTGCTGTAAAGCTTGCCCAAAATCTGAACTTGCCTCTTATCCATCTTGATAAGATAAAGTTCTTAGACAACTGGCAGGAACGCTCCAAAGAAGAGTTTAATGAGATATTGCTTTCAGAGCTTGAAAAGCCGCGCTGGATTATCGACGGCAACTATAATCGCACCATCCCGCTGAGAATGCAATATTGTGACACGGTCATTTTTCTTGATTTTGAGCGCCTTGCGTGTATGTGGGGAGTTATAAAAAGAGTGATAAAATATCACGGCAAGACACGACCCGATATGGGCAACAACTGCCCCGAAAGATTTGATCCCCGGTTTATGAAATATGTTTGGCAGTTCAGAACCAAGCACCGTAAGAGATATCTTGAAATGCTTGAAAACGTCAGCGACAAAAACGTTATAATTCTTCGAAATCGTACAGAGATCAGAAGGTTTTTGAATGATGTAACAGAATAATTCAACCCACCCGCAAGGGTGGGTTTTCTTTTTGCATATTTAAGCCTTTTACGCACAAAATATCCAAAACGAATTTTGCGAAAGGAAGATTTCATGGCTAAAAAAATCGGTCAGGCAACCTGGCTAACGGAGACTTTTGTGTGTGCATCGGCGTTTGCCTCGTCAGCAGGCAAAAAGGAGAGCGAGGGCCCGTTCGGCTCGATGTTTGACTATATCGACCCTGATGACCGCTTCGGTCAGCAAAGCTTTGAAGAGGCAGAATCTGCGATGCAGGGGCTCACGCTTCAGACCGCACTTGAAAAGCGAGGCATAAAGCCCAATGATCTCACGCTCCTGTTCGGCGGCGACCTTTTGAATCAGTGCATCGGCACAAGCTTCGCTTTAAAGGACTTCGAGGTGCCGTTTTTGGGTATCTACGGCGCATGCTCGACGATGTCCGAGGGGCTTTTGATGTCCTCACTTTTTGTCGATTCGGGGATCGCCGAGAGATGTGCGGCGATAACCTCTTCGCATTTCTGCACGGCAGAGCGTCAATACCGTTTCCCTCTTGAATACGGCGGACAGCGAACACCCAATTCACAGTGGACTGCGACAGCCTGCGGAGCGGTGATCTTGGAAAAGGGGATAGAGCCGCCGTTCATAAAGGCGGTGACAGCGGGAAGGATCGAGGACAAGGGGATCGTTGACGCAAACAACATGGGTGCGGCGATGGCGCCTGCGGCATACTCGACCATAAAACAGTTTTTTGAGGATACATCGCTTTTGCCCGAGAACTTCGACTATATCGTGACGGGGGACTTGGGAGTTGTCGGCTCACAGCTGTTGATAGAGCTTGCCGAGGCTGACGGGCTGGATCTTCGGTCACGCCATCTCGATTGCGGCAGAATGCTTTTTGACATAGATCGTCAGGACGTCCACGCAGGCGGTTCGGGTTGCGGATGCGCCGCATCCATGCTTTGCGGACACTTTTTGCCGTCACTTAAGTCGGGAAGGATGAAAAACATTCTTTTTGCCGCAACAGGTGCGCTCTTGTCTCCGACTTCGACCCAGCAGGGGAAGTCCATCCCCGGGATTTCTCACCTTGCGTGGATATCGGCAGAGCCGTAAACAAAGGAGGATATATGCAATATTTATGGGCATTTTTGGTCGGCGGAGCGTTTTGCGCTGTCGGGCAGATATTGATCGACAAGACAAAGCTGACTCCTGCGAGAATTTTGGTGACATATGTTGTCTCGGGCGTGGTCTTGGGAGCTTTGGGAGTTTATGAATATATCAAAGATTTCGCAGGAGCAGGCGCAAGCGTGCCCTTGACGGGGTTTGGATATCTTCTTGCCGAGGGTGTTAAGGAAGCCGTTGATGAGCAAGGGCTTTTGGGCGCCCTCACGGGCGGACTGAAGGCTTGTGCCGGCGGAATCACCGCCGCAATAACCTCGGGACTCGTCGCCTCACTTTTGTTCCGATCAAGATCCAAGGCATAGAAAAATGACCTTCCCTTTTCGGGAAGGTCAGTATTTTTACTCAGCCGCACAAGCTGTGGGCTCTTCGATTTTCGCTTGTTTACACATTCGCCGATACAAAAATGCGAAGCATCCGGTGTGCGTAAGCGTTGCCGCCAGCCAAGATATCGGATATGAGAGATACAGCATCGTAAGACATTCGTTTGGCGTATGCCCTGCGCCTTTATAGTATGCAAACACAGTGAATATCCATAAGATCCTGAATCCGCAAACACAGGCGATGGATACAATTGTCGGAGTAAGCGACTGTCCGATGCCTCGAAGCATGCCCACCATAACGTCCATTGTTCCGCAAAGGAAATAGGTGAGTGCGATAACGCTGACACGGACAACTCCCAGCTCGATCTCGGAAGGGTTGTCGGTATATATCGAAAGAAGCTGAGGAGCGAACACACGCATCAATGCGCCCATTGCGAATCCGACTGCCGCAACGAGTCCCATACATTCAAGACAGACTGTCTTGATTCGCTTATATTGCTTTGCACCATAGTTCTGACCTGTGAAGGTGACGGCTGCCTGATGCAGCGAGTTCATCGCTACATATATAAAGCCTTCGATGTTTCCTGCGGCGCCGTTTCCTGCCATCGCATCCGAACCGAAGCCGTTGACCGATGATTGAATGATAACGTTAGAGATCGAGAAGAGAGAGCCTTGAACACCTGCGGGAAGGCCGACGGATATGATCTTCAAAAGCTTATCCTTGTGGATCTTCATCTTCTTTATCTCAAGCTTGATAACGCCATCCGACTTCAGCATATGTCTGATGACAAGGAATGCCGAGATGATCTGGGAGATTATCGTCGCCAAAGCAACACCTGCTACGTCCATATGGAATACGATAACGAAGATAAGATTCAAAATGACGTTTACAAGACCGGAGAACGTCAGATAATATAGCGGACGCTTCGTGTCACCGACAGCTCGCATTATTGCCGAGCCGAAGTTATAAAGCATATTTGCGGGCATTCCGAGGAAATATATCTTAACGTAAAGAGCCGAAAGGTCGATAACATCCTCGGGTGAGTCCATAAGCTGAAGCATTCCCTTTGATGCGAAGAACCCGAATATCCCGACGACGACACCGCTTATGAGAGCGATGGTTACGGCTGTATGAACAGCTTCGCTGACGTCCTTATATCTGCCTGCGCCGAAATTCTGTGAAACAACGACGGATGCTCCGACGGAAAGCCCCATAAATACGTTGACGATGAGGTTTATAAGAGAGCCCGTTGAGCTTACGGCGGCAAGAGAGTTATCGCTCGCAAAACGGCCGACAACGACGATATCGGCGGCGTTATATAAAAGCTGCAGAGTACCAGTTAAAAGCAGAGGCAGCGTGAATCTCAGGATCGCGGGCAAAAGCGAGCCACGGGTCATGTCCATGGTGTTTTTGTTTGCGTTGGTCAAGGTCTGCACTTCCTTTGTGTAATATTACATTCTTATATATGATACACCTTTAGAAAAAATATTTCAATAGATTTTTTAAAAAGACTCAAAGATTCCTGACTGCTTGAAAAGTGCTAAAACACCGATCGGAAATTTGTAGATACTGCCGATATTTTATACGCTTATTGACAAAAACGAAACTCTATTTTATTATTTACTTAACCGATAAAACGGCATTTTTATTGGAGGATATTAAAATATGAAAGACATGAAAGTATATTCGCTCCATATGGGCGAGGCTATTTGCTCCCTCGATCTGGGCGACGGCTCCGAACGCGGCGAATATGTAGATCAGGATTACATTTTAAACAAGCTCGGAAGACCTCACCGCGGAATCAACTTGATGTATTGCTATTATCCTTTGGATGAAGGCTGGCCTGCACGTGCATCCGAGGCTTTTGAGGCTACTGACAAAACGAATGCTTGGGCATATCCGTATGATGACTACTTCCCCTATAGAGGCGGACTTAACGGCGACAGGAATGACCCTGTTTTCGAGCAGATGAGAGATATCCGCCGTCACGGTCAGGACGTTGTTTTCACCCTCACCATCGACCCTCATGTGAGCGACGAGCATCTTATTGCTATCGCAAATGATCTTAGACCCTTCGGAAGAGTTTTGATGCGTATCAACCACGAGGCAACGGGCTCTTGGTTCTCATTCAACAAAAGATGCACATATCAAGAGGTTGCGGATTTCTTCTGTCGCTTCCACGATATCATTCACGAGCACGCCCCGAATGTTAAAACGATACTTTGCATCGGCGGCATAGAATCGGACGGCGCTGAGAAGATAGTCATGGAAGACATCTTCGCCGAAGCTGTCAAAAAGACAGATATCTTCTCGGTCGATAAATATATGGCTCTTCACTGGGGCTGGCCCAACGACGTCGCAGACAAGGATTCACCCATCAGAAGCTATAAATATGACGGAGCCGAGCTTGTTTACAGACAGACAAAGGCTTCATACTTCAGATTCAAGGAGATCTGCGGCGGAGTTGACAAGCCGATGGTAATGAGCGAATTCAACGCTGACGGTGACGTAACAGGGCCTTATGATCAGTGCAAGGTCATTAAGCACTTCTGTGACAAGATTATCGAAGACGACGCAAAGTGGTTCTCAGGCTTTACCTTCTATCAGTTCAGAGACAGAGGCAGACTCGGCCTTGAATGGCAGGATCCCAACAACGCTGACGTCGGAATCGAGCTCCCTGCGCTCGCTACATATAAAGAGATCATCAACAACGAGTGGTTTATGCCCAAGATGGAGATCGGCTCCGAGATAAGCCTGCCCGCAACTCTTCGTTGGGGCGGAGCTGAGGATGCCGAAGGCTTGGCGATCCCCGTAAAGCTTGAAAAAGATCCCGTTTTCTGTGAGCTCACATTCGATGAAGACGACGATTCCAACCTCATGATCGAATTCGCAGGAAGATGGTTCTATAAGTCTCCCAAGGCGAGGTTTATCGACCTTATGCCTGCATTCTTCGACAAAAAGCTTGACGGCGAGACTGAATATACACTTAAGATATTCGCTCCGCCTGCATCGGGCGAGAACGACCTTTCCGCTGAGGGCGGCGACGTGAACGCATATCAGACCGTTAAATCATTGCCCAAGCTTCGAATCAAATATGAAGCTGTGATTCCTTACTCGAACTGATGAATAAGAGCATCTTCAAAAAAGAAGATGCTCTTTATTGTTGCGGTCAGGGGGACGCGGCACTCGTGCCGCGCAGGGGGGCGAAGCCCCGCCCGCACCGCGGGTGCGGGCGCCCTGCCGCCGCAGGCGGCAGGGCTGATGCGTGCGCGAAGCGCACGCATCGGGCTTCGCCCCACCTCGGCGCCGTGGACGAGCATCGGCGAGTCGAGTGGCGCCGTATCATCGTCCGTGCGAAGCGCGGACACCTTGTTTTAATGGAAAAGGCACCCGAAAGGGTGCCTTTTTATCGGATTTTCCGTTAAGCCTTGCCAATGCAGCCGAAGATCTCCATCTTTTCCTTAACTGTAGCCTTGATAGCGACGCCGCCGGGTGCGAGGATCTTTCTGGGGTCGAAGCCCGAGCCCGCCGAGGTCCTTGCCTTCTTCGTCGAACAAGGCAAGGACAAAAAACACCCCTCATTCGAGAGAATGAGGGGTATAACTGAAGGACGTATTAAGCCTTGCCGATGCAGCCGAAGATCTCCATCTTTTCCTTAACTGTAGCCTTGATAGCTTCACAGCCGGGTGCGAGGATCTTTCTGGGGTCGAAGCCCTTGCCAACGAGGTCCTTGCCTTCTTCGATGTATTTTCTGACAGCTTCCTGGAAAGCAAGCTGGCATTCGGTGTTAACGTTGATCTTTGCAACGCCCAAAGAGATTGCCTTCTTGATCATGTCTTCGGGGATACCTGTTCCGCCGTGGAGCACAAGAGGCATTTCGCCGACTTCCTTGTTGATTGCTTCCAAGGTCTCGAACGAAAGACCTGCCCAGTTTTCGGGATACTTGCCGTGGATGTTGCCGATACCTGCAGCGAGCATTGTAACGCCGAGGTCAGCGATCATCTTGCATTCCTTGGGGTCAGCACATTCGCCTGCGCCGACAACGCCGTCTTCTTCGCCGCCGATAGCGCCGACTTCTGCTTCAAGGGAGATTCCCAAAACGTCACAGGTGTTGACCAAAGCGGTGGTGAGCTTGATGTTTTCTTCGATGGGATAGTGGCTGCCGTCGAACATGATGGAGCTGAAACCTGCGTTGATGCAAGCCTTTGCGCCTTCGAAGGTGCCGTGGTCGAGGTGAAGTGCAACGGGAACGGTGATTCCGAGTTCCTTGATCATGCCTTCAACCATGCCGACGATGGTGGTGTAGCCGCACATATACTTGCCTGCACCCTCGGAAACACCGAGGATAACGGGAGCCTGAAGCTCCTGAGCGGTCTGAAGGATGCACTTGGTCCATTCAAGGTTGTTGATGTTGAACTGACCTACTGCATAGTGTTCTTTGCGTGCCTTATTGAGCATTTCCTTTGCTGATACGAGCATTGTAAAGTCCTCCAATTGAATAATTTTGTCGCCAAAATAGCTTACATAGTCATAATAGCATCTTTTGCGGAAAAATGCAAATATTATTGCTACGAAAATGTAAAAAAATCTCGGGCGTTTTTGGTACATTTTATATATGAGTAATCTTTTGTTTGCATCAAATACTAAATAAAACTGTAAATGGAGGATCATTATATGCTTTTTGAGACTACGCGCCGCGGAATCGTAAGAGCCATATCGTTTTCAATAGCGATCGTTTTGGTTCTTGCAGCGGCAAATATCGTTTATATGAAAGAGCTCGAGGCTGCAAACAATGTCATCGAATCGGGATACCGTGAGGCTGTTGAGGAGCTCGCATCAAGTGCCGATAAGATCTCATCGACCTTAACAAAAGGCAAATATTCCAACGACGCCGCAATGACCGCGCGCCTTGCGAACGAGCTTATAACCCAGTCTAACACCGCAAAGGAAGCGCTTTTGAAGCTTCCCGTTTCGTCATTCGATTTAGAGGATACAAACAAATTCCTCTCACAGATAGGCAACTATGCCTATTCTTTGAGCGAAAAAGCGGCAAGGGGAGAGGCATATGACATTTCCGACACCGACAACTTGAACGCTCTTAGCGACATGGCGGAGCAATTCAGCTCGCTTTTGTGGCAGATCAAAAACAAAATGCTTTCTTCCGATGAGGACCTTTATGAAATGTTTGAGGATCTTGACGAGCTTTTGATCCTTCAAGACCTTACCGATCTTGAAAGCGGCTTCGACGAGATGCCAAAGCTGATTTATGACGGCCCCTATTCCGATCATATTTTGGAGAAGACTCCGAAGATGATCGAGGGAGCTAAAACGGTGACACTTGAACAGGCGACGGAAAAGGCTGCCATGCTTTTGGGCGTTGAAGCTTGGGAGGTATCTTCGACCGACACCGGTGAAGAGGGCAAAATGCCATCATATTGCTTCTGGACTGAAAACGGCTATGCTGCCGTTACAAAGCAGGGCGGATATTTAAATTATATGATAAAGTCGAGAAACGTCCGTGATGACGAGATCGAGGAAGAGGAAGCGGTTCGTCTTGCACAGCTATATCTGGACAGCCTCGGCATCGAGAATATGGAATCGACTTATTACGAAGAATATAACAACGTTTTGTGTGTGAATTTCGCCTATAGGGACGGTGACACGATCTGTTACACCGATTTGATAAAGGTGTCCGTCGCGATGGACAACGGCGAGATATTGGGCTTTGATGCGAGAGGCTTTATTGTAAATCACTATGAACGGGACCTTGCTGAGCCGGCGATCTCCGAGACAGAAGCTCAAGGGAAGCTTTCTCCGTTCTTGAAGGTGACCGACAGCCGTCTTGCGCTTATCCCGACAGATTCGGTTGAAGAAAAGCTTTGTTGGGAATTTAAATGCGGCACAGACGATGACGAAACGATCTTGGTCTATATCAATGCCCAAACAGGTGTCGAGGAGGAGATCCTGATACTTTTGATAACCGATTCGGGCACGTTGACGATATAATGAGCGATAGCGGGCAAAAGCAACAACTTTTGTCCGCTTTTGTTGTTCTTTTTGCGAGTTTTGAAAAGAAAACACCACGGTTTTTATGCACACTGCACAATATTGCGCTCTATTTTTTGGATTGCTATTTGTGATGAAATGTTATATAATTTAATGGTAACGTTGATATTTGTTGTTGAATTTTTATAAATATCACGAGCAAATGTAACCCGATTGGAGAGATTAACTTGAAAAACTATGACAGCGCACACATCAAAAACATAACTCTTGCAGGACACTCCGCATCAGGTAAGACTTCTCTTTGCGAAGCACTGCTTTATAAAGCAGGTGTTACAGACCGTTTAGGCAAAACTTTGGACGGAAATACCGTTTCTGACTATACCCCCATTGAAGTTTCTAAGAAATGTTCTATCTACACCTCGCTTTCCTGCTATGAAAAGGATGGCTACAAGGTAAATATTCTTGATACACCCGGCTTGTTCGACTATGCTTCCGGCATGATCGAAGGCGTATACGGTTCTGACTGTGTTCTTATCACCGTTTCCGCTAAGTCCGGTATCCACGTTGGCACCAAGAAGGCTTATGACTGTGCAGCAGCACACAAAAAGCCCCATATGTTCGTTGTAACCAAGATCGACGACGAAAACGCAAACTTCTCAAACGTTTTGACAAACCTCAAGACAGAGTTCGGCTCCACAGTTTGTCCCTTGGTAGTTCCGCTTATCAAGGACAACAAGATCGTTTCTTATTATGACCTCTTGCACGAAAAGAACTATAAGTACGGTGCAAAGGGTGAAAGAATCGACGCAGGCGAGCCCGATCCTACATACCGTATCGACGGTCTTTTGGAAGCAATGGCAGAAGCTGTTGCCGAAACCGATGAAGAATTGATGATGAAGTTCCTCGAAGGCGAAAAGTTCACCCTTGATGAACTTGCTGACGGCGTTAAGAACGGTCTTGCGAACGGCATGATCACTCCCGTCGTTCCCATCTCTTCCACCAACCTCGAAGCTGCTGATATCCTTTTGGAGCTCATCTCCAAGCTTATCCCCACAGCAAAAGAAACCGGTGCCGTAAAGGCTCATGATGCTGACGGCAACGAGATCAAGGTCAACTATGACGAAAACGCTCCTTTGTCCGCATTCGTATTCAAGACCGTTGCTGACCCCTTCGTCGGCAAGATGTCCTTCATCAAGGTCATAAGCGGTAAGCTTGAAAGCGGTAAGGAGATCGTTAACGCAACGACCGGCAACACCGAAAAGGTCGGCAAGCTTTTGAACCTCGTCGGCAAGAAGCAGAGCGAAGTTTCCTTCTCAGTAGCAGGGGACATCGTTGTTGCAACCAAGATGAGCGTTAACACTAACGACACTATCTGTGACGCTTCCCGCGTTATCTCTTATGACAAGCTCACATTCCCCAGACCTTGCTACTCCTTAGCAGTAAAGGCAAAGTCTCAGGGCGACGAATCCAAGATCTCCACCGCTATGCAGAGACTTCTCGAAGAAGACCTCTCCATCTCCTATAAACAGGATGAAACGACCTATGAACAGATCCTTTCGGGCTTGGGCGAACAGCACATCGAGTCCACACTCTCCAAGCTTAAGAGCGGCTTCGGCGTTGAAGTTATCACCTCTGTTCCGAAGGTATCCTATAAGGAAACTATCCGCAAGAAGGTCAAGGTTCAGGGTCGACACAAGAAACAGTCCGGCGGCCACGGCCAGTTCGGTGACGTTTGGATCGAATTCGAGCCTTGCGACAGCGATGATCTCGTATTCGAAGAAAACGTATTCGGCGGCGCAGTTCCGAGAAACTTCTTCCCTGCGGTTGAAAAGGGATTGCAGGAATGCATGAAGAAGGGCGTATTGGCAGGATTCCCTGTTGTCGGACTTAAGGCTACCTTGGTTGACGGTTCTTACCACCCCGTTGACTCGAGCGAAATGTCCTTCAAGCTCGCAGCTTCCATCGCCTTCAAGGAAGGCATGAAGCAGGCTAACCCTGTTTTGCTTGAACCCATCGATATGCTTTCCGTAACCGTTCCCGATGAAAACACCGGCGACATGATGGGCGAACTCAACAAGAGAAGAGGACGCGTTTTGGGCATGGCTCCCGCTAACAAGAAGGGCTACACCACCATCGAAGCAGAAGTTCCCGAAAGTGAAGTTCACGACTTCGCAATGCTCGTTCGTCAGATGACCAGAGGCAGAGGCGAATTCACTCTTGAAAAGCTCCGCTACGATCAGCTCCCCGCAATGCTCGTTGACGAAGTTATCACCAAGTTCAAGGTTGACGAAGACTGATTAATAAAAACCATCACCCTCCCGCAGAATCAGCGGGAGGGTGATTTTTTTATCACTTTATTAATCGTCTGAAACTAAAATGTCGCCTTCTTCGATGTCGAATATTTCCCCGTGAAATTCAGTGTCTTTATAAGCCATAACAATTAATACAACAAGTGTTAACGGACCTGAATCTCCGGCGGAAACGGTTTTGTTTAAGTCGGATAAAGCGTCAGGCTTTTCTTTGCGAGGGGCGTAATTTTGTAGAAGCTTATATCCGGCGTATTCAAAGAGGCGGTCGGCAGCACCGATAGCACTGTCGAGTTTTTCTTTGTAAGAGTCGGCATTACGTATCTCGTCAAGGTCATATCCGGCGTATTCAAAGAGCTGGGCGAGACCGTTAATTGACTTTGCTTTTGCTTCTTCAATCATGGGATACGTCATATCTACCGGGAAAGATATCAGCTTATATACCGTATTCGTTCTGAGAGATACCAATCGGTCATAGCATTTAACGCTTCCGCATACTATATGGGCGTGTATCATATGATCGTCTTTTTTCGCCGTAATAACGGACAGTCCTGTTTTGCCCTCTCGCTTTGCTTTATCAAAAGCGTTATTCTCAGCATCACTGTACATGTTTCTTACTTTAGATGAGTCGTTTTTATTATTAGGGGTGATGCCGTTAGCCGCGGGCTTTTTCTGTTCAACAACGCTTTGCTCAAGCCCTTTGGTATCAAGCAAAGTGATAGCGCCGTCCTTGGCAGAATAAAAGCTGTAAAAATCAAGGCTGAGATTTTGGCGTTTAAATTCTTCAAAGAATGCATCAGGCGACATATCGGTTATCCATATAAGATCATAGGGAACCCATTCAAGATCGTCATACTTCTCGAAAAACGCTGCCACATTAAAGAACGAGGACTTGCCATTGTTCGGAACAAATTTGCCGTCAAGCAAGGTATAACAGTCGTTAAGCAAAAGCTTGCTTCTGTCGCCGTTCAAAACCTCATATGAAACAGAGGTTCTGAATCTTTGCTGGTAAGAAAGCGCCGGGATGCGGCGGTCCATGTAATAGTAAAGATCCAAGTGCTTTAGCTGCAGGGTTAAAAATTCCGGGCCTTCTTCCTTTATTCTCTTTGTAGTCTTCAGAATTTTCCAAACAGACTTTTTGTTTCTCAGCTTAAAGGGCCCGCATTTTTTTGACGGAGCCAAAACCTTGTTGATCTCGCATCTATATCTTTTGTTACGCGCATAAACTGCGTTTTCGATATCGATAGAGTCGTTAGGTTCACTGACGAAAACTACTCGGCAATTGTGTGCTTTGAATAAAATGTCTATATCGTATTTCATGACCGTCCTCCCAAAAAATGATGAAAATATTATACCACAACTATCAAAAAATTACAAGGGCATATCGACCTTGTCACAGCTTCACTCTATCTCCTCCAGCATATTCTCAATGAAGATCCCATATCCCCTCGTCGGGTCGTTGACGAAAACGTGAGTCACAGCGCCCACGAGCTTGCCGTTTTGGATCATCGGGCTGCCCGACACGAGTGATTGTCATCAGAGGCAACGGAGGCTCCGATTATTCTTGACAAGGATGAACGGATTATATATAATTTTAATATAATCAATGATTTTGGAGGATAATTATGGATTTTAAGATAAAGGACTACCGTGAGTTTCATAAAGATAATATTGCAATGAGTAATGAAGATTGGAAAAAGGCAACTCGTGAGACGGGGTTTAAGGGACTGACGAATGAGCGTGCTATGCAGGTCTATTGGGAAGGTATGGCATGGATTGAGGGATTCCCGGACTGTTTAAAAGGACTCTCCTTCGAAGAACAAATCGACCATTATGTTGTAAAAGAAGATTCCGTGTCCAGCAGTTCTTCCTACGGCGAAATCGATAAGACAAAATTGAACTCTGGAAGTTTTATTCCCTTAAAAGATTACAAGCGTTTTGAAGGTGTGATTGTTAAAGATGAGGTTGTCGTAGGCGCACTGATTTCTGATTATTATGGTAAGACGAAATATCTTCATCCCGGTCGTTCCTGCTGTCTTTACTGGAGTATTGATAGTGATGGAACCGGCTCTTCTTCTTCGGATGTATACGTTCATATGTATTGTGTCCCTTTTGAGAATAAATAAAGTTATTATATACCCACACCGGCTTGGTGTGGGTATTGTTTTACTTTGCCGCGTCCAGCATATTCTCGATAAAGATCCCATATCCCCTCGTCGGGTCGTTGACGAAAACGTGAGTCACAGCGCCCACGAGCTTGCCGTTTTGGATTATCGGACTGCCTAACACGAGTGTGTCAATATAGGACCAACATCTTTTTTAGGTGATTTTATCTATTTTTGTCGATAAAACTGCCTAAACAAGCCACTTTTAAGGCACACAAACTTATTTTAACCTCAAAATCAAGAAATTATTGAATGATTGGGGAACTAAAAACAGACGAGTGTGTGATAAAAGGACCAACACTCTTTTATCCCTAAAATGCAAATAGCAGCAAGCTATCCGCCTACTGCTATTTGCGTGGTCAATTAAGTTTTTTGGTCAATTTGAGCACAAGCACCAGAAAATCATTCCCGGTTTACTTTATAATATATGTCTTTAAAACAGAAAACCGTTTACCTCCTTTCGATTGCTTTCTGTTTAAGCCTCAACTCTTTTTTACCACAGGAATTAAAATGTTTTATACAATGCGTAAAAAGTTTATTGTGGCGATACTTCTCTTTTCGTTGTGGTATCCGGTTTATAGTTTTTAACGCCCCAAATGAAGTACACGATATGGAATAGCCATACACCGCCGAGGATGGTGCAAGGGATATACAAGTCCTTGCGGAACATCATAAAAAAGCCAAATGCCATCAGAAGTGTAACTGTAATCATCACCTTAATCTTAGTTCGCCAGGTCATACCCTGACCTTTGACATAGGATTCCAGATTGTTCTTGTAGAGTTTCGTGCCGATAAACCACTTATGTAATTTCTCCGAGCTTTTGCCAAAGCTGAATGCCGCAAGAAGCAGAAAAGGAAAAGCAGGAAGCATAGGCAGAACGGCACCCACAGCACCAATGCCAAGTCCGATAAAACCAAGCGTTATCCAAAATATCTTTTTAATTTTCATTATTTCTCTCCAATCGTTTCTTTTCCTTTTTGCTTTCAATTACGTGGCGTATCGCCATAATCGGATGGCTGAATATCATCCGAGGTCCTGAAAAGCGCATAACGGCTCGGATTTTTTCACGCATTTCGGACTTGTAGCAATGCACCTTACAGTTAGAGCAAAAGGTCTTGGTTTCCATAAAGGGGCATTTATCGGAACGGAGCATTGCATAATCGTTCAATGCCTGACAATCGGGACAAAGGCTTTTCTTTGTCCCGTGCTTTTTCTTGCAGTAAAGGCGAATCATCAAGGCGACGGTACGCTTTTCCCGTTCACGCTTGGATTCAATTTTCTTTTTGCTCATACATCCTGCCTCCGTCTACACGATAAATACGATCTGCGATCGCCATCGTAGATTCACGGTGGGATACGAGAATAATGCTTTTCTTGTTTTTCTGCTCCTTGAGAGCTTTAAGGATAATTCCTTCGTTGATGCTGTCCACGTTGCTGGTCGGCTCATCAAGCAGGATCAGCTCACTTCCGCGCAAGAACGCTCTTGCAAGTCCGATACGCTGCTTCTCGCCTGCGGAGAGGTTATCTCCAAGCGCGCCGACACGGGTTTTGTAACCGTCGGGGAGTGTGAGGATGAAATCGTGAATAGATGCGAGCTTGCAAGCCGACTCGATTTCTTCCTGCGTAGCATGGGGCTTTGCGATACGTAGATTATCTTCAATGGTTTCATCAAATAAATACGTTACTTGGCTAACCATCGTTACATTATCGAGCAGGCTTTCGCCATCGAGATTATCAATATCCACGCCGTTGTACTCAATATTTCCTTTGCTCTTTTGCCAGAAGCGGAGGAGCAATTTTAGGAAAGTGGATTTACCGCATCCCGATTCACCGACGATACCGATGATTTCGCCCTTTTCGGCGTGCATACAGATGTCGGTCAGTACCTCGGTTTCTCCGTCGTAGGAGAAGGAAAGGTCAGATACCTTGAGGTCGTTATATTGGATCTTTTTGCCGTTCTGTACGGGAGTTACCGCAGGTTCTTCTGCAAGCAGATTCAGCACTCTGTCGCCGCTTGCAAACGTCTGTGTCAGATTTCCGGGCAGAGCCGAGATCGCGATCACGGGACCGAATGAACCGAACACGGCAACCACGCCGATGACCATTCTGCCTACCGAGAGCATATCTGCCGCCACAAGAGCGATACCGACCGAAAGCGTTGCGGTAATAAACAGAGATACACAAAGCTCGGTTGCTGCGCTCACCTTGGTGATATCGTGCTTCATAGCCTTGGTTTCACGGAGCAGAATATCCGAACGGTCATTGACCTCTTTTTCACGCTCCTTGCCTGCATTATTCAGAACGATATCCTTGATGCCCTTGATACTGTCAAGGAAATAGGCGTTAAAGCCTGCAAACTCGGCGCGGTATTTTACGCCCGAAGCTTTGAGCTTTGACGAGGATATCATCGGAACAATGATACCGATGGTAATAAATCCGAGGAGCGCAACCAATGCGAGATACCAACTTGAAACAAAGCCTACGAAAAGGAACACGCAAGTCGACACGATTACTGCGATACAGATAGGCGAAATCGTATGGGCGTAGAACACCTCCAAGGTTTCAATGTCTGAGGTTATCATTGCGATGATCGAACCCTTTTGCTTGCTTTCAAGCTTTGCCGGGCAAAGTGTACGGAGTGCGCCGAAGATCTTGTCACGGAGTACTGCAAGCAGACGGAATGCGATATAATGGTTGCTGTACTGCTCAAGGTAGCGAAGCAGACCGCGAAGTACACCGCAACCGATGGCAAGTCCGATAATCATTCCATAAGAAAGTGCAATCGTTTCTCCGAGAGCCTTTGCAACGCCGACCGCACCCATTAAGGTAACACCCATAGCGCAGATAAAACCGACCGAGCCGTTAATCACGGCAAGTACCATAATATAGGCAAGACTGCCGAGGAGCAGAATAAGACTTGCCATAATTTTTGCG
>CAZYUJ010000008.1:0-82078 GCA_964650705.1 uncultured Oscillospiraceae bacterium
CTCCGTATGATCTTAACCATACGGAGGATTAACTGTTTTACGAACACCGCCCTATCAATGGGTGCTTTTTTTATTATAATATTGATTTAATGCAGTAAATATGGTAAAATATAATCAAATATTTCGCAAAGGACGGAAACTATTATATGAAGATGAAAAGATTGGTTTCGATCATGCTTGCCGCTATGCTTTTACTTACGGTTTGTACGGCTTGCGAAAGTGAATCAAAGAGAATTAAATATGAGTACGGTCTTGAGGACAGCCCCTATGACCTGACGGAAGCTTTGACGACAGACAGCTTGAAGGAGCTGTGTTCCGACTATTTTATGCTCGGCGTAGGATTGACGGGAAATGCTGTATCGACGGCTGCTGTGAACTCTTTGGAGTATATGACCGTTGCAAAGTATCATTTCAACAGTGTTACATTGACGAATCTGATGAAGCCTACATTCATACTTGATCAAAGCGGCAGTGTTGAAAACGCTGAAAACGGCGACGAAACGACTCCTGCGGTCAAGTTTGATTCCGTCGACGGCACATTGCAATGGTGTTTGGATAACGGTGTGCAGATGAGAGGTCACACACTCGTTTGGCATACACAAACTCCCGACTGGTTCTTCAGAGTCGGCTACAACAGCTATAACGACTATGTCGATTATGACACGATGGCAGCACGTCTTGACAGCTATATCCAACAGGTCGTGACATACGTTCAAGAGAATTATCCCGGTGTCATTTACTGTTGGGACGTTGTCAACGAGGCTGTTGACATCGGCAGCGGCGATCCCGAGAGCTATTTCAGCGTCAGAACAAGATGTGACGGAAAGGATAACCCGTGGTATGTGACGTTGGGTGAAGATTATGTTGAGCTTGCGTTTACAAGTGCAAGAAAATATTGCGACCCTGAGGTCAAGCTTTTCTATAATGACTTCAACACATATCAATTTGAGAAGAGATTCAACATTTACAAGCTTTGCGCCGAGCTGAACAAAAAGGGCTTGATCGACGGCATCGGAATGCAGGGATATTGGGGAATCGGATATCCTTCGCTGAGCGAGCTGGAGGACACTATTAATAACTTTGCCGCATTAGACCTTGAGATACATATTACCGAGCTGAGCATCGGCGTCGATACTCTGTCAAAGGAAAATCTTGAATCTCAGGCAAACAGATATGCTGAAATTTTTAAAATGTTCCAAAGACTTGATACCACCGGAGGCGGAAAAGCAAACATTACTTGTGTAACACTCTTCGGTCTTCAGGACGGCTTTGTAATGTATGGAAGTGACAGCGAAACGACACGTTTGTTTGATACCAACTTCCAGCCGAAGCCTTGTTTCTATAGCATTCAGAAGGTCATGGACGAACTTTATTATGTGGTGAAATAATATGAATTTAACAAAAAGATTTATAGCATTATTATTGGCCGGTGTGTTGGTCTTCGCCGCAGGATGCACAAACTCCGACGTTAAGGATAAGCAGGATGACGTCGTAACGACCACCGAAGCTACGACAACAGCTCCTATCGAAACGGAGGAAGCTACTTCTTCAACTCCCGAAACCACAACTGAGGCTACCACTACGACACCTGAAGTTACTACCGAGGAGACAACTACAACAGTTCAGACAACGACTGTTGCGACTACTACCGCGGTTGAGACTGAGCCTGAGCCGGAATGGATCATAACTCCTGCTGAAGAGAAGCTTTATGCTACTGCCGATCTGAACGTAAGAGCAACTCCCCAAGCAGACGGAGAAAGGATCAGCCACGTTGACAAGGGCGATCTTGTTGAGGTTACCGGATGGGTAGATAACGGATGGGCAAGGATCAAGTTCAGAGACTCGGAATACTTCGTCAACGGAAAGTATCTGAGCTCCGACAAGCCCAAGGAAGAAACAACAGCCGCTACGACTGTTGCTACGACCGTTGCAACTACGACCAATGCCGCTACTATTGCGACGACAAAGAAGGAATATGACTTCGACTATACGAAGAGCAAATATAATCTAAAAGCGATAATGACTGCGGACAGTCTTTATGAGCTTTGTGAGGATTATTTCATGCTCGGTGTCGGATTGACGGGCAACGGAAGGTCAACGGGAGCTGTTAACTCCGCAGAATACATGGCTATCACATATAAGCATTTTAACAGTGTTACGCTGACAAACCTGATGAAGCCGTCCTATCTTCTTAATCAGAGCGCAAGCATAAAAAATGCGAGCAGCGGAAAGAACACCACTCCCGCAGTTAGCTTTGATGCTGTTGACGACACACTTAAGTGGTGCTATGAAAACGGTGTTCAGATGAGAGGACACACTCTCGTTTGGCACACTCAGACACCTGACTGGTTCTTCAGAGAGGGATTCAAATCAGACGGCGCATACGTTGACTATGATACGATGGCTGCAAGACTTGACAGCTATATCAAGCAGGTCATTACATACTGTCAGGATAAATATCCCGGTGTTATCTATGCTTGGGACGTTGTTAACGAAGCAGTAGACCCCGACAGCGCTGACCCGAAGAGCTATTTCGGTGTCAGAACAAAGCATGAAGGAACAAAGGACAATCCTTGGTATGTGACGTTGGGTGAGGACTATGTTGAGCTTGCATTTACCAGCGCAAGAAAATATGCCGATGACGACGTCAAGCTCTTCTATAACGACTATAATACATTCCAGTCCGTTAAGCGAGATAATATTTATAAGCTTTGCAAAAAGCTTGCCGACAAGGGACTTATCGACGGAATCGGTATGCAAGGATATTGGGGAATCAACTGGCCGAATCTTTCCGACGTTGAAACTGCGATCAATAAATTCGCGACTCTCGGACTTGAGATCCATATAACCGAGCTTTCGGTATCCATTGATGATCTTTCAACACAGAACCTTAAGACTCAGGCTACTAAATATGAGCAGATATTCAAGATGCTTTTGAGATGCGACACCGCAGGCGGAGGAAAGGCTAACATAACATCGGTTACGCTGTTCGGACTTCAGGACGGATTTGTTATGTATTCAAGCGATACCACGACCTCAAGAATTCTGGACAAAAACTTCGAGCCCAAGCCCTGCTTCGACAGCATCTATAAGGTTTTGAAAAGTGCAAAATAATTAACAAGGAGTGACATTCATGAGAGATGATTCGTTGAGAACTGTATTATACGGTCTTGCGAGATGCGGACTGTTGATATTTCTGAACCTTTTCGCTACAATTATCGGTAAGACCGCTATCTTAGGCGTTGTCGGAACATTCATCCCAAAGCTTCAGCTATATAACAAGCCTCTTTTGTTGAGCTTTATCTCCTGGCTGATCCCTGCTATTTTGTTGATTGCACTGTTTGCTGACGACGCCAAAAGACATACGGCATACGGAAGATATAATCCTATGAATATCTCAATAATCATGATCCTTACTGCGGCGCTGTATTACGCACCCGTTTTCCTGTTGGAATATATAACGGACAGCAACGCTATCGCCGGCGTGTATTCACTTTACTTCACGAGCGAATGGATATCTGTTATTGATGAAAACATTCAGATCTATGCGCTTTTGGGCTCTGCTTTACAGATGATCCTTTCGATTGCATCTTATGTACTCTCAAGAAAGTATTATCTTAAGAAGTTCGAGAGCGGCGAATATGAGTATGAATATGACCGATAAAAAAATAACCCGCAGGGCTAAGCCTTGCGGGTCGTTTTTATTCAATTCCGTCAACCTCAATGAAATCAAGCTTTGAAAGCAAGATGTTTGCCAAAGAAAACGTGCTGTTTTTGATCACTGCCTTCGGAGAATACATTCCGTCTACGTCTGTACACAAAGGAAGCTTGAGTGAGATCGCAAATCCGTTATTCTCAGCAGACTCGAAGATAACATAAGCGCTGTGAGCCTCACAGAATTTCTTCAAGATAGCGAATCCGCTTGCAATATCCTCATTATTCATGTAATCAGCCGCTTGAGCAGTTGTCATGCCGTATCCGTTGTCGATTATCTGAACACAGGCGCTGTCGGGCAGGCGCTTAACGCTAACCTTCACCCTTCCCTCTTCCTGATCGACATTGGCAAAGGAATTGACCAGAAGATTTAAAAGACAAGCGTTGAATCTGTCCGAATCAAGTCTTATATATGCATCCCGATCAGAAGGCTCAAATTCAAGCTTTATTCCCGTTTTTCTCAGCATTGAACGGCAGGTGCTGACAGCGTCTTCTATGAAGGCGTTTAGCTCAATTACAGAAGGATTAAGTTCCGAGTTATATTTATTTAGCTCAATAATGTTTGCAATCTCAGACAAAACTTTAAAGCAACATACGTTTTGCTTCTTCAGCGTTTCGAGTTCCCGGTACATTTCGTTTTCCTCCAAAGAAAAGGCAAACTGAGAAGAAAGCGAGATGGCTTCACGCATATTTTTGCTTATCGCATTAATCGACTGATGGCTGATACTGCATTTCTTTTTCTCGCTCATTTTAATCCTCCCCCAATATGAGATATTTGTCGAATTATATTATAACACCCCAAAACAAATTAGTAAAGTATTTTTTATGCCGTAAGCCGAATAAACCTAATAAAATATACAAAACATCACAGTAAAACAGCCTAATTCTCATTGATATTTTTTTGTCAAAACACTTGCATAATTACACAAAATAGTGTAAGATAATATATGCATAAAAGCAATATATTCATTTGGAGGTAATCTAAAATGTCAGTTAAAGTTGCAATTAATGGTTTCGGCAGAATCGGACGTCTTGCTTTCAGACAGATGTTCGGCGCAGAAGGTTATGAGATCGTTGCTATCAACGACCTTACCAAGCCCTCTATGCTCGCTCACCTTCTCAAGTATGATACCGCTCAGGGCGGCTACTGCGGAAGAATCGGCGAAGGACTCCACACTGTTGAAGCTAACGACGAAGAAGGCACAATCACTGTTGACGGCAAGACCCTTAAGATCTATGCTGAAAAGGACGCTGTAAACTGCCCTTGGGGTGAACTCGGCGTTGACGTAGTTTTGGAATGCACAGGCTTCTACTGCTCTAAGGACAAGAGCCAGGCTCACATCACAGCCGGCGCTAAGAAGGTTGTAATCTCTGCTCCCGCAGGCAACGATCTTCCTACTATTGTTTACGGCGTAAACGAAAATACCCTTACAGCAGAAGATACCATTATTTCTGCTGCATCCTGCACCACCAACTGCTTGGCTCCTATGGCTAAGGCTCTTAACGACTATGCTCCTATCCAGAGCGGTATCATGTCCACCATCCACGCTTACACAGGCGACCAGATGATCCTCGACGGTCCTCACAGAAAGGGCGACCTCAGAAGAGCAAGAGCAGGTGCTGCTAACATCGTTCCTAACTCTACAGGCGCTGCTAAGGCTATCGGTCTTGTAATTCCCGAACTCAACGGTAAGCTCATCGGCTCTGCACAGAGAGTTCCCGTTCCTACAGGTTCCACCACTATCCTTACTGCTGTTGTTAAGGGCGAAAATGTTACTAAGGACGGCATCAACGCAGCTATGAAGGCTGTTGCTTCTGCTTCCTATGGTTACAACGAAGATCCTATCGTTTCTTCTGATGTTATCGGCATGACCTATGGTTCCTTGTTCGATGCTACTCAGACCATGGTTGCTAAGATCGCTGACGATCTTTACGAAGTTCAGGTTGTTTCTTGGTACGACAACGAAAACTCCTACACCAGCCAGATGGTTAGAACCATCAAGTACTTCGCAGAGCTTGCTTAATTGAAGGCTTAAGAATTACGCTAAATGATGAAAACCGCTTCCCTTTCGGGAGGCGGTTTTTGATTGTTAATACTTATGTATATATGGATTATAGTTTTTGCAACCTATCCAGCTAAGCGTTTCTATATTGGTAAGCTCGCCGTTTGTATACGTTTCAACACGAATAACGTTTAGGTTTTCATCAAGCGTATAATTATTCTCGATCGTTTTTTCTGCATCGACATAGAGATAGCTTGTATAATATCCTTGTTGATCACTAAGGGTATACGTCACGGTCGAATATAGCTCTCCGTCTATTATGATCTTTTCAATTCTCTGACTTCCGTTATAGGTTGTTTCTGTTATGGACTCAATTCCCTCATTAATAGTTACGACTCGTGTAAGCTTAATGTTTCCACGCTCATCATATTCGGTAGTACAAGTGTATTCGTTATCTATGCGGTCAGGTAAATAATCATATGAGCAAAAGATCTCATCGCCGTTTTCGTTATATACGGTCTCGCGAATAGCCTCAACCTTTCCCTTGTCGTTATAGCTTATACATTTGATCTCATTTCCGTTTTTGTCAGTTGTCTCTTCGGATATCACAGCAGCGTGATCTCTAAGCTTGGTTGACATTACGGTGTTTCCGTTTTCATCAGTTGAATAGTAATAATCAAAGCCCGACTGAGTGTTTTGATCATCATCGGAATAACGGTGGATAATTCTCCCCTGTTCGTCATATATCTCATAGAAATGCATTGTTACGTTTCCGTCGGCATCATAGTCAATTTGCTCGATAAGGCGCCCGTTATCGTTATATACATACGCCTCGCTTCTTAGCGTTTCGGATTCGTTTGGACCTGTTTCAAGTGTAAACGTTTGATATATCATACGGTTATTTTCATCATATTCCTTATAATAGCCGAGCGTTTTGCCATCTAAGGTTTCGAGAATCTTTATTACATTTGAGTTGTCATCATAGAAAAACTCAACAACAAGGTTTTCTTCGCCGTTTATATATGTATATTCCTTTTCGGTATATCCCAAATCGTTATATTCGTTTACCATTTTATACGTAGAAAAACGGTCTTCGGAATAATAGGAAAGGACATTACCGATTTCGTCATATTCATATTCGCTATACTCGGTCACGGTTCCGTCGGGCAGAGTATTCGTTCTTTCGCTTAATAGCCATGTGATTTTTTCCGGGTCATTAAAAACAGGAAGCTCACCGCTGTTTTGATCGTCTTTAGATACAAGCGGAGTATCATTATCAGGTTCGATATTGCAAGCAGTAGCAAAAAGCATTAATGAAGCAAGAACAAAAGCAAACAGTTTTTTCACACGTGTCAACTCCTTTGATGTTATAACACAATGATATCACCAGAAAATCATACAATCAATAACAGCAAAAATACAGTTCGATTACAGTTTGGAAACAAGATATTACAAACTAAAAACGCTCCCACGAAAGTGAGAGCGTTTAATACTATACATTAAATCTGAACAGAACGACGTCGCCGTCACGCATTACGTATTCCTTGCCTTCGGAACGGATCAAGCCCTTTTCACGGGCGGCAACCATTGTGCCGCAAGCTTTAAGGTCTTCGAACGCTACGACCTCGGCACGGATGAAGCCACGCTCGAAATCGGTGTGGATCTTTCCTGCTGCCTGAGGAGCTTTTGTACCGTTTGTTATCGTCCATGCACGGCATTCATCCTTTCCTGCCGTAAGGAACGAAATGAGTCCCAAGAGCGCATAGCCTTCCTTTATAACGCGGTTAAGGCCGGAAACCGAAAGACCGAGTTCAGCCAAGAACATTGCCTTGTCTTCAGCGTCCATATCTGCGATCTCCTGCTCGATCTGAGCGCAGATGGGCAAGACCACGGAGCCTTCCGCATCGGCAATTTCCTTTACGACCAAGAAGTTTTTATTCTCTTCAACGTTACCTGTAAAGTCATCCTCACAAAGATTTGCGGCATATATTACCGGTTTCTGAGAAAGAAGAGGCGTTGATCTGATCATTTCTCTTTCTTCATCGGTGAAAGGATAGCTTCTTGCGGACTTTCCCGCTTCAAGATGAGCAAGAAGGCCTTCTGTCAAGTCGATATCAGCTTGATATTTCTTATCGCCCTTGAGCATCTTCTTGGCTTTGTCCAAGCGGCGCTCCAACACTTCCATATCAGCAAAGATCAGCTCAAGATCAATTGTTTCGATGTCACGCTTTGGATCGACAGAACCCTCAACGTGGATGATATCATCCGACTCAAAGCACCTTACAACATGGATGATAGCGTCACACTCACGGATGTTAGCCAAGAACTTATTGCCCAAGCCCTCACCCTTCGAGGCGCCCTTAACAAGTCCCGCGATATCGACGAATTCAAGGGTCGCAGGGGTGAACTTTGTGGGCTCATACATTCTTGCGAGTTCATCAAGTCTTTCGTCGGGAACGGAAACGATTCCGACGTTTGGTTCTATCGTGCAAAAAGGATAGTTTGCAGACTCAGCGCCTGCGTTTGTCAAAGCATTAAAAAGTGTACTCTTTCCGACGTTCGGAAGTCCGACCATGCCAAGTTTCATATACTATGTCACTCCAAAATCAATTATAATTATCTGTAGTCAACGAAGCCGACCTTGCGGTGAACCTTTGTGATCACCTTGTTGGTGAGCTTAAATGCACGCTGAGCGCCTTCTGTGTAGCATTCCTTGAGATAGTTCTTATCAGCCATAAGGCGAGCAAAGTTATCACGAATAGGTGCCAAATGATCGGCAACAGTCTCACCTACTGCGATCTTAAAGTCGCCATAGCCCTTGCCGTCGAACTCACGTTCGATCTCATCAAGAGACTTACCTGTAACAGCAGAATAGATAGTCATAAGGTTGTTGATGCCGTCCTTGCCGTCAGCATATTTAACAACAGCTTCCGAATCGGTAACAGCACGCTTGAATTTGCGGATGATAGTATCCTTATCGTCCAAAATGAGGATCGTTGCATTCTGATTATCATCAGACTTAGACATCTTCTTGGTGGGTTCCTGTAGAGACATTACTTTTGCGCCGACCTTGGGGATATAAGGCTCGGGGACTGTGAACATATCGCCAAAGCGCTGATTAAAGCGAACTGCGATATTTCTTGCAAGCTCGAGGTGCTGTTTCTGATCCTGTCCGATCGGGACGAGATCAGCGTTATATGCCAAGATATCAGCCGCCATCAAAACGGGATATGTGAAAAGCCCTGCGTTAACGTCATCGGGATGCTTTTTGGATTTATCCTTAAATTGAGTCATTCTCGAAAGCTCACCGAACTGAGTCGAGCAAGCCAATATCCAGTTGAGCTGAGCGTGGCTGGGATTATGGCTCTGAATGAACGCAACTGATTTCTCGGGGTCAATTCCGCAAGCCAGCAAGAGAGCATAGGACTCAATAGTCTGCTGTCTGAACTTGATGGGATCACGCTTGACGGTCAGTGCGTGCATATCAACTATAGAATAGATGCAGTCATATTCATCCTGTAAGGGACCCCAATTGCGAACAGCACCTATATAGTTGCCCAAGGTGAATGTACCTGTGGGTTGGATTCCCGAGAATATAACTTTCTTTTTGTTTACTGTTTCGGACATTTATAAAACCTCCAATATCAAAGGATCAAAAACCATTAAAATAGTATATCACAACTATTTAAAGATGTCAATTTTTAAGCGGATTTTGTGATGGATTTGGCGATGTCGCAAAATGGAGCCGAGCCGACGCAAGCGGCGAGCGAGGAGCATTGTGCGGCGGAGCGTGGCAGTGAAGTGGAATAGATTTAAGTGCAGATAAATAGAATGGTACAAGACCCCTTTCGGAAAGGATGACACCAGTGAAAAAACAGGGACTTTTGTACGGTTCGTTTATATTGATGCTTTCGGTGATCGTATCGAGAGTTGCAGGGCTGATCTTCAAAATTCCGCTTACAAATATATTGGGCGGAACGGGAATGGGATATTTCCAAAGTGCGTACACCGTGTTTACGCCAATATATTCGATCTGTGCTGTCAGCCTACCGCCGGCAATATCGACGCTTATAGCCGAAAACTCTGCGTTCGGAAGATATAAAAACATCAGAAATATCAAAAAAACGGCGCTTATAGCTTTCAGTGCGATATCCGTTATTTTGATGCTGATACCGCTTGTTTTTTCTGATTTCATTGCGACAAAGATCATCGGCAATGCGCTTTGTGCGCCTGCGATTGCGGCGATATCGCCTTGTATACTTTTCGGAACGGTTACGGCAGTATATAGAGGATATTTTGAGGGTCTTAAAAACATGACTCCGACAGCGGTATCACAGATGATCGAAGCTGTTGTGAGGACACTTTGCGGTCTTGGATTTGCATATTACGCAAGTGTTCAGCTCGGGGGAATAAATGATTTCACTACGCCTGTTATAGCTGCGGCGGCTATATTGGGAGTTACCGTGGCAGACCTGGCGGGGCTTATTTACATAATTCTGAGATTCAAGATCTTCGGTGACGGAATATCGAAGCACGATCTTTCGCTTGACAACAAAGCAGAGCGCATGAGAACGACTTTCAAGCAGCTTGTCATCTTGATGATACCGATGACGGTCGCAAGCGTTGTAGCGAGCTTAATGAACGCTGTAGACCTCTCTACGATAATGCTGTGCATCAAGTCAAGCCTTCGAAATCAGCCTGAGCTGTATGCGAAGAAATATGCACAGATAATTGATAGCGGAATCAGCTTCGATGAGCTTCCGAACTTTTTATACGGCTCGTTCACGGGGCTCGCGATGACGGTATTCTCGCTGGCGCCCTCCCTTTGTTCTGTATTTGGGAAAAGTGCGTTGCCGAATATTTCCGAGGCATATGCCAAAAAAGACATGGAACGTGTTAGCAAAGAGATCACCCGAGTTATTGCGATCGTATCATTTATCTCGATCCCTGCAGGATTCGGGCTCAGCGCAATGTCTGAAGAGATTTTATGCGTACTGTTTTCAAACAGACAGCTTGAGATTTCCGTTTGCATCGTGCCGCTTTCTATTATAAGCTTAAGTACGCCTTTTTTGTCGATAAGCGGTGCTGTATACTCGATGCTTCAAGCCGTCGGAAAACAAGATATACCGGTCAAGATAACACTTTTAGCAGCTATCACAAAGCTTATTTTAAACACGCTTCTTGTTCCGATAACATCACTCGGATTATCAGGCGCAGCCATATCGACCGCCGTCAGCTATATCGTCATGTGTATCATATCGACCATAGTTCTATTCAAGCATACCGAAACGAATTATAGAAGGATCATCACTCCCCTGTTGTCGCTTATCGGAGGAGTTGCGGCGTCAATCGGAGCAAAAGCTTGTGCAAATTTATTAAACGGCTATCGCCAAAGTGCTTTAAACACGGCAATTTCTATTGCTTTTGCTGTTATAATCTACATCATTATGGTTATGTTGTTGGATAAATCCACTAAAAATAAGCTTATTGAAGAAATTTTTAAATAAACACTTGCATTTTGCAAAGAAAAAGTATAAAATATATCTTGTCTTAGCCTGCTTAGATGATTGAGGCTCATTTTGCAGGCTATCAATTGGATTTCGCAAAATAATATAGGAGGAAAACACAGATGACTAAGGTTGAATTAGTAAACAGCATTGCTGCTAAGATGGACTGCTCTAAGAAGGACGCTGAAAAGGCACTCGGCGCAGTAATCGATTCTATTTCCGATGCACTTGTAAACGGTGAAAAGGTATCCCTTATCGGCTTCGGTACTTTCGAAGTTAGAGAGCGCAAGGCAAAGGAAGGCATTAACCCCAAGAGCAAGCAGAAGATCACTATCCCTGCTAAGAAGGTTCCTGCTTTCAAGGCCGGCAAGGCTCTTAAGGACAGCGTAGCTAAGTAATTGCTTAAAACCGGTTGACAGTGTCGGCCGGTTTTTGTTTACTCCCCTATTTCAAATAACGAAAGGATCAAATATGAGACTTGATAAATATTTAAAGGTTACACGGCTTATAAAACGCCGCACTGTTGCAAACGAAGCCTGTGACACAGGCAGAATTTTTGTCAACGACAAACAAGCAAGAGCTTCTTATGAAGTTAAGGTCGGTGACGTGATCGAGATCAGAATGGGTGCAAGCCCGCTTAAAGCTAAGGTGCTTTCGATCTCGGAATATGCGACAAAAGACTCCGCACACGAGCACTATGAAATAATCAACTAAACAAACAGCAGGCAGGATATTAAACATCCTACCTGCTGATTTATTATCCGAAAGTATACCCTTCGGCAAGGGCACGGTCGATAAAATCGCCCAAAATGGTTGCATTTGTTTCAGATACCGAGTGCAAAAGATAGATCGCACCGGGATGAAGTCTTTCAACGAGCTTCTCAAGCGAAGCGGTTGGATCAGGCTGATTATCCGTATCCCAATCGGCATATGCAAAGCTCCACAAAACAGACGTGTAACCAAGATCCGCGGTTACAGCGAGGCTGAGCTCTGAGTATTCGCCCTTTGGAGGACGGAACAGATTCATGCAAACACCGTAATTCTCTATAACATAGTTGTGAAGATCCATGATCTCTGTCTGCATTTCTTCAATTGAAATTTCAGGCATTGAATAGTGGCTCCAAGAATGGCTGCCGATCGTGTGTCCCTCATCGATGATACGCTGAACAAGTTCGGGCTCACGGCGGGCATAATCACCGGTTAAAAAGAATGTCGCCTTCACGCCTTTTTCTTTCAGGGTGTCTAAAATCATGCCTGTGTAGCCATTTTCATATCCTTGGTCAAAGGTGAGAGTTATCACCTTTTCTTCAGTTAAATTGATCGCCTTTGCTTTATAGATGGAATAACTTTCGTTAAAGCGCACCGCACTTTTCGGTCGGTTAAGGTCATCAAATCTGGTGCCTTGTCCCCAACCGTCGCCTTCATTACTCAAAGCGTTGTAATCCCAATCACCTTTTGTCGTGACAAGCTCCTCGATAGCATCCGAAACATCGCTCACAGACTCAGGAACATCAATTGATTCGTCAGGTGAGGTCGTTACATCCTCGGATGAAAGAGGCGGAACACTTGGAGTTGTCGGCTCGGTGGTGGTCACAGAGTCGCTCGTTTCAGAAGGATCGACAGATACGCCGTTTTCATAATATCCGTTTTCTATTCGGCTGCATCCGCAAAGAATAAATGCCGCCAGGGCACAAGCTGTTGATGCCGAAAGAAAACGCTTGAGATTCATTTTCATATATCGCGCGCAAACTTTCGTTCGCGCCTGCCTCCTTTCGTGACAATATCACGAAACTACCGACAACCGTTTCAAAACTAAGTATGAAGCGATTGCAAGAGTATTGTGTGCGTGTCGAATTAAAATATTTATAGCAGATTTTTCATTAATTTTGTCTGCAATTATATTTTACTACGATATTATGAAAAAATCAATTACATAGTTGTTACAGAATCAAAAAAGCCCCTGAAGAGGGGCTTTATATTAAATATTAAACATTGATACCGTATGACGACAGACGATTAATTAAATCTTGTGTTATTCTTCTGCCTCTATTATATTGTTCATTCGTGGGATATGTTGTTTCAAAGCCGTGAGTATGTATTGCTACTACAAATTCACCCGAAGAATTCCGATAGAATACAGGGCTACCGCTTTGACCGTCGGCTACATCTGCGTAATAATATACCCTATGATCTGTGTAACCGCATATTGTATCATCATCTATATTAGTCATCATTAATTCTTATTACTCTTTGCACTTCGGTTAATCTGGCAGGTTCTGTTTCTTGTCTGGAACCGAACGAATACACAATAACTGTGTCGCCGATCTTTAGATCACTTATAGATATTTCGCCGTAATTATCAGTAATCATCGTACTATCATAAACTTTAAACACATATTCATTTCGATAGTTTACAGAGTTCATATTAAGACCGTCTACTTGTATCCAAGAAGCGCCTAAATCCACAATTTCAGCATAGAATGCGTATCCGAACGTATCAAGAACTGTAACTACATCGGCTGTAACGGTTCCTCCGTCAATATCATCGGGACGATATTTTCCCTCTTCATCGTAAATATAAATATTCACATGGTTGCCAACCTGTATTTCATCAATATTGGCAGTTGGGGCATCGGATCGGATGAAGCTGAATACGATCCCATTTCTCGAGTCCTGAAGCATATACTGTGTCACGCCGTTGTTCTCATCAATCGAAACGACAAGTCCTTCGAATTCGTGCCAAATGCGTGTTTCCTGAGAAACGGGTGGGGCTTCTTCATTAACATCATCTACAGAAACAACGGGCGTTTGTGCAGGTTCGTTAATATCTTCACTTACAAGCGGTTCATCATTAGTATCAGAACAAGCGGTAAGAAGTGACAAAGTGAGCATAAAAGTTATTAAATACAAAAAAACCTTTTTCATAATTATGTCATCCTTTCTGTGAATTTTGTTGTAGTTCAAGAACATTGGAATCACCCCTTTTATTTGATAAGCTAATTATAACACAAAAGCCATTAAATGCAAATATGAACATATTAAACAAAAGCAGCTATCCGAAACGGATAACTGCTTTTTGATCAGTTGTTCAAATAATACTTGACCATTTCCTGTAAAAGCTCGTCGCGGTCGATATGACGGATAAGGCTTCTTGCGTTATTATAGGTCGTGATATATGTCGGGTCTTCAGAAAGAATGTAGCCGACGATCTGATTAACGGGGTTATATCCTTTTTCGAGCAGAGCTTCATATACGACCGTTAAGGTGCGCTTGATCTCATCCTTGCGGTCGGGCTTAACTGAAAAGGTCATCGTTTGGTCATGCATTGGCGTTCACTCCTTAATCAATCGTTATAATACATTATATCCGTTTGTTTAAGAAATTACAAGTACCCGAGATCAATTTTATTGAATACTGATAATTTTGTTTGTTGATTTTTTACAATTTATCTAACCTCAGCGCCTGATGCGACCAAAGCCTTGGTCACACGCTTGATAGCACCGTCAGCCTGTTCGTCGGTAAGTGTACCGTCGTGTGAGCGCATAACGATCGAGAAGGACACGCTCTTCTTGCCGGATTCGATCTGTGAGCCCTTGTAAACGTCGAAGAGTTTGACGGATTCGAGAGTGTTGCCGACAGCCTTCTTGATGATCTTTTCAAGAACTGCAACAGGTGTTTCATCATCACAGATAAACGAGATATCACGGGTGGATGCAGGATATTTGGGCAAGGGCTTATACTGCTTTTCAGGGATATTGATATCCAAAAGCTCGGTTACGTTGAGCTTTGCAACATATGCACGAGTGCCGATATCATAGTTTTCCAAAACATTGGGGTGAAGCTCACCGAAGATCGCAACGGGCTTATCACCGATCTTTGCAACCGCAACACGGCCGGGATGGAACGCAGAAACTTCATCAAAGCTGTTTTCAGCGTTAGCTGCTTCAACGTCATATTCTGTGATGCCGAGAGTTTTAAAGATCTCTTCCATTGCACCCTTTATGGAGAAGAAGTCACAGCCGTTGCCGTACATACCCAAAACAAGGCGTGTGGGTTCAATGGGGAGCTTTCCGTCCTCAGTGGGGATATACTCGGTTGCGAGCTCGAAGAGGCCGCAAGCGGGGTTTCTCAGATTATAGTTTCTTGCCAAAACATCACACATCGAAGGGATGACGGTCGTTCTCATAGAAGACGTATCCTCGCCCAAGGGGTTTGTGATCGTGACATAGCTTCTTAAGCCGCTGTCTGCGCTCAAGCAGATCTTGTCATAGCACTTGGGAGAAACAAACGAGAAGGTTGCGATCTGGTTAAGTCCCAAAGCGACACAAGCGTTTTCGATAGTGCGGTCAAGCTTCTGCTCAGGGGTTCGCTTTGCGTTTGCGACGCCGGTCAAATGAGTGCCGACGATGTTGTTGTATCCATAGAAGCGTGCAACCTCTTCAGCGATGTCAGCCTTAGATTCGATATCGATTCTGAATGAGGGAGAATAGATGACATCGTCCTTGATCTCAAAGCCGACCTTTTCAAGATATCCAACCATGTCGTCTGTGGGGATATCAGTTCCAAGGAAGTTATTGATCCACTCGGGATCGAAATCAACGGTCACGGGAGTTTTATCGGAATAGTCGCGGTCAATAATGGTGTTGACGGGTTCGCCGCAACCCAACATCTCACAAAGTTCGAATGCACGCAAAAGCGCGGGCATACAGCCGCTTGCATCAAGACCCTTTTCGAAGCGAGAGGAAGCATCAGTTCTCATGCCGAGCTTCTTTGCGGTTCTTCTGACAGAAGCGCCGTCGAAGCAAGCTGATTCAAAGATCACGTCAACTGTGTCATCCATGATACCCGAATACTCGCCGCCCATGACACCTGCTACAGCAACGGGCTTTTCAGCGTCAGCGATAACGAGCATTTCTTCGGAAAGAGCACGCTCTGTGCCGTCGAGAGTAGTAATAGACTCTCCTGCACACGCATTTCTTACGACGATCTTTCCGCCTGTGACGTATCTGACGTCGAATGCGTGCATAGGCTGACCGTATTCGAGCATTACATAGTTGGTGATGTCAACAAGATTGTTGATGGGGCGAACGCCTGATGCGCGAAGTCTCTCACGGAGCCAACGAGGAGAGGGACCGATCTTTACGTTCTTGACCAAGCCGCCGATGTAGCGGTGACAAAGGTCGGTATTTTCAATGGTAACGTCCAAATACTTGGTGATATCGTCTTCAACGCCCTTATATTCGGGAGTCTTAACGTTCAAGGGAAGATTGAATGTCGCTGCGACCTCACGAGCAAGACCGATTACAGAAAGGCAATCAGCACGGTTTGAGGTGATCTCGAATTCAACAGAAGTGTCGTTAAGACCGAGTGCATCGTGGATATCATCACCGGGCTTGCAGTCTTCTTCGATGATGAGGATTCCGTCCTCGATAGCATAAGGGAAATCGTGAGTGGTAACGCCAAGCTCAGCAACAGAGCAGAACATGCCCTCTGATACGACGCCGCGGAGCTTGCCCTTTTTGATCTTGATGCCGCCCGAGAGAGTCGAGCCGTCAAGGGCAACGGGAACGAGTGCGCCCTCAAAGACATTTGTTGCTGCAGTTACGATCTGAACATCCTTATCGCCGACGTTGACCTGACAAACAACGAGCTTGTCAGCATCAGGGTGGCGTTCGATCTTTAATATCTTTCCTACGACGGTGTTTGTAACATAGTCTGCTTCGACCTCGTAGCCCTCAACCTTGGAGCCTGTCATGGTCATATCGTAGCAGAACTTTTTTATAGGCTCATCGACAGTTACGTAATCGGAAAGCCATTTCATAGATAGATTCATAACATTACCTCCTTTTTAGAATTGGTCTAGGAATCTAAGGTCGTTTTCATAGAGAAGTCTTAAGTCGTTGATGCCGTATTTACGCATTACAACTCTTTCAAGACCCAAGCCGAAAGCAAAACCGGAATATTCGTTGGGGTCGATTCCACAGTTTTCTAATACCTTGGGGTGAACCATTCCTGCGCCCAAAAGCTCAACATAGCCTTCGTTTTTGCACATCGAACAGCCCTTACCGCCACAGTTGAAGCACAAAACGTCAACTTCGGCAGAGGGTTCTGTGAACGGGAAATGATGAGGACGCAAACGGATCTTGCAATCCTCGCCATAGAGGCGCTTCATGAGCATATCAAGTGTTCCGACAAGGTTTGCCATTGTGATACCCTTGTCAACGACCAAGCCTTCGATCTGGTGGAACAAAGGAAGGTGTGTAGCATCAACAGCATCGGAACGGAAAACTCGTCCGGGAGAGATAACACGGATCGGGGGCTTTTTGTTCTCCATAACGTGGATCTGAACGGAAGAAGTCTGAGTTCTCAAAAGAATGTTATCGGTGATGTAGAAGGTATCCTGTGTGTCACGGGCAGGATGATCCGCAGGGATATTGAGTGCTTCGAAGTTATAATAATCATATTCAACTTCGGGGCCTTCTGCGATATCAAAGCCCATGCCCAAGAAGATCTCTTCGATCTCGTTCATAACTGCATTCAAGGGGTGAAGCTTTCCGACAGTCTGGAGCTTGCCGGGAAGGGTCACGTCAAGGCGTTCCTCTTTGAGTTTCTTTTCAGCAAGTGCAGACTTAAGCTCTTTTCCTCTTGCCTGAATTGCCTCTTCGATGTCAGCTCTTATCTTGTTTGCAAGCTGACCGATGATGGGGCGCTCTTCTGCAGAAAGGGTTGCCATCTGCTTTAAGATAGCTGTGAGTTCGCCTTTTTTGCCGAGGTACTTGATTCGAAGGTCATCAAGCTCCTTGGCATCTGAAATCTTTTCAAGCTCAGCTTTCGCCGCAAGCTCGATTTTTTCAAGTTGCTCTTTCATTTTAATTTTCCTTTCATATATATTGATTATTATTTACTTAACTTGGCTGAGGGAGTGCAAGAGCGAGGCGTGGAAGCGCGCCCGCGAACGGAGTGAGCGGAGTGCGGTTTAGTGCCGAGCGCGGCGCCGGTGGGAAAATAAAAAAACGCCATGCCCCAATCGGGACAAGACGCTATCTTGCTATACCACCCATTGTCAGAAGCCAACACTTCTCCCCGTTCATAACGCTTCGGATGCGTTTTTGCCTACAACAAAAAGCTTCAGCAAAACCACTCGTGAGTGAACTTCAGATATCCTTAGAATAATGAGCTCACAGCTTTTGCTCATCTCTCTGAAAGCTTCGGATAACTTACTCTCTCAGTCATCGTGTTTAAATATCCTATTAAATATAGCATATTTAGATTATAATTTCAACTGTTTTTTGCAAAAAAGTTCAATATTTCGCACGGATGATCGATTACGTAATCCGCAGATGCTGATTCCAAGCACTCACGGGAGCGAAAACCCCAAGTGCAACCGATGCATTTGATACCCGCATTATGAGCGGTAATCACATCAACATCGGAATCTCCGATATGTATGCAGTTTTCTTTTTCCAAGCCAAAGCTGTTGATGATATTGTTCTCAACCGTCGGATCCGGCTTTTTGGGAAAGCCGTCACGAGCACCAATGATGACATCGAACAGATCCTCACCGAAAAGCTTTGTAACGATCGCTTTTGTGAAAGCATCCGGTTTGTTAGAGTATACGCAGAGCTTCACTCCCCTGCTCTTAAGATCATTCAAGGTTTCAGTGATCCCGTCATATGCTGACGAAGTGTCAGCATAGTGATTTGAATAATGCTCTGTGAAGATAGCGTGTGACTGATGCAAAACGTCGTGGTCATTACGTAAATTCTCAGGAAGCGAGCGGTTGATGAGTAAAAGTGTGCCGTCACCGACAAAGCTCGTATATTCCTCTATTGTGTGAGTAGGCAGATCAAGCTTTTTCATAGCAAAATCGACGCTTGCGGCAAGGTCGCTGATGGTGTTTACCAATGTACCGTCAAGGTCGAATATGCAAAGCTTTATATCAGCCAAGGAAGACGTGTTCGACAAAGATTTTCACTCCGATTGCGATGAGAATAAGACCGCCGGCGGTCTGTGCCTTGTTGTTCAAAATGTCGCCAAACCTTTTCCCGATAAACACACCGACAAAACAGAACGCGAATGTGCAAACGGTTATGATCGAGGCGGCGCAAAGCGCAAGAACCATTGAGTCCATTACGGCGGCAAATGAAACTCCGACCGCAAGGGCGTCGATGCTCGTTGCAACGCCCTGTAACAAAAGTGCGCCGACAGTCAGCCTTGTGCCGTCAAGCTCACAGGCTTTATCCTTTTTTAAGCCGTCAAAAAGCATTTTTCCGCCGATGAATCCCAAAAGCACGAGCGCAATATAATGATCAAACCGAGTGATATATTGAGTAAAGGTGCTTCCGAGGAAATAGCCGATCGTGGGCATCAAGCCTTGGAATATTCCAAAGCAAGCAGCTATCGAAAAAGTCCATATTAAGTTAACATTCTTTTTTGTCATTCCGTTTGTGACGGATACTGCGAAAGCATCCATAGAAAGTCCGACTGAGAGAATAAAAACTTCGATTATTGACATTAAATAAATGCGCCCCGATCAATATATAATCAGTCCTCGAGCTTTGAAGCAAGAAGCGGTGAATATTTGTTTCTGAACTCTGTGAAAGTACCGTTATCGAGAGCGTCACGAATACGCTCCATAAGGGTGTTATAGAAATAAAGGTTGTGCTGAACAGCAAGCCGTCCGGCAAGCTGCTCGTTAGCCTTGAAGAGATGGCGAATATATGAACGCGAGAAGTTGCGGCAGGTCGGGCAATCGCACTCGGGATCTATCGGGCGCTCATCGAGCTCATATTTTGCGTTGGTTGCGTGCATGATACCGTTCCACGTGAATATGGTAGCATGGCGTGCATTTCGAGAAGGCATTACGCAGTCGAAGAAATCTACGCCTCTGTAAACAGCCTCAATAATATTCGTTGGAGTTCCGACACCCATCAAATATCTTGGCTTATCCTTGGGCATGAACGGCTCGACACTTTCGATGATGCGATACATATCCTCTGTCGGCTCGCCGACTGCAAGACCGCCGATAGCATAACCGTCAAGATCCAAGTCGCGAATCTGCTTCATGTGCTCAATTCTGAGATCGTCGAAAGTACAGCCCTGGTTGATACCGAAAAGCATCTGGTTGCGGTTGATGGTCTCATCCATCGAATTAAGGCGGTTCATCTCGGCGATGCAACGCTTGAGCCAGCGAGTTGTACGCTCACAGGAATTTTTGGAATAGCTTCTTGTAGCAGGGTTTTCAACACATTCATCAAAAGCCATGGCAATTGTGGAAGCGAGATGCGACTGGATTCGCATGCTCTCCTCAGGCCCCATGAAAATGCGCTTGCCGTCAACATGAGAGTTGAAATATACGCCCTCTTCTTTAATCTTACGAAGCTTAGCCAGAGAAAATACCTGGAATCCGCCGGAATCGGTCAAAATCGGGCGGTGCCAGTTCATAAACTTGTGAAGACCGCCCATTTTATAGATGACCTCATCTCCGGGGCGGATGTGAAGATGATAGGTATTGCAAAGCTCGACCTGGCATTTAAGATCGACCAGATCGATAGATGAAATGCCGCCTTTGATCGCGGCGGCGGTGCCGACATTCATGAAAACAGGGGTTTGAATGGTACCGTGAACGGTTTTGAACTCGCCTCGGCGGGCAGCCCCTTCCTGCTTCAAAAGAGTGAACATAAAAACTCTCCCTTTAGTTTATTTATAAAATACTACATTCCCAAAGAACCAGCCGACGATCTTGAAAAGCAGTTCCGTGAAGGAAAGATAGAGTCCAAAAAGTGCCATTATTATCGTAGGCACGACATATATCCACATTTTCCACTTTAACGCTTTCCAATACTCGATGGCACGGAAATATACAACTATCCAATAGATGAATAACGGGCCGGTCGCCAAAATGAAGAACTTGCTGCTGAAGCCCAAGAAAAGCGGAAGCGTTATGAGCAAAAGAGCATATAGACGCTTCATTTCTTTTTCGGGACGGTATTTTGCATCAAACGGATTGTCAGCGAATTTTGCAAGTGCGCTGAGGTCGGATTTAAGTCCCATATAGTGTGTTCCTTTCTTATGTAAATTATCAGATGACTGAGCGGCGATGTCGGACGCGATGCGCGCCCGAAGGGCGCAGGTCGCGGGCGGCGGAGCCGCGGGGTGTGGCATCAAATGAAAATGCAGCTATCGCCAAAGCTGAAGAAGCGATATTTCTCCTCAACGGCTGTGCGATAAACATTCATTGTATTCTCATATCCTGCGAAAGCGGAAACAAGCATGATGAGTGTGCTTTGAGGAAGATGGAAGTTTGTGATCAAGCCATCCAGAACCTTGAATTTATATCCGGGATAGATAAAGATATCGGTGTTGCCTTCTGAGGCTTCGATCTTTCCTCTGAAGGTGGCGACACTTTCAAGAGTTCGGCAGGATGTCGTTCCGACCGCAATGACTCTTCCGCCGTTCGACTTTGTCTGATTTATAATGTCGGCGGTTTCCTGAGAGATCTCATAGTGCTCAGAATGCATTTTATGATCCAATACATTATCCTCTTTAACAGGGCGGAAGGTTCCAAGACCGACGTGAAGGGTAACTCGTGCGATGTTGACTCCCCTATTCTTTAAATCCTCAAGCTGTTCTTGTGTGAAATGAAGACCTGCTGTCGGTGCGGCGGCAGAGCCCGTCTCTCGTGAATATACTGTCTGATAGCGTTCCTTATCCTCCAGCTTTTTGGTGATATAGGGAGGAAGCGGCATCTGACCGATCTCATCAAGAACGGAATAGATAGAGCCCTCACAGTTGAATTTTGCGACACGGTTTCCGTCCTCCAAGACATCAACGATCTCGGCAATAAGCTTGCCCTTGCCGAAGCTGAACTTTGTTCCGATCTTGGCTTTTTTTCCGGGACGGCACAATATCTCCCACACCATATTTTCACGCTGTTCCAAAAGCAAGAATTCGATAAAGCTGCCGTTATCTAACTTTTCACCATAGATTCTTGCGGGCAAAACACGGGAGTCGTTTATAACCAACGTGTCACCTTTTTTTAAGTAGTCGCATAGATTATAGAAGTGATCGTGCGTGATATCGCCGGTCTCGCGGTCACAAACGAGCAAACGAGAAGAGTTTCTGGGTTCGAGCGGAGTCTGGGCGATAAGCTCTTCGGGAAGATAGTAATCAAAGTCGGAAGTCTTTAAATTGTTTAAATCGAGCATTTATATGTTAACCTCGTTCTATTTTCGCTTTAAACGGTTGAAACAGTTTAGCATATTAAACAGTTGACACGATTTGAAAGCGGTGATATTATTAAAGTAGTACTTAAACTGCAAAAATGCATTATTTATTATTATAGTGCATCGGCGAAAATTTTTCAACCCTTATTAGGCATTTAAGTATTTATTAGTTACAATTCGCAGCTTGGAGGAATTATTATGAAAACATATAACGTTGGTATCATCGGCGCAACCGGTATGGTTGGTCAAAGATTTATTTTGCTTTTGGCGAACCATCCTTGGTTTAAGATCAAGGTTTTGGCGGCATCCCCTCGTTCAGCAGGTAAAGCTTATAAGGATGCAGTCGGCGCAAAGTGGTCGATGACATCGCCTATTCCCGAGAATGTTGAGAATATAGTCGTTAAGGACGCTACTGCTGACAAGGAAGAGATCGCAAAGTCGGTTGACTTCGTATTCTGTGCAGTTGATATGAAGAAGGATGAGATCAAGGCATTGGAAGAAGCGTATGCAAAGCTTGAATGCCCCGTTGTATCCAACAACTCGGCAAACCGCTTCACTCCCGACGTTCCCATGGTAGTTCCGGAGATCAACCCCGAACATATCGAGGTTATTGATGCACAGAGAAAGCGTCTTGGTACAAAGCGAGGATTCATTGCGGTTAAGTCCAACTGCTCGATCCAAAGCTATGTTCCTGCTTTGCATCCTTTGAAGAAATATGGAATTAAAAATGTTTTAGCTTGTACATATCAGGCAATTTCGGGCGCAGGAAAGACCTTTGAGACATGGCCCGAAATGGTTGACAACCTTATCCCCTTCATCGGCGGTGAGGAGGAAAAGTCCGAAAAAGAACCTCTTAAGGTTTGGGGTGAGGTCAAGGACGGCGTTATTGAAGTCGCTTCCACTCCCTCTATCACAACTCAGTGCCTAAGAGTCCCGGTTTCCGACGGCCACACTGCTGCAGTATTCGTGAGCTTCGAGAATAAGCCCTCAAAGGAAGAGATACTTGCAGCTTGGAAGGAATTCTCCGGCGTTCCTCAGGAGTTGGAGCTTCCCTCCGCTCCCAAGCAGTTCTTGAACTATTTCGAAGAGGACAATCGCCCTCAGGCTAAGCTTGACAGAAACTTAGAGAACGGCATGGCTATATCTATCGGCAGACTCAGAGAGGACACTCAATATGACTATAAGTTTGTTTGTCTCTCACACAACACATTAAGAGGTGCCGCAGGCGGCGGTGTTTTAATGGCTGAGCTTTTGGCGGCGAAGGGATATTTCGACTGATAAAGAATTTGACGCACACACCAAATAAACCGATTTATGCAGGAAAGGATGGTCTTGTATGAAAAAGCTTATTTTTGAAGGCGCAGCAGTTGCTATCGTCACACCTTTCAAGGAAGACGGCAGTTTAAATTTAGAAAAATACGGCGAACTGATCGACTGGCAGATCGCAAGAGGAACCGACTGCATTGTTGCAGTTGGCACAACGGGTGAAAACGCAACTCTTTCGGGTGATGAACACAGAGCCTTGATGAGATATTGCGTTCAAAGAGTTAATCACCGTGTGCCGGTTATTTGCTCGACAGGCTCGAACGATACAGCGTATGGCGCCGAAACCACGAAGGCAGCAGAAGAAGCGGGCGCTGACGGTCTGCTGTTGGTTACACCCTATTATAACAAGACCTCGCAAAGAGGACTTATCAAGCATTATGAAAAGCTGTTAGAGGGTGTGAGCATCCCTGCTATCGTTTATAACGTTCCTTCGAGAACGGGAATGAACATCGACATCTCTACATATAAAGAGCTCGCAAAGAACCCTCAGATCGTCGGTGTCAAGGAAGCAAGCGGAAATATCTCACAGGTCGCAAAGATCATTTCCGAGTGCGGCGATGATATGCCTGTATATTCGGGAAACGACGATCAGATAGTTCCTTTGATGTCTTTGGGCGGCAAGGGTGTTATCTCGGTTATGTCGAATATTTTGCCGTATGAGACACATATGATCTGTAAGCGTTGCTTGGAAGAGGATTATAGATCGGCAAGAGAATTGGCGATCAAGTATATGGACATTGCTAACAAGCTGTTTGTTGATGTTAACCCTGTTCCCGTCAAGGCGGCGATGAACATGATGGGTCTTGATGTCGGCGGATGCAGATTGCCTTTGGGTGAGCTCTCAAAGGCTGATGAAGTTATCTTGGAAGAGGCACTTATCAAGATCGGACTTATAAAATAAACACAAAAAAGATGTGAAAGAGTGAATATAATGGTTAAGGTTGTTATCAGCGGATGCTGTGGAAAAATGGGCAGAGTTGTAAAAGAGGTCATTTGTGCAAGAAAAGACTGCGAAGTCATTGCAGGTATCGATAAAATATCTGTAAAGGACCTTGGCTTTACAGTTTACAGCAAGCCTTCTGAGCTTGAGATCAAGCCCGATGTCATTGTGGATTTCTCTCACCCGTCGGCGCTTGATGATCTGCTTGAATATGCGTTGACAAACGGTTGTGCTTTGGTTTTGGCATCAACAGGATATGACGCTGAACAGGTCGCAAGGATAAAATCAAACGCTGAGCACATCCCTATTTTCTTCACGGCGAACATGTCATTGGGAATCAACCTTTTAAGTGAGCTTGCAAAAAAAGCAGTTGCAGTTTTGGGCGGACAGTATGATGTCGAGATCGTTGAAAGGCACCATAATCAAAAAATAGACGCTCCCAGCGGCACGGCACTTATGCTTGCTGACGCCATCAATGAAGCGAGCGATAACGCTTATAACTATGTATATGACCGCCATAGCGTCAGACAGAAGCGTGACAAAGCCGAGATCGGTATTCATTCAATAAGAGGCGGAACCATCGTCGGCGACCACGATATAATTTTCGCAGGACGTGATGAAGTCATCACGCTTTCACATAGCGCAGCATCGAAAGAGGTGTTCGCTGTCGGCGCTGTTAATGCGGCGGTTTTCATGGCAGAGATGCCTGCAGGACTATATTCAATGGCAGATCTTATAAAATAAATTGAATACATAAAAATAAAAGCTCCCCATTTCGGGGAGCTTTTTAGTTTGGTTAGAAATTATCTCTTCTTGGAAAGAGCAACAGCAGCCATAGCAACTACCATAGGAACGATAGCGAGTGCAAGACCGGTGTCAGCGGGCTCTTCTGTTTCAGCATCATCAGTATCAACAACGGGAGCATCTTCGGTAACTTCAACCTGTGCAACTACTTCGATTGCAGTGATGGTTGTTCCGGCATCACCGGAGATGATGAAGTTGCACCAAGAATAGCCGTCAGCCAAAGCATCAGCACAGCCAGCCAAAACATCAGCACAAGCGATAGTAGCAACGCCGTCAGCAGTTGTAACTGCTACTTCGTTGTTAGCCAAATCGCTCTGGAAGCCGAGCTTTGTAACGTTGCCGTCACAAGTGATCTTGAGGGTTGCACCTTCAGTGCTGAGAGCGTCGATAAGGTTGGTCCAAGTAGCGCCGTCCTTCCAGCTGGTTGCGAACTTATCAGAATACCAGTCGCCAACGAGAGTGCAATCAGCAATAGCCTTGCCGTTGTTGTCGTTGTCAGAGGTGTTGGTAGTGATGGAGAAGATAGTTTCTTCAACGATAGTAACTACGGGAGTTTCTTCTACTGCGGGAGTATCATCAGCAGGAGCTTCTTCTTCAGCAGGAGCTTCGATGGGAGCATCGGGAACTACTACAGCTACGTTAACGATGTCGTAAACGTCGTCGGGAGAAGAGTTAGAGATAACAATAAGGTTAGCTCCGCTGGTGTTGTATCCGCCGGCAGTCCATGCAGCCAAGATGTCAGCAGCGTTGTACCAAACCTTGATGCCATCATCGAGAACGCAGTCGATGTGAACGTCATAAGGCTGACCGCCTTCAGTGGTAACAGCGATATCATGATTTGCAGTACCGAGAGCGATCCACTGGCAAGTGCTGCCATCAGCTACGGGATAGTTGCCAGACCACCATGAATCGAGGATGTTGAACTTTTCCCAACCGCCGGCTGTATAAGCCAATTCGCCTGTTGCTGCGCTGCCTCTGGTGATTACAAAGTAAGCACCGGGAGTTTCCAAAGCAGCAACGAAATCAGCAGTGCTGATCTGTGTTTCAAACTGTTCCCAGTTACCGTTAGAGAAGAACATTGTATCTTCGGAAACAAGAACTTCTTCAGCGGCGATTGCAACTGTTAAGGACATTACCATAACAAGCGCCATAATGATTGATAAAACTTTTTTCATTATAATTTCCTCCAATGAAATTAATTCGGTATATTACCAAAACTAATTATAACTCTTGAATAATAATTTGTCAATGAATAGCTAATAATATGTCAGTTTAACAATATATAAAGAGGAAAAATTGTGCATATTCAATAAAGAAAAAGTCCCCCCAAAAAAGGGAGGACTTTTATTAGTTGTAAATCAAATTACTTTCTCTTGGAAGCAACTACAACTGCAGCAGCTACTACCATAGGAACGATAGCGAGTGCCAAACCGGTGTCAGCAGGAGCTTCGTCTTCAGTAGCGGGAGCTTCATCAGTGGTGTCTTCTGCAGGAGCTTCGTCTTCAACAGGAGCTTCTTCAACAGCAGCATCAGCGCCAACGAGAGTGATGTATTCCCAAGTGATTGTGGGAACAGGCAAACCGTAGCTTGCGCCCTTGATTACGATGTTGTTAGCAACGCCCTTAGAAGAATCTTCTGCCAAGGAAGCGAGCAATACAACTTCGGTTTCGAAAACGCCATCAACAACTTCAACGGTTGTGATGTCGGATTCTCTGCTGGGGTATACGCCGTTACCAAGGTAAACTCTGAAGTTAGCATCAGCAGTACCCTTGATCTTGATGGTTACGGTTTCGCCTTCAGCAACATCAGCGGGAAGGTCGATAGTTGCAACGTCGAGACCGCTAGTCACATGGTCAACGTAGTTAGCAGTCAAATCTGCATCAGCGAAAGCAACGCAGGTAAGAGACAATGCCAAAACGAGTGCCATTGCGATAGAAAGAATCTTTTTCATATTCATTTCCTCCAAAAAATAATATTATTTTGTGGTTTACAACCGTTATTATTATACATCTTGTATCGCGATCTGTCAATATCAATTTCCAAAAGTTCGATTATTATAATACAAAACGCAATATACCCTCGGCGAATCTATTCGATTTCGTGCAATAAAACGGTGTGATAAACAAAAAACCTCCCAAAAAGGGAGGTTTTAGGCTGAATCGATTATCTCTTCTTAGAAAGAGCGACAGCAGCTGCAGCAACTACCATAGGAACGATAGCGAGTGCAAGACCTGTGTCAGCAGGAGTATCCTCTACTGTGGTGGTGTCCTCTACTTCGGGAGTATCTTCTACTTCGGGAGTTTCTTCTACAGCGGGTTCATCTTCAACGGGAGCTTCGTCAGCAGCAGGGCCTTCGCCGTTGTATTCAAGGTATGTGATGGTGAAGGTTACAGACTTGATAGAGTGAATGTAAGCTTCGAGGGTAGCGCCGTCAGAGCCGCCTGCTACGCCGGAGAAGTCGAAAGCACCGGGAACGTGAGTATTGCCTGCGATGCCGCCCCAAGAAGGCTCATAAGCTTCCAAGGATGCTTCGTAAACGCCTGCAACAGCAACTGTGTAATCGTCATAACCTTCAGCGGTGATAACGATATCAGAGATCTCATACTTGATGGTGGTCTTATCGCCGATCACAGCCTGTGTCTGACCGATGGTACCGTCGAGGATCTGAATACCGTACTGGTAAGAACCGCCGTCAGCAGTGGTTACGTTCTTCCAAGCATCGCCGGTATAGACAACAGTAGCAGTTTCGCCAAGGCCGATCTGAACTTCAGATCCGCCAGCGTCCTTCAAAGGTGTCCAAGCAGAGTAGCTGGGTGTATCCTGTACCCAAACCTGAGGCTGGATGTGGATGTAAGATGTGTCAACTGCGAAAGCAGAAACGCACATTGCGCTCATGGCAACAACGATTGCCAAAAGAACAGCTAATTTTTTCATATAAATTTTCCTCCTAATGTAGTGTAGGTAACAAAACCTGTTTAAATTATATACCAATAGCAGCAAATTGTCAACAACGTCCTCAGTTAATACTTGTAGAATATTTTCATAAAAAGTGTACAGTTTTAACAAAAAACAAGCTCCCCTACTGTTTGTAGGAGAGCTTATTCAGGCAGAATAAATTATTATCTCTTCTTGGAAAGAGCAACTGCAGCCATAGCAACTACCATAGGAACGACAGCGAGTGCCAAACCGGTGTCAGCAGGAGCTTCGTCAGCAGGAGTATCCTCTACTGCGGGGGTGTCCTCTACTTCGGGAGTTTCTTCTACAGCAGGTTCATCTTCAACGGGAGCTTCTTCTTCAGCAGGAGCGCCGATGGGAGCATCGGGAACTACGATAGAGATGTTAACGATGTCGTATGCGGTGGAAGAAGTGTTGGAGATGAGAAGGAGTTCAGAACCGCCGTTTGTGAAGCTTTCCCACTGTGCCAAGAATTCAGCAGCATCGTACCAAACCTTTGTGCCGTCGTCGAGAACGCAGTCAAGCATTACGTCGAATTCAGGGAAGCCTTCAATAGTGTGAGCGCCGGTACCGAGACGCATGGTGTTGATGGTGTTGCCGTCAGCATCTGTACCGAGGTTGCCGGACCACCAGCTATCTGTCATGCAGAACTTTTCATACTTGCCGTCGCCTTCAGCGATCTCAGTGACGTCAGTAGGAGCACTTCTGGTGATTACAACGTATGCGCCGGGAGTTGCCAAGTAAGCAGTGAAGTCAGCAACAGAAGTTTCAAGAGTATACTGAGACCAGTTGGATGCGCTGAAGAACAATGTATCTTCGCTCCAAATAACTTCCTCTGCAGCAACAGCAACTGTTAAGGACAATACCATAACGAGTGCCAATGCAATAGATAAGATTTTCTTCATATAATTTTCCTCCTAAAAGCTTTTAGCGGTTTAATTAACCACAATCATTATACAACTTATATAATTATTTGTCAATATGTTGCTAAAAATTAATGAAAATACAGACGTTTTAATCAATCATTTCCGTTTATCATTTGTTTAATATTTCAAAAAACAGCCTTGAGTAAGGCTCAAGGCTGTTTGTAAAAATGATATGCTATTTAAGCGCCAACGAGATGACATCCCAATAAGCTGACTTAAGCTCGTTATCACGGGCGATGAGGAAGGGATAGTTATCTTTTTCGCTGCTGTTGAGCCAAGAGTTGCCGTCGTTGATCCCCCAGAACACAACGGAATCAATAAGCCCCATCTCAGAGTATTCCATCAGCAAAGCAAAGAGGTCTTTATATGTCTGATTATACTTCTCGATGAATTCTTTATCGTCAGGATCGCCGTTCCAACCGTTACAGTTCATATCGAGCTCAGTGACTTCGAGGATGAAATCGGGGTTGATCTCACGCAAGCGTGAAAGCTTTTCGAGATTGCTTCTCAAAGTATCGATATTCGTATCATAGCTTATATGCATCTGAAGTCCTATGCCGTCGATCGGAACGCCGTCCTCAAGCATCTTCTTGACAGCAAGATACATGCTGATGGTCTTTTGCTCGCTCCACTCCATGTTATAATCATTTATAATGAGTCTTGCATCGGGGTCAGCGGCACGTGCGGAAATGAATGCCTGCTCGATATAGTCGTATTTATCGCCGTCTCCGTCATAGTCCCCTATTATTTCGAGCCACTTGGAGTATCTGAGTCCTCCTCCGTCGTTAATAACTTCGTTAACAACGTCCCATGTATCTATCTTCCCGGCGTACCGTGAAACGATAGTGGTAACGTGTTCATCGATTCTTTGCATAAGCTGTTCGGCAGTTGCGGGTTCGCCGCTAACGCCCGAAGCATAGAAGAACCAATCGGGAACCTGTGAGTGCCAGATGAGTGTGTGGCCGCGAAGAGTGACGTCATATTTCTCGCCGAATTCAACATAGGCATCGACATTAGTGAAGTTGTATGTATTTTCGGAAGGATGCATAGCATCGGGTTTCGAAGCGTTCTCAAGGACAAAAGTGTTGAACTGCTTCATTATGGATTTGAAATCATCACTTGAGGTGTTGCTGATAGTCCACGGGTTGATGCAAGCACCGACCTTGAAATAATCGGCAAAAGCCTCATATAAAGATGGAGCATTGTCATCATAGGAATACTTTGCGAGCTTCATGGACTTCAGCTCATCCTGTGTGTACTGATAATCCTCAGTAAGGATCGGCTGTGCGCCGCAGGCAGTAAGTGAAAGCATCAAGATCACAACTGCGAGCACAAGCGCAATAGCTCTTGGCAAGTGTCTTTTCATAGTTGTTCTCCGTTCCAAATAAATGTGTATTGTTATCACTCAAGTGCGAGTGAGATGACCTCCCAATAAGTGCTCTTAAGCTCATTATCACGGCCGATAAGGAAGGGATGGTTGATTCTTCCGTTGCTGTTGAGCCAGGAATGATCGTCATTGATGCCCCAGAAGACAACAGTATCTATAAGACCCTTTTCGGAATATTCCATGAAGAGCTTGAATGCCTGAACATAGGTGTTGTTATACTGCTTCATGAAGCTGTCTGTGAGGTTGACGGTCTTCGAATCGTCACTCCAAACGAAGCAGGACATATCCATCTCGGTGATCTCGATAGTGAAATCGGGGTTATATTTTCTCAAGCCTTCGAGGATCTCTAAGTTCTTTCTGAGCTGATTGATGTCGGTGTTATAGGCAATATGCATCTGAAGACCGACACCGTCGACCTTAATACCGTCCTCAAGCATTGATTTGACAAGGTTATATACGCCCTGAGTTTTAGCGGTGCTCCATTCAAGGTTATAGTCGTTGATGATAAGACGGGCATTGGGATCTGCGGCAGCCGCTGCTTTGAATGCGGCTTCAATATAGTCATACTTGTCACCGTCTTTATCATAGTCCCCTACTATCTGGAGCCACTTCGAATCACGCAAGGTTCCGTCGTCATTAAACACTTCGTTTACGACGTCCCACGTGTCGATCTTGCCGGCATAGCGGGAAACGATGGTCGTTACGTGCTCGTCGATTCTGTCCAAAAGCTGTTTTGCAGTTGCGGCAGTTCCGCTTGTGCCCGACTTATAGAAGAACCAATCGGGGCACTGAGAGTGCCAGATGAGAGTATGTCCGCGCAATGTCACACCGTATTTCTCACCGAAATCAACGAACTTATCGACACTTGTGAAGTTGTATTTATTCTCGCTGGGATGCATAGCATCGGGCTTGGATTCGTTTTCAAGGGTGAAGGTGTTATACTGCTTCATCATCGACTTAAAATCTTCCGAGCTTGTGCTGTTTAAGTACCATGAGTTGATGCATGCGCCGACGTTGAAGTAATCCGAGAACGCTTCATACAAGGAAGGTGCGGAAGCGTCATATGAGGTCGTTGCCTTCTTCATTGCAGAAAGCTCGGATTTTTTGTATTCGTAATCGGTTCCGTAAAGCTGAGCGGCAAGAGTCTCGATCTCTTTATCGTCATCCTTATCATTATCATTATCATTATCGGGAGACGTGTTTTCAGGCTGATATTCGCCGCAGGTGATAGTTACCGTGTAATCGAACTTAACAGCGCCTACGCTTGAGCTGAAAGCGTAAGGGTTGAGGATGATAGCATAGGTACCGTCGGGGATATCACAGGACATTTTAACAGTTTTGGAGTCGAACTCGACAGTAGCCTCGGCTGCGCCGTCCCCTCTCGAATTGAAGTGGAGCTCGCAATGAGGCTTCTTGCCGTTCCAGCAAGTATCAATATTGGATGCGGTCAGAGTTATCTCGATGGAAGTGATGTATTCGAGCGGAACAGCAGACTCGATCACAGAGGTGATATCGGGATAGTGAGTTCCCCAGCAGCTTTCAACATCACCTGTAACGGAGTTCGGTTTGCAATATGTGTCCCATTCGTTATCTAAGAATTCGCTGGAGAAGCTGCCGGACACGGTATATATACCGTCAGCGGGCTTGGGAGCATCTTCTGTGAGATAATTTCCGGAAACGAAATATTCACCGCCGTCAAACTTGATCCTGTACCAGCCGTTAGCAGCCTTGCCCGTAACCTGAACCTTCTCGCCTTCTGAAAGTCCGCCGACGCGTTCGCTGTTTGCATCAGGTTTTTCACGGACGTTGACGCTCGACTTGGCGTACATGTAGACCTCACCCGAAATGTCCTCGACGGCAACGGTTGCCTCTGTGGTGGTGACAGTGGTGGCTTCGGTCGTGGTAGTGGTTGCTTCGGTAGTTGTTGCAACCGTGGTCGTAGCTTCGGTAGTGGTGGTTGTTGCCTCAGTCGTCGTGGGCTCAGTAGCAGTCACTTCGGGCGTAGTTGCGGTCGCTTCCGCGGCGACGTCATCAGAAGTAGTTACCGATTCCTCAGGGGTGGTCACCGTTGAGGGCGACTCGACCTCGTCATTAGGTTTTTGGGGAGCACAGGCGGTCAATGAAAGAATCAGAACCGCAAGCGCCATGATGAATGATAGTGTTCTTCGCAAATGATTCATAGTGATCCTCCGATCATGAATTTTTAGTTATATTAAATCATCTAACTTGGCATAAGTCAAGCTAAATGTTTCCTCCGCAGGCTTTATAGTCCATCAAAAGCTCAACAACGCGGTAATAGCTCTTGATGCCGTCGGAAACGTCATTGAGCTTCAAGGTCGCATCGGTAAGAGCTTCGGAGACTGCTTCGACCGTTTCGGTCGGAATGATCTCCTTCTCCTCGTTTTTCTCCCAATAATCGGCGGTGAAGGATGCGATATCGTTCGACCAAACTATCGAAGGAACGATAGAGATTATCCTAATGTATTCTTCCTCATATTCTGTGCCGACGAGGTTTTTCGCATCGGCATAGAGATAATACAGAGCATCCAAGCAGCCGCTGTACTTAACGGCATCATCATTTGAAGAGAAGCACGCTATCATTGAAATGAAGTTGGCTTCATCCTCTTGAATTATGCCTTTGAGATGTGCAAGCTCGTGGCAAAGGGTCGAGGGCTTTGCGATATCCTGTGTATCTCGGTTATATGTAGCTTCCATGGTGAAAGGGATATAAAGTCCGATCACGCCCTCCTGTGACATGAAGAAGGAATTATATATCGGCTTCGGAGTTGAATAGTATCCCGAAAGCTGAGAATAGGTTGAGGAGATGTTTTTCATCGCCTCAATGCACTCATCCCGATAATCATTGTCCAAAACGATGTATCCGTCATCGTTGCGTGTGAAATTATCGCTCAGATCTGCTACCTGATGTGCGACAGCCTCAAGGGTTTCAAGCAACAGCTCTTCGGTATGCTCGGTCTCCTCGAAATATCGGGACGAGAAGGTTGAGCACTGATACATTATAAAGCAATTCAGTGTCTCGGTTACAAGGATGTACAGAACCACCCACAAAACGAACTTCAGAGCGAAGTTCCTTACTTTTTTGCGTGCCGGCTTATCTTTTCGCTTGATCGTCGCAAAAACGATCAGCGCAGGGATCCCTATGAGAACGATCGCAACGCCGAGAATTATCAGCCATTCGCCGAGGGCAAACGGGAATACTCCCGAAAGCCACATCAGAGGAAGTGAAATTATCGGGAAGACCTTTTGAACGTAGAAATCGGAAAAAGGTTCGCTGATGCGGGCAATGATGTTTATAAGTATCATCGTAACAAAGCCGATAATAAGGATCAGGTTTGATATTTTTATTTTCTTAGTCATGGTGATTCATATCTTTATCGACGGTTATTACGAAGAAATATTTGCCGTCACTTGGATATTCTTCGGATAGGAGCTGTCGAATTCGGTGAAGATCAACGTGTGTGTCAACGGGTTCAACGATATCAAAGAGGACATTTGTGTGAGTCGGGCCGTCAACGATCCTGAAGTCGTGGAAGCTGAGGTCAGAGCTGTACTCGTTTAATACCGACTCAGTTATTTCATATAATTCTTGGCGAATGGGATTTGAATAGTCGATTGGGTCCATATGGATAGTGAGCATCACTCCGAGTGCATAGTGTGCCAGCCGCTCGATATTGTCTATCTCATCGTGAATAGCTATCATATCGCCGGAAGCATCGACCTCAACATGGCAGGAAGCAAAGTTTGCGCCGACACCGTAGTTATGGATGATAAGATCGTGGATGCCGTTAACGTGTTCACTTGATAACACAAGATCGGTTATGGAATCTACAAGCTCTTTCGAGGGTGGAATGCCGAGCATCGGGTCTATCGTTTCCTTGACCATTTTCAGTGACGAGAGAACCAGGAAAAGAGACACCAAAAGACCGACGTAGCCGTCGATATTGATCTCGAAAACGCCCATTATTATGACGCTCAAAAGAACGGACGAAGTCGAGATGACATCATTTCTTGAATCCATGGCTGCGGCACGGATAGCATCGGAATTGATTGCTTTTGCAAAATCAAGATATGTAAACATTTGAATCAGCTTTAATATGATCGCGGCGATCAGCGTGACATAGGTCATCCAGGAAAGCGAAAGCTCTTCGGGAGTAATTATCTTATCGATCGAGCTTTTTGCGAACAAAGCACCGATCACAAGCACCAAAAGTGCAACCAAAAGCGCTGTTATCTGCTCGAATCTTGCGTGACCGTAGGGGTGGTCTTTATCGGCAGGCTTGCTTGAGATCTTGAAGCCTATCATCGTCAAAACCGATGAGCCGACGTCCATGAGGTTGTTGACGCCGTCCGCAATGACGGTGATAGAATTGGAGATCAAGCCGATCACAAGTTTGATGATAAACAGCAAAGCATTCGTGCATATGCCGAAGATGCCCGAAACCGTTCCGTATCGCTCACGGACTTTGGGATCTGTCACGTTTTGATGATCCTTTATTAAAAGCTTTTTTAGCATGGAAAAGCCTTCTTTCAATATATTATAAATTCAGTATATCACACTGGCAAAATATTTCAAGGTACAGAATTTACTAAATCACTTTCAGCAATAAAAAAGCTCCCGAATACGAGAGCTTTTCTGTTTTTATAATTTATGCAGTTATCAACTTTTTCTTATCACCGATATGCCAAGGAAGGATCATAAGAGCCATCAATCCTCCGAGAATTGCAGCACACGGGAAGATATACCACGGGTCGCCCAAAACCTCAGGCAGGAATTCGAACGGTGTATCCCGCGCACCGTTAAGGAACACAAAGTCAGTATCCAAGGCTTTGTTCAAAAAATACGTCGGGATGCAGTAGATGAGCACTGAGGCATATGACCACTTGAAATACTTATATGTGGGTCGTTCACCGTTGATGACGAGAAGTATCGGGAAGAGTATCAAACAAATATGTACGGTATAGGAATGAAGGTGCATTGCATTCAAGAAGGGCAAAGAAGTCCATGTAGGAGTCAGAAGCGCCATTGATGCACCCGGAATCCCCAAAGCATAAAGTATCTGTGCAATTATCTTGCTCCTTGTGAACAGATATACGAACGAGAGAATGAGGTTGATACCGCAAATATGGAAAGGAAGATAATCGGCCTCCCACTCACCGACCACAAGACAAAAAATATCTTTAAAGATCTCGTTAGCCAAAAGAGAACATCCGACTATAACCATCATCGTCCATCTCCCCTTTTTGCCGAGACGTTTGAAAAGAAGAGCCAATCCGACTATGATTGCGATCGCAGCCAGGATCGATAAGATGTGAAACGTGTCGAAAAGCTTGAAACCGACACCGTCGGGAATGTTTGATTTTGTATACCAAAAATACTCGAAATTCATATTTCCACCTCAAATTAATGATTACAACTCGTCGAGAGTCAAGGAATATGCGGGCAGGAACTCCTCCAAAAAGATATCTGCTTCGGGTAAAGACATCTTTTTGATAGCTTCAAGCGTCTGACGTTCAGCACTCAAAAAATCGCTGTTGCCTGTTTGACGTTCTTCGATACATTTTATAAGCGCAGATATCTTATCGGCGGCTTTAACGATAATGCGAACATCGGGATCGGATTCGTCGTCGAAAATATCTTTATAGCTGTCACGAAGATCCTCAGGAATTCCGAGCAAAAGCTTTTCTGTTGCCGCCTTTTCAACGTCCTTATAGGCTTCGCTGATTATCGGGCTGTAATACTTTACGGGAGTCGGAAGATCGCCTGTGATTATCTCCGGGACATCATGATACAGGGCGATCTTTATAGCCTTGCAGGCATCCACATTTCCGCCGAGGCGCTTATTTTTTATCTCACAAAGGAGATGAGCGAGCATCGCGACCTCCAAGGAGTGTTCGGCAATGTTTTCGCTTCGGGTGTTTCTCATCAATCCCCAACGTGTGATGTATTTCATTCGCGAGGTAAGGGCAAAGAAGTTGTTATCATTAACGCTCACAGCTCATCAACCTCCTTCAGATCGGGCTTATATTCTTCGTTATTAACGGCGAAATCCAAGATCTTGCCGTAAAACTCGGAAGGATTAAGCATGATCTTGTCGGCAAGCATGTTGGCTTGTTCTTTATCAGGTGCGAAAAGCTTGAGATCCATCAAGACCATTGTGCCGTCCGTGCAAAGGCAATTTACGGCGTAGCCGCGATTTTGCTCGGTTACGGATACCTTCACATCGCGGTCATTCTTAAGCTTTGCAAAGAATTTCAGTCCCGACGACAGTATGCGCTCTCGGAAGGATCTTGGAACGATCTTTTTAAAATCATCAGCTCCTGCTCTGGCGATCTCAGACAAGACATAATACTCCTCACCGTCACGCTCCTCTATCGTTATAGTGCCCGATTCAAGCATTTGATTCATTGCTTCCATAAAGACGAAGTAGTTGAGCACACCGTCATTGGTTGCGATATCTGTGAGCTGATCGGGAGTTATGGGGCGATTTATCTGTTTCAGAAAATAGCAAATAAGTATCTTAACAGCATAGGTATCCGTTAAGTTAAGCATATTAGGGGTAACGTATTTATCAAAATTGGCCATAAAATAATATATCCTTAATTAGTAGTTACTGTTTGTGTAATCGGCAATGCCGCCGACGCGTCTGAAATCGTCGAAGAAGGTGGGATATTTGCGTGCGATGCACTCAACATTTTTAATGATGACAGGCTCTTGGCACATGGTCGTCAAAATCGCTGATGCCATTGCAATTCTATAATCGGAATAGGAGTTTATCACGCCGCCTCGAAGCTTTTTGACTCCTTCGATCTCAATAGCATTTGGCAAGGCTTTTGCCTTTCCACCCACTGAATTTATCATCTCACAAACACGATCGATATATCCGTCGAACTCACGATAATCGGTTTTTATGCCGGTTATACGGCTTTTCCCGTGAAGTGAGCAGGCATATACCGCAAGGATCGGGACGAGAGTGATTATATCTTTAGCGTCAACGTCAAAGCCTTTACAGTCACTCGACTGAGCATTTCTTATGATTTCGAAGATGACCTTTTCGGGCTGTGCGGACATAGCATCAAGTCCCGTGACACGGACGTTGCTTGTGATCGCATTTGCCACCACGAAGTTTGCGGCAAGCGAGAAATCCCCGCCTATCTCGGTGTCAGCCATGCTGTAATGCTGTCCGCCGCGAATGATATACACGCCGTTTGCATATGCTGTCGGGATCTTTGCTTCCTTCAAGACCTCAGCGGTAAGATCGGTACCTGCACGAGAGGACTCTTTCGAAGAGACGATTATCATGCTGTCAGTCTCATTATGAGGAAGTGAGAGCAAAAGTCCCGATATATAGGAGTAGCTGTCAGCATAATGCTCGCCCGAAGGGTATTTCCCCTTAACGGTGAAGGGCATTTTTCCGTGATAATCGAATTCGATATCCTTCACGTCCAACAGCTTCATAAGGCTGTCAAAGCGCTCGTCAAGCAAAGTTTCGCTTCCGCAAAAAGTTGCATCGATCCTTTCAAAGCAGCAAACGAACGGAAGCATGAGCATTAACGTCTCGTGAGATTCACGGCAGTCAATACGTGCCTCATGCACAGGGCGGAAAGAATAGAATATAACGCTGTTTCCAACGATCTCAAAGCTTGCGCCGACCGCTTTCAATGCGTCAAGAGTTGCACAAACGTCGTCCGAAAAGCTGACGTTTCGAACTGTTGCGGACGGTACTCGCTCAGAAGAAAGAGCAGCACAGATCAGCTTTCTGTGAGCTTCATATCCCGAGGGAACAGCGGTGACTGTGCCCAAAAGCTTTCTTGGGATTATCCTTATATCCATATTAACCTCCGATCATTTTGGTTATATCTTTTTGATTTTCGCAAATGCTGCCATTATCTTTTTTGTGCCTACCTTATCGAAAGCGACCTCGAGCATTGTGTCGCTCGACATCTTGATCGCTCTGATAACGGTGCCTTCTCCAAAGACATTGTGAGCAACTCTGTCCCCGACATCGAAGCTTTGAGCAGGCGCTTTCGGTGCAGAGGGAGAAGCGCTCTGGCGGGAAAGTCCGCCGAAGCCGTTTTTGATGGGAGACGGAGCACTTTGCGGTCTTTGACGGTTGGTATCCACAGGCTTATGCTCAAAGCTGAGCTCAACATAGTCCTTCGGGAGCTCATCAACAAAGCGAGAGGGGCGGTTGAAGCTTGTCGAGCCGAAGAGCATACGCTGTGAAGCACAGCTTAAATATAGATTCTTTCTGGCACGGGTTATTGCAACGTATGCCAAACGGCGCTCTTCTTCAAGATCCTCTTCCAAATCAACACTTCGTGAGGACGGGAAGATATTCTCCTCAAGTCCTATGACAAAGACGTTATCAAACTCAAGGCCCTTCGCAGAGTGAACCGTCATTAGAGTAACTGCGTCGTCATTCGGATCCATTGAGTCAACGTCGGTATAGAGAGCGATCTCCTCCAAAAAGCCCGATAGAGTGGGCTCTTCAGCGTTCATAGAGTAGTTTACCATCGTTGATTTAAGCTCTTCGATGTTTTCAAGACGGGTAGCGCCCTCCTCCCCTTGGGAGCGGAGCATATTGAGATAGCCGGTTTTATCGAGAATTTCATCCAAGAGATCGGCAAGAGGGAGGCTGTTTGCCATCAGCTTAAATTCATCAAACATCAAAGCAACGTCATAAAGCTTGTTGGCGGCACGGGAAAGCGCAGGAATATCACGGGCTGAGCGCATTATATTGAGCACAGGCTCGCCAAGATCTGATGAGATCTGCTCCAAAAGATCGACCGTTGCGTCGCCGATGCCTCGCTTTGGTTCGTTGATGATCCGCTTCAGGCGGAGCATATCCGTTTCGTTGTTGATAACGCTCAAATAAGCGATGATGTCCTTAACTTCCTTTCGGTCATAGAACTTCACACCGCCGATAACACGGTATGTAATTCCGCTTGCAACAAGTGCGCGCTCAATAGCGTTCGACTGTGCGTTCATTCTATAAAGAACTGCATTGTCGGAATACTTTCCGCCTTTTTTAACTGAGTCAAAAATCTTGTTGGCAACGAATCTCGCTTCGCCCTGCTCGGTGGATGCTTTGTAAAGCGTGACAAGGCTTCCCTCACCCGAGCTTGTCCAAAGCTTCTTGCCTTTTCTGCCCTTGTTGTTCTTGATGACTTCGTTGGCACAAGTCAGAATGTTTTGAGTTGAACGGTAGTTCTGTTCAAGTCTTATGACCTTGGCGTTATCGAACTGATGCTCAAATGAAAGGATGTTCTCAATCGTCGCACCTCGGAATTTATAGATACTTTGGTCGTCATCACCGACAACGCAAAGATTTTTGCGCTTTTGAGAAAGCATTGAAACCAAGCGATACTGAACCATGTTGGTGTCCTGATACTCGTCAACGAGGATGTATTTATACAGATTCTGATAGTGGTCCAAAACATCGGGAAATTCTTCAAACAAGCGAACGGTCAAAAGAATTATGTCATCGAAGTCAACAGCATTTGCGCTTATAAGTCGCTTCTGATAAGCATCATACACTCTTGCGTATTGCTGTTTTCTGTAGTCTCCCGAAGCTTGAGCCATGTATTCGTCGGGAGATATCATGGATTCTTTGGCATGAGATATCTCGCCCAAGCAGGACTTCGGCGGATACATCTTGTCAGACATATTAAGATCCTGTAGGCAGGATTTGATGACTCGCTGAGAATCATCGGTGTCATATATCGTGAAGCTTTTGTCATAGCCGAGCTTTTCGATCTCACGGCGCAAGATCCTTACGCAGGCAGAGTGGAATGTAGCAGCGGTGATTCCCGAAGCTTTGTCACCGAGCATTTGCGCCAAGCGTTCCTTAAGCTCCCCTGCTGCTTTATTTGTAAAGGTGATGGCAAGGATGTTCCACGGATTGACACAATCAACCGAAACGATGGCTTTCAAGCGTTCGCTGTCAGTTTCGATGCCGTTTGCATAATCCTCCAAAAACTGTTCGTCGGCACGGGTTATGCCGGCATATCTGACCTCATCATAATAAGCGTTGCCGAAATAGATCATATTTGCAACGCGGTTGACCAAAACAGTTGTCTTTCCGCTTCCCGCACCTGCCAATATAAGCACAGGGCCGTTAACGGTGAACACAGCTTCTTTTTGCATATCGTTAAGTCTTGAAAAATACTTCGCCAGCGCTTTTCTTTTCAAAGACAGAAATTCTTTATCAGTCACAGTAGCTCCTCCGAGAAAATATATGATTGCATAGTAATACTTAATAAGTATATCACATAATATCCGCAAATGAAATAGAATTCTACAAAAATATTTTATTAAAATTCTCTTAATATTTGATTTTGGTATAGCATTTTTGATAACAATAATGTATAATTGTAATATATAAGACATCGGGAAAGGGATGGTGCTTTTGAAGTTTTTCTCCGATAAAAAGTATAATTTGATCTTGAGGTATGTGATCTTGGCAATAGTTATAACTATTGCTCTGATATTCGCGATATTCCAGTGGAACGATCTGAAATCTATATTCTCGGCTATTGTCAAGGTGTTTGAGCCCGTCATTTGGAGCGCTGTTTTGGCATTTATGATGAACCCGATCATGAAATCTGTCGAAAAGTTCTTATCTCGCTTTATTTTCAAGAAAAAGCCGAGACCGAAGCTGACAAGAGTGTTGGGAATCGTCGTGGCGTCGATCGTGTTGATAGCCGTTATTGCGGCGATAATTTTGGCGATCATCCCTGAGATCATATCCAATATTCCCGGAATTTATGACGGCTTTACTAATGAGATCATCCCTGCTGTTACTGAGTGGGTCAACAAAACGCTTGAGGATAATCCGAATCTTGCATCGATCGTTTCCAAAGAGATAAACGACTTGTCCCTCAGCTTGCAGTCGCTCTTGAGCTCATTGGTTCCTCAGCTTACGAACCTTTTGTCAAGCGTGTTCGACTTCGCAAACTCAGTTAAAAACTTTATATTCGGCTTTATTTTGGCTATATATTTCTTATTCAGCAAGAATCAGCTGTCTGCTCAGACCAAAAAGCTTATCGTTGCTTTGTTCAGAGAAGACGTCTATACAAATATATTTGCTCTTTCCTCGAATACAAACAACGCACTTTTGAACTTTATTTACGGTAAGATCATCGACTCGTTTATTATCGGATGCATTTGCTGTATCGGCATGCTTATTTTGAGGATGCCCTATGTCATGCTGATCTCGATAATTATCGGCGTTACGAACATTATCCCTGTGTTTGGCCCATTCATCGGAGCTATCCCCTGCTCCATTCTTGTTTTGATCGCTGACCCGTCCAAAACGATCTGGTTCATTTTATTCATCTTCGTTTTGCAGCAATTTGACGGAAACATTCTCGGGCCCAAGATATTGGGCAACAAGATCGGACTCAGCTCGTTCTGGGTTTTGTTTGCAATCTTGGTGTTTGGAAGTATGTTCGGAATAGTCGGAATGATCATCGGTGTTCCGATATTTGCAGTTATATTTGATGTTGTCAGCGCTATCGTTAACTCAAGACTTCAGAAAAAAGGTATGCCGACAGATCATTCATATTATACGATGCCCGGTGTTGACATCGGCAAAGTTAAAAACGAAAGCGTGATCGAAAAGCCGCAGGAAACGGCAATCGAAAAAGCAGGCGAATAAAAAAACGATCCCCTCTTTTGATAAGAGGGGATCTTTATTATAATCATATCAGATCATGCTGTCTTCCCAACAATCGGGAGCAGTGAGACCAAAGATGGTTGCAACCGTGGGTGCTACGTTTGCAAGGCCGTATTCTCCGTCCTTGATGACGTAGTCATTCGAGCTGTCATAGATGATGAAAGGAACCTTGTTGAGGGAGTGAGCAGTTCTAACCTGAACATCGCCCTTCTTGTTCTTTTCGAGCATTTCGTCAGCGTTGCCGTGGTCAGCAGTGATCAAAACGGTGTAACCGAGCTCATCAGCAGCCTTCAAAACTCTTGCGAGACCGATATCAACTGATTCCACACCGATGATGGTCGCATCAAGATTACCGGTGTGACCAACCATATCGCCGTTAGGATAGTTGCAGCGAATGAAATCATATTTTCCGCTTCTCATAGCATCAATTACGTCGTCGGTAACTTCAGCAGACTTCATCCAAGGGCGTTCATCGAAGGAGACCTTATCAGAAGGGATCTCGTTGAAGGTTTCAAGCTCTTCGGAGAACTTTTCACTCTTGTTGCCGTTCCAGAAATAAGTTACGTGACCGTATTTTTGGGTTTCGGAAACAGCATACTGGCGCAAGCCGTTAGCAACCAAAAGCTCGGAAAGTGTGTTCTTGATCTCAGGGGGATTAACAAGGAACTTTTCGGGGAGCTTTAAGTCGCCGTCATATTGGAGCATGCCGGCGTATACGACCTTGGGAGCGACTCCTCTGTCGAATGCAGTGAAATCAGCCTGATCGAATGCCATCGACATTTCGATTGCTCTGTCACCGCGGAAGTTGAAGAGAACAACGCTGTCGTTGTCTAAGATCTTGCCGACGGGCTCGCCGTCCTTAGCGATTACGAATGCAGGCAAGTCCTGGTCAATAACGCCGAGCTCTTCACGATAGGTGTTGATAGCGTCGGTTGCAGTTTCAAACTGACGTCCGATTCCGTGAACATGAGTGTCCCATCCGAGCTTGACCATATCCCAGTTAGCTTCGTATCTGTCCATTGTGACCTTCATTCTGCCGCCACCCGAAGCGATGCAAGCGTTGAAGGAATCATCATTCAAGGAAGCCATATGAGCTTCGAGAGCATCAACGTAAGTAAGCGCCGAGGTTGCGGGAACGTCACGGCCGTCAAGCAAAACGTGGCACTTAACGCAGGATACGCCCATTTCCTTAGCCTTGGTGATCATCTGCATAAGGTGGGAGATGTTCGAGTGAACGTTACCGTCGGACAAAAGACCGATGAAGTGAAGGGTCGAATTATTTGCCTTACAGTTATCAACGAGCTCGTTCCAAGTGCTCGATGCGAACATCTTGCCCGACTCGATGGATTCGTTAACGAGCTTTGCACCCTGTGAATAGATCTGACCGCAGCCGAGAGCGTTGTGGCCGACTTCAGAGTTGCCCATATCGTCGTCCGAAGGAAGACCGACAGCGGAGCCGTGAGCCTTGAGCTTTGTGTTGGGGCACTCCTTGAGGAGCTTGTCGAGTGTAGGAGTGTTTGCGAGAGTGACAGCATCGCCGAGACCTGTTACGGAATAGCCTATACCGTCCATTACAACTAATACGATAGGTTTGATCATAATCATATGTCCTTTCAGCTATTAACCGTTGGTTGCAGCGTTGATGATGGTTGCGAAATCGGGGGCCTTCAAGGAAGCGCCGCCGATAAGACCGCCGTCAACGTTTGTCTTTGAAAGAAGCTCTGAAGCGTTAGCGGCGTTCATGGAGCCGCCGTACTGAATCGTTACAGCTTCAGCGGTTTCGGCGCCGTAAAGAGATGCAAGTACGTTTCTGATAAAGAGGCAAGCTTCTTCTGCCTGATCAGCGGTTGCGGTCTTTCCGGTTCCGATCGCCCAAACGGGTTCATAAGCGATGATGGTCTTCTTAAGATCCTCAGCAGAGATTCCTGCGAAGTCAAGCTTGATCTGCTTAGCCAAAACTTCTTCGGTGATGTTAGCTTCACGCTCCCACAAAAGCTCGCCAACGCAAACGATGGGCTTGAGTCCTGCTTCGAGAGCGGCTTTTGTGCGAAGGTTAACGGTTTCATCGGTTTCTCCGAAGTACTGTCTTCTTTCGGAGTGGCCGAGTACAACGTATTCAACGCCCATTTCAGCGAGCATATCAGCGGAAATTTCGCCGGTATATGCGCCCGACTTTGCGAAGTGGCAGTTCTGTGCGCCAACGCAGATGTTTGTGCCCTTTGTGAGATCCAAAGCTGTTTCAAGGTTTGTGAAGGGTACGCAGATTACAACGCCGCATCCTGCGTTTTCAGCCAAGGGCTTAAGCTCTTCGATGAGCGCCTTAGCTTCGGGGCGGGTCTTGTTCATTTTCCAGTTGCCGGCGATAACTGCACGGCGGAGATTCTTGTTCATTATAAAACATCCTTTCGAATATCAAAAATGTCCGATTATTCAAAACGGAGCAAATTATGCTCCGTTTGAAAATCGATTATAAATTACTTGTCAGCGATTACATCGATACCGGGAAGAACCTTACCCTCAAGATATTCAAGGGAAGCACCGCCGCCGGTGGAGATATGAGTCATCTTGTCAGCAAAGCCGAGGTTGATAACTGCTGCTGCAGAGTCGCCGCCGCCGATAACGGTGGTAGCATCGGTCTCAGCCATTGCTTGAGCAACAGCCAAGGTGCCCTTTGCGAGAATGGGGTTTTCAAATACGCCCATAGGACCGTTCCAAACAACAGTCTTTGCGTTCTTTACAGCATCGCCGAAGAGTTCGCGAGTCTTTTCGCCGATGTCAAGGCCCATGTAGTCAGCAGGGATCTGGTTAGAGGGAACTGTTGTAACATCAACGGGAGCATCGATAGGATCGGGGAAGTCCTTTGTGATAACGGTGTCGATAGGCAAAAGGATCTTCTTGCCCAAAGACTCAGCCTTTGCGAGCATTTCCTTGCAGTAGTCGAGCTTTTCATCGTCAACCAAAGAGGTTCCGATCTCGTTGCCCATAGCCTTCAAGAAGGTGTATGCCATGCCGCCGCCGATGATAAGTGTGTCGCACTTTTCAACGAGGTTAGAGATAACGTTGAGCTTATCAGCAACCTTAGCGCCGCCGAGGATTGCAACGAAGGGTCTGACAGGATCTTCAACAGCATTTCCGAGGTATGCAATTTCCTTCTGCATGAGGTAGCCGACAGCAGTTTCCTTGACGAACTTGGTAACGCCTGCGGTGGAAGCATGTGCACGGTGAGCAGAACCGAAAGCATCCATTACGAATACTTCGTTGTCAACGAGCTCAGAAAGCTCCTTTGCAAAATCTTCGCCGTTCTTGGTTTCTTCAGCGCCGCGGAAACGGGTGTTCTCCAAAACTACGATATCGCCTTCAGCCATTTCAGCAACAGCCTTCTTTGCGTTTTCGCCGACAACGGTGTCATCCTTTGCGAAAACGACCTTTGCGCTTACGAGTTCAGCAAGTCTTGCTGCTGCGGGAGCCAAAGAGAACTTGTCTTCGGGACCGTTCTTGGGCTTGCCGAGGTGAGAGCAAAGAACTACCTTAGCGCCGTTTTCAACGAGCTTGTTGATAGTGGGCAAAGCTGCGGTGATTCTGTTGTCGTTAGTGATCTTGCCTTCCTTGAGGGGTACGTTAAAGTCAACGCGAACGAGGACCTTTTTGCCCTTAACGCTCAAATCTTCAACTGTTACCTTGTTTAATCCTGCCATAAATATATCTTCCTTTCAAAATTAAATACGTTTATGAGGTTGTTTAAATTTTAACAACCATAGTTATTATATAAAATATGAGCAAAAATAGCAATAGTTTAGCGTGAAAAATTGAGAGAAATTTGCCTGTTTTTTATGATCAAAATTTGATATTTTGCTGAAAGTCGGGGCGGCGGTGTGAGGAGGAGCTGTGCGGCGGCTTGAAAAGGCGGTCGCACAGAAGCTCCGAGCGCGCCGCCGTTGCATAGCTACCAAGTATACTGAGTTAATTTGCCCTCACGGGTGAGATCGGGATAGTCCCACTGACGCAGGATCTCATAAGTCGCAATAGCAACTGAGTTTGAAAGATTGAGGCTTCTTAACTCCGGTCGCATGGGAAGGCGGACGCAGAACTCAGGATTATCGTGAAGCAAGGATTCAGGCAAGCCTTTGTCCTCTCTTCCGAAAATAATATAGCAGTTGTCCTCATAACTCACGTCGCTGTGAACGTGCTTGCCCTTGGTAGTGAAGTAATAATACTTCCCTCCCCTTGTCTTTTCAAAGAAATCGGCAAGACTTTCGTAGTATGTGATATCGAGCTTATCCCAATAATCGAGCCCTGCGCGCTTGAGGTTTTTATCCGTTACGACGAAGCCCATCGGTTTTACGAGATGGAGTCTTGCGCCCGTAACAGCACAGGTGCGGGAGATGTTTCCTGTATTCTGAGGGATCTGAGGTTCAACAAGAACGATATTTAAATTCATGTATAAACCTCCTTAAATAGCGCTGTAATCGGTGTAGCTTCGGTTATCTGTGAGCATAGGAAGGCACTTTTCGAGCATTACGCCCTCACGGGAAGCAAGACCGTAGCCATAGGTGGTTTTTATGGTATGCTCACAGAAATCGGTCGCACGGCTCATTGCGATCGGAAGGCTGTCGCCAAGGATAAGTCCGCCGGTCAAAACACTTGCGAAGATATCGCCGGTTCCGGGATAGTGTTTGGGGATCATATCGTAGCAAACGCGCCAATAGGCATTGTTTCGGCTGTCATATCCGACGTTGCACATTTTTCCGTCCGCCATCGTCACGCTTGTGATCACAACAGTTTTCGGGCCCTTTCCCGAAAGGCGGGAGAGCATGCTTTTGATCTCATGAACCGTCAGCGGAGCAACGGGATATGTTTCATTCAAAAGGATGGAAGCCTCAGTCAGGTTCGGGGTTATGATATCAGCGACGGAAACAAGCTCGGACATTCGGCGGCAAAGCTCATCGGTATAGGTTCGGTATCTTTTGCCGTTGTCGCCCATAACGGGATCAACGACCTTGAGAGCATCAGGATATGCGTCAAAGAATTCAAGACAATGCGAGACCTGTTCGCTTGAAGCAAGAAAACCCGAATAGATACAGTCAAAGTCGACGTTTGCTCGTTTATAGTGCTCAAGAGCTTCCGGGATAAACTCGGTCATGTCCTTCAAGACGACATCTCCGAATCCGTTTGTATGGCTGGACAAAATAGCAGTGGGTACAGGGCATACCTGAATGCCCATTACGGACATTGTGGGGAGGATGACGGAAAGTGAGCATCTGCCGACACCTGAGAGATCGTGAATTGCGGCGACGCGTTTGAATTCTGTCATAAGATCAATTCCTTTCGAAAAAGATGGTTGTTGCATAAGAGGTGTTGGGCGAGCAGGTGTGCGGTGGAGCCGAGCCGCCGCGTTAGCGGCGAGCGAGGAGCACTGTGCGGCGCGAGCGGTTGATGAAAGCAACAAACTTTGGTAAACATTTTACCACTTTTCAAGCAATGAAGCAATTATTTCTTTGATTATTTTTCTGCAATTCGTGCAAAATATCAGTGCAAATACATCTTTGGGCAAAAAGTTGTCGAATTTGCCTATGAAAGGAAGGAAAAATGATGAATGTATCCTCGCTCGCAAAAGGGTTAGCAGTCGGAATGGTGGTCGGAGCGGCGACATATGCTTTGACAAACGCTACACGATCTCAAAAGCGCAGCTTCAAATCAAACACCGTCAAGGCGATGAAATCGGTGTCTAAAATGATCGACGGTTTGGGTGCAATGTTTTGACGATAAAAAGCCCGACAGGATCTTTGTCGGGCTTACATATTATTTTATAATTCTTTTCTTTGAGGTTTCGGGAAGCTCCTGTGGGATCTCGGTTTCGGGAGTATCCACGAACACAGCTTCGTCCTCTGTGTCACGATATGAGAACTCGGGATTGTCCTCTCCTCTTTCATCATAATAAGGCTGGATGACGTATTTTCTGATTATGGGGAAGCAGTTAAATGCATACATAAGACCCAAGAATGAGGGAACAACAATAAACAAGAAGGAAGTATAGGGCCAGAATACGACCATTGCGAGAACAACAAGCACAGTTACGATAAGGTTTGTGAAGCTGCTCTTGATATCAATAGCGGTAAGAAGGAAGGAGTTTTTGATGATCTTCCAAAGTCCGAGATTTGTTGAAACGATGAGCAAATAGATATAAAAATGCATCATCAGGAAGATCACAGCACAAACGAGGCAGATGATAAACGGTATATAGAACATATTATTCTGCTCAGCCATGCTGAAATATAAAGGGAAAGCAAAGGATACTGCGACAACGAAAACGGCATCTATCAATCCCATGATGATTCCTTGTTTAAAGTTTGATCTGAAGGCTTTCCAATAATCATGCCAAACAAACACGGGACGCTCACTTGATATGTTTCTCAGTATCTTCATAAACCCGCAAAGTGCAGGGCCTATAAACGATGCGAAAACGACAAAAGCGGTATAGAATACGATATTGAACGCTGTTCCGCTCAGATTCAGATACTCAATAAAGAAAACGAGGAAGAAAGGCAAAAGCGAAATTATCAAAATGAAATTGAGCATTATCAGCTTAGAAAAATGAGAGCCGTAAAGCTCAAAGAATTTGAATATCGGCGCCTTTGCATCGGGGTTTTTGGAGACACCGGGGCCTGCTTTTTCATAGTTTGAGAAAAGTCCCATAAAATTAAACATCCTTTCGAGAAATGATTTATCAGATTGCAGAGAAAAGCCTTATCAAAAGGCAATCCAGTGCACAAATTATTGCAAGGATCAAAGAAAGATAGATGAACTTTGCGGTATAGTCAGCGGCTTCGTTTTTAATGCCCAGACGGTTTTCGGTCGTGGTGGAGAGCGCAAAATAGCACCCGGACAGATGCAACGATTGCTTTGCCTGAGTCAGTATCACAGCTGTTGAAGCGATAGCAAAGGGCAAAAAAGCGGCAATGCTCTTAAGCGGAGAATCGCTCAAATATGCCCCTCTGACACAGATGCCCAAGCCCATTCCTCTAAGCGCACAGACGGCTATGGATACAGGCTGAAAAACAGCACCGAAGCCGCACAGAAACAAAGCGATGATAAAAACCTCAGTCCCGAAAAACGAGGTCAGGCAGGCGCTCAGCCAAGCATCGGAAGCGCAAAGCGAAAGCTTTGTTGACATATCCCCTATCAGGATCAGCGATTCGTTCGGAATTCCGATGCTTACGGCAACCCCCAAAGCGATCCCCAAAGCAAGCGACGGAAAGACAAGACAGCCCGCGCTGAACGGCCTTTTTGTTTTCAGCATTTCCATTTCATCACTCCTCCTTAACGGAGTATATGATGAAGGGACAGGCAATAGAACACATGAGGGAAAGTGCCGCAAAGCAGTGCCGTCCGAGAAGGAGCGAAGCGGCGCGACGAAGTCGCAGTCGGCTCGAGCTTCGAGGGTGGCACGGTCGGTTGCACACAAAAGTTCAAGATATATTATACATAAATAATTTAATAATAGCAAGTACCAAATGTGGAAGTTGTGTGAAAAAAGACCGACTGAATTTAACAATCGGTCTTAAACGTTATTCGGTTGCTTCCTGTTCAGGTTTATCAATTCCAAGCTGAGAATAGAGGTAATCGATCTCTTCCTGCTGTTGCTTGACGACATCTTTAAGGTCATCGTTTTTATCCTTAAGATATTGACCCGCAAGGCCCAACGAACACACGATCACAAGCATAAGGCAGATAATCGTCATGAAGGCACGCATGAAGTTTTGATCGCTGAAGGCAAGGTTCTCATCGACCTTTCGCACACCTTTAAAGGCGATGTCATAAACTTTTAAAATAAACGGAAGGAAAAGTGCAAGCAAGAATATATCAACGGGAAGCTGTGCCAGATTCTTTATGGCGCGCATGGGCAATAGGGCAAAGAAGCCGCTTCCGTAATAGCTGGCGCTGACGAGTGTTGTGAGGATCAGATTGCAAACTATCACAACCGAGGTCTTTGCGACGACGATTCTCGGAAGCATCCATTTATCCCGCATGGCGTTATATAAGAATAAGCCATAGATAAGGGCTCCGAGTGCTTCTATGAAAGTGTATCTTATGTCAAAAGCACCCGATGGCTTGATAATAAAGCCTAATATATCGGTTACAAATCCTGCGATAAAACCGACTGTAGGGCCATAGAGCATGCCTATCGCAGCGAGTGCGATAAAGGCGAACGATATTTTCAAATTCTGCGTTATATCGATCGAGACAGTCAGCTTAAGTACGAGGTCAAGGGCTATAAGCATCGCAGTAACCGTCAGGCAGCGAACGCTCTTAAGCTCCTTTGCGGAGCGGACGAACAAATTAAAAAAGCTTTTCATAGTGATCCTCCTTTTTCGGGCATGATAAGCCTTTTGCTTAATATGCACAAAACCCAAAAAGGAGCTATGAAAAGCTATGCACGTTAAGCGGGATGCGAAAACCGAACCGCAGTACACAAACGGTCTTTTCGTTTGGACAGCAACTCCCCGTCTGCCCAACACTCTTTCACGCTCGGTTTTCTACTCTTAGTGTTAATGGTTGTGATAATATATCAGATAGCGAGCTCGCCCAAAAGTGTGTGCAAGCGTTCGTCATATCTCTTCTTCATGCCGAGAGCCTCGACGATATCATAATCGACAAGCTTTCCGTTTTTCATTGCAACGACACGGTTTTCGGCGCCGTTTGACAAAAGCTCAACAGCATAATAGCCCATCTTGGTAGCAATGACTCTGTCCCAGCAGGTAGGAGAACCGCCGCGCTGAACGTGACCCAAAATGGTTGCTCTTGAGGTTACGCCCGTGGTCTTTTCGATCTGCTGCGCGATAGCTTCGGAGTTTCCCACGCCTTCGGCAACGATCACGAGGAAGTGCTGTTTCCCGGTTGCTTTCAAGTATGCGATCCTACCGCAGATAGCATTAACGTCACATTCTCTTTCAGGAGTAACGACTTCGATAGCGCCTGTTGCGGCACCGACACTGACAGCGATGTGTCCTGCGTGTCTGCCCATTACTTCAACAACGGAGCATCTGTTATGAGACATCTCGGTATCCTTGATCTTGTCGATCATTTCGAGTGCGGTATTCATTGCAGTGTCGTAGCCGATGGTGTAATCAGTACACTGGATATCGTTATCGATGGTAGCGGGAATTCCTATGCACTTTACGCCGAGCTTGTAAAGATCGAGCGCTCCTCTGAAGGTGCCGTCGCCGCCGATGCAGATAAGGGAATCTATCCCTGCTTCGTCGCAACGCTTCTTTGCGAGCTTCTGACCTTCTTCGGTGGTGAATTGCTTGCTGCGTGCTGTGAACAAGGCTGTTCCGCCCTTGTGCATGATATCGGAAACATCTCTGGGGCCCATTTCAAACATATCGCCTTCGATAAGGCCCTGATATCCTCTTCTGATACCGATGACCTTATAGCCTTTTACTAATGCAGATCTTGCGACGGAACGGATTATTGCGTTCATGCCGGGAGCATCGCCGCCGCTTGTAAGAATACCTATTGTATGGGACATAGAAAATCCTCCTAAGAAATATTCAAAACAAAATTTAGCTATAACATTGCATAATTATGATAATAACAGAATAGCACAGCGACTTGTTAAAGTCAATAAGAAAGACGTGCCAAAAATAGACACGTCTTTTTTGATACTTTAGTGTATTTTTACTCTATCCGACGATCGAGATATCGGAATATACGGATACGTCTACATAGAGCGTATTGCCGTCAGCGACGTTGATGGGGCCGCCGACTTCAGCGGAAGTTTGGGGACAGAACACGCCCAAAACATAGCCCGAAGGAGTATAGGGAGTCTCGGTATATCTGATCTCATACTTGATATTGAGAGCATCGAGGATCGCGATATAGTCATCCTTAGTCATGTTCATGCCGAAATCGTTGATGAAGCTGGGGATGGTGACGGTCGCATATCCCTTGCTGACGGTTATGACGACCTTTTGAACGGGATAGAGGTTTGTACCCTCAGCGATATCCTGCTCAAAAATGATACCTGATTCATATTCATCGGTATAACCGTAGATGATCTCAAACTCCAGGCGTTCCTTCCAGGTATCGTTATTAACTACAGACTCGACCTTTTTACCGATGAAGCTCGGCATCACGAACATATTGCCCGTCTGAACGGTGGTGGGTTCGGTAGTGGTAACGATAGGAGGCTCGGTGGTCGTGCTGCTTGTCGGCTCAGTGGTGACGACGGGAGCGTCGCTTACAAATCCCGAATTGTGAGATTCGTCATCCGTTTTGTCGTTATTACCCGTATCGGGCAGGAGCATGGAGACGAGCATCATAAGTGCCGCACCGACAACGGCGATCAACAAAACAGCACCGATTATTGCACCGACGTTTGACTTTTTGTTGGATCTCTTTTTAGATCTCTTTTTGTCCGAAGTCCTCTTCGGAGTCTGAATCGGGATAGTCTGTGTCTGGGTGTGCTTGCTTGCCATATATTGCGGTTGCTCGAACAGCTTTGTTACAAAGTCGGTAATGGTTGCAACACGGCGGTCACAGTTAAGCTGCATTGCTTGCATAATGACCTTGGACACGTTTGCGGGAACGTGCGGATTGATCTTGGCAGGCTCCAAAAGCGAATCGTTGCCGATTCGAGCCATAGGCTCTGTGGGCATACAGCCGCTCAAGAGTCTGTACATGACGGCGGCAACAGCGAAAACATCCGTCCAGGTGCCCTCATATTGTGCGCCGGAATACTGCTCGGGAGCGGAATATCCGGCATAAAGCTCGGGAGCGAGGTCGGTGTTCACGGTTCTGATCCCGGGGATCGCAAAGCCGGTGAGCTTAAGCTCCTGTCTGTCTGTAACCAAAATATTGTCGAGGCTGATCCCACGGTGTAAGATACCCGCATTATGTATACAGCCAAGAGTTGTAAGAAGCGGCGGGAATAGCTTTTTGACCTGATCCCATGTGAGCTCACCTGCGTTTTCGGCAAGATATTGCTTCAAGGTGATAGCCTCGGTATACTGCAAAATAACGTATGCCGTGTTGTTTTGAGAGAACATATCAATCGGCGCTACGATGTGAGACATCGTTCTCAGACGGGAAAGAGCCTTGTTGAGCTCGACAAACTCGGACATATAGTTTTTGTACTGAACGAGCGACCCTGCGTCAACAATGATCTCGGGGCTTTGTTTGGTTCGTGAGCACAAAGCATCGGGCATATATTCTTTAATGAATACTTTTTCGTTGGACACGTTGTCAAAGCCGATGTATGTTACGGATTCACCGTTAAATCTTATAACTCTTCCGACGATGTATCTGTCATCTAAAACTGTTTTCGGGGGCAGATATGAAGGATGATATGAGTTGCTGTCGGCATAGCCGCAGTGAGGACATGCGCCCTCCTGCTCGAGGGGCTCCATACAGCCCATGCAGAGCATTTTTCTTTCGCTCATCGAATCACGCTTTCCTTTCAGAAATAAAAGTAATAAGCACAGTCGTGCTTTATAATCGAATAAATGATAGCAATAGTTTTTGATAATGTCAATAGAATCAGCCAAACTGTCACTTAGCTGTAACTAAGTTGTAACTTTTTCGGTCAGAATGGAGTTGATATTTAGCGTTGATTGTTATATAATAAAGTTAAAAAATCGACAAAATATTGTACTTTTCAAGGAGGAAAAATGAAGAAGCTTTCAAAACTTTTACAAAGCAGAATGTTCATTACAATTTTGCTTTTGTTTGTTCAGCTCGTTATATTGATAGTATTTTTAGGCGTTTTGTTTGACAGATTCGCTGTTTACTATATCATTTCCTCTGTTGTTGCGCTTCTTTCGATCGTGGACATTGCTAATTCGGATATGAACCCATCGTTTAAGATAGCGTGGCTGGTTTTAGTGCTTATCGTTCCCTTCTGCGGAACTCCTCTTTATTTAATATTCTCAAAATCAAAGCAGGATTACAGGATATCAAAGCGGTTACGGAAGTATAAGACTCTTGAAAGGCTGATGATAAGCAACACTGATGAAAATTTAGATGAGGTCGAAGATCAGGCTCCCGAAATTGCAAGGCAGATGAAATATATATCAAAAACTGCACTTGCACCCGTGTATAAAAACACGCAAACAAAATATTTCGCACAGGGCGAGGATTATTTTGAGGCTCTTTTATATGAGCTCAGGCGTGCACAGAGATTTATCTTTTTGGAATATTTCATCATCGAAAACGGAAAGATGTTCGATTCGATACTTGAGATATTGAAGGCAAAAGTGGCTCAAGGCATCGAAGTGAGACTCATGTTTGACGACTTGGGAACGATATCGAAGCTGACGAAGAACTATGACAAAGAGCTTGAGGCAATGGGACTTAGGGTTTCGGTATTTAACAGACTCAGACCCTCGCTTGATACGTCTTTAAACTATCGCGATCATCGAAAGATCGTCGTGATCGACGGCAACGTCGCTTTCACGGGCGGAATCAACCTTGCGGACGAATATATCAACGAGGTCGAAAAGTTCGGGCACTGGAAGGACACGGGCATTATGCTCAAGGGAGATGCTGTGACAAAGATGACCGAAACATTCTTACAGCTCTGGCATTTTTCTAAGGGTGAGTCCAAGATCGACCTCAAGGACTATGGCTGTAAGACGAGCAGCGAGAGCGACGGATATATCCAGCCGTTTGCGGACGGCCCTATGAATAACGATGAGATATGCGAAATGTGCTACATGGGGCTTATAAACAGTGCAAGAAAGAACATCTATATTACCACACCGTATCTTATCCTGGACAATGAAATGCAAACGGCTTTATGCCATGCCGCAAAAAGCGGTGTTGACGTCAAGATAATAACTCCGCATATTCCCGATAAAAAGCTGGTTTTGGCTGTGACGAGATCATATTACAGAGCGCTTTTGAAGGCAGGAGTTAAAATATATGAATACACTCCCGGATTTATTCATGCGAAATCGTTATCTGCTGATAGCGAGGTATGCGTTGTGGGCACAGCCAACTTTGACTTCAGAAGCTTTTATATGCACTTTGAGAACTGCGTTTTAGCCTATAAATCGAGCTGTGTTAATGATGTAGAGAAAGACTTCGAGCAAACTCTTGAGCTTTGCGAGGAGATCACATTGGAATCGATAAACAAAAAGGGCACGTTATATCGGCTTTTGCAGGCGGTATTAAAAATATTTGCGCCGCTGATGTAGCGCAGGGCGCGTGGGCGGAGCCGAGTGCGCGCGTGCGCGGGCGGAGCATGACAAATAATGAGCACTTACAGTTCGAGGCTGTAAGTGCTTTTGTTTTAGAATTCAAATTCGCTCCAAGGGAATTCACACGCAGGGTTCAAAGAAAAGCTCATAACTTCTTTAGTTTTCGGATGTCTGAATTCAAGATAGCAAGAAAAAAGAGCAATGCTTGTTGAACTCTTATCGCCGCCATAGCGCCTATCACCCAAAAGCGGCAGCTTTCGTGAAGCGAACTGAACACGGATCTGATGAGTTCTGCCGGTATGAAGATGAACTCTTATAAGCGAGATCTCGCCCTTTGCGGTATTTGAGGTTGAAATAAGCTTATAATCCAGCTTAGCGTCCTTTACTCCCTTACGCTGTCTGTCAACGACAAAGGTCTTTCCCGATCTTGCATCACGATAGAGAAGATCAGTGAGTGTGTCCTCTGACTTTTCGGGAGCGCCGGAAACGACGCAGAAATACTCCTTGATTAGAGTTTTGTTTTGTATCTGAAGGCTCAGATCTGCGGCGGCTTGCTTTGTTTTTGCAAATACCATCAATCCCCCGACAGCTTTATCAAGACGGTGAACACAAAACGATCCACAACCAAGCTGTTGCGACAAAAGCGACGGCATATCCTTCTCGGAATCAACGCCGACGGGCTTTTGACAAACGATGATATGGTCATCATTATAAATAATATTTATCATGATCAGTCCTTCTTATACACAGCGGCATTCCACATATCACGGTGGAGACTTTCAATAAGTGTAAAGCCGCATTGCTTTACAGCTTCGATCACTTCATCGCGTCTGTCGTCGATAATGCCCGAAATCACGAGGATTCCGCCTTGTTTTGTGATCTCGGCGAAGGTCTCCTTCATCAGCATCAAAACGTCTGAGACAATGTTTGCGGCGACAAGGTCAAAGCCTTTACCGACTTTTTCCTTTAATTCGGGATCGGTTATGATGTCACCGTGATAAACGGTATACTTATCATCGGCAATACCGTTTTTGATGGCATTCGATCTTGCGATCTTTGAGGCATCTTCAGCAATATCGGTGCCGACTGCGCTGTCTGCTCCAAGAGCTATTGCCGCGATGGAGATAATTCCGCTTCCGCAGCCAAGGTCGCAAACGCGGTCGCCTTTTTGAATATATTTTTCCAAAAGCTCCAAGCAAAGCTGGGTTGTATAGTGTCTTCCTGTGCCGAAGCTTGTTTCGGGGTCGAGCTCGACAACGGCACGGTCACAGTTTTCGGGCAGGCTTTCCCAGCTTGGCTTGATAACGATCTTCTTGCCGATCTCAACAGGCTTGAAGAACTGTTTCCAAGTGTTTGCCCAGTCCTCCTCACGGATACCTGATGCTTCAAGCTCAAGTCTTCCGAACTCGTTATTTTCATCTGCTTCCTTGAGGCGAGTTATGATAGACTTTATTTCGGCGAGCATTTCGGGAGCAGACTCGTTCTTTTCGATATAGACCGTTATATACGCCTCACCGTTCTGAAGCGCCAGCACCTCATCGTCGATATAGTCCCAAGCGGGAGTTTTGTTTTCTACAAATTCGGTTATATCATTCGGGTCATTTATAACAAGCCCGGTTATTCCGGCACCTATAAGTGCGGCGCTAAGTGTCTCTATGCCCAAATGTGTCGTGTATATATTAAGTTCAAGCCAGTCCATGATGATTCTCCGTTTCGTTTTATTCACTTGATTTTAGCACATATCGCCTTGATAGTCAATCAGCGGCGATTTCGCCGAGCGCGGGCGGAAGCCGAGTGCTCGGCGGCGGAGCCGCGGTGAGAGCCGCAGGAAGTCGGGGAAATAAAATCAAGGGACAGCGAAAGCTGTCCCTTGGTTCGGTTATATCAATTTTTCGGAGCCTTAAGAGCTCGAAGCGCATTTATAACAGCGAGCAGCATTACCCCTGTATCAGCAAAAACTGCAAGCCACATTCCCGATACGCCGCGAATTGTAAGTATCATTACCAACAGCTTTGCGCCGAGCGAGAAGATTATGTTCTGCCATACTACGCTTATCGTCTTTCTCGATATCTTAACAGCTTGTGCAAGCTTTGAAAGCTTGTCGTCAAGCAAAACAACGTCTGCTGATTCGATAGCGGCATCAGAACCGAGAGCGCCCATTGCTACGCCGAGATCTGCAAGAGCCAAAACGGGAGCATCGTTGATCCCGTCGCCGACGAATGCGGTAGCGCCATCGGTCTCGGAAATGATCTTTTCAAGACAGCTGACCTTTTCTTCAGGCTTAAGAGAATGATTTATATCGGTGATTCCGACCTCAGAAGCGATCTCATTTGCAGCTTTCTCGCTGTCACCCGTTAACATTGATATCGTGGATACACCAAGAGATTTAAGGCTTGTGATGGCTTCCTTGGAATCAGGCTTCACCTTATCAGTGAACATTACGCTTCCCTTATATTCGCCGTTGATGGCTATATGAATGCTGACGCCCGAGGTCTCCTCCAAATCCGATGTAACTCCGATATGACGCATAAGGTTTTCGTTGCCAACTGCGACAGTATCATCTCCGACAGCACTGATTATACCCTTGCCTGCAATTTCTTCGGTGCTTTTGATATCGTTATCGTTTATCGGCTGTCCGAAATGCTTTACCAAAGCCTTTGCTATAGGATGAGTTGAACGGCTTTCAGCATATGCCGCCAGCGCAAGCGTATCATCATCGATCGACGAAGAGGTGACGCTGAGTGTGCCGTATGTAAGAGTACCTGTTTTGTCGAGTGCGACAGACTTAAGCTTGGAAAGCTGTTCGATGCAGTTTGTTCCTTTTATTAAAATACCTTTCGAGGAGGCACAGCCAACGCCTGCAAAGAATGTGAGAGGAACGGAAATAACGAGTGCACATGGGCAGGAAATTACGAGCAGCGAAAGACCGCGATAGAGCCATGTCGAGAAGGTCTCAGCATATCCTGTGAACAGGGGGAACACAAATGCGACTATTGCCGCGACAGCAACCACGATCAAAGTATACTTGCGGGCGAAGCGAGAAATGAAGCGCTCTGCCTTTGCTTTCTTCGACTGAGCATCCTTTACCATTTCGAGGATTCTTGCGGCAGAAGAGTCGTGATATTCCTTTTCGACCAAGACCTCTATTGTTCCGGAACAGTTGATTCCTCCGCCAAAGACAGTATCTCCGACAGAAACGGAAACAGGAAGAGATTCGCCGGTGAGTGCGGAATTATCGACAGCGGAGCTGCCCTTTATAACTTTGCCGTCGAGTGCGATGCGCTCACCTGCAAGAACGATGACTGTATCCCCTGCCTTAACGGTTTCGGGGAGCACCTGTACGAGCTCGCCGTTCTGACGGATGTTGACATGGTCGGGATGAAGCTCCAAAAGAGCAGTTATAGACTTGCGAGAACGCTCGCTCGCAACTCCCTCAAGTATCTCGCCCATGGCGTAGAAGAGCATAACAGCCGCGCCTTCGGATACCTCACCAACAGCGATAGCGCCAACAGAAGCAATAGCCATTAAGAAGCTTTCGTCTATCCTGCGCTCGGTTATAAGGTCGTGCAGAGCTTCATATAGCGTTTCATATCCAACGACAAGATATGAAGCGATGAGGACAACGGTTTTGATGATCCCATCAGGGATAAAGAATGATGCGGCGAACAAAACCGCAGCGATAATGATCTTTATAATGTTGGCTTTAAGCGAGCCGTGATCGTGGTTATGCTCGTGAGAGTGTTCCTGCTCATGAGAGCGGCTGTCTTCATGACAGCCGCAACGGCAGTGTGACATATGTATATCCTCCTTGATGAAATTAATTATTCTGAAATGTGTTCAAGACCTGTTGCTAAAATATCAGAGACGTGGCTGTCTGCGATGGAATAATAGATAGTCTTTCCTTCGCGGCGATATTTGACCAAGCCAGCCTGTTTAAGCACACGAAGCTGATGGGAAACAGCAGATTGAGACACGCCGACAAGCTCTGTGATATCACAGACACACATATCCCCCGCCAGAAGAGAGAACAATATCCTTACTCTGGTCAGGTCGGAAATGGCTTTGAAGAGCTCGCTGACATAATACGCTTCTTCCTCAGTGATCATTTTGTTTTCAAAAAGCTTTACTTTCTCAACATTCTTGCCGCCGCATTCAATGTGATGAGGGCATTCATGACAATTGCAGTTTTCGAGATCGTGCATTGCAAATACTCCTTTCAAATAACATATGAATATGTGTTCATATGTTATTATACACATGTATCTGCTCTTGTCAATAGCTAATATAAAATATGTATGGGCGAAGATCATTCGCCCTTTCTTTTTCGCTTATTTTTTAGAATTTCAACGTTTTCGTCAACCTGTTTTTTGTGCAGAGGGTACCACAGCCACAAAACAAGAGCAAGAGCAACAAATCCGATCATCGGGACGATCGTTGAAACGCTGAATATTCCATCCAGAACACTCGGCTCAAACGCTGTTGTCTCGCTGTATCCGATAATGGATAAAAGTGCGCCTGTAAGACCTGCCGATGCCGCTTGTCCAAGCTTTCGGGAGAATGAATACAGAGCATATACAGAGCCGTCTTCACGCACACCGTTTTTGATCTCGGAATAGTCGATAACATCGGTAACGAATGCCCAGGATATCATCGAGAATATGCCAAGACCTATCCAGCAAACTGCATTAACAGCAACGAATACCCAAACATTCTGAGGTCTCCAAATGAACAATATCAAATAGACTGCCGCTGCTGCAAGGTTCGCAACAACACTGACTTCTACTTTTCCGAAGCGGTTAGCCAAAGGCTTTGATACCGCTGCGGCGATCATCATTCCAACCATCATGACAATTGTCGAAGCAGACTGAGCCTTGCTGTTGTTATAATAGTTGGGATAGAGATAAGGTGCCATTCCCTGTACTGTTAATTGAGCCAAAAGCATGATCACCGAAGCGACAACAAGTGAGATCAGCGCACGGTTCCTAAGAGCATTCAAAAGCATTCTGCCGACATTGTTGTTTTGCTTTACGTGTTCTGCCTGCTCTGTCATTACACGTTCGGTGGTCAAGAAATAGCAAGCGATATATGCGATCACAGATAATATCGACAAAATTCCTGCTACCAAAGTAAAGCGTGGGCCGTCAAGGACTTCGAAGCCTGCTTCGTTTTTTGTGAATGCAAATATCGGTATGCCTGCGCCTATGATAACTCCTGCAAAAACGCCGCCCATCGTTCTATAGGTTGAAAGAGACTGACGGTCGCCGGGTTCGGGTGAGATAGCTGACGCCATTGAACCGTATGGGATATTTATTGAGGTATAGAACACCGAGCCCCAAAGAGTGTAGGTTACAAAAAGATAGACGACCTTTGCCCAATACGGCAGACCCGCCAGCGAGCTTTGATATATCAAAAATGAAGCTATCGCCACGGGAATACACATTCTCAACAGCCAAGGCTTGAATTTGCCTTTTGGAGTTATCGAACTGCGGTCGCATATTCTGCCCATCGTAACATCGGTAAAGCCGTCGATAAACCTTGTTATCATCATAACGATTCCGACGACAAAGGCATCGAGTCCCATAACGTCGGTATAGAATTTCAACAAAAAAGATGATGAAAGCAAGAAGGTAAAATCGTTGCCGAAATCGCCGAAAAGATAGCCCAGCTTGTCTCTGAAGCTAAACGGTCTCGGAGAGTCTTGTGTCTTTTTCACGTTAGCGTCCTCCTTATATATTCAAAGAAGATATGGTTACGGATATATCATCTCACAAAATTAAGGGATTATGACGCAAAATCTTAATATTGCTATATTTATATAATGAAATCACATTTAGACAAAAGCCATAAGCAAAAACAGAAATCGTTAAGTCATATTATATATATTGACTAATCAAGGATGATGATGTATAATAAATAGGATGATGTGTTCGTTGGAGCACAAGTATTGTTTTGTAATTTTGAACATAATAAGGAGCGAAAAATGATGAGAAACGTAATTGGTTATAACTCAGGTTGGCTGTTCTCCAAGGCGGCAAATGAAGTTCCCTCGGTGCTTCCCTGTGACTGGGAATCCGTTGATCTTCCTCACACATGGAATGCTACTGACGGACAGGACGGCGGCAACGACTATCACAGAGGAACCTGCTACTATGCAAAGACATTGAAGCGTGACGAGCTTCCCTCAGACGGAAGATATTATTTGGAGATCAGAGGCGCAAACTCTTCTGCTGACGTTTATTTGAACGGCGAGAACCTTATGCACCACGACGGCGGTTACTCAACCTGGAGAGTTGACCTTACAGATCACTTGAAGGATGAAAACCTTTTGGTTATCGCTGTTGACAACTCACCTAATGACAGAGTCTATCCTCAGGTTGCTGATTTTACGTTCTATGGCGGACTTTACAGAAACGTAAGCATCATTTGTGTTAATGATACTCACTTTGACCTTGATTATTACGGAGGCCCGGGCATTAAGGTCACTCCCGTTATAGACGGCGACTCGGCTGACGTTGAGATCGAAGTATTCGTAACCAACCCGAAGGACGGCGTTAGCGTTAAGTATACCGTTTGCGACAAGGAAGGAAACGAGATCGCTAAGGTCAACAGCGCCGAGACAAAGACTGTCATTCACATCGACAACGTTCACCTTTGGCACGGAAGAAAGGATCCTTATCTTTATACAGCAAAGGCTGAGCTTTTGGACGGCGAGACCGTTATCGACAACGTGAGCACGAGATTCGGTTGCAGAACGTATAAGATCGACCCTGAAAACGGATTCATCCTTAACGGTGAAGAATATCCCTTGCGCGGCGTATCTCGCCATCAGGACAGATGGGGTGTTGGTAACGCTTTGTTGCCTGAGCATCACGAAGAGGATATTGATCTTATTATGGAGGTTGGCGCAACAACGATTCGTTTGGCTCACTATCAGCACGATCAGTATTTCTATGATCTTTGTGACGAAAAGGGTCTTGTTATTTGGGCAGAGATTCCTTATATCTCTCAGCATATGCCCACAGGCCGTGAAAACACCATCTCTCAGATGAAGGAGCTTATCACTCAGAACTATAACCACGCTTGTATCGTTGTCTGGGGTCTTTCCAATGAGATCACCATGAAGGGCGACAAAGATCCTGACCTTTTGGAGAACCACAGAATCTTGAACGACTTGGTTCATGAGATGGACAAGACAAGACTTACCACCATCGCCGCAGTTTCCCCCTGCCCTATCGACAGCCCTTATATTCAGATCCCTGACGTTGTATCTTATAACCACTATTTCGGCTGGTATGGCGGCGAGACTGATATGAACGGTCCTTGGTTTGATAAGTTCCACGCAACTCATCCCAATATCCCGATCGGATGCTCCGAATATGGCTGTGAAGCTTTGAATTGGCACACCTCTAACCCGATGCAGGGTGACTATACCGAAGAATATCAGGCATATTACCACGAAGAGCTCATCAAGCAGCTCTTTACAAGAAAATATATGTGGGCAACACACGTTTGGAATATGTTCGACTTCGGCGCTGATGCAAGAAGCGAAGGCGGCGAAAACGGCCAGAACCACAAGGGTCTTGTGACCATGGACAGAAAGTATAAGAAGGACTCCTTCTATGCTTATAAGGCTTGGCTTTCTGACGAGAAGTTCGTTCACATCACCTCAAAGAGATATATCGACAGAGTTGAAGACGTGACAAAGGTTACTGTATATTCCAATATGCCTGAGGTTGAGCTCTTCGCAAACGGCGTTAGTCTCGGAAAGAAGGCTGCTGACGATCACTTCTTCTATTTCGATGTTCCCAACGTTGGTGAGACAAAGCTTGAGGCTGTTGCAGGCGAATATAGAGACGAAAGCGTTATCAGAAAGGTTGATACCTTCAACGAAGAATATAGACTCGTTGAAAAGAACGCTATCATCAACTGGTTTGAGATCGACATGCCGGAGGGTTATTTCTCCATAAACGACAAGATGGGCGACATCATGAAAACTGTCAGAGGCAAGCTTATCTTTGCAAACATCCTTGCGAAGAAGATGCCGAAGAATAAGAAGGCTGCCGGCTTTGATGTGAGTGAGATGGGCGATTCTATGATGTCTATGCTCGGAAGCTTTACCGTTTTGCGCTTGACAGGTATGATGTCGATGGCTGACATTAATTTCACCAAGGAAGAGCTTTTGCATTTAAACAAGCAGCTCAACAAGATCAAGAAACCCAAGAAATAAGAAATAATAAAACCCTGCTGAGGATTTCCTCAGCAGGGTCGTTTTTTTATATTACTTTTTCATTAGTGTGCCGAATATTACTGCGCCGACCGCTATAACGGCGAAGACAATGCAGATGATAAGCTTGGTTTTCCAGTCGGTTTTGGATTCTCGGCGCTCATTTATCAGCGCTGCAAAATATGTTGAAGCGAGCGGCTTTTTCAATCCGAAATATAGGGGAACGGAAACTGCGACAGCGATGACTGCGTTGACTGATGAGGTCAAGAGGTTGGTTGCGGTCGCTGTCAGCGCAGTTTCAACGGTGTAGCCGAGGATTATCTGAGAGATATAGGTCTTTGCAAGGTAGCAAACGATATATACAAGCTGTCCGACGATAGCTGACGTCAGGACGTGAGCAGTTTCGTTCTTCAGGCGCTTCTGTGATTTTGAAAGAATACCGCAAACGAAGCCCATCGCGAACTTTGAAAGGAATGTGAAGGGGGCGGAGACGATATAGACAGGATCGAACAGATCATAAAGAGCGGCTCCGATTCCTGATGCAAGACCGCCGTTAAGACCGCCGAACAAAAGACCCGCCAAAAGGCACATGGAGTTGCCGAAGTGGATTCGGGTTATTAAAACGCCGTTCGGGATCTTAATTTGGAGATAGTTTCCGACATAGCAAAGTGCAGCCATTAAACCGACGGCGATGATTGATTGAAGCTTTTTGTTTTTCATGATAATGCCTTCGTTTCTTAGTTTGATAATTGTATTTTATGACTGCTAACGGCAAAATGCAAATTCAGAAGGTGTAAAGTAAATCGCTTTACATCTGTTTATTATGCATAATTCCCACGGGCGTTTCAACGGATTTTAAGCGATAATCAACAATGATTCTATGTGTGATTCAAACATCTTTCAGATCCAGAGCGATAATCTGCATAATAAAGCCAACATATAAGCATGAGATATTGTGCAAATTGCAGATGTTTTAATAGGATTAAGATTGACTTAAGAACATTAAGATTTGTTAAGAATTGTTGAAGTTTAAAGAAACGGGGTGATATAATGCGTGGTAGTTAAGTGTTGAGGTGAAGGAAATGGAATATTTCAATAAATACAGACTTCGAAGAATCGGGCTTTATGTCACCGTTCTTGCAATTGCATTCATGGGTATCGGGGCTATGCGATTTATAAAAAACTCGAACGCATTTGGGCTTGACTTCGATCGGAAACCGATAGATCTGAAGAAAACCACGATCGAAACAGTTTCTGTGAATGTTTCGGATCTGAGCGAAGAAAACGGATATGATATTAATCAGTGCATGATGCTTATTAACGTATCTAATCCCCTGCCCGACGGATATGAGATGGAGATATCTGAATATAAGGACACCGGTGTGATGATGAACACCGATATGCTTCAAAGCTATTCACTGCTGTCGCAAGCGGTCAGCGATAACGCAAACGATACTCTTTACGTTTCCAGCCATGTCAGAACAAGAGATGAACAGCAGGAGCTTTATGACGAAGATCCCGAAACTGCGACAAAGCCGGGCTGCAGCGAGCACGAAACCGGACTTGCGCTTGATGTTTACGTTATGTATCATGCAGGAGAAGGATTCTTAAACTGTGATGCAGGAAAGTTCGTTAATACACATTGCCACGAATATGGATTTATCATAAGATATCCGCACTATGGTGTCAAGGAAACAGGAATAAAATTCGAGCCGTGGCATATAAGATATGTAGGATCTCCTCATTCCGAGATCATATATAACAACGAATTGACACTTGAAGAGTACATATTCTCGCTAAAGGAGAATATGTTTTATGAGACCGGCGGATATATTATTTCGCGACAGAAACCCGTTGACGGCAAAATCGAGATCCCGCTTGAATACGAAAGTCTGACTATTAGCCCTGATAACACAGGGTGTTATATTATAACGGCTAAGATTTCAGATGATACATAAAAAATCCACCCAAACGGGTGGATTTTAATTTTATCAGTCTTCTTCAGGCTCTTCGGGAGCATCCCAATTGTGCCAAACCTGTTGAACGTCATCGTTTTCGTCAAGGTTTTCTAAAAGAAGGTTCATATACTTAAGGTGAGTTTCGTCGGTGAGTGTGGTATAGGTCGAAGGAATCATTGCATCCTCAGCGGATACGACCTTGTAGCCCATTGTGCCCAAAGCCTCTGCGACCTTGAAGACGTCATTAGGCTCGGTGGAGACTTCGATAACTTCGTCTTCGATGTTGAAGTCTTCAGCTCCTGCTTCGAAGCAGTCTTCCATGATCTTATCCTCATCCTGACCGTCGAACTCGAGAGCGATGACACCTTTTCTTGTAAACATGAACGATACGCAACCGGTCGTTCCCATGTTTCCGCCGAACTTATCGAAATAGTGTCTTACGTCGCCTGCGGTACGGTTCTTGTTATCTGTCAAGCATTCAACGATAACAGCAACACCGCCGGGGCCATAGCCTTCATATACCATGGTTTCATAGTTGTTCTTGTCACCGTCGCCAGATGCCTTTTTGATAACACGGTCGATGTTGTCGTTGGGAACGTTGTTAGCCTTCGCCTTTGAGATAAGGTCTCTTAGCTTGGCGTTCGAGGAAGGATCGGGTCCGCCCTCTTTAACGGCAACGGTTATCTCTCTGCCGATGCGGGTAAAGATCTTTGCCTTAGCGCCGTCAGCGGCTTCCTTTTTGCGCTTTATGTTGTTCCATTTTGAATGTCCTGACATATTGTGTGACCATTCCTTTCAGTCATATAAGTCTATATAATTATAACTCTATTTATAGTTGATTTCAACTGTTTCCCAGATTTTTTCGAAGAGGAAGTCGATACGCTCTGTCTCGCCTATAAGATAGAGCCAGCCGAAAAGGCACTCCAGCGAAGTTGCACGTCTGTATACCGAAACGACAGCGTGCCTCGGCGGAGTTATTCCGCTTGAGTTTCTTCCGCGGCGCATGATATCAAGCTCATCTTCATTCAAAAGAGGGGTGATAACTTCGACAGCGTCGGACTGGAATTCACAGCAAACGAGCTTTACTGCAAGGCTGTGGAGCTTGCCTGCGGGCATGTTTGCGCCCAATACAAGATGATGCCGCACGAGCTGTTCGTATACTGAGTCGCCCAAAAAAGCAAGTGCAAGCGGGCTGTACTGATTTGCTGTTCGTTTATCAACAGGCTTTAACGTAAGCTCATCCCCTTTTGTTATCTGACATAGTCAAACTCGAAATCGCAGACAGAAACGGTATCGCCGTCCTGAATCCCCATGTTCTCGAGCTCGTCGATGATTCCGCTTGATTTTAAGACAAGCTGGAAGTGCTGAAGCGACTCATAGTCGTCCATATTCGCCATGCGTAAAACGCCTTCCATCCACTCGGCATCGACAAAGTAGATACCGTCTTCATAGGTGATCTTGAAGGGACGCTCAGTCTCGACCTCGATAGTATCCCAAGTGGGAACAGGATCGGGTTCGAACACACGAAGAGGCGGAAGCTTTTTAAGCTCATTCGAGGTGAAGTTTACAAGCTCTTTTGTACCTACGGTCGTTGCAGCGGAGATCTCGAAGCAGGTCAGACCCTTGGACTCAATATATTCCTTGAAGCGTGCAACGTCTTCCGCGGATGCCATATCCGACTTGTTTGCTGCAACGATCTGTGGAGCATTTGCGAGGTCATCAGAGAAATTGCGGAGCTCTTTATTGATTATTTCAAAATCTTCGATGGGGTCTCTTCCCTCACAACCTGAAACGTCGACGACGTGGATTATCAAGCGGCAACGCTCAACGTGGCGCAAAAATTCGTGACCAAGGCCGATGCCGTCGCTTGCGCCCTCGATAAGTCCGGGGATATCAGCCATAACGAAGGAGTTACCTTCGGATATCTTAACGACGCCCAAAACGGGGGTCAGCGTTGTGAAGTGATAGTTTGCGATCTTGGGCTTTGCGGCGGATACGACCGAGATAAGGGTCGATTTTCCTACATTGGGGAAGCCGACAAGTCCTACGTCTGCAAGAAGCTTGAGCTCAAGCTTGAGCTCGAACTTTTGGCCCTTGAAGCCGGGCTTTGCAAAACGGGGGATCTGACGGGTCGGGGTTGCGAAATGGGCATTTCCCCTTCCGCCCTTGCCGCCCTTGGCGATTATTACAGGCTCATCGCCCGACATATCGGCAAGGATCCTTCCTGTGTCCTTTTCGCGGACAACAGTACCGCGAGGGACTTTTATGACAAGGTCGGGCGCACCTTTGCCGAAGCTGTTTTTTGAGCCGCCGTCAGCGCCTCGCTGTGCGGAGAACTTGCGCTTATAGCGGAAATCAATAAGTGTCGAGCAGTTATCGTCGACCAAAAAGACGATATCGCCGCCTTTTCCGCCGTCACCGCCATCAGGTCCGCCTGCGGCTACATATTTTTCTCTGTGGAAAGAGACACAGCCATCGCCGCCGTCTCCTGCCTCAACAGTTATGAATACTTCATCGACAAACATGTTGCACCCTCCTTAATTTTCTTGATTCAATGGAAAACCCAAGCTTTTTGTGTCAAGCTTGGGTTTTAAGCCTAATTGTTATTCTGCGGGATATACGCTTACTTTCTTTCTGTCGCGGCCAAGTCTTTCAAATCTTACTACGCCGTCAACCTTTGCGTATAAAGTATCATCAGAACCGATACCTACGTTCACACCGGGGTGAATGTGTGTACCTCTCTGGCGGTAAAGAATGTTACCTGCCAAAACTGCCTGTCCGTCTGCTCTCTTAGCGCCGAGTCTCTTGGATTCAGAGTCACGACCGTTCTTGGTAGAACTTACACCCTTCTTATGAGCGAAGAACTGCATACTGATTCTTAACATTTATTACACCTCCGAAATAGTTACTTTTATTGTGTTTGGATAATCCTCCGAAAGAAGCTGCAAATGGAACTTTAAGCCTTCGAGCATATCTTCTGCTTCCGAGGATTCCTCTAAAAGTCCGCACCTGATCTCGTTGTCAAACGCTTTTACGTCAGCCTTGACCTTTAAAATCTCGGTAACGGTGTTCGCAGTCATCATTACGCTTGACGAGACACTCGCACAAACGATGTCCTTGCCAAACAATGCATATCCTGCGTGGCCTTTGATGGCAAAGCCCTTAACCCTGCCGTTGGTTGTTAAAAACTGAGCGTCAATCATTATGCCTTGATAGCTTCAATTCTTACCTGTGTGTAGGGCTGTCTGTGACCCTGCTTCTTGTGAGAAGAACCCTTCTTGGGCTTGTAGGTAAATACAGTGATTTTCTTAGCCTTACCGTTCTTAAGAACTGTAGCATCAACGGTAGCACCTGCAACATAGGGAGCACCTACGGTGGTGGATTCGCCGTTAGAAACAACGATGACCTTATCGAAGGTTACGTTTTCTTCAGCTTCAACGGGGAGCTTTTCGATGAAGAGGATATCGCCCTCTTTAACCTGATACTGCTTTCCGCCTGTTTCAATTACTGCGTACATTATAAGTTGGCACCTGCCTTTACTATAAAACTCGCTACGTTTCGGCACGGTTTTTCACCGATTTTCGGGAGCCGAGCATATGCGGCTTGAGTATTGTACCATATTAAATATATGGGTGCAAGGATATTTCGAAAAATTCACAAAAAGTTTACAAAGTCAGCGAGGCGTGAAGCGCCGCGCACGGAGTGCTGTGGCGTTTCGTGCCGAGCGGTGGTTGGTCGGTTGCTTCTGAGCCGACGTCCGGCGCTGCGGCTCTTGCGGCGGAGCTGCAGGAGTCAGCGGCGGGTGGAGGCGGTCAAACGCCTTCGACGACGAGTTTGCCGTCAGCGGCAGTTACATTTATTGTGCGAAGCTTGATCTCACCCGAGGTGATGATAAGATTTGCTATCTTATCCTCGACCTCTTTTCGGATTACGCGGCGGATATCACGGGCGCCGTATTTTGCATTAAATGCGATTGAAGCGATCGCCTCTTCGGCGGCACGATCAAATGTGAACATGATAAGCTTATCAGCCAAAGGAGCTTCCATTTCCTTAAGCATAAGGTGTGCGATATCGGCATAATTTTCCTCGGTTAAGGGATTGAACACGACGATCTCATCAACACGGCTGATGAACTCTGGTCTTAGGAAATCACGAAGACCTTTCATCGCTCTATCCTTAGAGATCTCAGCTTGACTTCTTTCAAAGCCCATACCCGATTTATCTGTTGAGCCCGCGTTAGAAGTCATGATTATGACGGTATTCTCAAACGAAACGCTTCTTCCCTGTGCGTCATTAACTCTGCCCTCATCGAGAATCTGAAGAAGGATATTCATAACGTCGGGATGAGCTTTTTCGATCTCGTCGAACAAGACAACGGAATAAGGCTTGCGGCGCACCTTTTCGGTGAGCTGACCTGCCTCGTCATATCCGACATAGCCCGGAGGCGAGCCGATAAGACGGGAAACCGTGTGCTTTTCCATATATTCTGACATATCGATGCGGATCAGCGGTTCTGTTGCATCAAAAAGCTCCGAAGCGAGCGTTTTAGCAAGCTCTGTCTTTCCGACACCGGTGGGACCTACGAAGATAAACGATGCAGGTCGGCGGCGTGAAGTGAGCTGAACTCGAGAACGGCGAACAGCCGAGCAAACAAGGTCGATAGCGTCTGGCTGGCCGATGATCTTTTTGCTCAGCGCTTCGTGAAGATTTCTTATTTTTGCATATTCAGATTCAACGATCTTGTTTGCGGGAATACCCGTCCAAAGCTCAATGACCTTTGACAGATCGGCATCTGTCACGCAAACCTTGTCAGCTTCGAGCTGTGCGGCAGCGTATTCAGCTTCAAGCTTTGATATCTCAGCCTTGGTTTTGACGATGTTTTCGTAATCAAGCTCTTCTGCTGATTCAAGCTCAGAAAGAGCTGTATTCATTTCGGAAAGCTGAGTTTCCAAAGCTGTTGCCTTGGCGATCTCGGGACTTCTGATGGATGCGCACGCACAGGATTCATCCAAAAGATCAATTGCCTTGTCGGGAAGGAATCTGTCATTTATATAGCGCTCAGATAAAACGGCACACATTCTCACAGCGGCGTCCGATATCTTTACACGGTGATATTTTTCATAGTATTTCTTTATACCCATGAGGACTTCAACAGTGTCATCAACAGTGGGTTCAGAAACGGTTATCGGCTGGAAACGGCGCTCAAGCGCAGAATCCTTTTCGATATATTTGCGGTATTCTTTAAATGTCGTGGCACCGATGACCTGAAGCTCGCCTCTTGAAAGGGCAGGCTTAAGGATGTTGGCGGCGTTCATCGTTCCCTCGCTATCCCCTGTTCCGACAAGATTGTGAACCTCATCGATGAAGAGGATGACGTTGCCTTCACGCTTGACCTCTTCAATAAGGCCTTTGATTCGGCTTTCAAACTGTCCTCTGAACTGAGTTCCTGCAACAAGGGCGGTAAGATCCAAGAGATAGAGCTGTTTATCCTTGAGGTTGAACGGAACATCTCCTGCGACGATTTTTTGAGCGATACCCTCAGCAATAGCGGTCTTACCAACGCCCGGTTCACCGATAAAGCAGGGGTTATTCTTTTGGCGACGGCTTAAGATCTGAACGGCTCTTCCGATCTCGCGGTCGCGTCCGATGATGTTATCAAGCTTACCTTCGCGGGCTCTGCCGGTCAAATTAGTACAATAGGTTGTGAGGAACTTGAGCTCCTGCTGTTCCTTTTTTGCCTTTTTATCCTTTTTGTCCTTAGCTTTGTCTTTAGCGGATCTGTCGCCGTTTTCAGAGGGGGTTATAGCGTTGGGATTGGGATTATTTCCGCCGAGCTGACCCAAAAGGTTGGTCAAAAAGTTAGGCATCGCGCCTGTTCCGCCCATTTCAAAGGAATCGCCGTCAGCATCCATTGTCATGCTTTCCATCAAAGAATCGAGATCCTCTTCGGAAATTCCCATCTGCTTCATATAGTCATCAACTTGAGTTATGCCCATTTCACGGGCACAAACAAAGCAAAGTCCTTCATTCTTTTTCTCGTTGCCGTTCATTGTTGTGATAAAAACGGCAGCGGGACGTTTTTTGCATCTTGAACAAATCATTTAGTATCTCCTGAAAAATTAGATAAGTGTGCTGATATCAAGGTTATAGAAAATCTTGAAAATGCGTGTGAGTTCGATGGTTTGATTGTTTATAAACATCAGCGAGCCCTCGGTCAAATAAATAGCCAAACGGATCGCCAGAGCGAGTGCATAGATAAATATTATACCCTCAACAGCGCCCAAAACAGCACCCAAAAGCGAATTTACGGGGCCGATGAGAGGGATCTTGTTGACAAGCTTGAAGGAATCGGACACGGGAGCGATTATGAGGCGGAACAATAGCATCAATACAAGCCAGACAATTATCTTGAGCAAGCCCTTTACAACGGGAGCCACAAGATTTTCTTCCGCAGCTATCGCAGTCTCCTGCTTATCGCCGCCGATAAAAGCGCTTAATACGTTGCCGATGCCTTCTGTAGTTCCCTCAATAGAAACGAGCATTTCATTCAAAAGATCGTTGGAGACAGCTCCGCCCAAAAGCGACGTGAGCATTTTTTCGATAACGGATTCTTCGACCTCGGTCTTGATCTCATCGGTGTCACTTACGGCACCGTTGTTTTTCATTTCTTTCGCAATATTTTCAAAGAAATCGCCCGTGGAGGAAAGGAGGTTACCTAGCTCGTAATCCGACATTTCAACTCCATAGTCGCCTTCTGTGATAGCTTCCATTGCGACCTTTGAGGGATCGGTATCCTCAGAAGTCTCGCTGAGTCCGGATATGACAGCTTCTTTTATAAAATTATTGTATATGATAGGAGAAGCGATCTCGGCGCCTATCCAGCTTATAAGAACAGAAGCTACGACCAAAACTATGAAAACAGCGCTCCGCAAAAAGCCGCGCTTTGCGCCGATATATAGACAAACCAGCAATATGCCGATTATCAAAACATCATAAAACCAATAGAGCTGTGATGCCATATAAACAGATCTCCTTTCGTAATGTGTGATCAGTGGACAAAGTCGATTCTTTGGATGTTGCGATAGCCCATTAAATATACGCTGTCACCCAAAACAGCAAATGAACGGTAGATATCGTCAAGCTTCGCCGTGGCAAGGCTTTCGCCTTTACTGCTAATAGCATATAGCTGAGTGTCAGTATTGTAATATACTGTGCTGTCGTTGACGAAAATATGATTAACGCTGTCCTCAAGAGCGATATCTGTTACATCCTCAGAATTATATGAGTATATCGAAACATTCGTGTGGTTTACGCCCACACTTTCGAAAATGAGGGCACAAGTGCTGTCGCTGAGGCTGTATGAGACGAGGTCGAAATCGAATTCAGAGGTGAATTCGATCGTACCGTCCTCTGTGAAACGGTATAAGGCATCGTCAGCGATAAGCCAGAAGCCGTCATCCTTGCAATGTCCGAGTGCAAAGGTGAGTGCCTTTACAGGAGAGGTCTTGAACTTGATATCGGTCGAAGAGAAATCAAGCGCCGTAACACAAGAATTGAACTCGCCTCCGAGAGCATAAGTGCTTGAGACCAGGCAGCCCTTGCCCGAATCGTCGATAGAAATAGCGGTGATCATGTTGCCGTCAGCCCAATGGAATATCTCCGAGCCGTTGCGGTCATATACCGTTAAATAGGATGAGTATTTGTCAGTTGATGTGACGATCGCAACGCTGCCGTCAGCTCCTACTGCGCCGAGCAGGATCTGATCTGTCAGTTTCTTCGAGAATACCTGTTTCTTTGCGCTGCACACCATAAAGTTATATCCCCCGAGATCATAGATGAGTGTGCGCTTTTCGGCAGAGGTTATTATCGGATTCGAATAGGTTGCCTGAACCGAGAAGGAGATATCGCCCGAGTGATCGTATACATAGAACTCGGTATCGGCAAAAAGAGTCCAGCCGTTGCCGAGAGTGCCGATAGCAGTGTTGGTTTTTTTGCTTATGTCAATAGGATAATTGCCTTCTGCGATTGAAGCCTCACCAAACGAGGTGTTGGTTTCGGCACGTTCGAGGATTCCATCAAGATAGACTATCCAGCGATCCTGGGTTACATATATGATTCCGACTGCCAAGACAACTGCAAAAACAAACAACAGGTTTTTCACGGTACGCTTTGCTTTGCGTTTACGCCGAAGCTTTCGCATATCGGTCTCAAAAGAGTTTATGCTTGACACTTGGCTTTCCTCCCATCTTCAAAAAATCAGTAGAATACTTTATTAAGATACAGTCCCTGTGGGGGGACAGTTTTGCCCGCTTTTGTTCTGTCAAGGGAAGCGATTATTTGCGGAATTGAATCTTTTGGGAGCTTGTCATCGTTGATGAACAAAAGAGTTCCCACCATGATACGCACCATGTTATATAGGAAACCGTCACCCGAAACGGTGAACTTGACTAAGTCACCTTCACGCTCGACCTTGAAATCAAAAACCGTGCGGACGGTAATTTCCTTGTCGCAAGCGGTCGCACAAAAGGATTTGAAATCGTGTGTGCCGATGAAATCCTTGCAGGCAAGGTTTAGCTTTTCGGCATCTATCGGGAACCAGCTTCGATACGCAGTATCAGCATAGAAGGGCGACTTTATCTCGCTGTTATGGATGATATAGACGTATTCCTTGCCCTTGCAATCAAATCTTGCGTGGAAATCATCCGCAGCTTCTTCACATTCGAGGATCGAAATATCGGGCGGCAAAACGCCGTTAAGCCCGAAGATAACACCTCTTGGGTCGATATCTGTCTCCAATGCGACGCTGAACACAAACTTATTAGCGTGAACGCCTGCATCCGTTCGAGAACAGCCGTTGATCGTCACACGCTCGCCCAAAAGCTTGTAAATAGTGTCCTCAACAGTTCCCTGAACGGTTTTCAAATTTGGTTGGCGCTGAAAGCCGTGATAATTTGTGCCCTTGAAGGACATTGTAACTTTATAGTTTTTCATATCGGCAACAGTCCGTTCAACACAAAGATCCCTGCCATGAAGATAATCGTTACCAAAACCGTGAGCCAATCACGGGCTGCGGTTTTGAGCTGACGCATTCTTGTTCTTCCGTCACCGCCGTGATAGCAGCGGCATTCCATGGCAAGTGCCAGATCCTCGGCACGTCTGAAAGCTGAGACGAACAAAGGAATGAGTATCGGGATGAGTGCTTTTGCACGCTGTAAAACCGAACCCGACTCCAGATCAGCACCTCTCGCCTTTTGAGCAGACATTATCTTGTCGGTCTCCTCGATGAGTGTGGGGATGAAGCGAAGTGCGATAGTCATCATCATTGCGATCTCGTGTGCCGGGAATTTTATGACCTTTAAAGGTGACAAAATGCGCTCGATAGCGTCGGTCAACGTGATCGGAGATGTGGTATAAGTCAGAAGCGAGGTTCCGCAGATTAAGAATATGATCCTTACAGCCATGAAGATCATGGTACGGACTCCTTCCGCAGTAATATTAATGATCCACCACGAAATGAGGACAGTTTCGCCCTCAACAAAGAAGAGGTTCAATATACCTGTGATGATGATGATGGGGAGTATCGGCTTGATGCTTTTGAGCATCATTTTTATCGGGATCCCTGAGATCAGGAAGGCGGCGATCATATAGATCATTCCGATGCCCAAGCCCAAAAAGCCGGATGCTGCAAAGAGCATAACTATATATAAAGCGGTCAAGAGGATCTTAATTCGGGGGTCTAAGCGATGAATTAAGGATTTTCCGGGGAAATATTGACCGATGGTAATATCCTTTATCAATGTTGGTTATCCTTTCTTTTGCTCCAAAAGCTTGAGTATAAGGTTCTTGGCATAGTCAACGGAGTATACCTCATCGTCGAAATCGATGCCCATTTCTTTAAGTTTCACAAAAACTCTTGTTATTTGAGGAACGGTAAGTCCCATATCCGTGAGCTCTTTTGCTTTTGCAAAAACCTTCTCGGGAGTGTCATACATTATGACGTTTGATTCGCCCATTACGAGAATTTTCGACACGGTTTTTGCTACGTCCTCCATCGAGTGGGAGACGAGCATTACGGTGTTGCCCTTTTCTTTATGATACTCTTTGATGAGTCCCAAAATACGGTCTCTTCCGTGAGGATCGAGCCCTGCGGTCGGTTCGTCTAAGATGAGCACTTTAGGCTCCATAGCCATTACACCTGCGATCGCAACACGGCGCTTCTGACCGCCCGAAAGCTCGAAAGGAGATTTATTCAAAACCTCCGGCTTTAAGCCGACAAGACGCACGGTCTCTTTTACACGGCGGTCGATCTCATCATCGCTAAGACCCATGTTCTTCGGGCCGAAGGCGATGTCTTTATAGACAGTTTCCTCGAATAGTTGATATTCGGGATATTGGAACACGAGCCCGACCTTGAAGCGGATATCACGAAGGCGCGATTTATCGGCAAAAAGCTCTTCGCCCTCGACGAAGACCTTGCCCGATGTGGGCTTTAAAAGGCCGTTAAAGTGCTGGATCAGCGTTGACTTGCCCGATCCCGTGTGGCCGATAATGCCGACCATTTCGCCCTCTTCGATGTCGAGATTTATATTATCGAGCGCTACCTTTCGAAAAGGTGTCCCTTCGCCATATACATATGTTAAGTTTTCAGTTTTTAAAATTCCCAACTTAGTTTTCGCCTTTCTTTAATAGCTCATAGAGTGCCTTGGCACACTCTTCCTCTGTGATAATGTCGTTTGCAAGCGGAAGTCCGCAATCAATAAGTGCGTGTGTAAGCTCGGTGACCTGTGGGACGTCAAGCCCGACGGATCTGAGCAGCTTAAGCTGTGAAAAGACCTTTTTGGGCTCGTTATCCAATATTATCTTTCCGTTATCCATCACTATAACTCTGCCTGCTTGCGCTGCCTCTTCCATATAGTGAGTTATGAGGATTATTGTAACACCCATGGAGTTGAGCTGTTTGACGGTCTTCATTATCTCACGTCTGCCGATAGGGTCAAGCATAGCTGTAGGCTCGTCCATAACGATGCACTCGGGATTCATTGCAAGAACGCCTGCGATAGCGATACGCTGTTTCTGTCCTCCCGAAAGCTTGTGCGGAGCGTGCTCGCGGTATTTATACATTCCGACGGTGTTAAGGGCTTCGTCGACCTTGAGCCTTATCTCGCTCGGCTCAACACCGATGTTTTCAAGGGCGAAAGCAACGTCCTCCTCAACAATTGTGGCAACTATTTGATTATCGGGGTTTTGGAAGACCATTCCGACGGTTTTTCTTATATCAAAAAGGTTTGCTTCATCCTTGGTGTTCATGCCGTTGATGAGAATATCACCCGATTCGGGAAGATTTATGGCGTTGAACATCTTCGCAAGTGTCGATTTTCCCGAGCCGTTATGTCCCAGAATTGCGACGAACTCTCCCCTCTTGATCTCCAAAGACAGGTCGGATATGACCGTGTTTTTTATAGGGGGCGTTTCAAAATCATTAGTATAGGAAAAGCTGACGTTTTTTACTTCAATAAAATTGCTCATTTTAAATACCTTGAAAATTATTTTTGCCAGATAGCTGTGCTTCCTGCAGGAAGAGGCATATTGGATTCCTCAACGGGAAGACCTATCTCATCGGCGGTAACCTTTCCGCCGAACTGTTTTGTTAAAACGTTGTCGAGCATATATGCCATAACGGACGGCGAAAGTCCCGTTGTGTAGCTGTTTAAGACAAAGAACAAAGGGTCATCGCTCAGAACGCCCTTACAGAGCTTGATGAGGTCATAGATGCAGTCTTCGAGCTTCCAGACCTCACCCGAAGGGCCTCTTCCGTAGCTGGGGGGATCCATGATGATGGCATCATAGCGCTTTCCGCGGCGGATCTCACGCTCGACGAACTTTTCACAATCGTCAACTATCCAGCGGATAGGCTTTTCGGTCAAGTTTGATGCGGCGGCGTTTTCACGAGCCCACTGAACCATTCCCTTCGAAGCATCAACGTGGCAAACGCTTGCACCTGCGTTAGCGCAAGCAAGCGTTGCTCCGCCTGTATAGGCGAAGAGGTTTAGGACGTTTATCGGTCTTCCCGCGTTTTTAATGAGATCAGACATATAGTCCCAGTTGACAGCCTGCTCCGGGAAAAGACCTGTGTGCTTAAAGCCTGTGGGACGAATGATGAAGTTAAGGTCACCGTATGAAATCGTCCAGCTTTCGGGGAGCTTGCGGCGGTATTCCCACTCTCCCCCGCCCTTGTTCGAGCGGTGATATATAGCATCGGCACCGCGCCAGAGAGGATTGCGGCGCTCGGTCTTCCAGATTATCTGAGGGTCGGGTCTGACAAGCGTTTTCCCCTTCCACGACTCGAGCTTTTCGCCGTCGGAAGTGTCTATAATGCGGTAATCAGTCCATTTATCGGCTATTCTCACGTTTATTCTCCTTCGCCCAAATGATCCTTAACGACCTTTGCAATTGCGTGGGCATATTGATATGTAATATCCTTATCCTTGGCTTCGACCATAACACGAACCAAAGGCTCGGTTCCTGATTCGCGAACGAAAACTCTGCCGTCGGAGCCGAGTTTTTCTTGGCAGAAATTGATAATTTCGTTTATCTCATCGACCTTGTTCCATGTTCCCTTGCATTCGGGGCGGAGCTTGACATTCAACAAAAGCTGAGGATAGGGTGTGAACACGTTTGCGAGCTCGCTGAGCTTTTTGCCGGAGTGAGCAAGGATCTCAAGGACCTTTGCGCCCGAAAGCTCACCGTCTCCGGTAGTGCCGCAATCGGTCAAGATGATATGACCCGATTGTTCTCCGCCGAGGTTGTAACCGCCAAGGAGCATGCGCTCAAGCACGTATCTGTCGCCGATCTTCGATGAGGTCGAAACGACGATTCCGTTTTCCTTTGCCCATCTAAAGAAGCCGAGGTTAGTCATTTGGGTCACGACGCAGGTGTTTGCGTTGAGCTGTTCACGGTTTTTCATATCAAGCGCCAAAAGAGCTATCATCTTGTCGCCGTCAACTATCTCACCCTTTTCATCGACGATAAGGCAACGGTCAGCATCACCGTCGAACGCTACACCGGCAACACAGCGGTTCTCAACAACCGTTTTCTTGAGCATTTCAAGGTGAGTTGAGCCGCAGTTGTCATTTATATTCGTTCCGTTAGGGGTGTTATTGATGAAAATAGCGTTTGCGCCGATCCCTTTGAAGAACTTTTCGGCACAGGAATAGGAAGCGCCGTTTGCACAATCGATTGCGACCTTCATTCTGTTCAAGTCGGTGTCGATCTTTTTGATGAGGTGACGAACATAGTCCCACTCGGCGTTCTTTTCGTATATAACTCTTCCGATGCTGTCATTCCCCTCACCCATGAGCTTTTCGGGAGAATCAAGGACAAGCGATTCGATCTCAGCTTCAACATCATCGGGGAGCTTATATCCCGTGGATGCAAAGAGCTTGATGCCGTTAAATTCATAGGAGTTGTGAGATGCGGAAATTACAACGCCTGCGTCAGCACCGTATTTAGTGGTCAAGTATGCAACGGCAGGGGTCGGGATAACGCCCAAAATATGAACGTCGGCGCCGACGGAGCAGATACCTGCAACGAGTGCGGCTTCCAATACGTCGCCTGAAATTCGTGTATCCTTGCCGATGAGGATCTTTGCCTTATGGTGATTTTTTGCTGAAAGTGTGAGTGCTGCTGCCTTGCCGATGAGCATAGCAGTTTCTGTGGTAAGCTCGGTTATTGCGACGCCTCTTGCGCCGTCAGTTCCAAAAAGTCTTCCCATTATATAAACAGTTCCCTTCTTGTGATGTGATTACAAAGTCGTCTGACCGTCTTTTAATATGCCAAGATGCTTATATGCAAGCTCTGTTGCACAGCGTCCTCTCGGAGTGCGGGCGATGAAGCCAAGCTGCATGAGATAGGGCTCACAAACGTCTTCGAGTGTTACGGCTTCTTCGCCGATAGCGGAAGCCAATGTTTCAAGTCCGACGGGACCGCCGTTATACCCTGTTATTATCATATTAAGCATGCGCTTATCAAGTGAATCAAGGCCCAAGGGGTCAACTTCCATTCTGTCAAGAGCGATGCGCGCGATATCGGCAGTTATTCTGCCGTCAGCCATAACGTCGGCATAGTCACGAACACGCTTTAAGAAGCGGTTAGCTATACGCGGTGTTCCGCGGGAGCGAGAAGCAAGCTCATATGCGCCGTCTTTGTCGATCGCTACGCCCAAGATGACAGCAGAGCGCATTATGATCTCAGCAAGATCCTCTTTGGAATATAGCTCAAGGCGTTGGATGACGCCGAAACGGTCACGTAAGGGAGTTGTGAGCTGACCGGCACGGGTCGTCGCACCGATGAGGGTGAAGTGTGGTAGATCAATTCTTATGGATCTTGCGGCAGGACCTTTGCCGATGATGATGTCGATCGCAAAATCCTCAAGTGCGGGATATAAAACCTCTTCGATAGCACGGGAAAGACGGTGAATCTCGTCGATAAACAAGACGTCACCCTCTTGAAGGTTAGTTAAAAGAGCTGCGAGATCGCCGGGTTTTTCGATTGCTGGTCCCGAGGTTATACGGATATTAACGCCCATTTCGTGGGCGATGATGGCGGAAAGAGTGGTTTTGCCAAGACCGGGAGGGCCATAGAGCAAAACGTGGTCGAGTGCCTCTCCCCTCTTCTTTGCGGCTTCGATATAGATAGAGAGATTTTCTTTGACCTTATCCTGTCCTATGTATTCGCTTAAGGTCTTCGGGCGCAAAGAAACGTCAGCTTCGTCACGCTCATTGGTGATCAAATTAGGAGCTACTATGCGGTTTTCAAAATCGAATTCGCCTGTTTCAATCATATGCGTTCTCCTTTTCTATAATAATCAGAGCTTGCGCGAAGCAAGGAGCCTCAGAGCTTGTTTGATAAGCTCATCTGTGGGGAGTGTGGAATCCAAGCGAGAGATGCAAGATGCAGCCTCAGACTGGGAATAGCCCAAAACAACGAGTGCGGCAACCGCTTCGTTCGCGGGAGTGTTTGCCTTTGTCGCAGGGGCGAAGTCGATTCCGGAGTTTGAGCCCATAAGCGAGGGAGATGCGGCAACCTTATCCTTAAGCTCCATTACGATTCGCTGAGCGATCTTGTTGCCGACACCTTTGATCTTGGTGAAGGCTTTTGAATCTTCAGCGGCGATGGCAAGAGCGACCTGGTCGGGTGTTAAGGATGAAAGTATTGCAAGAGCATATTTCGATCCGACACCGCTTACGGAAGTCAAAAGCTTGAAGAAATCAAGCTCCTCCATGGTTGCGAAGCCGAAGAGGTCGATTGCGTCCTCACGGACAGCAAGATGGGTATATAAAGTGGTAGAATCGAGATTCTGAATCTGTTCAAGTGTGCAAAGAGTTGTACGGCAAGCATAGCCGACTCCTGAGCATTCGATAACGCAAAGATCGGGTTCGGTATGCAGAATATTTCCTGTAAGGCAGTAGATCATGATCGTTCCTCCTATTTATTCAAATATGCGGAGTATGCAACGGAGCTGGAATAGTGCCCGTGAGCGATTGCGAGCGCCAAGGCATCGGCGGTGTCGTCGGGCTTTGGAACCTCCTTAAGATGAAGGATGGAACGGGTCATTTCCTGTACCTGGTGCTTTTCCGCTCTGCCGTATCCGGCGATGGAGCTTTTGACCTGAAGAGGTGTATACTCATTTATCGAAATTCCCTTTTGGGCGGCGCAAAGAAGGATGACTCCGCGCGCCTGTGCAACATCTATCGCGGTGGTGTGGTTGGTGTTGAAGAAGAGCTTTTCGAGCGACATGGCATCGGGCTTGTATTGATCGAGAAGCCGGGTCATGTCGTAGTATATCATCTCGAGGCGCTTGTCAAAGGGCATTCCGGAGGGAGTGGTTATTGCGCCGAAATTGACAACGGAGAAATCTCTTCCGTTATAATCGAGGACTCCGAAGCCGATGATGGCATAGCCGGGGTCGATGCCGATGATACGCATTAAGCCGCCTCCTTACAAGTGAACATAAATAATCAGTTTATTATAGCATAAATGAGATAAATAATCAAGGCTGAGGATAAAAAAAGAACGCCCCAAATCGCGGGTGCTCGTAAAACAGTTAAACTAAAAATTTAACTATTTTACGGCATCTGTCAGACGGGGTTGGCTAAACAAAGTTAGCGATACTTGGTTTGATAACCGAGTATCGCTTCTTTTTTTACCCGTAA
>CAZYUJ010000009.1:0-63068 GCA_964650705.1 uncultured Oscillospiraceae bacterium
AGTACTATTTGGTTGGCAATTCCGCAATGAACTATGAGATGCAGAAAACCTTTGACAACGAGCTTTTGTTTATCACTCTGCTGACTGCGTTTGCGATCTTCCTGATCGTTGCATTTACCTTCAAATCCATTTCTATCCCGCTGATTCTTGTTCTGTTGGTACAGTGCGGCGTTTATATTACGGTTACCATAACGGGACTGACGAGCGGCAGTATGTATTACCTGGCACTTTTGATAGTTGAATGCATTCTGATGGGCGCAACCGTAGACTATGGTATTCTTTTCACCAATTACTATTGCGAGGCCCGCAAAACGGCAAACGTAAAGGAAGCACTCAAGATGGCTTATGCCGGTTCTATTCATACGATTATGACCTCCGGTCTGATTTTGGTTTTGGTTACAGCCGTAGTAGGCGGTATGTTTGAAAACCCGACGGTAACGTCGATCGTAAAGACCATTTCTATGGGTTCGCTTTGTGCTACACTATTGATCCTGTTCGTTCTGCCCGGCATTTTGGCGGCTTGCGATAAGATCGTGACTAAAAAGCGTGATAGGGTTTAGTTCTACAGCCTCCAAAACAATTTAATACGTACTATCTTATAAAAAATATCGGCAGGGAGAGCAGATCCCCCTGCCGATATTGTCGTTATGCGAATATCAGATCGGTGTTTACGATCTCTGCAGCCCGGCTGCGAATATTGTTCATCCGAACGACCCGTTCCGTTATGAGAGCGTTACGTTTGTCATTAAGAGCGTTGATGATAATGCCGCTTTCGTATTCGTCAAATACTATGCAATACTTTTTATTATCATCACTTTTCAAGAGACCCTCAAGCGGAGCCTCTGTTACGGTAAGGGTGCCGTATGTAAGCATCGCACCCAACCGAAAGCCCGTTATGAAACAAACGGCAGAGGAGCAACGCCTCTGCCGAATTAAAAACTATAACAGGCTGACTGTTACATCAATTCCTTAATGATATCCGCCAGGATCTTAATGCCTTTGTCGATATCCTCGTCCGACGGCATTGAATAGTTCAATCTGAATGAACGGGTGGGTTCGCTCTCGTCGGGTGTGAATGCCGTTCCGGGCACAACGAAAACATTATTTTCGCTTGCCTTAGCGACAAAGTCAGAAAGAGCAATGCTTTCGGGAAGTGTACACCAAAGGAAGATTCCGCCCTCGGGACGGGTGAACTTCACGCAATCGGGCATATATTTTTCGAGCGCCGAGATCATAAGCCCTGCCTTATGAGCATAGAGCTTTCTGATATTCTCGATATGTGCATCAAGGTCATATTCCGTGATATATCTTGCACAGATCATCTGGAAGAGCACGTTTGTGTGAACGTCCTCGACCTGCTTCGCAACGACGATCTTGCTGATAAGCTCTTTGTTTGCGTTGACGAATCCGATTCTCATTCCTGCGGAGAGGACCTTTGAGAACGAGCCGCAGTAAACGACTCTTCCGTCAACGTCCATGCTCTTATAGGTCGGAACGTTTTCGCCCGAGAATCTCAAATCGCCATAGGGATTATCCTCGATGATAACGATATCGTATTTTCTTGCAAGCTCATAGACCGCCTTGCGGTTTTCAAGCGTTGAGGTTATTCCCGCGGGATTGTGGAAGGTGGGGATAAGATACAAAAGCTTTGCGTTGGGGTTTGCCTTCATAGCCTCTTCGAGCTTAGCGGTGTCGATCCCGTCGTCGTTAAGAGGGATTCCGACAAGCTTTGCGCCCAAAGATCTGAACGCATTGAGCGCACCGATGAAGCTCGGGCTTTCGCACAAAACAACATCTCCCTCGTTGCACATGACCTTGCAGGTAAGCTCAATGCCCTGTTGGCCGCCGGTCACGATAATGGTGTCGTCGTCGGGGCTTTGAATGTTATAAACTCTTGCCAAGCGCTCCTTGACGAGCTCACGAAGGGGCGTATAGCCCTCGGTAATGCCGTATTGCAAAGCGGTTACGGGCTCTTTTTCGAAGATATCGTTTGAAATCTTTTGCATCTCGCTCGCAGGGAAGGATTCGGGGCTTGGGTTCCCTGCGGCAAAGGAGATCGCACCCGGTCTGCCGAGGCTTTTGAATATCTCACGGATGGCAGAGGGCTTCATGTTCTTAAATTTATCTGAGATTCTGTATTCCATTGGTGATGCTTCTTTCTTGTTTATTCCTGATCTATCGTTATGATCTCAAATCCTGCAACGGTCAAAGCCTTCAAAGCAGGCTCACGGTGTGTGGGACGCAAAACGATGATCGGCTTTGAATGCTCCTCAACGCAAAATGCATAGAGATATTCGACCGAGAGGTCGGCACACTTCAAGACCTGTAAAATCTTTGTGAGCTCACCGGGAGTGTGATCGACTGCGACGGCGATAACACGGGTCGTTTTAACGATAACTCCTGCTTCTGAGATGACTTTTTGAGCCAAAGTCGGCTTATCGACGATAAGGCGCATGATGCCGAAATCGGTGGTGTCAGCGATGGAGAGGGTTAAAATGTTAATGCCGTTTGCCGAGAGGATCTCCATAATGTCACAGGCAGAGCCGTGCTTGTTTTCAACAAAAACTGAAAGCTGTTTAATATACATTCTCGTTCCTCCTTATATTAATCGTGAAGCTTGCGGTTATCAAAGACACGCTTTGCCTTGCCTTCGCTCTTGGGAAGGGTCTTGGGGTTGCAAAGATGAACACGCGCGCCGATGCCCAAAACGGATCTGAGCTCGTTAACGAGCATCTTTTCGGTTGCGGCAATGGTCTTAACGTCGTCGTTAAACATCTCGTTGGACATTTCAACGTTGATGTCAAGGGTGTCGTTGTTGTTAACTCTGTCGACGATGATCTGATAGTTGGGCATTGTGCCGTTCGAAGCCTTCAACAAAACTTCCTCGATCTGAGACGGGAAGACGTTGACGCCGCGGATGATGAGCATATCGTCTGTTCTGCCCTGTGGTTTTCTCATTCTGACGTGAGTTCTTCCGCAAGCGCACTTTTCATAGTTGAGCGAGCAGATGTCGCGTGTGCGGTATCTGATAAGAGGGAAGCCTTCCTTGGTGATGGTGGTGAACACGAGCTCGCCCTGTTCGCCTGCAGGCAAGACCTCACCGGTGTCGGGATCGATTATTTCGGGAATGAACATATCCTCACAAACGTGCATACCTGCCTGACATTCACATTCATAGGATACACCGGGGCCCATGATCTCACTCAAACCGTAAATATCGTAAGCCTTGATGTTGAGCTTGTCTTCGATGGTGCGGCGCATATCCTCTGTCCAAGGCTCAGCGCCGAAGATTCCGACCTTCAAGGAGAGCTGATCCTTGACGCCCATTTCCTCAACAGTCTCGCCAAGGTATAAAGCGTATGAAGGAGTGCAGCAAAGAGCCGTCGAGCCGAAATCGACCATAGTCTGGATCTGACGGGCAGTATTTCCCGCACTTGTGGGGATTACGGTAGCACCGATCTTTTCAGCGCCGCCGTGAGCTCCCAAACCGCCTGTAAACAAACCGTAGCCATAGGATACCTGAACGAAATCTTCATCGCCCAAGCCGATAGCGACCATCATTCTTGCGACGCCGTCAGCCCAGTCGTCAAGGTCTTTTTGTGTGTAGCCGACAACGATCTGCTTGCCGGTCGTGCCGCTTGAAGCGTGAACTCTGACGATATCCTTAAGAGGCTCGGCAAAGAGTCCGTAGGGATAATAATCTCTTAAGTCCTGTTTATAGGAGAAGGGAAGCTTGTGAAGGTCTTCGACTCCTTTGATGTCAGAGGGCTTTAATCCGAGCTCATCCATGCGTTTTCTGAAAAGAACAACGCGCTCGTACATTCTTTCTACCTGCCATTTAAGTCTTTCGGACTGAAGCTTTTCAAGCTCTTCACGGGGCATACATTCAATTTTTTCGTTCAAATAAGGCATTGGTTTACATCTCCCTTGGGTTATATTAACGAAAGTATATCATCATTTGTCGCTTTTGTAAAGCCGTTTACAGTGCTAAAGCAGAAAACTTTGTACAACAGTTGACAATATTCAACAAATCGACTATAATTTGATCATAAAATAACTAAGGGGGTTATCTTTTATGAAACAAACAATTTTGGAAACATATCGCGGCGCACTCAACATCTTGAAGAAAAAGCCGGTGCTCTTGTAGGGACTTACCTTGCTCACTCAGCTCTTGACCGGATTGGCAAGCATGTTCGGAATCGTTCCGATCGTTTATGTTCCCATCGTTTTAGCGTTGAGCGCAAGCCTTTGCATCCTTTATCTTAAGGGCTACAGAGGGGAAGAGGTTTCTTCCGCCGACATTTTCACAGGCTTCAAGAATTTCATGCACGTCGCAGGCGGTATGGCTTGGATGTATCTTTGGATCTTGATCTGGGGTCTCATTCCTTTCGCAGGATTTGTGTTTGCTATCATCAAGTCTTATGAATATGCATTCACTCCTTACATACTCATCACAATGCCCGAGATCGGTGCTACCGAAGCGCTTAAGAAGTCCAAGGAAATGACCAATGGATTAAAGGCAAAGATGTTCTGGAGCGAGGTATTGATCCCGATCGCATTCGTTATCGTCGTTTTGGTCGTCGGCTTGTTTGCTGCAATTCCTTACATCGGCGTTCTCTTCGGCATCGTTTTGGTCGTCTTTATCCTTGTATTCGCTCTTCTTTACTCCATCTTTATGGGCCTTATCAGAGCAGGATTCTATGATGGAGCAGAAAAGGCATTGGAGCCTAAGGAAGAACCTGTTGCTGAAGTGGTTCCCGAAGTCGTTGCATAATTTAAAAGCATTTGATAAAAGAGCTCCTTCGAGGGCTCTTTTATTATGCCAAATGATATAGCTCCTATTGACTTTTTGCCTTTGTTTGGCTATACTAACAAGGTGAATGTCAATTTTATTGACGTGCAAATTATATTAAGGAGGACTTAAAGTGCGACGCATTGGCAAACCCGTATTTTTTATTGTTGTTGTACTGATAGCTGTTTTTACATTCCTCACCTTTAACGGCGTTTCCACCTATTACGGTGATATTGAAACTGTCTATATAAAAGGTGCGGACGATATCCGTTGGGGTATCGATATCAGCGGCGGCGTTGACGTTACCTTCTCTCCGCCTGAGGGTGTAGAGGCGACCGAGGAACAGATGGATGCTGCTCAGGCAGCACTCGAAATGAGACTTGTAAATCTCGGCATTACAGACTATGAGCTTTATGTTGACTATTCTAATTACGATATAATCGTAAGATTCCCCTGGCAGGCAGGCGAAGAGGACTTTGATCCCGAAGCTGCTGTTGCCGAGCTCGGCGAGACTGCTCAGCTCACCTTCAGAGAAGGCTATGAGGTCGATGAGTATGGATTGCCCACAGGTGTGACCGCCGAAAACATCATCTTGACAGGTGAACACGTTGAAAGCGCAAGCGCTGTTTTCTGGCAGGATGAGAACTATGAATATGTATTCGCAGTAGCTCTCGACTTCGACGAAGTCGGCACCGAAGCGTTTGCGGAAGCTACCACGAGATTGGCTAAAGAGGAAGGAACTATCTCCATCTGGATGGATGACGTGTGCATCTCATATCCCTCGGTTAACGAGGCTATCACTTCCGGTGAGGCTACCATCACATCCGATTCATTTGACTATGATACCGCTAAGGAGCTGGCTGACAAGATCGCAGGCGGCGCTTTGCCCTATAAGCTTGTGACCTCGAACTTCTCGACGATCTCCGCAACCATGGGCTCGGGCGCAAGAAACGCAATGCTCATCGCAGGCGTTATCGCGTTTATACTCATCTGCATCTATATGATCGTTGTTTACAGACTCCCCGGCGCAGTTGCGTGCATTTCATTGGCAGGACAGGTCGTCGGAACCATCGCCTGCATCACAGGCTTCTTCGGATTCGTTCCCAGCTTCACTCTTACCATCCCCGGTATCGCAGGTATCATCCTTGCAGTCGGTATGGGCGTTGACGCAAACGTTGTAACGTTTGAACGTATCAAGGAAGAACTCAGAGCAGGCAGAACTCTTTACGGAGCATTGGAACAGGGATATAAGCGAGCTATGGCGGCTGTATTCGACGGAAACATCACAATGGTGTTTGTAGCAGTTATCCTTATGGGCGCATTCGGTCCGCCGGACAGCATTTTGGCAAAGGCAATGAGCTTTATCTACTTCATGTTCCCCACAACTATCGAAGGAACTATCTATTCGTTCGGATATACACTCTTGGTCGGTGTAATCCTTAACTTCGTATTCGGTATCGGCGCAACAAGACTTATGCTCGCATCCTTGGCAAAGTTCAAGTGCTTCAGAAACCCCAAGCTTTACGGAGGTGTGAACGATGAACAATAAGATCTATGATATCGTCGGCAAGAAGAAAATCTTCTTCACCGTTTCACTTTTGGTTATCGCTTTGTCGATCGTTTTGACCTTTGTTTTGGGAATGAACATTGCGATCGAGTTTAAAGGCGGCACCATCGTTACCTATTCCTATACGGGAACCATTGATGAAAACGAGATCGAAGCTTTGGCGGCTGAGACGGTCGGACAGACCTGTAACGCGACCTTGGGCGAAAGCTTGGCGGACAGTTTGACGACAGTGGCACTCAGCTTCCCTGCATCCGAAGGTGTCAGCGTTGAGACTCAGAGCGCTCTTACAGACGCTTTGATCGCAGCTTATCCCGACAATTCGCTCGCTCTTTACAGCTCACAGGACGTTAATCCCTCTACGGGCAGCGGATTCTTCGGAAAATGCATAATGGCGGTTGCTGTTTCTGCGGTCTTGATGATCATTTACATCGGCTTCAGATTCAGACACATCGGCGGCTGGGTCGCAGGTTGCTGTGCGGTTATCGCACTTATCCACGATATGTTCTTCGTATATGCTTGCTGTGTTGTTTTCAGATTCGACATCAACTCAAACTTTATGGCAGTTTTGCTCACCATCTTGGGCTACTCCATCAACGCAACCATCATCATCTATGACAGAATCAGAGAGAACAGACGTCTTTACGGCGCCCAGAAATCGCTTGCTGAGCTTGTAAACATGAGCATCAGCCAGTCGATGGGAAGATCCATCCACACGACCGCAACAACTGTTATCGCAATGGCAGCGATCTGTGTTGTTTCGCTTGTGGCAGGCGTTGATTCCATCATCAGCTTTGCATTCCCGCTTGTTGTGGGTCTGCTCGCAGGTGTGTATTCCTCGAACTGCATTGCGCCCACCCTTTGGGTCATGTGGCAGTCAAAGCTTGACGCTAAGAAGGCTAAGTAAACAAGATCAAACATCCGCCCAAATGCTAGGTGGCTGTAAAACAGCTAACCTCACGGTAGATCCTTCTGCCACGAAGTTTCTTGTATATCATGGGGCCATATAGTAGAATAAATCAAACAGTTCGCAAAACAAGAATTTGTCTGAATATTTATGTCCAAATCTGTGTGAGGTAGACCATGTTTAATATAACGAATGAAAATATTGAATCTATTTTGCAGGATTATAACATCTTTGCAGAAATAAGAAGTGTTGCTGAACTTCAGCGCTATCACTATGAACGCGATGATCCTGATTCAAAAGAAGTACGCCTCATTGTAAAAGTCGATTTAGAGGATGCCGCACCCCTTGTAGTTCGGTTCAAAAATGAGAAGGATGTTACACTTGAACTGATTGAAAGCCAAAGCCAGTTTGCTGATGTACTGAAACAGAACGGAATTATTACACCGACCCAATACCAAGCGAATGGAAGATTTGCTAATTGGTATTCCATCGGCGGGTATGATGTGATTGTAACACTTGAGCAATTCGTTGAGAACGAAATCAAAATTGTCGATGAAACAACTGCCAAAAAGACAGGCGAACTGCTTGCTAAAACGCATGCGATTGCAGAACAGAATAATCTCCACATAGATAATGATGTTCTATTCAATCCGTTTTCCCATAACGATTTGTTTGCTTATGATGCTTTCATGTCGCTGGAACATCTTCTTAAAGGAGAGGACAAGGTTCTCTTTGACAAAATCGTTGATGCGTACAATGCACATATGGATGCGCTTGCCCCATTAAGAAAACGGTCAAAGTATGCTGTACAAGGAGATATTAGCGACTGCAATTTGTATCTTACCCAGCAGGGCGAAATTGGTATCTTTGATTTTAACAGATCGGGAGATAATATTCTTTTTTGTGACGCTGTAATGCAAGCCATCTTTGAAGCAAGACTTATGGATTATCCCGAAAACAAAGAGGATGATTTTGAAGTCAAAATATTGGCATCCTTTTTGGGAGGATATTGTTCTGTGCGGAGTTTCACGGAAGAGGAACAAAAACTGTATCCATATCTATGCGCGATTATTGATGCCTTTTGGAGTTCTGACATTCGGTGGAACGAGGACAGCTTGCTGAATGCACATAAGGCAGGAGATGCCGAAAGCGTTCGGCGATGGCTGTCGATGATTTTGGAACGGCTTGCATAACCAAATCCGATTTGTCTGCTGGATAAGGGCGCACTTCTATACACCTTTCGGCGTAGTGCGTTATTTGTGGGTTTTGCACCGCACCCAAAGCTCCCTTTACACAAGGGAGCCTTTCTAAACCGATACATAACATAAAAATCCGACCTATGATTGTAACCATAGGTCGGATTAACTGTTTTACGAAACTTCACCCAATGGGTGGATGTTTTTATTATGAAAAGAAAACCGCCTGTTCAAAGGAACAAGCGGTCGTTTTTATATTATTACTTTTCAAGCTCCTTGACGATAGCCATAAAGCTGTCAAGGTCGTTAAAGTCTTTATATACGGATGCGAAGCGGACATATGCCACAAGGTCGATATCCTTCAAGGAGGCAAGCACACTGTCGCCGATCTCGGCTGTGGTGATCTCGGTACGCATATCGTTAGCCATCTTGTTTTCGATGCTGTCAACGATGCCCTCAACAGTCTCAAGGCTGATGGAGCGCTTTTTGGTTGCTGAAGTGATTCCCTTTATGAGCTTGTTGCGATCGAAAGGTTCAAATCCGCCGTCCTTCTTGATGACCATCAAGATCGGCTTTTCGATCACTTCATAGGTCGTGAAGCGCTTTCCGCACTGTGAGCATTCACGTCTGCGGCGTTTTTTGCCTTCACTGGGTCGTGAGTCAATAACCTTTGTGTCTTCATAATTGCAAAAAGGGCATCTCATAACAAATACCGTCCTTTCGGAAATCTACTATATAGTAGTCTTTTAGCAATTATATCACAATTTATAGTGTATTGCAACACTTTTTTGAATTTATAGAAGCCTTGGAAGCGTGGGCTTTTGCTGCTCAAGTATTTCCTCGGCCACAGTTCGCACCAAATAGCATTCCGCTAAGAACTCATCGCTTTGAGCTTCGTACATCGGCCTGAGCCTTGAAACCGCTTCGTCTATCTTTTGAAGCGTTTCATCGTTTGCGACCATCCCCACCGTTCTGAGATATTTTTCGGTGGCTTTTTCGAGTGAAGATATCTTGTCGGAAACATCCTCACCCGAGACGTATCCGTTTATAACGCTGTTTATCTCGCCGTAAAGCTTCGAGTTTTCATTCGCGATTATAACGATCGTTAAAACCCCGAGTGCGATTATTACGGCGATAATTACCGTGGCAGTGATCAGTCGTTTCATTTTTTCTCCTTTTTAACAATATCAAACTTTCCGTTCGCGTCACGGGTACAGATGAAAACATCCTTGATATCAAGATGCTTGCTTTTGAGCAGCTTTTTGACCTGATGTGCCGCTTCTCCGTTCGCGATAAGGTCACCGTCTGCGATCATGCAAACAGGCGGATCACAGGACTCTTCGGGAGCTTTGAGTGTTGACGGTGTCAAGGGCTTGTTTTCCGCCTTTTGCAAAACGCTTATCGTGCCCGTCGTTTCAACGATGGCATACTGCACCTCGCTGAGGTTGAAAATGCCCTGTGTACGCAAAGAGGCGCAAACATCGTCAACGGTATATCTGAGGTCTTTGAGCGCCTTTTGATCTATTACTCCGCCCGAAATTATGATCCTTGGCTGGCCGGAGATGATCCTTCGAAAACCTCGGTGCTTGAGCGTTACACAGGAGATGATGACGTCCAGACAGACAAGCGTCAGGATCGGCACCATTCCCATGATCAGCGGAACATCGGGGTCTTCAAGCGTCAGCGTTGCGATGTTCGATATCAAAATGGTTATGACAAGCTCGGCAGGGGAAAGCTCGCCGAGCTGGCGCTTGCCCATGAGCCTTGCCGAAAACACGACCAAAACATATAAAATGATTCCCCTTATAAATACAATGAGCATTGAAATCCCTGCCTTTTGCGCGGTTTAAGGTTATTATTGCCCGCGACGAGCAATATTATCACCGAATAATATCCGCTGTTACAGGAAAAGATAGATCAAAAGTGAAAAATACAGATACGGAGATTTGTTATGCAGGACAAGAGTATCTTTCCGAGCCTTGAAAAAACGCTCACAGAGCTTAGATCGCTCTTTGGCGATTCACAAGACTTGAATATTGTAAGAATAACCGTTGAAGGGGTCAGATGTGCGATATTGACTATCGAAGGAATGGTGTCGGCAAAGGACCTTTCCAAAATGCTGTTTGATCCCATTATGGAATATAAAAAACGAAACGCCGAGCCGAAGGACGTTTTCAGATTTTTCTCCGAAGAGGGGATATTCTCGATAGACACAAAGGTCGTCAATCTTTTTGATGAAGCTTGTGAATATCTTTGTTCGGGGTTTGCTCTTATTTTTGTTCACGGGATCCCTCACGGAGTGGCATACGGCGCACAGGGCTTTGCAATTCGCTCGCTCAGCGAGCCGACGACTGAATCAAACGTCAAGGGTGCAAAAGAGGCGTTCATCGAAAACCTTCGAACAAATATGTCCCTCATCCGCAGAAGAGTTAAAAACCCGAAGCTTAGGTTTGAATATCTTAACGCAGGAAAGCTCAGCAAAACGCCGCTGTGCATGGTCTATATTGATGGGAAAACGCCGAAAAAGCTTCGGGAAATGATCAGACGGCAGGTCAAAAAGATCAAGCTCGATATGGTTTTGACCACAGGAGCTGTTGAGCCGTTTATTTCATCAAGCAAAGGGTCGTTCTTTTCAAGCGTTTCAACGACCGAGCGCCCTGATGTATGTGCTTCGAAGATAAGTGAGGGAAGAGTTGCCCTTTTGATAGACGGCGTGCCCTTTGCGCTTGTTTGTCCGGCGCTTTTCATCGAGAATTTCCAAACGGTCGATGACTATTCCGAAAAACCTTATTATGCATCATATCTTCGGGTGATAAGATTTTTGGCGTTTTTGGTGGCAACACTTTTGCCGGGAGTTTATGTTGCCGCGGCGACACATCATCCCGAGGTTTTGGCGCGTGCGCTGCTTTTGAACCTTATAACCTCTGCCGAAACAACGCCCTATTCGCTTGTGGCGGAGATGTTTATCGTCATAATCATGTTTGAGATATTGAAGGAAGCGGGTCTGAGGCTCCCGAAAACTATCGGCGGAGCGGTTTCGATAGTCGGCGGACTTGTTATCGGCGACGCCGCCGTTTCAAGCGGACTTATCTCGGCGCCTCTTTTGATAATCATCGGAATTACGGCAACAAGCTCGTTTGTCCTGCCGAGCCTTAATGCACAAACCACGATCCTTAGGATCATTAACGTGATAATGGGGTCTGTTTTCGGATTTTTCGGAATAGCGGTCACGGCGGCGGTGATATTGGTAAATGCGAGCGCGACCGATTCGTTTTCTGTACCATATACGGCGCCGATATTCCCGTTTACGGCTCGTGCGATGAGGGACACGATCACCCGAGTCAGCTTTTTGAGGATGCAAAAATATACGGCGAAGGTTGAAAACTTGAACGGAGCAGGAGGAGATCTTGATGAAAACTGACACAAAGATCAGCAACGGACAGTTTTTCGTTCTTTTGCTCTTATCAAGGGTCATGCATCTGATGCTCTATCGCACCGACAGCTTTTCATCGGGAACACCTTTGATGATAGGACTTGTGATATCAACGGGAATAGAGATAGTTCTCGGAGTGCCCGTGTTTGTGTTCTTGATGAGAAAGGACGAGATCCTTTGTGCCTGTGAAAAAAACAAAAAGCTCTGCTTTGCCGTAAGAGCGCTTATAGCACTGTATTTCACATTCGTTGCAGGGACGGTAATGTGCTCATTTTCAAGGTTCATGGCAGATGAGTTTTCGTCGGTTGCCTCGCCAGTGGTGATAATCATAATAATCGCTATCGCTTCGGCGTATTGTGCAAGGCTTGGGATCGAAGCAATAGCCCGAACGGGAACCGTTGTTTTGTGGGCGTTTCTGATCTTGCTCGTTCTGATGGCGCTTTCGAGCGAGGGGAAATATGATGCGCTCAACCTAGTCCCTTTGCAGCAAGGTGATGCAAAAGCGATGACGGATTATATAATAAGGGATGTGTCATCTTGCAGATGGCTGGTTTTAGCTGTTGCGCTGGCGAATTATTTGAAGCATGGCTCACAAAAGGCGGTCTTAGGATATATTGCATCGAAGTTTTTGCTGATAGAGGCGGTTCTTTTGATGATAACAATGATCTTGTGGAGCTTTGTCGATATCCCGTCATATCCGATCCTTGCGCTCGGCACATATGCAAAAACCGACCTTATCCACCGTTTTGATGCGCTTAATATGTTCGTATGGGCGCTGAATTGCGTTATAGTTAACGGGATGTATCTGAACATCGCATCTGACATCACGAAGAAAAAGAACATCCTGAGCGTGGCGGTCCCTGCTGCGGTGGCGGCTGCATTTGCGATCATGTATTATAAAAAGGTGTTTTGGCTCACACAGATGCGGGAAAGTGTCATTATGCTTGTCGGGATAATCCTTTTGGGAGTTTTGGTGCCGCTTGCGGCGATCATATGTTGGAGGGTGAAGAAAAAATGCAAAGACTCGTGTGCGTGCTGATAATATTGTGTCTTATGCTGAGCGGATGCACAAAGCTTGTCTATGTTCAGGTCAGGCTTGTCGTTCACGCGATCGGAATAGACATCGACGAAAATACGGGCGGATATAAGGTTTCATATCAGGTCTTTTCGCCGGATAAGACGTCGGCATCATCGCCGACAGATGCAGGTTCAACAAACGTCAGCACCCTTGTCATGACGGGCGAGACTCTTTATGAGGCGGAGCGAAACCTTGAGCTTCAAACCGGAAGGGAAGCGTTTTTCGGCAGCACCGAGCTCATCGTCATCGGAAAAACCATGACGGGACATTCTCTTTCGGAGCTGATGGGATATTTTCACGGCAGCGCTGACATATATATGGGGACAGACGTTGTGTTTTCATCCTCGGATGCTGTCGATGTTTTGTCGGCAAACCTTTCAAAGAGCAACATCTCGGCACAGGTGTTGCGTGAAAGCGTTAATGCCGCAAGCGAGGAGGGAGCAACGGCATCGGCAAGGATAATTGAGATAAGCAACGCCATTGCCGAAAGAGGCGGCGCACTTGTCGTGCCTGTTGTTACGGTTTCGATGGGCGAGAGCAAGGGGGATACATCAAACCTTTCAAACACTCTTTACGGAGTTTATTCAAGCTTGCTTGTAAAAAACGGCTATCCCGAGGCGGTTATTGACCGCGAATGTTCAAAGGGAATTCGGCTCTTGAACGCAAGCGCCGGGAGCATCGGGTTTAACGTCACGGTCGGTGAGGACATAGCAACGGTGAGCGTGGATAAGCTGAAGATAAAAAGAGAGATAGAGATATCGGACGGATACCCGATCATCAGTGTGAGCATCACGGGTGTGATGGAGATCAACGAGAACCCGAACGGAATGCTTGAAGAGGTCATCAGGCAGCTCGCACAGCAAAAAATGTTCGAGCTTTGTGAGCTTGCATATAGCGAAGCGATCGTGAATCATGGGGCGGATGTCTTCGATATCGGCAGACTTTTGAGAAAATATGAGAGCAAATATTATGCCGAAACCGAAGAAATGTTTGACGATATTGTGAAAAACACACTCTTTGACGTCGAAATCGAGCTGAAAACTTGTTGATTTATCAACATTTTAATTAAAATCGGGATATTTTTCTTGCAATTAGGATCAAACTGTGATATGATACTATCGACAATGTATGTAAACAAACGATACTATCCTGAAAGGGGCTTTGATATGATTAGAATTGACAACCATTTGGGAACGATCGAGATGAAAAGTTCTTATCTGACATCTCTTATCGGACATACCGTAACAAGCTGCTTCGGAGTTGTAAGAATGAATCCCGCAAGTGCTTATCAGGGCGCAAAATCAAACATTCTTAAGAAAAGCTCTATCGATGACGGCGTTATCGTTCGTTTCCCGAAGGGAAGCGACAAAATGGTCATTGACCTTCACATTTCCGTAACCTATGGCATTAACGTATCTGCGATCGTTGATTCGATCATCAACAAGGTCAGATATGTGGTCGAAAAAGAGACCGGCGTAGAAATAAAGAAGATCAACGTTTATGTTGACAGCATGGAAGCATAAGGCTTAGGAGGATAAGGTTTTGATTAGCGGTAAAATATTGCGTGACGCATTTATAAGCGGCGCAAATACGATCTCAAACAACAAAAAGAGGGTTGACGAATTGAACGTTTTCCCTGTTCCTGACGGCGACACCGGCACAAATATGTCGATGACTTTGGGCAACGCAAAGAAGGAGCTTTTGCTCCTTCCCGATAATGCAAGCGTTGCTGAAGTCTCAAAGACAATGGCATCCGCTCTTTTAAGAGGCGCAAGAGGAAACTCGGGCGTTATCACCAGCCTCTTGTTCAAGGGCTTTGACAAGGGTCTTAAGGACAAGAAGGAGGCAAGCACCACTGACATCGCGCTTTCTTTGGAAGCAGGTGTTGAGCGTGCATATAAGGCTGTTATGAAGCCTACAGAGGGCACCATTTTGACAGTTGCCCGTTTGGCAGCAGAAAAGGCGAAGGAGCTGGCAGCGAACAATGACGACGTTGCATCCTTCTGGGATGACGTTTGCTCAGAAGCTGAAAGAGTTTTGGACACAACTCCCGACCTTTTGCCCACACTTAAAAAAGCAGGTGTTGTTGACGCAGGCGGCAAGGGCCTTTGCCTTGTGATGCGCGCTATGGGTGAGGTCTTCCACGGCAGAGCAATGGTTGAAGACACCTCTTCTTCGAACGCCAAGACAGGCGAGCCCGTTACAATTGAAACATTTGCATCCGTAGTAGGTGAATTTGATGACGATATCACATTTACATACTGCACCGAGTATATCGTCAAGAAGAAGGAAGGCTGTGAGGATTCGCTTAAGCTCAGGGCATATCTTGAGACTATCGGTGACTGTGTTGTTGTGGTCGAGGATGACGAGATCATCAAGGTTCACGTTCACACAAACAATCCCGGTCTTGCGATCGAAAAGGCTCTCGAATTTGGCTCGATGACATTGCCGAAGATCGAGAATATGCGCTATCAGCATGAAGCAAAGCAGAAGGAAAACAAGGTTACCGTCTCAAGCTCGAACAAGGCTTATGCTTCTGTTGCTCCCGAAAAGGACTTCGGTTTTGTTGCCGTTGCCGCAGGTGACGGAATTGAAGAAATGTTCCGTGACGCAGGCGCTGACTGCATCGTTAAGGGCGGACAGACGATGAACCCCTCGACAGAGGACATTTTGGCAGCTATCATGTCTTGTCCCGCAAGAACAGTTTTCGTTTTGCCTAACAACAAAAACATCATCATGGCGGCTGAGCAGGCTGTTAAGCTCGCAGACAGAAAGGTTTGCGTTTTACAGACAAGAACCATTCCTCAGGGACTTTCCGCACTTTTGGCATTTGATCCCGACGCTGACTTCAACGTTAACAGAAGTGCTATGACCAAGGCTTTTGAAAGAGTAAAGACAGGCCAGATCACATTTGCCGCACGCGACAGTGAGTTCGACGGACAGGAGATCAATCAGGGCGAAATTCTGGCACTTGACAACGGCAAGCTCGCTTTCGTTGAAAAGGAGGCCGAAAAGGCAGCATATAAGCTCACAAAGCGCCTTGTTGACGGCGACAGCGAGTTCATCACCATCATCTATGGTGAGGATATTTCCGATGCCGATGCTGAGTCTTTGCGTGCAAGAGTTGAAGCGAAGTTCGGCACCCGTGTTGATATCAGCCTTATCAGCGGCGGTCAGCCGGTTTATTACTACATCATCAGTGTAGAGTAATTAATAAGATCTATGGGCGCCGCTACGTTTTTTAGCGGCGCTTTTTTACAAAGAGCGTGAGGTAGGGGCTGCGCCCCGGCAGGGACTCTGTCCCTGCCGCCCCTATGCCCCCGAAAAAAGGGGGGCATAGGGCGCGCCCAAAGGGCGCGCACGCGCAGCCCCGCACTCACAAAACCACAGGAAGGTGAAGTTTATATGCGAAAGCTCTTGAAATACTTCGACGGATACAAGCTACAGTCACTGTGTGCGCCGTTTTTCAAAATAATCGAAGCCGTGTTCGAGCTTTTGGTTCCGTTCGTTGTTGCGGCAATCGTTGACAAGGGCATACCGTCCGGTGACAAGGGCTATATCGCCGCAATGTGCGGAGTTTTGGTGCTTTTGGGAGCAGTCGGCCTTGCGAGCACCTTGGCGGCACAGTATTTCGCCGCAAAGGGAGCAGTCGGCTTTACGACCTCTTTGCGCCAAGCCCTCTTCGATCACATCCAAAGTCTCGGCTTTTCAGAGATCGACAAGCTCGGAACCTCGACGCTCATAACACGCTTAACGAGCGACCTCAACCAAGTGCAGACGGGAGTAAATCTGACCCTGCGCCTTTTGATGCGTTCACCGTTCATCGTTTTCGGCGCTATGATAATGGCGTTCACCATCGATGCCGGGGCGGCGCTTGTTTTCGTTGTCGTCATCCCGATCCTGTCGGTGATCGTTTTCGGAATAATGCTTGCATGCATCCCTTTGTATTCCAAGGTTCAATCAAGACTTGATAAGGTCTTGTCCGTCACCCGTGAGAATTTGACGGGTGCGCGCGTTATCCGTGCATTCTGCAAGGAGGATGAAGAGATCGCCGAGTTCGATTCAAGAAACGAAGCGCTGACAAAGATCCAACAGTTTGTCGGAAAAGTATCTGCCATCATGAACCCTGTGACCGTAGTCATCGTAAACCTCGGCATCATCGCACTTATCTATATAGGTGCATTGAAGGTCGAGGCAGGGCTTTTGACACAGGGCATGGTCATAGCTTTATATAACTATATGTCCCAGATCCTTATTGAACTCGTCAAGCTCGCAAACCTCATAATAACCATCACAAAGAGCTTGGCTTGTGCTAAGCGTATCGAAGCCGTTTTGGAGATCCAACCCGAAATGGCAAACGGCAGTATGACCGAAGGCGATCCCGCAAGCAGATATATTGCCGAATTCAAAAACGTCAGCTTCAGATATTCGGGCGCAGCGGCAGATTCGCTCGAAAACATCAGCTTCACTCTTCGAAGAGGGGAAACGGTGGGCATCATCGGCTCGACCGGTTGCGGAAAATCAACACTTGCCGGCCTTTTGCCTCGGTTTTATGATGCTACCGAAGGCGAAGTTCTTGTTGACGGAATTAATGTTATGGATTACGATCAGGTCTCGCTTAGAGATAAGATCGGATTTGTGATGCAAAAGACAGTTTTATTTAAGGGAAGCATCAAAGAAAACCTTCGATTCGGAAAAGAAAACGCCACCGAGGAAGAGATGATCGAGGCGCTGACCTTAGCACAGGCGATAGATTTTGTCAGCGCCAGACCCGAAGGACTTGACTATCAGATCGAGCAAAACGCAAGAAACCTTTCGGGCGGACAGGCGCAGCGGCTAAGCATCGCAAGAGCGCTTATAAAGCACCCTGAGATATTGGTTTTGGACGATTCGTCCTCTGCTCTTGACTATGCAACAGACGCAAAGCTTCGCACAGCTATAAGAGAGCTTGAATATGATCCTGCTGTCTTGGTCGTATCTCAGCGAGTCGCAAGCGTTATGCACTGTGACAAGATAATCGTGTTGGAAGACGGAGTGATGGCGGGAATGGGCGATCACAAAGAGCTTTTGGAATCCTGCCGCGAATACCGCGAGATCTATGACTCGCAGATCAAAGAATAGGGAAGGAGCATGACTGATGGCTAAACAAAAAGCAACCAAAGGCACAGCCAAGCGTGTCATATTGCTCCTCAAAAGATATTTACCGCTGATAATCATTTCAATAATTTTGGCGGCGGCATCGGTGATACTCTCGCTCTATGTTCCCGTTTTGTTCGGTGATGCTATCGACAGCATCGTTGAAGAGGGCAGAGTAAACTTCGATATAATTGCAAAAACGCTTGTATATGCGGCAATAATCAGTGCGGTTTCTGCGCTTGCGAGCTGGCTGATGACCACCATCAATAACAGAATAACCTTTTTAACGGTCAGAGACATAAGAGAAATGGCGTTCAGGAAGATCTCTCATCTTCCGCTTAAATACATTGACTCACACGCAACGGGCGAGCTCACAAGCCGCGTCATCGCAGACGTTGACCAGTTCGCAGACGGCTTGCTGTTGGGCTTCTCACAGTTCTTCACAGGGATCGTGACGATCGTGACAACGCTTGTTTTCATGTTCACGATAAGCTGGAAGATAACCCTTGTGGCAGTCGTTTTAACACCTTTGTCGCTGTTTGTGGCGAGATTTATTTCAAAGAACACCTATGATCTGTTTAAGAAGCAATCGGAAATAAGAGGCGAGCAGACCGCACTTATCGACGAGATGATCGGCAACCAAAAGGTCGTTTTGGCTTATAATTACGTTGATGATGCTCACACAAGATTTGAAAAGATCAACTCCGAGCTTGAGACGACTTCCCGAAAGGCGATCTTCTTATCAAGCCTTGTAAACCCCTCGACAAGATTTGTGAACGCAATCGTATATGCCGCAGTGGGGCTTATGGGCGCTTTGTCGGTCGTCGGCGGAACGGTAACGGTCGGCGGGCTGACGGCAATTTTGAACTATGCGAACCAATATACCAAGCCGTTTAATGAGATAAGCGGCGTTATGACCGAGCTTTCCAACGCTTTGGCGTGTGCATCGAGAATGTTCGAGCTTTTGGACGCTGAGGTCGAGGAGTCGGACGAAAACAACTTAGGCATTGAGAATATCACAGGTCACGTCGAGCTCAAGGACGTTTCGTTCAGCTACGTTCCTGAGCGCAAGCTTATCGAGGGCTTTAACCTCAAGGTCAAGCCTGGACAAAGGATCGCCGTCGTCGGCCCAACGGGCTGTGGAAAGACGACTCTTATAAACCTTTTGATGAGATTTTATGACGTCACCTCCGGCGAGATCTCTGTCGAGGGCAATGACATAAGAGACATCACCCGAGAGTCGCTCAGACGGGGATATGGCATGGTGCTGCAGGAAACTTGGCTCAAGTCGGGCACGATTCGCGATAACATCTGTATGGGCAAGCCCCAAGCTACCGACGAAGAGATGATAGAGGCAGCAAAAGCCACTCACGCTCACAGCTTTATAAAGCGCTTGCCTCAAGGCTATGATACCGTTATCGGTGAAGAGGGCGGCAACCTCTCACAGGGACAAAAACAGCTTTTGTGCATAACAAGAGTGATGCTCACCCAGCCGCCGATGCTCATTTTGGACGAAGCGACATCCTCTATCGACACAAAGACCGAAATTCGTGTCCAGCGTGCATTCGAGAAGCTCATGAAGGGGAAGACCAGCTTTATCGTAGCTCACAGACTTTCAACAATAATGACTGCTGATGTGATACTTGTCATGCGTGACGGAAACATCATCGAGCAGGGAACACATAGCGAGCTTATGGCGAAGGGCGGATTCTATTGCGAGCTTTATAACAGCCAGTTTAAGCATTAAGGACCGTACTACATCGCCGCTAACAAGCATATACTTGACCAAAACCATTTGAAAAGGGGAAAAGGTATGTTTGTTAAGACGGTTAATGTAAAAAATGCTTGCAAAACGGTGTTCACGGTTTTGTTTATTGCGCTGGCGATCCTGGCGGTTATTTTGTTCGTGAGAAATCTGACATCAGACAGCTCCGTGATCTTGGAGACAGAGGAGCAAAGACAGGAGTTTTTGCACTCTTTGGGCTGGCAGGTCAGTGCGGAGCCCATTGACGTCCGTGAGGTCATCATTCCTTCGGAGTGGAACGAGGTCTTCTCGCAATATAACGCCATCCAGATGCAACAGGGCTTTGACCTTGATGCTCACAGAGGAAAAAACGTAACTATTTATACCTATGAAGTGTATAACTATGAGGATAAGCCGGAAAACATGATCGCAAACCTTATGGTCTATGAGAACAAGCTCATCGGCGGCGACGTTAGCTGCACAGAGCTCGGCGGATTTATTCAAGGGCTTATGAAGATAGAAAATAACGAATGACGGAGACAAAATGGGAGTTCAAAGACTTGACAAGTTTATATCCAACCAGTGCTATGAGCTCTCGCGGAGCGAGGTCAAAAAGCTTTTGGCAAAGGGGAAAATAACCGTTAACGGAAAGACCGTTAAAAAGGCTGACGAAAAGATATCTCCCGAAAGCGACACCGTTTGTGTCGAGGGCAAAAAGATAACGTATAAAAAGCATTTATATATAATGCTCAACAAGCCGGCAGGGGTGGTTTGCGCCACCCGTGACGGCATTTCGCCTACTGTTTTGGCACTTTTGCCGGATGAGCTGAAGCGCGATGGACTTTTCCCTGCGGGCAGACTTGACAAGGACACCGAAGGATTCGTGTTGATAACCGATGACGGCGCCTTGGCTCACAAAATGCTTGCGCCGAAGAGCCATGTGCCGAAGCTTTACTATGCGGAGCTCGAAAGAGAGCTTGTCAAAAACGCCGAGGAAGAATTTCAAAGGGGAATGACTCTTTCGGACGGGACAGGCTGTTTGCCGGCTGAGCTTGAGCGAATTGATGAAACCCACTGTCTTGTGACTCTTCATGAGGGGATGTTCCATCAGGTGAAAAGAATGTTTGAAGCTCTTGATAATCGGGTCGTATATTTAAAGAGGATAAAGATCGGCGGAGTCGAGCTCGATAAGGCTCTTGAGCTCGGCGAGGTCAGAGAATTGACGGAAAATGAGGTGTCAAGTCTCCTTTAAAACCAAGCCTAAAGCAAGTTTTGACATTTTTCCGTCAAATTTAATAAACCCTAACGAACAAGTTTGTTCAAAAAAACACTTGTGTATTTTGGAAAGCAAAGGTATAATATAATCTGTAACTAATGTAGATTAGTATAAATAATTCGGCAAAGGGAGGCCTTTTTCAATGGCTAGCTTATCACTTAAGCACATCTACAAGAAATATCCCGGCGGTGTTGTTGCCGTTTCGGACTTCTGCTTAGAAGTTAAGGATAAGGAATTCATCATCTTCGTTGGTCCTTCTGGTTGCGGTAAGTCCACAACCTTGCGTATGATCGCAGGTCTTGAAGAGATCACAGACGGCGAACTTTATATCGGCAACAGACTTGTTAACGATATCGCTCCTAAGGACAGAGATATTGCGATGGTATTCCAGAACTATGCTCTTTATCCTCATATGACTGTTTTCGAAAACATGGCATTCGGTCTTAAACTCAGAAAGACCCCTAAGGATCAGATCGCAAGAAAGGTTGAAGAAGCTGCTAGAATCCTCGACATCTCTCACCTTTTGGACAGAAAGCCTAAGGCTCTCTCCGGCGGTCAGAGACAGCGTGTTGCTTTGGGTCGTGCTCTCGTTCGTGAGCCTCAGGTATTCTTGCTCGACGAACCTCTTTCCAACCTCGACGCTAAGCTCAGAGCTCAGATGAGAACTGAGATCGCTCTCTTGCATAAGAGACTCGGTACAACCTTTATCTACGTAACTCACGACCAGACCGAAGCTATGACAATGGCTGACAGAATCGTAGTTATGAAGGACGGCTTCATCCAGCAGGTCGACACTCCTCAGACTCTTTACTCCTATCCTTGCAACGTATTCGTAGCAGGATTTATCGGATCTCCTCAGATGAACTTCATCGAATCCAAGCTCATCAAGATCGATGGCAAGTATAATGTTGAATTCGGTTCTGAAGACACCAAGGAATCCAGAGGAAGAAAGTTCTATATCGAGCTTCCTGAATCCAAGGTTAACGAAGAAGTATTGCTTCCTTACCTCAACAAGGAAGTTATCGTAGGCGTTCGTCCCGAATGCATCCACGATGAAGAAATGTTCATCTCCACCGCTAAGACCGGTATCATCGAAGCTACTGTTAACGTTGCTGAAATGATGGGTGCTGAGACTTACCTCTACCTCAGCTGTGAAGGCATCAGCCTTACTGCAAGAGTTTCCAACCGTTCTACTGCAAGACCTCAGGACGTTATCAAGTGCGCTTTGGATGCTAACAGAATCCACATCTTCGATAAGGAAACTGAAAAGGTTATCGTTAACTGATAACTCCTCAAAAACGAAAAAACGGCTGCCTTCATTTCGGGCAGCCTTTTTTATACATTTGAAAGGAACACTATAAACTATGTTGAAAAGGATCATTGTTATGGCGCTTGTTTTAACTCTCGGAGCATCGCTTTTGTCGGGATGCTCGAAAAACGTAACTGCAAAATCGGGACTCGAATGGATCGACAGCCCTTCCTCAAAAGAGGAGTGGATGCAAAACGCAAAGATCACCTCGCTGACCGATCTGGGCAACACATATCGCTTGAAGAATGTTATTGAAAAAGCGAAGAACGGCGAGGATGTGACTATCGCTTATATCGGCGGCTCGATCACCGAAGGCGACAGCCTGCCCACAAGCTATGCAGCACGCTCCTATGACTATTTTGTTGAGACATTTGCAAAGGACGCTGACAAGTGTCACTATGTAAATGCAGGTATCAGCGGAACGCCCTCGGTCTTGGGGTCGCTTCGACTTGAAAATGATGTTCTGAGCCACGATCCCGATATCGTTTTCGTTGAATTTGCTGTTAACGACGGCGGCGAGGATATCTATTACGACGCTTATGAATCTATCATCAGAGAATGCTTGGAATATGAGAGCAAGCCCGCTGTTATCCTCTTGTTCGCAAGAATGGAAGCAGGCTGGACGAGCCAGGACTGGAAAAAGCAGATCGGCGCACACTATGACCTCTCGATGATATCCTATGCCGACGGTATTACATATCTGTTCGACAACGGCGTTATGGAGTGGAGAGAATTCTCAAACGACTATGCTCATCCTCACGCAGAGGGAAATGCTGTTGTCGCTGACTTTATTGCATATTTCTATGACGAGGTCAACAGACTTGATGCACCGGAAGCCGATATCAATGTCGATGCGATAGATCCGCTCTATGCTGAGTTTTATCTGAATGCTCACATGATAACCAATGCGAACGGCGCACCCGTCGACTTGGGCGCATGGAAAGACGGCTCCTCGGGATTCCATTATTCGGACGGCTGGAAGAAGACCTGGGGCGACGACAACGAGCCTTTAGTTTTCGAATTCACCGGCAAGCACGCTTATGTTGTATATCCTGCATCGGGAACGAACACATTCGGGACGTTGGTTGCAAACGTATATTTCAACGGCGAGCTTGTTAAGACTGTTGAACTCGAAGAGTATCTTGAAGGCGGATGGAACTGTCCGTATGTAGGGACGCTCCACCATTCGGCTGTGGCGGGCGAATACAGAATCGAATTCACCGCAAAGGAAGACAACATCAAGTGTGATCTTCAGGTCTTGGCGGTTGCATATACCGACTAGCAAATACGGAAAAGGGGAGAGGCGATGAGTCTCTCCTTTTTTATTTGCGATCACGCCGCGCGCCGCGGCACTCGGCTCGCCCTGCTCGCCTACGCCGCGCCACAGCGGCTCACATCTGCGGGCGCCGCACCTTTGGGCGAAGCCCGATCGGCGCCGAAGGCGCCGATCAGCCCTGCCGCCTTCGGCGGCAGGGCGCCCGCGCTTCGCGCGGGCGGGGCTTCGCCCATACATCGCCGAAGGCGATACCTTTGCGGCGTGGTCCTCGAAGAGAACGAGTGCCGCATTCGACTTTTTCGGCAACAAAAAAGCCTCCCGAAAGGGAGGCTTGATCTTTGCTTACTTTAATTACTTAGCGTATTCAACAGCTCTTGATTCGCGGATGATGTTGACCTTGATCTGACCGGGATAATCCATCTCATCCTCGATCTTCTTGGCGATCTCACGTGCAACGACGATCATTCTTTCATCGTTTACCTTTTCGGGAGCGACCATGATTCTTACCTCACGGCCGGCCTGAATTGCGAAGGACTTGTCAACGCCTTCGAACGACGAACAGATCTCTTCGAGCTTTTCCAAACGCTTGATATAGGATTCGAAGTTTTCGCTTCTTGCGGCAGGGCGTGCAGCAGAGATAGCGTCGGCAGCCTGTACGAGTGCGGCGATCACGGAGTGGATCTCAACGTCACCGTGGTGAGCTTCAATAGCGTGGATGATGTCGGGAGATTCATGATATTTCTTACAAACATCAACACCGATCTGAACGTGGCTTCCTTCGATCTCGTGGCTGAGTGCCTTACCGATATCGTGCAAGAGTCCGGCTCTTCTTGCTAAAGCAGGGTCAACGCCCAACTCGCTTGCCATCATTCCTGCGAGGCGGGCAACCTCGATAGAGTGGTTCAAAACGTTCTGGCGGTAGCTGGTTCTATAATGGAGACGTCCGATAAGCTTAACAAGCTCATGGTTGAGACCGTGGATATTAGCTTCAAGGATAGCTCTTTCACCCTCGGACTTGATGACCTGTTCAACCTCACGGCGAGCCTTGTCAACCATTTCTTCGATTCTGGTGGGATGGATTCTTCCGTCCTGGATGAGCTTTTCGAGAGCGATACGTGCAACCTCACGTCTGACGGGATCGAAGCAGGAAAGTGTGATAGCTTCGGGAGTATCGTCAATAATGAGGTCAACGCCTGTGAGAGTTTCGAGGGCACGGATATTTCTTCCTTCACGTCCGATGATTCTGCCCTTCATTTCGTCATTAGGCAACGGAACAACGCTGACAGCGGATTCGGAAACCTGATCTGCGGCGCATCTTGCAATTGCGAGCGAGATAAGCTGTCTTGCCTTGGCTTCACATTCCTCCTTAGCCTGTTGCTCATAGGAAACGATCTTGACTGCCTTTTCGTGAACAAGGTCATCATCGAGCTGCTTGAGCAAATATTCCTTTGCCTGGTCGATGGTGAAGCCGGAGATACGCTCAAGTATCTCGAGCTGGCTGTTCTTGATCTTCTCAGCCTCTTCGAGCTTGCCGTCAGCCTGCTTCAGCTTTTGCTGAACAGCTTCCTCTTTTTTGTCGAGGGCGTCGATCTTGCGATCAAGGGTTTCTTCTTTTTGCTGGATTCTTCTTTCCTGACGTGAAACTTCGCTTCTGCGTTCTTTGATTTCACGTTCGGATTCTGTTCTTGCTTTGTAGATCTCGTCTTTGGCTTCGATGAGCTTTTCTTTTTTAAGCGATTCTGCCTTTTTCTTGGCATCATCAACTATTCTTTCGGCTTCCTGCTCAGCCGAGCCAATTTGTGCTTCTGCGATTTTCTTTCTATGGTTAACGCCGGCTTTAAATGAGATGAGTCCGCTGACAGCAGCTCCGACTATTAAAGCAGCCAAACATAAAAGTAATGCCACAATTATTGATATCATATATGCAAGGGTCTCCTTTCTTTAGGTTTTTTCATATTATTTAAGTAAGCAATGTTTCATATATGCAAAGCGGACAGTAAGCCGCAATGGTGCAATATACAATACCATTTTATATTATAACAGCGTTTCTGTCAAGAAAATATTTTTGATTTGCAAATATGCTTGACAAAAACGCACTTTGGTGGTATTTTAATCGTTAGAAAGCAATATATAAATCGTTGATGGGGAAGCCCGCGAGAGAGAACTTTCAGAGAGCACGGCGTTTGGTGAAAGCTGTGTAAGTTCGGTCACGCAATGGGACACCGCCCCTGAGAGTGCCTAATAAGCACCGTTCGTCTTACGTTATAAAGACACACTTAAGGCGCATAACGCGCGAATTTGGGTGGAACCGCGGTTTTAAATCGCCCCATAGACAAACTGATTGTCTGTGGGGCTTTCTTTTTGCAGACAATCTATTATCTATACTTTATTATAAAGGAGAAGAAACAATGAAAGTCATTTACAACAACGGCACGGTTGCTGAATGTCCCGTTGAAGAAGAACTTCACGTGTTGCGCCATTCGGCAGCTCACATCATGGCACAGGCAATTCAAAGACTTTATCCCGACGCAAAATTCGCTTATGGCCCCGCAACCGAAAACGGATTCTATTATGACGTTGACCTCGGTGACAGAAAGCTTACTGACGCTGACCTTGCGGCTATCGAAGCTGAAATGAAGAAGATCACAAAGGAAAACCTTCCTATCCGTCCCTATACCCTCCCCAGAGACGAAGCTATCGCTCACATGGAAGAAAGAGGCGAGAAGTATAAGGTTGAGCATATCGGTGATCTGCCCGAAGATGCTGATATCAGCTTCTATAAACAGGGCGACTATGTAGATATGTGCGTCGGCCCTCACCTCAACTATACGAAGGCGCTCAAGGTGTTCAAGATCGTCGGCCAGTCGGGCGCATATTGGAAGAACGACGCAAACAACAAGATGCTCACAAGAATCAAGGGCGTTGCTTTCCGCACACAGCAGGAGCTTGACGAATACATCAAGATCCAGGAAGAAGCAAAGATGCGCGATCACAACAAGATCGGCCGTGAGCTTGAATACTTCACAACTGTTGACGTTATCGGTCAGGGACTTCCCATTCTTTTGCCCAAGGGCGCAAGAGTTATCCAGCTCATGCAGAGATGGGTCGAAGATACCGAACAGAAGCGCGGATACCTTTTGACAAAGACTCCTTTGATGGCAAAGCGTGAGCTTTATAAGGTTTCCGGTCACTGGGATCACTATTTGGACGGTATGTTCATAATGGGCGACCCTCACGATGAAGAGACCGAATGCTTCGCACTCCGTCCTATGACTTGTCCTTTCCAGTATCAGGTGTTCCTCAACCGCCAGCGCTCTTACAGAGATCTTCCGATGCGCTTGGGTGAGACCTCGACACTCTTCAGAAACGAAGACTCGGGCGAGATGCACGGTCTTATCAGAGTAAGACAGTTCACGATCTCCGAAGGCCACCTTGTATTAAGACCCGATCAGCTTGAACAGGAATTCAGAGACTGTCTTGACTTGGCACACTACTGCCTCGATACAGTAGGTCTTTGGGAGGACTGTACGTTCAGATTCTCCCAGTGGGATCCTGCTAACCCCAACAACAAGTATGAGGGTACTGCTGAACAGTGGGAAGAAGCACAGAGCGTTATGGGCAAGATCCTCGACAATATCGGTCTTGATTATGAGATCGGTATCGACGAAGCTGCATTCTATGGCCCGAAGCTTGATATTCAGTGCAAGAACGTTTTCGGCAAGGAAGACACTATCGTTACCATTCAGATAGATATGCTTTTGGCAAAGAAGTTCGGCATGGAATACGTTGACGCAGACGGCGAGAAGAAGACACCTTATATCATCCACAGAACCTCCTTGGGCTGCTATGAAAGAACCTTGGCACTCTTGCTTGAAAAATATGCAGGTGCGCTTCCTTTGTGGCTCTCACCCCTGCAGGTAATGATCATGCCTATCGCTGACAGACAGCTCGATTATGCAAACGAAGTTGCAGCAAAGCTTGAAAGCCACGGCATCAGAGTCGAGGTTGATGCAAGAAGCGAAAAGATCGGCTATAAGATCCGTCAGGCACAGCTTTCAAAGACTCCTTATATGATCATCATCGGTGACAACGAGCTTGAGGCTAACGAGGTTTCCGTCAGAAACCGTAAGGGCGGCGATCTTGGCTCGATGAGCGTTGATGCACTCGTTGCGAAGCTTGTCGAGGAGATCGAAACAAAGGCGAAGTAAGTTACTCATAAGGGGAACCCCGAACGGGTTCCCCTTAAGTCATCCCCTCCTGCATCGGCTTCGCTCGCGCTCACGGAAGCGAACTGTGTTTGCTTCCTGCGCCGATAAAGGTGCAAAATTCGAGGCAGAGCCCCGAATTTTGTTATTTTATCCTGTCTTGTCTTGGAACCCCGAACGGGTTCCCCATATCATTTTTGATCTTCATTCGCTTTTTCACAGCACCTATTGAGCCATTATGCACAAAACCGCTTTTTAAGCGCACGCTGTTTTTGTGCAATCATACAAACGTGCAAAAAATATAAAATTAATTGAAACAAAATGAAGATTTGTTGACACATATTAGACAGCGGGAGACGAGAAAGGCATTGATAACCGCAAAATTCAGCAAATTTTGAAAAAGTATTGACAAACGAGCTGATGAGTGGTATAATGACCGCGTCTCGGAGTGTTCCCGAGTCACACATTTGATCTCTATAACCCGTTATAGGGATGAAAACAATATCCAAATTTAAAAAGGAGGAAATTTTTCATGAACATGAAAAAGGTTTTGGCTGCAGTTCTCGCAGTCATGATGGCTGTTTCTGCAATGGCTATCACAGCTTTCGCTGAAGAGACTACTATTGCTCTTCACACTAACAACAACACTGTTACCACCAAGGCAACCCTTACCCTCACAATCCCCGTGTACGCTCTTTATGGCTACATGACTCCTGACTACGCTCTTAAGGTAGTTCTCCCTGAGAAGATTGCTCAGTGGGGCGCTTTCTCTAACGGCTCTAACATTGATTGGGCTATCGTAGTTAACGGCGTAACTTATGACCTCAAGGACACCACCGAAGGCACTCAGGCTGATGCTCAGTACATCTACTTCGGCTTCCTTACTCATGACTACGTTGACGACAACGTTTGGACTACTATTCCTCAGTCCACTCTCGTAAACGACATCACTTCCATGCAGCTCGTTGCTACCGTTGAGATTCCTGCCGGTCAGTACTGCAGCTGGACCATCAACGCTGGTAACTTGCTCACCAACGACGTAACTTCCTACATCCAGGTAGTTAACGCTGCTGACAAGACTGACGTTGTAGGTTCTGTATCCTACATGAAGGACTGGAACCCCACTGTTGCTGAACTCGGTACTACTACTAACGTTGCTACCTACAACTGGGTTTCTGACCTCTACAACAACTCCGTAGTAACTGATACTGATGCAGCTACTTACGTATTCGAATGGGACCACACTCTTGCTAACAAGGCTGCTATCCTCGGCGCTGAATCCGCTAAGGTTGTAGTTTCCCTTAACAAGGCTGTAACCGGTAACATCACTTACACCCTCTGGGCTAAGAATGCTGAAGCTTACAACGGTTCTGCTAACGTTAACGACTGGCTCAACTATGCTGATTCCAGACTTGCTGTTGACACCGTAAACGTATACGGCACTACTACCGAACTCGTATTCGAAGTTCCCCTCGATGTTCTCTACGATGCTACTTACGGCACATGGAACACTGCTTTCGCTATCTCTGAAGATATCACCAACATCTACAATGTATTGGCTGTAGAAAACGGCGTTGTAACTGACAAGGTTGACATCTCCAAGGTTAATAACATCACTAACTTCACTCTCGGCGACCTCACTTGGGATAATCCTTACGGCGGCGCTACCTCTACTGCTTACCTCAACGGCGAAGAACTCCGTTACGGTGCAGAAGCTGCTGCTCTCTCCGTATCTCTCGTTCTCACCACTGCTGACGATGCAGTTGTTGAAGAAGTAGAAGATCCCGTAGAGCCTGCTACTGAAGAAGAAGAAGAAGACACTGTTCCCGCAGATCCCGTTGAAGAACCTGAAGAAGACAACAACCCTAAGACCGGTTTGGCTCTCGCAGTTGTTCCTATGATGGTTGCTGCTGTTGCAGTAGTTGCTTCCAAGAGAAGATAATTCCTCCTATTAAGAAGGATATAAAATAACTGAATAATCAGTTTTCAACACCACCCGATGCAGACGGGTGGTGTTTTTTTGCCCGAATCCCGTGCCTGTTTTTGTGAAAATTATGTGTTAAATATTTGTGATTTATATTGACACCTAGCCACAGGTTTGCTATAATATAAGAACTGAAAATATGTGTATCCAACTGAATACATAAATAACCAAAGCAAATATCTTTCCGTTTGAAATTGTTCAAAATTACGGAAATGGTGTTTGCTTATGCGTGTTTATAGAGGTTGGAACCCCTATTTTGTGCAAAATGCACAATAAACCAAAGGCACTCTTTACCACCGCAGGAGGTGTGATCATGGCGACGTTGCTAGCAACAAACGGACTCTGCCGCGATTTTAAGATCGGCGACGGCAGTGTTGTTCACGCATTAAAAGACATTAACATTACCGTTGCTGAAGGAAAGCTGACGATCCTCAAGGGTCGATCCGGCTCGGGCAAGACGACTCTTATAAACCTTCTGGGCGCTTTGGACAGACCAACGAAGGGTGAGGTTTGGTTTGACGGTGTGGATATCACAAAGCTTTCAGATCTGAAGCGTGATGAGCTTCGCCGCTATAAAATGGCGTTCGTCTTCCAGTCTGTGGCGCTTATGTCGTCGATGACTGCTTATGAAAACGTTGACTTCGGGCTCAGACTTTCGAAGTTCCCCTTCGACAAGCGAGCTGACAGAGTTACAAAGTGCTTGGAGGAGGTCGGCCTCGCGAAGAGAATGCATCACCGTCCCGGTGAGCTTTCGGGCGGTGAGCAGCAGCGTGTTGCTATCGCAAGAGCCTTGGCACACGAGCCGAGGATCATCTTTGCCGACGAACCGACTGCTGAGCTTGACAGTGCAACCAGCCATCACGTTGTTGAGCTGTTCAAAAAGCTTGTTTTGGAAGAACACATGACGATAGTTATGACCACGCATGACCCGAGCTTGCTCGAGATTGCCGACGCTGTATATACATTAGAGGACGGTGAGATCATTGAGTAAGAAGAAAAAGCTTGCTGAACATTTAGCTGAGATATTGGTTCCGGGCGGCGACGAATCGGAATATGCGATCGAATGCGAAAACCTAGTCAAGATCTATAAGACCGACCAGATCGAGGTAGTTGCTCTTCAAGGCTTGGATCTCCAGATCAAAAAAGGAGAGCTTGTTGCCATTGTCGGTACCTCCGGCTCCGGTAAATCAACGCTTTTGAATATGCTCGGCGGACTTGATAAGCCTTCGGCGGGAAGCCTTACGATTGCGGGGCGAAACCTGTTGAAATTTACCGAAGAAGACTATATGGTCTATAAGCGCAACGTCGTCGGATTCGTTTGGCAGAATAATGCAAGAAACCTTGTTCCGTACTTAACGGCGGTTCAAAACGTTGAGCTCCCGATGCTTTTGCAGGGCAAAAAGGAGAGACGAGCCAAAGCTCTTGATCTTTTGGACGCTGTCGGGCTGTCTCACAGAGTCAACTCACGTCTTGATCAGATGTCAGGCGGTGAGCAGCAGCGTGTTGCCATAGCGATCGCGCTTGCTAACGACCCTGTTATTCTCCTGGCGGATGAGCCTACTGGTTCAGTAGACACCAAGACCTCCGACCAGATATTAAACGTATTCAAGGAGCTTAACGAAAAGAGAGGAATAACGATCGTTATCGTAACCCACGACCTTCGTTTAGCCAAAAAGATAGACCGTGTCGTTTCGATTCGAGACGGCAGGACCTCGAGCGAGATAATCAAAAAATCTCACGCCGATATCATTCGCGAATCCAAGGGGCTTAACGATCCCGATGCGGTTGAAGCTGCTGAAGAGGAATTTGTTTCCGAAGAGCTTATAGTTTTAGACCGAACCGGAAGATTACAGCTTCCCAAGGAATATTTAGAGGCGCTTGATATCAAGGGCGGCGAAAAGGTCAAGGCTGACCTTGATCTTGATGAGCAAAGGATTTATATCCATAAAGCTCAGTAAAATTCTTTATTTACCCCGGCGGGATAATATAGGTATCCAACAAATACTATGAAAGGTGGATTTCACAGTGAAAGACAAAATGTTTAGGCGCATAATCTCATTTGTCATTGCTTTGGCGATGATCGTGCCTACATTGGCGGTTGTTTATGCTGATGAAACCGAAAACGACGGTTTGGTCGTTTCGGCTAATCCCAACGCAGAAACAACCCAGCAAACCGAGATCAAGGAAACCTCGGCTCAGGGCCTTGACGACGCAAACAGAGCAAGAACATACAGCACTTATTACGATAAGTACATCGATGCTGCACGTCCCGACACAGAGGTTTTGATCCCTTATTCTGCATATACCAATGCAAGCGAAGAGACAAATGCTTATGTTGACACCATCGACGGCGTTGAAGCTTTGGTTTGGCCCACAGCTTCCGGCTCTGTTGAGTTCCCTGTAACCATTACAGAGGAAGGCGTATACAACATGGAATTCATGTATTATGCCTTGTCCAGTGCCGCTAACGACATCGAGATATCCGTTCTTATCGACGGCGAAGCTCCTTACGCTACCGCTGAGCGTGTTGTTTTGTCCAAGGTTTGGGTCGACAACGAAAAGGGTTATTTGGTTGATGAAAACGGCGAGTTCATCTTGGATGAGGACGGCAACAAGCAGTTCAAGCTCGACACTCACGATAACCAGATCAGACCTACTTTGGTCGAGTATCTCACTTGGCAGACTGCTTCCGCCAAGGACACTGACGGTTTGTTCAACGATCCTTTGAGATTCTACTTCACTAAGGGTGAACACGTTATCACCATCCAGTCTGAAAAGGCAAGATTTGCACTTTCCTACATCAAGCTTTATAACGAGGATGAGCTTCCCGAGACTGCTGATGTTGACACAGTTACAACTGATGTAAATGTTGCAAGTGCAACCAAGGACGTATTCATCACCTTGGAAGGCGAAAAGGCTGACTTCAAGTCTGATATCACCCTTTATGCTACATATAACCGTTCCACATACCTCACTTCTCCCTCTGACCCCGTAAAGATGATCTATAACACCATCGGTCAGGCTAACTGGAAGAACGCAGGTCAGTCCGTTACATGGAACTTCACCATGGACGAGGCAGGATGGGTAAAGATCGGTATCAGAGCAAAACAGGATCAGATGCGCGGTCTGTATTCCAACAGACGTCTTTACATCGACGGAGTCGTTCCCAGTGCTGACGCAGAGCAGATCAAGTTCTATTATAACACTGAATGGGACTGTGTATCTCCCACCGATGAAAACGGCAACATCCTCTACTTCTACCTTGAAGCAGGCGAGCATTCCATCACATTGGAAGCTATCCCCGGCGAGATCGGCGACATCATGCGCCAGCTCGACGATATCGTATACTATTTAAATAGCTACTACCGTCAGATTCTCCAGATCACAGGTCCTTCGCCCGACGAATACAACACCTATATGATCCAGAATCAGATCCCTTCCATCCTTCCCGACTTTGAGACCTATTCCGCAGAGCTCAGAGAATTGAAGAAGGAGATCGAAGTATTGGCAGGAACCGAAGGTACCGAAGCAGTTGCTTTGGAGACCATGGCTGACCTTTTGGACAGATGCATCAAGCGTCCTGACGATATTCCCACATGCTTGACACAGATCAAGGACAACATCACAGCTTTGGCACAGTGGATGACCGACTATAGAAGCCAGTACTTAGAAGTTGACATGATCGAGATTGCTTCCGCTGAACAGGAATTCTCGACTGTCAAGGAAAACTTCTTCAAGGCTTTGGGCTATAGCATCCGTTCCTTCATCGGATCCTTCTTCGCTGACTATAACATCCTTTCCGATGAAAACGAAGAAGCTTTGAACGTTTGGGTATCCTTGGGCCGTGACCAGGCTCAGATCGTTAAGGAGCTCGTTGACTCCTACTTCGTTCCCGAAACCGGCATCCCAGTTTCCATCAACCTCGTACAGGGCGGTATCTTGGAAGCAACACTCGCAGGTAAGGGTCCTGACGTTGCCCTCTTCATCGGCGGCGACTTCCCGATCCAGCTTGCAGCACGTGACTGCTTGGTAGATATCTCTCAGTTTGAAGACTATGATGAGATCACAACGAGGTTTGCTGATGACATCATGACCCTTTACACCTATAACGACGGTGAAAAGGCCGGTGTTTACGGATTGCCGATCTCTCAGAACTTCTCGATGATGTTCTTGAGAACCGACGTTTTGGAATCCTTCGGCTTCGACGGAGGCCCCGAAACTTGGGACGATCTTATTGAAATGCTTCCTACTCTCCAAAGAAGCTATATGGGCGTCGGTTTCAACTTCGGCACGTTCGACACCTTCATGGTTCAGCGCGGCATGACCTATTATAACGAGAACCTCACCCAGACCAGATTCACCGAACAGGATGCTGTTGAAGCGTTCGAAATGTGGACTAAGTTCTACACCACATACAGCTTCGCTCAGACATTCGACCAGTTCACACGTTTCAGAACAGGTGAATATCCCATCGTAATCACAGGTTATACCTTCTATAACCAGCTTTACATGGCAGCTCCCGAAATCAGAGGACTTTGGGAACTCGAATTGATGCCCGGTACGGTTCAGGAAGACGGAACGGTTAACCACTCGGTAACCTCCAGCTCTTCGGGCTGCATCATCTTCTCCAAGCTCTCCGAAAAGCAGCAGGCTGACGCTTGGGAGCTCTGTAAGTGGTTCACAAGTGCTGAGATCCAGGCTGAATACGGCAGATCCATCGAAGCTCTCTTAGGCCCCTTAGGTAGATTCGATACCGCTAACCAGGAAGCCTTGGCACAGCTCGCATGGAGCCAGTCCGAGCTCGAGCTCATCCTGACTCAGATGAACAACACAGTCGAGATCGACATCATCCCCTCTACTTATATCGTTGGACGTAACATCACCAACGCATTCAGAGACACAGTTAACCTTAACAAGAACCCCAGAGATACTCTTGCTTGGTACAACAAGGATATCAATGACGAAATCTTGAGAAAGTACGAAGAGCTCGGCGTCGAGATCTCCGTACCCGAAGACTAAAGGAAGGAGGAAGTTATTATGGCAAAAGTTAAAACAGAAACCGTTAAGACACCCAAGCCGATAAACACTCAGAGCAAGTGGGCTTATACGTGGCACCTCGTTAAAAGAAATCAGGCATGCTATTGGATGATGCTTCCGTTCTTCGCACTCTTTACGCTCTTCACCATCGTTCCCGTAGTAATGTCCTTCCCGCTCGGCTTGACCAGCTTCAACCTGGTTCAGTTCCCCAAATACATAGGACTTCAGAACTTCTATACGCTCTTCGTTAACGACGACGTATTCCTTATCGCGATCAAGAACACTCTTGTCCTTGCGATATTCACAGGTCCTTTCTCCTATGTTTTGAGCTTTATCCTTGCATGGCTCATCAACGAAATGAATCCCTTCTTGAAGGTATTCTTCACATTCGTATTCTACGCTCCGTCCATGACTCCCTCGGCATTCGTAATCTGGCAGCTCGTATTCTCGGGCGACTCCTACGGTTACCTCAACTCGGTGCTCATGGACTTGGGCATCATCTCGACGGCGAAACAGTGGCTGACCGACACGACTTATATGATGACAGTCGTTATCATCGTTCAGCTCTGGACGTCAATGGGTGCCGGCTTCTTGGCTCTGCGCGCAGGCTTCCAGAATATCGACGCTTCGCTCTATGAGGCAGGCGCTATCGAAGGTATTCAGAACCGCTTCCAGGAGCTCTTCACCATCACGATCCCCGCAATGGGTCCGTCGCTTTTGTTCGCAGCCGTTTTGGCTATCTCCGGTGCATTCACCGTCGGCAGTGTAGGAGCTGCGCTTTGCGGACTTCCTTCGACAAACTATGCTGTTCACACCGTTATGAACCACGCTCAGGACTACGGTTCCATCCGTTATGAGATGGGCTACGCTTCGGCAATCTGTATGGTATTGTTTATAGTAATGCTCATCTTTAACAAACTCATCCGTCAAGTCCTCAGCAAATATACTGACTGATAAAGGAGGGAAAATACAATGGCAAGAAAAAAGAAGCCCGTTAACATTGAAAAAGTTCATGTTAAGAAGTCCAAGGGCAAGCATATCAACGGTTCACTTGCAGGAGATATTTGTATTTTCATGCTCCTTGCACTCTTGGGAATCTTCATGATCTTCCCGCTTTACTATTCCGTCATTCAGGCATTTAAGCCTATCTCGGAATTGTTCGTATTCCCGCCGAAGCTCTACGTTGTATCTCCCACCGGCGAGAACTTCTCGAACCTCTTCAAGGTTGCCGGCAACCTTTGGGTTCCCTTCTCGAGATACGTTTTCAACTCGGTATTTATCACAATCGTAATCACGGTCTTGCACGTATTTGTTGTTTGCTGCTGTGCTTTCTGCTTGTCCAAGTGCCGTTTCCCCGGTTACAACGCTCTTAACCAGCTCATCGTAACCGCCCTCTTGTTCACCTCTACAGCCACATGGATCATGCAGTTCGTAGTAATGGCAAAGTTAGGTTTGATCAATACATACTGGGCACTTATTTTGCCGAACGTTGCAACGTCAATGGGTCTTTACCTGATGCGACAGAGTATGTCGACGATCAACGACTCGATCATTGACGCCGCGAAGGTTGACGGCGCAGGCGCATTCAGAACCTGCTGGCAGGTTGTAATTCCTAACCAGAAGCCTGCGATCGCAACACTTATCATCTTCGTTTTCCAGAACGCATGGAACGTTCAGGGCGGCGCACTCGTATATAAGGAAGACCTTAAGACTCTTCCTACGATCATGTCACAGATCGCTGCTTCGGGTATTGCCCGTCAGGGTATCATCTACGCTTCTGCCGTAGTGCTTATGATCCCTCCGCTTGTTATCTTCCTTATCGCACAGAGTAACGTTATGGAAACCATGGCTAACTCCGGTATGAAGGACTAGTATTGACCCTATGTTAAACTATTATGAAAGGTGATAAGCGGTGACGAGTATGAACATTAAAAAGACTCTTTGTATGCTGGTTGCCTTGGTTATGGCGGTTTGCATGTTTGCAACCGTGACATACGCTGAGGACCCGTATACAGCCTATAACTACAATGCGTGGAGCGTTGCTCTTCCTTCTCAGAACGGTTATATCGTTAAAGCTTCGATAACCGGCACTGATATGGGACTTGACCAGCTCTCCGACCCTGACAGCCCGTTATTTATCAGCGAGAGCGAGCCTTCCACCCTTTCGGATGCTAAGGACTTCTTCCTCTCCCCCAACAACGAATTCTTCATTGTTGACACGGGCAACAACAGAATCATCCACACAGACATCAACTTTAACCTCATTGCTTGCTACAAGACCTTCACAGGTTCAAGCTTGGTTGAGGATATCAAGGATGCTGACGGCAACGTTATCGATACTCAGCCTGTGCTTGGGCTTAAGAGCCCTTACGGCATCTATGTTGACGAAGACAACATCATGTACATCGCCGACAGAGACAATCAGCGTGTTATCAAGTGCGGTCTCGACTGTGAGATCATCACTGAATACGTTCGTCCTGATACAGAGCTTTACGATTCAGTATCCTTCTATTGCACCAAGGTATTGGTTGACGCAGCCTCTAACGTATACGTTATCTGTCCCGCAGTTAACAAGGGTGCTATCATGTTCGCACCCAGCGGCTCCTTCATGGGCTACTACGGCGCTAACCGTGTAGAAGTAACTGCTGAAGTCATCAGAAACAAGCTTTGGAGAAAGTTCGCTTCCGATGAGCAGATCGCCGGTATGATCAAGGCAACCCCTGTTGAGTACGCAAACTTTGACATCGACAAGGAAGGCTTTATCTACACAGTAACCGAAGTTGCTGACGCTTCTACCGACGCGGTTAAGAAGCTCAATCCTGCGGGATACAACATCTTGGAGACAACAACAAACGCTGCCGATATCAAGTTCGGCGATCAGCAGTCCGTTACATATTCCGGCTCGACATATGCAACCCGTTTGACCGACATCGCGGTTGCAGAAAACGGCAACATCAACATCCTGGACTATACGACCGGTCGTGTATTCCAGTATGACAAGGAATGCAATCTGTTGTTCGTATTCGGATGTGACCAGGAAGCACAGAACGGCGGCTTCGACAACCCCAACGCTGTTGAGTGCTACGGCGAATACATCTATGTTCTTGACGGCAGAAACAACGACGTTACCGTTTATAAGGAGACCGATTTCGGCGCAAAGGTTCACGAAGCCGTTGAAATGTTCAACGAAGGCTTGTATGAAGACTCGCTCGATCTGTGGCGCGACGTTTTGAAGCGTGACGGTAACTATAACATGGCTTACCTTGCTATCGGCCGTGCTCTTTTGAACCAGGAAAACTATGACGAAGCGCTTGAATACTTCAAGCTCGCATTCAGCGATGAAGACTATGACAGAGCGTTTGAATCAAAGCGTCAGGAGCTCTTAAGACAGAACTTCACACTTATCGTTGTTATTCTCATAATCCTTATAGTTATCGTTGTCGTTATCAAGCAGCTCCAGAAGCGCAAGATAATTCCCGACAAGCTCATCAAGAGAGGAGTTATGTGGGTAGTCAACAAGATCGTAAATCTTGTTAAAAACATTATTGGCAAGAAGGGAGGAAGCAAATAATGATTTATGATATGACACCTTTGCAGTGGCTAAAGCACGTGATCTTCCACCCCTTCGAGGGATATGAAGATATGCGTTGGAAGAAGCAGGGCTCGATGAAGATATCCTTAGTAATCGTTTTCTTCCTCTTCTTAGCGCAGATGTTCTCCGCAAGATACGGCGGCTTCGCTTTCAACATGAGAGCATATTCCGATATCTTCAACGTTGTTCCGATCTTGGTACAGTCGGTTGCATACTACGCAACATGGGTAGTTGCTAACTGGAGCTTGTGTACACTTTTGGACGGCGAAGGCAATATGCGAAGAATCGCAATCTATTCTGCATATGCACTCGTTCCGTTCATCGTTTGCAGCTTCCTTTCCACCGGCTTGTCCTATTTCCTCACACTTGATGAATCTATCTGGACAACATCCATCAGCACCATTGGTTTGGTATGGTCCGGCTTACTCTTAGTATTCGGTATGAAGGCTTGCCACCAGTATTCATTCACAAAGACGATTTTCAGTATGATCTTGACCGTAGTCGGCATGCTTTTGATCCTTTGCTTGCTCGTTTTGGTCATGTCACTCTTCCAGCAGGTATGGCTCTTCATTCTTACCATCTATACAGAGATCATGTATAGAGTAAGAAGCTAAGCGAGCAGAAAGTGAGTATAAGATGATGAATAGATTTCTCAGATTGATCGCTTGCCTGCTTGTCATGGCAATACTTACATCAATCATTACAGTTGCACTTATCGCTGACGAAACCGAAGGCGATACAACAGAAAACACCGAACAGGTTGAAACAACCGATACTCCCGCTGAGGGCGAAGAGGTTACCGAAGAGGGCGAAGAAGCTCCCGAAGAGGGCGAAGAACCCGAAGAGGGCGAAGAGGCTCCCGAAGAGGATGAAGAACCCGTGGAAGAGCCTATCGACGAAAACGAAGAAGTCGAAGAGGAAGACGACGAAGAAGTTATCCTCGTTCTTTCCGACGAAGAAGCTTTGAAAAGATGTACTCTCGTTACAGAGAACGACAACTTGGCTCTTTACCTCGACGAAGAATATGAAAGAATCGGCGTTTTGGTCAAGGAAAGCGGATATATTCACTGGTCAAACTGTGTTAACGCTTTGACCGACGAAGCAACCAACAAGGCTGCTTTGAGAGAGAACCGCTTGTCCAACGTCGCCGTTAAATACGGTAACGCAACCGACCTTATCACCTCGAGCTTCCTCTATTCCTATAGACAGTCGACCTCGAAGGAAAACACAGAATATGAGATCCTTGACAACGGTGTAAAGATCACCTATAACTTCAAGGACGCCAAGGCTAAGGTTCCGGTATACTTCATTTTGGAAGAAAACAGCTACTATGTTTATATCGAGACCTCTGAGATCAAAGAGACCGCAGGTTATACCTCGTCAGCCGCTGATGAAGATTCGACCTCTGACGTTATCGTTTTGACCGACATTGCACTTGCTCCCTTCATGAGCGCTGCTACCACCGAGGACGAAGGCTATATGCTCATTCCCGACGGCTCCGGTGCTATCATCAACCTCAATAACGGCAAGGGCAACTATGCTTCCTATAAGCAGGATATCTTTGGCCGCGACATCACACAGGTCAAGGAAGTAGCTCCCGACGAGACCGAACAGGCTTACTTGCCCGTTATGGCAATGGTCAAGGGCTCCAACGGCTTGGTAATGATCGCTTCCGACGGTGAGACCTTTGCACAGGCAAACGCATCGGTAAGCTATACTAAGAACGACTCTTCCTCCTATAACAACTGCTACTTCAGCTTTACTATCCGTTCGACCGACAACTATTACATGACCGGTGACTCTGCTACCATCATCGTATTTGAACAGGGCGACGGAACCATCCAGGTGCCCAGAGTCGGCGTCAGATACTATCCCATCACTTCCGACGAAGAACTGGTTACCTATGGCGAGATCGCTGAGGTATACAGAAACTACCTCATCGAGGAAGAGGGTCTTACAGCTAAGACTGATGCAGATTCCGCTCCTTTATACGTTGACTTCTACGGCGGAACATTAAAGCCCGTTTCCATCTTGGGTATCCCGATCGACGTTAAGACCGCATACACCACCTTCGAACAGGCTATCGAGCTCGTTTCTGAGCTCAAGGGCTTGGGCGTTGACGATATGGTAGTATCCTATAACGACTGGACCGGCGATTCGATGTCCTCGAAGCTCGATACAGCCGACAGCGTTGCAAGCTGCCTGGGCGGCAAGAGCGACTTCAAGGATCTTATGGAATACTTGGCAAACGAAAACTTTGATTTCTATGCCAATATCACAGGCAACACCTTCAAGTCTAACGGCAACGGCTTCATGACACTCTTTGACACAGCTTACAGAGTATCTAAGTCCTATGCACGTCCTTATACCTACAACATCGCATACGGCACTCCCGATTCCGGCGTTGCAGCGGCTCTCTTGGCACCTAAGTCCATCAGCAAGCTCTCAAACAAGGTTGTTAAGAACTTGGGCAAGCTCGACGTTCCCGGAGCAGGACTCGGCACAGTATCCAACACTCTTTGGAGCGACTTCTCCACAAAGAACCGCACCAACAGATGCATGACAGCGGATTACATCATCGAGTACTATAAGGCAGTCAGAGAGGTAACCGGCAAGGTTATCGCTGATGCACCTAATGCATACCTGATTCCTTATGTTGATGCTATCAACAACCTGACCTTGCAGTCCAGCCAGTTCAAGGTCGTTGACGCTGACATTCCGTTCTATCAGATGGTCGTTCACGGATACGTTGAGTATGCAACAGAGCCTATCAATGCTTCCGCAGACTCGAATGAGCTCTTCTTGAAGGCAATTGCAGCAGGCTCCAACATTCACTACGAATTCATCTATGAGGATTCGACCGAGCTTGTCAACACTGATTACGTTAAGCTCTTCTATGCTCCTTATAAGGGATGGCTCGAAGAAGCGGCTGCTCAGTACAAGATCGCTAACGAAATTCTCTCTACAGTTTCCGATGCCACAATTTCCGACTATAAACAGGAAGGCTCGGTAATCACTACAACATATTCTAACGGTGTTGTAACCGTCGTTGACCTTGAGTCGGGCGACATCACCGCAAACGGCAAGACCTATAACCTTGCTGACTACATGGATAAGGAGGTTGGATAATCATGGCTGACACTGCAGTAAAAGCTGTTAAGGTACCTAAGGAGAAAGCTCCGAAGGAACCTAAGGCTCCCCGTCAGAAGGGCGTAAGAATCCCGTATGAGAGACGTAAGGCACTTTATGGCTATGGCTTCCTCTCTATCTGGATCATAGGTTCGTTGTACTTCTTCATCAGTCCCTTGATCGTTTCCCTTTGGTATTCCTTCAACGAAACACAGGTAACCTTGGGCGAAATGAAGACAGAATTCGTCGGTATTCAAAACTATATCGACGCATTCAGAAAAGACACGGAATACACCGAAGCACTCCTCTCAGTGCTTAAGGACACTCTTTGGAAGACTCCGCTCATCATCATCTTTGCAATCTTCATCGCTGTTATCTTGAACCAGAAGTTCAAGGGCAGAACATTTGCAAGAGCTGTATTCTTCCTCCCCGTAATCATCGCAACCGGCCCTGTAATCACCATCATCAACGGTGACATGGACACCTCGGGTTATTCCGGCGGTGCCGATCAGTTCTCCACAATGTTTGAGACTGACATGGCGGGCGCACTCTTAAACTTCTTGGGCGTATATAATATCAGTGATCAGGTAACGGAAATAATCTCACTGATGACGAGTGATATCTTTAACCTCGTATGGAGTACAGGTATCCAGATCATCATCTTCTTGGCAGCACTACAGGGCATCCCTGTATCCGCTAAGGAAGCAGCATCCATCGAAGGTGCTACTGCTTGGGAATTCTTCTGGAAGATCACTCTTCCTTACATCACACCCATGATCGTCGTTAACTTGGTTTATACCATCGTAGATTCCTTCATAGCTCCCGATAACGCAGTTATGACAATCGTTTTGTCACAGGCGTCGAGCTGGAATCACGGCTACTCTGCTGCCATGGCTTGGGCATACTTCCTGATCGTTATTATAGCGCTCGGTATAGTAGTTCCCATTATAAACAAGTTCGTTTATTACGAAGTGTAAAGGAGGGATATGAATGGCTAAAGAAAAAGCTCCTAAGGCTCCAAAGGCTCCTAAGGTAAAGAAAGTTAAGGAGATGAGTCAGGAAAAGGCTGAAAAGATCTTCGAAAAAGAGCGTAAGGCACGCATCAAGCAGAAGAGAGCAGCTTGGAAGGCTGCCAAGAAGGCAGGAACCTTAGACGAACGTCAGCTCGCTCCCGAATACATGGCGTATCTCCGCAGAAAGGCAATTTTCGAAAAGGTTTGGCCTATATTCAGATTCCTCATCCTCTTCGGACTCTGCTTCGTAATTCTGTATCCTCTCATCTACATGGTTTCGACGGCATTCCGTCCCTCTGTTCAGATGACTGACCCCTCTGTAATCTGGCTTCCTAAGTCACTTACACTCTCGAACATCATCCAGACGTGGGAGGTTATGGACTTCGGCGCGACACTGTTGAACACGGTATTGCTCAACCTCGGCTGCTCTGTCTTGTCTGTTTGCGTTTGCGCTATCACAGGCTATGGCTTTGCAAGATTCGACTTCAAGGGTAAGGCTATACTGTTCGGCATCGTCGTAATGCAGATCATCGTTCCCCCTCAGATCACCGTTATCCCTTTGTATCTCCAGTGGGCATTCTTCGATCCCTTCGGAATCGTTGACGTATTGAAGGCAGGCGGCGCTACTACCTTCCTCGGTATCAACATCATCGGTAACCAGGAAAAGACTGACTTCTATATCTCACTTATCGACAACCCTGTTGTTATGTATGCTCCTGCGATTTTCGTTAACGGTATCAAGTCCGGACTCTTCGTATTCATCTTCAGACAGTTCTTCAAGGGTCTTCCCAAGGAACTCGAAGACGCAGCATACCTCGACGGATGCGGACCTATCAAGACCTTCCTTAAGGTCATGGTACCTAACGCTTCCGCTTCCTTCCTTACCGTATTCCTCTTCTCGATCGTATGGTATTGGAATGACTACTATGTAAGCTCGACGTTCTTCATCAATAACCACACTGTTTCGCTCGCTTTACAGAAGCTCTCGGCAACACTTGATGCTCAGCTCTTCAACAACGCACAGGTTGGTACGAGAAAGAAGATCGTATGGCTCGAATCGGGCTGCTTGCTCACGATCACACCTATCCTCGTCATGTACATATTCTTGCAAAAGCACTTCACAGAAGGCTTGGCAAGATCCGGTTTGGTTGGATAATATTTATTATAAGAAACTGCTGTCCCTCCGGGCGGCAGTTTTCTTTTTACTATGAAAGTATAGCCAAACGGCAAATTTTGTGCTATACTGATTAAAACATTGAACAAAGGTGGAATATGAAACACACAAATTTGATGCAAAGTGCGTTGCTTGCGGCGCTTTTGTGCATCATCTCGCCGTGGGTGATACCCGTCGGAACCATACCGCTGTCGCTTGCAAGCTTCGGAATATACACAGTCTGTTCGCTTGTCGATCTGAAAAGATCGGTCTTAGCGGTCGTGATATATATTATTCTCGGCTCAGTAGGGCTCCCGATATTTGCGGGATTCATGGGCGGCGCACAGGTCATTTTAGGGCCTACCGGCGGATATATCATCGGTTATCTGGCTGCTGCGGTGATGATCCCTATACTAAGTGACAAAATTGATCTGTTTTCGACATTATGTATATCAACTTTGGTAATATACCTCTTCGGAACAGCGTGGTACATCGCCGTTACGGGGACGGAAATATTGCAGGCGATAGTTGTTTGTGTCCTTCCGTTTATAATAACAGATTTAATAAAAATCGGTTTGGCGTGCTTTTGTGTGCCAAAGATCAAGACAGCATTGAAAGGAAAGCTTTGAGTGATGTTTAAACGTATATTTTGCATTGTAACGGCGATGCTTTTGCTCTGTGCCTGTGGGGCGGAGTCGGCGCCTGTCGGCGGAACACCTTCGAGTGAGGATATATTGGAGGATCAGCCGCTGATCTCCGGCGACGTGACCGACGAGGTGCCTCCCGAAACCAGACCCGAGATAACCGAGCCGACGTTTAATGTTCCCGAATACAGCGAGGCGGAAATCGAAGCTGTTGAGGTTGACGTTCAGTATTGCCTTCAGATGTATCAGGCTGAGGACGGCGAGCTTTCGGGATTTTCGGCTATTTCGGGCTTCAGAGAAGGATATATCGGCAACGGTTATGTCTCAGGCGTATCGCTTGAGGGCAGCGAGCTCAGAATAACCGTCGGTGCGGTGTCTGACCAGCATTATAATATCACGCTTTGCGCGGCATCAAACCAGCCGTTGACAGGTATTATGTATATCGACGGCACGGCTGTGGGCAGATTCTCTCTTTCGGGAAGCGCAAGCTTCGAGGCTGTTAAGTTTGAGAACATCTTTCTGTCCGAGGGGGAACACACCGTCAGCTTCGGAAAGCTCACGGCAGAAGCGGATATTGACTATATAATCCTTGAGGATACGGGCGCGGTGGCTGATTTTCTTTATGACGTTGTCGGTGTTCTTTCAAACGGCAAGGCAAGCGAAGAAGCACGCGAGCTTTATGACTATCTTTGCTCAAGCTATGGCGAGGTCACACTCACGGCACAGCAGTGCTCACAAGGCTCAAACGATGAGATATATGAGATTTTGAGGTATACCGGCAAATATCCTGCGATACGGTTCGGAGAAATGATGAACTATGGCTGTGACATCGACAGCGGCGACATTGAATATGCCATAAACTATGCACAGAACGGCGGGATCGTCGGCTATGTCTGGCATTGGGTGAAGGGCGGCTCGATATATGCCGAGAAGTCTGATTTCGATCTGTCTGAGGCTGTTAATGCTCATGATATTGCACGCCTCAGCGAAGCAAAGCTAAGCGAGCTTTATGAAAGCGGGGGAGTGAGCGACGAAAGCATCTCACTCTTAGAGGATATCGACAAGATAGCCGAGCAGTTTACCCGCCTTAAGGAGCTTGACATCCCCGTTTTGTTCAGACCTTTGCCCGAAGCAAGCGGCGGATGGTATTGGTGGGGTGAGGATAAGGATGCTTATCTGTGGCTGTACAAGCTCATCTACTATCGCTTGACCGACTATTGGCATCTTGACAATATCATCTGGGTGTGGAACGGTCAGAGCACGGATTGGTACGTCGGCGACGAATGGTGTGACATCATCTCACTGGATATATATGATTTCAGCGGTGAGATGTGGGACAACTCCTCAAGAGTAAATCTTTTGCACAAAATGAGCGAAATATCTCAAAACAAGCCGATAGTTATAAGCGAGTGCAACGTGTTGCCGAGACCTGTCAGCATGGCACAGGACAGAGCTTTTTGGGGCTATGCCTGTGTGTGGTCGGGTGAATATGTGTCCGAGTCAGACGTGTTCGGCGGGGACATGACAGAATCCGAGTGGGTCATGTTCTATAACTGCTCCAAAACGATAACAAGAGAAGAGATCGCATATTAAGAGGCTTCGCCGCATGGAATTCCGTGCGGCGAATTTATTTACAATTCGGAAACAATATGTTGTAAAAAATATTACGTTGTTTTGTCCGTTTTGTTCCAAAAAGCTATTGTATCGTGGAAAGATATTTGGTAAAATTACTATAAGGCGAAATACACGCCAAATTGAAAGGATGAACGCACAATATGAAACTCTCAAAATCCATTTTGCTTGTTTTGATAGCTGTTACAATGTTTGTAATGAGCGGTTGCTATTTCCTTCCCGAGGAAGAGGAAGTTTTGGACGCTCCCGTTGTTAAAGCAAGTGAGGTATCCTACACAACAACTACTGCCGAGCTCAAGGACATTACAAAACAGATCCTTACAGCGGGCAAGATCGCTTCCGGCACAGAATATAACGCAAGATTTTCCGAGATCGGCGGCAACATCAAGGCTGTTTACGTTGCAGCAGGTGACACCGTTGAGGTCGGTGATCTTATCGCTGAATTCGAGACATATGAGCTTGATAAAGAGCTCGAGATCATGGAGCTCGAGATGAAACGCGAAGAGCTTGAATATGAGATCGCCATCGAAAAGGGCGAGAGCGAGAACGTAAAGGCTAAGGAGCTTTTGGACATTCAGCTTTTGCAGAATGAGCTTGACAAGCTTTATGCTGAAAAGGCAGCAGCCAAGCTTTATACCGACGTCGCAGGAACCGTTTCTTACGTAAAGACCTGTTCACCCGGTGACTGGATCAACGCAGGTGAAGTTGTTGCGACCGTTATCGACATAACCGACCTCTATATCGAGATCAAGCCCAGCGAAAGTATCAGCGAATTCATGGCAGGCAGACCCATAACCATCAGATATGAGGGCGAATATTACGAAGGAACCATCGTTGAGACCAAGACCACAAAGGTTTGGGACGAAACAACAGGCTCGGCAAAGCTTGATGAAAACGGCGAAGAGGTCGTTGGAACCGAATCCGAAAGAGTTATCGTGAAGTTTAACGACATGATCCCCGAATCCTCTGCTGTCGGCAACATCGCGGACACCCTTTTGGTTCTTGACAAGCGTGAAGGCGTTATCGTTATTTCCGCCAACCTCATCAAGAAGGTCAACGGCGTCAGCTGTGTATACGTATTTGAAAACAACGAAAAGGTTCAGAGAAACATAACCACCGGCTTACAGAGCGGTTCACTTGTTGAGATCACATCCGGACTTGAAGTGGGCGACGAGATCATCATCAGATAATTTCGCAGGCTTTCACATATATTAGGAGGAAAGAAAATGCTCACTTTACTTTACAGAAAGATGCGCAATACAAAGTGGATGGTCATTTGTCTTCTCGTCGGATTTATTATGGCAACAGCCATGACAAGTACGATCCCGATATATATGCATGCATCCTTACAGAGAATGCTCATCAAGGATATGCAGGCATATCAGGAAGAATACAACGAGTATCCCGGTGTATATGCGGTCACAAAGACTATCGTGAGCGGCACATCGGCAAAGAATCAGCGTGCAGCGGTCAACAACACCTACGCTAATTCGGCAAACCGATTCAACCAGCTTTTGGTGCCGTTCTTGAATTATAAATGCTATACATATGATTCTTATCTTTATGTAACCAACATCGAGTCAGACGAGCTTTCTTTGCTCAAGCTCGGTGCAATGACAGAGCTTGACGGTCACATTGAGATCATTGAGGGAAGAATGTATGAGCCCGGAAAGCGTGATGACGGCGTTTATGAAGTCATCTGCACAAAGATGGGCTTGCAGACTGCTCAGATCACGATGGGACAGATCTATGAGGTCGCAAACATTTTGGATAAGAGCGATGTTCCCGGAACCGTCAAGATCGAGGTCGTCGGTGTGTTTGATATCACCAATGAGACCGACACCTATTGGTCGGAAGGCTTGACAAACTATGACAACACCTTCCTCACCGACTTTGATACGCTTATCGGTAACGAAAATAAAGAAACCGGCGTAAGTGCCGCTGACGGCATCATTTACACAGGCGTTGTTAACATCACTTCTGTTGAATGCCGCTATATTATTGACTATCACAACATGGACATGAACGTTATCGGCCATGTTCAGAACTGCTTTGAGGCACACAAGGAAGCTTATAAGAGCGAGAACACAAGCTTTGTGGTCCCTGCACAGGAAGTTTTGGAGTCATATGCCGACAAGGCGGCAACTGTGGAATACATTCTTTTAATGCTTGATATTCCTGTTTGCTTGATGCTCGTCTTCTATCTTTTCATGGTTTCTCAGCTCAATATCGAATCGGAAAAGAACGAGATCGCAATGCTCAAGAGCCGCGGCGCTTCCTCTTGGCAGATCGTTAGGATCTATGCTTATGAGACGCTTATTTTGGGCGCTATATCAGCACTTATCGGCCCGTTCGTCGGATTGGGACTTTGTAACATCTTGGGTGTCTCCAACGGATTCTTGGAATTCGTTAACCGTCCCGCTCTTCAGGCAAAGCTCTCGCTCACGGCATTCTTATATGCTGTTGCGGCGGTTGCGGTGTTCTTCATCACCACCTTGGTGCCCGTTGTTCCTGCATCGAAGATATCCATCGTTGCTCACAAGCAGCGCAAGGCAAAGAGCTCCGACAAACCGTTCTGGAAGAAGATGTACCTCGATTTCCTCTGTGTGATCCTGCCCGTTGTTTGGCTTTGGTATTATAACCGACAGCAGGAAAAGCTTATTGAGCAGGGCATTCAGGAAACCATCACAACGATGAACCCGCTTATGTTTGCGGCTTCCACAGTGTTCATTTTGGGCGCAGGATTGGTTTGTGTAAGACTTTATCCCTATTTCATCCGACTTGTTTATGCTATCGGTAAGAAGAAGTGGTCGCCTGCGGCGTATATTTCGCTCAACAATATCGGCCGTTCCTCTTCGGGAAGAGAACAGTTCATCATGATCTTCCTCATCCTGACTGTTGCACTCGGTATCTTCTCGGCTAACACTGCACGAGCTATCAACCGCAACACCGAAGAGAGAATCAGATATAACCTCGGCGCTGACCTTGTTATCGAAGAAGCTTGGAAGACCACCAGAGTTAAGGTCTATTCGGAAGAAGACGGCGGCGAGACAAGCGTTACTCAATATACCGAGCCTGTATTCGAAAGATATGAAAATCTCGCAGGTGTTGACGTAGCGACTCCCGTTTTCAAGCGCGACACCGTTCAGCTCAGATATAACGACAAGACACAGACAGACTGTCAGGTAATGGGCATCGTTGCCCACCAGTTTGCAGAGGTCTGTTGGTTCAGAGATAACCTCTTGCCCGTTCACATCAACTATTATATCAACGCTTTGAGCGAGTGCCAGGACGGCGTTATCATCTCCTCCTCCTATCAGGAAAAATACGGCGTCGGCTTGGGCGACAGGATCTCTATCAAGTGGAGCAAGAACGACTGGTTCGAAGCCACCGTTGTTGCAGTCGTTGATTACTGGCCGAGTATGAATCCCAATGAGCTCAATTCCTCCGGCGATAAGCGCGACTTCGTCATCCTTAACTATGATTACATCAATATTATGACCATCACTGAGCCCTATGAGGTTTGGTGCTCGCTTGAAGAGGGCGCAACCGTTGCTGAGCTTTATGAATCTGTAGTTGATGCCGGCATCACTGCGACAAGACTCGACGTTGCTTCCCAGCTCGTGACCTCCTCTAAAACAGATGCTGTTTTACAGGGCGTTAACGGCGCTCTCACATTGGGCTTCATCATCATAATGGCGATGTGCTTCATCGGCTTCTTGATCTATTGGATCCTTTCCATCAAGGGAAGAACGCTCCAGTTCGGTATCCTGAGAGCTATGGGTATGTCCTTCGGTGAGATCATCTCGATGATCGTATATGAGCAGATCCTCGTATCCGGCGTTTCGATCTTCCTTTCGATCATCATCGGCGGCATCGCTTCCGATCTGTTCGTACCGCTCTTCCAGGTGCTCTATAACGTGACCGATCAGGTTCCTCCTTTCGTTGTCGTATCCGAAAGAAGCGACTATATCAAGCTTTATGTCATCGTTGGCATTATGCTCTTGGTTGGCTTTGCGGTTATCGCAAGACTTATCAAGCAGATCAATATCAACAAGGCTCTTAAGCTTGGCGAGGATTAATAAAAATAAATCTCCCTCACTTAGTGGGGGAGATTTTTATATCCGCCTGTATTCATTAATGCTCAGCTCGATGGCTGAGGCTTGCTTCATTTTTGAAAGGCATAAAGAAGACTATGACCGATTATGATTCTCATAGTCTTCTTTTGTCTTTAGGAACAAAATCCTCGCCCGTTATCAGATAGTGAACAGACACGTCAAAATACTCGGACATTGTTAAAAGCATTTCCATATCAGGGTTACGATGACCGTTTTCATAATATGAAAGAGCCTCACGGCTGATGTTCAAATCCATGGCTACCTTCAATTGGCTGAGCTGCTTGTGTTTTCTAATCTTGCGAAGTCCTATCATTCTCATAGCTTTCTCCATAAAATTGTTGTTTTTTGTTTTAAAACCTCTTGACAAGATTGTAACATCATGTTACAATCTAAAATGTAACAAATTGTTACATATTGAGAAAGGAAGTGCTTTTATGAAGAAAAAAGCTGTTGTGGGAGTTGGCGCATTTCTTGTTTTATGCTTTTTTGTAACTTTATTCGTTCACATTAGAAGGCGCTTATATCTAAAAGATACATATGCTGATTATATCTGATCAGCTTGTATATAAAAACGTGAAAGGGGGATAAACATGGGTAAGGGTAAGGCTATAGCCGGCTTCGTTCTTAGCATTGTTGGTGTTGTTTTCGGCATATTGAGCGGTTACTTCTCGCTCGTCGGATTACCGGTTGCTATTGTCGGACTTATTCTGTCTGTTAATGGAGGAAAGCAGCTTAAAGCGAATTCGCAACCTGCAGGTTTAGCAACTGCTGGCTTGGTTATCGGAATCATTGCTGTTGTTTTCACCGGCATTGCGTTCTTCACATGCGGTCTTTGCACGATCTGTGCCGGCGGCTTGGCGGCTTTGGCATAAATGTGCGGTGTCTTGGATATTTGATGTAAGTGGGTGAACAAGGTTGGGCAAAGGTCTGGTTACGGGCGGATTTATATGCGGCCTCGTAGGGTGTGCATGCAGCTTAGTCGGTCTCATTTTGATCGGATTTCCTGTTTCTATTGTCGGACTGGCTTTGTCAAACAAAGGCAGAGATTCACTTAGTGCAGATGAAATAAGCCAAGCATCGGGAATGGCGGCCGCCGGAAACATCCTCAGCATTGTCGGCATGGTGCTTTCAATCATATACATTCTGGTAATAGCTGTATTACTGTTGTGTTTAGCGTGAGGTGTTTCAATGCTTTCTTAGTTATCGTGCTGCGTTCAGGCAACGATACAATCTTATGCAATGCCACAGCTCAGCCTTCCTCGCTGAGCTGTGGCAATTTCTCTATGTGGTGATCATATGAATTCTTATTTTAATTTTTTGGGCAGAGACATACCCGCTTATGGTGTTATGTTTTTCTGCGGAATTTTTATCTCCGCGATAATTGCAGTAATAATCTGCAAGCGCAGATGTATCGAACGATATGATATAGTTTATTCCGCAGTGTATGCGGTTATTGGCGGTATAGCGGGAGCAAAGCTGCTTTTTTTGGCTGTGTCAATTGATCAGATCATCGAATTGAAGATATCCATCGAAGCGATAATTAAAGGCGGTTTTGTATTTTACGGTGGACTGATCGGAGGGGCGATAGGTCTATATATTTACTCCAGACAGTTTAAACTCGACTTCCTCAAAATGGCGGATGTTTACGCTGTCGTTTTTCCGTTAGGACATGCTATCGGAAGAATTGGCTGTCACTTCGCCGGTTGTTGCTATGGCATTGAATATGATGGGCCGTTTTGCATTATATATACGGAAACTATCGGCAACACTCCGCTTGGCGTTGAGCTGTTGCCAATTCAGCTTATCGAAGCGGCGATTTTGATAATTCTGTTCATAGTTTTATATATTGTGTATAGAAGATCGATCAACAGCATTGGCAAAACTTCTTTCATATATGTCGTTTCGTATGCTTGCATTCGATTCGCATTGGAATTTTTCAGGGGCGACAAAGAAAGGGGCATATTACTTCTTTCTACATCTCAATGGATAAGCATTTCTATTATTGCTTTCTTATTAATACTGAGAATAAAAAAAGCAGCATCTAAATGATGCTGCTTTTTATAAATTACTATATAGCAAAAGGTCTCTTATCACTTTTGCGGCGCCGAAAAGATAAAGCCCTTCGGGACGAATGTCAGCTATGCGCTCATCCAGCCCGAGATAATCCTCCGCAGGATCGAAAACAGCGGGCAGTTCGGAGAAGGCGTGCACCTCGTCCAAGATATCTCCGACTTCTTTTTCGGGATAGAAGCGCTCGACGGCATTTCTTTTTATGCAAAGTCCGATCCCCAAAACAGAAGAAAGCTGCAGACAGGAATCCTTTAACAGCCTCGTCGTGATCGCATAAGAGGTCGTAAAGATCTCATCCTTGGTGACACTGTCATCGAGGTGAACGGATTCTTTCCCCAAAACATCGCCCTTGACTGTGGTCAGCCCGACGCTGAGGACGTTATCGGCATAGCCGATGCCGATAGCAAATTTATAGGTGTCGTTAAAATCGAGCAGAGTGTTTTTTCGTCCCCGTGCTTTTTTTACGATGCGATAGCCCGATTCGATCAGCACACCTTGTTCAACAAGGCCGGATACAGCCTCACAGATGTGTGATGCCGACAGCCCGAACTTCTTTGCGAGTTCGGCACGGGAAGCAGGCCCCTCGTGACAGATGGAGACAAGAATACGGTTTTTGACGGTCACTGTGTTCACCTCTTGTCGGAAAGCACATCGCCGTCGGCACGTTTGATCTCGAACCAGAAGGTCGAGCCCTTGCCAAGCTCGCTTTGAACACCGAAACGGGTGTTATGAAGCTTCAATATCTCCTTAACGATGGAGAGACCCAAGCCTGTGCCCACGATGTCGCGCTTTGTGCGCTCATCGCGATAGTAGCGGTCAAATATCATCGGGAGCTTTTCCTTTGAGATGCCGGTGCCGAAATCGATGACCTCAACCTTGACGCAAGCTTCAAGGTTTGTAGTCCTGATGATTATCTTTCTCGAATCGCCGCTGTAATTAACGGCGTTGTTTATAAAGTTATACATGACCTGTTCGAGGCGGGACTCGTCACCGATACACATAACGTCGCCTTCGGATTCATAGACAAACTCGAAGCCCGACTGCTCCTCTAATATCTTGTATCTTTGAAGAATAGAGCTCATAAAATCGTCGATGGAGAACTCGTGCATAGTCATATCGATCGTTTTGCTCTGAAGCTTTGAAAGCTCCAGCATCGAGCTGACGAGCGCCGAAAGGCGGTCAGCCTCGTCGATGATAACTCCAAGATGCTCGTTTCGCTTTTCGGGGTTGTCGCCCGAAAGATCTCTTATCATCTCGGCATAGGCTTTGATCATCGTCAGCGGAGTCCTCAAATCGTGAGAGACGTTTGCTATAAGGTCGTTTCTCAAAGAATCGACCTTCGATATCTCCTCGGCGGCATAGTTAAGGGTGTCTGCCAAACGGTTGACCTCGGTATATGAGCCGCCGTCGAAGTGAGTCGAATAGTCGCCCGATGCGAGCTTGTTTGCCGAATCGGTGAGATGAGTAAACGGGCTGGAGATCCTCTTTGAAAGCAAAAGAGAGACCCACAAAGCCGCAACCAAAACAAGCGGGAAGATATAGAAAAGCTGCTCCATGATGATGTCGACCGTGGGCCCTATGGGCTCAAGCGGAGCGTTGATGAAGATGATATAGTTCGTATAGCCGATTATCTGACCGTATACAAGCTCCGTGGTGCCGAAACGGCTGTTAACGATAGTCTCAAGGATATATCCGCCCGTCGATTTCGCAAGATCGTTTCTATATGCAAAAAGCCTATATCCCTGGCTGTCTGCCATGATGGAGTATCCGCCCGAATAGTCCGCTTTGGTGATGATGTTTCCATACCAGTCGGTGACGGCGATACTCATCGTGTTTTCATAGGCGAGCTCTTCAACGAGGTCGTCTATCGCAGAGGGCTTATCAGGGTCAAAGTTGGCGGTGATATCCTCAGCGACCGAACGGATAGTCCTGCGGCAGGAATATTCATAATAGGCATTCAAAGAAAGCACCTGGAAGAACCAAAGGAGCAAAAGCATCACGACTGTGAACGCTGCGAAGTGAAGCCAGATAGTCGTTCGAAGGGTACGCTCTTCCTTGGGCTTTTGCCTTTTATTTCTTTTAACGGATGTCGTCAAATTTATATCCCATTCCTCTCAAGGTAACGATAAGGTCACGATATGGGCCGAGGCTGTTTCTGAGCATCTTGATATGAGTGTCAACGGTTCTGTCATCGCCATAGAAGTCAAAGCCCCAAACCTCTTCCAAAAGCTTCTCACGGCTCATCGCAATGTTCATGTTCTTTGCTAAATAGAACAAAATGTCATATTCCTTCGGGGTCATCTGAACACGCTTGCCGTCGATGGTGACGTCACGCGCGGCAAAGTTGATGACGAGTCCCTTATAGCGGATAACGCCGTCGTCATCGGGAGCAGAGCCGCGCTTGATAGCGACCTTGATCCTCGCCATAAGCTCCTTTGGGGAGAAGGGCTTGACAACATAGTCGTCAATTCCGACCTCGAACCCGAAAAGCTTATCATATTCCTCGCCTCTTGCTGAGAGCATGATGACGGGGATGTTCTTTATTTTCTTTATTTCTTTACAAGCGGAATATCCGTCAAGTCGGGGCATCATGATGTCCAAAACGATGCAGTCGATGGAATCGGCGTTCTGACGCACCTTTTCGACAGCTTCCATTCCGTCACCCGCTTCGATCACCTCGTATCCTTCGAAGATCGCATATTCCTTGACGACCTCACGGATCTTGATCTCGTCATCAACAACTAAAATTTTCGCCAATGTTTAAACCTCCTTAAAAGTGTAAATATCCCGTTAATTATATTATAAGCGTTAAATGTGTCCGAATTATGAAATTATTCCGATATTTTATAAAAATGCAGAGCAAAATGCTCGCAAACACAATTGTAATTTCGGCCGGCTTGTGATATTATTTTTTTAGAATAAAAAACGCAAGGATGAAATTATGGATAATAAAAACGTATTGCAGGAAAATTCGGGCCTTTGCCCGGTATATAAGAAGTGCTCGGGCTGTCAGCTTATGAATTTGGAATATCATGAACAGCTAAGCCTTAAGCAGGCTAAGATGATCAAGCTTTTCGGAAAGTTCTGTCACGTTGATGAGATCATTGGGATGGATGACCCAAAGCACTATCGCAACAAGGCGACCCAGGTGTTCAAGCTTACATATCCCAACAAGCGTATCATCAGCGGGATCTATCAGTCGACAACGGGCGGAATAGTTTCTTGTGACCATTGTTTGCTCGAGGATGAAAAGTCGAGCGCGATCATAAGGGCTATTCGCCGTTTGATGCCTAAATATAAGCTTTTGCCCTTTGATGAATATTCGGGCAAGGGGCTTTTGCGCCATGTTTTGGTGAGAAAGGGGACAGTCAGCGGAGAATATATGGTTTGCTTTGTGACGGCTTCGCCCATCTTCCCGAAGGGTAAGGAGTTAGCCAAGGAGCTTGTTTCAAAATATCCCGAAATTAAAACTGTCGTTCAAAACATTTCGACCACACCTGATAAGGTGATGCTCGGTGACACGGAAAAGGTACTTTACGGCTCGGGCGAGATCACAGACACTTTGCTGGGGCTCAAGTTTTCGATATCTGCGCGCTCGTTCTATCAGGTCAACCACGTTCAGACCGAAAAGCTCTATTCAAAGGCGATAGAGTTTGCCAACCTTGGGGGCGATGAGCGGGTTTTGGACTGCTACTGCGGCATAGGAACGATCGGACTTATTGCGAGCAAGCATTGCGGCGAGGTGTTGGGCGTTGAATCAAACGCGAGCGCCATCAAGGACGCAAAGAAGAATGCGCGCCTCAACGGCATCAAGAACGTCGGCTTTGTGTGCTCAGACACGGGCAGACTTTTGAGCGAGCTTTGTGAGCAGGGCGAGAGGGCAGACGTCGTGATGCTCGACCCTGCACGTGCAGGATGCGACAGGAAAACGCTTTCCTCACTTCTTGAAATGATGCCCGATAGGATCGTGTATATATCCTGCAACCCCGAAACACAGGAACGAGATGTCAAGGAGCTCGTCAAGGGCGGATATAAGCTCAAGCGTGTCCAGCCTGTTGATATGTTCCCGTTTACAAGCCATGTGGAAAATATCTGTTTGCTTGAAAAGCGATGACAAATTAGTCAGATAAACTTGAATTTGGAGGGCATAACGAGTGGAATTAAGAGATTTGATGAACAAACCATTACCGCAAATGCCGCCTGAGATAGCGAGTGCCTTGAAGGACAATGAGATAACAGCCACACCGTTTGAAGCCAAAAACGACATACTGTCAGATATTGATCTTCAAAGCGAGGTCGGATATAAGCGAATGGATGACGGCACCTATTTGGTGTCCATGACCTGCCCGATGCCCGATATTACACCTCAAATGATCGAATGGTGGTTTTGGTGGCATCCTCAAGCAGATGAGAGGTATCAGGTTTGGTTTCCCGGCGAACATTACGGGATCTCATATGCCGGGCGGGACAGCGCTTATTTCACTCAAAAAAGGTGTCCTGACTTCAGAAGGAACACGCAATATCCCATAGAGCGGATCGGGAATATCAAGATGCCCTTAAGAATAGACTTTGTTTCCCCAAAAGAGTTTGGCTTCTCGAAAGAAATGATGGCAAAAAACGATATTCCGCTTGTTATATGCGGCCATGTAGGAGCGTTGAAGGGTTTGATACGGCATACTGAAATGGCGCATATTTTCAAAAAGACCGATGACGGGCTTTTCTTGATCAGCAGATTTTGGATCGGGCAAACCTTGAAAAGTCCGATGCTCCGCAAACTGATCTTGACCGATAAAACCGCCGAAGGGATGGCGGAGCATTGCTGTATTGAATATCGGAACTTGGCTGAAATATTACCTAAACTATATACACAGGAGGAACGACTATGAGTACATTCAAATTTGCGATCATGGGTGCGGCGGCTATCGCTGAGAAATTCTGCGGTGCTGTGCGCCTTATTGACGGCGCCGAGGTCATCGCTGTTGCCGGCAAGACCGAATCAAGGCTTAAAGAATTTGCCGAAAAACAGGGGATCCCGAAATATTACGTCGGCTATGAAGAGCTTTTAAAGAACGAAAAGCCCGACTGTGTTTACATTGCGGCTGTCACCTCGCTCCACTATGAGCTGACGATGATGTGCCTGAACTACGGTGTGCCCGTCTTGTGCGAAAAGGCGATGTTTACAAATTCCAAAGAGGCTGACGAAGCTTTTGCGCTTGCAAAAGAAAAGGGCGTTTTTGCGATGGAGGCTATGTGGAGCCGCTTTTTGCCCGCCATCCGCAAGGCAAAGCAGTGGATAGTGGAGGGGCGCATCGGTAAGGTTGGACATATTACCTGTAACATCGGCTGGGTATGCCCCAAAGATGACAACAACCGCTTTTATTCAAAAGAGCTTGGCGGCGGTGCGGCATTTGATCTTTTGGTGTATTCTTACGAGCTTTCGACGTTTATGCATCCGCATAAGATAACAACCGTCAATTCGGTTACAACCTTTGCCCATACGGGCGTTGACGCCACCGAGCAGGTGACGTTGCAGTTCGAGGACGGCGCTGTGGCAAGCATCTCGGCAAGCATTGTAACTCAGCTTGATGAATGCCTTGTCATTTGCGGAGATAAGGGCAGGATTGAGGTGCCGAGCGCGCATTTTGCAAATCAGGCTAAGCTTTATGATTTGGGCAGAAACGTTACCGAGCATTTTGTTGACACCGAAACCGAAAACGGTTTTGTATATGAAGCACAAGAAGCCATGCGCTGTGTGCGTGAGGGCAAGCTTGAAAGCGAAACCGTACCACATAAAGAGACCCTTGCCTGCAGTAAGGTTTTTGATAGGGTGATGGGCGACTGATATAGAAAAGGGTGATTGAATATGGCAAGGATAAATATCGAACAAATTATTGAAAACTTAAGAAAAAGCGGACGTAGCGAAGAAGAAATTGATGATGCTGTCAAAATGTTCACGCAAACGGTTCAAGTTTTCAAGGGAGAGGGAGAAAAGCAGCATATTATGCACATTTATGTTTATTGCAACAATGAAGTTATCGACTTCAATTACAATAAGATATGTTGGAAGAATACAGTCAGCCCGAAAGATGCACCTTATTACACATGCTGTTCAGAGTGGGATGAACGAGAGCTATCTTTTAATGAGATTGATAAGATATTAGCTGAACTTTCGAGAATAGAGATTGAAGCCATAAAGAATGACCCAAATGCCTGCAACGAATTTGAAATACCTGAAGGAGCAAATTGCAGTAGTATTACTTGCAAATACAATAACGGCGAAGGGTTTAAGTATTTTACTTATCGTTCCGTTCCTAAGCAGTTTACGGAAGTTTTTGAAGTTCTGAGGAAATACTGTAGATTTAAAGGATTAGATGTGAGAGGAGATTTGTTCCGTGATTATTAGAATTGCTCAACCCAAAGACATCCCAACACTGATGGAGCTTTTGCGTCAGGTTCACGGCGTGCACTATGATATCCGCCCCGACATCTTCAAGCCGACGACAACGAAGTATTCGCCTGCGGAGCTTGAAGAGATCCTGAGCGACCCCATGCGCCCGATATTGGTGGCGGCTGATGAGTCGGACAGCGTTTTGGGCTATGCTTTCTGTGTTTATAAGCAGGCTATCGGAGACCTCTTATTGACGGATATAAAGTCGCTTTATATTGACGACTTATGCATCGACAAGGCTCATCGTGGCGAGCACATCGGCTCGGCGCTGTATGAAGCTGTTTTGGCTCTGGCGAAGGAAACGGGCTGCTATAACGTGACCCTCAACGTATGGTGCGGGAACGACTCAGCGATGGAGTTTTATGAGAAAAAGGGGCTTAAGCCCCAAAGAATATTTATGGAACATATTCTGGAGGAAGAAAAATGAACATTGGAATGATCGTTGCGGTCGCTCAAGAGGTTGGTGCGATGCTTGAAAAGATGGGCAAGCCCATTAAAACAGAGGTTATTACCGGCTATGAGGTCAGAGTCTATGAGGTTAACGGACATTCGCTGTATGTGACGCAAAGCGGTGCCGGGGAGATATCCGCGGCATCCTCTACCCAGCTTTTGATAAGCAAATACGGTTGCGAGATGATCGTGAATTTCGGCGTTTGCGGAGGGCTGACCGACGAGATGGCGGTCACAAGAACAGCGGTCGTTGAAAAGGTCGTGCACTATGATTTTGACACCTCTGAATTCGACAATTGCGAGGTCGGAAGATATATGGAATATCCCGACGTCTACATCCCTGCGACAAAAAGCTTGGTGGAAAAGGCTTGTGAGGTTGAGCCTTCGCTTATGAAGGTAACTTGCGCTTCTGCTGACAAGTTTGTGGGAGATCCCGACAGAAAACGTGAGCTCAGCGCTTCGTTCGGCGCACAGATATGCGAAATGGAAGCGGCGGGGATCTTGCTCACAGCGAACAGAAACGGCGTTCCTGCGCTTTTGATAAAAGCTGTTTCCGACAGCGTTTCGGGCGGAGCCGACGAGTTCAGCAAGCTCATAAGCGAGGCGGCATATATTTGCGTGAGCACGCTTTTGAAGATAATTAAGAGCATATAGTTTGATGATACACGGCGGCGTGGAGCCGCGCCTGCCCCGAAGGGGCGGAGTGCGGTTTCGTGCCGCCCTTTTGTTCGGCGCCGAGCTTTTTTCGTCATTTGTCTTGTAATTATGTCGGTTTTAGTGTATAATACATTTTATATTGGGTCACTATGAGTCTTCGGCCGAAAAACACGCACAAAAGGGTGCAAAACGAAGCCAAATTGATGAAAAATTTTTTCATAGCGACTGCAACAAAACAGCTTATTTTTGACACATATTATACAGAAGCCTAAGCCACGGGTCTGTATAGTTGCGTCTATACGATTCGAGGTGAGAGAATGAAATCCGGCTTTTCCGAGCTTGTAGCAAAAGCGAAGAAGGGCGACAGTAAAGCATTTGCCGAGTTATATTCGGCGATCTATAAGGAATTATATTATTATGCGCTTTGCAATTTAAATAATCAGGATGACGCGGCTGACGCTGTGAGTGACGCTGTCTTGGATGCATTCTCGGGCATTAAGAATCTTAAGAACGAGGAAGCTTTTAAAGGCTGGATGATAAGGATCCTCACCGCCAAGATAAAAAGAAAGCAAGCTGAATATGTCCGCGAGCGTGAAAATCTGATGTCGATGTCTTTATATGACGACGGGGACGAAGATAAACAGATGGACATTCCTTATAAAGAATCGAAGTATGAGGGGATCGAGCTCCTCGACCACATCGAAAATCTGTCGCAAAACGAAAAGATATGCTTCTCTCTCAGCGCCATATATGGCTATACCGGCGATGAGATATCAAAGATAACAGGAATAAATTCAGCCACCGTGCGAACATATCTGGCACGAGGCAAGACCAAGCTTAGAAAGCTCATTGAAGACGATATCTAAGCAACAACAAAACCAACAACGAAAGGAGGAAACAGCATGGCAAACAACATTTACAGCGAGCTTTTTGAACAGCTCCCGATCCCTGAAAGACTTGAGCCTGAAAATATCGCAAAAATGCTTGAAGAAAACGCATCATTTAACAAAAAGCGTTCGGGCATCGTTGTGAGCGAAACTGTTACCTCCGAAAAGAATACATCTGTAAAGACGGCACAAAAGAGATCTCATTCTGCGACATACCGCGCTATCATGTCGGTCGCAGCGTGTGCTGTTTTGGCGCTCGGCCTCATAAGATACACCGACATCGGCAACACCCCTGCTATATTCGAGGATAATCACGGTGCTACCGCTGCTGAGGATTATGACGAGCTCCACAAGACCTTCCAAAAATATTACGTCGATGAAGACGACAAGAGATCGCTCGACTCCGCAATGGCTGAGATCGAACACTCTTATAATGACCAACAGAGTGAAAACGTGACCGACGAGGTCGAGCCTGAAAAGGAGCCTGAGGTTACACTTGATGCACCTGTTGAAACTCCCCCTGTTACAGAGGATCCCGTGATCCCCGAAGAGGACGTTGTCATTGACGATGAGCCTGAGGACGAGGAACACGTCGTCATCGAAGACGAATTCGTTTTGCCCGAATCTAACGAGACTGAGGACAATATCTTCATCTTTGACAACAAGATATTCATCATCGAGGGCGACACAGTCAAGTTTATTCAGACTTCAAACGGCGCACTCACATACAGCGATGTGATCGCTCCGATTTGTGCTGATAATGAGATCAAGACACTTATTGATTTCTATGTTTACGGCGACAGGATAACACTTGTTTATTCCGTTGAGACTGCTGAAGCTGTTGTGAACGAAGAGCCCGAGGCTGAAGCCGAAGAAAACACAGACAAGACCGTTTTGGGTGAGCTTTTGGATAATGTCTATGCCGAAGAGGAAGAGGCTGTGTATATTCGCCGCTCGGTAGAAGTAAAGGTGTTCGACCTTTCAGACGGCATCGCATATCCTGTTGCGACCAATGTTCAGAGCGGTAGATTTATTAATGCCGTCCAGTCCGGCAGCTCGGTATATGTGATCACAGCATATGACGATTACAGACTTTCGCCCATCATCGGCGCAAGCGATCTTGAAAGCTACGTTCCGCATTACTCGCTCAACGGCGAAAAGATCTATATCGAAGCCGGCGATATCGTTATTCCTTCGCATATCTCTAACACCGACTATACCGTTATCGGCGGAATTGATATGACAGCACAGAATATCAGCGTTTCCGTGAAGGCTCTATTGGGCGACGAGGGCAGAATCTTGATGACAGACAGTGCGGTCTATGTTTTCGGATATGAGAGCATAAACGGCGCTGATCATACCGCAATTCAGGTATTTGACCTTGAGGACGGAAAGGTGACACTTGGCGCAAGCGCATCTTGTGAGGGCATTGCTCTCGGCCAAGACGGCGTAGTCGAAATGAACGGTGCGATCGTTGTATCTGCTTTGAGAAACACAGAAAGCGGATTTGTTACGACCGTTAACATATTCGACAACGAGCTTAATATGGTATCTAAATGCGATTTCCCCGCAGTTTTGACAACTGCTGTTAAGAACGGAAATGCTTTGGTGCTTTCGGGCAGCAGGGAATACATCCTTGATCTTTCGGATCCTGCGCATCCCGGAATCATTGATGACATAAAGGCAGATGATGTTGCCAAAAGCTTAGCTCCTTTGGGCAACGGCTATGCCGTGCTCACCGATATCAACGGTGTCCTCACTCTTTCAATGATCGAGCTCGACGCTGACGGCGTGGCACACGCTGTTGATCAGATCGCTGTTCATGAGGGTGAATATACCTCGAAAGCCCTTGAAGACAACTCGGTGATGTATGTAAACTCCGAATTAGGACTCGTGGGCGTGCCTTACGGCTATTATGACGGCTATGACTTCTGTTACAGATATGTTTTATACAGCCTCGAGGCTGACGGATTCAGACAGATCGGACTTTTGGAATCTCACGAGATGGACACTGAGTTCGAATTCGGTAAGGCGATCGAAGACGGCGGACTTCTGTACATCTTCTCTGACGGAAGAATATATTCGACCGTTGCGACAAAAGAGAGCTTGGCATATGTCGGATCGGTAGATCTTATCGAATCAACTTATAGCGGACACATTGAATGGTAATAAAGATCGCACAGCGAACGGGAAATCTTCGCTGTGCGTAAATTTTTTCAGATTTTTTATAAAAAAGGCTTGACAATTCCGATCAGCTATGATAGAATAACTTTCGTTGCAGCGCTTGCTGGTGTAGCTCAGTTGGTAGAGCAGCTGATTTGTAATCAGCAGGTCGGGG
>CAZYUJ010000010.1:0-59770 GCA_964650705.1 uncultured Oscillospiraceae bacterium
TCTGTTTCGGGGCCTTGTCCTTTTCGGCCTCCTCACGGGCGGCGGCGAAATCCACTACCTTGCCAGAGGGAGCCGATGCGGAATCGCCCTTGTCCGGGGTGGCCGTCTGCTTGGCCTCCTTGTCGGGCTCGGGCGGCTCGGGAGCCACAGGGCCGGTGGGCTCCGCCTTTTCCACGGGAGCCGCCTTTTCAGCCGGGGCGGGATCTGTCACAACAGGCTCGGCCTTGCCGGGAACAGGCTGCTCCGGCGCGGGGGCCTCGGTAGGCGTTTCTACCTCCGGGCCGATATTCTTTTTATCGTCTGCCAATGTCAAACCTCCTTCGTCTTGAAATGAAAAAAGCCAGCCCGATGGCTGGCAGCAGAAAATATTTCCCCCTTTCGGTTTTTATATATGAAAACGCCGCCCATAGTCTCACTTGGGCGGCGCAATTCTCAATTTTAGATTGATTTAGAATAAAAGAACCTTGCTTGCTGCTTGCAAACCGTTGATTTTACTGGGTTTTGCCAGATCCTTTAATGACACTCCGACCAAAAATGACCGAAAATGGAGTTTTATTCTCCGCTTTCGGCCATTTTTATTGCTATTTAGGTATTTTCTCCCCGCTTTTAGAAAACTCGCAACTTTTTGACCACAGTTTTGTCACGCAGTTTTTCGTCACAAAAATTCTTTTCTTTGTCGTATTCATCAAGCAATGGTTTAACAGACAAAAAGGAACCGTGCAGATGCGCGATTCCTTTTAAAGCTACTCTAACAACAATTTAAAATCTTCTCTATTCCAAAGAGGCGTGAATATTTTTATTGTAGTTATTCTGTTTCTGAGCTGTTCAAGAACAGGCTTGTTCACATCATCGATGCCGGCGAAGATATATGACAGCTGACGATCCTCAGAAAAATCTACGGTCAGATCTTCCAGCACGCCACAGGTATAGCTTCGCTTATCATAGGGTATTTTTTTCGCATGCTCGATCATGATACGCAAATATTCCATTGCCTTATCATAATTGCCTTCAACTGCTTCAAACGCGGCACGGGTCTGATATACGCAACATATATCTTTATGGAATCCAAGATAATTCCCATCTGGAAACACCGTTTTCAGTACCGCCTCTGTTGTATCAAGCGCAGCTAATGCAACCGGTTCTTTTTGCTCCGCAAACGAATATATTCTCGATAAAGACATACAAAGGTCTCGCAACTCTCGGTGAACTTCTTTTTTTCGATGCCACGTCAGGTGCGGTTCCTGTAAACACATTTCCATCGCTCTGCGGCGTGTGATGGGCTCAGAATCAGGAAACATTTCGGCATATTTCAACGCTTCCTCATATCGATTCATATTTTTGCAACATACCATCGCATTCCAAATCGCTTTTTCACGAATCCTTACATCATCACATTCCTCAATTACAATGTTGTTATGCTCAATTGCACGCTCCAGCATTTCCGAAGAATACTCTTTTGAAGGATCCTCCTTATAGTCGGAGTGATATGCCACAGCCATTTCGGCATATGCCAGCCAAGTAAGATATTTGTGATCGCGCGGATATTCACTTGTAGCCTGCAACGCCATTTGATAATTCTTATCTTGGTCATTTTCCAACCAATTATCGCAGTGCTTATCAAATTCGGCGCGACGTTCATCAGTTTCCTCAGGCTTGCCGCTAAGTAATTCATCAGCAGACACGTGCAAAACTCTTGACAGCGGAACGATCAATGACAAATCAGGCATAGTAAGCCCGCATTCCCATTTTGAGACTGCTTTATCGGTCACACCGAGATGATCTGCCAATCTCTCCTGAGTCAAATCATTCTTTTTTCGAAGCTCCTTGATTCTTTGTCCGATATTCTTCATGTTACTACCTCACGGTTTCAAATTGATAAGCTCGGCCTTGCTTCCGAACATAGTATAACATATCAGAATATATCGCACAACACCCGCGTTGTTGACCGAAACTCTCCTGTGAAGAGACCCAAACAAAAATCTCATTTGGCAAAGGAAAATAATTTCTCACCGTGTCACGCTTTTGGTGTCGGTTGTACTTCATACGGCATCACCGTGTTTTTTATTTCTCCTTCACTTTGAGAAGCGGCTCTCCGCCCGCTCTTGGAAGTTTTCTTTCGGCACGAGATGACGCTTTCCGTCGCAACCGGTCAAAAAATCGACATGGACTGATCCAAGAGACGTTTCGGAACCTCAACAAGCCGTCCGCTGACGAGCGCTATTATATTCACGTGATGAGGAATCAAGCGATTCTTCATCGGCTTTTGTTTTATATTACGGAATGTTTTTCCCACGTTTCCTTCGTCATAAGCATTACGTGTCCCGTGCGGATCTCGTTGAGCTGTGATATTTCGATCCCTTCGGTAGTGTGATGATAGACGAACCCGAGCTTTTCCTGCACACGTCGGCTCTTAACATTGCCGTCATAATGACCGCACCAAATTCTGTTCATATTAAGGTCTTCAAAGGCGTAGCGAAGTATTTCGTGTGCGGCTTCGGGAATCAAGCCCTGTCCCCACAACGGCTTTCCGATCCAATAGCCGAGCTCGTATTCATCATCGCGGCAGGCAAGGTCGTTGCGGTGGAGTCCGATACTTCCGACAGGCTTGCCGTCCTCTTTGAGGCAAACAGCATAGGTCTGAGGGTCAAAGAGCACGTTTTTTATGATCTCACGGCTGTGGTGTACACTCGTGTGCGGCGCCCATCCTGCGGGAGGGCCGACCTCGGGATCCTTTGCGTATTTATACAATTCTTCTGCATCATCCTCACGCCACGGGCGAAGAATGAGCCGCTTTGTTTCAAGTATCATAGCTTACCTCTTCTTCTTTTTCGGTTCGGGTAGTTCGTCATACATCGCCTCAAACAGCTCCTTGAGGAACGCTCTGTCGTCAACATTATCGACCGCGAGCATATCTTTCGCGCCGTCATAGGGCGGCTCGTATGCGGCATTCGGCATCAGCCGAACAGCGCTCGGTACGGGCTTGACGAGCAGGCGATCATCACAGACATAGGCGGCGATCCTGCCGTTCATATAGATTATATATTCGCCCATCATCTGGCGATAGGTGAGCGAGTCAACGTCGGATAGCTGATCTAAAATAAAAGTCAAATATTCCTTGCTAGTAGCCATAACATTTCTCCGTCACAGGTTTGATATAGATATTATACCATTTTTTGTGCCCTCTATCAACCTTTTTTAGCGGCTGCGCTGTGTAAATTCACCTGATCTCAGGGCAGCGGGAGTGTTGATTTTTTTCCGTCAATATGGTATTATATACACGGTCACATAACAAAAAACGGAATGTGACCCGAGGGGGCTCGCTGTTTGGGATCCCTTAAAAGATTAATTTATATGTTTTAATATCATAAGATCGAATAGGAGGACTTCTTATGAAAAGAATACAGCTTATTTGTCTGTCAGTCTTGCTCGTTTTTGCGCTTATGCTTTGTGCTTGCGGAAACCAAATCCAAGATGAGCAAATAAAAATATCTATTGATGAAAACGGCGTTGCAAGCTGGAATGCTGTTCCCGATGCCATCGGATACGAATACGGCATGGTTGACAATGCTTTCGCCGCCATATTTTTCACCACGACGGAAGACACACAGGTTCAGCTCTATGAGGGCTACTGTTTGCACATTCGTGCTATATTCGCTGACGGAAGCAACGGGGATTGGTATATATCGGAGTTTTACGGAGACCCAGAAAACCCCGTAATCCCTGAAGGCGATTTACTCAACCCTGAAGGCGATTTACTCAACCCTGAAGGCGATTTTTCCAACCCTGAAGGCGATTATCCCTACGCTGTGGACGATTCTTCCATTGAATTAAATATCACCGTTGATGAAAACGGTCTTGCAAGCTGGGATGCTGTTCCCAATGCTGTCGAATACTATTTCGAATTCTGGTATGATACTGACCAATGCGAATATACCGCTATAACAAAAGACACACAGGTTCAGCTTTATGATGGCTACAGCCTACGTGTCGCGCCTATATTCGCTGACGGAAGCTGGGGAGTGTTGGCTGAAACGGAGGTTTACGGCGACCCTGAGAAGCGTGAAAATCTTTACATGGGCTTGGTATCACCTAATTACTCCACCCAATTGGAGGATACGTCCCGCTACGAGCTTATCTCAAACATCAGATACGACACTGTCAAGACCGAAGCTGACGGAAGCGTTTATTTTGAGGCGACGGGTCCCAACGGAGACACCCTTCGCTTCATCGGCGAAAACCTGACGGTAACCGAGGGCAAGCTCATCTTCTCGTCTGACAGCGAACTGGATTGCCTCGATGCCATCGGACGCATCTGCGCTTATGTGGGCAAATTTGCCAACGTTGAGGAAGGACAAATGCTGGGCGTCGACATCAATGCATCTTATACGTTCTCAAGCGAGAAGCTTCACGTAGATTCTGTTGAAGAACTGGCTATTATCGCGGCAACCGGAATGAATCCTGAGTCGGATCGAACAACGATCTACGCCGACGTGATGATGTACCAGCCGAACTTTATCTCATTATGCGGTTATTTCTACGCAACAGACATTACCGAGATGACTTCTCTCACTGTCTTCTACGATGAAACGACCTATTGTACCCCTCTTCGCGGCTTGTGCTTCAATATCGATTTCTATACTGCATATCTGGAGGGTGAAACATACGATCCCTCAAGGGAAACCTTTGACCCTGATCAGAAGATACTTGATTTTTACTTGATCGCGATTCCCGATCTCGCAGACGTGATCGACGAAAAATCGATCGAAGAGATTAGCGAAAACTTTTTCGGAGCGCTGGTCGGCATCGAGGACAAGGTTCTTGAGATAGGCGATCTTAAAGACGCTGAAGGAAATGTGCTCGACAAGCTGACGCACGGTCTCCAAAGCGGAGATACTATTGAGGTCGCCATCGGTGATTACTCGTTTGACGTAGAAATTCCTATTATGCCCGTCTATACCGAGGCACAGAACATGAACGACCTCGTTCCCTATGCATTCCCCGAGGCTACGGGAACGCTGAATACGTTGGTTATCCCCATCATATGGCAGGATGAACCCGAGGATGCTTCGGACGAAATGCTTGCTCTCTATCGAAGCGAGCTGGGAAGAGTGATGGACGAAAACGGCAATATCACCGATTATTCCGATGAGACCTCAGACTATTTCTCTCTTAGTGAGTATTACGATATTTCCTCCTATGGACAGCTGTCTATACAGTCGTTTGTTACCGATTGGTATTACGCTCCTGCGAATTTCTCAGATGTACAGGGCTTATATCCCGATCTCGATTTCACAAATGCTATCCTCGAGTGGCTTTACGAGACCTATCCCGATATGGATTGGACACAGTTTGATAAGGACGCTAACGGCTATTTCGATGCGGCAATACTGTTAAACTCGGGTGATATCGGTGATTCCTATGTCCAGGGCAGCTTCGGCGGCGGCGTTATGTACAGTCACACATATACCGCAGAGTATGCGGGAACGTCCGAGCGCCCCACCTTCAACTGTTACACCAGCATGAACACACATATGCTTGGCGATGGTGTCCTGGTCCACGAATATGCTCATAATCTCGGACTTATAGACTATTACGACGTTACCTATTCGGGTATCGACGCAGTGGGATCATATGATATGCAATCAGCTAACATCGGCGACTGGAACGCTTATTCCAAGTATGCAGTAGGCTGGATCGAGCCCGAGGTGATAACCGGGCTTGAAAGCGGCGAGAGCGTTGAGATCACCATCGGCGCATTCGCAACAACGGGCGACGTCATCGTTATCCCCGGCGCTTCAAGCAAATATTACGGTACTCCTTTCTCTGAGTACATCATGATCGACCTCTTTACTGATGCGGGCGTCAACGAGTACGATGCTGAAAGCTACGGCCTTGACGGAGCAGTGGGCGTTAGGATCTACCACGTCAATTCGCCGATGGAATACCGTGAGCTGACCGTAGAGGGCGATGACGAGATCTATCCCATCGGTACGGTCCACGTTGCCAACGACTATGACTATTCGGAAAAAGGCAACTATCTTATCGAGCTTATTCAGGCAGGCGGAGTAAACACCTTTACCGACTTGGATAATCTTCGTACCCTCCTTAGCAAAGAGGATCTCTTTAAGAAGGGCGACGTCTTTACCGCTGAGGACTATAGCGAGTTCTTCCATAACGGCAAGATGGCAGACGGCACTGATTTCGGCTACACCGTGAAGATCGTTTCGATCACCAAGGGAAGCGAGCCTACTGCTACCATTCGCATTACAAGAGACTAAAGCTCGAATAATCACATAGACCTTGTGACAAGTGCGGCGTTGCACCTCGGCAAATATCGGTGCAACGCCATCACCGCCAATGCGAGCTGACCCAAAAGAGCTTGCTTTAAAAGCTTAGCCTCGCATTATATTAAAAACAAAAACGACCTGAAACGGAGATCTTTCTCCTATCAGGCCGTTTTTTATTCTATAAAAGGTGTTCAGCTCAAAACATGTTTGCCGCGCCGCTTCCGAACTGTTCGGAATAGAAGAAGCTTATGGCACAAGCTGCGACAACAGCAAGCACTATAACGGCAACAACGATGAACGCAAGCGATGCAAGACGCTTTTTCAATTTTCCGCCGCCGGCAATATAAAGCTTGGCAGATGCAAGTATTCTTTCACGCTCGCTGTCGGTAAGGCGTTCCTTTTCGACGTCATTTCTCAGAGGAGCCTTGAGTATTTTTCTGCAGCATCCTGAGAGAAGGCGGTATCTTTCGTTCTGGTTTCTGAGCCTTTTGCGGCTTTCAAGATAATCTTCCGCCGCAAGGCAAATGACCTCCAACGCCTTTTCCCGTGAGCCGGTCCTTGCCAGAACACAGGAAAAGAGCATATCGCCGCCGCTGTATATCAGCCTTTCGAATTCTTCATATGAACGCATTTATATCCCCAGCCTTTTCTTAACGTCCTCAAGCTTGGCGCCGAAGTTGTCATATACCGTATACGCCATACTTCCCGAAACGGGCGGCTTCTTCTCCATTTTATAAAGCCGCTTGCCCGTTTCTTCATCTACCGCCGAAACAAGACTTCCTATCTTTGTCGGATAATCCTTTCTATTTATATCAAGGGCTCTGTTGTAAAGCCCGTTGAGGTGGGTGACGTACAACCCTCTGATTCCCGCTGCAGAGAGGATCTCAAGGTGGCGTGACGCGATCTCAAGACATTCATCGGGAGTAGTCGATTGGATAGACTCATTCATTATGACCATGCTGTCGGGAGTGATGAGGTCGCAGACAGCACGGAGCTGTTTGATCTCCGTGGTGAAGCGGCTGCTGTCGATGCCCACCTCTTCCTCCTTGGGGAAGTGGGTGAATATGTAATCGACCGGAGATATCTCTGCACTTTCGGCAGGGACATAAACCCCGATCTGAGCCAAAAGCTGGCAAAGCCCGATCCCTCTTGCGAAGGTAGTTTTTCCTCCGTTGTTGGCGCCGGTTATGAGATAGAATCTCTCCTCGGACATCTCTATATCGTTTCGCACGATAAGCTCGTCACCGAATTTTTTATAGTCGGAAGAGGAAGCCTGTCTGAAATAACACAGATCAAACGCCTTCGTAAGTTCAAGCCTTCGCTCGCTTTTGGGCGCAAGCTTCGGCCGTGACATTTCAAGTCCTCGTGAACGGACGTAATTGATAAAGCTGACAGCTCCGTCGTAAAAATCGAGCTGATGCTCAAGCTCGTAAATATCGGAAAAGAACAGCACACGGTAGTTCTTTACAGCGTTGGCGATTCTGCGTGTAAAATCCTTTGTATAATTGTCCAGCTCTTTAAAAAGCGCCGTGTCCATATCGGAGGGCTGATGTCTTGTCGCTGAGTTTACGTGCTCCTCTCCTTCAAATTGCTCAAAGCCCTCATAGGTCTTGAACAAAAGCCTGTCGAGAACGTTGCCCTTGGGGTATATCTTCTTGCTTGATACCTCGAGGATCCCGCATACGTCCGGGGTCATATCGTGAGTAAAGTTTATGCCGATCTTGACGCTTCTTACCGTTTTTGAGAATATCTCACGAAGCTCCGAAAGATTATTCTTGACCGTTTCGAACTCCTTGGTCTTTGGAAGAGCAGAGAAAAAGTCGAAGAGTGCCGTCATAGCCGTTGATTTGATGGTGTGGCGGTTTTTCTCATAGAAAAAGTTGATCTCATCGATGCAATCGAGGTAAACTTGAAGCTCATCCATTCGCATCTTAAGCTCCATAAACGAGTTGGGGGCCGTTTCGCCCGAATCAAGCTCCTTGTTGTTATCCGACAGCCGTCTGACTATCCTTCTAAAGGTATCCGAAAGCTTTGGCTGGCGCAGAAAATCCTCTAAACAATCAAGGCGGTAATCAAGCGTTTCAACGTCGTCGCACAGCTCGAGCATAAGGCTTAGCACCCGATCGGGATTTTGCGGCAGGAGCATTAAAGCTACTCGGCTTGCTTCAAGATCATCTATGTATGCACAGGGATATCTTGAAAGCGCCGCACGGCGGTCATAGGCATACTTTTGCTTGGAGGCGTTAGGATAAAAAAGGTTGACTTTGTCAGTGATCTTCATGTATGACTCCTTTGCAGACAAAACGTGGCTTTATATATTATAACAACTTTTTCGGACAAAAGGTTGCATATACGGCGCTAAAACTTATAACTTTCCATCGACTCCTCAAGCGTTTCCCTAAACATCACAAAGAGCATAATGATGGGGAACATATACACCGTGCCGCCGGCATAGGATACGTCTGTGGGGATCTCCGAGAGCATAACGGATAGGGGCATTATATCGTCGTTTTCCATTGAGAAGATTAAGGCTTGATCAACCATATTCCAGCTTTCACAGAAGATTAAGATTGCCAAAGATACGATTGCAGGCTTGATTTGCGGAATGATAGCATATCTGAAGGTCTTGAAAACAGAGGTCGTTTCCAAGGCTGTGCAGTCAATAAGCTCGTTTGGAATGTTCTTCATAAACTGTCTAAAGAGGAAGGTTGCAAAGGGCGAGAACATCATAGGGATAGTCAGCGCCATCGGCGTGTTGAGCATATTAAAATCACGAAGCTGAATGTAGTTGGGAAGTAGCGTTGCCTGGAACGGGAGCATCATAACGACGATATAGACAAAGAACAACGTATCTCTGCCCTTGAAGGGGATCTTTGCGAAGACAAAGCCAAGGGGCAGGGAGATCGCTATACTCACAACCGTTATGAGCGTTGCATAGATGACCGAGTTCCAGAAGAAGTCGAGGTATGTAAAGTTTGTGACGAACAGCTCCCAATAGCCCTTGAGGGTAATGGGGGATTCGCCGTAGCTAAACGACTTGATCGCTGTCATTATCACGGGGAAAGCGAAAATGATCGCAAGAAGTGCAAGGACAATAAGCCTTATCGTTTTCAAGATCTGAGATGTCCTTTTCATTTTGCCCTCCTTAGGTTTTATTTTATTCATTCAAGCTGATATTAACCTGTCTTTGAAGCTCTTCAAGCGCTTCTTCGGCGGAAATAAGACCTCTTGAATAATTGTCACAAATAACTGCGGAATCTATCTCATAGCAGAAAATGAAGCCGTCTTTTGCGATGTCATAAAAATCGTTAAACACCGCGGAATCGGGGTGATAGTCGCTTGAATAGGCTGATCTATCTTCAAGCAGGAAGGAATATACAGCCTGACCGCCTCTTACAGACATATAGTTGGTTGCAATGTCCTCGAGCAGCTTTTCGGCGGCTTCCTTGTTTTTGCTATAGGGGTTTATGATCGCAAATTCTAACTCTACATAGTTTGCTGTTACATCCTGTGAAAGTCTCGGCATCGGTATTGCTCGCCATTCCTCAAAAAACGTCGGGCAGTATATAGCGTAATAATAGTAGTTATAAAAGCTGATGCTCATAAACGTGAGGTCATCAGAGTACTGAGCCGATTCTTCTTTTCCGATCAGCTCCGGATCAACCTCGGGGTCATAAGTGAGCGGGTGTGTAAATCCATAAGGCTCCCAGCTATCATAATCGGGATAATAAGTGCAAAGCTCGGTGAAGAATCCTTTGAATATATCGGATGTAAAATCGAACTCTCCGTTTTCAAAATCGCAATAGTATTCAGCGTATTGCATAAGCAAGGAATCATAGATCACGTTTCCGAACTGGAAGGCGTGCTTATCGGCGCTTTTGTTGCGAACACAGTCCATAAAATCTTCGTAATATAAAAGCTCTTCTTCGGTGACATCTGCTTCTTCAAAAGATACTATAGGATATACGATTCCGTAAACATAATTTGAAATGGGCATCAAAGCCATGTCACCGTTTTTAGCAAAGCAAGCTTCGTTTATATAATCAAAACAGCTTTCGTTGAAGTCTTTGATGATATCCGATTCGATGGGCGTGTAAATATTCTTGTCCAACAGCTTTCCCGCAAGAGATGCGGAAATGAAATAAATATCTGCGTCGTCATCTCCTGCTAAGATCTTGAGGGCGATCTCGTCCTCACTAAGATATGTATAGCTTAAATTTGAATCAGTATACCGAGCCAAAGCTTCGGTGCTGATGTGAGACACAGACTCTTTATAAGGAGCACATATTTTCACAAGGCTTTTATATCCGATGCCGAAGTCGAGAATATAAGCCGACTCGATGCTTGCTGTGTTTGCATTGTAATAAAAAATGTTACCGTCCGAAAATGCCATGCCGCTTTCGGCGTATTCTCCCATTCCGTAAATGCCTGCATCGGGGACGCAAATTGAAATCTCGCCGTCTGTCAGCGATCTTCCGCATAGGTCACCCATCTGATCTGCATAGTAAAACACACCGTTTTCAAGGACAAACCGAGGAGTTGCGCCGATGTCGGTCATATCGCAGATATAGATCGGCTTTCCTTCTGTCGGTATCTCGTAAAGAGAATAAACCTCTTTACGGTCGATGACCTCTTTTGTGTAGACGTACATAACGCCGCCTGCGGAGCAATAAAGGCGCTGGTCTGTGCCAAGATCGAGTTCAGTCGCTTCGCCGCTTGCGAGGTCAACTCGCATAAGCTGTATCTTAAACCTGCCCGAGTCGTTGGTCGTGTGCATAGTCAACAAAGCAAAGTCGCCGTTTACAACGATACAGCTTGCGCTATAGCCGTCCATCTTCTCGCTGACGGCACTCATTTCGCCGCTGTTGTTATGGATCTTATACAAGTATCCGTCGGCGGACATTGCGTATATGTACTCATCGAAATAATAGGGCGCGCTGAAGCCATAGGTGTTTTCATATGCGGTGCGAAGCTCACCCGAATCATAGAACTTGCAGATGTTGCCGTTATAGGCGGCGTAGATGTTAAGGTACTTTCCGAAAGAAAAGTTAAAATACTCTACGGGTAAGGAGAAATTCCTTGCATAATACGACTCGGTGTCGCACACCTCCGTATAATTGCTGAATGGCTTATCGCCTACGTTACAGCCTGATAAAATACCGACAGCGAGCACGAACACAGTCATGATCGACAGTAGCTTTTTCATACTCCACCTCAATTCGTATAATCGCTCATCTTGTTCTCTAACTTATAGAGGGCAAAGATGATAACAGCCATAACGATCGTGAAGATGACCACCGCACAGCTGAGGTTTTGATAGTTGAGCTTATAGAAGTGGTTGTTCATATAGTTTTGCACCATATACGCCACGTCGGGCGGATAGTTGGTGTTATAGTATAGGTAGCTTTCCTTGAAGATCTTGAGGGAGTTGACAAACGTAAGAACAATGACAAAGAACATTGAGGGCGAGATCAGCGGCAGGGTGATCTTCGTGTGCATCTTTAACCCGTGCGCTCCGTCAACTGCGGCGGCTTCATAGACCTCGGGGGTCACTTTCATAAGAGCAGAGGTTATGAGGATTACGTCGATGCCGATGTTTTTCCAGATGAATAGGAGATAAAGCGGCAATATCTCGAAGAAGCTTGAAAGCCCGTCGATATTCATCAGCTCATAATACTGCTCGGTGCCGAAGATGGTCTGCCATATGAAGATCATGCTCGCTGAGGGCAAGACGTAGGGGAGAACGAAAAAGCTCTTGATGAAGGAAAACCTCTGCGAGAGCTTGACGAGGCCCAAAGAGAGCAAAAGCGCAAGCAAGACCGTTGCAAGAACGGAGATAAGCGAGAAGATGACGGTATTTTTAAGCGCCATCAAAAAGAACTCGTTAGTGAGGACGGTTTTGTAATTCTCAAACCCGACGAACTTTTTTGTGAAGGTGTTCTCGATGAACGAGTAGCCGACGCTTCTAAACATCGGGATTATATAAAACACCGCAAAGCCCACCAACGCAGGAAGGCTTAGAAGCAGGATTTTGCGTTTTAAGGTTTTGTGCATACGGGGCTCCTTTCGGGTGATGATGTATCGATTATTCAAGCGGCTTATTCGTATACGGTCATTCGAATTTTGCTGTAATATTCATCCGCAATTCTTTTGATATCTTCATAGTTATCAGCAGCTTGAACGGCGGTGATCGCTTCGGATATAACCACTATCGTTTCTTGTCCGGCACCTCTCCAGGAAGGATAGCAGGACGAATAATCAAAATCGGTATCATAATGTGCAAGGAGATAATTAAACAGCGTATCTTCAAACTCTCGATCATATTCTCCGAGACAGAGATTCATAATTTCATTTAAAAACAGAGCGGCGTTTTCCTTGTTTTCGGCAGCAGGGTTCATTAAATAGCAGGACGAAGAGATTATATAAGTGTCTTGACAGATGACCTCACACGGAACGTCGAAATCGGGATGCTCATAATAATACTTAAGTAATTCATAAAGATAAGTGCCGTCATCGCTGTACGTACCGTCAACGCTGTCAAAGTATTTATTCAAATATGCAGTAAGCGCCAGGTAATAGCCTCTGTCAAACGATGTGCTGTCCTTTTCCATTGTATCTATAGCATATAGGCTGTTCATAACATACGGTATTCCGAATATTTTGCCGTCATAGGAATATCCGTATTTAAGAAGCTCGGAGCACCTATTAATGTTCTCTTGTAATACTTCAAGCGTTCCCAGATCATAAAATGCGGTGTTTTTAACATAATCCTGAATGTCTATATCGGTCGAATGAAAGACGTCAATATCGCTGTCGCCCGCCATTATCTTAAGAGCAAAATTCTCGCGCTCGTCATAGTCATATTGCTTGATAACTACATCAATATTATATTTATCTTTAAGCTTAGCCGCCAAAAATCCTATCTCGATTTGCGGATATCCGACAACAGCCATATTAATAACGGGATACTCTTTATCGGTATCAAACACCTCGATCCTGTTAAGATTATCGGAAATTACCACAAAGAGATTGTTACAACCGGTAAGAGTCTCACAATTCCATTCGTAAACACCGGTGTCTTTAGTGAAGATCGAAAGCTGTGTTTTTTCGTCCGTTTCGATGTCGAATTCACATAGAGCCATCCCGAAGGAAGCAGTGCTATAAAACTTTATGCTGTTGTTTCGATCATCATAGCAAAAATCGACGACAAAATCTCTTATATAGATCCTTTCTCCGCGTTTACCCGAATCAATATCATAACTGATAATATAGGTATCCTGTGATGAGTTCGCATCAATATATGTAAAGTATTTGTTGCCTTCGTAATTTGCTATTCTATAAAATCCGCCTGAGGAATTTGTCTTTACGCTCAGATCGTCTTTTCTGATGTATGTGTGGGCATAGCCCTTTTGGACAGGATAAGCAAAGACGAAATAATCATCTGTTACAATGAATTCCATAAAGGAACTCATTGTGACATCATCAAGAGCGCCGTCGGGTATATCTATGGCATCCAAAAGAGTCCCGTTTTCATCTATGGTATAGATCGTATTCCCTTCATCTGAAAGGTATATGACTCCGTCTCCTGACGTTATATACAAAAGGTTATCGGCATTATAGATGCGTTCTGATACGGCATTAACAAGATCAAGCTTATAAACGCCGTCAGGCTCTAAAATATAGAGCTTATCCGCTAGCTGTGTTGCGGAAACAGTGTTCTCGGTATCATAAGGGATCTCGTCAAGTGCAGAATATATTATGCTGTTTTCCGTGACGTCCGTCTCGTTCGGTTTTGCGGTTTCTTGGCACGCTGTCATGACCGTTGCACAAATAGCCGTTGATAAGATGATCGCAAGTATTCTTTTCATAAGTTTTCCCTCCTGAATATTTTCTGATTCCAGCATAACATGCTGATTTCAAGCCTTCAATAATTCTTAAGGAAACTTAATCTATCTTAATCAAATCTTAATGATCATTCATTCAGCCACATATTGACCTCTCGGCTATACGCTTCGATCGCTTCGTCGAGGGTCGATCTTTCGTTTTGGAAGTCATCGACGTCGTTTCGGGCGGAAAGAAGCTGATAGTTGCTGACGAAGCCGTTTTTGCAAATACCGTATACATCGCTAAATATCTGAGTATCCTTCATGTATGTGTCGGGATACTCGTTTTTGTCCGCTCTGATGAAGGCATATGAGCTGATAGAATCAAAATAATTCTCAGCGATATATTCAAGGAGCTTGACCGCCTCATCATACTTCTCGCTGTACGGATTGATAAACGCAAAGGTCGCATTAACATAGTCGGCATCAACCTCCTCGCTTATCCGGGGAATATGCACAGCTCGCCAGCCGTTGATGTCAAAATCCACTTTTACGAACGAGTCGGGAGTCGATGCGCTTATGAAATGCTCATATGAAGATACGGTCGTGAAAAGCGTTTTACCGTTATCCAACGCAAGCCTCGAATATGAGGTGCCAAGTGCCGAAGGGTGGGTAAATCCCGTCATCACTGGCGCTTGACCCGTGCGCCTCCAACCGCCGTATAAGCTGTATATATTCTTATAAAGCTCGGTATCATAATCGAACTTTTTACTTGCAAAGTCACAGTAGTATTCTTCGTACTGTAAGCCGTAAAGTGACATAAGCGTGTCGCCCATGGCATAGGCTTTTCTTTCGCCGTTATAGTTGTTTACAAGGCTGTGAAAATCATCGTAATAAGCAATATCTGCTTCGTTAAAGCCGAGCTCATCTGCCGCCTGAATAGGGTATGCCACAAATGCGGCACTTGAAACAAGAGGCATAGCAACGGTTTGTCCCTTTTCGTCGGCGGCAACCTCAGAAAGATAACCGAAACAGCCGTCGTTGAACTCCCGGATGATATCTGACTCAATGGGAAGATAGATGCCTCGCTCGACCAGCGAGCGGATACTTGAGGCGTTGAGCAGATAAATATCAATATCGCTGTCTCCTGCAAGGATCTTTAAAACGATCTCATCGGTAAAGAAGGTGACGAAATCGCTTTCGACCCCTGACTCTGCCGCACCGTTTTGCATAGCAACGGGTGTCAGCACGTTATAGCTCCCCGCAATGTTGAGCTTGGCCGTATCTACCTCTACCTGCTCTGACGGCAAGACCTGAAACTGACCGTTGCCGTCATCAACGAAGCGGCCGCTTGAGCTGTCGGAAGCGGTCGCATCAGCATAAGATGCTTCGGTTTCCCATATGATGTGATCGGTGGTGACACCTGTCGATGACTCGGAAGCGCTGCTTTGATCAGGCCTTTCGTTTTTTACATTGCCGCATGACGAGAGCAGAGTTACGACCGTTATGATCATAAGCATGAATGAGAGCGATCTTTTCATACAATTTCTCCTTCGGCTGATATACAGGGCTGAGTGCTATTCCTTCTCCACAACTCTCATCCCGTCGCTGAGCGGTTCAGTCGATGAAACGACAAACTGACCGTTTACCCTCTCCTCGGGGACAACTATTACATAGCCGTCGAAATATCCTGTTCCATCGGGAGAGTATGAGACAAGCTTGTGGCGGACGACCGTTAGGATCTCGGCGGAAAAGCCGGGCTGAGATTCAACTGTATAAATATAAGCGCCGTCGGATTCTTCAAACACCGCTCCCTTCGGAAGATACATGTCCTCATTAACTCTGAATGAATAATCAAGCTCTACCTCAGGGTTCGTTGAGTAATAAAGGCTTTCGCCGAAGAACGTGAAGAAGACTATCACCAAGCAAAATGCGATAGAAAGACCAAGTACAACTTTTTTCATATTCTCCACGCTCCTTATTCGTTATGCTTAAAGTATAACATGCCGTATATATGTGTTCAATAATTATTAAGGGAGTTTAATCCGAATTAATGAAATCTTAAGAATTACCCTTCCAACCTTTGTCTGACCTCTCTTGCGGCATCCTTAGCAAGCTTTCGCAACGCTTCGTCAGAGCCGTCAGTGGTGGAAACTGCGTCGTAAGCATCCATCAAAGGCTCGATAACACTTTCGGCCACGCCTGTTGTTATATTCCATGAAAAATAAGCATCGCTTATATCTTCAACATCAGGATATTGATATCTGCAAAAATACTCGTTTCCGTTAGAATCCTTATATGACAGCTCTCCGTTAAAATAATCAAATACAGTTTCAAGAAACAGTGCTGCGGTTTCTTTGTTCTGAGAAAACGGACTTATAATGAGATAACTGTCTATAATATAATAGTATTTCTCAGGATCGTATAATCCGTCTCCGTTTAAATCATCGGGATGGCTGAAAGCATATTTCAGAAGTTTGAAAAACTGCTCACCGTCCTGATCTGTGTATTCACTCTCGATTAAATTTACGTGGTCAGCCAAGTATTTCCATAAAATGTGTCTTTGCTCGTTAGTGATATGAGGATCAACAGACAATCCAAAGTATTTATCATTATAACGGCAAGCAGCTTTAGCATAATTATTGCTTTGTATCTTTTCTTTCAATGTGTCAAATTCATTCAAATCGGTATAATAACCGTTACGAACGTATTTATATATAGGTAACGACGCAGTATAGAATATATCTATATCGTCATCTTCAGCCATCAGCTTGGTATCAAGAGCGTAGATTTCTTTCTCAGAATCATATTCGATCACACGAACAGTTAGGTCATACATTTCCTCAAATATAGGAATGATTAACTCAACCTTATTATATCCACATGACGCAATCGTCAGATCGTAATCTTCGGGGTTTTCTTTGTTAACGGTTTCTCCGGCAAGCAAATTGTCATTTTTATCACGCGAATGATCGTGCTCATTCCCCTTATCAGTACATGATGTAAAGGAAAAAACCGTTAAAATTGAAAGCAGTATTGTAAATGCTTTTTTCATGAAAAAGCCTCCGTATCGGAAATTATGTTCCGTAATTGCAAACCGTATATGATGTTTGATTTCCTGTGTGATAGCAGGTTTGTACATGAACATCATAGCTTTCTCTAATACCACAATAATTGCATGTCGGGTTAGAGCAAACACTTGTTGATTCGTACATGGTTCTTTGAGTGATACGGCAACCGCTTCCATGTTGCGTAGTCATTGAACAATCAACATCGTCGTACGTACCTACTTGTAGATTTTCGCACCTAACAGTTAATGTGCGTTCATAACAATGCATGTCCTTGTGACAGCGTACGGCGTAGCCGAGCTGACGCAAACTGCCATCATAGTGCAGAGTAGGGCTGATAACAGAATTATAGAAATAATACCTTTCATATCGTTTCGCCTTTCAAAGCTTAAATATTTATTTGTTCAAATTCGTATAACGCTCTCTTCTCTGCCCATCGGACTCGCGCCGTTCATATCTCTTATAAATATTGTAACATATCAAGACCTTAATGTAAATTATACAGATTATATGAACTTATATCCTGTGGTTTGCCATAAAACACAAATCCCCCTCGATAACTGAGGGGGATCATTCATTTACTCTTCTAATCTCATTCGAACTTCCATTGCGGCTTCGCGGGCAAGCTCTTTAATCGTGCTGTCTTTGCCGTCACACTGTGAGATGTTGTTGGTTGCCATATATATCGGCTCTACATAATCCCAAGCAAAAGAATGCCAATATGCATATACATTATCGGTTGAATCCAGGTTTAAATACGTTCCGCTTGAATCGTCATTCCAAACGTCAAACGCATATTCTAAAAATTTAATGGTATTTTCTTTGTGTATACCGCTCGGATTCATTATAAGAAAACCATTGTCAACGATAAAACAATCATCTCCAAAAGGCATCTTTTTCTCATTTCCGGTAGGATTATCATATATAAACTTAAGCAGCTTATAAAGCTCTTTACCGTCAGGATCGGAATAGGTTTTAGTTGTCACGTCAAAATTATATGCACAATAAATGATCTTTGACATCATTATAGAATATGCACTCGGACTTCCGTCACCGTCATACGTGTTTTTGTTGTAGCTGTTTGCTATATATGTGGGAATCCCAACGTAAGCATCGCCTAGCTTTGAAATAAAACTTGCCGCGATATCGCTATCAAGTCTTTGCTTTAAGCCTTCATATTTTGAAAGATCTTCGTAATACCCTGAAAGAAAATACTTGTGTTGATGCATATAGATCGGTTCAAACAGATCAAAATCGGTATCGCCCGCCATGAGCTTTATGTCAAGGCGAGTTGTGTCATTGCCGTAATTGACTGTTCTCACTAATATTCCCGTCTCCTGTTCAAAGCCGTATATTACGTCATCATATACAGAAGCGAACTGACACGCCAAGGTTATGCTTTCGGGTGGATTGAGAAAGTCAAAATACCGAAAAGTGTTATCTGCTGAGCAAATAGCCAACACGATATTTTCGTGAACGCCAGTGAAATATTTTGTCTCATCCGTTCCTTCCGAATAAAATCTTTGATGAACGATGTTATCGGGGTCGCTGAGTGAATACTCACTTATATACGCCGCTGAATCGGAACCTTGTTTCGGCCCTGCAAAAATGATCATCGTTTCGGTTTTCGGGTTGAAAACAAAATCAAAATCGCAGCTTTCTTGGTTTATGTTAATCTCAGTAATCTCTTTTGATTTTCCGCTTACCAAGTCGATAGTGGACACTTTATAAAACCTCGTATCATATTGAGATTCTTCTGCCTTTAACAACAAATTATCCTTATAGAAGCTGTATTTTCTGTTAACAGATACGGTAGATGCTCTTTCGTTAATCGAATTAACCTTTTCCAAGGTTATTCTATCGTATACGTTATACTGTGTGCAACCGATATCTCCCGATTTATCATAACAAACGAACAAGTAGTAATCATCCGTGACAATAAACTCATTCACTAATAAATTTTCATTTGCAACGGTCAGTGATGATTCCGAAATAAGCTCGCCGCTTACGGAATATGCACAAAGACTGCCGTTTTCGGCGCTATATGTATAAAGCGTTTCGCCGTATGATGCAAACATTTTAGTATCGGTATCGATCAGCTTTTTGGATTCGCCCGTTTCGATATCAAGGCTGTATACGCCGTCTGATGAAAGAAGATACATCACCTTTTCTATCTGGATCATGTCTAAAATTTCGGAGGAATCAACGGGCATCACGATATCTTCAGCAGGTGTCCAAGCGTCATATTTATCGCTTCTGCCGAAGATCGAGCTCGCAACACTTTCACCTGTCGGCACGAATATGTTGCCGCTGTTGCCCGATGAGCCCTCAGACACATCAGCCGAGCAAGAGCATAGAAGTGCTGTCAGAACGGCAAGCAACACGGTTATGAGCTTTTTAACGGTGTGTTTCATGTAAGTACCTCCTGACTGATTCGATTTAATAACCAAATGAATGATATTTTGACAATTTATTCTTAGTTAAATTATATAATGCGGCAAATACTTTGTCAATAAAAGTCGGGCAATTTGACCTATAAAATGCAAAAAAAGGAAGCCGAATTTCGACTTCCTTTTATTTTGTAATATACTTATTCGCAAGCTTCTCGGAATGCTGTGAAGGCAGCCAAATGAGCTTCGTCCGCTTCGGCGGTGATGTTGCCGATCATTTCCATCTTGTCTGCTGTAAATTCAGCAGGGAGTGTCAAGAAGTCGCGGAATTCCTCTGAAATATAGGAATCGGCGGCAGCATTCGTGCAATAGTAGCCGATGTATTCAGCACACTTTGCGCTCACCTCGGGATCGAGGATATATTCGATGAACTCATGTGCCGCATCGCTGTCGGGAGCCTGAGAGGGGATGAACATCGCCATGATGCCAAAGCCGATGCCCTCTTCGGGGAATACGACCTCGAGCTCGGGGTTAGTCATCTTTGCGATGGTTACCTGAGAGGTATACATGATCGCAGCATCGATCTCACCGGAAAGAAGATCATCTTGGATGTTATCGTCCTTGATGAGTCGGATGTTGGGAGCGAGCTCCTTGAGCTTTTCGCTGGCTTGGGCGATCTTTTCGGTGTCGGTTATGTTATAGCTTTCGCCCATTGTTTTCAAAGCCATGCCGTTGATAACACGATAGTTCGAGATGATGCCGAGCTTGTTTACCAAAGAAGCGTCCCAAAGATCGCTATAGCCCTTGATATCCAGATCAATGTTAGCAGGGTTATAAACGATGGTCTGAACACCTGCGCCATAGGGGAGAGTATATTCGTTTGTGGGATCATAGAACTGTCCTTGATAGAGAGGATTAACGTTTTTCGCAGACGGGATCTTTTCCATATCAAGCTTTTGAACAAGGCCCTCAGCGATAGCAACTTCGATGATGTAATCGTCTGCTATTATAAGGTCATAGTCGCCGCCCTGTGCAGCCTGGAGCTTTGCGAGCATCGTTTCGTCATAGTCGAAGTTGACGTAGTTCACCTTGATGCCCGTTTTTTCTTCAAATCCCGAGATGACCTCGTCGGGGAACATCCCTGCCCATGTGTAAAGATTGAGCGTGCGCTCGGTCTTGCTGTCCGAACAAGCAGAGAAGGACAGAGAAAGCACCAAGAGTGTGAGTGCCATGATGATTGAAATGATTTTTTTCATGTTGAAAAACCTCCTGTGTATATAAAAATAACTAAACGGTACAGTATGCCCTTCGGCTTTATTTTTTCGGCATCTTTGCTTTGATGAGCCCTGCAGCTATGTAGCAAAGCAATGTTACCGCGAGCATAAGCGTACACATCGCATTGATCTCGGGCGTGATGCCCGTTTTAAGCTGAGTATAGACCCTTATCGGCAATGTGTTGACGGATACGCCCGTACAGAATACGGAAATGATAACGTCATCAAAGCTCATCGCAAAGGATAGGAACATTCCCGATAGGATAGCAGGGAAGAGAAGCGGCAAGGTCACTGTGAAAAATGCGACGAATCCCGATGCGCCGAGGTCTCTTGCCGCTTCGATAGACGAAGTGTCCAAAACCTCGAGCCTTGCGCTGACCTGTGTATAAATATATGGGACACAGAATGCGGTGTGCGATAAGATAAGCGTGAGCATGCCGAACTTCATTCCAAGCAAAGAGAAGAACGCCAAGAAGACCATTCCGAGAACGATCTCGGGAATGATAAGCGGCAAAAGCGAAGCTTTTTCGATGAGCTTCTTTCCGGGGAGCTTGGCATTTTTGATCCCGAGCGCCGCGGATGTCGCAAGGATTGCCGCCAAAACAGAGGACGACAGAGCTAATATTATAGAATTGAGCAACGCTTCAAACATATCCTCATCGCTAAACAGCTCTTTATACCATTTCAGCGAGAATCCGCCCCAAGTCGAGGTGAGCTTGCTTTCATTGAAGGAATAGATCACAACAACGAGTATCGGCAGATATGTCAACACCGTCATAAAGATCGGGTATGCGATTCGGAAAAAGGTCGGTTTTTTAATCATAGTTCATACCAATGGTCAAATTTTAATGTATCTGTCATTTCTGCCACTTCGGTCTTCTCATCAAAAGAACGCAGACAACGCCCGTCAGCATCATAAGCACGACCGAAAGCGCCGCCGCACCCGGCTGATTATGAGCTTTCATAAGCAGCTCCTCGATAAGCGAGCCCACCAAAACGATCTTGTTGCCGCCGAGGATCTGTGCGATAAAGAACAGACCCATTGACGGGATAAACGTCAAAATGATGCCCGTCTTAAGTCCGGGAAGGGTCAGCGGAAGAGTTACGGATAAAAATGCCTTCGTTTTTGATGCGCCGAGATCCCGTGATGCTTCGACCAAGGAAAGGTCGAGCTTTTGTGAAACCTGATATACAGACGTGAACATAAACGGAAGCAACACATATATCATTCCCACGACGACGGCGGGATAGGTATATAAAAGCTTAAGCGGCTCTTGGGTGATCCCAAGTCCCATCAAGACCTTGTCGAGCAAGCCGTTTGCGCGGAATATGATTATCCAGCCGTATAATCTCAAAAGGGAATTGACCCAATAGGGGATCATCTGTGTGCTGACAAAAAAGCCTGCAAGCTTTTTCGGCAACAGCGCAGTGCACAGCCCAAAGGGATATCCGATCAATATGACAGCCACGGTCGAGATGAGCGCAAGCTTCAATGAAGTTATGAATGTGTTAAGATATGTGCCCGAAAAAACAGCTATATAGTTCTCAAGAGTAAATCCCGAGCCGTATCCGAATCCGTCCTGAGGTGAAAACGACAGCACAAGCATAAGGATCAAAGGCCCTATCACAAATATCAATGTGAATAAATACAAGGGCAAAACAGCAAGCGTTGCGCCTTTAGCTTTTCTTATCATAAATTTAAACCCGTTCTAAATATTTCTATTCACAGACCACAACTCCCGAAAGCTCGGGAATTTCGAGCCAAACCTGTTGCATGGGCTTTATCGACTGATCAAGACCGTATCTCATGGCGGTTATCTTTGTGCCGTTTGCTTCGGCAGTGATCCTCATAACGCCGCCTGCGAAGTTGAGATCAGTAACCGTTGCGGGCACACCGCTTGACTGATCCGCTTTCACAACGATCTTTTCGCCGCGCACCGCTACGTTCACACGGTCGCCTTTTTTGTGATCCTCTTCATTCTTTCGCAAAACGAGCAGGTTGTTGCCGAATCTCGCCTTGCAAAATTCGCCTTCATCGCTTTCATATATACATTCAAGAATATTCGCTTCGCCCATAAACCGTGCGACATAAACGTTCTTCGGGGAATCATAGATTTGAGAAGGTGAGCCGATCTGAACGAAATTTCCGCCCTGCATGACAGCGATGCGGTCAGACATATTGAGAGCTTCCTCCTGATCGTGAGTGATATAGATGAATGTGATGCCCAGAGTCTTTTGAAGGTTCTTGAGCTCACTTTGCATTGCATGGCGAAGATTAAGGTCTAATGCGCCCAACGGCTCATCGAGCAAAAGGATCTTCGGCTGACCGATAACCGCCCTTGCGATGGCGATACGCTGCTTCTGTCCGCCTGACATCTCAGAAGGATAACGCTTTTCAAAGCCGTTCATCTGAACAAGTGAAAGAGCGTTGCCGACACGCTTTTTGATCTCGTCCTTGGGAACACGTGCTATCCTTAAAGGGTATGCCACGTTATCATATACGTTCATATGAGGGAATAAAGCATAGCTTTGAAAAACAGTGTTAACAGCGCGGTGATTAGGCTCGGCGTTTGTGATATCCTTGTTGTCAAGGATGATCCTTCCGCCGTCAACATCTTCAAGACCGCATATCATGCGAAGAAGTGTTGTCTTTCCGCATCCCGACGAGCCCAAAACGGTGAGAAACTCACCGGACTTGACCTCAAAAGAAAGATCACGGATGACCTGTGTTTCGCCGAAGGATTTTGATATATTTTCAATTTGAAGAATCGTTTTATCTGAAGAAACCATGTCCGAAGTGACACCTCCGTTTGAAAAAATTAAACAGACTTTCACTATGTATGATATCACAAAACATTTTAAGTGACAAGACTTAAATTGTCATCAAGCTCCAAGCCGGTTCCGCATCCGAGATCCAAAAGTGTTTCAGTATTTGCGGGCACAAGTGTCGCCATCAGTTCATAGCCTTCCTTGCAGCCCTCAACATCGTTTATCATATGCTCATCATAGCCTTCTGTGCGAGCTTCGAAAAACTCTGACATCGTTTCAAGCCTATCCATTTTTATCACCCAAAAGTAGTAATTTTAATCATTATAACACATAAATCGGTGACTGTCACCTTGAAAATGAACTTGTAGGAGTCAACCGACGGTTGAAATGATTTCTCAACCGACAGTTTATCCGAAAGTTAGGCACGGTTATTGACAAACAGATTTTTTATAGTATATAATTTTTATGTAAACTCATTTTGAAAGGAATGACATACATATGAAAAAATCAACTGCAATTCTGTGGGGCATAATTTTTATCGTCTTGGGACTCGTTTTCGGTCTTAATGCTTTGGGGATCACAGATATCGATATCTTTTTTGACGGCTGGTGGACACTGTTTATTATCATTCCGTGTGCTATCGGCTTGGTCAACGAGAAGGAAAAAACGGGCAATCTTATTGGTGTCATCGTGGGCGTGGTCCTTCTTTTGGCTTGTCAGGATGTTTTGCGCTTTGACATTATAAGAAAGCTTATCCTTCCCGTGATCTTGGTGGCGATCGGCTTGTCTGTCATCTTCAAAAACGTACTCGGAAGCAAAACGAGAAAAGAGATAAAAATAATCATCGACAAGAACAAGACCGGAAAAGAGGAATATTGCTCGACGTTTTCTTCACAGAATCTTAATTTTGACGGTCAGAGCTTTAGCGGCACAGGTGTCAGCGCCGTTTTCGGCGGGATCAAGGTCGATCTGACGGGTGCTGTCATAACCGAGGACGTTGTTATAAACGCAAGTGCCGTTTTCGGCGGAGTGGATATAATCGTTCCTTTGGAATATAACGTAAAGGTCGAATCCAATTCGATATTCGGCGGTGTTTCCACAAAGCGAAGCACAAAGCCCGTCGATGGGGCGCCTACGGTCTATGTTAACGCTACGTGCGTATTCGGAGGAGTTGATATAAAGTGAAAAACGTTCACAGAATAATCAAGCTTTTGGCGTTCGGCTTGGCGGCGCTTATCGTTGTGGGAATAATCTCTGCGGCAGTTTCGTTGCTTAGCGGCGGATTTTCGCTGGGATACAGCTTTTCGGGCTCGAAAACAGATCCCGAAAAGATCTTTTCGGGCAGCGAGAAGTCGGTTTTGTATATAGATATCGGTGCCTCGAAGGTCACGATCCATCAGGGCGACGCTCTTATCGGTATTACGGATAACGAGTATATAACCGTTGAAGCTCGCGGCAATAAGCTTGTTGCTGTCGAGAAAAATCACATAAATTCCGACGGCGATGATACATATCTTGATATAACCGTTCCCAAAGATACTGTTTTTGAAAAGATCGTTATCAAAACAGGGGCAGGAGTTGTCGAGGCTGATGCTTTGTATGCTGATGAGCTGGAGCTCACCATCGGCGCAGGCAAGGTGACACTAGATCACCTCGAGGTTTACGGTGAAGCAGATATCGAGGGCGGAGCAGGTGAGCTTTCCGTTAAGGACGGCAGTATCAACAACCTTGATGCCGAGATGGGCGTCGGAAAAGCAAGCATAAGGGCATATTTGTGCGGCGAAAGCGATATAGAAACGGGTATCGGTGAGCTTGAATTGACCCTTTTGGGAGCGAAGGAGAATTATAGGATCAAGGTCTCCACGGGCATCGGAGAGTTCAGATTGGACGGCGATGTCATCAAAGGCGACAAAACTGTCGGCAACGGCAAGGATGTTGTTAAGATCGAAAGCGGCATCGGCAGCGTTAAGGTCAGCTTTGAATGATATAAAAGCACCCGCAAGGGTGCTTTTTTGTTTGCGCTCATGTCATAAGGCTTTGGCAGCAGCACGGCATAACAAGCTTAAAAACAAGCTCTCATTGCAGATATTTCTAAGTATTTTTGCTTTTTTGGGGACTTTTGTCGAAAATAAAGTAAAAATATCGCAACATAGATGTTGACAAATCAACATCTATGTTGCATAATATAAAGGATGCTTGTTGCTTGCAAGCCATTTATACATAAGGAGAGTTTGACATGAACAACTATGTAATTTTTACAGATTCAGCTTGTGATATAAAGCCTGAGCTCTTAAAGGAGTGGGGCGTTGAATATATCAGCATGACCTTCCGCTTTGACGGTGAGGACAAGGACTATTCCAACGGGGATATGGAAATAACCGATTTCTATAACAAAATGCGTGAGGGCAGAGTTGCAAAGACTGCGGCAATTAACCCCGAAAGCTTCCGCGTCGCATTCGAGGATCTTTTGAAGCAGGGCAAGGATATTTTGTATCTCGGCTTCTCGTCGGGTCTGAGCACCACATACAACTCGTCGAAGATGGCTGCCGAAGAGCTTTCGGAAGAATATCCCGACAGAAAGATAATTACCGTGGACACCTTGGCAGCTTCGGCAGGTCAGGGCTTGATGGTATATTTGGCAGCACAGAAGAAAAACGAGGGCGCCTCTATCGAAGAGGTCGCAGCATATATTGAGGAAACAAAGCTCAGCGTTTGCCATTGGTTCACAGTCGATGACCTTGTATATCTCAAGCGAGGCGGACGTGTCAGCCCGACGGTTGCCTTTGTCGGCAAAGCTTTGGGCATCAAGCCGATCCTTCACGTCGACAATGAGGGCAAGCTTATCAGCGTTTCAAAGGTCAGAGGAAGAAAGAACGCTTTGACTGCAATTGCAGATAAATACTGTGAGCTCGCAAAGGATCATAAGAACGGTGTGATCTTCATTTCCAACGGCGACTGTCTTGATGAAGCAAACGTTGTTGCTGACATTATCAATCAAAAAACAGGTGCAAATGTTGACGTTATGACCGATATCGGAACGGTTATCGGCGCTCACTCGGGCCCCGGAACTATTGCGCTGTTCTTTGTCGGCACACAAAGATAGAAAAAACGATCCATCCTTCAAAGGGGTGGATCTTTTGCGTTGCATAATAATTGTGATTGAAACTCGGCTTGAAATGTATTATAATCATACCGATGAAGAGTTTGTTTTTTGGAGGGATCATCTTGATTTGGTGTGTTGAGGACGATGCAAGCATCAGAGATATTGAGGTATATGCATTGAATTCCACAGGTCTTGAGGCTATCGGCTTTGAGGACGGGACTTCGTTTTGGGAGGCGTTAAAGACCGATAAGCCCGAGCTTGTCGTCTTGGACGTTATGCTTCCGGGGATCGACGGCGTCACACTTTTGCGAAAAATGAAGGAATCCGTCGAGCTTTGCGACATTCCCGTCATAATGGCGACCGCAAAGGGCGGCGAATATGATAAGGTTCAAGGCTTGGATCTCGGCGCTGATGACTATCTTGTCAAGCCTTTCGGCATGATGGAGATGGTGTCCCGTGTGAAGGCTGTTTTGCGCCGATGCAAGCCAAAACAGTTGTCTTCTATCCTAAAGGTTAAAGATCTTACGGTCAATCTCGATGAGCGCACTGTCAGCGTTTGCGGCGAGCGTGTAACGCTTACATACAAAGAGTTTGAGATATTGCGTTTGTTTATGTCTAATCCGGGAAGAGTGTTCAGCCGTGACCGGCTTTATAATGATGTTTGGGGAATGGACTTTGTCGGCGAAACACGAACTGTTGATATGCATATCAGGACTCTTCGCCAAAAGCTCGGGGAATATGGCGACCTCATTGAGACTGTTCGCAACGTTGGCTACCGTATGGGGGTCAAGCCATGACGGGGAAGATACTTCGCTCGATATTGACGGTAACGGTCACGATACTTGTTGTCAGCTTGATCTTTGTCACAGGCTTTCTTTACAGCTATTTCAGCGGAATGCAGATCGATCAGCTCAAAGGCGAGCTTTCTTTGGCGGCGATCGCAACCGAAGAGCTTGGAACAGAATACCTCACAAAGCTGAGCTCCAACAGCTATCGAATCACTTGGATAGCGAATGACGGTACTGTTTTATATGACACGAGAGTTGACGCACAAGCCATGGAGAACCATTCTGACCGTGAAGAATTTGCGGAAGCTCTTGAAGGCGGCAGGGGAAGCAGCGAAAGACTTTCGGTGACACTTACGGAAAATACGCTTTATGAAGCGATGCGGCTTTCGGACGGAACAGTATTAAGAATCTCCGTCAGCCGAGCAAGCGTTACCGCTTTGGCGCTCGGAATGCTTCACCCGATAGTTTTAATAATCATTGCCGCAGTAATACTTTCTGCCGTTATGGCACACAGAATGGCAAAGCACATCACTGAGCCTCTTAACTCGCTCGATTTGGAAAATCCGCTGGACAACAACGTCTATGAAGAGATCTCTCCTCTTTTGAAGAGGATACATCAACAGCATAAGCAGATAGACAGACAGCTCAGAGAGCTGAAGCAGAAAAAGCGTGAGTTCAGGCTTGTAACCGAAAATATGAAAGAGGGCTTGATCCTTCTTGACAACGAAAGAAATATTCTGAGCATAAATCCTGCGGCAACAGCCTTGTTCAAGGCAAACCCCGATCATGTCGGTGAGAGCTTTTTGATGCTTGACCGAGAAGCCGACATGAGCCTTGCAATCGATGAAGCCTTTGAAAAAGGGCACGGCGAACACAGGGATCAAAGGAACGGTGCCGAGTATCAGTTTGTCATCAACCGAGTAGATTCGGGAGGGCAGGCGGTCGGAGCTGTGCTTTTGGCATTTGATATAACCGAACAGATAGATGCCGAAAGGAGCCGACGGGAGTTCTCGGCAAACGTCTCTCATGAGCTGAAAACTCCCTTACAGTCGATAATCGGAAGCGCCGAGCTTATAGAAAACAACATCGTAAAGGCTGAGGATATGCCGAGATTCATCGGTCACATACGCTCCGAGGCAGAACGGCTTGTGACATTGGTTGAGGATATCATACGTTTGTCTCAGCTTGATGAAGGCAATGAAATGCCCAAAGAGACTGTTTTGCTCCGTCCTCTTTGCGATGAGGTCATGTCATCGTTGGCAGATGCCGCCGAAAAGAAGCGGCTTGAGCTTTCCGTCACCGGCGATGAAGGCGGTGTATACGGTGTCAGAAGATTGCTCTATGAGATAGTTTATAACCTTTGTGACAACGCCATTAAATATAATTCAGACGGCGGGAAGGTCAACGTGAGCGTTCTTGACAGCCAAGATCAAGTTATCCTGACTATTGCCGATACGGGCATAGGGATCCCGCCTGAGCATCGCTTGAGGATCTTCGAGAGATTCTATCGGGTTGACAAAAGTCATTCGAAGAAATCGGGCGGCACCGGATTGGGGCTTTCCATCGTCAAGCACGCCGTGCAATATCACAACGGCACGGTCACTGTTGAAAGTGAGGTCGGCAACGGCACGGCGGTTACGGTCACTCTGCCGAAAAATACCTGATCGTTGAGATCATATCAAATTAACTATCCCCACAAGTTTTCCCTTGTGGGGAATCTTTTTTACGTCAAAAATCACAGTTGAATTTTTATGCGCAAAAGCGTATAATTAGTCACAAGCAATACACGAAAGGTGTCACCAATGGATTCATTTATTTTTGCAATCAATGCCGTCGCCCCAATAGTCATTATGGTCGCGATAGGCTATATCCTTAAAAAGATAGGGTTTATGAACCAAAGCTTTGCCAAAACGTCAAACAAGCTTGTGTTCCGTATTTTTTTGCCTGTAATGCTGTTTTTGAACGTATATAAGATCGACGACATCACAGGGATCGACCTCGGATATATCGGCTATGCACTTGCAGCGCTTTTGGTCATCTTTGCGATCGCGATCCCCGCAGTATTCATATTCACCGACAAAAAGCAGTGCCGAGGTGTGCTCATCCAAGGAGCTTTCCGTTCAAATTACGCACTTATCGGCATCCCTCTTGCCGGCGCACTTTTCGGTGAGGAGGGCGAAAAGGTAGCCTCTTTGCTTTCCGCTGTCGCAATACCTGTGTTTAATGTGTTGGCGGTCATAAGCCTTTCCGTTTTCAAGGATTCCAAAACCAAAACAAGCGTCAAAAAGGTCTTGCTCGAGATAATTAAAAACCCGCTTATTCAAGGCGTTGCCACAGGGCTTTTGGCTTTGGGCATAAGAGCGATATTTGTCAGATCGGGCATCGAATTCCGTCTTTTGGATATTGCCCCTTTGGAAAAGGTCTTGACTTATTTATCAAATCTTGCGACACCGCTTGCACTTTTGGTGCTCGGAGCACAATTTGAGTTCTCTGCTGTTTCCGACCTCAAAAAAGAGATCATCTTCGGAACTGTGATGAAGACCGTTGTAGCTCCGCTCATCGGGATCGGAACAGCGTTCTTGCTGTTCAAAGATTACTTTAACGGAGCACACTTTGCCGCGTTTGTTGCGATGTTTACGACGCCTATCGCTGTTTCAAGCGTGCCGATGGCACAGGAGATGGACGGCGATGTGACTCTTGCCGGTCAGCTCGTTGTGTGGACAACGTTTGCGTCTGCAATAACGGTATTCCTGGCATCATATCTTTTAAAGGTCGCAGGCATATTCTGATAAACAAAAAGTCCCTTCGCAAAAGAAGGGACTTTTTTATGCGTTTTGTGTGATCAGTCTTCTCTGAACTGAAGGCTGTAAAGCTTTGAATAGGTTCCGCCGAGCTCCATGAGTTCGCGGTGAGTGCCTTCCTCGGTGATCTCACCGTCGCTCACAACAACGATCCTGTCGGCGTTCTTAACGGTTGAAAGTCTGTGTGCAACGACAAGTGTCGTTCTGCCCTTACAAAGCTCGTCCAAAGCCTCCTGAATGAGTATTTCCGTTGTGTTGTCCAAAGCACTTGTAGCTTCGTCAAGGATGAGGATCGCAGGGTCTTTAAGGAACACTCTTGCGATAGAAAGACGCTGCTTTTGTCCTCCCGAGAGCTTGACGCCTCGTTCACCGATCTGAGTGTCATAGCCGTCGGGAAGAGTGTTGACATATTCATCGATATTTGCGCGCTTTGCGGCTTCGATCATCTCTTCGTGTGTCGCATCAGGTCTTCCGTACATAATGTTCTCGCCGATGGTGCCGTCGAAGAGAAAAACATCCTGCTGAACGATGCCGATATTTCGTCTTAGCGATTCAAGTGTAACGTCCTTGATGTCAACTCCGTCGATAGTTATCTTTCCCGATTCATATTCATAGAATCTCGGAACGAGGTGGCAAAGCGTTGTCTTTCCTCCGCCCGAAGGGCCGACCATCGCGATCTTCTGCCCTTTTTTGATCTCAAGCGAAAGATCGTTGATGATCTCCTTGGAGTCGTTATACGCAAAGCAGACGTTACTAAAGCTTATGTCTCCCTTGACACCCTCCAAGGGCTTGGCATCGGGCTTGTCGGTTTCGGGCTTCTCGTCCATTATTTCGATAAAGCGCTCGAATCCCGTAACACCGTTCTGATACTGTTCAATAAATGAGATAAGTGTCATAACGGGGCTGATGAAGAGGTTTACGGAAACGATAAATGTTGAATAGTCACCGAAGTTGATCCTTCCGTTATAGAGGAAAAGACCGCCGGCGATCAAAACGATAACGTTAAAAACGTCGGTGATAAATGAGGTCGAGGAATGGAACTTCGCCATAACCTTATATGCTTTGCGCCTTGCTTCAACAAACAAAGAGTTGCCGCTTTCGAACTTATGTGTCTCGGTTTCGGTGTTTGTGAACGCTTTTGTCACTCGGATGCCCGAAATACTGCTCTCAAGAGATGAATTTATTACGGCAATGCTCTTTCGGCTTTCCATGAACGCTTCACGCATATGTTTGCGTAACACTGTCGAAACAACGACCAATATCGGGACGCAGGCGAATATTATTAAAGTGAGTATTCGGTCGATAGTGCAAAGATATGCAAACGAGCCGATTATCATTATCGAGCATATAAAAATATTCTCAGGGCCGTGGTGTGCAAGCTCGGAAATGTCCATAAGATCGTTTGTCATTCTTGACATTATCTTGCCCGTTTCGTGGTTGTCATAGTATGTATAGGGGAGCGACTGGAGCTTTTTGAACATATCGCTTCTCATTTGTGCCTGCATCTTAACGCCGATAACGTGTCCGCAATATTGCACAAAGAACTGCAAAAGCATTCTGACGATATACATCAAAAGCAATCCCAGACCGGCAATAACTATCATTCGATAGTTTTTGTTGGGGATGAGGTCGTTGAGCATGGTTCTGGTCATGATCGGGTATAGCATACCGATAAGCGATATACCGAGCGATGAGAGCATATCAAGTGTGAACATAAGCTTGTGAGGCTTATAATAGCTTATAAATCGTTTTAACATGATGATTCTTCCTTAACTTTTTCTCTGTATGATTATACACCCGCAAAAAAATTAAGTCAACGCTTTCGTGTTTTATCTAGGATTCGGTTTCATATTTGTTTTTGCCCGATTTGGAATCCGATAGTATAGGTTTTGACCTTTATATTGCGATTGCTTTTGTTGATAAATAATGATATAATAACTAAGATAGCTAAAAAGGAACTTGTGTTTTGTATTTCTTTTTTGAAAGTATATTACAGATCACAAATAAGGATATAAGGAGAAAAACGAATGAAAGTTACGGTTTGTATCGGCAGTTCCTGCCATATTAAAGGCTCCCGTCAAGTGATAGAGCAGCTTCAGCACCTCATCTTAGCAAACGATCTTGGCGACAGTGTACAGCTTTGCAGTGCATTTTGTTTGGGCGACTGTCAAAAGGACGTTTGTGTGACCGTCGATGGGGAGCTTTGTTCGGTAGCTCCCGAAAACGTTTGTGAATTCTTCGAAAAACATGTCAAAGCGAAGTTATAAATAATGATTCATACGTGTTTTGCTGAACATTTCCGCATGATGGACAGATGCTTAAAGAAAGTTGTTTCTAAGGAGAAAGTTGAATGAGAAAGTTTGATACAAAGGTCCAACACTTGAAATATAAGGTGTTACGCGAGGTCGCACGTCAGGCTTGGAATGATGCGCTGTTGGAAAACGTACTTGATATTCCCAAAATGATAGTTCCCGGAAAGGTTCCCACAATGCGATGCTGTGTTTATAAAGAGCGTGCAATTTTGGGCGAGCGTGTAAAAATAGCAATGGGCGGCGATCAAAACAACCCGAATATTATCGAGGTTATCGGAATAGCCTGTGATGAATGTCCTGCAGCAGGATATGAGGTAACTGATTCCTGCCGCGGCTGTTTGGCTCACCGTTGTGAAGACGTATGCAAAAGAGGAGCGATCTCCTTTGACCATAACCATGTAGCCCACATTGATAAAACGAAGTGTGTTGAATGCGGTCAGTGTGCAAAGGTGTGCCCGTTTGCTGCAATCGTAAACCACAAGCGTCCTTGCCAGATCGCCTGTAAGGTCAAGGCGATCTCCATAAGTGAGGATAACGCAGCTGCTATCGATAACGAGAAGTGTATCCAATGCGGCGCTTGTGTTTATCAGTGTCCCTTCGGCGCTATCAGTGACAAGTCCTATATACTTGATGTTATCGACATAATCAGAAAGAGTAACAACAATCAAAATTATAAGGTATATGCCGTTGTCGCACCATCTATCTCCAGCCAGTTTACATATGCAAAACTCGGTCAGGTTATTTCGGGACTTAAGGAGCTCGGCTTCCACGCTGTTGTTGAGGCGGCACTTGGCGCTGATATGGTAGCTCAGGCGGAATCTAAGGAGCTTTCGGAAAAGGGATTCTTGACAAGCTCGTGCTGTCCTGCATTTGTTCAGTACATCAGATCTGAGTTCCCTGATCTTTTACCCTTTGTTTCCCATAACCTTTCGCCGATGGCGGCATTGGCGAAATATATCAAGTCCATCGACGAAAGCGCAAAGATCGTATTTATCGGTCCATGTACAGCCAAAAAGGCAGAAGCTCAGCTTGAAAGCGTCAAGCCCTATATTGATGCAGTTTTGACCTTTGAAGAATTACAGGCGCTTTTCGACAGCCGTGACTTTGATGTCAAGGCCCTTGGCGAAGACGTTTTGGATAACGCATCTTATTTCGGAAGAATATTTGCCCGTTCCGGCGGACTTTCCGATGCAGTCGTACAGGGACTCAAGGAGCAAAGCATCGAATTTGATCTTAAGCCTGCGATCTGTGACGGAATTGAAGCTTGCCGAATCACCCTTCTCAAAAAGAGCAAAAATGCACTTACTGAGAATTTTATTGAGGGCATGGCTTGTGTCGGCGGATGTATCGGCGGTGCAGGTTGCTTAACTCACGGTGAGAAAAATAAAGCGGAGATCGATAAATACGGCAGGGAAGCCTTTGAAAAAACCATCGGCGGTGCCGTATCAATACTTAAATGACTCAAAAGTGCGTAAAGCCTCGTTTTGATGGCCTTACGCACTTTTATTTCTATATAACTTGGTCGTTTCAAGCTTAGCAAACATTGTTTGGCTATTGTGCAAAATCAGCCCCGAAAGCCGTGGCTTCGAGGCTGATAAGCTTATCTTAGCTTAATTTTAAATACGACCGGCATATCGGTCTTGAGTCCACAGGTCTTTATATGCAAGCCCGATTCATCACGGCTCCACTCGGGTGAGCCGTCATATCCCAAAACGCTCACGCCGTCAATGATTCCGTGGAACTTCGGCAGGTGCGAAGCATCCTGCTCGCCGAGTGCCTTGATAAGTACGCTTTCGTCTTCGGGGTAGCTTAAGCAGGTAGCATATAAATACTCGCCCTTGAGAGTGAATCTGAAGTCCTCGCTTGTGAAGTCGGTGGCTTCGCCGTCTGTGAACTGGCCTTCCTTTGTGAGGGTCGGGCCTTCCTCAGCGATACGCCATGTTTTTGTGCCGTATATTGCTTCGCCGTTGACGTCAAGCCACTTTCCGATCTCCAAAAGGATCGCAGTTTCCTCGTCCGTGATGGTGCCGTCAGGCTTAGGGCCTACGTTCAAAAGCATACAGCCGTTTTTGGAAACGATATCGACAAGGTCACAGATGATCTCCTTTGCGGGCTTGAAGCTGTTGCCGTTGGCATATCCCCAAGACCAGCGGCCGATAGCGGTGTCTGTCTGCCAGGGGAAGGACTTTATCGAAGCGAATTTGCCGCGCTCGATATCGACCAAGGCGGTACCGAACATGAAAGCGTCATGCTTATAGGCGATGAGAACCTCTTCGCCCCACTCTTCGGCACGGTTATAGTAATAAGCAGCGATCTTCTTGAGGTATTCTCTTGCGCTGCTGTGCTGGATCCACCAGTCGAAATAAAGCTCTTTGATCTTATATTTATCAATTATCTCGCAAACACGGATAAACCAGTCATCCAAGAATTCCTTTGTGGGAACAGGCTCGCTGAAAAGATCGTGATGGCCTCTTTCAGGCATTGCGGGCCAATAGAAGTCGCCGAACTTTTCTTCTGGCGTAATGTCGCTTTCAAACTGTCTGCCGTGTCCCATGAAAAACCAGTGCTCGATTCTGTGATTCGATGCTCCCAAAACGATATCCGCTTTGTCTGCGGCTTCCTTCAGCTCGCCCAAAACGTCACGCTTCGGGCCCATTTCAAAGGCGTTCCACTTTGAAAGCTCGCTCTTATACATCTGGAAGCCGTCGTGATGCTCGGCAACGGGGATAACGTATTTAGCACCCGCTTTTTTGAAGAGATCCATCCATGCGTTTGCATCGAACTTCTCCGCCTTGAACATCGGGATGAAGTCCTTATATCCAAACTCAGTGTGCTTGCCGTATGTATTGACGTGGTGCTCAAATTCCTTTGAGCCCTGAACATACATATTTCTTGAATACCACTCGTTTGCAAAACCGGGGACACTGTAGATTCCCCAGTGAATGAAAATTCCGAATTTTCGCTCACGGAACCACTTCGGTGTTTCGTGCTCGGAAAGTGAGTTCCAATCTGCCTTATAGCGTCCGTTTTCAATAACCTTTTCGATTCTGTCCAAGTATTCCTGTTGATTATACATTTACATACCTCCTCGTAACTAAAGGGATCATAATATCATTATAGCGGCAATACTGTTGGTTTGCAATAACTTATAGTAAATTGTGCGTAATATTATTTCACAAATTCTGTATTATCGCAATAAATAATTAATATAGCGCAATTGACTGCAAAGTTTGATTATTATATACTGTAATCAACGGCAGATGCCTTTAACAAATAAGGAGTTGATAAACATGATCAGAGTTGCTATTGTCGGAACCGGCAGCATCGCTCACGCTCATATGGACGCATATTTAAAGCTGGCTGAGCGTTGTGAGGTCGTCGCACTTGTGGATATAGTGCCGGGCAAGGCTAAAAGCTTCATGGAAGAATTCAAGATAAATTGCGATGTATATGAGGATCATTTGGATATCCTCGGGCGGGAGGACATTGATTTGGTCGATGTCTGCACACCGCCTTACGTTCATGCATCAATAAGCATAAACTGTTTGAGATCGGGTAAAAACGTCGTCTGTGAGAAGCCGATGGCGGCTTCTTTGGAGGAATGCGACGCTATGCTCAAAGCAAGAGACGAAAGCGGCAAAAAGCTTTCGATAATCGCACAGAACCGATTCCGCAAGCCGATCCGTGACCTTAAGATGCTTCTTGACAGCGGCTTGGCAGGTGAGGTCAGACACGCTCAGGTCGATTCCTTCTGGTGGCGCGGACATTGCTATTATGACCTTTGGTGGCGCGGCACATGGGAGAAAGAGGGCGGCGGATGCACTTTGAATCACGCTGTTCATCATATAGATATGCTTTGCTGGATGATGGGCTTGCCTGACAAGGTGACCAGCGTTTTGGCAAACACAGCCCACGATAACGCTGAGGTCGAGGATCTTTCGGTCTCCATCCTTCAGTATCCCCATTCGCTTGCACAGATAACCGCTTCCGTTGTCCACCACGCAGAGGAACAAAAGGTCGTGTTCCAGTGTGAAAAGGCGAAGATATCGGCACCGTTTGATTGCTATGCTTCGGTCGCTATGTCCAACGGCTTCCCGAAGGAGAACGAAGAGCTCGAAGAAAAGATCAAAGAATTTGTCGATTCACTTCCCGAGCTTCCTTATGAGGGACATACAGCACAGCTCAGCGACGTTATCGACGCTATCGAAAACGATCGCTTGCCCTTTATCGGCGGTGAGGACGGAAGAAAGACCATCGAATTGATCACCTCGATATATTGTTCGGGTGCAACAAAACAAACGATTTCCCTTCCCATTGAAAAGACCGATCCGTTCTATACGGTCGAGGGCATTATGGCAAACGTGCCGCATTTCTATGAAAAGTCGGAATCGGTAATGGAGCTGACGGGAAACATCACCCTTGGCAGCAATTACGAGAAAAAGTGAGGTTAGAATAATGAATGTATCAGACGGCATGAACTATGCTCCTCAAGGCAAGCCCCAGCCTGTTGTAAAGCCGGGCGAATTCGTTTTCTCCGCCGTAAGTCTTGATCACGGACATATTTACGGCATGACGAACGGCCTTTTAGAAGCGGGCGCAACCTTAAAATATGTATACGATCCCGACCCTAAGAAGGTCGAAGCTTTCTTGAAGCAGTATCCTCAGGCAAAGGCGGCAAGAAGCGAGGAAGAAGCCCTTGCCGACAGCGAAACTCACCTTATCGCAGGTGCCGCAGTAACAAGCGAGCGCTGTGCTTTGGGACTTCGTGCAATGGCTACAGGAAAGGATTATTTCACGGACAAAGCTCCCTTTACTACTATGGAACAGCTTAACAGCGCTAAGGCGATGGTCAACGAGACTGCTCGCAAGTATATGGTATATTATTCTGAAAGACTTCACGTTGAGGGCGCTATCTTAGCAGGATATATGATAGATCAGGGCGAGATAGGAAAGGTCTTGAGCGTCACAGGCTTCGGCCCTCACCGTTTAAGTGCTCCCAGCCGTCCCGATTGGTTCTTTGAAAGAGAGAAATACGGCGGAATCTTGTGCGATATCGGAAGCCATCAGATCGAGCAGTATTTGCACTTCGCAGGCGAAGAGGACGCAACCGTTCAGTCTGCAAGGATCGCAAACTATGATCATCCCGACTATCCCGAGCTTGAGGATTTCGGAGACTGTACCATCACCGGAAAGAACGGCTCGACCAACTATTTCCGTGTTGACTGGTTCAATCCCGACGGACTAAGAACTTGGGGCGACGGCAGAACCTTTATCCTCGGCACAGAGGGCTATATCGAGATCAGAAAATACATAAACGTCGGTACAGACAAGGTCGACGGCAACCACGTGTTCTTGGTCAACGGAAAGGGCGAAAAGTATGTAAACGCAACCGGCGTTACGGGATATCCTTTCTTCGGACAGCTTATCCTTGACTGTCTTAACCGAACCGAAAACGCAATGACACAGGCACACGCTTTTAAGGCGGCAGAGCTTTGCTTACAGGCTCAGCTCCAGGCAAAAAGACTTAAATAGTTGACACAAAACAGAGCTTTGTTTAAACAAGGCTCTGTTTATTTTATCGGGCAGACGTCGTGAGCTCTTGCGGTCAAGCGATAATTATGCTATTATTGACGAAAAGGGGAGGGCGAAAACATGAAACGTTTTATATCTTTTTTTCTGGTCATTTGCATTATGTGTACTTTGCTGACGGGATGTGAAAAGCCAATGGACATAAGCGGTAAGTATTATCTCGATACGTCCCGAAACGAAGCTATCGTCGATGATGCGGGTCCGGTTACCGAAACTGTTGACGGCAACGCAAGAGTCTTCTATCAGATCTTTGTGGGCTCGTTTTCTGATTCTGACGGTGACGGAACGGGTGACCTTAGGGGCATCATCGAAAGATTCGATTATTTAAACGACGGCGATGATAATTCGGGTCTGAGCCTCGGAATAGAGGGGATCTGGCTTACGCCGATCTTCAAATCTCATTCATATCACAAATATGATGTAGCCGATTATTACGAGATAGATCCCGAATTCGGCACGATGGAGGATCTTAAGGAGCTTATCGAGCTGTGCCACGAAAGAAACGTAAAGATAATTTTGGATCTTCCGATAAACCACACGTCCAGCTCGAATATGTGGTATATAAACTTTGTCAATGCTCACAAATCGGGCGATACCGAAAACGAGTATTACGATTTCTATACCTATGCTGACTCTCCGAAAGCAGGAAGAGGATTCTCACTCATCCAGGGCACCAAGGAGTATTATGAATGCAATTTCTCGTCAGATATGCCCGAGCTTGATTTTGACAACGAAGCGGTTCGCCAAGCCGTTGTTGACATTGCAAAATATTATCTTGACATGGGAGTTGACGGCTTCCGTTTCGATGCCGCAAAATATATCTATCTGGGAGAAGAGCCGAAAAACGCTGAGTTCTGGAACTGGTACATGTCAGAGCTTCGTGCCATGAAGAGCGATATCTACACAGTTGCTGAGGTTTGGGACAGCGATTCGCTTACATACCCTTATTTTGAATCGACAAACTGCTTCAACTTTACAATGTCACAGACAACGGGAATTATCGCTCAGACCGCGAAAGCAGGTAACGTCAACGTATTCACAGCTTATGTCGGCAGATACTTAAAAGCCATTCAAGCTCAAAATCCCGATGCAATGATGGTCAGCTTTATCTCTAACCACGATATGGACCGTGCCGCAGGATATTTGACCCTTGCAAGCGGTCACGCAAAGGTTGCGGCAAATCTGTCTTTGCTCTTGCCCGGCTCGACGTTCATCTATTACGGCGAGGAGATCGGGCTGAAGGGCTCAAGAGGCAGCGCCAACACCGACGCTAACCGACGTTTAGCGATGCTTTGGGGCGATGATGACACAGTGTCCGACCCGGAAGGCGCGAACTATAGTGCTGAGCAATCGAACGGTACGGTCGCATCTCACCTGCCGGATGGCAACAGCTTATATAATCACTATAAAAAGCTTATTGCTATAAGAAAGGCAAATCCCGAGATCGCATATGGCACATATCAAGCCTTGCCCATTGCGAATTCAAAGCTCGGCGGGTTTGCTTCCACCTATAATGACAGCACCGTTGTTGTCCTTCACAACACATCTTTGGGATCGGTTACGGTCGATCTTGCCGAGATCACCGACATCCCGCTTTCACAGATAGTTGCCTTTGTCGGCGTTGAGGATGCAACACTTGAAGGAACGGTTTTGACGATCGGCGGCCAGACAAGCGTTGTATTGAAATAAGCAAAAAAATATCCACCCTTTTGGGGTGGATATTTTTTGTGAATTAATAAATGAGATTCTTTTCGGTCTCGGGGTCGAAGAAATACATGACCTTTCCGGGGAAGGTGAGATGTACAGGGTGACCGTTTTTGAGCTGAACTCGTTCTTCACGAGTGAGGTTAACTGTGGGTGTGCGTGCGATAAGCTTGGTGTCATCATCGACGCTGATATGCAAATGAAGCTCGCTTCCCATCATTTCGTTGACCAAAACGGTGCCGTTGATAGTGTTCTCAGCTTCGCTGTCAGCCAAAACGATATGTTCGGGACGAACGCCCAAAACAACTTCGCCCGAAGGAACGTTCTTTTCCTTGAGCAATGCGCCTGTCTCTCCGTCAACCTCGATCTTCGAGCCGAAGGGAGTTACATAATACTTACCGTTTTCGAGGATCAGCCGTGTACGCATGATGTTCATCTTGGGCGCACCGATAAATTCTGCGACGAAGAGGTTTTCGGGTCTTTCGAATACTTCTTCGGGAGTGCCGATCTGTTGAATGAAACCGTCCTTCATGATAACGATCCGATCACCCAAGGTCATAGCTTCGGTCTGATCGTGTGTTACATAAACGAAGGTGGTGTCAAGGTGCTGTCTCAAAAGAATGATCTCAGCACGCATCTGGTTTCTCAATTTTGCATCAAGGTTGGAAAGAGGCTCGTCCATCAAGAATACCTTTGAGTCACGAACCATTGCACGTCCGATAGCAACACGCTGTCTCTGTCCGCCCGAAAGCGCACGGGGCTTTCTCAAAAGATATTCGCTGATTCCCAAAACCTCTGCGGCGTGGAGAACACGCTTATATACCTCGTCCTCGGGAACCTTTTTGATCCTCAAAGAAAAAGCGATGTTATCATATACCGTCATATGAGGATATAGAGCATAGTTTTGGAAAACCATTGCGATATTTCTATCCTTGGGCTGAAGGTCGTTTACGACTTCGCCGTCGATCTCGATGGTGCCGTCCGTGATCTCCTCAAGACCTGCGATCATACGAAGAGTTGTACTCTTTCCGCAACCCGATGGGCCGACGAATACGACAAATTCCTTGTCGGCAATTTCAAGATTGAAGTCGTCAACAGCTACTACTTTATTATCATAAACTTTTTTTACGTTAGTCAGTTTTACACTTGCCATAAATATTTCCTCCTTATCGTGATTATCCCTTTACGGCGCCGCCTGTTACGCCCTCAACATAATACTTTTGTAAGAACATGAAGAGTATCGTTACAGGAAGTGCAACCACTACGCCGCCGGCACAGAACATTGTGTATTTGCCGGCTATCATGTCTTTGTTAAGCCAGCTGTAAAGACCTACGGCAACGTTCATACCGCTTGAAACGTTCATCGAAACGTATCTTGCAAATACGAAGTCGCCCCAAGGTGCCATGAAGGCGGTCAGGATGGTATAGATTACGATCGGTTTTGCAAGCGGAAGGATCACTCTTTGCAAGATCTGAAGCCTTGATGCTCCGTCAATTCGTGCCGCTTCGTCCAAAGATTTCGGGATGGTATCAAAGAAGCCCTTAGATACATAGTAACCCATACCCGACGAAGCGACATATACAAGAATAAGTCCGGGAACAGCGTTTGCTTCTGTCATTCCCAAGTCCTTCAAAACTCTGTAGAGGATGATCATTGTCAGCATTCCGGGGAACATGCCCAAGATGAGCATGAATCTCATCAAAAGCTTTCTGCCGTTGAAACGGAAGCGGGAAAGCGTGTAGCTCATGCACAAAACGATTATAGTTTGCAGCAGCGAGGTTATAACAGCGGTTATAAATGTGTTGACATACCACTTAGGGAAGTCTGTCTTGAACAGATTTATATAGTTGTCAAATCCCCACTGCTTGGGAATAACGTAGCCGACCATATAGGTGGATTCCACGCGGAAGGACTGTAAGATTATGCACACGAAAGGCACAAGCCAGATTATTGTGATAGCTGTAAGCAGGATATAGATGAATATATTGCTTATAGTGTTCTGTGCCTTCATGCCGATGTGGCGCTTAGCCTGAGGCGGCAAAGCGGGAAGTTCGTTTTTCTTTTTCATTGGAAATCCTCCTCGTTTCTTGTGGACGGCAGGACGTTATAAACAATGAGCGAGATGACCGCGACGACGATGAACACCAAAATACCGATTACCGATGCCATGTGATAGTTTGCGTTTTCATATGTCGTCAACTTGAACAGCCAAGTGATCAAAAGGTCGGTATCGCCGAGGTTTCCGCCGGGAGAAGGCAGTGATGAGTTGGGAGCGCCGCCGGTCAGAAGATAAATAACGTTAAAGTTATTCATGTTGCTTGTAAAGCTTGTCAAAAGATAAGGTCCTGTTACAAACAGCATATAAGGAAGTGTGATCTTTGTATATTGCTTGAAGGCGCCTGCACCGTCGATCTTTGCCGATTCATACAGGTCTTTGGGAATGTTCATCAAAATACCTGTTGCAATAAGCATGAGATAAGGGATGCCTATCCAGATGTTAATGATGATAACGGTAACTCTTGCCCACGTCGGGTCGGTCCAGAAGGGGAGAGCCTGTTTAATAAGTCCCATATCCAGAAGGAAGCCGTTTACAAGACCGTTTTGTGCGAACATCTTCGAAACATACAAAAGTGAGATGAACTGAGGAACAGCAATGGTGAATACAAGGCAGGTTCTCCAGAATTTTTTGAACCTGATGCCCTTTTTATTTATCATCATTGCAACCAACATGCCGAGGAAATAGTTTGTGAAGGTTGCAAAGAATGCCCAGATCAAAGTCCATGAGAGCACCTCACCGAAGGTTGCGGTATAGGATACTCCGCCGGTAGACCACGACAAAAGCTCGTTGAAGTTGTCAAGACCTACCCATGTGAACAGATTGTTCGAATAGCCGTTATGAGCGCCGTCATAGTTTGTGAAAGCAACCAAGATCATAAAGACGATGGGCATAACGGTAAATATCATGATTCCCATAACGGGAAGTGCAAGCAAGGTCTTGTGGAATTGATCATCGACTAAAGAACGAAGATCATCCTTGCCGCTTTTGAGTTTTTTGCCTGAAGCAAGAATGCTTTCGGCAATCTTATTTTGCTTTACATTAAGTCTCCAAGTATAGATAAAAGCAATTATGAAGAAGATCGTCAAAACACCGTAGAGCAGTATCTTAAACGAGTTGTCATTGTATGTGGTTGCATATGCGTCATAGATAGGATCATAAGCAACCTCGGGGCCCTTGTCACCCAACGTGTCGACCTTGGAGAGCCAATAAACGCCGCCGAATATCATATATACGATGAAAACGATCTCGAACAGCAGGAACAGAATACCGCGAAGCACCTGCCCTCTGGCGATGCTGCCGAATCCCATTATCACAAACGAGACTCTCGTCTTCCAGTCGCCGAATTTAAATGTTTGGTATATATCAACGAATTCGTTTTTTACACCGACAAAGAAGTTAACGATATAACTTCCGATCTTTTTGAAGAAGTTCAGTATTCCGCCGGGAATAGCAACGATGAAGCAAACCAAGGTATACAGAAACCGTTTCCATTTTGGCAATTTTAAATACTCAAGATCACTGTATTTTTTCATAATTTATATCCCTCTTTTGCGAAAAGGGTCGGAGTCAAACGGCCCCGACCCTTATGATTCTATACGTTTGTTTCAGCGGGAATATTATTCAGCCGAAAGTGTAACTTCGCCGGAAACGGGGTCAAGCACGATGTAGTAGGTGCCTGCGGTTTCAACAACGTAGTTAGCAGCAGGATATGCAACGTCCCAGTTAAGACCCTGACGGCACTTGAACTCAACGCCTGCGTCCATTGTGTAAGCTTCGGTAGTCTTCCATGTACCGTCTGCCTGTTCAGCCATGGGAAGGTCAACTGTCCAGGTATCGCCGTTGATGGAGCCGATAACGGTGTAAGCGTTCAAAACGTCATCGGACATGTTGAACAAACCGTTGATGGCTGTGATATAGGTGTCCAAAGCGCCCTGGATACCTGCATCGTCAGCAGCGTTCTTAACGTTGGTAGCCAAAGCCTTACCGATATCCCACCAAGAACCGTGGATCTGACCCTGAGGTACAGAGTAAGGAGACTGAGCCAAAAGTGCTACGAGAGCGGGGCTTTCCTTAACAGCGTCAGACTGCTGTGCATTAAGGTTAGCAGGGCCCCAAGCGAGGGTCTCAAATCTTTCGGTCTGAGCTTCTTCGCTGGTGAGGTACTGAGCAAGCTTGTGGATAGCAGCAGCCTTCTTAGCGTCTACCTGAGGCTTAACGCCCATGAGTTTGCAGCCGTTGAAGGAGCCGAGGTGATATGTGCTTCCGTCAACAGTGAAGGAAGGAAGCTCAGCAACGCCGAGGTTGTCGCCCAAGATGTCAGAAGCGGTCACATAGTCCCAAGTACCGGAAACAACTACTGCGGAAGGAGTTGCAGCAGCGAAGTCTGTGCAAGCACTGGAGTTGTTATAAGCAGAGGAAGAAAGGAGCTTCTGCATGCCCTTTGCAGCAGCGATACCTGCTTCGGAATTGAAGGTGTCGTTAACAGCGGTGAAGTTACCGTCGTTATCGGTCGTCCATTCGGAAACGCATCCTGTTGCGAAGAAGAAGGAAGCGGTGTACCAAGCAGAGCCTTCGATCTCGAAGGAGAAGAGCTTGCCTGCTGCTTCACAAGCAGCGATAACGTCTTCGAGGCTGCCGATGATGTCTTCGGAGATAACGCTCTTGTCATAGTACATGAAGTAGCCGTTGTCAGCGGTCAAAGGATAAGCATAGAGATCCTCGCCGGACATAGCAGCGGAAACAACGCCTGCTGCGTTAGTGTCGGATACGGTCTCAGCAGCGGCAACGCCGAGCTTAGCCAAAGCGCCGGACTGAATAAGTCTTGCAGCCTGGTCCTGAGCGAAGCAATAAAGGTCAGCGCCTGCTTCGATGTCGGTGGTCATGGAAGTTGCAGCTTCACCTTCGCCGACTGCTTCGATAGTTGCATTGATAACGATGCCGTCAGTGTTGGTTTCGTTGAACTTAGCGATCTGGGATCTGGTGAGCTCTACAGCAGCTTCCGCAACCCAAACCTTGATGTCATAGGTACCTGCCAAAGCCTGTGCATCATCGCCGTTGTCGCCGTTATCGGAGCTGTTATCTCCGCAACCGACGAAGAGGCAAAGACACAAAGCAAGTGCCATTAAGAGTGCCAATAATTTTTTCATAATATCCTCCTGAAATTTGCCGCGGAACGCGGCTTTGATACATTCTAATCGATTTCGCTTATGAAATTGATTAAAAGTGCACATATACTATACACTATTAACCGCTAAAAGTCAATAGTGTTTAAAATAAGTGTGCACATTGCATAAAATGTGCACACTATTTTTGATGTGAAAGCTGTCGTTACATGTCTTTATTAAGCATAGCATCATCGATCTTGCCCCAAGCGCCGTTGCCTGTGCCCTGACACTTGACATAGATTCCGACAACAAGAACGTCTCCTTCGGCATACCCGATGCCGCTGATCGTTGCCGTATCCCAATTTCCATATGAGGTTATGCCCAGCGGTGAGGTCTTAACGATCTCGCCGTTTATCTTTACATAAGCATAGATATCAGTCTCGCCTGCGTCTCCGCCCATGATGGAAATGCTGAATTTATAAGTTCCCGATTCCAACTGAGCGACTTCTTGCTCAAGAGTGAATTCAACGGTGTTTTGCGCCGCACTCCAGAAGTGCATATGCCTGCTGCCCGTAAGCGAGTCGGTCAGCTTGTCCTCGACATAAAGCTCATCTGCGTTGCCAAGCTCGTTGAGCGTCCAGCCCGTAAGGTCTCCCGTTTCGAAGCTGTCGTTTATCAGATAGTTATATTCAACGACCGAGATATATGCTTTGGCTTCCATGCCGTCTGCAACGCCGGATATTTCATATTTGTTCACACCGCCGTTTGCCATGGAATCGAGCTCGGCTTCGGTCGTGTTCCATTCAACGGGGACAGCCTCTAAGCTGCCGTCATTCATAATCGCGTTAACGGTTTCGGGCAGAATAATTTTGCTTCCGATGTCGCTGACGATGTTTACGTCTTCCAAAGCGTCAGCCTTGAGATCAGCGTCATTTCCGTATCTCACAAGATTGAATACTCGAAGGGATTCCAAAGGTTTGCCGTTTGCATCAAACATCGCTTGGTTATCAACAGCACATCCGCCATAGTATTTGCCCGCATCATTGGGGTCATATGAAGCGGCATATGAGCTTGCCCAGCCCGAGCCGTATTTTTCCCACTTCGCGCTGTTTTCTTCCCAAGAGTTCTGACCGACGGATATCCATGTTCCTTCCCAATATACTACACCGATCCCGTTGGGGATTCCGGCGACTGTTTCGATAACGTCTCTAACAGAGGTCGCCTGTCCCTGAACGGTATAGGGATAGTTTTTGGTCACGGCGCTTCCGTCCGAGATGGTATTGCCGTTGAAGTCAGTGTCATCGGGTGTATATGCATATGACGTCTCCATCACCATGACCTTTTTGCCGTAAGTCTGGGATATATCGGTTAAAACATTCGAAAGGTTTTCCAAGGTTCCGTGCCAGAAGGGATAATATGACGAAGCGAATACATCGTAATCCACATCATAATATGCAAGCTTGCTCGCATAGTTAGCATAGCTGCCCGATTTTTCGGGATTCGCAAAATGCAAGGCTACCAAAGCCTCGGGGAATACCTCTCTGACAGCCTTAGCTCCTGCTTGGAAGAGATATTGCATATTAAACCATGTCGTTTCGCCGCACATGCTTCCGTTTGTTTCGTTGCCGATCTGAACCATTCCGACGTCGACCTTGGCTTTTTTCAGCATTTCCAAGCACTCTTTTGTATATTCATAAAGGGCTTCGGTCTTCTCTTCGATCGACATTCCTTCCCACGCCTTCGGAGTCATCTGCTTCGAGGGATCTGCCCAAAAGTCGGAATAGTGGAAATTCACAAGAAGCTTCATTCCGTATTTTGTGGCACGCTTGCCGATCTCGATGGCGGTATCTATGTCACAGTTTCCGCCGCCGTAACCGTTGCCGTTTTCATCATAAGGGTCGTTCCAGACACGCACGCGGATATAGTTTACTCCGTTTTCGGCAAGGGTTTTAAAAACGTCCTGTTCTTCTCCGTCAAAGTTATAATACTTCACTCCGCTCGCTTCTTCAACGAGTACCGACGAAGCGTCCATGCCCATAATAAAATCGTCGGGCAGGTTCTGAACTTTCTTCACGTAAATATCGCTCCCTTCGATCTTTTCGGTCGGAACAAGACTTTGACCGGTGCATCCCGCAAGGGATACGGCTGCTACAGCCAAAGTGAGCATAAGATTTAATGCTCGCATAAAATATCTGTTTTTCATGTATACATCGCCCCTTTCTTTCGCAATTATATCAAAAAACAGCGTTATTGTAAACACTTGATCTGTTGATTTGACGAAGCTTTGGTGATACAATATATAGCAAAGAATGTTTTTTGGAGGAGAATCATGAGCGAGAAAAAATATCCCTGTGAGAGTTTCAGACATTTTATACACGGTGCTGACTATAATCCCGAACAATGGATAGATGACAAGACAGTTTGGGACAAGGATATGTATTTAATGAATTTATCAAACTGTAACGAGATGACGGTTGGAATATTCTCGTGGGCGAAGCTGGAGCCCGAAGAGGGAAAATATGATTTTTCTTTCTTGGATGAGATCATAGACAAGATCGGAAAAAACGGCGGCAAGGTCATTTTGGCGACCCCGTCGGGAGCACGCCCTCATTGGCTCGCGGACAAATACCCCGAGGTCTTGCGTGTTAACTCACACCACGAGCGTGAGCATTTCAGAGCACGGCACAATCATTGCTTCACATCTCCCGTATACCGAGAAAAGGTGAAAAATATAAACCGCCTTTTGGCTGAGCGCTACGGCAATGATCCGACTGTCATTGCGTGGCATATTTCAAATGAGTACAGCGGAGAATGCCATTGCGAGCTGTGCCAAAACGCCTTCAGAGAATTTTTGAAGGATAAGTTCCACGGCGACATAGACGAGCTTAACCGTGCTTATTGGACAACTTTTTGGAGCCACACCTATGACAGCTTTGATCAGATAGAGGCACCGGGCGAGCTTACCGAAAACGGAGTTCACGGATTAAATCTTGATTGGAAGCGGTTTGTGACTCATCAAACCATGGACTTCATTAAAAATGAGATCGAACCCATCAAAGAGATCTGCCCCGATAAGCCCGTAACCGTCAATATGATGTTCGAGTTTTATGATCTTGATTATCACAAGCTTTCAGAGGTTATTGATTTTGCATCTTGGGATTCATATCCCGAGTGGCACAACGGCGACGATGCTCTTATAGCACAAAAGACCGCATTTTGGCACGATCTTTACCGTTCACTTAAGAACAAACCGTTCCTATTGATGGAAAGCACACCGAGCCTTGTTAACTGGAAGCCCTATAACAAGCCGAAGCGCCCGGGACTTGACGTTTTGTCCTCGATCCAAGCTGTAGCTCACGGAAGCGACAGTGTCCAATATTTCCAGTGGAGAAAATCGCGCGGCTCAAGCGAAAAGTTCCACGGCGCAGTCATTGGACATGACGGCACCGAAAACACCAGAGTGTTCCGATCCGTCAAGAAAACGGGAGAGGTATTAAAGGCGATTGACGAAATTGCGGGAACGGTCACGAAGTCACAGGTTGCTGTCATTTTCGATTGGGAGAATATGTGGGCGCTCGACGACTGTCAGGGATATTCAAACGTCGATAAGAAATATCTCGAAACCTGCTATGCTTATCATCGCCTGTTCTGGGAGCGAGGTATCGACTGTGATATCGTCTCTCCGAAGGCTGATCTTTCAAAATATAAGATAATAGTCGCCCCGATGCTCTATATGACCGACAGCGAGACTTTAGACAACCTCAAAAGCTATGTGAGCGGCGGCGGAAATCTTTATGCAACATATATGCTCGGAACCGTTGACGGAAACGATCTTTGTTATCTCGGCGGGATCCCTGCCGATAGCTTGAAAGAGGTCTTCGGAATCGTCAGCGAGGAGATAGACACTCTTTATCCCTTTGAGCGTCAGCACGCAAGCGCCGATGAGACTGTACACGAGCTTTGTGATTATTGCGAGACGGTTCGCCTTGAAGGAGCTTTGGCGTTGGCTGTATATACTGACGGATATTACCGCGATACCCCTGCCGTCACCGAAAACAGCTTCGGAAAAGGAAGAGCGATATATCAAGCCTGCCGTGACACGGGAAGCTTGAAGTCTTGGGTGATCTCTCGGCTTATTGCCGAAAGCGGAGTTTCATCCTGTGTGGATGCTGACAGTACGCTTCCTCACGGAGTGACAGCTCACAGCCGAACCGACGGCGAAAACACATATGTATTCGTTGAAAACTATTCGGATAAAGAGACAGTAACAGTAAAGCTGAGGGGCAAGATGCTTGATATGTTAAGCATGGAGATCGCCGATGAATGTGTTCTCTCTCCCTATAGCTTCGCAATTTTTAAGACTCTGTAATTTAAAAGCCGCACGGACAGATGTCTGTGCGGCTTTTTTCGTGATTCTATAGGTAAAAGACCGAAAATAAAGAAGTTACTTCATGCGCTTGATTTAGTGCGCTTTTCCGATATACTTAAAGTATGATCACCAAAGGAGGTTTACTATGGAACACACTGACAAAAAGGATTTTTGTAAAAATCCGATCATAACAGACATTTATACTGCCGATCCTGCGCCGATGGTTTACGGAGACACTTTATATCTGTATACAACACACGACGAGAACGAGCTGATCAACGATTTTTACACCATGTTCAACTGGCATTGCTATTCGACAAAGGATATGGCGAACTGGGTCGACCACGGCGAAGTTTTCTCGCTTAATGATATCTGCTGGGCAGATGACAGAGCGTGGGCACCTCAAGCAATAGAACGCAACGGAAAGTTTTATCTTTATTGTCCCGTGCATAAGATCGACGGGGGAATGGCAATAGCTGTCGGAGTTTCGGACAGCCCCACAGGGCCCTTCAAGGATCTTGGCCATCCGCTTGTGGACGAGGGGGATTGGAACGATATCGACCCGACTGTTTTCATTGACGATGATGGGCAGGCATATCTTTATTTCGGCAACCCCGAGCTCAGATACGTTTTGTTGAACGAGGACATGATCTCATATGACGAGACCGTCGGCATTCAGAAGATCCCGATGACCGTCGAATCATTTGCAAAGGGCGGCCACATGACCGGCACAGCATATGCCGAGGGCCCGTGGTTCTATAAGAGAAACGGACTTTATTATATGGTATATGCCGCTTTCGCTGAGGGCGTGCATCAAGAACACCTCGCTTATTCGACCTCAACATCTCCCACAGGGCCTTGGGTCTATGGCGGAGTTCTGATGACCGAAGAAGGCGGAACATTCACCAACCATCCGGGTATTGCTGACTTCAAGGGGCACTCATATCTGTTCTATCACACAGGGGAGCTTCCCGGCGGAAGCTTGTTCCACAGAAGCGTTTGTGTCGCAGAGTTCAAGTATAATGACGACGGCTCGATCAATACCATCGCAAAATGCGGCGGAGTATACGCCGTCTGACCCCGCTCGCCACGGTGCGCCACAACGGCGTCCCGCCGCGCGCCGCACCACGGCTCGCTCACATTCAAAGCATTACCGAAAGCCGTATGCCCCGAACGGGTATTCGGCTTTTGCTGTTTTTCGCCGCTGTGAGGCGCACAAAGCGCCGCAAAATACGAAAAAATTATTAAAATACCTCTTGACATCATTGGTTTAACGTGGTAAAATGTTAAACAAATTGAATTGTTTTTTAAAAGGCGTCGATGAAGACGGAACCTGCAACGAATTTCTCAGAGAGCCGGGGGTGGTGCGATCCCGGTAAAGGACTGTAGACTTCCCATCCCTTCTGAGCCGGAAGCCCCAAAGGACGATCACCCAGTAGGCGTTTCCCGTGTATGCTGCGTTAGTGCATAGAGGTTGTTTGACTTCGAAGAGGTGGCGGATACATATCCGCAATTTGAGTGGTACCGCGAGTGATAAATTTACACCCGTCTCAAAGCAATTAAAGCTTTGAGGCGGGTTTTGTTTTGCCTTAAAGCCGAATAACTACACATAAGATCAAGTATGAAAGGCGGATCGAAAATGCTAACTCTCGACAAAGTATTTAATGCACAGACAGTGCTCAAAAGCGTTATTCGTGAAACGAATGTTGTAAGAGCATACGGCATCGCTGACGAATGTGAGCTATACCTAAAGCCCGAAAACCTACAGATCACGGGCTCCTTCAAGGTAAGAGGCTCGGCGTATAAGATCGCAATGCTGTCTGAGGAAGAAAAACAAAAAGGCGTTATCGCTTGCTCTGCAGGCAACCACGCTCAAGGCGTTGCGCTTGCCGCAACAAAAAACGGAATCAGATCTGTGATCTGTCTGCCTGACACGGCTCCTATCTCTAAGGTTGAAGCCACCAAAGGCTTCGGCGCAGAGGTGTGCTTGGTAGAGGGCTGTTATGACGACGCCTACCGAAAAGCGTTGGAGCTCCGTGACAGCGAAGGCTATACCTTCGTCCATCCCTTTGATGACGAAAACGTTATTGCAGGCCAGGGCACCATCGCCCTCGAAATACTAAACGACCTTGATAATATTGATGCTATCGTCGTTCCCATCGGCGGAGGAGGACTCATTTCGGGCATCGCCTATACCGCGAAGCAGATAAGACCTTCGGTCAAGGTTTACGGCGTCCAGGTCAAGGGCGCTGCGAGTATGTATAACTCGGTAAAGGGCGGCGGGATCGAAAGTCTTTCTTCGGTTTCCACCATCGCAGACGGCATCGCTGTTAAGAAGCCGGGCGAAAACACATATGCTCTTGTCAAGGAATATGTCGATGAGATAGCTCTTGTCACCGATGATGAAGTTGCAAGCGCTATCCTTGCTCTTATTGAAAAGCAGAAGATGATAGCCGAGGGCGCAGGAGCTACCGCTGTGGCGGCAGTGATGTCGGGCAAATTCGATCTTAAGGGCAAGCGGGTGGTTGCCGTTGTTTCGGGCGGCAATATCGACGTCACGAGCCTATCCCGTGTCATTGACCGAGGTCTTCTTAATTCAGGACGTTCAACGAGTCTGTTGATCGAGCTGATCGACAAGCCGGGACAGCTAAAAGAGATCTCCCGCATCATAGCCGATTGCGGCGGAAACGTGACAGGTGTTCACTATGAAAAGGGCAACACCGAAAGCGTGAACGGTTGTTTCCTTCGCATTGAAATGGAAACGAGAGATTTCTCTCACGTTAACCTGATCACGAAGACTCTGCGTGATGAAGGCTTCAAATTAGTGTGATCTTGAAAGGAGCAAAAGCTATGAGCAGAAAAATCCAAACCAACAAAGCACCGTCGGCGATCGGGCCTTACTCACAGGCAGTAGTCGTGGGTGATCTCATTTTCACCTCCGGACAGATCCCTCTCGATCCCGAAACGGGACTTCTTGTGGGCGAAAACATCACTGAGCAGACCCATAGAGTCTGCAAAAACTTAGAGGCAGTGCTGACTGCCGCAGGGGGAAAGCTGACGAGCGTCGTTAAGACCGTATGCTTCCTTTCCGATATGTCGGATTTCGCCGCATTTAACGAAGTGTATGCACAGTATTTTACCGATAAGCCCGCAAGAAGCTGCGTGGCTGTTAAGGATCTTCCGAAAGGCGCACTTGTCGAAGTGGAAGCAGTAGCAGAAAAGGAGTAAGCGTTATGATGGATTCAACAAAATACCGAGTGGGATATTTCCCCGTAGATAAAAAATATAACAAATGGGTCGAAAAAGACCATATCGAAAAGCCGCCCGTATGGTGCTCGGTGGATATGCGTGACGGCAACCAAAGCCTTGTCATTCCGATGAGCCTCGAGGAAAAGCTGGAATATTATAAGGTTCTTTTAGAGGTCGGTTTTAAGGAGATCGAAGTAGGCTTTCCTGCGGCAAGCGAAACGGAGTACGAATTTTTGCGTACTTTGATCGATAACAACATGATTCCTGATGATGTAACGGTTCAGGTGCTTACTCAATGCCGTGAGCACATCATCCGAAAGACCTTCGATGCCTGCAAGGGCGCACCGAGCGCGATCATTCACTTTTATAATTCGGTCAGCGTGGCTCAGCGTGAGCAGGTCTTCAAAAAGAGTAAGGACGAGATCAAACAGATCGCCGTTGACGGCGCAAAGCTCGTTAAAAAGTTAGCTGCCGAATATGAAGGCAACTTCCGCTTTGAATATTCACCCGAATCCTTTACAGGCACCGAGCCTGAATATGCTTTAGAGGTCTGCAACGCCGTTCTTGATGTATTGGAGCCGAGTGAAGATAACAACGTCATCATCAACCTTCCCGTAACTGTGGAAATGAGCTTACCGCACGTTTACGCTTCACAGGTCGAGTATATGAGCGAAAACCTCAAATACCGTGAGTTCGTGACCCTTTCTTTACATCCTCATAACGATAGAGGTACAGGTGTTGCCGACACAGAGCTTGCACTCTTGGCGGGAGCTGACCGTGTGGAAGGAACGCTCTTTGGCAACGGCGAGAGAACGGGCAACGTGGATATCATCACCCTCGCTATGAATATGTACTCTCACGGCGTGGATCCGAAGCTTGATCTTTCCAATATGACCTATTTGGTAGAAAAATATGAAAGCTGTACCCGTATGCACGTCTATGAAAGAGCACCCTATGCAGGAGCACTTGTGTTTGCCGCTTTCTCAGGCTCGCACCAGGACGCCATTGCAAAGGGCATGAAGCATAGAACGAAAAACAAGCTTCACGAGTGGAGCGTTCCGTATATCCCGATCGATCCCAAGGATATCGGCAGAACCTATGATGCCGACGTCATCCGTGTAAACTCTCAGTCGGGCAAGGGCGGCATCGGATATCTGCTCGAACAGACCTTTGGATATAACCTGCCGCCGAAAATGCGCGAGCATTTCAGCTATATGTGCAAAAGTGTTTCCGATCACGAGCACAAGGAGCTCAAGCCGGATGAGGTTTTGGATATCTTCACCGCAAATTACTTAAATCTCGACAGCGGTATCTCGGTTACCGATTTTGATTTTGTGCGTGAGAATGATGCCGTTAAGATCAACATAACGTTTTCAAGAGACGGCGAAGAGACCGAGCTCGAAGCCGAAGGAAACGGTACGCTGAGCGCTGTCAACAACGCTCTTTGTGAGTTTACCGGCGAGGAATACACCTTACAGGTATTCACACAGCACAGTATGCAGGGCGACGGTTCTCACAGCGTAGCCGCTTCGTATATCGGACTTCAGACACAGGACGGCAACATGTATTGGGGCGCAGGCACCGATACCGACGTTATTACTGCCAGCACAAATGCACTGCTCAGTGCCTTCCGTAATATGACCAAAGGAGATGCAAAGTAATGGGAATGACTATGACACAAAAGATCCTTGCCGCCCACGCAGGACTTGAAAGCGTCGAAGCGGGACAGTTGATCTCAGCAAAGCTGGATATCGTTTTGGGCAACGATATTACAACACCCGTAGCGGTGAACGAATTTAAGAAAGCCGGATTTGATTCGGTATTTGACAAAGACAAGGTCGCCATCGTGCTTGACCACTTTGTTCCCAACAAAGACATTAAAGCCGCCGAGCAGTCAAAGACCTGCCGTGAATTTGCCTGTGCTCATTGCGTGAGCCACTTTTACGACGTAGGCAAAATGGGTATTGAGCACGCTCTTCTTCCCGAGCAGGGCGTAGTTACCGCAGGTGACTGTATCATCGGTGCTGACTCACATACCTGCACCTACGGCGCTCTAGGCGCATTTTCGACGGGTGTCGGCTCTACCGACATGGCGGCAGGTATGGCAACGGGCATGGCTTGGTTCAAGGTGCCTTCTGCCATCAAGTTTAATCTCACAGGAAAGCTCCCCGAAAATTGCAGCGGTAAGGATGTCATCCTCACCGTTATAGGCATGATCGGCGTTGACGGCGCTCTATATAAGAGCATGGAGTTTGTCGGTGACGGCGCTCACGGTCTTTCGATGGATGACCGCCTTTGCATCTGCAACATGGCAATAGAAGCAGGTGCTAAAAACGGCATCTTCCCCGTGGATGACGTAACTCTTGAATATCTTAAGGGCAGAAGCGAAAGAGAGCCTGTGGTTTATGAAGCCGATGCAGATGCAGAATATGAAAAGGTAATTGATATTGACCTTGCTTCCATCGTTCCCACGGTTGCGTGTCCGCATCTTCCCGAAAACACCCATCCCGCAAGCGAACTTCACAATATCAAAATAGATCAGGTCGTCATCGGCTCCTGCACCAACGGCAGAATGGAGGACATGGAAGCCGCCTATAACATTCTCAAGGGCAAAAAGGTTGCCGGCGGGATCCGAGTCATCATCATTCCCGGCACTATGCAGATCCTGCGTGAATGTGTTGAGCGCGGCTGGTACACCGCCTTTATTGATGCAGGCGCTATCGTTTCCACACCTACCTGCGGCCCCTGCCTCGGCGGATACATGGGCATCCTTGCCTCAGGCGAAAAATGTATTGCCACCACCAACCGCAACTTTGTCGGCCGTATGGGTCACGTTGACAGCGAGGTATATCTTGCTTCTCCTCATACCGCCGCCGCAAGTGCGCTGACCGGATATATTACCGAATATAAGGAGGCGTAAAGATGAATACACAAGGAAAAGTTTTTAAATATCCCGATAACGTGGACACCGACGTTATTATCCCTGCCCGTTATCTGAATACTCCCGACGCAAAGGAGCTCAGCACTCATTGTATGGAGGATATTGACGCTGAGTTCGTGAAAAACGTAAAGCCGGGCGACGTTATGGTTGCCGGTTGGAACTTCGGCTGCGGTTCTTCCCGTGAGCACGCACCGCTTGTTATCAAGACCTGCGGCACGGGTTGCGTTATCGCCAAGAGCTTCGCAAGGATCTTTTACCGCAACGCCATTAATATCGGGCTGCCGATTCTTGAGTGCGAAGAAGCGGCGGAGGAAATCAGCGCTGATGATGAAGTTAAGGTAGATTTTGATACGGGTGTTATCACCGACCTTACCACAGGCAAGACCTATAAGGCACAGCCTTTCCCACCGTTTATTCAGAATATCATCAAAAGCGGCGGACTCCTCAAATCTTTGAAAGAAGGCGAAAACAATGGTTAAAAATATAGCGGTGATCCGTGGTGACGGCATCGGCCCCGAGATAGTAAACGAAGCGCTCAAAGTGCTGAATAAAGTTGCTGAGCTCTATGGACACACCTTTAATTACACCGACGTAGATATGGGCGGATGCGCCATTGATAAATACGGCGACCCTCTGCCCGAGTCGGAGCTGAATAAATGCCTTGCTTCCGACAGCGTGCTTCTCGGTGCGGTAGGCGGTGACAAGTGGAACGATGTTGCGGGACATATGCGCCCCGAAAAGGGGCTCTTGCGGCTCAGGGCAGGGATGGGCGTTTACTCAAACAACCGCCCCGCAAAGATATGGGCTCAGCTCGCGGATGCTTCTCCTTTGAAGAGATCTATAGTAGATAAGGGCATCGACTTTATTATCGTTCGTGAGCTTATCGGCGGAATTTATTTCGGTGAGCATAAGACCGAGGGCGACACCGCCACCGACATCCTCAGCTATAGCGAAGCCGAGATCGAGCGTATCGGAAGGATCGGCTTTGAAACCGCAAGAAAGCGAAACAAAAGACTCTGCTCGGTAGAGAAATCCAACGTGTTGGATTCCAGCCGTCTTTGGAAAAAGGTGATGCACCGTCTGGCGGAGGAATACCCTGACGTTGAGCTTTCGGATATGCTCGTCGATAACTGTGCGATGCAGATCGTAAAGGATCCTTCACAGTTCGACGTCGTCGTAACCGAGAATATGTTCGGAGATATCCTCTCTGACGAGGCTTCGATGATCACCGGCTCTATCGGTATGATACCCTCCTCAAGTCTCGGCGCATCCTCCTGCGGATTGTATGAGCCTATTCACGGCTCTGCTCCCGATATCGCAGGCAAAGACATAGCAAATCCTATCGGCACGATCCTTTCCGCCGCAATGATGCTTCGCTTCAGCTTTGATATGCCAAAGGAAGCTGATGCGATCGAAAATGCTGTTTCCAAATATCTCGATGAAGGATACCGTACAGCCGATATTATGAGCGAAGGGATGTTATCCGTCGGCTGCAAAAAGTGCGGCGACCTGATTGTAAGTTACTTAACAAAGGAGTGATCTTATGCTTCTTTCGGGTTCAGATATATTAGTAAAGACCTTGATCGAGCAAGGGGCAGACACAGTTTTCGGCTACCCCGGCGGTCAGATACTTAATGTTTACGACAGCCTTTATAAATACCGAGATGAGATAGATCACGTTTTAACGGCGCACGAACAGGGTGCGGCACACGCCGCCGACGGCTATGCGAGAACTACCGGCAAGGTCGGCGTTGTGATCTCGACTTCGGGGCCGGGAGCTACCAATCTTGTAACAGGTATCGCCACAGCCTACCTCGATTCGATCCCGATGGTCGCTATCTGCGGCAACGTGCCGACAACGCAGATCGGCACAGACAGCTTCCAAGAGATCGACATCACGGGCGTGACCCTGCCGATCACCAAACACAATTACTTCGTAAGTGATGTAGCCGATCTGGCGGACACCATCCGTGAAGCCTTTAAGCTTGCGAAGTCGGGCAGACCGGGGCCTGTGCTTATTGACGTTCCCAAGGACGTTCAGATCGCAAAATTCGAGTATGAGCCAAAGGCTCCCGTGGAAAAGGAGGAGCCCTTTGCCGCAAAGGATGTGCGTATCGAAGAAGCGGCAAGGATCCTCAATTCCTCAAAACGCCCCTTCGTCTATTTCGGCGGCGGTGTGATCACCGCGAACGCACAGAATGAGGTTCTTGCTCTTGCCGAAAAGATAGATGCGCCTATCGGTTGCTCCTTAATGGGACTTTCCGCTATCCCCACCGATCACCCGAGATTTTTAGGAATGCAGGGTATGCACGGACACTATGCATCCTCTATGTCGATGCATAATGCGGATGTGATACTTTCTCTCGGCGTTCGTTTCAACGACCGTGTGACGGGAAACCGTCAGAAATTTGCAACGGGCGCAAAGATCGTTCACATTGATGTGGACGGCTCCGAGCTGAATAAAACGGTCAATTCCGTATGCGGACTCAGAGGAGACGTGAAGCTTACTCTTCAAAAGCTTCTGCCTCTTTTGAATGAAGGCTCAAAGCCTGATTGGATGGCAAGGGTCAGCGCATTCAGGACGGAGGAAGAAAGCTATCTTGATAACCGTGAGGGCCTGACACCTCGCAGAGCGATCTTGATCCTTAACAAACACCTTAGTGAGAATACCGCCGTTTGTACCGATGTCGGTCAGCACCAGATGTGGTCGGCACAGAATCTGTTTTTCAGAAAGCCGCGCAGATTTGCTTCCAGCGGCGGTCTCGGAACGATGGGCTACGGCTTCGGTGCGGCAATAGGCTCAGCATACGGCACGGGCGAACGCAGTGTTCTGATCACAGGTGACGGCAGCTTCGGTATGAATCTAAACGAGCTTGCCACCGCTGTCAGATACAATGTTCCTGTCGTTGTCATCATTATGAACAACGGCGTGCTGGGCATGGTCCGTCAATGGCAAACGCTTTTCTATGAGAAGCATTATTCCAATTCCGTATTGGAAAGAAAGACCGATTTCGCCGCTTTCGCCAAGGCTTTCGGTGCCGACGGCGAAGCAGTAACCACACCTGAAGAATTGGATGCGGCACTTGCCCGTGCATTTAAAACCGACGGGCCGTATATTATTGACTGTAAGATAGATAAAGACGAGTTTGTTCTTCCCATGCTACCGCCCGGCGGCAGTATGGATGACATAATCACAAAATTGGAGGTGGAATTATGAACCGATATACGTTAGCTGTGCTTGTTCGCAATCAATTCGGTGTACTGAACCGCCTCACGAGTATGTTCAGAAGAAGACAGTTCAACATCAGCTCCATCACCGCCAGCGAAACAGAATCGGAAGAGTATTCCCGTATCACCTTCGGCTTTGACGGTGAGGAAAACGGCAAGCAGCAGCTTATCAATCAGCTCTATAAATTGCCCGACGTCTGCTCCATCAAGGAGCTTACGGCAAATAATTCGCTAAGCTGTGAGCTGATGCTGATCAAGCTCAAAAACGATCCGTCCGCCCGTGACGAGATCCACGCAGCAGCCGAGGCGTTCAAAGCGGAAACGATCGATTACACCAAAGAATCTATCGTTTTGCGTGTTATCGGCAACAGCTCAAAGATGGACGATTTCATCTCCCTTATGCGGGATCACACCATCCTTGAAATTTGCCGAACGGGCACGGCATCCATTGAAAAGGGCTCATCCACTTTGCGTCAAAACTTGAATTTGTAATTAGAAAGAGGTAATTATTATGGCAAGAATTTTTTATCAAAAGGATTGCGATCTACAGAAATTAAGCGGCAAAACCGTCGCTATCATCGGTTACGGCTCTCAGGGACACGCTCACGCTTTGAACCTCAAGGACAGCGGCGTTAACGTTATCGTCGGTCTTTACGAGGGCTCAAAGAGCTGGGCTAAGGCTGAGGCGCAGGGGCTTAAGGTCATGACGAGTGCGGAAGCGGCCAAGGCTGCCGACATCGTTATGATCCTCATCAACGATGAGAAGCAGGCGGCGCTTTATAAAGAGTCCATCGAGCCCAACCTCACCGAAGGCAAAACTCTTGCCTTCGCTCACGGCTTCAATATCCATTACGGCTGTATCAAGCCTCCCAAGAACGTTAACGTCATCATGATCGCTCCCAAGGGCCCCG
>CAZYUJ010000011.1:0-58335 GCA_964650705.1 uncultured Oscillospiraceae bacterium
TGCCGTATGTTCGTTTGTTTCCCAATCCTGTTCGACAGATGCCGTAAAATAGTAAATTTTTTAGAATTACTGTCTTACGAGCACACAGCCGAAGTAGGTGTTTTTTGATGGGTGATCATGTTTCGGGAGAGCGCCTTGCAGCGAGGCGGAGTCGAGCACGCGCAAGCCGGTGCTTGCGGTGTGCGAGGTGCGCCGAGCGGCGGCGGGAGCAGATCAATTATTGTAATAGATCGTAATATCTTCGCAAGAGTAGCCCGATTCAACAAGAGCATCGACAAGCGAAGCATCAAAATCATCTGATTCAATAACGGGGATGATGATAAGTCCGTCACCTTCAAGCTTCTGCTCAACAAGGCGGAAAACGGTTTTTATCTTGTGATATTCGCTGAGTCCGGAGAATGAGACCGCTGTGCCGTCATTTCGGACGATCTTATCACCGATGTTTGAAGAATTGAAGCGAACATAAACCGTCTTTGAATTCAAAAGCTCAGGGTCACTCAAGACTTCGCAATCACCTGCTATGATATCTTTGGCATCCACTGAGACGGCAAAGCTCTTGGCGGCGCCGAGAGTTGTATACATAGAGTTTGCAAATTCACAAAGAGCCATGTATCTGTTGGCGTCTTTGACCGTTGCACCGATATATTCGAGGTCTGTGGATCTGAACGGCGGGAAGATAAGATCATTTGCGATCACTCCCGCAAAGCCTGAGTCAGATATCTCGCCGACAAAGCTGTTAATATAATCCCTTGCACTCAAAGAGAATGCGCTTATCCACGGCTTGCCGCCCTTTGATACAGAGTTATCAAGCCATTTGCTTGAACCATCTGCAAACAAGTAGCAAATGCTTCTGTCGATCCATGAAGCAATGTGATCCGAAAGAGCGGAGATCTCAGCATAGGGCACAAGACCTGATGATGAAATCTTTGAATATATTTCACTAAGCGAAAGAGCGTTTTGTGCGACAGCCTCTGCGCTCTGAGCGAGTTCATTAGCGGTGGAGTAATATACCATGCCGCCGTTTGCAACCAGTTCGACGCAAATTGCGGTATAATTATTCTCAAGCGCAAATGCGATGGCATCATCAAGAGTTTTTGCATAGTCTTCGCTATTGACAAAGGAAACTCGGAGCATGCCGTTTGGTATCACCTCAGGCTCAGGGGGGTCCGTTACGGTCGTATCCTCCTGCTCAGTGGTAGTGGGAGTTGTGGTTGTGGCTTCGGATCCGCTTACATCCGAAGGATCAGTGACAGACGGAGGATCGTTGTTCACGTTAGTGTTACCCTCCAGCAAAGCGAGAAGCGGCTCACCAAGCAAGAATCCGACAAAGACAAGTGCGATTATTAAAATTATGAGAAGCAGAGTTTTAAGCACAGGGCTTAGCTGATTCTTTTTGCGAAAAAGCGGCTTTTTGCGGCTGTTTTTGCGAGTTGACATTTTGGTACTCCTTGATCAATTTTTCGAAATATATGTGAGCATTGCTATGATACCGATATACAGAACGCTTATCGGGAATCCTCGGAAGGCGGCGGGAACCTCACTCGAAGTGAGCTTTTTATAGTTGATGGATAAAAGATATGTTGCAAGCATGAATCCGACACCGATAGAAAGTGCGAATAAAATGCGGTCAAGAAGTGTCCCTGCATTAAGGGAATTCATAAATATACAACCAAGCGTTGCACAGTTAAACGCAGAAAGGTGAACATAGCGCTTGAGAGAATTGAACCATTTTCTTGCGGCGAACCAGATCACCAAAAGTGACAGGATGTATACAATGCCTATCGCAAGAACCGAGAATATCGGCATCACGGTCTCGCCCCAAGCCGTATCCTTGACCAAAAGCTCAACAAGATAGATAAGCACGCTTGCAAGCACGGAAAACTCCGTTATGAAGAAGCCGAACGATAAAAGCTGTTTCGGTTTTTTAGCGCATTCAAGCAAGGTGCTGGTTCCGACAGCGTATGTAAAGATCACGTTATCAAGTGTGACGGATGCGAGCGCCGCCATCAGTATCTCAAGAAATGCTGTCATCACGAGTCCCCTTTCTTATGGCGAACGAAACAACACCGCGATATAAAGCGCTGACAAGTGCAAGCAGGATGAAGCCGCCGTATAGAGTGGTGAAGGTCGGGAAGGTCAAGGGAAGTATCTTGAAGCCCAAGAAGGTTCCGTTGACCAAAATGCTGCGCAAGGTTCCGAACATGATTATCGAAACGGCATAGCCCAAAACATAGAAGCCAGCAAGGACAAGCATATATGAACGCTTGCGGCGATAGAACTTCGTTTCGGTTTTCGAGGTGATAAGCGAGTTTGTTATGAGCAAAGGAGCGTATATGCCCAACCCCTCGAACTGAATGGGCATTATTTCGAGCATGAGCATTTTAACGAGTACATACACGACGGATGCCACGAGAGTATATAATATAATACGAACGGTATATACGATTTTTGAGGGCACAAAGGAGCAAAGAGCGACAGTTATGTACGTTACAAGGCAAAAAACGATGGACAGCGCGAGTGCTGACATGAAATCGGTGGCAGCGGCAACAGCCGGTGCTATTATTATACCACTGGATAGGAGGGCGTTTCCTGTCAAAAAGCCTTCCTTCTGTGCAGTAGAAATTCGAAGGGTCTTATCATTCATCGGTCGAACCCTCCTTATCGTCATTATTGCTTGCAGACTGTTCACAGACAGCTAATCGCTTTTGCTTATAGCTTTCGTGTGCCAATGCGATCCTTTTGTTGATGCGATTGAAAAGCTTGATAAGATATACGCTTAAGCGATCGAACTCCGAAGAGAAGATGCAGGCGATTATCAGCGAGAAAACAGCGCCGTTTTCAATAACGGTGAAGCGTCGGAAAACAAACGCCATCACGGCGATGACCATGCCGTAAAGGAAACGTGCAAGCTCCTGCTTGGGGGCGATGCGGTGATCACACGCCATGAAAACAAGCGTGAACATATATGCGCCTGTTACGAACGAATAGCATACAGCTTCGACTCCGCTCGCATTTTCAGGGAAGATGACAAACAGCAAAACGTTTGCTGCTACCCCTGTGAAGAAAACGGTTTTCGAAATATCTCCAAAGAAATAGAGAGCAATGGCACATATAAGGATTATCAGGATGCTGGAGGTACCCATAGGCCCCGTGAGCTTGCCCCAAAGCATATCAAGGAGCGAGAAGGTTCCCGATACGCCGTTGTCAAAATTATATGTAAAGGAATGGGATAACGTGTCGCTGACGTTGGAGGCGAGCGAAACATTGCCAAAGGGCACCGGTGTGGGATAGCGCATTATGGCGTTTTGCCAATTGAATGAGCAAAAGGCATATGCTATCGCAACGGGATGGAAGATGAGGTTTTTATTGCCGCCGAAGGCATACTTTCCGACGACCACCATGAACATTGCCGAGAATATCATTATGGGATACGGAACGGATGCCGGCATCAAAAGAGCAAGCAAAAGACCGTCCATAACAGGAGACTGGTCTGACCAATCGAACTTGCGCTTCATGACCGAACAGCATATATAATCTGTTATGATCGAAACGGCAACAGAAACAGCGGTCACGATGAAAGCTCGCAGACCGTAATAATAATATGCCATAAAGTCGATAGTCAGCAAAAATGCGGCGATTCGTGCAAACTTAAACTTATCGGATTTTTCAATTACATTTGAAGTGCTGATTGCAATTACCGTCCTTTAAAAATAACTTATGAGGTGCATATGAAAAAAGCGTTGGAAGCAGGAAGTGAAAAAAAGCGCGTTATAAAGGCATATCCTGCGAGAGTGACGCTTATGTGTGCACAATCAAGGATAACCGATTCGAAACGGCTTGCGGCTTCGCTTTTGAAGCATCACCGCGAAGGAATAATCTCGAGCAGACTTATTGAGCACAAAAGGTATTATTTAAGCTTGCTCGTCAAAACATCGCTCGCGCCGAATATGCTTCCCGATATTTGTGAAAACAGCGACAAGGTCTATATCGGGAAAGATTATGAAGCGATATTTTCAGAGCACGGAAGGGTTATGATCCCCTGTTCCGCTATTGAGGTGTTATGCCAAAAGTGAAGCGATCGCGGCATCAAAATCCTTCGCTTTGAAAAGATAGGAGCCGGAGACCAAGACATTTGCGCCGGCTTGCTTCACAAGCGGAGCAGTTGTGCCGTCGATTCCGCCGTCAACCTCGATGTCAAGATCCAAAGAAAGCTCGTTTGCTTTTGCACGGACTTTTGCGATCTTGTCAAGCATATCGCTCATAAAGCTCTGTCCGCCGAAGCCGGGCTCAACGGTCATTACAAGCACCATGTCGATATCGGAAATATAGGGAAAGACTGCCTCGGCAGAGGTGTCGGGTTTTAGAGAAATGCCGACCTTGCAGCCACACTCACGGATCTTTTTGATCACGGCAGCAGTGTCGCCCTCAGCTTCGAGATGGAACGTGATCATATCGGCGCCTGCATTTGCAAAAGCATCGACATAGTCCAAAGGATGAGAGATCATAAGATGAACGTCATATGGCTTGTCTGTACATTTTTTCAGTGATCTCAGCACAGGCACACCGTAGCTGATATTCGGGACGAAGTGGCCGTCCATAACGTCGAAGTGGATCATATCACAGCCGTGAGAAACGGCACGGTCTATTTCGCTTCCCAAGCAAGCAAAATCTGCGCTAAGGATGGAAGCACTGATCCGGGTTTTCATATATAAAACCTCCTTAAGAGATAAATGTGCAAACTTATTCAAAATAAGTATACTACTACTTTTGAATATTGTCAAACTGCGGGATAAACAAATTAGCACAGAAATTTGCTCCGAAAACCTTTAAAATCGCCAAAACGCCGCCAAAGTATCCCTCAGCGGCGTGTGTATATGAAAGCGGAGCCCGTCTTGATGCTCTCCCCCGAAGCAACAAGCAAGAGTTTGTACCGCTAAGATATACTATGAAACGCAACGGATATTTGCTACAAAAGAAAAGGAGCGGCAACTAAGACCGCTCCTTGTTATTTATCAACCGAATTATCGGGGGGCTGAACTGTTCTTTGGACTCACCCTTTCGTTTTGTCTTAAAGAATTTCGATTTTGTACAGTTTCAAAGAAACCATCCCCTATTTATTTTAGAAAACGTCAAATCTGGTTGGCGTTTGTTTATCTATCTTAATGCCCATTAATGGCAACTCGAGAACTTTTTCGGACTCACACCTTTCAACGCGATTTTAAATATCAGGTCTTATTACCTTCAAGAGAATCATCTCCTATATGTTATCCGTTTGATGTTTGTCTTGTAACAAATTTTCTTGAGTTCAAAACTTAAGCAATTGCGGGACTCACCTCTTTCGGTTTATTTTGAATGTCCTGTTCCGCTGCGTGCAAGTTTCATGATAACCAGCTCCAATTAAATTAGATTTTATTTGCCGTTTTGAATGAAGCTATTAGTCGTTAGGCTTTAACCTATACGCCTTTCAGTTTCTCATCGGAACCCTCTCCTTTAGATTTGGTTTCTTACTTTTCTTTTTTCTCTCTTTTCTGTGATTTAAATATAGCATACTTTTTGTGCATTGTCAACAGTTTTTTTAAACTTTTTTCAAAAAATTTATTTAATAATATGTTTACACTTTAGTGGTTGACTTTAAGATCAAGATAATATATAATGAAAGTGTTGGCGGCATCAAGGACATGCCGCTTTATAGATTGGAGAATTAACTATGGACGAATATAACTACATTCCCGAACTTTATACACTTTGCGACGAAGAGGGCAAGGAGCAGACCTTTGAAATGCTCGACTCGCTCGTTATTGACGATGAGAAGTATTTCGCGATGGTCCCCTATTATGAAAACCCCGATGATCTCATCAACGACAGCGGCGAGCTTGTTATCCTCAAGTCTGATTATGTTGACGGCGAAGAGCTTCTAGTCACCATTGACGATGACGACGAATTCGAACGCATCGGCACCATCTTCCTTCAGCGTTTGGAAGAGATGTTTGACGGCGAAGAAGATGAATGCGACTGTGATGACGACGGTTGCGATTGTTGCCATCATCATTCATAAAAAGCCAAAGAGCGCATAGAATAACAATAAGATTCTGCCTTGTGCGACCAAGCATGGATTTATAATCCAACACATATTAAAAGGGATTCGTACTCCGAGGACGGATTGCAGACCTCCCGCCAAAAGCGGACGAAGGGAGCGTGAAAGACTTGGGACGTTTTACCCACCCTGCATTCGTGCGGGTTTTATGTTCCATGCGACGGCAAGGCGGAGTTTTTGTTTTAAAGAGAAAGCAGCGAGCCGTGGAACGGCGCCGCACGGCAAGTGCGAGTGCCGTTTCGTGGCGAGCGGAGTTTGGCAGCGATACGAATAAACAGAAAGCCCGACATTTTCATGTCGGGCAATTTTTATATAAGTCCTTTTTTCTTGCGATATTGCATGTATGTTTCAAGGATCAGGGTTGCGGCAACGGTGTCGACGACCTCTTTGCGCTTTTTCCCTCTGACGTTTGTCTCATTTAATATATTTATCGCCTGAACCGTGGTCACACGCTCGTCCCACAAGACAGTCTCGACGCCTGTCAAGGCTTGGAGCTTGTCGGCAAAATCGCGGCATTTTTGAGCCCTGTCGCCCTGTGAGCCGTCCATGTTAACGGGCAAGCCGACAACGATAAGCTCGCTCCCGAGCTCCTTCGCTTTGGCGGCAACCTTCGAAAGACATTTATCAAGGTTCCATTCAAAGACAGTACCGACGGGTGAAGCGATAGACTCATATTTATCGCAATGGGCAAGCCCTGTTCTGGCATCGCCGTAATCAACACAAAGAATTTTCATATCATTCCCCTATCAATCGTCATTCGAACAGTTCATCATATCGATCGTGATGACTGTCATCAAGGCATCCAGTTCATCAGCCGGATCGCTTATATCGATCTCGTATGTATCGCCGAATCTGAAGAGCTGTTTGGAGATGGATGCAACAGTTCCTCGGCGGTTTCTTACTTCGTAATCCCAACCCATGAAGTCGCCCTCGATCTGCCAGCCGTTATAGGTGATGGTGTATTTAGGAACAAAGAAAGTGAATTCTTTTCTTATAGTTCCCAAGAGCCTTCCGTTCACATATACCTCGGCGGCAGGAAGGAAAGTAAACACCTTTTCCTTGATCAAGCCGATCTCCTCGTTTGTGTCGTGGCGATAGATGCGCAGGGAATGACCGAACGAGAGGAAATCAGCCTTTACATAATACTTCGGCTCACCCATGCCGTCATAAACGTCGTATGTGTCCGTCCACGAAAAGACACGCTGTTTTATTAGCAACTTCATATTATTTCTGAAGTCCCAAGAATGCGGCGCCGATGATGCCTGCGTCATTGCCCAAGGATGCGATCACTATTTTTGTGTTATCTTCTGATGCACGGGTGTATATTTCCTTGGAAATAAGCTCTTTCAGCGGAACGAGCAAAGCGTCGCCTTCGTTGCAAACGCCGCCGCCGATGCACAAGACCTCAGGCTGGAAGATATTGATCGTGTTCGCGATTCCCGCGGCAAGGTATTTGATATACTTATCGACAACGCTCTTGGCGGTTGCATCTCCTGCTCGCATAGCCTCAAACGCAAGTCTTCCCGAAACGTGATCTCCCATCATTTCGTGCATCTTGGAATCGGGGTCGGCAGCCATTGCTTCCTTGGTCATTCTGATAAGACCGGTTGCAGAGGAATAGACCTCGAAGCAGCCTTTTCTTCCGCAGGAGCACTGTACGCCGTCAACCTCAATAACAGTATGTCCGAGCTCTGCGCCGGCATAGTTAAATCCCGAATAGATCTTTCCGCCGATGATGATACCGCCGCCGACACCTGTTCCGAGAGTGATGCAAACGGCGTCCTTTGTTCCCTTTGCGGAACCTGCAACAAACTCACCGTATGCTGCGGCATTAGCGTCATTTTCGACATAAACAGGAAGATCGATAACTTCACGGATATAGTCAGCGACGGGCGCATTGTGGAAATCAAGGTTGTTTGAATAGCTGATAACGCCCGTATCGGAATTAACGGAGCCGGGAGCACCGACACCGACAGATTGGATATCAGAAACCTTAAGTCCTGCTTTTTCAACGGCTTCGAGTGCCATTTTAGCCATATCCTTGCAGATCTCTTCAGCCGAGCGAGGGCGGTTTGTGGGGGTTTTCGCCTTTGAGATGATTTCATAATTTTCGTTAACGACACCCGCAACGATGTTTGTGCCGCCGAGATCTATACCAATATAATATTTCATAACGGTTTTCCTTTCTTGAACAGGAATAATTCATTCAGATTTCATGTTTAAAATCCTTATATATTCTATCACCTATGTAATAGATTGTCAACGGGGCGAGGGGGTTACACAGCAGCGAGGCAGTCGATAGGCGGAGCCGAGCCGCCGCGGGACGCGGCGAGCGAGGAACGGCAATCGGCGCCGAGCGGTGAAAAAAACGACCTCCGCATATGCGGAGGCCGTTAGAGCAATTACTCAGCCAAAAGCTCATCCATTTCGTCGATAAGTTCACCGAAGAGCTTGAGTGCGTTTGCAACGGGTTCGGGAGAGTTCATATCTACGCCTGCGATCTTAAGAAGCGAGATGGGATCGGTATGGCAACCGCCGGAAAGGAACTTAAGATAATCCTTCACTGCGCTTTCACCCTCAGAAAGGATCTTCTGAGAAAGTGCGATTGCGGCAGAGAAGCCGGTTGCATACTGGAATACATAAAAATTATAGTAGAAGTGAGGGATTCTTTCCCACTCGAAGTCGATCTCACGGTCGATCACAACATCTTCGCCGTAATACTCAGCATTAAGCTTGTGATAAAGAGCGCACAATGCATCAGCAGTGAGGCTTTCTCCCCTTTCAGCCATTTCATTTGTGAGCATTTCAAATTCAGCAAACATTGTCTGACGATATAAAGTTGTTCTGAACTGCTCAAGGAAATAGTTGATCAGATATGCTCTTTGCTTCTTGTCAGAGGTCTTGTCCAAGAGATATTGCATGAGCAATGCTTCATTACAGGTGGATGCGACCTCAGCCACAAAGATAACATAGTCACTGTATACGGTAGGCTGATATTTCTGAGAGAGATAGGAATGGAGCGAATGGCCCATTTCGTGAGCAAGAGTGAATTCGCTGTCCAAGGTATCCTTATAGTTCATCAAAACATAGGGATGAGGTCTTGCACCCGCAGAATATGCGCCAGAACGCTTGCCGACGTTTTCATAAACGTCTACCCAACGGTTTGCAAAGCCTTCCTTTAAAATAGAGGTATACTCCTCGCCCAAGACGGAAGTTGCCGCAATAGTGTTTTTAACAGCTTCATCATAAGGGACCTTGACGTCAGCTTCGGGAACGATAGAGGTATAGATGTCGTACATATGGAGCTCGTCAACGCCCATAAGCTTCTTTCTGAGCTTCATATATTTGTGCATATAGTGCATATTGTCGTGAACAGCGCTGATAAGATTCTTATAAACCGATACGGGGACCTCATTATTAGAGAGGGCAGCCTCCAATGTAGAGGGGTACTTTCTCATTGTAGCTGTAAAGATCCTTCCCTTTACTTCTGCGTCATAGAGCGCTGCAAGGGTGTTTTTGAACTGCTCAAAAGTGTGATATAGGTTGTTAAACGCGGATTTACGGAGTTCCCTATCCTCGGACTGAACCAAGGAAATATAGCTGCCGTTTGTCAAGGGATATTCCTTGCCGGTCGAGTCAACAGCGTTAGGGAACTTGATATCAGCATTTTCAAACATTCCGTAGATATTGTCGGGAGCGTTCTTAAGCTGACCTGCTGCAGCCATGATAGCTTCTTCCTTTTCGGAAAGAATGTGATCCTTATCGCGGCGAACTCTCGTCAATACAAGCTCATAGAGCTTAAGCTCGGGTTCTTCTTCATAGAACTTTGCAAGAGTTTCATCCTCCATAGCGATGATCTCGGGAGTGGCGTATGCAAAGAGTGAATTAATAGAAACGAAGAAGCTCATAAGTCTTCCGACGAAATCCTGATATTTTGCGACGGTAGAATCCTGATCGGACTTACGCATTGCATAGTTTGCAAGGCGGGAAATGCGGAGCGAAAGCTCATCCTGGCTCTTAAAATAGTCAAGCAAAACAGCGGCGCTTGTGCCAAGCTGACCTCTGTACTTGGGAGCGGCATCGTTTACGAGCTTTTGAAGCTCGGCAAGATCCTCAAGCCATGCATCATCGCTTGTATAAAGATCCTCAAGCGCCCAAGTAAACTCTTGAGGCACTTCGTCACGAGTCCAAATCTTTTCTGACATAATATCATATCCTTTCAAATTTTAATATTTGCTTTATTGTAGCACATTGTGAAGATATTATCAAGTGAATTACACAAAAAAGCCCCTCTTTCGGGAGGTTTACTGTTTAAATAAAGATACTTCTTTGTGATGACTGAGGCATAAGCCTGTTATTATTATAAATGTATAAACTCGTCGGCAAGCATCAACACTCAAACGATACATCATTATTAATATGGCATTAATCAACAAAGCCAAGTGATCGCTGATAGGAAATACTGTGCATAATACCCGCTCAAAAATCCGTCTTAAAAATTGAAATGAAAAACGAGAATTAAAGAAAATATGCGAGAATTAAAGAGAAAACGCAAGAAAGTGGGATATATTTAAAAAAAGTTAAAAAAACCTATTGACAAGCCTAAAAAAAGATATTATAATGCAAAACGTTGTTTCGAGGGCGCCATGCGTCCTCATGAGCAAAATGCTCTACAATTTATATATTTTATCGGGAGGTAAATAAAATGTCAACATTTATGGCAAATCCCCAGAACGTTGAACGCAAGTGGTATGTAATCGACGCTGCTAACAAGCCTTTGGGCCGCGTTGCTGCAGCTGCTGCTTCCATTCTTAACGGCAAGAACAAACCCACCTACACACCCCACGTTGATTGCGGCGACTTCGTGATCATCATCAACTGTGACAAGGCAGTTCTTACAGGCAACAAGATCAATCAGAAGGTATTCAGATGGCACACCGGCTGGATCGGACACCTCAAGGAATACAAGTATTCCGACATGATGGTTAAGGAGCCTGAGAGAGCAATGAAGATCGCTGTTGAGGGTATGCTTCCTCACAACACCATCGGTGCAAACTCCGCTAAGAGACTCAGAACCTACAGCGGCAGCGAGCATCCTCATGCTGCACAGCAGCCTGAGGCTATCGAGCTTTAATGGGAGGTAACGAATAATGTACGAATCTAAGCAGGCATATTTCTACGGTACCGGCAGAAAGAAGCACTCTGTAGCAAGAGTTCGTCTTTACCAGGGCACCGGCAAGGTAACCATCAACGGAAGAGACATTGACGACTATTTCGGACTTGAAACTCTCAAGCTCATCGTTCGTCAGCCCCTCAACCTTTGCAATGTAGCAGAAAACTTCGACATCGTTTGCACAGTTGCAGGCGGCGGTGTTTCCGGCCAGGCAGGCGCAATCAGACACGGACTTTCAAGAGCTTTGCTCCAGTATAACGCAGAGCTTCGCCCCGCCCTCAAGGCTGCAGGCTTCCTCACCAGAGACCCCAGAATGAAGGAAAGAAAGAAGTACGGCTTGAAGGCTGCTCGTCGTGCTCCTCAGTTCTCGAAGAGATAATTTCTTGTACAACTTGCACATCAAAGAAACCGCATTTTGCGGTTTCTTTTTTGTTTTCGGGCATTGGTTTCGTCGATTTCGGACAAAAAAACATTTTTCGAGGTAAAATTCCGACAATTCGCAATAAAATAATGTTATAAAGTCATTTACATAAAGGAAAAGAATTGGTATATTATATTTAGCTATTTAAGCAAAATATATTTTTCGGAGGAATTTATATGAAAAAGATTTTAGCAATGATCATTGCGCTTGCAATGGTAATGTCCATGGCAGTTGTGATTAGTGCAGATGAAGTTGCAACCGGCGTAGTAACTATTTCGGGTAAGAATTACAAAGAAGAAGTTACATATGATACGGATTATACGGCTGAAGTTGATGCATGGGGCTGGAACACTCCTATCAGCTATGACACAACTCCTTCTATTGGCGATGTAGTAACAGCATTGCAGGGAGAAAATGCATATATTAAGATCGTAGCATCCAATACTTCTTCGAATGTTATGATTCAGTCTGAAAAAGGAACAGCAGGCTTGAATGCTCCCACCTTCACAATTACCGGCGATGATAATGTCACAGCTTACTATCTTGGTACAGCTTTGATCGACGCTTATCTTGCAGACACTGGTGCTGCTATTGAAGATGGCTTCTGGAACTTAGTTATCCAGCCTAGCTCCAGTGTTGTTATCAGCGATCTTGAAATCGTAACCTTAAATGAAATCGTTGAAAACGAGGTCAAGGATGCCTATAAGTTAGTAGAAAAGAGTGTTGGTACTCTTGCAGGCGTAAGCGGAGGAGACCCGCAGGTTATGAGTATCACCTCTGTTAATATCGGCGACACCGTTATTGTACATATTATCGGTTCTTCTGATGGTACTTTCAGAACTTGGCTTAGCAAGAACACTTGGTCCAGAGCTTCTGATATCACAACCGTCGAAGCAGGCGAATTTGATATGATCATCGAGATAACTGCTTTGGATGCAGACAACAAGGGTATTACCGATGCTGGAGAAATCCAGTTCAAGGGTCCCTCCGGCGGTTCTTTGGATAATCTCACAGTTTCTTACTGTGGCATTTTCTACGGCACAATGGAAGAATATGAAGCTGCAATTGAAGAGGCTTTGAATGCTTCTGAAGAAGAAACTACTGCTGAAGCCGGCAAGTACACCGGTTACATCGCAACAGGTGACGACACTCATATGATCATCATCAACAACGCTGTTATCACCACTGCTCACGAATTCGACTTCAACGGCGATTGCGAATACTGCGGTTACCACACAGACGATCTCGACGATGACATCATCGAAATCATCGATCCTACCGAGCCCTCTACCGAAGAGGAAGAAGACGAAACCGTTGACGCTGAACCCGAAGAAGATCCCGAAGAGAATCCTAAGACCGGTTTGGCTTTGGCTCTCGTTCCTATGATGCTCGCTGCTGCTGCAGTTGTTATCACAAAGAAGTAATCTTTACTTACACATTAAGCCTCCCGAAAGGGAGGCTTTTTTGTTGCGAAAATGCCTTATGATTATATAACGACAAAAAATGTTAGCCGAATTTGTAAGAAAATCATCATAAATGATGCTTTGATTCACTTGACTTTGACAGTTATTGGTGGTACAATATAGTCAGGCTATCTGTACCTTGGGGGATAGTATGCCCTCACGGACTTTACAAATTTCGGAAGCAAGGCATCGGAATGAATTCAGTTATTAAAAAAGTTTGGAATATCGTCACAAATATTCTTGTCATATTAGTTGTTACAATTGCAGTTTTGCTTGCAGGCGCACGTCTTATCGGGTTGCAGGTATATACCGTTCTGTCGGGGTCAATGGAGCCTGTGTATCACACGGGATCGGTAATATATGTGAAGAGCGTTGACCCTTATGATATTGAGATCGACGATCCCATCACATTCGTTATGGACGAATCGTTGGTGGTTGCGACTCACAGAGTTATCGATATTGACAGCGAGAACAGGCTTTTCTATACCAAGGGCGATGCAAATGAGTTTGCGGACATCAACCCTATCCCCTTCGAAAACCTTATCGGTAAGCCTGTGTTCACTATTCCTTTGCTTGGATATTTGGCGAACTATATTCAAACCGCTCCGGGATTGTATATATCCATTGCGCTGGCGGCATTGCTTATCGTTTTGTGCTTTGTTCCCGATATCATTGAGCAGCTTAAGCACTCAAAGAAGAAAAAGGCTGATGAAAGCATAGACGCTCAGAGCATGAGCGACGCTGAGCTTTTGGATGAGCTGTTAAAGAAATTATCCGAAAATAAAGACGATTGATCGAAAATATAAAACATTCGAAATGAGGTAACTATTATGAAAAAGAGAGCACTGATTATGGTCGTTGCGATCATGGTAGCTGTTACAGCTTTTGTCGGCGGAACTTTGGCATGGTTTACGGACAGTGACAGGCTTGAGCCTTCTGTATATACTATCGGAAATGTAAAGATCCAGGTAAGCGGAGGAGCTGTAAGCGGAACGCTCTTGCCCGGTGTCGATGTGTATAAGTGCGATCTTAGCGATTCGGTCGCTGACCCCGCCGTCACCGTCATCAGCGGCAGCGTTAAGTGCTACGTTTTCGTTGAGATCACTCCTATGTTTGCCTCGAGTACTGTGAGATATGGTGATTCGGTTACCGCTGACAGCTTGATCGATTATAATATGTACACAATGAACGGCTCAGGAGAAGTTTGGACAAAGCTTAGCAATAACGTGTACTATCAGGTCGTTGATGCATCTGCTAACGACGTTTACCTGCCCATTTATGATAAAGTATACACAGATTCATCTGTTACGAAAGCTATGTTTGATGCTATAGGCACCGACTCCGTATCTCTTGCAGTCAACGTCTATGCTATTCAGTATGATGGCATCGCCAACGTTTCAACTGCGTGGGATGCCGTTAAGCCGCAAGCTGCTTCGAATGAGAACGTTGACAGCGGCGAAGTTGTTGCAGAATAAGACTGTGACACAAGGAGAAATGATATGAACAAAAAACTCATCTCTATATGTGCGTTGATCGCAATGGCTGCGCTGGTCATAGCGGGCGCTTCGATGGCGTATTTCTCTGACACTATTGAAACAAAGGGAAACGTGTTGATTTCAGGAAATGTGGATATAAGCATTAGCGAGATCGTTGCTGACGGCGCAATCACCGACCTCAAGCCGGGCGTTGCCATTGAAAGAGAGCTTAAGATCACTTGTGAAGGTACAACCGGCGCATATGTCAGAATTAAGACTGAATCTGCTGACGGCGTTTATTCATTCAGCGTAGATACTGCTTCCGATACCAAATGGGTCGACAGCGGAAACGGAATTTATACCTATACGGAAGCTCTTAAGAAGGGCGAAAGCGTTAGCATTACCGTTTCAATGACACTTAGCAACAAGGTCGAGTATGACGAGACCTCTGGTAATTACGTCCTCGGCCAAAACAGATATACTAAGGATGACATCCTCGGGGCATATTCAATAACCGCTGAGGCTATTCAAACTACCGGTTTTGCTGCTTATGATGTTGCTTTTGCGGCATTGGATAATCAGAATGCAGCGGTTTCGACCTCTGCAACAGAATAAACAAACATACGACCTGCTTCGCAGGTCACACAAGAGCACCCGAAGGAATTCGGATGCTGTTATGTGACTTGAAAACATCAACATTTACATATAGTCCTTGAAAGGGGAAAAATCACTCATGAAGAGAAAGCTTTTGGTGCTTGGCGCTATAATAATTTGCTTGTCGATAATTTCTGTCGGCACCTTGACATATTTCACCGCTGAAGAGCGCACTCACAACAAGATCACAATGGGCGGGATCGACATCGCCATCGTCGAGACCTTTGACGATTGGACACAGGATGAAGAGGATCCCAACCTCTATAAGATCACAAACGCCGAGCCGGGTCAGCGCTGGGAAAAGGCTGTTGCCGTTCAGAATATCGGTGAAAATGACGTTTGGGTCAGAGCTCAGTTGACTCTGTCGATCACATTAGCTGACGGCGTTACAAAGGGCGATGCAAGATACATCAACCTTGTGACCGATGATACGAAGTGGTATTACGACTCGACTGACGGTCTTTATTACTATACTGAGATCCTTTCTCCCGGAGAAACGACCGAAAACATCCTCAACCTCATTGAGCTTGACGGCGCAATGGGCAATGAATATATGAACTGCACTATTGAGATCGTTACTCGTGCATATGCCGTTCAGTCTGACAACAACGGTGTGACTTGGGTCGATGCTACCGGTTGGCCCGTGACATATTAAGGAGGGGTTTAAATGAAAAAGATCTTAACTGTCCTTATATGTTTTGTGCTTTTGTTGGCACTCGCCTGCCCTATCACCGCTGAAGACGAGCAGTATTTCCTCAGCATCAACTATATAGATCCCTATGGAAATACAGTTGCAGCTCCTATGACTTTTCTCTTCACAGACACTATAAACGCTGACAACATTCCATTAGACGTTTTCGGCTATGATGCCTTTGAATTTGTCGCCGATGCGTCGTATTCGTCTGACGTGACTATCACTCAAGACGGTTATTTGTCGATCAGCGATGTAAGAGCTGACCTTCAGATCACGGTTATATACACCCTGTCCGAAGAATATTATGCAGTCAGCGACACAGTCGTCAGCGTTAGCTATGTCGATGAGTCGGGAAACGTTATGTGCGTTGCCGATTCCTCTGCTGTTTACACTGATATATACGGTATGATGTACGTTTTGCCCGTTGTTTGCGAAGCGTATTATCCCAACGGTCTGGCTGAGGTCACGGTTTCACAATCATACGTTGAAACAGAAATCGACACGCCCGTTATTGATCCCGTTGCTCAGCCCTCAGAAAACGAAGATACGACTGTCGGCGAAGCAGAGGATACATCCGAGGATGCTTTGGATAACGGCGCATCTGATGCTGTCTCCCCTGCTGAGGATACATCCGTCTTGACTCAGACCGAGATCATAACAACATACACAGCTATTATCCCTGCGGTCATTATGCCTGACATAGAGACTGCCGTATACAGCTATTCGATCAGCGGATTCGACATTAACACCGTCACCGCGGGCGGAACCTTCGGCGTTATATATTCTGAGCAGGATGTTCTCAGCCCGACCTCTATGATCAAGGCAGTCAAGGAATATATGGCTGATGGCTGCATTTATAGTTTATGCACAGATTTCGGTGAAGAGACTCTCCTATCGAAGATCGCAAACTTTGATGAAAGCGCCACTAACGAAGTGTTCTTCTATTATAAGCTGTCCACCGTGGGAAGCTTGGAAATCACAAGATACTCCGAAGACGACGAATACAGGATATACACGCTTGAGCTGATCGACGGCGATTATTGCGTCAGATTCGCTCTTTCCGGCGGCGACAAAGTCATGTTCGAGGATCTCCCCGAGGGCATTTATCTTATCACCGACATTGATGCTTATAGAACATTAGGTTCGGACGCTTCGGACACTATAACTGTTACCAGTAATGGCCACACAGATTATGCGGTTGCAGACGTCAGCTTCTTCAGCACGACGTCAAGCGAATGGTTCACCGAGCAGTATACGACTACTGTTACGGTCAACGTTGGAATAACAGAATAAGGAGGCAATTAGGATGCGAACTGATTCCAAAAAGATTAAGTTTATTGCAGTGATTGCCTGTGTCGTTCTGGTGCTCGCTGCAAGTATCGGCGCAACAGTTGCTTATATAATCGATCAGCAGACTGTGACGCTGACGTATGATACACCGAAGTTTGATATGCAGTTTATAGAAAACAATGACATTGTTTTCTATAAGAGCAACGTTCCCGTTTATTTCAGATTCATGATATCATATAGCGGTGATATTAATGACATCACTGTTGAATCTGACAGCAATATGTGGCAGTCTGAAGGCGTTTATTACTATTATAAAGGTGTTTTACCTGCCGCTGCTGACGGCAATACATTTAATCTTCCAAGTATAACGATATCTACAGAATCATCTGTACAGTATGACATCGTAGCTGAGATCTGTCAGATCGAACCTGCGTTAGCAGTACAAGATTCATGGGGTGTGAGCTATGACAACGGTCTTTGGACGTCTTCGACCCCGACAAACCCCTAAGGAGGCATGATTGATGAAGAGATTTATTAAGATCATAGCTTGCCTTCTGGCCGTTTGCACCTTGGTATCGACGTTAAGCGTCATAAGCTTTGCGGACACTCCCAGCGTTATTTATACCGGTCGGGAAGATGTGTTCGTGTTTGAGGATGACGACGATCTGTTTGACGGCTTCAAAGGGCTTATGCCCGGCGACACGGTCACACAGTTTATCACCGTCAAGAATGCAAGCAACAGTGCAGGATATGTAAACATTTATATGCGTGCCGAGCTTCATGATGACGCTGAAAATCCGATGAGCGACGACGTTTCCGAGCAGATGGGTACGTTAGATGCCATGCACGATTTCCTTAGCCAATTATCAATGAGAGTTTTCATTGATAACGGCGACGCAGACCCTTATAACGACGACATGATATACGCTGCGAGCCCTAATGAGCTTGACGGTTTGGCAAGTAACGTTTTGATCGGTTCATTTGAAAGCGGAGAAGAAGCCTTGCTCCGAGTTGAGCTCGACATCCCTACCTCTTTGGGAAATGAATATCAGCACGCAATGGGCGAAGTCGATTGGGTGTTCACGGTTGACGAGATGTCTTCCGGCACTTGGGTAACGATTTCCGGAAAGAAGTATTTGGACGATGAATACGCAAAGGGAAGCGATTATCAGTTTATTTTGACAAACTATGTCGGAACTGTGTTCCAAAAGATATCTAACCGTGACGGAACGATCAACTTCAGACCGATCTATCTGACTCCGGGTACACACTTCTATATCATCGAAGAGGTGGCCGGCGACGATGAGAATATCATCTATGACGATTCCTCAGTAAGAGTTTATATCGTCGTAAACAATGACGGAACGTTAGAGAAGATGTGGTTCGTTAAGGATTATCAGAACTATTCGGGATTTGCATTCTATAACTATACAAAGGAAAGTAATGCCCAAGATCCTATAGAACCCGATGATCCCAAGGAGCCGAGTTACGAAGAGGAATCTGAGGATAAGGCCGAGAATGATAAGGTTGATGCCAAGGATGACGTAACGAGCCCGTTGACAGGTGATGATACAAACACCGTTTTGTGGCTTGCTCTCTTGATTGTGGGACTTGTGATGATCGTTTTGGTTATCGTACTGGACAAGAAAAAGAAAAAAGCTGAATAATCAAAGCCGCCTATATTAGAGTTATAGGCGGTTTTTTATTGACTTGAAATTGCTTGGATGATATAATTTGTTTTATCAGAATGCAGATCAGAGGTGGAATATGAGCCCAAAAGCAAAGGCTATCGTGTGTTTTTTTGCGATCATTCTCGTTTTCTTATCGGGATATAAGCTCGTTGAGATATGGCTTGACTATAAGGCGGGAGATGATCTTTATTCGAGTGTTGAAAGCGAATTTGCCGACATTATTGTCGATGAGGTCATAATTGATGATGAAAGCAACGGCGAAAACCTCGATGTAGACGTCACACAGGAGATCAAAGAAACCGTTCCTATATCCGTTGATTTCGGTGAGCTGCTAAACATAAATCCAGACGTTATCGGATGGATATATTGCGAAAGCACCAAGATCAGCTATCCCATTATGCAAAGCGATAGCAACGAAGCGTATTTACACACGATGATAGACGGAACGTATAATAAAGCGGGATCGATATTCATGGACTGTCGAAGCTCATCCGACTTTAGTGACCTTGGCTCGATAATATACGGTCACAACATGAAAAATGATTCGATGTTCGGCACGCTGAGTGACTATAGGAAGCAGGAGTATTATGAAAAGCATCCGATCATGTGGATCATTACTCCTCAAAAAGCGTATAGAGTCGAGATAATTGCGGCTCTTGACACTCTTGATGACTCGATAGCTTATGATATACCCGATGATACCGAGGAGCTTACAGAGTATTTACAGTGGGCTGTGAGGCATTCGGATATTAAGACAGATGTTGATATAAGCGAGGTTGAGCGCGTTGTAACGCTTTCGACCTGCTACTCGTCGAGCTATGATAATACAAGATATATTGTTGTCGTAAAACTTACTGAAATTGAATAAAACGCTCCCCTCTTTCCTATTGGGTCAGAGGGGAGTTTTTTGTTTCATTTCTATCGCCTGCAAGCCAGATCTCATCACCAGACGGCGCAGGTGTTTGTTATACATAAACGGACATTTTATCAGCTTCGTCGTGAGCTTTATGCGCTGTTTACGAGTCAGGCGAGTATAGCGTTTTTTGATATCCCGCATCGTGTGCCAGGGCTCGTTAAATGCGTCTGAGAGGGCGCTGGCGGAGATTATCGCTGAGCTTATACCCTCGAGCGAAGAGGGGCTTATAAACCCTGCTGCTTCGCCTATGAGAAAGGCGTTGTCTTTTCCTAGGCAAAAGCTCTTAAGCCCTGTTGGACGAAGGACCAAGCAAGCTTCCTGTTTGATGGGCTCGCCAAAATGAATTCCAAATGCTTCAAGCTTTTTCTTCTGATTCTCGAAAGCCTGTTTCGCGGTTTTTATTGGGTATGCTCCGCCAAAGATGAGGTTTCCGTCCTTTGATACTGTCCAGGAATAGCAGTCGGTATTTTCGCTGTCGAACACACAGGAATAGAACGGTGTGGGCGATTCGTCTTTAAACCACTGCTGGATGCTTAAATACTCGCGCGTCTTGAGCTTCGGGCAAATGAGCTTTCTGACCGAGGATTTGGCGCCGTCAGCGCCAACAATGAACCCGGCACTTGCAGTTTTGACCTCGTCACCTTGAGTATAGGAAACGGTGTAGCCGTCAAAATCCTTTGAAATGCCGGTAACTGTCCCCTGCTCTATCGTGACGGTGTCGGGGATATTCGATATCAGCCACATATCGAACTTATGGCGGTCGAGATTTATATACATTCGCTGATAGTGGCGGACAAGATTCGAGTCAAGGTCGAGCGTTTTGACCGAGAATATCTGTGGGTCGCAAAGGACGTTCTTCGGGAGGTTTAAGCCAAACGATGTGAGCGCCTTTTGGGCGTCCGGCGCCAAAAGTCCGCCGCAGGGCTTGGAAAAGGAGCCCGAGCCGAGCTTTTTATCTATCGCAAGGACTTTATATTTCGGGTCGATCTGTCGCGCAAATATCGCGCCGGCAGGGCCGAGGCCGATGAGGATTATGTCGTACATGTGGAGCTCCTTTCGCTTGGTTTTGTTGGATAAATCATAACATAGATTTATTGGGGAGTCAAATAGTAAATCATCGTCTTGCTCGAATTAACTATTTGCCTACCTCTTTTTAATGTGTCTTAATGTAATCTGGGATTATGAACCTAATTTTGCGCCAAAGGTTGATAATAGTCAAAGTTTCACTAAGCGCAAAATCGCAGTTTGCTTCCGCAAACCGGAGGTTCGAATGAAGGACAGTAGTAAAATAAAAAGAGATACCCGATCGGGTATCTCTTTTTATTTGGCTGCGGCTCTAGGATTCGAACCTAGGGAATGCTGGAGTCAGAGTCCAGTGCCTTACCACTTGGCGAAGCCGCAATATATGAAGTGTGTAAGGCTTTGGCTGGGATAGGTGGATTCGAACCACCGGAATGACGGAGTCAAAGTCCGCTGCCTTACCGCTTGGCTATATCCCAATAACCAATTTAAAAACAGCGTTTTACACAGCTTCATTATTATATCAAACTGTGATGCAAAATGCAAGTGTTTTTTGAAAAAAAATTTAAATATTTTTATCCAAGAATTTTGAACGCATCATTCTTGAGTTTGTATAGTTTAACGTCTCGACCATCATAAAGATTTGAGCGGCGGTCGTGTCACGGATCCGAGCTGTCAAAATTTCGCGGAGAACTAGAAGAGCCGAGCTGTTCGAGCATTCCACAGAACATAAAAGTATGACAAAAATAAACTTTTTACATTTTCTCGGCAAAAAATATTCAAAATGTGTTGAAATGTCGGCGGAGTTAATGTATAATATATGTATCAATATTTATTTGGAGGTCAAATAAAATGGTGAATATTCCTAATGTAAAGCTTGGTATTATTGCTGTTTCCAGAGACTGCTTCCCCATTGCTCTTTCTACATCTCGTAGACAGGCAATCGTTAAGGCATATGGCGAAGGTCTTTACGAATGCAACATTACCGTAGAAAATGAGAAGGACGCTTTGGCTGCAATTGCTGACGTTAAGGAAGCAGGCTGTAACGCTTTGGTTGTTTTCCTCGGCAACTTCGGTCCTGAGACTCCCGAAACCTTGCTCGCTCAGAAGTTTGACGGCCCTGTAATGTATGTTGCAGCTGCTGAAGGCGACGGCGACATGATCAACGGCAGAGGCGACGCTTACTGTGGCGTTTTGAACTGCTCTTATAACCTTGGTATGCGTCACTTGAAGGCATACATCCCTGAATACCCTGTTGGCACTGCTGAAGAATGTGCTGAAATGATCCGCAAGTTTGTTCCTATCGCTCGTGCAATCATCGGCGTTAAGAACCTCAAGATCATCACCTTCGGTCCCCGTCCTCAGGACTTCTTCGCTTGCAACGCTCCCATCAAGGGTCTTTATGAACTCGGTATTGAAGTCGAAGAGAACTCTGAGCTTGACTTGCTCGTTTCCTATAAGGCTCATGCTAACGACCCCAGAATTCCTGCAGTTTGTGAGGATATGGCTGCTGAGCTCGGCGCTGAAGGCAACATCTATCCCGAACTCTTGCCCAGAATGGCACAGTTCGAGCTTACACTTTTGGACTGGGCAGAAGCACACAAGGGTGCTCGTCAGTTCGTTGCATTCGCTGACAAGTGCTGGCCTGCATTCCCCGAACAGTTCGGTTTCGAGCCTTGCTACGTTAACTCCAGACTTGCATCCCGCGGTATCCCCGTTGCTTGCGAAGTTGACATCTATGGCGCACTTTCCGAATACATCGGTTCTTGCATCACCGGTGACGCTGTAACTCTTCTCGATATCAACAACTCCGTTCCTCAGTATATTTATGATGAAGACATCAAGGGCAAGTTTGATTACACCATCACTGACACCTTCATGGGCTTCCACTGTGGTAACACTCCTGCTTGCAAGATGTGTGACGACAGAGCTGTTAAGTATCAGCTCATTCAGCACAGATTGCTCGAACCCGTTGACTCTGAGCCTGACTTCACAAGAGGTACTTTGGAAGGCGACATCGCTCCTTCTGACATCACCTTCTACAGACTCCAGTGCGACAGCGACGGCGTTCTCCGTTCCTACATCGCACAGGGCGAGGTTCTTCCTGTTGCTACAAGATCCTTCGGCGGTATCGGCGTATTCGCTATCCCCGAAATGGGCAGATTCTACCGTCACGTTCTCATTCAGAAGAGATATCCTCACCACGGTGCTGTTGCATTTGCTCACTGCGGCGAAGCTTTGTATGAAGTTTTGAAGTATTTGGGCGTTAGCGATATCGCTTACAACCAGCCTAAGGGTGTTCTCTATAAGACTGAGAATCCTTTCGCATAATTAATACATAAAATGACCCTCCCCTATCGGGAGGGTTTTTTTATTGCATTTTGGATACGCTTCACAGTCAGCGAGCAGGCGTGCGGTGGAGCCGAGCCGCCGCGACGAAGGAGCGGCGAGCGAGGAGCACCGTGCGGCGCGAGCGTCAGAGCGCAACAAAAAAGCCTCCCGAAAGGGAGGCTTAATGTTTAAGTAAAGATTACTTCTTTGTGATAACAACTGCTGCTGCAGCGAGCATCATAGGAACGAGAGCGAGAGCTAAACCGGTCTTGGGGTTCTCTTCGGGAGCTTCTTCGGGTTCAGCGTCAACTGTTTCGTCCTCTTCCTCCTCGGTTGAGGGTTCAGTAGGATCGATGATCTCAACGACGTTTTCGTCTGTTTCATTTGTGTGGTAACCGCAGCAGATGCAATCGCCGTTAAGGTCGAATTCGTGAGGTGTAACGATGATCAAGCTCTTTCCGCCGACGCCGATCTGTGCGTGGTATTCGTTGCTGATGACAACGAAGCCGCTGAGAGCGACCTTGCCGCTGTTGGTAGCTATAGTGTTGCTTTCAAGTAAATACTCATCGGTGAAATAGAAATCTATATTGATGTTCAAATTGCCATCTTTATAATAGTCGCCCCTACAGTAAGCTGTTGCAGCCTCCCAGACCTGGTTCGGTGTAATGAGCGTTACGTTATAATCAGTATTACCAGCTTCGCCGGTATAAATATTACCGTCAAAGCACCATTCAAGATCGAGGTACAGCGTTTGATCAACGCGGTCCTTGTAGGAGATGCTATAGGGTTCTAACTGATCCTCAGGATCTATAACAGTACCGTTAATGCTATAGAGAGATATCGTGAAGCCCTCAGGTAAAATAAAGGGGTCGAGTTCGAAGTCAACGTCAGACTTGAAAACGATATCGGTGATCTCGACGAGATCAGGATCTGTAGGTTCTTCGGGATCAGTGCTTTCAAGTAAATAATTATCGGTGAAATAGAATACTACATCGATATTCAAATTGCCATCATTATGATAGTCGCCATAACAGTAAGCACTATCAGCCTTCCAGACCTGGTTCGGTGTAATAAGCGTTACGGAATAATCAGTATTACCAACTTCGCCGGTATAAATATCACCGTCAAAGCACCATTCAAGATAGAGGCCCAGCAATTCGTCGCTGTAGGAGATCCTATAGGGTTCTAACTGATCCTCAGGATCTATAACAGCACCGTTAATGCTATAGAGAGATATCGTGAAGTCCTCAGGTTGAGTATAGGAATTGGGTTCGAAGTCAACGTCAGACTTGAAAACGATATCGGTGATCTCGACGAGCTCGGGGGCAACGGGAACGGTAACGTATACTCTGGTAACGTTGAAATCTACAGCGTTCGAGGCTCTTGCGATCTGAATCTGCCAGTCTGAGGAAGTACCGCCTGCTGTTTCGAAATCAGAGATAAGAGTGTCGCCGTCAAAGGTCATCAGGCAGCCGTTGTCAATAGTAGAGCCGGTAGCCTTAACAGTGGTTGCGTATTCATTAGACCTGGTCTTGATCGTCAACTCGTTCCAATAGCCCATGTCTGCCCAAGATTTGTCGGTCTCTATGCAGATAAGAGCGCCTTCAGTGGATGCAGCGGAATAGAAATTCGCCTTGCCGTCATCATTGAACAACCACACGCCCCAGCTTTGAGCTGCCTTAGGGAGCTGACTGGTAGACCATTCCCAAGCTACTTTAGTTTCATCAGCTGCGAAAGAAGGCACAGCAAGCGCAAGCATCATTGTGAGCGCAAGCAAAATTGCTAAAATCTTTTTCATAATTTATCCTCCGATAATCAAAAAATAATAGTATTAAATACCTTTATAATTATATTACACAGAAACATGTTTGTCAATAGAGGGCAAAACAAAGAATATATTTTTGTCAGTTTGCACGAAATAGGGCGTTTCTATTTATCAGAGTGGCAAAAAACGAATCCGATCAAGCTGATACATATTAAAATATGAGCCTTCGCAATAACGATGGCGGGGATAGATTAATATTTAAGTATTATGCATATTGATATGTAACGGATATAACGGTGAATTATATTTGGGTAATATAGCATATTGACTTTAGCACAATAGAGTGCTAATATGTTAATAAGTTAAATCAATAAACACCCATAAGGAGGCACGGATATATGAGCGACAAGTATCCCGAAAGCGTTGAAATGCTGATCAAAGCCATCATGGCACTTGAAACCGAGGAAGAATGCAAAAAATTCTTATATGACATCTGTACGATCAAGGAGCTAAAGGATCTTTCTTCGAGATTTGAGGTTGCGTGTTTGCTGGCAAACGGCGAGGTATATACGGACATTGCCGAAAAAACGGGCAGCTCAACAACGACGATAAGCCGTGTTAACCGATGCCTCAACTATGGTGAGGGCGGATATGAGCTGATCATCAAAAGACTTACGGAGGGTAAAAAGTGAACGACCTTATTAACGTCTTGAAGCCGAGCGAGACAGCGACGTTCAAGCTTCGCACGATATATGAAAGCAGCGGTTATAAGCATTATAAAATGAGCAAATTCGAGGAATATGATCTTTATTCGAGCAACAAAGACTTTTTGCCGGGCGGCAACGTCATCACCTTTACAGATATGGACGGGAGACTGATGGCACTTAAGCCTGACGTGACGATGTCGATCATCAAAAACAGCAACTGTCAAAACGGCAGTCTTGAAAAGCTATATTATAATGAAAACGTATACAGATCGGGAAGATCGGGGCATTTCAAGGAGATCATGCAAACAGGTCTTGAATGCTTGGGAGATATAGATACGGTGAGCACGTGTGAAGTTATTTCACTTGCCAAGCAAAGCTTGGAAGCGTTCTCTTGTGACTGTGTTTTGGACATCTCCCACATGGGAATTTTATCGGGGATCGTTGATGAAACGGGGCTTAATGAAGAGAAAAAGCGTGAGCTTTTAGGATATATCGAGAAAAAAAGCGTTCACGAGATCATAAGCCTCGCAAACGAGAACGGGATATCTGAAAAGTGCCTTAGAAAGCTTTCTTTGCTGTGCAGTCTTGATACCGACTGTGAAAACACTCTTTCGGCACTTGAGCCGATGTGTGAAAGCGAGCAAACTGTTGAAGCGGTTAATGAATTGAGAACCGTTTTCGACGTTGTCGGGACAGACAAGCTAAGGCTCGATTTTTCTGTTGTTCAGGATATGAGCTATTATAACGGTATCGTGTTCCAGGGATTTATTAACGGTATCCCCGAGAAGATCCTTTCAGGCGGGCGGTATGACAGGCTTGTCAGAAGAATGGGCAAGAAGCACGGAGCCATCGGATTCGGCATCGAGACCGATCTTTTGGAGAAGATCTATCGCTTAAAAGAGAGCAAAGTCGAAGCTGTAGCTATCCTTTACTCAGCCCGGGATGATGCTAAACTGATAAATGAAAGTGCTAAGTTCCTTCGGGAGCAGGGCAAAAACGTAGCTCTTGTCAAAAACGTTTGTGACAAAACAGAATTTGATGCGATATACAGACTGTGTGACGGGGGGCTTGAAGCAGTTGAGTGAGTTTATTAACATCGCCCTGCCGAAAGGACGCTTGGGCGAAAAGGTCTATGAGATTCTTGCGAAAAGCGGATATGACTGCCCTGAGATCATGGATAAGAACACCAGAAAGCTCACGTTTGAGAATGCCGAAAAGGGTGTCAGATATTTTTGGGTGAAGCCGAGCGACGTTGCGATCTATGTTGAGCGAGGTGCGGCAGATATCGGCATTGCAGGAAAGGACATACTGTTGGAATACTCTCCCGATGTTTATGAGCTTTTGGATCTTGATATCGGGAAATGCAGGATGTGTGTTGCGGCACCGAAGGGGTTTAAATATAATAATGAGAAGACTCTGACTGTGGCGACAAAGTTCGTCAACATCGCCGCCAAGTATTATGCACAAAGATCCGTTGACATCGACATTATAAAGCTCAACGGTTCGATAGAGCTTGCGCCGATATTGGGGCTCTCTGACGTTATCGTTGATATTGTCGAAACAGGTAAAACGCTTTTGGAGAACGACTTGGAGCCTATAGAAACGATAGTACCGATCAGTGCGAGACTTGTTGCAAACAAAGCGAGCTTTAAATTCAAAGCCGACAAGATCAAGCAATTGGCTCAGGCGCTCGGCGAGAATAACTGATTATTTAAGGCAGGCGCAGGTGTGCGGTGGAGCCGAGCCGCGCCGCCGAAGGCGGGGCGAGCGAGGAGCAACGCGCAGCGCGCCGTGGAAAGGAAGACAAGAAATGATCAAAATATTAGAATACGGAGCGGTTTCCAACGACGAGATATTTGCAAGAGGAACCGCTGAAAAGGACGTCAGCGGAGTTGTATCCGAGATAATTGAAGATGTTCAGACAAGGGGCGACAAAGCGCTTTTTGAACTTACCGAAAAATTCGACAAAGCAAAGCTTTCATCTTTGGAAGTGAGCGAAGAAGAGATCAACGAAGCATTTGAGTTGATGGATGACGATTTTATCCGCATTATCAAGGATGCCGCTGAGAACATCAGAGACTTCCACAAAAGACAAGTCAAGAACTCGTTCATCATTTCCGAGAAAGACGGAATCGTTTGCGGACAGAAGGTAATTCCTATCGAAAAGGTTGGACTTTACGTTCCGGGCGGAACTGCTGCGTATCCTTCAACGGTTTTGATGGACTCTATCCCTGCGAAAATTGCAGGATGCAAGCAGATAGTTATGGTCACTCCGCCATCAAAGGACGGCAAAGTTGCACCTGCGATTCTGGCGGCCGCAAAGATCGCAGGCGTTGATAAGATATATAAAGTTGGCGGAGCACAGGCTGTTGCCGCACTTGCAAACGGAACCGAAAGTATCCCAAAGGTTGACAAGATCGTAGGCCCCGGCAACGCATATGTAGCAGAAGCAAAGAAACAGGTATTCGGCAAAGTCTCCATTGACATGATCGCAGGGCCGAGCGAGATATTGGTCGTTGCAGACGGAAAGAGCGACCCGAAATTTGTTGCGGCAGACCTTTTATCTCAGGCAGAGCACGACAGAATGGCGAGCGCTGTTTTGGTGACTGACTCGAAAGAGCTTGCCGATGCTGTAGCTGCCCAAATCGAAGCTCAGCTTAAAAAGCTTCCCCGTGAGGATATCGCAAGAGAATCGATTGAAAACAACGGCAAGATAATAATCGTTGATACGATCGACAAAGCTATCGAGATATCAAACGATATCGCTCCCGAGCACTTAGAGCTTGTTTTGGACAATCCCTTTGACGTTTTGGACAAGGTTAAGAACGCAGGATCAATATTCATGGGAAGATATTGTCCCGAAGCTTTAGGCGACTATTTCAGCGGCGCAAACCACACACTCCCCACAAGCGGAACAGCAAGATTCTCCTCTCCCCTGTCGGTGGACGACTTTATTAAGAAAACTCAGTATACATATTACACGAAGGATGCGCTTAAAGCTGTCGCAAACGACATAGCACGCTTCGCAAACGAAGAAGGCTTGCAGGCACACGCGAAGAGTGCAACTATAAGATTTGAGGAAGATTGATATTTATGAGCAGATTTTTGGCAAGCAAACTTTGCTCGCTCAAGGAATACGTTCCCGGTGAACAGCCGAAGGATCAGAAATATATTAAGCTAAACACCAACGAAAGCCCCTATCCCCCCTCTGACGGAGTGGTCAATGCTATCAATAATGATGAGGTGAGGAAGCTGAGACTCTATCCCGACCCCGATTGTTCCTCTCTGAAAGAGAAGATCGCAGGGTTATATGGAGTCAAGAAGGAAAATGTTTTCGTATCTAACGGCTCGGATGATATTTTAAGCTTTGCGTTTTTGGCATTCTCAGAAAACGGTGCGGCGTATGCCGACATAACCTATGGATTCTATAAGGTGTTCGCGGCATTACACGGAGTTAAGTCTGAGATAATCCCGTTGGAAGCTGACTTCTCGCTTGATCCGACGAAATATTACGGTTTGAACAAGCTCATTGCTATCGCAAACCCTAATGCTCCGACAGGCTTGGCGCTTAGCTCCGAAGAGCTTGAAAAAGTAGCCGAAAGCAACCCCGACAGCGTTGTTTTGGTTGACGAAGCATACGTTGATTTCGGTTCACAGAGCTGTGTTGATTTAACTAAAAAGTTTGACAACTTATTGGTGGTCATGACATACTCGAAGTCAAGGTCTTTGGCAGGAGCAAGACTTGGATTTGCTATCGGAAACGAAGAGCTGATCAAGGACTTGGAAAGGATCAAGTTCTCGACCAATCCATATAGCATCAACCGCCTCACACTCTTAGCAGGCGAAGCGGCTATTGATGATAACGAATATTACAAAGCCAACTGTGAAAAGGTCGTTGAAGCAAGGGAATATGCAAAGACAGAGCTTATCGCCCTCGGCTTCGACGTGACTGACTCGAAAGCGAACTTTTTGTTTGCGAGATCATCAAAAATTTCAGGCAAGGAGCTTTATTATAGGCTTCGTGAGAATGGGATCCTAGTCAGACACTTTGATGATGAGAAGATCTGTGACTATAACCGAATCACGGTTGGAACTTTGGGCGAAATGAAGGCGCTTGTTAAAGCGGTTAAGAAGATACTTAGTGAATGATGAGACAGCGAGGCAGAGTCGAGCACGCGCCCCGAACGGAGTGAGGGGCTGTGTGCGAGGTGTGCCGAGCGGTGAGGAGATCGCAGATGAGAGACGCAAGAATTGAAAGAAAAACGAAAGAAACCGATATTTCGCTATATCTGAACTTGGACGGTCAGGGCGAATCTATAATCGACACGGGCTGTGGATTTTTGGATCATATGCTGACGTTGTTTTCAAAGCACGGCCGTTTCGACTTAAGTGTTAAATGCATCGGCGACACCGAGGTCGACTATCATCACACGGTTGAGGATATCGGGATATGCTTGGGGCTTGCATTAAAAGAAGCTTTGGGCGACATGAAAGGCATAACCAGATATGGCTTTATGATCTTGCCGATGGATGAGACTCTCATTCTAACCTCGATAGACATTTCGGGAAGGGCTCAGCTTTGTTATGGACTTGATATTCCCACACAAAAGGTTGGCGATTTTGATACTGAGCTGACAGAAGAATTTATGCTGGCACTTGTAAGAAACGCCGACATCACCCTGCACATAAAACAGCTTGACGGCAAAAACAGCCACCACATCATTGAGGGCACATTCAAATCGCTCGCAAGAGCATTAAGAACAGCCGTCAAGATCGACAAAGAAACAGAAAACGAGATACCCTCGACGAAAGGTGTATTATAATAATGAGTAAGATCGCAATTATAGATTACGGCGTTGGTAACCTTTTCTCGCTTGCTTCAAGCCTTAAGGCAATAGGAGCCGAGACGATCATCACCGGTGATGCTGAAGAGATCAAGAAAGCTGACAAGCTGATTCTCCCCGGAGTCGGAGCATTTGAGGATGCGGCGAAGAAGCTTCGAGCAACAGGACTTGACAGAGTTATTGTCGAGGAGGCAACAAACGGCAAGCCGCTTTTGGGAATTTGTCTTGGAATGCAGCTTTTGTTCGAAAAGAGCTATGAATTCGGTGAGCACGAAGGCTTGGGACTTATTGGCGGAAGCATTGTTCCTATCGCGGACTATGTGTCAAGTGATCTAAAGATACCGCACATCGGCTGGAACAAGCTGAATTTGACAAAGCAGGACTGCCCCATTTTTAAATATTTAAGCGGCGGCGAATTTGTATATTTCGTTCACTCGTTCTTCGGCACAGATTGTGCGTCTGACGCAGCCGCTACAACGGAATATGGTGCCGAGCTGACTGCGGCAGTTGCAAAGGGCAACATTTACGGCTGTCAGTTCCACCCCGAAAAAAGCGGCGAAGTCGGGCTTAAAATATTAAGAGCATTCGGCGAAGTATAGACAAAAGATATAGATGGCGGTATGGCTTTCGGAAATTTTTGACCGCCGGATGGCGAGGCGCGGAAGCGCGCCCGCCGCGGAGCGGCGGAGTGCGGTTTCGTGCCGAGCCGTGAAGCTGAAATTTCAGCACTTTGGAGGAGAAAAGATGAAGATATATCCGGCAATTGACATAATCGGCGGTGAAGCTGTTCGCCTTTACAAAGGTGATTATGCTCAAAAGACAGTTTACGGCGATCCTTGTGAAATAGCAAAGAAATTCAAGGCATCAGGAGCTTTGCAAATGCACGTTGTTGACCTTGAAGGTGCGAAAACAGGCGGTACTCCAAACATTGAGACCATAAAAAAGATCATCGAAGCTACGGATATATTCATCGAGCTTGGCGGCGGGATCAGATCTATGGATGTAATAGACGCATACCTCTCGGCAGGTGTATCCAGAGTTATTTTGGGCACCGCCGCTGTAAAGGACAAAGCCTTGCTTTGTGAATCAGTTGCCAAGTATGGCGAAAAGATTGCTGTGGGCGTTGATATCCTGGACGGAATGGTCAGGATCAACGGTTGGCTTGAAAATTCGGGTGTAGCGCTCGAAGAATTTTTGAGCGAATTACAGGTTATCGGTGTTAAAACGGCCATCTGCACAGACATTTCAAAGGACGGTGCGATGCAGGGCACAAACCGAGAGCTATACAAAAAGCTGTCCCGGTCTTATGATATCAACATTATCGCATCGGGCGGTGTGTCCTCTATCGAAGATATTAAGGCTCTTAAGGAGATGGGGATATACGGCGCTATCGTGGGCAAAGCCTGCTACACCGGCGCTATCGACCTTAGTGAAGCTATTGAGGTGGCAAAATGATAACAAAAAGAATTATCCCCTGTTTAGACGTTAAAAACGGCAGGGTCGTCAAGGGCACAAATTTCATGGGGCTTAACGATGTTAACGATCCTGTGAGTTTGGCGAAATATTACTCATCCGCAGGAGCAGACGAGCTTGTGTTCTATGATATCACGGCATCAAGCGAAGGCAGAAAGCTTTTTTGCGATGTTTTGGAGCAAGTCGCTTCCCAAATATTTATACCTCTTACCGTTGGCGGCGGCATCAACTCAGTCGATGATTTTGCAAGGGTTTTGGGATGCGGAGCTGACAAGGTCAGCGTTAACTCGGGGGCTCTGGCAGATCCGAAGATCATTAACGAAGCGGCAAGGCTATATGGCTCACAATGCGTGGTTTTGAGCGTTGACGCAAAAAGAGTAGACGGACAGTTCAGAGTTTTTGCAAAGGGCGGAAGAGTTGACACGGGGCTTGATATGCTCGAGTGGGTCAAGCAAGGCGTTGATTCGGGCGCAGGAGAGATAGTTCTCAACTCTATCGACACTGACGGCGTTAAGCAAGGCTTTGACCTTGAGATGCTCGCGGCTGTTACAAGCATCGTCAGCGTTCCTGTCATCGCATCGGGCGGTGCAGGGAAGATCGAGGATTTCATAACTCTGTTTAACTCGAACCCGAAGGTTGACGCAGGCTTGGCGGCATCTATCTTCCACTTCGGAGAGGTTAAGATAAACGACCTTAAGCGTGAGCTTATTAAAAACGGAATCAATGCAAGAATTTAGATATAGGTGATGAATATGATCAACATTAACGAACTTAAGTTTGATGACAAAGGGCTTATCCCTTCCATCATTGTGGATGCAAAGACAAAAAAGGTTTTGACGCTGGCATATATGAACAAAGAGAGTCTTGAGATATCTTTGGAGAAGAAGCTGACCTGCTTCTGGTCAAGATCGCGCGAGGAGCTTTGGTTAAAGGGTGAAACCAGCGGAAATTATCAGCACATCGTGAGCATCACAGCCGATTGCGACAAGGATGCTTTGGTGGTTGAAGTTGAAAAGGACGGCCCTGCGTGCCACACGGGTGAGGAATCCTGTTTCTTTAACACAGTATTGGAGTCTGATGAACCTCAGTTTACATATGAAGGCTTATATGAGCTTATCAAAGGGCGAAAGACCGAGAAAAAAGAGGGATCTTATACGACATACCTCTTTGAAAAGGGACTCGACAAGATCTTAAAGAAGATCGGTGAGGAATGTACCGAGGTCATCATCGCCGCTAAGGCTGAGGACAGAGCCGAAACGGTTTATGAAATTGCAGACCTTATCTATCACCTCAGCGTTTTGATGGTTGAAGCCGATATTTCTATTGATGAGATCACACAAGAGCTTGCTTCCCGTCATGTTATAGATAAAAAGGTCAAGCAAGAAAAAATGGTGTAGGTATGATGAAACAGAATTTGCACACGCACTCGATCTTCAGCGACGGCGAAAATACATTAGAGGAAATGGCTCTTGCGGCAATAAGCAAGGGCTTTTCGTCTTTGGGCTTTTCTGATCACAGTGCGATTTCGGGATGCGATGACTGGTGTATGCCGATCGAAAAGTATAACAGCTACTTCGCTGAATGTGAGAAAATAAAAGAAAGATACAAGGGAGAGCTTGAGGTCTTCATAGGACTTGAGATGGATCTGTTGAGCGAGAGGTGTGATCATCCTCTTGATTATGCGATCGGGTCATGTCACTATGTTGTAAAGAACGGCAAGCGGATCTGTATCGATAACACCGTTGAGGAGCTCACAAACGGCGTAAACGAATGCTTTGGCGGTGACGTTTTGGCACTCTGTGAGGAATATTATAGAGAAGTTGCTAAGATCGCAGACCGTGACGATTTGGATATCGTCGGGCATTTTGATTTAGTAACAAAGTTTATTGAGGTCTGTCCCGGGATAATTGATGTGACCTCAAAAAGATTTATTGATGCCGAGGACGAAGCGATCAAGGCTTTGGTCGGCGCAGGCAAGATTTTTGAGATTAACACGGGTGCTATCGGAAGAGGAAAGCGCACCTTCCCCTATCCCTCGCAACGGGTTTTGAAAAAGATCGCTGAGTCAGGCGGAAAGATAACGATATCATCAGACTGTCACGACAAGGATCATTTGGACTGTTACTTCGGCGAATGCGAAGCTATTGCGAAAAAATGCGGATTTGATGAGGTGTATTTCCTCACCTCAAAGGGATTTACACCGATTAATCTTTAAGTTTTCTTGACAATCACACATTTCGGCTGTATTATATATAGAGATGTCAAAATAAAATATCTACAAAACTGAACGGAGGATAATTTATGTGTGGCATTATTGGTTACAGCGGATGTTATGATGCAAAAGAACGTGTTATCCACGGACTTACGGCACTTGAATACAGAGGATACGATTCAGCAGGAATTGCGGCATTTACCGATAACGGCGTTGAAGTTATCAAGACTATGGGAAGAGTCAAGGCTTTAGATGAAAAGATCGAAGCCTTGGGCGGGATTTGCTCAGGCTGTGGGATCGGTCACACAAGATGGGCAACACACGGAGCTCCGAGTGATACGAACTCTCATCCTCACACTATCGGCAAGATCACACTTGTTCACAACGGAATTATTGAAAACTATAAGGAACTCAAGGAAAAGCTGACCGAAAAGGGCGTTAGCTTTGTGACCCAGACGGATACCGAAGTCGGTGCGGGAATCATCAATCAGTATTATTCCCTCACTCGTGATCCTGTTGCTGCCATTAGATGCGCAATGGACGAGATCACGGGCTCATATGCATTCGGCATTTTGTTTGAGGATGTTCCCGGCGTTATTTATGCCGCTAAGAAAGACAGCCCGCTTATCATCGGCATTGCTCAGGACGGCGGATTTATCGCTTCGGATATTTCAGCGATCCTCAAATATACCAAAAACTATATGACACTTTCCGACGGTGAGGTTGCTATCATCAACGGAAGCGACATCAAGGTCTATGATAAAGACGGTGACGTTACCGAAAAGGATGTTTTGACGGCTACCTGGGACGCTGAGACGGCTGAAAAGGGCGGATATGCACACTTTATGCTCAAGGAGATCCACGAAGAGCCCGAAGCAATAAGAAAGACATTGAGCCCGAGATATAAAAACGGAGTTATCAGCTTTGAATCTGACGGAATATATGACGAGGACTTTAAGGCTATCAAATCGTTGAGGATCGTTGCTTGCGGAACGGCAATGCACGCAGGACTTTATGCAAAATATCTGATCGAAAAGCTTGCGCGAATTCCCGTGACCGTCGAGACAGCTTCCGAATACAGATATGAGGATCCTATCGTCGGCGAAGGCGACACGGTTTTGATCATTTCGCAATCGGGCGAAACGGCTGACTCGAGAGAGGCGCTCAGAATGTCCAAAGAACGCGGAGCGAAGACGTTGGCGCTTGTAAACGTTATCTCCTCCACTATCGCAAGAGAAGCTGACCGAGTTATTTATACATATGCCGGGCCGGAGATCTCGGTTTGCTCGACGAAGGCATATACCGTACAGACTGCAACACTTTGTGCATTTGCGTTCCAGCTTGCGTATAACGTTGGAAAGATAACAAAAGAACAGCTTGAACACTATTCACAGATGCTGATGCATCAGCTCGGTGATGCAATTAATGAGGTTATATCCGACGAGCCGAAGCTTGCGGATATTGCGACCGAGCTATATAAATATGACGACATTTTCTTTATCGGCAGAGGAATTGACAGCCACATCGTGACCGAAGCCTCGCTTAAGCTTAAGGAAATTTCGTATATACACTCTGAGGCTTATGCCGCAGGAGAGCTTAAGCACGGAACCATCTCGCTGATCACCGAGGACACACCTGTGGCGGCGCTGGCAACGGTTCCCGAGCTTTATGAAAAAACGCGAAGCAACGTTTGTGAGGTTGCGACGCGCGGCGGAAGGGTATTTATGATCTGTGGACCGGACTATCCCGAAGCCGATTCAAGCATTATGTATGAATATCGCCTGCCCGAGATCGACCGTCTTTTCATGGGAATCGCGGCGGCAACTGCGTATCAGTTGTTTGCATACCATGTGGCAGTCTTGAGAGGTTGCGATATCGATAAACCGAGAAACTTAGCAAAATCGGTTACCGTCGAATGATAAAAGATAAATTTGAAAGTTGAGGAAAACTAAAATGAGCAAAAGCAAGCAGTACAAGAAGAAAAGAGAAAGCAAAGGAAACATTTTCGTTATTTTGATAGTTGTGTTGGTCGTTTTGATCGTCATCGCAATTGTCGGTACATCGGTTGATAACTCAAAGTATAACGGTCTTATGAAGGACTATACAGAGTTCATCTATGGCGAAAGAGAGAACGTCAAGCTTCAAAGAATTACCGGCTACGATGATGAGATCTATGCAAACGATATTTATGCCTATTATGTTGAAGACGACATTATTTATGACAGCACCAAGAACGTAGCTGATGCTGAGGCATTCGCTGAGGATTCTGAGGCTGCCGCAGAGATCTTGGGCACTATTTCTCAGGCTGCTTTCTACACATACACAAGCGCCAGCGATTTCTCTATTGATTATGACTATGTTATCGCTGAAGCTACTGCTGAAGAGATTATCGGAAGCGAAGATGCTGCTGCTGAAATAATCTTCGAATACATTACCGCTTTGGGCGAAGACTATAACGTGTGCGGTCTTTATTTGGGCTTGGCTGATGCTGAGTATTACTATGGTGTTTACATTGACGTAATGCAGAAGCAGACGGTCACTCTTGACACCATCAAGGAGAACCTTACCGCAACAGCATTGACCGTTGAGATCGAGACCGAGGTTGAAGGCGATGCTGAAACAGAGGCTGAGGGCGAGACCGAAGAAGCTCCTGCTGATGATGCAGAATAAGCGAAAATTTCACGCTGTATTGACATAAAGCGCTAAATTAGGTATAATGAATAAGTAAGCATCGTAATATACTTACGGTGCTTATTTTATTTGATTTTTTCGCGAAAGGGCTGACTTAGATGAGCAAACTGATCGTGCCGAAGGGCTATACATCAAGCTTAACGGCATATGAAACACAAACTGCGATAGGACTTATTAAGAGGAGCTTTGAGCTGAATTTGTGTCAGTCGCTCAATTTAAAACGTGCATCCGCTCCCCTCTTCGTTGACGGAACAAGGGGCTTGAACGACGACCTTAACGGTTATGAAAGACCTGTTTCCTTCGACCTTTTGGAGACCGGCGACAACGCAGAGGTCGTTCACTCGCTCGCTAAGTGGAAGAGAATGGCTTTAAAAGAATACGGCTTCCACATTGGTGAGGGGCTATATACCGACATGAACGCTATACGACGTGACGAGGAGATGGATAATCTTCATTCGGTTTACGTTGACCAGTGGGACTGGGAAAGAATTATCACAAAAGAGGACAGAAATCTTGATTTTCTGAAGGATATCGTTACAAAGATCGTTGACGCTATATATAATACACATGAGCTTGTTGCGAAGGTATATCCGAACGTTAAGTGCCGTCTGACAAGAGAGGTTGCATTTGTGACGACTCAGGAGCTTGAGGATATGTATCCAGATATGAGCGCGAAAGAGCGCGAGAATGCGTTCTTGAAGGAAAACAAGACTGCGTTTATTATGCAGATCGGTGACAAGCTCAAGTCGGGCAACAAGCATGACGGAAGAGCTCCCGACTATGACGACTGGAGCCTTAACGGTGACATCATGTTTTGGAATGAGACACTTGACTGTGCTTTCGAGATATCCTCGATGGGAATCAGAGTCGATGAGACATCGCTCAGAGCTCAGCTTAAAAAGGCGGAGTGTGAGTGGCGTTCGGGGCTTGAATTCCACAAGAAGCTTTTAAACGGTGAGCTCCCCTTGACCATCGGCGGCGGTGTCGGACAGTCACGACTTTGTATGCTACTTTTGGGCAAGGCTCACATCGGTGAGGTTCAGGTTTCGGTTTGGGACAAAGCTACCATTGAGGGCTGCAAAAAAGCAGGAATCATGCTTTTGTAATAAATTATTCTGCGACGCAAATAATTTGGATAAAATGTTATTGAAATATCGTTCCTTTGATGATATACTGTCATCAAAGGAACTTTTTCTTGGAGCTATATGTTGAATTTGAAAGGCACGGTGAACCTATAATGGCACAAAACCCCGCAATCACACAGGATGAGATGCATTTGGTAGACCTTTTGTATCCCAGCGAAGAAAAGAAGCAGATTTGTTTGGAACGAGGAAAAAATATATCCAATCTCCCACAGGACTATGTCACGAACCTTGAGCTTGAGATGCTCTCGCGTTTGATATGCCCTGAGAACTCTTTGAATGCGCTTAGGATCTTCACTCAGATGACAACTGATGAGGAAGTCTTGAATTATCGTTTGGACATTTTAGAGGACTTTTTGAATGTCCCTGCGCTTGAAGCGGTTTTGTATGAAAACGTGCATAAGCTTTACGTTAACGAGCACGTTAACATTCAGAAGCTCGGTTTGGCTGACAGCTTCTTTGCTTTGAATCAAAGACTCAACTCGCTCAAAACGTTCATTGATTGCATCACAAAGTGCCACGAATTCTGCCAGAAGTTCCAGGATAAATTTAAGTCTGAAGCGCTTAAGGAGCTTGTTAAGTATTTTGCTTCGGTTTATAATTCCGAGTATTTTGACGAAGTCAAGCGTGAGACCGACGAATGCTTGAGAATCTTGGCAAAGGGCGTCAAGAGCGTTACAGTCGGCATCAACTTCGACGACATGATGAGACCATATGAGGCTATGCTTTTGTCGGTGTCGACCGACCTCATAAAGAAAAAAGGCAGATTCGATTGGATCTTCAAGCACATCGACACAAGCGCTACGAGAGCGATCGGAAAAACCCACTCGCTCTATAACGAAAACGGCGGAACGAACGACCTTGAGGCTCCTTTGTTCAGAGAGCTCAAGGAGATCAACTCGGAATATATTTCTCACCTTGATACAGCTATCAGAGCATATTTCAAGAAATCTACAGAAGACATTTTGACCTTCGAGAGCCAGATGAGCTTCTATATCGGTGCAAAGAGGCTGGTTGAGGCTGTCAGAAGCCGCGGACTTGATATGTCAAGACCGCAGTATATGCCTATGGAAGACAGATTCATGGACGCTAAGGACGTGTTCGATCTTTCATTCTATATTCAGATGGTCGGCTCCGACCCTATGGCAAGCTTGAAGGGCAAGATCATTACAAACGACTGTACATTTGACGATGACGGAAGATTCTATGTCCTCACCGGCGCTAACAACGGCGGCAAGACAACGTATACAAGAGCTATCGGAATTATTCAGGTTCTTGCTCAGGCGGGAATCTACGTTCCTGCAAGCGCTTGCAGGATCAGTCCTGTTGACTTTATTTACACTCACTTCCCGAAGGAAGAAGAGGTCGGTCTCAACACCTCTCGCTTCACTCAGGAATGTAAGCAGTTCAAGGAAACCGTTGACACAGCAACCCGTCACAGCATGCTTCTTTTGAACGAATCCATTCAATCTACGACTCCGACGGAGTGTGTATACATTGCAACTGAGCTTACAAAGATCTTCAGATGCGTCGGCGTCAGAGGCGTTTATGCTACCCACCTTTTAGAGCTTGCGAGAAGCCTCGACACCTTGAACGAGACCGTCGAGGGCGACACCAAGCTTGTCAGCTTGATCACGACCGTTGATACGTCTAACGATAACAGACGACTTTACAGAATCAAGCGCGAAGCTCCGCAGGAGTTCGGCTACGCAAGAACTATTTATGAAAAGTTCGGTGTTTCTTTCGAGGAAGTCAAGCGCAGACAGGGCAAATGATTGCACAAATAAAAACTCCCCTATCCTCTCGGATCGGGGAGTTTTTTATTTGTGCGGGTGCGAAGCCCGTCCCATGCCCCGAAGGGGCATGGGACGGGCTTCGCCGTACGCTGCGGCAATCGCAAAAAAGCCCCGCTGTCGGCGGCGGTGGCTCCCGAAGGGAGCGAGGCGCCGGCGGTGCGGGGCGGTGGTGCTATTGACGCTTTGCCCAGTTAATCGGGGGGACACCGTTTTCCATGAGGAAGAAGTTGACGCGCGAGAACACGCGCGAACCGAAGAAACCGTTGAACGCTGACAGCGGACTTGGATGAGCAGACTCAAATATCCCGTGGATCGGATTGGTGATAAGCTGTTTTTTGCTTCTTGCGTTAGCGCCCCACAGAATGAAGGCTATCGGCTCCTGTCTTTCGTTGAGCTTTTTGATCACCTCGTCGGTGAAGATCTCCCAGCCCTTTCCCTTGTGGGAATTAGCTTGACCTCGTCTTACAGTCAGCGCAGTGTTCATCAGCAAAACACCCTGCTTCGCCCAGCCCGTAAGCTCACCGCAGTTTGTCAGCGGTATTCCCAAGTCGGATTCAAGTTCTTTATAGATATTTTGAAGTGAGGGGGGAAGCCTTGTTCCCTCCTTAACGGAGAAAGCAAGACCGTGTGCCTGTCCAGGCTCGTGATATGGATCCTGTCCGAGGATCACAGCCTTCACTGATGAATACGGAGTATATTTCAAAGCGTTGAAAATATCGTGCATATTGGGATATACAGTTTGAGAACGGTATTCCTCGATGAGAAATTCTCGCAATTTAAGATAATATTCTTTTTCGAATTCGCCTTTCAAGACGATGTCCCAATCGTTGTCGAGCTTGACCACCTGATCCACCTCCGTAAAATATGAAAAACGCCGCCTGATCTTGTCAGACGGCAGTTGTTCGTTTTGAATTAACCAAGATATGCAGTTACGATGTTAACAATGATAGTAACAACGAAGAAAATTGCAACGCAGATCTTTGCGAGCTTGTCAAGCTTTGCTTCCTTGGTGTTTGCTGCATTTCTGCCGAAGAAGGTATCACTTCCGCCGGTGATTGCAGAGTTGATACCGCTGTGGCGTGTGTCAGTAACCATAACCACGAAAATAATTGCTATGCTGGCAAGGAACAAAAGAATGCCGCTGATAATATTGAGTGCTGTCATTTGTATATCCTCCAATTTGAAAATTCAACATTCCTATGGATTATAACATATATGCTCGAAAAAAGCAATAGTTATTTATAATTTTTTAACCCTTAAGGTGCCAAATATCTCTTGCATAGTCCTCTACTGCTCTGTCAGCCGAGAATACACCCGCATTTGCGATGTTCATCAAAGACATTGACTGCCACTTGAGGAGATCGTTATATGTCTTTGAGGCATAGTTCTGTGCTTCTCTGTAAGAATCAAAGTCAGCCAAGACCATATAAGGATCGTGATAGATCAAAGACTCTACGACATCGCTGAACTTGTTGCCGTTGATGCCGGCAGAAATTCTGTCGATAGCAGACTTGATCGTAGGATTGGAGCTATAGAGATAGCCGGGAGTGTAACCGTGCTTTCTGGCTTCCACTTCTTCGGCGGTCATACCGAAGTTGATGATATTATCCTTTCCGACAACGTCACCGATCTCGATATTTGCACCGTCCTTAGTACCCAAGGTTACGGCACCGTTGAGCATGAGCTTCATGTTACCTGTACCGGAAGCTTCCGTTCCTGCCAAGGAGATCTGCTCAGATATCTCTGCAGCGGGCATCAAAAGCTCGGAAAGGGATACGTTATAGTTCTCAAGGAATACAACGCCGAGCTTATCCTTGATCTTGGGGTTGCGTCTTATTTCTTCGCCCAAAGACCAGATGAGCTTGATTATCTGCTTTGCAAGATAATAACCGGGAGCAGCCTTCGCCGCAAAGATATATGTCTTTGGAGTGAACTCAGCATCGGGATTCTCGAGCAAATAGTTATAGTCGGAAATGATGTTGAGGGCGTTGAGGTGCTGACGCTTATATTCGTGCAAACGCTTGACCTGTACGTCGAAAATTGTGTTAGGGTTCAAGATGATGCCGCTCTGAGTCTTGACATACTTTGCAAAAGCAGTCTTGTTCTTGAGCTTGATATCTGCGAGCTTCTTGAGGACCTCTTCATCATTCTTGAATGCTTCAAGCTTCTTAAGCTCGTTTGCATCGTGCATATAGCCCTTGCCGATGGTGGAATCCAAAAGCTTGCAAAGATTGGGGTTAGACTGCATGAGCCAACGGCGATAAGCGATACCGTTTGTTACGTTCTTGAACTTTTCGGGAGTATAGTCATATTCGTTCTTGAAAACGTCCTTCTTGATGATATCAGAATGGATCTTAGAAACGCCGTTAACGCTGTGAGAAGCAGCAACGCACAAACGAGCCATGTGAACGGTGTTGTGCTTGATTATGGTCATTTCATTGACCATATCGTCGCTGTGATATCTTTCCCAAAGGGAAGCGCAATAGCGGTTGTTGATCTCAACGATGATAGAATAGATTCTGGGAACAACAGACTCCAAAAGTCTTGAATCCCACTTTTCCAAAGCTTCAGCCATAACGGTGTGGTTGGTGTATGCAAAGGTCTTGGTTACGATGTCCCAAGCGTGATCCCAACCGTAGCCGCAATCGTCCAAAAGAACTCTCATGAGCTCGGGGATAGCAAGTGTGGGGTGTGTGTCGTTGATCTGGATAGCTACCTTGTCAGCGAGGTTGTCAAGTGTACCGTAGGTTGCCATATGGTGATTTACGATATCGCCGACGGAAGCCGCACACATGAAGTATTGCTGACGAAGTCTTAAGCTCTTACCCTCAAGGTGGTTATCGTTAGGATATAAGACCTTTGAGATAGCTTGGGCAACGATATTCTGGCCCAAAGCCTTTTCATAGTTGCCGGAGTTGAACATGCCCATATCGAACGAGGGGCAAACAGCCTTCCACAAGCGGAGCTTTGAAACAGCCTCAGAGCCGTAGCCGGAAACAAACATATCATAGGGCACAGCGTTAACTGTGGTATAGTTTTCGTGAGTTACATGGTGGTGGTGCTTATCCCAATATTCGCGGATGTTACCGTCGAAGTGGATCTCAATCTGATGCTCAGGGCGAGGAACAAGCCAGCATCCGCCGCCGGGGAGCCAGTTATCGGGAAGCTCAACCTGCCATCCTTCTTCGATCTTCTGGCAGAAGATACCGTATTCATAAAGAATGGAGTAGCCGGTTGCAGGGTAGCCGTCAGTAGCAAGGCCGTCCAAGTAGCAAGCAGCAAGACGTCCCAATCCGCCGTTACCGAGACCTGCGTCAGGTTCCTGCTCATATAAAGACTTGAGGCTTACGCCCATGTCCTTGAGAGCGGCTTCTGCGACATTTGTAAGCTCGAGGTTATAAAGGCTTGTCTTCAAGGATCTTCCCATCAAGAATTCCATCGAGATGTAATAGATCTGTTTCTGACCGTCGGAATGAACCTTGTTGATGAATCTGCGACGCTTTGCTCTGAGCTCATCAACAACGATCGAAGACAAAGCTTCATAGATCTGTCTGTCCGAAGCGGACTCGACAGTTACATAGTGCTTCTCTTCAAGCACCTTTGCGAGCTCAGTCTTCAAGCTTTCTTTGGTGTATTTTTTGTTAGACATATATACAACTCCTATTAATATGGATATAATAAAGCACAATACTTTATCATTATATTATTTATCGTTCAAACTGTCAATAAACATACAAAAAGATTATAGAATATACACAAAAAAAGACCCGCAAAGCGAAAAGTCTTTGCGGGTTTTGAGATGATAAGATCAATCGTCAACGTCAAAGTTCTCAAGAAGCGACTTTTTGGTCTGAGGTTTTGAGTCGCCGTGCTTGACAAAGAGCATCGTAACGAGCGACAGAGCTGAGAACACAACGGCATAGGGGAACAAAGCGTCATATCCGAGACCCAAACCAACGCTGAGTCCCAAGACATCAGTCTTGCTGATGACGAGAGCCGAGAGGAAGGGTGTCACTATCTGAGCAGACATCGAGAATGCATAATAGTATCCTGTGAACTTTCCGACATCCGAGCCTGTACACATTTCAACGACCATCGGGAAGGAGTTGACGTTGATCGCTGCCCAGCCGATACCGACAAGACCGAAGATGATATACATCAAAACGCTTACCTCGTTAAGTAAGAACATGATGCCATAGCAAACGGTCATCAGCACAATGCCGAAAATGATCGTCTTTTTTCTTCCGAGCTTGCTCGAAACTGTACCCAAAGGAACGAATGAGATTATCGCAACAACGGTTGCAACTGTTAAATACAGCGAAGAACCGCCGGCATCTACGCCAAACTTGTTTTCGAAATAGCGGGAGAAAGAGGTAGTCACGCCGTTATAGGCAGTGAACCAAAGGAAAACCGATAGCAAGATGAAGATAAGGCTCTTTTTAACGTCACGAGGGAGCTTTCCTGTGACAGCGGCAGCTTCGGGTTCATCCTCTTCCATTTCAGAGGCAGTTTCTTCAACCACCTTATTCTCGTTAACTGTGAATACCATTATGAGAACGGTGACGAGCATAAATACAGCGACTACGACAAATATCGGGATGAAGCTGTTATATGTAAGGGTCCCGTCGTCATTAGTTGTGCTGGTGACAAGGAACATCATTATGATAGTTGAGAATATGCCGCCGATATATCCCACCAAGTTGATTATTGCGTTGCCCTTTGAGCGAAGAGGCTTTGGTGTGACATCAGGCATATATGCCGCTGTAGGAGAACGGTAGATGCTCATTGTGATGAGCAAAAGCATCAAGCAGATTATGAAGCCGACAAAGTTTTTCGACTCAGTCAAAAATGCGATCACAAACATCAAAATAACTGCGGCTATAGTTCCGAACAAGATGTATGGGGTGCGTTTGCCGAGACGGGTCTTAGTCTTGTCCGAGAGCATGCCGAAGATTGGGAGCATGAAGACCGCCAAGACGTTATCTATCGACATGATGGCGTTGGTCATGAGCGTGGATCTGCCAAAGTGATTTTCGAGAATTACGGGGATCACTTGATCGTAGAACTGCCAGAACGCAAGAACCGACATGAATGCAAGACCGATCAAGACTGTGCGTTTCGTGTTTAGTTTCATACTGTTCCTCCATCCCTGTTTTCGGGGAGTTATTATGCCTTATTGTAGCATGATTCGACAAAGATTGTCAATGTGGGGGCGAGGCAGTCGGTAGGCGAAGCCGAGCCGCCGCGTTAGCGGCGAGCGAGGATCGGCAAGCGGCGCCGAGCGGTTAGCCGATAAGTTTTTCAGCTAACGCAGGAAGCTCATCAAGGCTCTCAATAAACGGGGTTCCCGACGGCACCTTGCCGAAGCCATAGGCAGCGTGGATGAACTTGGCGCCTGCTTCGCGAGCGGATTCGAAATCACCCATAGTGTCGCCGACATACACAACATCCGTCAAGCCGTTGCGCTCGGCTGTGAGCTTGATGTTATATGCTTTGAGCTGAAGAGTGTTGCCCCAACATTCGATATCATCGAAATACTTATGCAGTTTTGAGTAAGCCAAAAAGGCTTCGATATAACCCGATTGACAGTTGGAAACGCAAGCGATAAACCAGCCGTCATCCTTAAGAGCTTTAAGCGTTTGCTCGAGATCAGGATAAAGCTCGCCGCCGTACTCGGCAATATACTCCCCTTCCACCTCGGTGCAGTAATCCATGATTTCGGTAGCTTTTTCTTTTGAAAGCTTGTCAAAAAAGATGTGAGCTATTTCATACATCGTTTTTCCCATAACGGATTTAACGTCCTCACAAGACAAGGTCATATCATAGCCCAAGTTTTTTAGTGCAATATTATAAGACTTTGCAACGCTTTCGGCGCTGTCCCACATCGTGCCGTCAAGGTCGAAAAGTATTCCTTTTTTTGATATCATAAAAGTGTTTCCTTTCACGTTTTGATCTAATAGGATTATACGACGGACACCTTCATTTTTCAATACTATTTTTGCATAACTTATTGACATAAACTGAGTAAAGCTATATAATTAACGTGTTAACTAATTTTAAGGATGTGATCTAATGCCGCCTCCGATGAGACCGCACGAAGTTAACAAGCAATATCAGATCCCTAAGCCAAAGAACATCAAAGAGGTTCCGGGCTATATCGTTAAGCTTGTTAAAACATTTTTCGTAAGACTGTTCTATATTTATAAGCTTGTGTGGGAAGCCAAGCCCTCGCTTTTGTTCGTGATGACGTTTATGTCTATCTTCAACGGTGTATCGCCCGTTATCGGGGCATACATCGGAGCAGAGGTCTTGAACACTTTGGCTGCTGCTTTTGCGGGCGAGCTTGTTATGTTTGATCCCATAATTGAGCTTTTGGTTATAAACTTTGTATACCTATTCGTTGTCAACATCGTCAACAGACTTTATAACATGGTGACGAGAATATCGGGCGAAGTGGTTTCGAATCACATCAAGATGAAGATCGTCAACAAGGCAAAGGATGTTGACCTTGCAAGCTTTGACTCTCCCGAGTTTTATGCAAAGCTTGAGAACGCAAACCGTGAGGCGAGCTCACGGCCCGTTAACATCTTGAGCTCTACGTTCTCGATGATAAGCTCGATCATAAGCTTGGTAAGCTTTATCATCATCCTCTTTGCAATCAGTCCTTGGGCACCGTTCATCATCGTTATAATGTCGATACCGATAACGATCGTTAACTTTGTTTATCGCAACAAAAACGTTCAGTATATGTGGTGGAGATCGAAGGACAGACGCCAGATGAACTATTATGCTGACGTTGTTGTGAACAAAGACCTTGTCAAGGAAGTTAAGCTGTTCGGGCTTTCGGATACCTTCATCTCGAAATATACAAAAGTTTTCAAGCATTATTTCGCCGGCATCAAAAAGCTTATAATCGACGAAGGGATCTGGAGCATCGGTGCGACTGTTATTTCGACAGCGGTCAACTGTGTATTGTTTATATACATAGCGAAAATGGTGTTCGATGGCACTCTTCAGGTCGGTGACTATTCTCTTTATACAGGTGCTTTGAACTCGATAAGCAGCGGCGTGACCACGATAATCACGACTACTGCAACCATCTATGAGGGTACGCTTTTCATCAACAACATGATATCTTATATGAACGAAAAGCCTCACGTTGTTTCAACACTCGATGAACCCAGAAAGGTTGAGCGCCACTGTGGTCATACGATCGTTTTCGACCACGTATACTTTAAATATCCCGGAACTGATAAGTATGTTTTGGAGGATATCAACCTCACCATTAACGCAGGAGATACTGTTGTTTTGGTAGGACTCAACGGTGCCGGAAAGACGACGCTCATCAAGCTTTTGACCCGTCTTTACGATCCGAGTGAGGGCACCATCTATCTCGACGGACATGACATCAAGGAATATGACGTTGAAGAGCTTTATAAGATGTTCGGTATCATATTCCAGGACTTCGGAAGATATGCCATGAACGTCAGAGAAAACATCGAGTTCGGACAGATCGAAGCCGAGCATAATGAAAAGTCCATCAAGGATGCTGCGGATGCTGCAAATGCGACCGACTTTATCGAAAGACTTCCCGAAGGCTTCGAGACTCCTCTTATGCGTTGGTTTGAGGATAACGGAATCGAGCTTTCGATCGGTCAGTGGCAGAAGCTTGCTATCGCAAGAGCATTCTATAGCGACTCAGACATTTTGATATTGGATGAGCCGACAGCATCACTCGACCCGATGGCTGAGCAGGAGATATTCAACCAGTTCGACAATTTACGCAAAGACAAGACCACATTCTTCGTTTCGCACAGACTTTCGAGTGCAACTACTGCAAACAAGATCGTCGTTTTGGAATATGGCAAGGTGATCGAAGTCGGCAATCACTCTCAGCTTATGAACCTTAAGGGCAGATATTATGAGCTGTTCTCAACTCAGGCACAGAGATACATCACCCCCGTTGACGAGGACGATACTCTCGGAATGCCGATGCACAAAAAGCCCCCTCATATGCCGGATTTGCCGCATATGGGCCCTCCGAATGCCGATCGGACGCATCGCTGATATCATATAATTGTGCTTGATTTTTCGAAAAAAGAGTGATATATTTAGACAAGAGAAAATTTTCTCGAATTTTGCATTAAGATTGGAGATAATCAGATGAACGTTAACATTACGAGTGTATACGAAGACCTTCCCAAGCTCGTTAAGGTCATTTTGCAGATCATTTTGGGCGGTGTTATCGGCGGTGTTTACAGAATCATCCGTTTCGCTGAAACAAAGAATACCGTAACTTTGGTCGTTGGTATTCTTGTTCTTGTTACCGGTGTCGGCAATGCGATCGCTTGGATCGTTGACCTTGTAACTGAAATTCTTTACAACAGAATTACTGTTTTGGCTGACTGATAAAGAAGCGCTCTTTTTGAAAGGGCGCTTTTTTATGCGAAAACTGCTTGAAATATGAGCGCTATATATGTATAATTGATTTATAGTATAATATTCAGGAGGAAATAACCTATGGAATTTATGGGCGAAAACTTTCTTTTAACCAACGAAACCGCAATTAAGCTTTATCACAATTACGCAAAGAATCTCCCCATCATCGACTATCACTGTCATATCAACCCCAAGGAGATCGCGCTTGATAAGAAGTTTGAAAACATCACCGAGATCTGGCTCGGCGGCGACCACTATAAGTGGAGAATGATCCGCTCGAACGGTGTTCCCGAAAATGAGATCACAGGAGATGCTTCCGACAGAATCAAGTTCCAGCGCTTTGCTGAGGCTTTGCCCAGAGCTATCGGAAACCCGATGTATCACTGGACACACTTGGAGCTGAAGAGATATTTCGGATATGATCAGCCTATGTGCGGCGACAACGCCGAAGAAATTTGGGAAGCTTGCAACGCACGCCTCAAAGAGGACTCGATGAGCGCAAAGAACATCATCAAGAACTCGAATGTATATATGATCGGCACGACCGATGATCCCGTTGATTCCCTTGAATGGCACAAAAAGATTGCCGAGGACGGCGACTGTTCGGCACTTGTTTTGCCTTCATTCAGACCTGACAAGGCAGTTAACATTGAAAAAGCGGGATTTGTTGAATATATCGGACAGCTTGCCGAGGTTTCGGGGATCGAGATAAAAACCGCTGAGGACGTTAAGAAGGCTCTTACCGTAAGACTTGATTACTTCTGTGAGCACGGCTGCAAGGTTACCGACCACGGACTTGATTATGCTTGCTACTCCCCTGCTGACGACAGCGAGGTTGAAGCAATATTTGCAAAAGCTATGGCAGGCGAAACGGTCAGCATGACGGATGCTGAGAAATATAAGACAGCTATTCTTGTTCACCTCGGAAAAGAGTATGCTAAGCGCGATATCGTTATGCAGATCCACTATAACGTCCAGCGCAACACAAACACAAGAAAGTTCAATGATCTGGGTCCTGACACCGGATTTGACTGTATATACACCAAGGATTGCGGTGCGGCTGTTACAGGCTTCCTTAATGCACTCGACAAGGAAGATCTTTTGCCCAAGACTATTCTTTACTCTCTCAACCCTCACGACAATGAGCTTTTGGGCACCGTTATCGGATGCTTCCAGGGCCCTGAGGCAAGAGGAAAGATCCAGCACGGCTCAGCGTGGTGGTTCTCTGACACCAAGTCGGGAATGGAAACACAGCTTAAGTCTTTGGCAAACCTCTCAATTTTGGGCAACTTCGTCGGAATGCTCACGGACTCCCGAAGCTTCCTTTCATACACAAGACACGAATACTTCAGAAGGATCCTTTGTAACCTTATCGGCACATGGGTCGAAAACGGCGAATATCCCAACGATGAGAAGATGCTCGGCGAGCTTGTAAGTGACATTTGCTTCAACAACGCTAAGAAATATTTCGGACTTTAATATATCATCAAAAAAGCCACCTTTTCGGTGGCTTTTTCTTTATATCTTATTCTTACATTTCACAGACCACATTCCGTCATTACCTATGACTATGTGATCTGACAGCATTACGTTAACGGATCGCAGCAGCTCCTTGATCTGACCGGTGATAATGTGATCCTCGGTCGAGGGATGGCAATTACCGCACGGGTGATTGTGTGCAAGTATGCATGAAGAGCATTCGCAATTCAAGACTTCGGACATGACTTTTCTTGCATCCACCGATACCTGAGACGGATCTGTGCCGGCAACTACAAAGACATTGACGATATCAAAGCCGCTGTTTAAGCATATCAGCTTCACGGTCTCGTGCTCAACGCCGCAATACTCAGCCTTCAGGAATTCCTTCACCTGCTCATAGTTCGACAGCTTCATACCGCTTGTGCGGGACCTAGCATAGCTTGCACATATCTGAGGCAAAAGCTTGATGAACACTGCTGCGCTGTCCGTCATCCCGGGGACATCGAGCAAGGATTCATATGATGCGCCGAGAACACCGCTGAGAGAGCCGAGCCTTGTAAGCAACGAATGCGAGCAATTTATTGCCTCTTGCGCCGGAAGCGCATAGAAAAGGATGAGCTCAAGCTTTTGGTCTTCGCTGAGCGATCTAAAGCCTTTTTCGGCATATTGCTTTTTGATCTTTGCCTTATATTCCTTCGCTGACAGTTCCAAACATTTCACTCCAACCAATGATTATATCTTGATTATATCAAAACCGTATCTGTTTTACAAGCAGATATCTTGACAAAATGTATCCTCTTTGAGATAATAATTGTTATGAAAAAGGGGGCAACGGGATGAGTAATGAGAATATTCATGCAGGTCACAGATCCAGACTTCGGCAAAGATTCATCGAAAACGGGCTTGATTCGTTTTTGCCTCATCAAAAGCTTGAGCTTTTGCTGTTCTATGCGATCCCCAGAGGTGACACGAACGTACATGCTCACCGGCTTTTGAACGAATTCGAAACGATATCCGACGTATTTGATGCAGACCCGAAAGAGCTTTGTAAGGTGAACGGTATCGGAGAAAATGCCGCTTCGCTTATCGGGCTTATCCCTCAGATCTATGAGGATTATGATAGCATCAGATCCCACAGACTTTCACTCAATTCTTATCAGAAGATATGCCGGTATTTTGAATCGCTGTTTTTTGAGATGAGAAACGAAGTGATCTGTGTTGCTTGTTTGGACGATTCGCTCGGACTGGTGAGGTTTGCTATCACAGACGTCAAAAAGTGTGCAACACACACCGATACCGTAAGGTACATAACTAACGAGCTGTTGAAGATCAACTGCACTCAGTGCATGATAGCAACAAACCGTCCGTATAGAAGCAACAAGCTGACAGCCTATGAGTATGAGCATATTAAGGCGATAATGAGGCATCTTGAGGCTCTCAACATCAAGCTCGCCGAATACGTCGTTTACGGCAACGACGGTATCAGACTCGTTATGTATGAGCAAGAGGGCAGTATGTAAGGGAATTTTATGAACGACAGAAAGTATTATGAAGCGTATGACGACAGATATAAAGCTGTGCACGAAAGATCGATACGTTGGTTTTCAGACGTGCCGTCAGAAATAGTTGCCCGGACGATACGGAAATTTTCTGTCAGTAAGACCCATAGCATTTTGGAGATCGGGTGCGGCGAAGGCCGAGATTCCGCAGCATTGCTTAGAGGCGGATATGATCTTTTGGCAAGCGATATCTCAAGCGAAGCCATCAGCTATTGTAAAACGCTTTATCCCGAGTATCAAAAGAATTTCAAGGTCGTTGACTGTATCAAGGACAAGCTCGAGCACAAATATGACTTCATCTACGCAGTAGCTGTGCTTCATATGCTCGTTTTGGATGAAGACAGAAATTCGTTTTACAGATTCATTTATGACCACTTGACTGACAGCGGAATTGCGCTGATCTGTTCTATGGGCGACGGTGAAATGCAGATCCAAAGCGACATCAGCACGGCGTTTGACCTCCAAGAGAGATGTCACAAAGGAGAAAAGCTTTTAGTCGCAGGAACTTCGTGCAGAACGGTCACTTTCGATTTCTTTGAAAAAGAGATCAGCGATAATTCTTTCGAGATTTTGGAAAAGGGATTCACCTCGGTTCCTTCAGAGTTTGATCGCATGATGTATGCAGTTATAAAAAAACGATAAACGTAAAAACACCTGTAGGGTTTAGCCTTACAGGTGTTTGTTATTATAAGATCAGATCTTTGCATCCCAAAGTCCGCAGAAGCTGTCTATCGGGTCGCTTCCCTTGAAAGCATCGGGTCCCGATACCAAAGCATCAACCAAAGCGTCCATTGTTGAGGGCTTGGAGTCATATGCGTTGATATAGGTTCTTAGCTGAGGAGCATCGGCAAGCATCGTAGGAGCATTTACGCTGACACCGATCACGGGAAGCTCGAACACATACCACGGGATCTCTCCTCCGCCCTTGGACATTCCAAAGCTGGGTCTTCCGTTTGCAACGTCGAACAAGGTGATAACAAGATCCTGATTGGAAACGAAGTCGCTGATTGCATTTTTCCCTGCGAAATAGAGGTTAAGGCTCGGCTTTTCGCCTGCTGCGATCTGTTTATTCATCTTCTCGATGGGGCTTTCATAAATGAAAGCATCAAAGCCTTTTTCGATGAGGCGATCCTTAAGTTCCTCGGCAGGACTCTTTGCAGACCCCATGCCCATGCTCTTCATTGCCATCTGCATTATGGAGTCCATAGCGCCCGCTGCGCCCTTAACGTAAACGATCATAACTCTTTTATATTTTTCGGGAGTTATAGGCAAAACGTCTTGATCCTTATATTTAACCAAGGTGATAGCATCGCGGCTGATGGCATCTGATGTCTTCTTATATTCGTCTTTGCCGAGAGTAGCCAAAGCTTCGGGAGCAGGAACGAGCTCTTCCTTGGACTTTTTATGAAGTCCCATATGAGCCTTTAAGCCGAGGATCCTTGTGAGCGCTTCGGTCATTCTCTCTTCAGAGATCAAGCCCTTATTATATGCATCGAGCATAGTGTTAAAGTCTTCATCGGGATCGTTGAAGAACAAGAACATATCACAGCCCGCGTTGATCGCCAAAGGAAGCATTTCGGTTCTTGTCATACGGTCAGTCATTGCGACCATGTGGGAAGCATCGGTTACTATCATACCGTTGAAGCCGAGCTTTTCACGCAAAAGACCTGTCATGATCTCGTGACAAAGAGTTGCGGGGAGCATTTCCTCATCGGTGATACCGGGCTTGACCTCACGCATATATTCGGGCATCATGATGTGACCGCCCATTATAGCGTCAAGGTCAGCGTCGATAAGAGTTTTGTAAACGTGGCCATATGTTGCCATCCACTCTTCTTCGTTAAGGCTGTTTATGTTATTGGCAAGATGAGCATCTCTGAAGTCCATGCCGTTTCCGGGGAAGTGCTTTGCAGCGCAAGCAAAGCCGGGAACAGTGTGAGCGCCGTCAAGATATGCCTTGCTCATCTTTGCAACTCTTTCCGGGTCGTTACCGAAAGCACGAGCAACAACTTCGGTATTTTCCCAATTATAGTGGATGTCGCAGACGGGAGAGAAAGCCATGTTGCAGCCGATGGCATGAGCTTCTTCGTTTGACATTCTGCCCAAATCGTGAGCATACTGAACGTTGCCTGTAGCGCCGATCTTGATTCCGGCTGAGATAAATGTGCCGTCATTGCAAGCGCCGTTACCGCCGTTTTCTGTGTTGCAGGCGATGATGAGAGGGATCTTGGCATATTTCTGCAAGATCCTGTTCTGCATCTGAACAGCGGCACCGGGCATGCCGTTATAGCGACAACCGCCAAGGTGATACTTCTCCATAAGCTCCTTAAGGTAAGCTTCATCAATTCCTGCTGTTAGCTGGAAGAAGAGCTGGCCAACCTTTTCCTCGGGAGTCATTTCGCTGATGGTTTTTTGAACCCATGCGATATCTTCATCATTAAGATAATAGGGTCGTGCTTTCAAGTCGATCATTTCGGTTGTCTCCTTTATATAAATTTTTACTTCACAGAATTATTTTCCGCCGAGATTTTCAAGGAATTCGTTTATCTTCTTTTCCTGATAGCCCTCGCCATAACTAAGGTCAATAAGTTTGTCAAAGCCTATAGCCACGAACTCCGCCCAGCTTTCTTTTTCTTTTTTTACAAGGATCGGATAATAGTATACCCCGTTTTTCTTTGCGGCATCATAGTCGCCGGGAGCGTCACCGCACATCAAAACCTTGTCCTTGGAATAGCCTTTTTTGATAAGCTCGGAAATGCAAAAAGCCTTGCTCCCTGCGTCCTGTGCGAGCACGATGTCGGTATGCTCCAAAAGCCCGTGCTGTTCCCATTCTTCGAGCACGGCACCGAGGTTTGCGCTTGATACGATCGCAACGTCCGCACGCTCGTGGGCGAACCTAAGCGCCTCTTTCGCGCCCTCAAACGGAAGCTTAAGCTCGTCGGGGAGAGCTTTTATTGATTCGTTGACAGCCTTGCTCCATGAAAGCGCTTTTTTCAGCGAGATGCTATCGGGATTTTCTTCGATAGCACGAGAAAGTGCGTCGTTTGAAAGCTCGGGACTATTCTGTGCCCAATCCGTCAAAGAATCGATATCCTCGATTTTAATATAGCGCTCATTTATCTCGCTCAGCGCAATCGCCAAGCCTTTGAAGCGGTTGATTCCGCGCGTCATAGTATATAAGTTGATGTCGTTCCAACGTGAAAGGATGTCATCTTCCCACTTTTCGAGATTCCACTCCGAAACCATACAGGGGCCGAAGCATTTATAATGCTTAATATCCATTGTATCCATTGCACAGCCGTCGCTGTCAACACAAACAAGATAGTCTTTAGTTTTGACAAAGCTATTTAGATCATTGCTCAAAAGGTTCACTCCTTAATAGGCAAAACGCCGATAATTGCACAGCAACGCTGTTTATAGGTTTACATTTATTATATCTAAAAGACGTGATCTTAACAAGGGACAGATTTAAAGATTTGTGACAAGCCTTAACAAAGTTAAGCGGCACCGATTTGTCTCGATACCGCTTGAAGTTTTACTTGAGGGATTCTTTTGCTTTATCAATAAGTAGCCGTTTAAACTTTGTTTCGTCCGTGTCGGGTCTGATGCCGTCAAGAGTGAAGTGAACACCCTTGGATGACGACTTGCCGTATTCCTCCCACTTGGGCATCTCAGTGCCGTCGATGTCAACGCCGTTGGGATCACCCGTTTTTATGAAATTGCAATAATAGTTGCACATCTGACGGGCAACGTCATAATACTTTCCCGTGAACGGACGGTGGCATTTTGCCAAGGTCTCAAAGAAGAACCAAAGCTCACAGGAGTGGAAGCTTCCCGGATGATCGTCACCGGGCATTTCGATATCAAAGCTGTAATAATAGTGGCGCTTGTCGCCCCCGCGCTCAATATCGGTTTCGTAAAGAGCCTTGACATAGCATTCAATGCCTTGAGCGAAGGCATAATTCCCTCTTCCGTCAGTGGCGTGTGCCTCTTCACAAGAAAGAAATTCATCAGCCCTGTCACCGAAGATCTCTTTCACCTTGTTTTCAAGATCGGCTTCAGACTCGGCACGCAGAGAGCTAATAAACTCGTCCTTGGTGTTCCCTGCCATGATGTCAACGTTTGCGTGCTTGCCCTCACAATAGAGCTTCATGCTGTCGCCAAAGCAGAATTTATCATCCTGAACGGTATAGAAACGAGGGTTTGACCTTGCGAATTCGCCGTATTTATCGCGGATATAGAAAGCATCCAGCTTTCTTGCCTCTTCAATGGAATCTACGCCCAAGAACTTGATGAAGTTCTCACCGTTTTTCTGAGCCGCTTCAAAACCGCCTGCACGGATGGGCCCGCCGTGACCGTAGGGATTTTTGATCATAGCACTCTGGACGATCGCGCGCTTGAAAAGACCGTAGTTATCGGGACAGGTCATTTGGGACATAACGCTTCCGCCGCCTGCGGACTGACCTGCGATGGTGATGTTGTCGGGGTCGCCGCCGAATGCCGAGATGTTGCGCTTGACCCACTTAAGCCCTGCTTGCTGGTCAAGCGAGCCGAAGTTAGCCGGAGCATCAGGCTGAGACGCTGTGAGCTCGGGATGAGCCAGGAAGCCGAAAACACCGATGCGATAGTTGACGCTGACGAAGATAACGCCTCGTCTTGCGACACGCTCACCGTCGAACTCCATTTCAGCGGGATAGCCCCACTGAAGTCCGCCGCCGAAATACCAAACCAAAACGGGAAGCTTTTCGTCGCCTGTCTTTGCAGGTGTCCAGATGTTTAGGTATAAGCAATCTTCGCCCATTGGGATCTTTGAATCGACGTGCCATTCACGGTCATAAAGTCCGTCGCCGACACCGGGGGTATCCTGCATCGAGATGTTTGCGAAGCGATAGCACTCAAGGTCGCCCTCCCAATCCTGTGCCGGCTGAGGGGCACGCCAGCGGTTTTCGCCGACGGGCGGTGCCGCAAAGGGGACGCCCTTGAAGGCTGTGATCCTTGGGTCAGCGGCTTCAATACCCTTGACCCAGCCGTTTTCCGTTTTTACTCTTCTTAACATAGTGTTCACTCCTTTTCAGACTGTTTAATTGAGCTCAAAGGATCTCAGTTGACCGTTTCCTGTGCCCTTGAAGTGAATGAAGAATGCATAAACACCGTCGGGCAAGTCTATCGGTGCGGTATATTTAGTCCAAATATTCGTTCCGTCAACGCGGATCTTTGCCAAGGGCTCACCGAACAGCGAGGTCTTTATCTCAAATTCTCCGTGGATGTATGCACGGGTGGTGATGCTGACCCCCTTGATGCCCTCGCACTTGAAGTATTTAAATCCTGCGACCATTCCGCGGTTGACGTTGCCGATATATCCGACATTTTCATCGCCGTCTTTACCGTCCTGCATGATCTTTGAAGCGTTTGTGCGATGAGTATTTCCGTTTTCATCGACCATAAAGAGGTTGCAAGCTATATATGCAGGATGCTCTCCCCTTCCCTCAAGCGGCCCGCCGTTTAGTCCGCAAGAGGTCATCTCGACCTGTTTGATACTTCCGTCAGCCTCAACGGTGAGCTTTTCGGCACAGCCCTGGCGGCTGAACCAAGTGCCGTTTGTCTGGCGGTGATAGAATATATACCATTCGCCGTTGATCTCAACCATGCTGCCGTGATTATTTCCCGTTTGACCGACAGACATCCCTGCAGGCTTGCCGTTTTCAAGTCCGATATCGCCGTTGGAGACCAGAACTCCGCCATAGGTGAAGGGCCCTCTTGGGTCGGAAGCGGTTGCATAACAAAGCTCGTGCATAACTTCGGAAGAATAGATGAAATAATAGGTATCGCCGATCTTTCTTATCGAGGAAGCCTCAAAGAAAGCGTGTTTTTCATATCCCGTGCCCTTTGAATACTCAGAGCCGGGAACTATAATAACGGGATCTTCGATGACCGTGAGCATATCGCTGTCCAGAACCGTGAGCATTGAGCCGTGGCGAGACTTGTCCCCTCTTCCGCAGAAGCCGGTGTACATATAGGTCTTGCCGTTTTCGGTGATAACGCCGGGGTCGAACTGTGGCTCATCGCCGGGGCGATTGCCCAAAAGTGTGCCGTCGGGATAGTGAACGTAGCCGAGGAATTCGTATCGACCTGCAGGAGTATCGCATACTGCGACGGAAACATTCGAGACCTTGTCAAGAACGTAATACAGATAATATCTGCCGTCGGGCCCCATGGTGACATCGGGAGCATATAGGCACATTCTGCGGTCGGGATTAAAGGGATCTGATGTGGAAGGATAGATAACGCCTTCATATCTCCAGTTGCCGAGATCATCAACAGGCGCAGACCAGCACACATAGTCGCCGAGGCAAAAAACATGACCGTTATAGAGGTCGTGAGAGCCGTAAACATAAACTCTGTCGCCGAAAACATAGGGTTCGCCGTCGGGGATATATTCCCAAGAAGGAAGATATGGGTTAAACGCTTGCTTTTTCATAGATTTATCTCCTTTTTCGTGTCCAAGTTTGTGAAATTGTGCTAAAAATATTATAGTATATGCGCCGTATATTTGTCAAATGTAAAAAGGAACTTCAGACGGTTTTGCATTTGACATTTTGCAATAGGTGTGGTAATATAATCGAGCAAGCAGTTTTATCAATTTGATTTCTGCGGCTGTGGCGAATAGTAAATTCTCGCTTTTGCTCGAATTAACTATAGAAAAACGTCTCTCGGTACCATGTACCTCGTGCTAAAGCACCGCCGTTTTTCGGTGCCTACCGTTAAGTGAATGAGATAAATCGTCACAATTTGATTTCTGCGGCTGTGGCGAATAGTAAATTCTCGCTTTTGCTCGAATTAACTATAGAAAAACGTCTCTCGGTACCATGTACCTCGTGCTAAAGCACCGCCGTTTTTCGGTGCCTACCGTTAAGTGAATGAGATAAATCGTCACAATTTGATTTCTGCGGCTGTGGCGAATAGTAAATTCTCGCTTTTGCTCGAATTAACTATAGAAAAACGTCTC
>CAZYUJ010000012.1:0-48271 GCA_964650705.1 uncultured Oscillospiraceae bacterium
CGTGGATGTACTGCTAAAAGCGGAACAGGTATGACCGAAATCATACCTGTTCCAAAAAATTCACATATTACTGTCTTACGACCAACGAGCCTCGCAGTAGGTGTTTTTCTTTTCATATCACACGATCAGACAGATAAGCCCCGAGCATCCTTCGTTGATGATCCTCTCAACAGCTTCTCTGAGCTTTTCTCTTGCATCGTCCGGCAATCGGTTGAGCTTCTGATGTAACCCTTCGGAAACCAGCTCGGAAAGCGACTTTCCGAAGATGTTTGTATCCCAAATGAGTGCGGGATCGTCCTCAAAATCATTCATAAGATATGTCACGAGCTCTTCGGATTGCTTTTCTGAGCCTACGATGGGCGCAACCTCTGCCCCGATGTCCGCACGGATAAGGTGTATCGAAGGTGCGTTCGCCCTTAGTCTCACACCGTACTTTCCGCCCTGCCTGATGATCTCAGGCTCATCAAGCGTCAGCTCCTCTTGCTCGGGCATAACGATTCCATAGCCGGTCTCCTCAACTTCTTCAAGTGCCTGTGAGAACTTTTCGAACTGCTTCTTGAATTTCACAAGCTCCAATATCGTCGGCATAAGCTCGTTTTCATTTTCGATCTCAATTCCCGATTCCTCGCTCAAGACCTTATAGAAAAGTGTAGGGTCAAGGCTGAGAGATATCTTGCAAACTCCGCTTCCCGGGTCAATTGCCGAAAGCTCAGTTCCCTTGACCTTGTCGCAATTTGCGAGCGCTTCGCAAAAATCTCCGACATCACGCAAAAGCTTAACTCCCTCACAAGCCGTCTTGATATAATCGAAGATCTCTGTCTTGAGCTTGTGTCCCTTCTCGAGCGAGTTGAGCCATTTCGGCATCGCAATGTTGATCTCTTTAACAGGGAAAGCAAACAAAAGATTTGCCAATATCTTTTGAATGTCCTCTTTTGTCATTTCGAGGCAGTTGACGGGGATGCAGGGAACAGAATATTTCTCCTCGAGCTCTTTGCAAAGCTTTTTTGTTTCCTCACTGTCGTGATGAAGTGAATTCATCAAAATGACAAACGGCTTATTGAGGCTCAAAAGCTCCGAGATAACTCTTTCTTCGCACTCTTCATATTCTTCTCTGTCGATGCCCGTAACTGTTCCGTCGGTCGTCACAACAACGCCGACTGTTGAATGCTCGGTGATGACCTTTTGCGTGCCGATCTCTGCCGCCATATTGAACGGTATCTCGCTGTCAAACCACGGCGTTCTGACCATCCTCGGCTCGCTGTTTTCGATGTATCCCACAGCCGAGGGGATGATATATCCCACACAGTCAATCATTCGAACGTTAACTGCTGCCGTGTCATCAAGAGTGACTGTGACCGCTTCCTCGGGAATGAATTTGGGCTCAGTTGTCATGATGGTGCGCCCTGCGGATGCTTGCGGAAGCTCATCAACGGTTCGCTCACGCATATAGCTTTGTGCAATGTTCGGGATCACAAGCTCCTGCATAAATCTGCGGATGAATGTTGATTTTCCGCTTCTCACAGGACCGACAACACCAACATAAACGTCGCCGCCCGTGCGCTCAGAAATGCTTTTATATATGCTCGGTTTGTTCATATCGTTTCCTCCAAAAATCTTAGCAAATAGGTATCAGGATCATTCCGTCAGCGTCCACGGTGTCGCCTTCAATGTCATTCTCATCTGAGATCGCCTTGGTCGATGCATGACATCTCTTTGCGATGTCCCAAACGCTTTCTCCTGCTTGCGCAAAATACAGCTTAATGGCACAGTCGCCGTCTTCGGTGACGCTGCCGGTGTCATCAACGTTTATCGAGTTGATATATTCACATTCGCTTGCTTCAAAAATATATCCCATAAGCTTGATCTCGCCGATAACGTCCATCGCGTTGGACGAGTTGATATTATAGCTCGCATTGCCGCAGCATGCACATATTTCTGCTCCGCAGAAGCCTTTGCACGAAAGTGAGATCCTGTGTTCAAAGGGAAGTGAAGCTTCCAAATAGATGAGCTTATCTGAGTCGTTTTTTGCGAATGCATAAACCTTTGCATTCCCCGAAACAATAGCTTCGTTACTTCCGCTCAGATATGAAACGTTTATCTTTGCGACCTCTGCTCCCGCGCTGATGACCGATTTGATTCCGCCTTCGGAATATGTCAGTGTGGCTTTAACCTTGTGTGTGTCATCAACTGACTGAGGCATACATTCGATATCAGCACTGCTCAGCTCGATGGATGTTTCATATTCTGTCGAGAATGCATCGGTAGCGAGCTGTGCACTTTCAAACTTCATCGCAACACAGTTGATAGCGATTGCAAGCTCACACTCCACATTTGAGGAATCAGCCTTCGGCAAAGGTCTGACATCACATCCCGAAATACAGGCGTTGACAAATACATCATATCTGTCATCCAACCCCTCAACGTCACAGATCTGCGAAAACGGCAAACTGAATTTAACGCTCTTTGGGTCGTTCGAGCCTTCGGTCGTGTAAAGAGCAGATATCTCAGCTTCTCCTTTGACCAAAAGCTTTCCCGAAAGAACCTTTTTGTCACAGCTCGTAACACAAGCGCCGGCCCTTAAAAGCGTCTTCATCGCTTCTGTCTCATTGGGCATGTTAACTTCATCAACGACGGTTATTCTCTTTGTGATGCAAAGTCTTTTTGAGGGATATGTAATAAGCTCTTTTTTGAGTTCCAAACCGCTGCCATATGCTTCGCTGACAGCTTGCTTTTGTTCGGATACACTTACATTGATGTCGATCCCGATAATACCCCTTATATCGACTCGGCGCTTGTTGACAACTCTGACGTTTGCGCTGTCTGTATAAGGATCAATGCTGATGCAGGGTGATTTCACACTATAGGGGAGATCTGCACTTTTGTTATAAGTCAGATCCTGTGACAATGCCGACACAGTTCCGTCCTCTGAAAGATAGATCATCTTGATCTGTGCCAAAAGCTCATAGTTAAGCTTCGTTTGGCTGACACTCTGCTTAACGATGCTCGGTTTGATGCAAAGGCTTAAAATTTTGAATATTTCGGGGTAATAGTCGGGCAGGATACAGTCAAGCTCAACTGCTTGATTATAGCTTGCATCCAAAAGAGTTTCCTTAACACAAAAGCTCTCCCTGATAAGTTTATAGTCCATGGCGTCCTCCTAAGTTTTCAATGTACAAACATTATTTTGCTACAATATCTATATTCAGCTTGGTCACGGCTAAGTACAACTTTATGCAAAAAATGTTCACAGCTCCACGTCCTGTGCTTGGCGGGCCCCTCCCGCCACTTAAGCCTGCGGCTTAGCGGCGGTCTCCGTCCCGCTCAACAAAACACTTGCAACTCGAAAACAAATGTGTTATTATAACTATATATAGTATGTAACTTTTCTGAAAGGAAATAGATATGGCTAAAAAAACTAAGCAAGAATATGATAACGAAGCTATACGAATGCTGAAAGGCGCTGACCGTGTAAGAAAGCGTCCTGCGGTTATTTTCGGCTCTGACGGACTTGAGGGCTGTAAGCACTCGGTTTTTGAGATCATCTCCAACTCCATCGACGAAGCTCGTGAAGGCTACGGCTCGAAGATCATCATCACCCGATATAACGACAACTCCATCGAGGTTGAAGACTTTGCCCGCGGCTGTCCTGTCGATTACAACAAGGCTGAGGGCAGATTTAACTGGGAGCTTGTTTATTGCGAGCTCTATGCCGGCGGTAAATATGATAACGTATCCGGAGAAAACTATGAATACTCCCTCGGTCTAAACGGCCTCGGCGCCTGTGCTACCCAGTATTCAAGTGAATATATGGACGTTGAGGTTCACCGTGACGGATTCAAATATAATCTTCATTTCGAAAAAGGTGAGAATGTCGGCGGACTCAAGAAAGAGGAAACGAAGCGCCGTCAGACGGGCACAAAGACACGTTGGCGCCCTGACCTTGAGGTCTTCACTGCTATCGAGATCGAAAAAGAGTATTTCGAGGATGTTTTAAAGCGTCAGTCGATCGTCAATCCGGGAATCGATTTCGTCTTCCGCTATCAGAATGAGGACGGCTCTTTTGATCAGTCAAGCTATTTATATGAAAACGGAATCCTTGACTATGTCAACGAGCTTGTGGGGGATAACTTCTTAACTCCGCCACAGTTCTGGACTGCTGACCGCAAGGGCAAGGACAGAGAGGATATGGCTGAATATAAGGTTAAATATAACTTTGCATTCGCTTTCTCGAAAACCGTCCACACCTGTGAATATTTCCACAACTCCAGCTTCCTTGAGCACGGCGGCTCGACTGAAAAAGCCGTTCGCCAAGCCTTCACCTCATATCTCGACAGCTATATGAAGGCAAACAACAAATATCTTAAAAACGAAGCGAAGATACAGTTTGTCGATGTCGAGGATTGCTTGGTGATGGTCTCAAGCTCATTCTCGACTCAGACTTCCTATGAAAACCAGACCAAAAAAGCGATCACGAATAAGTTCATCTATGATGCAGCGGTTGATTTTCTTAAGCATCAGTTAGAGGTTTACTTCATCGAGAAGCCCGAAGAAGCTTCAAAGATCTGTGATCAGGTGCTTGTAAACAAGCGCTCCCGCGAGAGTGCCGAAAAGACAAGGATCAATACCAAAAAGATGTATGCTGAAAAGCTCGATATGGCTAACATGGTCAAAAAGTTCGTCGATTGCCGAACAAAAGACACCACACGCCGTGAGCTTTACATCGTGGAGGGTGACTCGGCTTTGGGCTCTGTCAAGCTTGCCCGAAACGCGGAGTTTCAGGCTGTCATCCCCGTAAGAGGTAAGATCTTAAACTGCCTTAAAGCAAGCTACTCAAAGATTTTCGACAGCGAGATCATAACCGACTTGATGAAAGTCTTGGGCTGCGGTGTTGAGGTCAAGACCGCTAAGAACAAAGACCTCTCGAGCTTTAATATCAACGCTCTTCGTTGGAACAAGATCGTCATCTGTACCGATGCCGACTATGACGGCTTCCAGATAAGAACGCTTATTCTTACAATGCTCTATACCTTGACTCCCACTCTTATCGAAGAAGGCTACGTTTTCATCGCAGAGTCTCCGCTATATGAGATCAACACCAAGGACAGAACCTATTTTGCATATGATGAAAGCGAACGAAATGAGATCCTTTCGATGATAGGAAATCAAAAGTTCACGATCCAGCGTTCAAAGGGTCTTGGTGAAAACGAACCCGATATGATGTCGCTCACAACAATGAATCCCGATACAAGACGTCTTATCAAAGTTACTCCCGATGAAGCTGAGCACACGAAGTTTATGTTCGATATGCTTTTGGGCGATAACCTAAGCGCCAGAAAGGAATTCATCAACATCAACGGTCACGATTATCTTGAAATGGCTGACATCAGCTAAAAATTCTGTGATAAAGGAAAATATATATGGCAAGAAAGAAAAAAACCGAGGACAAGCCCGTCAAACTGTCAAAGCGCCAGTCTGATGCCTATATAAACGGTGCGGGCATGGTCGTGGAAGAGCCGATAACAATAACTCTTGAAAAAAACTATATGCCCTATGCCATGAGCGTTATAGTTTCCCGAGCCTTCCCCGAGATCGACGGCTTCAAGCCTTCACACCGCAAGCTTTTATATACAATGTATAAAATGGGACTTTTGTCGGGCGGAAGAACAAAGTCTGCGAATATCGTCGGTCAGACGATGAAGCTCAACCCTCACGGTGACCAGGCGATCTATGAAACAATGGTGCGCTTGACCCGCGGCAACGAAGCACTTTTACACCCTTATATCGACTCAAAGGGCAACTTCGGAAAGGCTTATTCATCGGGCATGGCATATGCCGCTTCCCGTTATACCGAGGCCAAGCTTGACCCTCTTTGCGCCGAGCTTTTTGGGGATATCGACAAGGACACCGTCAACTTCGTTCCCAACTATGACAACACCATGCAGGAGCCTGAGCTTTTGCCCGTTTCCTTCCCGTCGATCTTGGTCAACTCCAACATCGGTATCGGCGTTTCAATGGCGAGTGCTATCTGTCCCTTCAACCTCAAAGAGCTTTGTGAAGCCACGATCGCAATCATCCGTGATCCTGATTATGATGTCTCACAGTCGATAAAGGGCCCCGATTTCCCGGGCGGCGGATATTTGATCTACGATGAGGAAAAGCTTAACCAGATCTATGCTACCGGCAGGGGAGCGGTCAAGATCCGCTCCAAGTATAATTACGATAAAGAGGCTAACTGTATCGAAGTTACCGAGATCCCGCCGACAACGACTGTTGAAGCGATCATCGAAAAGATAATCGAGCTTGCGAAGGGCGGAATGAAGGAAGTTGCCTATATCCGTGACGAGACCGACCTTGACGGCTTGAAGATCGCTATCGACTTGAAGAGAGGAGTCGATCCCGACGCTTTGATGAAAAAGCTGTATAGGCAAACCCCCTTACAGGATAGCTTCTCCGCAAACTTTAACATCCTCGTCAACGGCTATCCAAAGGTTTTGGGTGTCAAGGATATACTTAAGGAATGGATAAAGTTCAGAATCGGCTGTGTCAAGCGCCGTGTCAGCTTTGATCTTAAAAAGAAGGAAGAACGCCTTCACCTCTTGAAGGGTCTTGAAAAGATCCTTCTTGATATCGACAAGGCTATCAAGATCGTTCGCGAGACTGACGAAGAATCTGAGGTCGTACCAAACCTTATGATCGGCTTCTCGATCGACGAGATCCAAGCTGAATATGTTGCCGAGATCAAGCTCCGCCACCTTAACCGTGAATTTATCCTTAATCGCATCAAGGATATCGCTCAGCTCGAAAAGGACATTGAAGAGCTCAGAGATATTTTGGGAAGCGAAAGAAAGGTTAAACTTATAATCATTGACGAGCTCAAAAAGGTTTCTGAAAAATTCGGTCAGCCAAGAAAGACCGAGGTCATCTATATCGACGAAGAACCCGACGTCAAGGTCGAAAAGGAAGTTCCCGACTATCCTTGCCGATTGTTCTTGACTCGTGAGGGATATTTCAAAAAGATCACTCCACAGTCCTTGCGAATGTCCGGCGATCAAAAGCTCAAAGAAAACGACGTTATGGTCTATGAGATCGATTCGACCAACCGTGCCGAGCTTTTGTTCTTCACGGATAAGGCAAACGTATATAAAGCCAAGGCTTCTCAGTTCGCCGATTCAAAGGCAAGCCTTTTGGGAGATTACATCCCTGCGACCCTCAAGTTCGAGGAGGGCGAGAATGTCGTCGGAATGGTCGTGACCCTTGATTACAGCGGATGTGTCTTGTTCGTCTACAAAAACGGCAAGGCGGCGAAGGTTCCTCTCTCATCCTATGAAACCAAGACCAACCGCAAGATGCTTTCAGGCGCATATTCGGACAAGAGTCCGCTTATCGAGCTTCTGGCAGTGGGTGAGGGCAGCGACGTCATGATGCGCTCCACCAACGGCAGAGCAATAATCTTCAACACGGGAATGATTCTTCCGAAGGCAACGAGAAACACTCAAGGCGTTCAGGTGATGACGCTCAAAGCAAAATCCGATGTAGAATCCGCACATCTGATAAGCCCCGAAAAGGCAAAGGAGCTTTCAAAATACCGCACAAAAACGCTCCCCGCAGCAGGGCCGTTCGCAAAGGATATTGAAGACCCCGATCAGTTTACCTTATAATATAAAGATCTCCGACCTGTGCTCACGGATCGGAGATCTTTTATACTAAGACCCCTCCGGCTGCAAAAGCCGGAGGGGTCGATCTGTTTATTCAATTTCAATATTAACGATCACGTTGTCCTCAACCTCAAACGTCACAGTATATGCGATACCGTTTTCATTATAGGAGGCGATATAAAGAGTAAGCCTTCCGTCAACGTAATTTCCGATATTGAATGCGTCTACAAGCGCATCCATCGTGTCGCCGATTCCGACACCGTTGATCTTTATCGGGAGCACGCATCCTGTTTTCAAGGTGATCTTGGCCATACTTCCCTCAAACAACGTTCTCGTATCGAAATAGATACCTGCGCCGCTGAAGTTGATATAGCTCCTTGAAGAGGATGAGCCTGTGCCGATGGACAAGCTGCGATATCTCTCATTGATGATGGAGCCGTCACCCTTCGGGTCAAATGCTACACCGTCAATGGTGATCTCAACTTTGCCCTGTGCAAATGATTTCTTAAGCTTTTCAACAGGAGTCTCGGTCGGAGCTTGTTCCTGTACCTCCTCTTGCTGTTCGGTATCTGAATCCAAATTGATCTTGCTGAAGTCTGTGATAGTATATTCCTCTCTTGTCCAGTTGCGTCTTAAGTATCTATAGAGCTCCTTAAGTGCCGCCTTGTGAGTGTACTGAGCAGGGTTATTGAGAGTTGTCGTGATGACCTCGCGCTCGATGTCCAGCATACCCATATGAGTGTCGCCGGGGTTAACTCCCGAACCGCCCACAAGGTGATATGCAATGTCGACACCGTTGATTCTGTGAATAACGTATACAAGCTCATCAAGCATCTCGGCATATCCGTCGTTGTCAAAGGTCAGACAGGCAACCATTCTGTCTCCGTCCTCGAAGATCGGTCTTCCGACAAGCTGATTCTCACTTGTTCCGTATGCCGCAAGCTTGAGGGTAACGTCCAGCTCAGATCCGTTTATATAGTCATAGTTTACGTTGATCTCATAAAGGGTCTTGCAATTAAGGAAATCTTCGTCACCTGTTATGCTATATGCCTCGTCTGCCGAGTAAACGTTGGTGATGCTGAATCTTACGAAGTTAACGCTGTCCATATGTCTTAAGGTATTAAGGCTGAGCTCGCTGTAAGATATTCCGGAGTCCCCGTATTTATTGACGGTTTCCGAAGGAGCAGCCTCTTCTTCGACAGCGTCCTCCTCAGCGACGTCTACAACGACAGCATCTTCCTCTTCCTCATCCGAAGGCGTAACGGGAGATGCTTCATCAAGCTCTTCATCGTCATAAGCGCTCGAAGATGTGTATGCTGCCAAAAGCTCGATGGTGTCGCAGAGGTTAAGTGCGCTGTATTCGGGACTTGTGTTGTTTCCGATGACATAGTCCGTCGTGACATATTCGCCGTCATATTCTTCGGGAGTATAAGCCGAAAGGGGAGCAGCTTCGGTGGTTTCAGGCTGTCCGGGCTCAACGGCTTCTTCTATATCCTCTTCTGTTTCCACTTCTGTTTCCTCTGCAGGGGCAGGCTCCTCTTCGGCAGTTATCGGAGTATCGTCGATCTCCTCGTCGATGCCATCATCAATTTCGTCCTCAGCCCAAGTTCCCTCGGTTTCAGCAAGCGTAGCGGAGTCGTTTGCATCCTTTGCCATCGCATTGTCATCATAGACGCTCTCTTGTGATGCATCGTTCTTTTCAACCTTCAATCCGTCGCCCATCAGCGATACGACGCTGACGGTCGCGATGATAAGCGCCAAACAAGCCGCTGTTGCGATATACTTGGAATATTTCATCCAAGGCTTTACGGGCGTTTCGGTCACGGCAACTGCCTCATATTCCTTCGCCATGCTCTCCTTAAGGCTTTGCTTAAAGCTGTCACTGAGCTTAAGAGAGCTGACATCGTTTTTATATTGTTCAATTTTCATTGCCAAACTCTCCTTCCAGCATGGTTTCAAGCCGCTTCCTCGCTCTTGACAAAAGCGAAGCGACTGTATTTATATTACTGTCAATAATATTCGCTATCTCCTTGATAGGGTAACCTTCAAAATAATAAAGATATACCACTGTTCGATATTTCTGCGGCAGTGCCATAACTGCACCCAAAACGGTTCCGTCATTATATTCATCGCTGACGGGGATATTCTCTGTCAGCTCCACGTTCGGATGAGAATAAACCTTTTTGTTATAGTTTTTGCACATATTGACTGTCACTCTTAACAGCCAAGCTTTTTCGTGCTCGTCCGATTCAAAAACAGGGCGTGCATGGCAAAGCTTCAAAAAGACCTCCTGCGTAATATCTTCGGCATAGTGCGTGTCGCACAGAGCGTGATACGCAACACGGTAGACCATATCCGAATATTTATCTACAACAGAAGATATGTAAGCGTTCATATCCTGTGTATGCATAGTTTTTCAATACTAAGCTGCGCCGCAGCAAAGAGCTCCTTTCCGTCGCTAACGAAGCGTTAATTCATGTTTCGTTATTAATACAACTGCAAGTTCAAAAATATTGCAGTCTACTTATCATTTTATCAGATTTTTTTAAAATGTAAATGTTTTTATACTAATTAATAATTATTTCCGACAAAAACTATTGACAAATTGAAAAAAATGTGGGACTATTATTTTGTATAAATGTGTTGTTGCATAAAATTGCTTGAAAAGGAGTGTGAAGAAGTGAAGAAGGTTCTTGTCGACGGTCATTACGGTGCGGTCAGCTTAAATATTTCTCAAATGATATGCCAGCGTGACGACTTGGAAGTAATCTGCCTCGAAGATAAAACGAGATTTACTCCCGAACAGCGTGTCTCACTTTTAAACACTGCCGATATCGTAATTCTGTGCCAGTCCTCAAAAACCGTTGTCGAAACCCTTCCTCTCATCGAAAACCGACAGACCAAGGTGATTGACACTTCGAATGCGTTCCGTCTCTCTCCGAGCTGGACATACGGTTTGCCCGAGCTCAGTCAGGAACAGCGGAAAAAGATCGCAGCATCACGTTTTTGTGCTCTTCCTGCCTCAATGGCAACGGGAGCATCACTATTATTAAACCCCTTAGTAAAATCAAAGATCATGCCGCCCTATCACCCGATATATCTGAACTCGGTTGTCGGATATTCAAGCGGCGGAACGAATATGATATCAATGTATCGCTCTGCTGACAGACCCAAGGGTCTTGCTTCCGCGAGACAATACGCTCTCGATCAGACTATGATGCAACAAAAAGAGATCATGCATGCTTGCGGAATCTCATACCGCCCGTCTCTCAACCCGATGGTGGATGATTTCCCAAACGGCATTTTGGTGACCTTGCCGCTCCATTTGCGCACACTCTCGAAGCGTCTGCACTCCAAACAGATCTGGGAGGTCATCAAGCGCACCTATGAGCGTGAACCGCTTATCGAAATCCCCGATTTCGATTCCTCGGTTGATGCTTTGGGCGGATTCTTGGATGCCAACGGCATGGCAGGTTCGAACAAAATGCAGCTCTTTGTCTTTGGCGATAATGATATCTGCTTGCTCGCCGCAAGATATGACAATCTCGGAAAAGGCGGAGCAGGAGCTTGCGTTCAGTGCATGAACCTCATGCTCGGACTTGATGAATTTAAGGGGCTATAACACTCGCCCCACAGTTTTTTGACACAAAGGGACGGACATTTGTCAGTCCCTTTTCTATATTTTTTCGGAGGGATGCAGCCATGACCATCGGATTCTTGGAGTAATAAAACTTCATAGGCGTTTTTAAGCCTTCACGCAAAAGGCTTAAATATCTTGAAAGGAATCTTAATCTAACTATGACTGAAACCACAAAACAAAAACCCAAGGTGTTGCTCGCCGCCGTTGATACGGGCGATTACGACGTCGAGCGTTCTTTGGACGAACTCAGCGAGCTTTGCGACACAGCAGGTGCTGAGGTCGTCGCCGTTCTCACACAAAAGCGCCCCTCATATGACAGTGCGACCTGTATCGGTTCGGGAAGACTTGAAGAAATGGCTGAGCTTTGCGAAAACATGGAGATAGACCAGATAATCTTTGATTGTGAGCTTACAGCAACACAGATAAGAAATATCGAGGAGGTCACCGATACACACACCATCGACAGAACAATGCTCATTCTGGACATCTTCGCTCAGCGTGCTACCACCAAGGAGGGCAAATTACAGGTCGAGCTTGCACAGAATAAATACCGTCTCCCTCGTCTTGCGGGAATGGGAATAAAGCTTTCCCGTCTCGGCGGCGGTATCGGAACCAGAGGTCCCGGCGAAACCAAGCTTGAAACCGACAAGCGCCACATTCGTTCACGAATCTCGGCATTAGAATCCGAGCTCAAAGAGATCGAAGCCAGAAGAAATCTTCAGCGCAAGCGCAGAAATAAGGACGGCGTTTTGTGCGCCGCCATCGTCGGCTATACAAACGTCGGAAAATCGACTTTGCTCAACGCCCTTACAGACGCAGGGGTTTTGGCTGAAAACAAGCTCTTTGCGACCCTTGAAACGACCTCTCGCTCGATAATTCTCCCGGACGGAAGAAGCGTCATGCTTATTGATACGGTTGGCTTGATCTCACGACTTCCTCACCATCTTGTCGAAGCCTTCAAGTCGACCCTTGAGGAAGCCGCAAGCGCTGACGTTATCCTTCACATCTGCGACGCATCGGATGAAAACATCTCATTGAAAACAAAGGTCACAAACGAGCTTTTGGCTGATCTCGGCTGTGAGGGGATCCCTGTTGTAACCGTATACAACAAGTGTGATCTTGCCCCTGAGCTTTCCAAAACAAGCGACGACAACTCGGTTTACATCTCCGCCAAGGAGGGTAGCGGACTTGACGATCTTTTACAGGCAATAACCAAAGCTCTTCCCGAGACCGCAAAAAGGATGAGCCTTTTGGTGCCCTTCGCTCAGGCAGGACTCCTTGCCAAGATCCGTGATGAAGGCGTTATCTATTCCGAGGAATATACCGCGCAGGGCATCGAAGTCGATGCACTCGTCGATATCAAGCTCATCTCCGCTTGCGAGCAGTATAAAAAGTAAAAATAAAAACACCTTCGATCGTTCGGAGGTGTTTTTTACTTTTTGCGCGCATATCCTTTGTTATGATTATTGCAAGACTTTTGAGGACAAACTATAAATATGCATCATCCCTTCCGCTCCTTGACAATAGCACTCATTTGGTGTAAAATGATACTATCTTTTATTATAGGGTTAATATGTCCGAACTATGTTCGTTTGAACGGCATAGGGATTTATACATAAGATTATATAACTTAGTTTTGATATACAAGATCAGAAAGGAAATTCATGGCTAATAAGAATCAGGAAAAAGTAAACACCACGAAAAATAACACAAAAAAGACTAACAAGACCTCGGAGCAGGCGTATGAAAACCCCGCTTTGGATGCTGCTATTGCTGCCGCAATTTCTGCTCCGAAGCCGCCCAAGGGCGCACAGCTTTCTTATAACAAGAAAAAGCCCGCATATTCAAAGAAAAATGCCTCAAAATCGAAGCCTGATGAAACAAAAACACCAATTGAAAAGACACAGGAAAAGCCGGCTCAGCCCGAAAAGACCGCTAAAAAGACAAAGTCAAAAAAGAATGACAATAAGTCCTTGAAGACATCATCTGCGAAGACAAAAACGAATGCAGCTCCTTCGGAGATCTCTTTGGACTTTAACCCCCATGCTGAGTTTAAGCCTGCGAAGGGAGCAAAGCTCAAGATCATTCCTCTCGGCGGCCTCAATGAGGTCGGCAAGAACATGACGCTTTTGGAATATGGCAACGATATTATCATCATCGACTGTGGAATGACCTTCCCTGATGCTGAAATGCCCGGTGTCGATATCGTCATCCCCGATTTCACATACGTTGAAAAGAACGCAGATAAGATCCGCGGCGTCCTGCTCACTCACGGACACGAGGATCATATCGGCGGCGTACCTTATTTGTTAAAGAAGCTCAACGTTCCGCTTTACGGCACAAAGCTCACCTTGGGACTTGTTGAAAATAAGCTTAAGGAGCATAACCTCGGCGGCGTCAAGAAAAATATCGTCGTTCCCGGCCAGATGATAAGACTCGGCACGTTTGCCGTTGAATTTATCCGTGTCAACCACTCGATTCCCGATGCCGTTGCGATCTGCGTGAAGACTCCCTTGGGCAACGTTATCCACATGGGCGACTTCAAGGTGGATTACACTCCTATTGAGGGCGGGATCATCGACCTTCCCCGCTTGGCACAGCTTGGCTCCGAAGGCGTTTTAGCGTTGATGAGCGACTCAACTAACTCCGAGCGCCCCGGCTTCACCCCGAGCGAGCGCAGGGTCGGCGAATGCTTCGAGCATCTGTTCACCTCAGCAGAGGGCAAGCGTATCATCATCGCAACCTTCTCCTCAAACGTTCACCGTGTTCAACAGATAATGGACTGTGCCGCCAGACACAACCGAAAGGTTGCGATCTTCGGCAGAAGCATGATAAACGTCGTAAAGATGGGTATCGAGCTCGGCTACCTCAAGGCACCCGAAGGCATCCTTATCGACATCGACAAAATGCACAACTATCCTTCCGAAAAGATAGTTTTAATAACCACAGGCTCTCAGGGCGAACCCATGAGTGCCCTCACCAGAATGGCTCTTAACGACCACAGACAGGTCAGCATAACCTCTAACGACTATATCATCATCTCTGCACGTCCCATTCCCGGCAACGAGAAATTTGTCGGCCGTGTCGTCAACGAGCTGTTAAAGCTCGGAGCTGAGGTCGTATATGAAGAAATGTATGCTATTCACGTTTCGGGTCACGCTTGTCAGGAGGAACAAAAGCTCATTCTGACACTCACAAGACCTAAGTTCTTCATCCCTGTTCACGGTGAGTTCAAGCATCTTTCTCATCACGCTCTTACAGCCGCTGAGATCGGAATCCCCGAAAAGAACATCATAATTGCCGATATCGGCAACGTCATCGAAACTGACGGAAAAACGATGCGCCTTAACGGCACCGTTCCCTCCGGAAAGGTGATGGTTGACGGCTACGGTGTCGGTGATGTCGGAGCCATCGTCTTGAAGGACAGAAAGCATCTCGCACAGGACGGCGTTATCGTTGCATCGTTTACGATCGACAGAATAGACCGCCGACTCTTAAGCGGCCCCGATATCGTGACCCGTGGATTTGTATACGAGCGTGAAAGCGAACAGCTTTTGGATAAAGCGAAGGAGCTTACAAAGTCTATCATCGAGGATGAGCTTCACACCCGTCACGACTATACCGCGATCAAAAATAAGGTCCGCGATGAGCTTGGCGATTATATCTTCTCCAAAACCAAGCGCAGACCTATGATAATCCCCATAATACTCGACATTTAACCACCTCGACAGTTCAAGAAGAAAGGACGGAATATCGAATGAAAAAGCGCTGTTCCCCTATGTTTATAATACCGCTGTCTTTGATCATTGCAATTTCTGTTGCCCTTTGCGTGATATTTATTACTCATGGCGGACTTTATTCCGGAATCGCCGCAGGAGTCATGGCAATTTGCGCGCTCGTTTTGCTCATAGCTGCCATAGTTCAGGATCGAAACATCACCCGCTATGTAACGGCAATGGACAAAGACATCGTGGCAATAAGCCGTGAGGCGTTCTATGATTACCCCGAGCCTATCGTAATAGTCGATAAGGATGAAAAGGTAATTTGGTATAACGCAAGCTTCGAGGCTCGCATTTTCGGTGAGGACCGTGCATACGGAATCAACCTTAGCGACCTTGTCGGTAATAACACCTCGAAGGTGTTCACTCTTTCTGGTGCGATAGTCAAGATCCTCGATCACTACTATCGCGTAACCGCAAGAAGGAGCGAAGTTTTCGAGCTTTCCGTTATCAGCTTTATAGATGAGACCGATCACGTTATGCTTGAAGATGAGTTCAAAAAGAGCCATAAGACCGTTCTTATCATGACAGTTGATAACTATGACGAAGTTTTACAGAACTCGAAAGAAAGCGGCAAGGCTCACGTTCAGGTTCAGATCGAGCAGATGTTCGAGCGTTTTATCGAGCACACGAACGGCGTTATCCACAAGATCTCAAATGACCGCTTCTATGCTATCGTTGAGGAGCGCCACCTTGGGCCGATCATCGAAAGAAGATTTGATATCTTGGACGAAGCCCGTTCGATCTCTATCGGTGAGCGTTCAAACGTAACCCTCTCCATCGGTGTCGGCAGGGGGGCAAAAGATCTTGCCGAAAGTGAGGCTTTCGCTAAGCAGGCTCTTGACATGTGCTTGGGCAGAGGTGGCGATCAGGCAGCAGTAAAGACAGATAACGGCTTTGAATTCTTCGGCGGCATCTCAAAGGCTGTCGAAAAGTCCACAAAGGTCAAGTCAAGAATTATTGCACGTGCTCTTAAGGAGCTTGCCGAAAGCTCTGACAATATCTATATCATGGGTCACCGCTTTGCTGATTTCGACGCAGTGGGTGCATCTGTCGGCTTGTGCGGAGCGTTCAGAAGCCTTGGCAAAAACGCATATATAGCTATCGACAAGGACAAGAATCTTTCAAAGGTCTTGGTCAATCATATTTCTCAGAATTGCGGAAGCGACTATTTCAAATCGCTTGACGAAGCATTGTTTGAGATAAACGACCGTTCACTCCTTATAATCGTTGACACTCATAACCCTGACTTCCTCGATTCCAAGGAGCTCTATGAAGCCGCAAAGCAGGTCGTCGTTATCGACCATCACAGAAAAATGGTCAACCATATCGACAACGCTGTTGTCTTCTTCCACGAGCCTTTTGCGTCTTCTGCATCTGAAATGGCAACCGAGCTCATTCAATATTTCGGAAGCGACTGTAAGGTTTCTATATCCGAAGCTGAAGCTCTTTTGGCAGGTATCATGCTTGACACCAAAAACTTTGTTATGCGCTCAAATGCCCGAACCTTTGAAGCTGCAGCTTACCTTAAAAAACTCGGTGCCGACACTGTCGTTGTTAAGGGCTTCTTCTCCGACTCTTTGGAGACCTATCGTGAAAAGAGTGCTCTCATTCAGTCCGCATCTATCTTCCACGGCTGCGCGATCGCAACGACCGAATCGAACGCTCCCGAGCTTCGAATCGCCGCACCTCAGGCGGCTGATGAGCTTTTGGGAATCAGCGGCGTAAAGGCGTCCTTTGTTGTTTACAGAACAGACGGAGTTTGCCGCATTTCTGCTCGTTCAATGGGCGCGTTCAATGTTCAGCTCATACTTGAAGCACTCGGCGCAGGCGGCGGCCATCAGACTATGGCAGGCGGCCAGCTTGAGACCTCTTTGGAAGAGGCTGAAGCGTTGATCAAAAACGCTATCGAGGACTTCCTAGTTAAATCATGATCCTATCAGGAGGAAATATAAATGAAAGTTATACTTATTAAAGACGTTAAGGGCTCCGGCAAGGCAGGAACTGTTTTAGACGTTGCTGACGGCTACGCAAGAAACTATTTGATCGCTCGCGGCTTTGCTATCGAAGCAACAGCCAAGAACATCAACGATTTGAACGGCAAAAAGGCTTCCGCTCAGCACAAGCTTGACGTTGCAAAGAGTGAGGCTGAAGCAGTTGCCTCAAAGCTCGGCGGAAAGACCATCACCATCAAGGCTAAAGCAGGGGCAGGAGGAAAGCTCTTCGGCTCTGTGACCACAGCAACACTTTGTGACATGATCAAGGCTCAGTTTGGTGAGACTTTGGATAAGAAAAAGCTCAGCCTTTCAAATGACATCAAGGCATACGGCCACTATACCCTTGAGATCAAGATGACTCAGGGCGTCGGCTGTAAGATGACAGTAAAGGTAATTCCTGAGGAGTAATATTCATTTCATCAAAAATAAAAGGAGGATAGATCATGGCTGTAAACAGTCTTAGCGTCAATGAACTGACAGGCAGAGAGCTTCCGTATAACCTCGAAGCCGAACAGACAGTTTTGGGCGCCCTTCTTCTGAATCCCGATACACTTCCAACGGTAATAGCTCACCTAAAGCCCGAAAGCTTTTATCGTGAGCAGCATCGTGAGATATATTCGATAATTTTGAGAATGTTCTCAAACGGCGCCGCTGCCGACATTATCACCGTGATGAATGAGGCTGTTGCTCAGGGCGTGTTTGAAACCACCGCTATGGCAAAGACCTATTTAAAGGGGATAATGGACAGCGTTCCGTCTGTTGCGAACATCGCAAGCTATTGCAAGATCGTTGAGGATAAATATCTTACACGCGCTCTCATCAACGCTTCACGGGATATCATTGAAGCGGCGACCGACGGCGGCGAAAATGCCTCAACCTTGCTTGACCTTGCCGAACAAAAGATATATGACATCCGTCAGGGCAGAGATGTCGAGGGCTTGACACGCCTTAGCGAGATCATCGTTTCTGCATACGACAGAATTCAAAAGCTTTCAGGTGAGGACAAGTCAGAGTATCAAGGACTTCGTTCCGGCTTTACATATTTGGATACCATGATATCGGGACTAAACAAGTCCGACCTTATCGTAATTGCCGCCCGTCCCGGTATGGGAAAATCTGCGCTTGCATTGAACATGGCAGCAAACGTCGCAAAGAAATCTCCCGATAAGGATATTTGCGTTTTCTCTCTCGAAATGGGAAAAGAACAGCTTGCGACCCGTATGCTTTCGAGTGAGGCTTTGGTGCCGAACACAACTCTGACTTCGGGAATGATATCTCCTGACGATTGGATAAAGCTTGCCGAAGCCGCAGATACTTTGTCTCAGATGAACATTTATATAGACGACACCGCAGGCGTTACCGTTCCACAGATCAAGGCAAAGCTTCGAAGAATGAGAAACTTGGGGCTTGTTATCATCGACTATCTTCAGCTTATGGAATCGCCGACGAATCACAACAACCGTGTTAACGAAGTGTCTGAGATAACCCGTCAGCTAAAGCTTATGGCGAAGGAGCTTAACGTTCCCGTGATCGTCCTTTCACAGCTCAACCGTTCCGTTGAGTCCCGTCAGGATCACCGTCCTTTGCCGAGTGACCTTCGTGAATCAGGTTCGATCGAGCAGGATGCCGATATCATTTTGTTCGTATACCGCGAAGGCGTATATGATAAGCAAAATCCCAACCAAGCAGCTGCAGAGTGCATTGTTTCCAAAAACCGTCACGGCTCAACGGGAACAGTAAATCTCGCATTCTTGGGCGAATACACATTGTTCAGAAATCTCGATACGAGAGAATCATAATGCTTAATAAGATCCAACAAACAATTCAATATCATTCGATGCTGAGCTCGGGCGAGCGCGTTTCGGTTGCCCTTTCGGGGGGAGCTGACAGCGTTTGCCTCGCTTTAGCGCTCAAGGAACTTGGATACGATACGTTTTGTGTCCATGTAAATCACCACCTTCGCGGCGATGAAAGCGATCGTGACGAAGCATTTTGCGTTGAGTTCTGTAAAGCTAACGGACTTGACATCTTCGTTGAGCACGTCGATGTGAGAAAGTATTGCTCACAACACAAGCTTTCTTTGGAAGAGGGCGCAAGAACGCTCAGATATGAAGCACTTTTCAAGCACTGTAAAGGCATAAAACTTGCCACAGCTCACAACCTTAACGATTGTCTCGAGACCACAATTTTCAACATAACACGCGGTTGCGGAATAAAGGGGTTGCTTGGGATTCCACCCGTGCGTGATGATATCATCCGTCCGCTTATCGGTATCACCCGTGAGGAGATCGAAAACTATCTTCGTGAGCGCAAACAGCCTTTTGTTACCGACAGTACCAACTTGGTCGATGATTGTTCGAGAAATATCATCCGCCTTAACGTTTTGCCTCAGCTTCTGAAGATCAATCCGGGACTGTTGAAGACCTATGGATCAGAGCTCAAGAGCTGGCAGGAGGCTGACAGCTTTTTGGAACTGAACGCTGAATCTGCTTTTCAGATCTGCAAGACCGATGGGGGATATGATATATCAAGCGTCGGAGATGATGCGATCCTTTCGCTGGTTCTGTCGAAAATTCTGAAAGAAAATAACATTATGCCGACTTATGAACGCATTTTGAGCATCAAACAGCTTGCGAAAACGGGCGGCAGAATTAATATACAAAAAGGGGTTTATATAAACCTAACTTCGGGCAAGATATCTATAACCGATAACGCTGCAGCCGAAAAGTTTTCAGCAGTTGCAGTTATCGGCGGAGAAACAAAGTTTTGTGACAAAAAACTCGTTATCACAAAGCTTTCACATTTTGACATATCAACCCTTAACAAAAACAGTTTAAAATGGTTTCTTGATGCTGATAAGATTCACGGCGAACTGATATCAAGAAGCTACTCGGGAAATGAGAAGATCAAGCTTTGCGGACGCGATTTCACATCGACCGTTAAAAAGCTGCTTGCTCACATTCCCACAGACGAACGCAACCGTCAGATCGTTTTAGCTGACGATCTGGGTGCCGTTTTCGTCGAGGGTAGGGGCGTTGCCGAAAGAGTGTGCGTAGATAACAGCACTCAGAATGCCCTTTCTATAAACGTTTCAAAAGCGCAGGTTCAATAGGACAAGCGCAAAACATAACGCAAAAGCGACATCAGGAGGAAATATGAACTATCAGCACAAAATCGAAGTAATGCTCACAAAAGAGGAGATCGCACAGAAGGTTAAAGAAGTCGGCGCACAGATCACCCGTGACTATCAGGGTAAGCCCGTCGTGTTGATCAGTGTTTTAAAAGGCTCATTCATCTTCATGGCTGACCTTGTAAGAGCTATTGATCTTCCCGTACATCTTGACTTTATCAGCGCAAAGAGCTACACAGGAACAACATCAGGCGGTGTTGTAAACGTTAAGATGGATACAGAGCTGGACATCAAAGATAAGCACGTTTTGCTCGTTGAAGATATTTTGGACACAGGCAGAACTCTTAACGTATTAAAAGAGACTCTTATCTCCAAGGGCGCCAAGGAAGTAAAGATCGCCGCATTTTTGGATAAGCCCGCACGCAGAGTCATAGACATAAAAGCTGATTACAGCTGCTATACTATCGAGGACAGATTCGTTGTCGGATATGGCCTTGATTATGACGAGGATTACCGCAATCTCGACTTTGTCGGTGAAGTGATCCTCTGACAGATCCCACCAAGAAAAGAGGTATACAATTGATCCCAAACAAGAATAAAGGCTTCGTTACTTATTTGCTTTTTGCCGTTCTCATCATTGCCATAATGGTGATCGGCTTTAATGCATTGTCATCCTCGGTTGACGAGCCTTCATATTCCGAGGTTATCGGATATTTTGATGACCTTCGTGTAAGCGAATTTAAGTTTAATCTCGGCTCAGGTAAGCTTGAGTACAAGCTCGACGGTCAGGATACGACTTATGTATATACCGTTCCGGATGTGAGCGTGTTCTATTACGAAGTTTTCGGTGAGGGTCAAGCTGCCGACAACTATCGTTTGGCATATAACGCCGCACACGAGACACCGTTGGTATACGAGCTTGTCCCTGCGTCAAACAGCGGCGCATGGTTAAGCGTTCTTCCTTCGATAATTCTTATCGGACTCATGATCTTTGCCACCGTTGCGATGATCAAAAACATGAACGGAGCCGGCAAGATCGGTTCTGTCGGCAAGGCTAACGTCCGTGTAAACATCGACCCAAAGGATAAGGTCACATTTGACGATGTTGCGGGTGCTGACGAAGAAAAAGCCGAGCTCCAAGAGATCGTTGATCTTTTGAAGGATCCCAAAAAGTATCAGGATATCGGCGCAAAGATCCCCAAGGGCGTTTTGCTTGTCGGCCCTCCCGGTAACGGTAAAACCCTTTTGGCAAAGGCTGTCGCAGGTGAAGCAGGTGTGCCCTTCTTCTCGATTTCCGGCTCTGACTTCTTGGAGCTGTATGTCGGTGTCGGTGCCGCCCGTGTAAGAGATCTATTCGACCAGGCGAAAAAAGCAGCACCTTCGATCATCTTCATAGATGAGATCGACGCTGTCGGCCGCCGCCGCGGCGCAGGATTGGGCGGTGGACATGACGAGCGCGAACAGACACTCAATCAGCTCCTTGTTGAGATGGACGGATTCAGCCAAAACACAAGCGTCATCGTTATGGCTGCAACCAACCGCCGAGATGTTTTGGATCCCGCACTTTTGCGTCCCGGACGTTTTGACAGACAGGTATATGTTAACTATCCCGACATCAAGGGAAGAGAAGAGATATTAAAGGTTCACGCAAAGAATAAGCCCTTGGCTCCCGACGTTGATTTCAAGGTCGTTGCAGGTTCGACCGCAGGATTTACGGGCGCAGACCTCGCAAACCTCATCAACGAAGCCGCACTTATGGCAGTTAAGAAGGGAAGAAAGGCAATAACAGCTCAAGACCTTACGGATGCCGCAACAAAGGTCATGATGGGCCCCGAAAAGCGTTCAAGAGTTGTCTCCGAAGAATCAAGAAGGCTCACAGCATACCACGAAGCAGGTCATGCTCTTTGCTTCCACTATTGCCCCACACAGGACAGAGTCGGTGAGATCTCAATAGTTCCCACCGGATTTGCCGGCGGATACACCGCTCCCGCACCTGAGCGTGAGAAGGAATACGTCACAAAAACCGAGATGAATGAAAGAATCATCACTCTCTTGGGCGGAAGAGCAGCGGAGCAGATCATTTTGGATGACATCTCGACAGGCGCCTCTAACGACCTTGAACGTGCCACCAAGACCGCAAGAAGTATGGTCGCTAAATACGGCTTCTCCGAAAAGATCGGCCCCATCGTATACGGTACCGACGAGGACGAAGTATTCTTGGGCAGAGACTATAATTCTCAAAAGGCATATTCCGAAGCGATCGCCGCAGAGATCGATGCCGAGATGCGAGCTATCGTACACGGCGCATATCAGTCTGCCATCAATATACTCACCGAGCATATCGATCAGCTTCATGCTGTTGCACAATATCTTCTCAAGCATGAAAAGATAAACGGCGAGCAGTTTGAGAAGCTCATGAACGGGGAACTGACCGAAGAAGTCGTTCCAGTCAACGAGCCTGAGGTTGATACAAATATTGAACCGGTGGTTTTGGCAGTCAACGAGATCAATATCGATGAAGTAAACCTTTCCGATGTTGACTTTGGCGATGCAGAAGCAAAACCCGAAAACGAATAAAAAACAACGCCGCAGAAGCAAATTTCTGCGGCGTTTTTTCACACTCGGCACTTTTTCTCCATATTATAATCATAAAGATTATTAACGGAGGATCATCACTATGCCGAATAAATCATATTTTTTGGGATGTCCGACTCCCGACGGATTTTCAACTCATATAACCGACGATATCAACTCCGGTGCGCTTTTCGCATATATTTTGAAGGGAGGACCCGGAACGGGAAAATCAACCCTTATGAAAAAAGTTGCATCAGCGCTTGATGATGCCGAGCTCTATTATTGCTCCGGCGACCCGAATTCATTGGATGCCGTTGTTTCACGAAAAAAAGGGATCATCGTCATTGACGGCACAGCGCCTCATGTTGTCGAGCCTATTTACCCCGGTGTCAGTCAGCGGCTCATAGATCTCGGTCAGTTCTGGGATAAGCAAAAGCTTGAAAGCGCCAAGGCGGAAATAATCAAGACTACCGATGAAAACAAACGTCTTCACGCCAGAGCAAAACGCTATCTGAAAGCCGCCACAGGGCTTTATTCCGATATCTTAGCTTTGGGTGAGTCAGCACTGATGCGTACCAAGCTCGATTCCTATGCCGAGCGTATGTCATTAAGACTTTTTCCGAAAAATCAAGAACGCAAGGGAAGGATCTCACGCCGAAGAATAACCTCAATAACGCCCAACGGAATCATCACTCAGGAAGCTGCTTTTGACGGTTGCAAACTTTTCTATATTGATGACGGTTGCATCGCTGTCACCGACAGACTCCTTAAAAATCTAAGCGTTTCGGCAATAAACAGAGGATACGACGTTATCATAAGCACAAATCCGATTCTTCCTGACTCAGTTTACGAACATATAGTTGTTCCGAGTCTCGGAATTGCTTTCACTTCAAAGCCTTTGACAGGCGCACAGAAGATCAACGCATTGCGCTTCTACGACAGAAATATCCTTCGCGATAAGCGCAAAAGACTGCAGTTTGCCGCAAGCGCAGGCACAGAGCTTGTCAAAGAGACCGCAAACGTTTTGGCAAAAGCAAAAGCTGTCCACGATGAACTTGAGCACTATTATATCTCGGCTATGGATTTTGATGCGATGAGCGAATATACTCAAAAGCTTATCGACGAAATAAAAAACCGAGCATAAAAATATCCCCCGATCTTGTCGGGGGATTCATTTTATTCCTCTGAGTTCATAGTGGCGTATCTTCTTCTCTCGTTATATGCTGTACGGTATTCCGCAGGGGATACGCCCTCCTGCCGCTTGAATACTACGCAGAAATATGAACAGTCATTATATCCGACAGCCTTGGATATCTCGTTTATCGAGAGGTTTGTATCAGTCAGAAGCTTCTTTGACTCAAAGATGCGCTTCTTAGTCAAGTGCTCAAACGGGCGCATATTAAGGCACTCTTTGAAAATTCTACAGATATACTGCGGCGAAAGATCTGCGATCTTGGCGAGCTCTTTGAGTGTAATGCCGGTTGCATAGTTTTGGTCGATATAGTCCATTATCGGCTTAAGCTGATCCATTCTGTGGTTTTCCTTAGTCGAGGCAGGGCAGGTAACGAGCTTGTTGAGCTCAACCAAAAAACTATATAAAAGTGCGGAATTGGAATGTCCGCTGTGCATGCTGTTCGTTCTGATGGTCTTAAGCATCTTTTGCCATATCGAGTCAAAAACGCTGTAGTCAGTCATCTTGAAAACAAAAGGTTTGTCAAATTCGAGGCAGGGCAAAACGTTTTCGATGCAAGCGCCCGCAAAGGATATCCAGTGTGTTTCCCATTCGCCGGCTTCCGATGGCTTATATTCATGGGGATATCCCGCAGGAATATAAAATCCCGTGCCTTGCGGTATCTTATATTCGCTTGAGTCGAATGTTAAAACGCCTTCACCTCGTGCGGAAAAAATTATCTGATAATATACGTGCCCGTTAGGTCTGATGCAGTGGTACTCAGGGTCGGTGGCGCCGACACCTGTAACATAAATGGGGAGCTTAACTTCATCGCCCAGTAAAGCAAAATAAAATTCCTGCATTAATGCACACTCCAAATTAAAAAAATTGTAGAAATTTGCTTTGATATTGTAATATTATGATATCATCAAACTTGTTTGTTGTCAATGTTTAATTTAGTTGCATGACAGCAGAATTTTCCTATAATTAATTGTATAAGTTTCACAATAGCTAATATTCTTATACGATTGTGCGTGTTTTAACCGCCAAAACACTTCCTCGCACCGCCGAACAAGGCGGCGCGCCTTCGCACACGCCTCGCTCCGCCCTTCGGGCGGGCTCGCCGGCGCTCGGCACAGCCGCCCCCATATTCCAACAAAAAACACAGCATACCTAATCAGGCACGCTGTGTTTCCATTATATTTTCCTACATCAAGACCCATTTGTCCATGCAATCGTTCAGCTCATTTTTCATGTTTTCGAGCTCTGTGCAAGCTTCAGCGAGTTTGGCATAATCTCCTGCGATCTCAGGCTCACAGATCTTCGCTTCAAGCTCAGCGATAAGCCCCTCAAGCTCTTCAATACGAGCTTCCAAAGCCTTTGTCTCCTGCTTGCGCTTGACGTCCTCTGCGCGCTGCTGCTTGGTGCGATATTGCTTTTTCGGCTCCTCAGCTCTTACAGCCGCATCCGAAGCGAGCGCCGCCGCTTTTTCTTTCTCCTTTTGCTCTAAATATGCATCGAAATTGCCGTCATAGCTCTTAACTCCGAAAGGCGTGACCTCGATGATCCTTGAAGCGATTCGGTTCAAGAGATATCTGTCGTGCGATACGAAAATTATTGTTCCGTCGAATTCGAAAAGTGCATCCTCCAAAACCTCTTTCGTCAGAATATCAAGGTGGTTTGTCGGCTCGTCCAAGATAAGAATGTTCGCACGTCTGAGCATCATGAGTGCAAAGCTCAGCTTTGTCTTCTCGCCGCCGCTGATAACGGAGACCGATTTATAAACGTCCTCGCCGCTTAAAAGAACGCTTCCCAAAATGCTTCTGACCTCAAAATCGCTCATTCTGGGGTATCTTTTGTGAACCTCCTCCATCACCGAGTTTCTCGGGTCAAGCTGCTCGTTCTTTTGGTCGAAATAAGCGAGCTTCGTGTTCATCGCCCAGCTTATCTTTCCCTTTGTGTGAGGGTTTATCGACTGGATAGTTTTGAGGATCGACGATTTCCCGATTCCGTTTGCTCCGATGATGCCGACCTTTTCGCCCCGTCTGACCTTAAGATCAAAGCTCTCGATGAGTGTTTTTGAATTCAAACCTTCGCCAACGGTAACGTCAACGTCCTTGACCTCCAAAACGTCCTTCGGCGGAGTGATGTCATATTCAAGCTTGATCTTTGCCGGCTTCTGATAAGTCCTCGGCTTCTCAACTGCATCATCCAAGATCCTGTCAAGCATGTGCTGCTTCGATTTTGCCGCTTTAGCGCTCGTAGCACTCACACGGTTTTTATCAATAAAGAACTGAAGCTCGGAAATCTTTTTCTGCTGAGCCTCATAAAGCTTCTCCTGTCGCTCATTGTCAACCTTTTTCTGAGATATAAAGAAGCTGTAATTTCCGCTATAGGATTTGAGCCTTCCGTTTTCTATCTCACATATCCTTGTGCAAAGCTTGTCCAAAAAATATCTGTTATGAGATACAACAAGCACAGCACCTTTATATTCGCTCAAATAATCCTCTAACCACATCATCGTCTCAAGATCCAAGTGGTTGGTCGGCTCGTCCAAGATCAAAAGCTGGGGAGCTTCGAGCAAAAGCTTCGCAAGCGCAAGGCGAGTTCTCTCGCCGCCCGAAAGTGAGTTGATCGCACGTGATTTATCAACTCCCGCAAATCCCATACCGTTTAAAACAGTGTTTATCTTAACGTCGATAATATAACCGTCATTGTTCTCATAGTGCGAGCTGAGCCGTGAATACTCAGCCTCAGCTTCTTCCAAAGCCGAGCCGCTCAAAGATGACAGCTTGCCCTCAAGCTCTTGGATCCTTTCATATTCTGCGTCCAAATGCTTAAAAGGAAGGCGCATTTCATCAGCAATTGAGGCATCGCTTTCAAGCCCTGTGTGCTGCTCTAAATATCCGATCCTGACTCCGCTGCCGATAGCAACGCTTCCGCGTCCGTCGGGAGTTTTGTCAAAATCAATTTTCCCGGTGAGGATAGACAAAAGTGTGGTCTTTCCGCAACCGTTAACGCCCACAAGCCCGATTCTCTCGCCTTGTTCAATGCTCAAATTGATGTCGGATAAGATCTCCTCACCGTTATATATCTTATAAACGCTCTCAACGCTTGCAAGCATCACTCACGCCTCCTTTTCAAAAAGTCATATACTATTAATATTATCATAATCCTTTCATTTAGGCAAGAGGCAAAATCAAATGCTCGGTCTTAACAGCATTCATCAAAGGAGCAATACTCATCGCTCGGATAACAGGCATATCAAGACATATCCCTGATTTGATATGCCGATATCATTCTTCGTATAAATTTTTGTGCTCTTTCGGGGAATAAATACTTATACTATAAAAGAAAGGATATCCGACTATGATAGAAAACGATACGATAAAGCTTTTGCGAGAATGTGATGCAGGTGTTAAGATGGGTGTGTCATCAATTGATGACGTTATCGGTCATGTCCATTCACATGAACTGAAGAAAAGCTTGATAGATTGCAAAAGTGAACATCAAAAGCTTGACAGCGATATTCAGGCCCAGCTTTCAAGGTTTAATGATGAGGGCAAAGCTCCGAGCAAGGCGGCGAAAAAGATGTCTTGGATGATGACGAATATGAAGCTTGCCATGGATGACTCCGATTCAAAGATCGCTGACCTCATGACCGACGGCTGTAACATGGGGATTAAATCGCTGAATAAATATCTTAATCAATATCAAGCTGCCGATGAATACTCAAAGGATATTGCCAAACGCCTCATCAAGCTGGAGCAAAAGCTCGCACGGAATGTGCGCGACTATTTATAAGCATCGCTTTTGTAAAATACAGATTTGTTGCCGCTTCTATTTCACCGCTCACTCCCATATACATTACTAAAACGTATATGGGAGTGAGCTTATGACCAAGATACCCGAAGACTGCGAACGACCTGTAATTCTGGGGGAATACATAATCACACACAAGGCTACTGTAAGGCAAACGGCAACGCAGTTCGGAATCAGTAAATCCACAGTACACAAAGACGTCAGCGAGAGACTCAAGCGCGTAAAGCCGTCGCTCTATAAAGAGGTTAAAGTCATTTTAGATATCAACAAGCAGGAACGCCACATAAGGGGAGGGCAGGCGACTAAGCAAAAATATCTCGAGCTTTCCGCCTCAAAAAACTAAAATACGCATAAAAAATCGCCCTGCCGACATTCGGCAGGGCGGTTCTTTTTTGTCTTGAGTGGTTATTCGGCAATAGGTGCTTCGTCTGTAACTTCTTCAGCAACTTCGACTGCTTCTTCAACTGCTTCGCAGCATCCGCAAGTGCATTCATCTGTGCATTCGTCTGCACATTCTTCACAGTCGCACTCGCAATCACATTCGCAATATGCTTCATACTCTTCGTCGATCTCGAGATCCTCGATGCCGCCGAACTTTCTTTCATCAAGCTTGTCGCTGACATAGTCAGCAGCCTTGGTCAAAAGCTCGCTTGCCTTATCAGCAGCAACAACGAAACCTGTCATAACGCCGTCAACAACGCTGTTAAGTAAATCGCCGGCAGTAGGTCTTTCTGTGGGCTCAAATTCCTCACAGAATTCGCAGTCGTCGCAAACATCGCAATCTTCACAGTCTTCTTCGTCACAGTTTTCGCATTCACAGCAGCCTTCACATTCACAGTCATCGCCGCATTCTTCAAAGTCACATTCGAAGTCGGGCTCTTCCTTCTTCTTTGCGAGAGAGATAACGATGCCTGCTGTAGCTGCAGCAGCGCCCAAGCCGATCAATACCTTAAGAAAATTATTCATACTAAACGCTCCTTTAAATTTTTTGTTGATCTTATTATATCACAATTTGTCGCCAAATGCAATAGCATTACATATTTGAGGTCAAATTCATAATGATAGAAATTGCCGCAATAGGTGCCGTTTCACACCTTAATATCCTCGTCCCCAGCCAAACAGCTTCGATCCCGGCTTTTTCACAGAGCTGAACTTCCTCACAGTCAAATCCGCCTTCTGAGCCGATGAAAATACCGATGCTCGACTTTCCCTCATATTCAAACTCGTTTAGCGGCTTTCCGCCTTTTTCATAGCAAATGAGTCCCAAATCAAGCTCTTGCATCTGATCAACACATTCTTTAAGGCTTATTATATCCGAAACCTCGGGCACAATTCCTCGTCCCGATTGTTTCGCTGCCTCAAGTGCGATCCTTTCAAGCCTTTCTCGTTTTTTTGAAAACTGCTTCGCATCAGGTCTGCTCACGCATCTTTGTGTCAATACAGGGACTATCTTAACAGCGCCCAGCTCGGTAGCCTTCTGGACAATAAGCTCGAGCTTATCAAGCTTCGGCACAGCCATGTAAAGAACAAGATCAATGCTCGGCTCGCTCGAAGGCTCACTTGATAAGATATCCAGCTCAATGACCTCGTCGGATATCCTCAAGATCCTACAGGAATAATCGGTCTTGTCATGGCAAACGGTTATAATGTCTCCGAGTCTCATCCTCAAGGATCTTCCGATATGTCTGGCATCGTCACCATATAGATTCATCGAATTACCGCAAGGCGCTTCGGTAGCAAAAAATCTCGGCATATTAATCTTCCTTCAGCAATTTGTACTGATTTGATTATAGTTTAGTATCAAGCTTTTTGCAAGTGAATTTTAATTTTTCGTTGCACTATCACATATTTTTCACATTTAATGGTTATAATAATTTTGCAAAATAAAACAGACAACTATCTTCGTATTCATATATTATCCCCCCAAACTGCTCCTATCCTTTCCTGATAGGAGCTTTTCCCTTTATATACAGCTTTTTTGTGTTGCATTGCGTCGGCTTTTGTGATACAATCTTTGTATAAATATGTTTGTAACGGAGGCTAACTATGGACCGCAGAGACAAAATCAACTATTATCTCGATATTGCAGACGCAGTTTCCGAAAGAGGAACCTGTTTAAGACGCAGATACGGCGCAGTTATCGTTAACCGCGATCAGATTATTTCCACAGGCTATGTCGGCGCTCCCAGAGGAAGAAAGAACTGCTCTGACCTTGGCTATTGTGTTCGCAATCAGCTTCAGATCCCAAGAGGCGAAAGATATGAGCTTTGCCGAAGTGTTCACGCTGAAATGAATGCGATAATCAACGCTTCCCGTGATCAGATGATCGGCGCCACTCTCTATCTTTGCGGAAGAGAAGTTTCCACCGGCGAATACATAAAGAACTCCTCTTGCTGTGCTCTTTGCAAGCGCATGATAATCAATTCCGGTATCGAAAGAGTTGTCATCAGAGACGATGAAAACAGCTACCGCACCGTTTTGGTCATCGACTGGATCATGAACGATGAATCCGTTGCAGGTGAAAGAGGATATTAATTCTATAAAGAAGGATAAACGTGATAAGAAAATTTACAACACATTCGGCTGATGAAACGATCGCTCTTGGTGAGAGTATCGGCTCGTGCCTTGTCGGCGGTGATATCATCGCTTACAGAGGCGGCTTGGGTGCCGGAAAGACGACCATAACCCACGGGATCGCAAAAGGAATGGGACTCAAGGATGACGTCAGCTCTCCGACCTTTGCTCTCGTCAACGAATATAGGGGCAATATCAACCTCTATCACTTCGATATGTACCGTATCAACGGCGGACTTGACCTTGAAACCACAGGCTTTTATGACTATATGGATTCCGACAGCGTACTCGCCATCGAGTGGAGTGAAAACATCGCTTCCGAGCTTCCCGATAACGTCATAACGATAACGATCAGCCGTATTGATGACGAAACAAGAGAAATTGAAATTAACGGAGATGAACGATTTGACGATATTGGGAATTGATACCTCGGGAAAAACCGCTTCCTGCGCCGTTCTTCGTGATGGCATCGTTTTGGGACAGAATACAGTATACACAAAGCTCACCCATTCACAGGTGATCCTGCCGTTTGTCAAGCGCCTTTTGGAGGATACAAACTTAACGCTTGACGATATCGACCTCATCGCTGTGGCTGACGGGCCGGGCTCTTATACGGGCCTTCGCATAGGCATATCAGCCGTAAAGGGAATGTGTATCGACAATAAAAAGTGTCTCGGAGTTTCCACGCTTGAGGCTCTTGCCGCAAACTGCATCGGCTCGAAGGCAAGGATATTCTCGCTTTTGAATGCCCGTCCCGGAATCGTCTATTTCGGAGTGTATGAATCTGACGGCGAAAAGATAACAAACGTCACTCCCGATGCTGTTGTTAACGCCGAAGCTGTTCTGGATGCCTCAAAGGATTATGACGGTGATATCGTTTTGGTTGGCGATTGCATTGAAAGCATAAAAGAGAAGTATTTTGCCGAGGATGATAGGGTCCGCCTTGCACCGCCTCACGAAAGGCTTCAGCTTGCTTCAAGCGTTTGCTTGACAGCACTTTCGCATATTGACGAAGCAATAAGCGATGATGCCCTTAGCGCAAGATATTTGCAGATAACAAAGGCAGAAAAAGATTTAAAAGAGAAAGAGGAAAAGTAACATGATAGGAATCGGAAATGACCACGCAGGTACCGAGCTTAAGCTCGCAATAATCAAGCATCTCGAGGAGCAGGGGATCGAGTATATCGACTATGGTGTTGCCCCCGGCGAAGCTATCGACTATCCCGATGCCGCTGAAAAGGTTTGTCTCGATGTTCAAAGCGGAAAGCTCGAAAAGGCTATCCTTGTTTGCGGAACAGGAATCGGCATCTCGATTGCCGCAAACAAAATGAAAGGCATCCGTGCTTGCGCTTGCTCGGATACATTCTCGGCAAAATACACTCGTTTGCATAACGACGCTAACGCACTTTGCCTTGGCGGCAGAGTTGTCGGCACAGGACTTGCTTGCGAGCTTGTTGACATCTTCCTTTCCACCGAGTTCGAGGGCGGCCGTCATCAAAGAAGAGTTGATCTTATTACAGCTTTGGAGAATAAATAAAGCCTATCCTGCCGCATACGGCGGTTTTGCGATGCCACGCTTTTGCGTGGCATCTTTTTTGTTTTGCCCAAGCAAAACAAAAGCCCCAAATGCACGTTAAGTGCATTTGGGGCATCAAAACCGCCTACTCAATCTCCGCCTTATCCATCGTATCAAGCACATCTCGCATCAGGTTTATCGGCTCTTCCTTCGGCAACAGCTTAACCGATATAAACGACTGTGCCGAGCCGTTAACCAATATCCTGCCCTTATACTTTGCAGTCAGCGCCATAATTCCGCCGACGTCAGCATCACGAATAGTGAACACGATGTTCTGTCCTTTTTGGGTGATCTCCTTGATTCCGAGCCTTGCCGCAGTGTTTCTGAGGAGTGCTACGTTCACCAGCCCCACAACCGATTTCGGCGGCTCACCGAAGCGGTCGATGAGCTCATCCAAAACGTCTTCCGAGTCCTCCTTCGAGGAAATTCCCGCAATTCGTCTATAAGCTTCGATCCTTAGCTGAAGATCCTCAATATACGTCTCAGGAATGAAAGCATCAATCGTCACGTCGACCAAGCAATCCTCAGCAGAGTGGGGGAGAGCTTCACCCTTTTGTTCTGCAATAGCCTCGGTCAAAAGCTGCAAATACATATCATATCCGACAGCTTCCATATGTCCGTGCTGTTTTGCTGAAAGGATCGAACCGACACCTCTTATCTCAAGATCTCGCATAGCGATCTTAAATCCCGAACCGAACTGTGTCAGCTCTCTGATTGCCTCAAGTCTTTTTGCGGCTATTTCTGTCAAAACTTTGCCTCGCTTGAAGGTGAAATAAGCATATGCACGTCTGTTCGAGCGTCCGACACGCCCTCTTAACTGATAGAGCTGACTAAGTCCGAATCTGTCTGCATCTTCGATGATCAGAGTGTTACAGTTAGAAACGTCAACGCCCGTCTCGATGATCGTCGTGCAAACCAAAATATCGATCTCGTGATCCAAAAGCTGACGCCAAATTTCGGATAACTGAGCCTCTTCCATCTGTCCGTGAGCAACGCCGATCCTCGCATCGGGCAAGCCCTGCTGTAATCGGTATGCACACATATCCAAGGTTTCGATTCTGTTGTGAATATAATAAACCTGACCGCCGCGTCTAAGCTCCTTTTGAATCGCCTGTAACAAAATTCCCGTTTGATGCTCGATAACATAGGTCTGAACGGGGAATCTGTCGCTCGGCGGCTCTTCGATAACAGACATATCTCTGATCCCCGACATCGCCATATTAAGCGTTCTCGGGATCGGCGTCGCGGAAAGCGTGAGGATATCGACTTCGGGATGAAGCTCCTTGATATGCTCCTTGTGGGCAACACCAAATCGTTGCTCCTCATCTATTATAAGAAGTCCCAAGTCCTTGAACTTAACATCGTTTTGCACAAGTCTGTGTGTGCCGATGATGATGTCGATCTCGCCCCTAGCGAGTTGTCTGAGGATCTCCTTTTGCTGTTTCGGAGTTCTGAATCTCGATAACAGTTCGATCTTAGCAGGGAAGTTTGCAAACCTTCTCAGCGCCGTCTGATAATGTTGCCACGCAAGCACTGTCGTAGGGACTAAAATGGCACACTGCTTCGAATCCAAAATGCACTTCATCGCCGCACGCAAAGCAACCTCAGTCTTTCCGAATCCGACGTCACCGCACAAAAGTCTGTCCATCGGCGTGCTTTTCTGCATATCTTCTTTGATCTCTTCGATCGAGCGCATCTGGTCGTCCGTCTCACGGTATTCAAATCGCTCCTCAAATTCCTTTTGCCACTCGCTGTCCTCAGAAAAAGCATAGCCCTTCGCAAGCTGACGCTTGGCATAAAGAGCGATAAGCTCGTCAGCCATATCCTTACAAGCCTTCTTGACCCTTGCTCTCGTTCTTTGCCAATCCTGTGAGCCAAGCTTATTGAGCTTTACAGAATCGTCATCCTTCGGGCCGATATATTTCGATACGGTATCAAGCTGTGTAACAGGAACGTATAACACATCCGTACCTGCATATTTGATGGTGATATAATCCTTCGTAACGCCGTTTGTCGCAATATTCGTAATACCGCCGAATCTTCCGATCCCGTGAAGAGCATGAACCACCAAATCGCCCTTGTTGATGTCGGAAAGACTGTTTATCTTTTCTGAGTTTTTGACCTTCTTTTTGGCTTTTCTTCTTGAGTTCTGAACCTTAAGCTGTGAGATTATCGCAAATTTCGTTGAGGGATATTCCAAACTGCTTGATAAGCTTCCTGCACCGACGTATACAATGCCTTTTGCCAATGTTGATTGATTCGTTAACGGCTGAGCCTTGAAGCCTCTGACCGCTAAATCATTTTGCACGATTCCTGCGCTCTTGTCAGTTCCGACAAGCACAGCCACGCAATATCCGTTATCGACATAGTTCTGAAGCTCTTCGGTAAGCTGACCGAGCTCTCCGCCCCAGCTCGATGATTGATATGCCTCAGCGGCGATAAGCCTCTTAAGCCTAAGCTCGCTTCCGTGCATAAATGTGTCCAGATAAATCAGCGGAAGCTTTTCAAGACATGACAAAACAACGGGCAGTTCAACATAAAATCCGCCCATTTCCTTGAACATGATTCCGTTTTCATAAAGAATCTTAAGATCTTCCGAAAGCTGTGCCGTAAAGCTTTGTGCCTTTTCTTTACAGTTTGAATATTCGCTTATAATGCATAAACCGTCGTCGAAATAGTCAAGCACAGTAGCAGGCTCGCCATAGACCTGCAAATAATATTTATCCAAGCTCGCAATATGTCCGCCGCCGTTTATTGTGTCGAGGTCAATATAGAGGCTCTTTTTGATTGCATCCGAATTTTTGCCTCTTGCCCTTTCAATAAGTGCTTCGATCGCTTCTTTGAGCTCATCGTCAGCTATGATCAGCTCCTTTGCGGGAGTAATGGTCAACTGCTTTACAGTGTCGATCCTTCGCTGAGATTCGATATCGAAAACTGATACCGTGTCGATCTCATCTCCCCACAGCTCGATTCTATAGGGTGAATCCTCTGAAACAGGGAAAACGTCCAAAATATCGCCTCTTACGGCAAACTGCCCTCTGCCCTCGATCTGTGCCGCGCGCGAATATCCAAGCGCAACGAGCGTTTTTGCGAAGTCGGTCGGCTCAAGTGCTTGGCCCGCCTTGATGCTCACACTCATTTCGCTCAAATTCTCGAACGGTATCGTCGATTGCATGACAGCTTCAATCGATGCCGCCAAAATGCTCGACTTTCCGGTCATGATTCTGTGCAGAGCCTTGATCCTTGCGTGCTCATATTCGGGCGATGCTGTCTCGATGTTTGCAAAGGTGAAGTCCTTTACAGGGTACAGACACGCCATATCTTTCCCCGACATCTCATTGATGTCCGAAACAAGCCTTGCGGCGTTCGCTTCACTGTCACAGATGACCAAAACCTTTGCGGTATCGCCCAAAGCCATAACGGTCTGTGCTTTATGAATGCCCGAAAGCCCCGTAACCGATGCAGGTAGCTGTCCACTTTTTAAAGCTGTTTGCAGCTCACCGAAAAACGGCTGAGCTCTGACAGCATCAAAAAACAAATTCATATCTTCTCCTATTAATTATAACGGTTCATAGCTTCATCGGTCTTTCCGTCAACGATGAGCTCGATCGCCGAAACTGCATTGTCAAATGCTTCAAGCATCTTCGGCTGTTCCTGTTTTGTGAAATTGGAAAGAACCCAATCTGCCATATCGTAATCGGGATGAGGCTTTGCGCCGACGCCGCACTTGATCCGAGGGAAATCGTCCTTGCCCGTGAGATAGATTATGCTTCTGAGTCCCTTTTGTCCGCCGTCCGAGCCTTTGCGCTTGATCCTGAGCTTTCCGACCTCAAGCGACACATCATCGCTTATGACCAAAACGTTCTCGATCGGGATCTTATAAAAATTCATCGCCTCAACAACAGCCTCACCGCTTGCGTTCATGAAGGTCGTAGGCTTCATAACAAGGCACTTTTTGCCCGAGATCTTGACCTCAGCGCAAAGCGACTTGAACTTAACCTTGTTCACCTTAAGGTCATATTTCTGAGCCAAACGCTCAACCGTCAGCCAACCGCAGTTATGGCGTGTGTTCGTATATTTCGTTCCCGGATTTCCGAGCCCCACGATAAGCCACTCCACCGAGCCGCCGTATTCCTTTTTCGTCTTATTGAACAGTCCCATAATATTCTCCTTTTAACGCATAACGACGCCGCCCCCATACCGCGAAGGGCAGGGGGGTAGCGTTATTTAGTACTATTTTATTTTCTTGCCCTTTTCCAAATGCCTCGTCAGCTTTTTAAGAGCATAATCTTTTTTGATCTTAAGCTCGCTTCGCTCGATTGCCAAAGCTCCGTCGGGAACGTCTTTTGTAACCGTGCTTCCTGCGGCGGTATACGCCGCCTCGCCGACAGTTACAGGTGCGACCAAATTGGTATTACAGCCGATGAATGCATCGTCCTTGATCACGCATCTTGCCTTTTTCGAGCCGTCATAGTTAACGGTAACCACACCGCAACCGAAGTTAACGTTCTTTCCGACGTCACTGTCACCGACATAGGTCAAATGAGCCACACAAGTTCCTTTTCCGATGACGGAATTCTTGATCTCAACGAAATCACCGACGTGTGCAAAGTCTTCGATAATGCTGTTCGGTCTTAGCTGAACGAACGGCCCGACGCTGACGTGGTTTCCGATCTTTGAATCCTTTGCGACCACGTTGTCAAGAGTCGAATCATCTCCGATACACACGTTTTCAAGTCTTGTGTTAGGCCCGATAACGCATCTCTTTCCGATCTTCGTCTTTCCGAAAATGATCGTCGAGGGCATGACTTTCGTTCCTTCTTGGATCTCGGCATCGGGTGAGATGACCACGCCGTCGGTCGAAACAAATTCAACTCCGTTTTCAAGGTGCTTTTCGATGACTTTTTTCCTTGCGATATCATTAAGCTCCAAAAGTCCCTTGCGGTCGTTAGCACCCAAAACAGCTCTGTTGTCGGGAACGACATATCCCGAAAGAGTCTTTCCTTCCGAAAGCAAAATGCTCAACGTATCAGTCAAATAATATTCGCCTTGAGCGTTGTTTCGCTCAAGCTTGGGCAAAGCACTCAAAAGATCACTTGCTTTGAACCAATAACATCCCGAATTGATCTCATTTATCATCGTCTGAACAGGGGAACAGTCCTTTTGCTCAACAATTCCGACTATTCTTCCTCTGTCTCCGTTCTCTCTCAAAATCCTTCCGTATCCGAAAGGATTCATAACCTTCGCAGTTATAACCGTCACACTTGCATCGGATCTTTTATGTTCATCAAGAGAATTCAAAATCGTATCACAGTCTATAAACGGAGCATCTCCGTACAAAACGATAATGTCTCCGTCGGGATCTTCGGCAATAAAGTCGGTCGCCATCATAACGGCGTGACCTGTCCCGAGCCTTTCAGCCTGCATCACAGTTTCAGCCTTTTTGCCGCTTTTATCAAAATACTCATCTATCATTTCGCTTGCAAAGCCCTTGACTACGCAAACGCGGTCGATCCCCGCTTCTTCGCACGAATCAAGCACCCATTCAAGCATAGGCTTTCCCAAAACCTCGTGCAAGACCTTCGGGCTGTCGCTCTTCATTCTCTTTCCGCTTCCGCCCGCCAAAATAACAGCGCTTCTCATCAAATCCCGCCTTTCCGAGTTTCATATTATGTATCTAATTTATTATATTACAATTTAAAAATTCTTTCAAGAGGGTAGAAAAGAATAGTTTTGTATTAATTTGCACAATTTATAGCAAATGTTTTTGTCATAATTTTTATGTATTATGTATGGAAATATTTTTGATATTCTGCTATAATGTTAGCAAGTCCGTTTATGCGTAAGTATACGTAATACGTAAACGTATACTTGTATTTCGGATAAATTAATTGGAGGTATAAAACTATGAGCAAAAAGTATTGTTACCTTTTCACCGAAGGCGACGCTAGCATGCGTGAGCTTTTGGGCGGTAAAGGCGCAAACCTTGCAGAAATGACTAAGATTGGTCTTCCTGTACCCCAGGGCTTCACTGTTTCCACAGAAGCCTGCACCCAGTATTATGAAGACGGCCGTCAGATCAACCCTGAGATCATGGCTGAAATCAACGAGTACATCGTAAAGATGGAAGAAGTAACCGGCAAGAAGTTCGGTGATAAGGAGAATCCTCTTCTCGTTTCCGTTCGTTCCGGTGCTCGTGCTTCAATGCCCGGTATGATGGACACCATTCTTAACCTCGGTCTTAACGAGGACGTAGTTGAATATATGTCAACAAACTCCGGCAACCCCAGATGGGCTTGGGACTGCTACAGAAGATTCATCCAGATGTATTCTGACGTAGTTATGGAAGTTGGCAAGAAGTATTTTGAAGAACTCATCGACAAGATGAAGGAAGAAAAGGGCGTTAAGCTCGACGTTGAGCTTACTGCTGATGACCTTAAGGAGCTTGCTAACCAGTTCAAGGCTGAATACAAGTCCAAGATCGGCGCTGATTTCCCCACCGATCCTAAGGAACAGTTGATGGGCGCTATCAAGGCTGTATTCCGTTCTTGGGACAACCCCAGAGCTAACGTATACCGCCGCGACAACGATATCCCTTATTCTTGGGGTACCGCTGTTAACGTACAGATGATGGCATTCGGTAACATGGGTGACGATTGCGGCACCGGTGTTGCTTTCACTCGTGACCCTGCTACAGGTGAGAAGAAGCTCATGGGCGAATTCTTGACCAATGCACAGGGTGAAGACGTTGTTGCAGGCGTTAGAACTCCTATGCCTATCGCTCAGATGGAAGAAAAGTTCCCTGAAGCATTCGCACAGTTCGTACAGGTTTGCGCAACTCTTGAAAACCACTATAGAGATATGCAGGACATGGAGTTCACCGTTGAACACGGCAAGCTCTACATGCTCCAGACCAGAAACGGTAAGAGAACTGCACAGGCTGCTCTCAAGATCGCATGCGACCTCGTTGACGAAGGCATGAGAACTGAGCAGGAAGCTGTTGTAATGATCGACCCCAGAAACCTCGACACTCTTCTCCATCCCCAGTTCGACGCTAAGGCTCTCAAGGCTGCAACTCCTGTCGGCAAGGGCTTGGGTGCATCTCCCGGTGCTGCTTGCGGTAAGATCGTATTCAACGCTGACGACGCAGTAGCTTGGAACGAAAGAGGCGAAAAGGTTGTTCTCGTTCGTTTGGAAACCTCTCCTGAAGACATCACAGGTATGAAGGCTTCCCAGGGTATCCTCACTGTTCGTGGCGGTATGACCTCTCACGCTGCAGTAGTTGCTCGTGGTATGGGTACTTGCTGTGTATCCGGCTGCGGCGACATCAAGATGGATGAAGAAAACAAGAAGTTCGAACTCGCAGGTAAGACCTACCACGAAGGCGACGCTATCTCTATCGATGGCTCTACCGGTAACATCTACGATGGCATTATCCCCACCGTTGACGCTACTATCGCAGGCGAATTCGGAAGAATCATGGCTTGGGCTGACAAGTACAGAAGACTTAAGGTCAGAACCAATGCCGATAACCCCACAGACGCTAAGAAGGCTCGCGAACTCGGTGCTGAAGGCATCGGTCTTTGCCGTACCGAGCATATGTTCTTCGGCGAAGGCAGAATTGATGCATTCCGTGAAATGATCTGCTCCGAAACCGTTGAGGAAAGAGAAGTAGCTTTGGCTAAGATCCTTCCCATGCAGCAGGCTGACTTCGAAGATCTCTATGAAGCTCTCGAAGGCACACCCGTTTGCATCCGCTTCTTGGATCCTCCGCTCCATGAATTCGTTCCTACCGAGGAAGAAGACATTGCTCTTCTCGCTAAGGCTCAGGGCAAGACTGTTGAAGCTATCAAGGCTCTCATCGCTTCCTTGCACGAATTCAACCCCATGATGGGTCACCGTGGATGCCGTTTGGCTGTAACATATCCTGAAATCGCTAAGATGCAGACCGCTGCTGTCATCAGAGCTGCAATCAATGTTAAGAAGGCTCATCCCGATTGGAATGTTAAGCCTGAGATCATGATTCCTTTGGTAGGCGAGATCAAGGAACTTAAGTTCGTTAAGAAGGTTGTTGTTGAAACTGCTGACGCTGAGATCGCTGCTGCGGGCGCTGACCTCGTTTACGAAGTCGGTACCATGATCGAGATCCCCAGAGCTGCTCTTACTGCTGATGATATCGCTAAGGAAGCTGACTTCTTCTGCTTCGGTACTAACGACCTCACTCAGATGACTTACGGCTTCTCCAGAGATGACGCAGGTAAGTTCCTCAACGCTTACTATGACACCAAGATCTTCGAAAACGATCCCTTCGCTAAGCTCGACCAGGTTGGCGTTGGTAAGTTGATGAAGATGGCTATCCAGCTCGGCAAGCCCGTAAATCCCAACCTCCACGTTGGTATCTGCGGTGAGCACGGCGGCGACCCCACATCTGTTGAGTTCTGCCACAGCATCGGCCTCGACTATGTATCCTGCTCGCCCTTCCGCGTTCCGATCGCTCGTTTGGCTGCTGCACAGGCTGCAATCAACGAAGCTAAGTAATCGGCAAGCTGACTTATAAAATTAACGGATATACCGCCTTTGCGGTATATCCGTTTTTGCATAAAGAAAGCCCTATGCAATTCTACATTACATAGGACTTATTCCCAAAAAGTACACCTTTTCGGAGTTACGCATACCTTATGCATAAATACCATTCGTATCTTAAATTATACCATTAAGTTGCGAAATGTCAATATGATTTTAACATTTTTTGCATTTTTGTTTCACTATAAAAAGGTGTACCATTTCGGAGCATACTGTTCTAAAAATACTCTAATGGAGGGAAAACAAATGAAGAAAAACACAAAAAGTGCTCTTCTGCTCAGCGTAGTATCGATCATCGTATGCTGCACAATGCTTTTGGGCACAACAATGGCTTGGTTCACCGACAGTGTTACTTCTGCAAAGAACGTTATCGTTGCAGGCAACCTCGACGTTGAACTCTACCACACAAATGCAAAGATCAAGACCCCCACTGAGGTTGACGGCGAAGAAGATCTCTTCTTTACTGACATCAATGGCGATGAGATCCTTTGGGAACCCGGCGTAGTATCTTACGAAGTATTTACCGTTAAGAACGTCGGTAACTTGGCACTCAAATACGCTCTTTCTATGAACGTATATGATGCAACTGCAACTGCTGATGGCAAGACTCTTGAAGACGTTATCAAGGTTGCAATCGCTACTGATGTTCCCGAGACCCGTGCTGACGTAGAAAACCTTGAATTCAAGGCTTTGTCTGATTTCGAAGTTAAGAGCAACGGCTCGCTTGTGCCCGATAAGGCAGACACCGAAGCAGTTGAAGGCGTTGACCAATTCATCGTAGTTCTCTATTGGGAACCTTCTGAAAACGACAACGATTACAACATGAACAATGAAAACAAGGGCACTGTACTCGACATTGAATTTGCTGTTGAGCTCTTCGCAACTCAGTACACCTATGAAGAAGACAGCTTCGATGATCAGTATGATGCAGCTGCTCCTTGGACAGGCGAAGTAAGCTATGACTGGTATGATGCAGAAGGAACTGCAGAAGATCCTTATGTTTTGAATTCCGCAGAAGATCTCGCCGGTTTCGCTAACATCGTAAACGGAACTGCAGTTTCTTCCGCAACAACATTCTCTACTGAAGTTAACACTATTCAGGACAGCTTCGCAGGCAAGACTGTTAAGTTGGGCGCAAACATCGACTTGAACAACATCGCTTGGACTCCTATCGGAAACTGGGATAATACTTTTGATGGAACCTTTGACGGAAACGGTTACACCGTTAGCAACCTTTACATCAATGATCCTGCCGGACAAGGCGTTGGCTTCTTTGGCGTGGTTCAGAATGCTACCATCAAGGGCGTTACTATAAAGAATGTTGATATTTCAGCTTATTCTATGGTTTCTGCGTTGGTAGGCGCTGCTTATCCGAGCACTATTTCCGACTGTCATGTAACGGGTGATATCAACCTTGTCGCTGAATGGGCTTATGTCGGCGGTATTGCCGGTTACTGCTATTACGGCACACAGGTTGATAACTGTTCTGTTGTAGCAGACGGAATGGGCTCTATCGTTTCTGAGACTAGAAATGCTGTCGGTGGCATCACTGCTTGGCTTTTAGAAGGCGACCACAAGGTTTTGAACTGCACAGTTAAGAACCTTGATTTGACCGGTTGGACAAACGTCGGCGGTATTACAGGCTTCGTTCACTACAGCAACACCATTGATGGCTGTACTGTTGAAAATGTAAACATCACCAAGACTCGTGTAGACGGTCATCCCGGCGTTGGTATCGCTGCAGGTGGCTGGAGCTACAATGCAAAAAATGCTATCACTATTACAAACAACTCATTCACGAATATTACCTTGAACGGTACTGCTGTCTATAAGGAGAGCGCAAACTACCTCTATGGCTCTGAGTACTCTGGCGGCGACAACAGCAATTTCGTTATCTCCGGTAACACCGAAAACGGCATTGTAAACAACATAGCTTATTTCGGAGCAGCTGAAAAGGTTGCTACTGTAGAACAACTCCAGAAAGCTTTGGATAACGCAACTTCTGATGTTATTATTATCTTGACAGCTGATATTACCGGTGACGTTACAGTTACACAGAAAGCTGATGTTAAGATCATTATTGACGGCAACGGCAAGACCTATGCAGGTGTTATCACCGTTGACGGCAAGTCTGGCACGTACACCACTGCTGGTCTGACCATCAAGAATATGACTTTCAAGGCTGACAGCATCTCCGCTGATGCTTGTATCCGTCTTGGTGATGGCACAAACGCTACCCGATATACCTGCAACGTAACTGTTGAAAACTGCACCTTCGACGTTCCCGGTGCTGTTGGTGTGAAGTCTTACACCGGTGGCGACAAGAACCTGACCATTTCCGGCTGCACCGCAACCGCTAATGCTCACTCCTTGGTGCAGGCAAAGGGTATTGATGTCGTTCTCGTTGAGAATTGCAAGGTATACTCCAAGAACGGACTTAACTTCAACAACAGCGACAACGTGACCGTTGATAACTGCACTGTTGACGTAAAGGGTTATGCAGTTCGTTTCGGTGAAAGCTCCGGTGGCGCCGGCGCGGCTGAAACCTACACCATCAAGAACTCCACTCTCAAGTCTGCAAATGATGATGGTGATGCTACCATCATTCTTCGCGGAACAGCCGACAACTCGACGCTGACCATCGAGAATACAACTATTGTTGGTAATCCCGACATTACTAATACTGCAACTAACGCAACGGTTGTGAAGTAATTTCGCAAACTCTATCCGTTAAAACGGAAAACAAAGCCCGTCCTAACTCTACCCATAGAGTTAGACACTAACTAAACAATCTCCACATAATACCTTATGCACAAAAGAACTCCGCAGCCTTTTCGACTGCGGAGTTCTTGTTATTCCCAAAAAGTACACCTTTTCGGAGTTACGCATACCTTATGCATAAATACCATTCGTATCTTAAATTATACCATTAAGTTGCGAAATGTCAATATGATTTTAACATTTTTTGCATTTTTGTTCTACTCCGAAAAGGTGTACCATTTCGGAGCATACTGTTCTAAAAATACTCTAATGGAGGGAAAACAAATGAAGAAAAACACAAAAAGTGCTCTTCTGCTCAGCGTAGTATCGATCATCGTATGCTGCACAATGCTCTTGGGCACGACAATGGCTTGGTTCACCGACAGTGTAACTTCTGCAAAGAACGTTATCGTTGCAGGTAACCTCGACGTTGAACTTTATCACACCAATCCTACAAAAACCGATGAATTGGTTGATGGAACTACTGATCTCTTCTTTACTGACATCAAGGGCGAAGAGATCCTTTGGGAACCCGGCGTAGTATCTTACGAAGTATTTACCGTTAAGAACGTCGGTAACTTGGCACTCAAATACGCTCTTTCTATGAACGTATATGATGCAACTGCAACTGCTGATGGCAAGACTCTTGAAGACGTTATCAAGGTTGCAATCGCTACTGATGTTCCCGAGACCCGTGCTGACGTAGAAAACCTTGAATTCAAGGCTTTGTCTGATTTCGAAGTTAAGAGCAACGGCTCGCTTGTGCCCGATAAGGCAGACACCGAAGCAGTTGAAGGCGTTGACCAATTCATCGTAGTTCTCTATTGGGAACCTTCTGAAAACGACAACGATTACAACATGAACAATGAAAACAAGGGCACTGTACTCGACATTGAATTTGCTGTTGAGCTCTTCGCAACTCAGTACACCTATGAAGAAGACAGCTTCGACAAGGAGTATGACAACATTACCCTCGTTTCTACCGCTGACGAACTCAAGTCGGCTGTTGAAGCTGGCGGTAACATTATGTTAGCAAACGACATTACAGTAACCGATTGGAATGCTGCCATTGCAAAGAATGTTGAGACCACTTTGTATCTCAACGGTAATAAGATCTCTGCTACCTCTACCCAATCTACAGCTAACTACACGGTATTTTCTGTTGCAGCCGGCGGTGTTTTGAACATCGTTGGTGAAGGAACCGTGGAAGTAATTCACGTTGGCGCAGATATGGAATGGAGCTACATGACTGCTATTGCTCACGCTTACGGCGATATTAACGTAAGTGATGGCGCAAACATTATCAATTATGGTGGCACATCAATGGCGTTTGGTTTGACCGGATATATTGGTTGTGATATCACCATTGAGGATTCAACTGTTGCTTCTACCTACTGTGCGGTTAGAGTTCAGAACGGAACAACCACCGCAACTGAATCTAATGTTGAGGTTGCAAACAGCTCCCTCATTTCTTATAACTATAATCGTGCGTTCTGGCATCATGTTGGTACCGCAAACTCCGGTCCTGTAAACTTGAAGGGAATTGAGAGTGAAGCTGCTGCTATTGCAGCCGGCAACACTGTTTATGGTTCTGTTCGTGAAGGAAGCGAAATCATTTGGGTTGGCGGCACCGAGGGAGACTATCCTACTTACGTATCATCCGCTGCTGAGCTCCAGACTGCTATTACCAATGGCAAAAATGTTGTTCTTGCTTCTGACATAACCGTTGATAAGTGGATTATGTTCTCTGAAACAAAGACCATTGGAAATGGAAACATCATTACTGTAGAAATGAACGGTCTGACGATCGACGGAAACGGTCACACCTTGACCGTTAACTCCATTGAGTCTGCGGGAAATGGCAACCATCTGTTCGATAATGCAAGCAATCTGAACATCTCCAACCTGACAATCAAGTACGCTGATGGCTTGGCAGGTGGTATTAACCTGAAATCCGGTGTCATTAGCAACGTTACCTTCATCGGTGGCGGTAATATTATTTACCCCGGCACAGGTGATATCAAGGTAGAAAACTGCACGTTCATTGATAATGGTGCTGCATTTTACAATGAACACGAGACTGACAAGCTGACTGTCACCGGTTGTACCTTCAACCTTTCGGATGATCGTAATGTTATTTTAATCCGCGGAGATGTGCAGTTCACGAACAATATCGTCAACTCCGGCAGAACTGTGAATATTGTCAGCGGTTCTCCCATTGTTACCGGCAACAACTTCAATAACGTTCGTTTGAAGGTTTACTCGGCTGCTACCGCAACCATTTCTGGCAACGTTATCAACAATTTGGTGTTTGAGGATAATGCTACTACATACGCTTCCACCTTTACTGATAACACTCTTAGCACCGAAGCACAAGCTGCTTTGAACGCTATGACAAAGTAAACTGATATTAAATCTTTTTTAAAAGCCCGTCCTAACTCTACCCATAGAGTTAGACACTAACCAAACAATCCCCACATAATACCTTATGCACAAAAGAACTCCGCAGCCTTTCGACTGCGGAGTTCTTGTTATTCCCAAAAAGTACACCTTTTCGGAGTTACGCATACCTTATGCATAAATACCATTCGTATCTTAAATTATACCATTAAGTTGCGAAATGTCAATATGATTTTAACATTTTTTGCATTTTTGTTTCACTATAAAAAGGTGTACCATTTCGGAGCATACTGTTCTAAAAATACTCTAATGGAGGGAAAACAAATGAAGAAAAACACAAAAAGTGCTCTTCTGCTCAGCGTAGTATCGATCATCGTATGCTGCACAATGCTTTTGGGCACAACAATGGCTTGGTTCACTGACAGTGTTACTTCTGCAAGAAACCAGATCATCGCTGGTAACCTCGACGTTGAACTCACCTATGAAGTTGACGATGCCTTTGTAAAGGTTACCGATCAAACCGAATTGTTCAGCGAAGTAGAACTTTGGGAACCCGGTGTAGTTGTTTACGAAACCATCAAGGTTGCTAACGTTGGCAACTTGGCTTTGGTTTACAACTTGGAGCTCGAAGACCTTGAGTACAACACCACTACTGTCGAGGGCAAAGAATACAGCCTTCTCGACGTTATCAAGGTCGGCATTACTACTGAAGACGTTTCGGAAATGGGCCGTGACGATTTAGTAGCTGCTGTTGGAGATAATTGGGTTAGCCTTGATGAGTTCGTGATCGAAAGCAAGGGCGAGCTTTATCCCGCAGGATCTACCGATGAGGCAGGCAATGCATTAGTTTCCGAAACAGATGCAACCACCATCGTTCTTTACTGGGCACCCGGCGAAAACGATAACCTTTACAACTTGAACAACGACAGACAGGGTGACGACGCACTCTACATCGAATTCGGTCTTAACCTGTTCGCTACTCAGCTTACATATGAAGAAGACAGCTTCGATGAGACCTATGACGAGGATGCTTACGTTGCAACCAGTGAACACCTCGCTGCATTATTGACTGCAAACGAAGAGAATATTCTTGTTGTTTTGGCAACCGATATTGATCTTCCCATCACGTCTCTTGGCACTCAGACACCCGGAAGCGGTGAGTACAAACTCGGCGGCGAAGACACTAAATCCATCGTTATCGATTTGAACGGTAACGAGCTTAACATTACCACTAACTATTGGTCTGCACTTGGTGCTGTAAATTCTGATGCAAAAATCACCATCAAGAACGGCTCTATGACCAGCACCGGCAACTCTGCTGGTACTTGGAATGCTTGGGACTTGAGATTCTGCAACTGTGATTACGTATTCGAAAATGTTGTATTCGAAAAGGCTGTAGCTCTTGACAACGCTGGCAAGTCTACAACAATGACAAACGTTATTATTACCGATGACCATAACACAGATACCTATGGTCTCTGGATTACCGCTGAAGGCCAGAATGTAACTTTGGATGGATGCACCATTGATATGCTTGCTGCATCTGACGGACGTGGTATCAAGATTGATAACCAGTACGTTGCTGAAGGAGACGAAAAACAAGTAACACTTACAGTTAAGAACACTGTTATCAAGACTGAAGAGAAGGCTGCTATTTTGGTTAAGTCTACAAAGGGCGCTGAAATCGAGCTTGAAAACGTTGACATCAGTGGCGTAGCTGCTGACCCCTTCAACACTGTTTGGGTTGATGAAGATGCCGATGCTTTCTATAACGATGTAACCGTTACAAATAACGATAAGATTCGTGAATCCGACGCTCCTGTAGCTCTTACTACAAATGATGCTCTGGATGCAGCTATTTCTGGTGGTTCGACTAAAATTTTGCTTGGTGATGGCACATTCACCATTCCTGCTTCTGCAAAGGGTAAAACTTTGACTATCGTTGGTAACGGTGACACGAACGTTGCTGTAACCAAGGTAGGCAACGGCGGCGAAAACGTCGACTATGGTCTTGATGGTTCAACCGTTACTTTCGAGAATATCACGATCACTACCAACAGCTCAACCTATATCGGTTACGCAAGATTGAATGCAACCTATAACAACTGCACCATTAACGGTACTTACACTCTTTATGGTAACAGCACCTTCAACAACTGTACCTTTAATGTTTCCGGTGATGTTTACAACATCTGGACTTGGGGCGCTCCCGAAGCGACATTCAATAACTGCACCTTCAATTCCGACGGTAAGGCTTTGCTCCTTTACGGTACGGCAAATACAGAGTTGACAGTCAACGGCTGTACATTTAACGACAATGGCGGTTTGACCGACCTTAAGGCTGCTATCGAAATCGGCAACGACTATGGTAAGTCTTATAATTTGATCGTTAACAATACCACTGTAAACGGCTATGAGATCAACGATAAGGGTATCAACACAGGTACTACTCTTTGGGCTAACAAGAACTCTATGGGTACTGATAAGCTCAACGTTGTAATCGACGGCGTAGATGTTTACTAATCTCTGGTACAACTAAATTAAGAACGCTCCCTTTAGGCGGGGCTTCGTAAAACAGTTATTTTGTAAAATGCTTGAAAACGACTGTTT
>CAZYUJ010000013.1:0-44274 GCA_964650705.1 uncultured Oscillospiraceae bacterium
GAAATTCACTGGAATTTTTGATATGTTGCACTTATGAGATTGCAGCTACCGAAAATTCGCGATCCCGAAAACCCGCATAAATACTGGGTTTTTGGACCTCGTTATTCTTACACAGTTGCGGCAGAACAGAAGGCAAGAAAGACCTATGACAACATTTTGAGACTCGTTGATGACCCTGATGTCAGAGACGTTATCAAGTTCCTTCGCCAGCGCGAGATAGTTCACTTCCAGCGCTTCGGTGAGGCGCTAAGACTTGTGACCGATCAGCTCGATTCTCAGAATTTCTATGCCTTTAACCCCAGCTTTGATAAGTAAAACAAAAATATCCACCCCGATAAAGGGTGGATATTTGTTTTTATCATACCGTCTGCTCCGCCGCTCTTTCCTCAGCTTCGATAGCATATGCCGCTTCGATCTTCTTCAAAAGCTTGAGCATATCCTCGCTCTGACGGGGAGTTTTCTTATATCCGCCCAAGGAAACGGCAAGGGTTCTTGCGTTTTCCTTTTGGTGAAGGCGAAGATAGATAAGCCCGAGATACATTCCCGCCCAGACTCTTGTTTCAACAGGCTTGCACTGCAAAAGCTCCTTGAAGCCGTCCTTTGCTTCGGTATAATCGCCCTCGGCATATTTGATAAGCGCTTCAACAAGCTTAAGCTCGGATTTATTCTTAAGCTTTGTTACAAAAGGCTCACCCAAAGAAAGTGTTGCCTTTGCTCCGTCGATATCGCCGGTCAGGACGAAGAGCTGTGCATATAAAATATAATAGTTTGCCGCCATTTTGGAATCGAATCCGTCAAGGTCGATGTCTCTTAAAACCGCAAAGGCGTTATCATAGCATCTTCCGTCGCAGTATTCCTTCGCAAGCAAAAGATCATTCTCAGCAGAAAGCCAAGTGTCCGAAAGCTTCTTTCTCTTTTTCTCCAAGAGATCGAAATATTCCTTGCAGTAGCCATTCTTTTTGAGCATTTTTCTTGCACGCTTGCGCTGAGATCCCAAGCTGCCCAAAACTATCCAATAGATAATGAGAGCTGCCAAAACAACAGCCGCCATGATACAAGCCATCGTTACGCCGAAGCTGAAGTTATCTGTGATAACTTCGGGGATCTCGGCACCGAATATCTCACCCGAGAGAGTCAGGTCAAAATCCAAAAACGGTAAAAGATCATATACAGTTTCGCTTGTATATATTCCGAGTGCCAAAGCACCGACCAAGCAAAGACAAATGAATATTACTATACATGTGAGCCAAATACGCAAGGCTCTTGCTTCCTTTTTTGCTTTAATCATCGTGTAATGTGTCACCTCTTGAAAGTTATTAAATAAATTCTATCACAAACCTATGCAAAATTCAACACTTTTAATCGTTGTCCGCACGGTTATCTGCAACTAAATTATTGACCCAGATACGTTTTTTGAGAAGTATGCTTCCTATGACGCACTTGATGACGTTTGAAAGCTGTTCGATGAGCATTATCATCGGGACGGAAAGCGTGGGCACAAACCGTGTCAAACAGAAGACCAAAGGATAGTTCACTGTCCATATCGCGACCGAATCGAACAGGAAGGTGACGATCGTTTTTCCGCCTGAGCGCAGTGTGAAATAACAGGTGTGAACATAGGCATGCACAGGCATTGTTGCCGCCATTACAAATATAAGCTTGGTCGCAAGCTGTTGGATCTGTGGCTCGGTTTTATAGAGCAACGGGAAGAAGGGCGCCACACCGCACAAAAGCAAGCCCATCACGGCACAAGAAGCAACAGATGAGAAGATGAGCTTTCTGTCCAGATCGACCGCCTTTTCCGTATCTCCCGAGCCGAGCGCATTTCCGACGATTATCGAAACGGCGCTTCCGAGCGAGAAGTATACGACGTTGAAAAGATTTGATACAGTCTGACAGATGTTATTTGCGCTGACAACGTCGAGCCCTCTTGTGGAATAGCACTGAGCTATTGCCGCCATGCCGAGGCTCCAAAATGCCTCGTTAAGCAAAAGCGGCAGGCCTTTGATAATGATACGCTTAGTCACGTTCCACGGGATATAGAATCCCTTATAAAGTCCGACTGCGAAGGTGTTTCGCTCACGCTTGGTATGTGTCCAGATAACGAGAATCGCAAGCTCGACATAGCGAGAAATGACGGTTGCTATTGCCGCACCGACAACTCCCAAAGCAGGTGCGCCGAATCTGCCGAATATCAAGACATAATTCAAGCAAAGGTTGACCAAAACAGCGGCGATTCCCGAGAGCATGGGAACAAAAGTCTCGCCCGTTTCTCGAAGCGTTCCGGCATAAGCCATCGATATCGCCCACGGGAAGAGCCCGAAGAGCATTACCGCCAAATACTCCTTGCCGAAGGCGAGCGTTGCGGAAGGGTCACCGACAGAGCCGCTGTCAGACATATAGAGTGAGATGAGCGGTTCGGAGAAAACGCCGAAAACGCAAATTCCCAAAACGGCGATCACGGCACAGATTATAAGCTTGAATCTGAAGGTATATTTAACGCCCTGTGTATCCTTTGTTCCGTGATATTGGGCTGTAAATATTCCCGCACCGGAAATGGCACCGAAGATTATGATGTTAAAGACGAACGTCAGCTGGTTTGCGACCGAAACGCCCGTCATAGATTCGGTTCCCGTCTGACCGACCATGATGTTGTCCAAAAGGTTAACGAAGTTACTTATGGCGTTTTGGATTATTATCGGAACGACGACCTTTATCAGCATCGAATAAAAATGCCTGTCGCCGATATATTTCTTCTTGAAGTCGGAAATCATAAGCTCTCCTTTATGTATGCAATATTTCATCAGTATAAATAATATCAGAAAATATGTTAAAAAGCAATAATCAATCGGCTTGTATATTTTGCACATTTTTCAAGATGAATTTTTTGTGAAACCGTCATCAAAATCATTGACATTTTTAAGGCACAGTAATATAATTAACACGTTAACTGTTAACGTGCTAACTTTTGGCAGGTTGACTGATTTTTTGTGAAAGGATGAATTTTGTGAACGAACAAAATCAACGTGAGCGTGAATTGATGCACATGTTTATGCACGTATCCAGATTGCACCACATGCTCTCCGAAAGCAAGATAAGCAAGCTTGGGCTTCACAGAAGCCAGCACCACATGCTCGTTTCGGTCAAGCACAGCGGCGGAATGTGCCAAAAGGACTTGGCTAAAAAGCTTGAGATCTCCCCTGCGGCGGTTGCTGTGACATTGAAAAAGCTTGAAAATGCGGGATACATAAACCGCTGTTGTGCAAGCGATGACAACCGAATGAACACCATTGAGCTGACCGATGCGGGAAATGAGCTTTTGGACCGCACCAAGGAATACTTCAGCTATATCGACCGTGTCACCTTCGAGGATTTCACGGAGGAAGAAATGCGGATGTTTGAAGTTCTCACCTCAAAAATGAAAAACTCGCTCAAAAAAGCTCTTGACAGAGAAGAAAAGAAAGGAGAATAGCCTTGAAGCGATGGTTTAAATACATAAGACCCTATCTTCCCTATTTCATCATCGGCCCGCTCTGCATGGTGGTTGAGGTTATCGGTGAAGTTGTTATGCCGAAGCTTTTGGCAACGGTTATAAACAACGCTAACGACGGTGTGCTCACCGTCTCAACAAGCCTTTATACGATGCTCGGAATGATCCTTTGCGCGGTTTTGATGATGGCAGGCGGTGTCGGAGGATCATATTTCGGCACAAAAGCGTCCGTTAACTTTGCAGCAGACCTAAGACTTGACGTTTATAAGCAGGTTCAGAAATTTTCGTTCGCAAACATCGACAAGTTCTCAACGGGCTCGCTTGTGACAAGACTTACAAACGACGTTACTCAGCTTCAGAACTTCGTCAACATGCTTTTGCGAATGGCTATCCGCTCACCGGGTATGCTTGTGGCGGCACTCATCATGGCGATCACGATGAGCCCCAGCTTGTCGCTCGTTCTGGCAGTTACCATTCCCGTTTTGCTTTGCGGGATCGGGCTTATCATCAAGTTCGGCTTCTCAAGATTTGCCAGAGTTCAAAAGAAGATCGACGCTCTTAACTCGGGCGTTCAGGAAAACGTGACGAACGTCAGAGTTGTCAAGTCATTCGTTCGTGAAGACCACGAGAACGAGAAGTTCGCTCGCGCCAACGCCGACCTTAAAAATGCAGGCATGAGTGCGATGAAGGTCGTCATTTTCATGAGCCCTCTTATGACGCTCATCATGAATATTACCGTTCTTTGCATCATCTATTTCGGCGGCAACATCGTTTTGAATTTTGGAATGGAGGTCGGAGATCTTTCGGCATTCATCACCTATGCCACACAGATCCTCTCCTCACTCATGATGGTTTCGATGCTTTTGATGACCTCCTCCCGTGCTATGGCTTCCGCTAAGCGTATCGGCGAGGTCTTGGATGAAAAGATAGATATTTCCGATGATGATTGTGCTTGTCCCGAGCTTACAGTCCAAAACGGCGATATCGAATTCAAGAACGTAGGCTTCAGATATTATAAAAACAGCGAGCAGAGCGTTTTGGAGGATATAAACCTCGTGATCCCCGCAAGGTCTACTGTCGGAATCATCGGCTCGACAGGCTGTGGAAAGACGACGCTTGTTTCGCTCATCTCACGCTTATATGACTGTGACGAGGGCGAGGTTTTGGTTGACGGCGTTAACGTCAAGGACTATTCGCTTTATAACCTCAGAGAGGGCATCGGCATGGTCTTGCAGAATAACACTCTCTTCTCCGGCTCGATCTCGGAAAACCTTCGTTGGGGCGATGAAAACGCAACGGACGAGGAAGTTATCGCTGCTGCAAAGAGCTCACAGGCGGATAAGTTTGTTTCCTCATTCAAGGACGGCTATGACACCCTTTTGGATCAGGGCGGCACAAACGTATCAGGCGGACAGAAACAGCGTCTTTGCATCGCACGCGCTTTGCTTAAAAAGCCGAAGGTGTTGATACTCGACGACTCGACCAGTGCTGTTGACACAGCTACCGAAGCACAGATCAGAGCGACATTCAAAAACGAGCTTGCAGACTCGACAAAGATAATCATTGCTCAAAGAATTTCCTCGGTCAAGGATGCTGATATGATCGTCGTCATGAACGAAGGAAAGATCTCGGGCGTTGGAACACACTGTGAGCTTTTGGAATCGAACGAAGCATATCAGGAGATATATTATTCTCAGAATGATGCTCAAAGGAAGGAGGCATAAGCTTTATGGCAAGAACACTTGAACAGCTTCAAAAGCAATATAATAAAGCCGCCTCCGACACCAGAAGAGGTCCGGGTCCCGGCGGCCCAGGCGGCCCGAGACGAGGCCCGATGGAAAAGGGAAAAGTAAAGAACTCGAAGGCGACGATATCAAGAATAATCAGCTATTTAAAGCCATATAAATTCAGGATCATTGCCGTTCTTTGTTGCATGCTGATAAGCAATGTGACATCGCTTTGCGGTTCATATCTTTTGGCACCGATAATCAACAAGCTGACGGTTTATGTCACAGGTCAGGAGACCGAAATAAGCGCGATGGAACGCTTTGCCGACAACCTCATCTCAAAGATAACAGGGCCGGTGAACGCTCTTGTTAAAAGCGAGGTCGTGACCTATATTTTGACTGTTATCGGCATTTTTGCTGTTATCTATGCTGTGGGCATCATCACGACGTATTTACAGTCAAGGCTTATGCTTTCCATCTCTCAAGGAACCATTGAAAGCATCAGAAACGATCTGTTCCAAAAGCTTCAAAAGCTCCCCGTGAGATACTTTGACTCGAACCCCACGGGCGAAGTAATGTCGAGATTCACAAACGATATCGACAACATCGATACCATGATCAACAACTCGCTGACTTCGATAATATCAGGCGTGGTAACACTCGTCGGTACATTTGTGTTCATGATAACCACAAGCTGGGTGCTGACACTTATAACCGTTGTGTTCGTTCCGATATTTATGCGCTTGGGCGGACTTATCGGAAAGCTTTCTTCTCGCTATTACAGCGGTCAGCAGGCGGCTCTCGGCGCTGTTAACGGATATACCGAAGAAACCGTAACGGGACAAAAGGTCGTTAAGGTGTTCAATCATGAAAGCACTTGTGTTGAGGAGTTCACTCAGCTCAACAACGATATGCGTGACAAACAGTTCAAGGCACAGTTCTGGGGCGGCGTTATGGGCCCGATAATGGGCAATACCTCACAGATATCCTTCGGCGTGACCGTCGGTGTGGGCGGTATCTTGTTGGTTTTGGGCAAGCTCACGCCCGGTGCGTTGACGGTATTTGCAAACTATTCACGCCAGTTCTCGATGCCTATCAACCAGCTTTCAATGCAGATGTCCACCATTTTCGCAGCACTTGCGGGCGCTGAGCGTGTGTTTGACGTTATGGACACAGCTCCCGAAGCTCCTGACAGCGAAGATGCCGTAGATACTCCCATCAAGGGCGAGGTCATCCTCAACAACGTAACATTCGGCTACGTTCCCGATAAGACCGTTCTTAAGAATATCAGCCTTTATGCTCACGCAGGACAGAAGATAGCCTTCGTCGGCTCGACGGGTGCGGGCAAAACGACTGTTACAAACCTCTTGAACCGCTTCTATGACATCAACGAGGGCGAGATACTCATCGACGGCGTTAATGTCAAGGATTATAAGCGAGAATATTTAAGAGAGAACATCGCAATGGTCTTGCAGGACACACACTTGTTTACGGGAACGGTTATGGAAAACATCCGTTACGGAAGACTTGATGCGACCGATGACGAGGTTATCGCCGCCGCAAAGACCGCAAGTGCTCACTCGTTCATCATGCGCCTTGAAAACGGATATGACACCGTTTTGGAATCAGACGGTGCAAACCTTTCACAAGGTCAGCGTCAGCTTCTCAATATTGCGCGTGCGGCGCTTTCCAATGCTCCCATACTCGTTTTGGACGAAGCGACATCCTCGGTCGATACCAGAACCGAGCGACACATCGAGCACGGCATGGACAGACTTATGAAGAACCGCACAACGTTCGTTATCGCTCACAGACTCTCGACCGTCAGAAACGCAAACGCCATTATGGTTTTGGAAAACGGCGAGATAATCGAGCGCGGAAACCACGACCAGCTTTTGGAGCTCAAGGGCAGATATTACGAGCTTTACACCGGAAAGAAAGAGCTGGATTAAACTACACCGAGTTTTGAAAGCCTGCTTATTAACAAGCAGGCTTTTTTCTTGACTATTTGAAAATAAAGTGGTATTCTTTATAATATAAATGTTACAAAGAATGGAGGCAGGCTTAAATGAGCGAACCGAGAGTTCGAGATCATCTTAAAAGGGAAGACATTTGGACGATACCTAACATCATAAGCATGCTTCGCATCGCCCTCATTCCTTTTATCATCTGGCTGTATTGCGGCCCGAAGAATTACACAGCGGCAATTATTTTGATCATTATCTCGGGACTTTCCGATATCGTTGACGGCAAGATCGCAAGAAGATTCAACATGGTCTCTAATTTCGGCAAGTTTTTGGATCCTGTTGCCGACAAAATGACACAAGGTACGCTTATTATCTGCCTGATCTCAAGATATAAGTGGATGATCGCGCTTATCACCTTCTTCATTTTGAAGGAAGCGGTCATGTTCCTTGCGGGATACATCGTTTTCAAGAACACCGATTCTGTCAACTCGGCACAGTGGCACGGAAAATTAAGCACTGTTGTTTTATATTCCGTCATGTTCGTGCTGATACTTTTCACAAATATCCCCGAGATCTATGCAAACGTTCTGATCCTTATTTGTGCATGTGTGATGGCGATGTCCTTGTGGCTGTATTTAAGATTTTACTATAAGCTCATTAAATCGAAAAAGAAGTGATCCTTAAGCTCTGCGGTCTTCGCGGAGCTTTTTTCTTGTAAGAGCGTTTATGGGCGGCGAGTGGCGCGCCGCGCCCCGAAGGGGCTGTGGCGGGCCGTGGCCGCCCTCCCCACCCCGCTCGGCACGAAACCGCACGTTGCCGTCGGCAAGCGCGGTCCCACGCCTCGCTCACAATTCCCCGACTCCATAAACTATATATAGACATGAAGGAAAAAATATGATACAATAAGGTCAACTGATTGCTGAATTGAAGTGAGGTGCAAAAATGAATCCAAAACGCTTGATAATATGCTTTGCTTGCGCGTTTGCAATAGCTGTGGCAGTGGGCGTTGCCCTGAGGATCGACAGAACTCCGGGCGAGCTCCCCGTTGACGGCACACCCGAGGTCACGACGACCGCCCCCGAGGTTACGGCCGAGCCGGATATCACAACGACCGAGCCGACCTCCGGGGAAGAAGTGACTACCCAGCCCACAGAACCCGAACCGGAAGAGATCACAACTTCGGTCAGCGAAGAGCCTGTTCCCGAAGAGCCTGTATACCCCGAAGATGCAACCGTCAGAATATGTATCGGCGGCGACACTTCTATCGACTCGGAGTTTGCCGACATCGCATATCAAAAGGGTGTTGACTATCCTTGGGCAGAGATAAGCGAGCTGATGAATGAGGCTGACCTTTCGATAGTAAACCTTGAGACCTGCGTAAGTACAAGAGGTGTATCCGAAAAGAAGGAAGGCTTCGGCTTCCGCACACCGCCCGATATGTTAGAAGGCTTCGTTAACGCAGGGATCGATCTTGTCAACCTTGCGAACAACCACACCCGCGATTTCGGATATGATGCTCTTTTGGATACATTCATGCATCTTTCGGAATACGGAATAGATTACTTCGGTGCGGGAAATGATTATGATGAAGCCGCAGGGCTGGTGATAAAGGAAGTTAACGGTGTCAAGGTCGGATTTACGGGCTGTAACCGTGTTTGGCTGCCTGATTCCTATGCCGCCGCAGAGGGGTACGCAGGGATCAACCAAGTTCATTCCCTGAGCGACGCACGCACACAGGCATATTTGGAAAAGATAAAGGAGTATGACTCACAGTGTGATGTTCTGATAGTATTCTTGCACTATGGAACCGAAGAAGTTTTTGAAGTTACCTCATATCAGAAAAGTATGTCGAAGGCGCTGATAGATGCAGGGGCAGACATGGTCATGGGCGGACATTCACACACGCTCCAGCCCATCGAGTTCTATAACGGCAAGCCGATATTCTATTCGATCGGAAACCTCATCTTCTGGCACGTTGATGACGATATCGACGGCTTGACAGTCATCTTCGACATAACGGTTAATAAAGACGGCTTCGTTTCGCTCCGAGTTCACCCTCTTTTCATCAAGCACTATAAGGTATACCGCCTAAGTCAGACTCACGAAAGATACTCCCAGATAATTGATCTGATGAATACTCTTTGTAACCCTTATGGCTACGCCTTTGATTTTGACGGAAATATGATCGAGTACGTTCCGCCCGTTGTTGAGGAAAACGTGACAGACGATCCCGTTTCGGACGGCGAAGAGGTCGTTATGGAAGAGGAATCTGTCGAAGCAGAGTAAAAATTGCATAAAAAATAAGAGTTATAACGGCAAACAATCTTCAAAAATAATTATTGATTTTGCATCAACTCTGTTTTATAATAATTAAGTAAAATATTTTGATCGGGCAAACCAACTTTTGGCGAAATCTATTTTTGATTACTGGAGGAAAAAGTATGGATTCAAATGTAAGACCTGAAACCATGGCAAGAATTACAACACCTGAGCTTGCAAACGCATTTATTGATGAACAAGTTGCAGCAGTTCGCGAGCAAGTAGGCGACAAGAAGGTTTTGCTTGCGCTCTCGGGTGGTGTCGACTCGAGCGTTGTAGCAGCGCTTCTTATTAAAGCAACCGGCAAACAGCTTGTTTGCGTTCACGTTAATCACGGGCTTATGCGCAAGGGCGAAAGCGAACAGGTCATCGAAGTTTTCCGTGATCAGTTAGATGCTAACCTCATTTATATCGACGCTACAGACCGTTTCCTCGACAAATTAGCAGGAGTTGCAGAACCCGAAAAGAAGAGAAAGATAATCGGCAACGAATTTATCGTTGTGTTTGATGAAGAAGCAAGAAAGCTTGAAGGAATCTCCTTCCTTGCTCAGGGAACAATTTATCCCGATATCTTGGAATCGGACGGCGTTAAGGCTCACCACAACGTCGGCGGTCTCCCCGAAGAAATGCAGTTTGAGCTTGTCGAGCCCGTTAAACTGCTTTATAAGGATGAGGTCAGAGTTGTCGGCAAGGCTTTGGGTCTTCCCTCCTCGATGGTTGACCGTCAGCCCTTCCCCGGCCCCGGATTGGGTGTCAGATGCTTGGGCGCTATCACAAGAGACAGACTTGAGGCACTCAGAGAGGCTGATGCTATCTTGCGTGAAGAATTCGACAAAAACGGACTTGCAGGCAAGGTCTGGCAGTACTTTATCGCTGTTCCCGATCTGAAGAGCGTCGGCGTTAAGGACGGCAAAAGATATGAAGGCTGGCCCGCGATCATCAGAGCTGTTAATACGACCGATGCCATGACTGCTACTATCGAAGAGATCCCCTACTCGCTCTTGCACCACATCACCGACCGTATCACCCACGAGGTTGACGGCATTAACAGAGTTTTGTTAGACTTGACTCCCAAGCCTATCGGAACTATCGAGTGGGAATAATATCAACAGTATTCGAAGTGGCCCAAAAGCATTGCTTTTGAGCCGCTTTTCGTTATAAAGGGAAATATCAACAACATTAAGGAGACACAAAATGGAACGATTTTTCAAACTTAAGGAGCGAGGAACAACGGTCAAGACCGAGTTCATCGCCGGCATGACCACGTTCTTTGCGATGGTATACATATTGATGGTTAACGCAAACATGTTTGCGGATCCGTTCGGTGACGGCTCGAACCCGTTGGGAGTTTCATACGGCGCGATATATATCGCAACCGCAATTTCCGCAATCATAGGAACTGTTTTGGCGGGATTGCTTGCCAATCTTCCTTTGGCTCAGGCAAGCGGAATGGGACTTAACGCCTTCTTCGTATATACCGTTTGCATCGGATTCGGACTTTCCTATGCTAATGCATTGGTACTCATTCTTATCGAGGGTGTAACGTTCATTCTTCTCACGGTTACAGGCCTTCGCAAAAAGATCTTTGATGCTCTGCCGCATGCGGTGAGAGTTGCGATCCCGTCGGGTATCGGTTTGTTTATCGCTTTGCTGGGTCTTCAAAATGCAGGTATCGTCGTTCCCAGCAGCTCGACCTGTGTTGACCTCGCGTCATTTAACCTTCTCAATCAGAGCTGGGGCGACATCATGCCCATGATCGTAACCTTGTGCACGTTCCTTGCGATCGTCATCATGTCTCATAAGAATATAAAAGGCTCTGTGCTGATCGGCATATTGGGCGGTATGGGTCTTTATTATCTTCTCGGACTTACCGTTGACGGATTCTATGCGAATCTCAGCCTTAACATTATAAGCCCCATCCAGGCATTCAAGGAATTCGGCGAGATCTCGCTGTTCGCAGTATTTAAAGACGGCTTTGACTTCTCGGCTTATTCCGAAGCTCACGGAAACGCAAACCTTATCCTCACCATCGTTACGACCGCACTTGCATTCTGTATGGTCGATATGTTTGACACCCTCGGCACACTCTATGCCGCTTGTGAGCGTGCGGACCTTTTGGATGAAAAGGGCGAGCCTTTGAACATGAACGAAGGCATGCTTTCCGACGCTATCGCAACCACAACGGGTGCTATCTGCGGAACATCAACAGTCACCACCTTCAGCGAAGTTAACGCAGGTGTTGCCGCAGGAGGAAGAACCGGACTTACCTCTGTGTTCTGCGGAATATTCTTCTTTATCGCAATGTTCTTAAGCCCTATCGCACAGATAATCCCCGGCTGTGCGACTGCTGCTGCGCTTATCTATGTCGGACTCCTTATGATGGGCTCCATCAAAAACATTGATTGGAACGACTTCAAGGTCTCTGTTCCCGCGTTTTTGACACTTGCAATAATGCCGTTCACATATAACATCTCCTATGGTATCGCTTTCGGACTTATCTCCTATATCGTCATCAGCGTTTTCTGTGGCGATATCAAAAAGATAAAGGGCAGCTCCTGGGTCATCGCTGTGTTGTTTGTTGCAATGCTCCTTTTGACACACTAAAATGAAAAGCAAAAATCTCCCCGATTTGTTTCGGGGAGATTTTTATATTATAGCAACTACAAGAATTAAATGACAAAGAATGTGCAGGTTGCGGGTTCAAGTTCAACCTCACCCTTAGGCTGATGCACGCCCTTAAGCTCAGGCAATTCATCATTTTCGCCCAAAGAGAGTGCTGTGCCGTTGAGCTGCATCTTGCGGCTTCTGACCTTGCCGTCACCCGAAAGGGTGTAGCGTTCAGCGTCCTTTGGAAGTGTGACCTTTGTGGTCTCGGTCAAAGAGTTATTGATGACAAGGTATACATATCCCTCTTCGCCGTCCTTGCGGGAATGGCAATAAACGTGTGCGCCTTCGCGGATCTCTTCGCCCGTCGCATACACCTTGTTGCCCATCAAGCGGTTCCACAAAAGAACTGCGAAATAGTTGGGTCTTGGCTCGAATGTGCCGTGCTTGAGATAGCCATAGTCAGAGGAAGCAAGTGTGTTGTGGAAGATGATTCCGTCGGTTAATGTGCAGAATCCGCCGAGCTCGTTAAGAGTTCTTGTTACGTCCATATAGGTCGATGCCCAAGTGTTGCCGCCGCAGCCTGCGTCACCCGATTCGGTAACCCAGATCTGTCCGCCCGGAACGTATCTGTCGCGGCGTGCAAGATACTGTTTGGTGCAGCTCGAAGCTACTGCCAAATAGTTTTCGGTGAAGGCTGCTTCTGCCGGCCAGTGGCCGCCCATTGCGGCACCGCGCTCGGAAACACCGTTATAATAGTGATAGCTGAAAACATCGCACTTTTCGTTGTAATCGCCCAAAAGCTCTTCTGTGGTGATTATCTTCATGCCTGCTGCCATGCCGCCGCCTGCTTTATCCATTCCGAGTCCGAACATATCGATATCGCCGCAGGTACAAGGGCCGACAAACAAGCATTCGGGATAGTTTTCTCTTAACCACTTGCCGAAAAGCTCGTGATCTCTGGCATGGTCTTCGGGAGTATATCCCTTCGGAAGACCGCTGATGCTCATAAGGTTAGGCTCGTTTGTAAATTCGGCGGCATTGATCGGAACACCGTATTCCTTTGAGGTTCTGAACAAAAGCTCAGCCTGCTCAGGGTTCCAGGGTTCGTCAGCAGAGTGGTTGCCGGGGCAGTTTGCAACGGAAACCAAAAGCTTGCCGTCAACAGCCTTTACAAAGTCCAAAAGATCAAGCCACTGCTCCTTGGTCAAAAGGTTCTGATAGCCTTCGGGAACGACACCGTTTGTGTGACCGTCAAAGTCATAATAGGTCTTGTTAGCCCAAGTTCCCGATACTCTGACCCAAGCGCTTCCCAATTCTCTGGCAAGCTTTATCAAGCGGGGATTCGTCGAGTCGATAGGGGGATACATCTGTTGAAGATTGCCCATATCCGACCAGTCAAGGATCATGGGGAAGGGTTCGGTTCCGTCAACCTGTGCATCGGTATAAGCCTTCCAGAAGGTGCCGCCCGTAACCTCGGTCATCTCGACGTTATAAGAAACCAAACGGTCGTCAACTGTCCTTAAAAGCGTCAGCTTTTCGGGAGCGATTTTAACTAATTCAGACATTTTAAACTCTCCTTTTTAAGTTTTTGATCATCTATATTATATATCCGTTTTTTCTCTGCCGCAAGGAACAAACTGCCCCAAATGTGTCACCAAAGCACAAAATTTGAACAGAAAAATTGCGCATTTAGCATAGCCGATCAGCGATAGAACCCCCTTAGCCTTATTATCCGCCGAGGAAGCCCGGGATATATCGTTGACTGATATTGATCGTCGTTATAAAGCTCTTTTGAGGTTCTGCCTGTTATAAGAGCTTCTCGCTTTCCGCTTCCGTCAAGAGACGGCGCAAACCCTGTGATAATGCCCGTGTGACGCCAAACGCTCCCGTTGGAAAACTGAATGATATCACCTTCTTCAAAGAGATCGTCGCCGAGATCAAGGTTGCGATATGGGACGGCGTCCCCTGTCGGGCCGATATAAGCATTTGATATGATGAAGTTATAGAGCTCTCCGACGCCCGACCATGAGGATGAGCGATTGAAGGCATCTCTGAAATACCACCCTCGTGAGGAGATGCCGCCCACTCCCGGGTCAAGCATCGGGCTGCCCCCTGCTAAAATGGCGTGTGAGACAAAATTTGTACAGTCATAGCTATCAAAAGATATTTCCGAGAAATCGAGATAATTTGCTATTTCGGGATTTCCGCTCCGAGGGCTTGACTTGTTGAAATTCCCTCTGACCCACAATACCATTGCACGCTTGTCTATGTAGTATAACAGCTTTCCGAACACGTTAAGACCCTCTTTCATTTTCTTATTAAACAATATGTGAAAATATTTGCTTTATTCTTTGTATTGCTTGCCAAGACCGAGGGAGATGATGTATAATAGATTAGATTGGAGTTGATTTGATGCTCACAAACAAAAAACTCATAATTTTCGACCTTGACGGAACGCTTATTGATTCGATAGGCGTTTGGAACAAGGTCGATGAGACCATTATCGAGCGCATCAGACGGGACGGCGGCAAAGGTATTCAAAACATTCAAAAGGAGCGTGACGAGGCGCTCAGCCGATACCGCGATTTTGGAAACCCGTATCTCGAGTATTACCGCTTTTTGAAGGAAAAATACAGCGCACGGGAAAGTGCTGAGGAGATATCCCAAATGCGTAAAGCTCTTGCACAAAAGATGATCGAGCTAGAAGTTGACTATAAGCCCAACGCTCCCGAGGTCATCAAGGCGCTTCACGCAGGCGGCTTCACCCTTGCCATTGCGAGCACAACTCGGAAAATGAACATGGAGATATATCGGACTGTCAACCGAAACATTTTGGATAAGGCTCCGCTTGATGATTATTTCTCAGCGATATATACTCACGAAGACGCAAAGAACATCAAGCCCGACCCGGAGATACATAATCGGCTGATGCAGGAGTTCGGTGTTTTGCCGAGCGAGTGCCTTGTGTTCGAGGATTCGCTGGTCGGCGCCATGGCGGCAAAAAACGCGGGCATCCCATTGTGTGTCGTATATGACAAGCATTCGGACGGTGACCGCGAGAAGCTTGATTCACTTGCGGACTATGCGATAAATGATTTTGGCGAAGTTTTAAATCAAATTAAGAAAGGACAATATATTATGACACTTAACGAAGCAATAACGAAGCTTAACGAGCTTGAAACAAAAATGTATGCATTTAACTGTGCCTCCTCGGCACTCTATTTGGACGGCGTTACCGTTGCGCCCAAGGAAACCTCTGAGGGAAGAGGCATAGCGCTCGGCATTTTGGCGGGCGAAAGCCACAAGCTGTTTTCTGCGCCCGAAGTAGGCGAGCTTTTGGACTTTCTTTGTTCCAATAAGGACGAGCTTGACGAGCCCACCAAGCGCAGAGCAGAAATTTTGATGCGTGATTATAAGATGCTTTCAAAGATCCCTGCTGAGGAATATATGGAATATGCACGGCTCACAAACGATGCAAGTGACGTTTGGCACAAGGCAAAGGAAACAAACGACTTCGAGCTTTTCGCACCCTATTTGGAAAAGCTCGTCGAGTTCAACATCAAGTTTGCGGCATATTATGATCCGAATAAGCTCCCTTATGATGCGCTTTTGAACGAATATGAGCGCGGAGCGGACATGGTTTATCTTGATAACTTCTTCGGCACGTTAAGAGAAAAGCTTGTTCCCGTTATCAAGGCGATCTCGCAAAAGCCCCAGATCGACGACAGCTTTTTGCACAAGCACTATCCCGCGGAAACTCAGCGTAAGTTTTCCGATTATTTGATGGAAGTTATGAATCTTGACAGACTTCACTGTACTATCGGAGAGACCGAGCATCCCTTTACCCTTAACTTCAACACTCAGGACGTTCGAATCACCACAAACTATTGCGAAGATTCGCTCGCTGATTCTATGTATTCCGTCATCCACGAGGGCGGACACGCTTTGTATGAGCTCGGGGTTGACCCGAAGTTTGACTATACCTGCCTTGCAGGCGGTGTTTCGATGGGCGTTCACGAAAGCCAGTCAAGATTCTATGAAAACATCATCGGAAGAAGCGAAGCTTTTGTCAAGGCTATCTTCCCGAAGGTTAAGGAGTTCTTCCCCGAACAGCTCGACGGAGTTGATGCTGAAATGTTCTATAAGGCGATCAACAAGGCTGAGCCCTCGCTGATCCGTACAGAAGCCGACGAGCTCACCTATTGCTTCCACGTTATGATCAGATATGAGATAGAAAAGAAGCTCATTTCCCGTGAGCTTGCGGTCAAGGACATTCCCACAGAGTGGAACAGACTTTATAAGGAATATCTTGGCGTTGACGTCCCCGACGACACCAGAGGATGCTTACAGGACAGTCATTGGTCCGGCGGAAGCTTCGGTTACTTCCCCTCTTACGCTTTGGGAAGCGCTTACGGCGCACAGATGCTTTCAAAGATGGAGAGCGAGATCAGCGTTTGGGATGACGTTTCAAAGGGCGACATCTCGGGCGTTACAGCTTGGTTGAAGGAAAACGTTCACAAGTACGGCAGCTTGAAGGAGCCCGGCGAGATCGTCAAGTCCGCTTGCGGCGGCGAGTTCGACCCGAACTTCTATACCGATTATCTTAAAAACAAGTTCACGAAGCTTTATGACTTGTGATCGAGGAACAGTATGAACAGCTTGAAGGTCGCACTTTTGCAGATCATGCCCGAAAATACTCAGGAGGAAAACCTTATAAAGGGCATAAAATATTGCCGTATGGCAAAGAATATGGGTGCAGACATTGCCCTTTTCCCCGAAATGTGGAATGTAGGATATGACATTCCACAGAACAAAGATAAGCTTGAAAGCATGGCGATATCTTCCGACAGCGAGTTTGTCTCGTCCTTTGGCTCGCTCGCAAAAGAGCTTGATATGGCAATTGCGATAACGTTTTTGGAAAGCCACTCCCCCGCTCCCCGCAATTCGGTCATCATATTCGACCGATTCGGAAACAAGGTGCTTCACTATTCGAAAGTTCACACCTGTGATTTCGGGGATGAACGTATGCTCTCCCGCGGGGACGGATTTTACGTTTGTGACCTTGACGTTTCGGGCGAAACGGTAAGGGTCGGAGCGATGATATGCTATGACCGGGAATTCCCCGAAAGTGCAAGGATATTGATGCTGACGGGCGCCGAGATCATTTTGGTGCCTAATGCCTGTCCGATGGAGATAAACCGCCTTTCACAGCTAAGAGGAAGAGCCTATGAAAATATGCTCGGAATTGCGACCTGTAACTATCCCGAAGGCAAGCCCGACTGTAACGGACACTCCTCGGCGTTCGATGGAATTGCTTATAAAAAAGACGTGATGGGTTCCTGCGACACCTGCATCGTTGAGGCTGACGGAAACGAGGGCATATTCGTTGCCGATTTCGATCTTGACGGCATAAGAGACTATCGAAGCCGTGAGGTTCACGGAAACGCATACCGCAGACCCGAAATGTATTCGCTGCTGCTTGATGAGGATATATCCGTGCCTTTTGTGAGAAAAGACCGCAAGGCGTGATCCTTTAACTTTCGTCAAATTTTTTAGTTATTTAAAGTGATAAGGTTTACATTCTGTAATATTGCATAAAATTATAAAAAATCGCAAAATTGGCAATAAAAAAATATTGAAACATAGCTAAAAAAGTGATATAATATAGTTTGTTTTTGAAGCATATATATCTTATGCTTTGTTCACCTGGTTTAACTTACGTTTTCAATCCAATTTGAAAGGACTTGTTAATATGAACAATCACGAACGCAGAGTAGGTACTGTCTCTCGCGGAATTCGCTGCCCCATCATCCGTCAGGGCGATAATTTGGCAAACATCGTTTCAGACAGCGTTATTGAAGCCGCACAGATCGAAGGCTTTGAGCTCAGAGACCGCGACGTTATCGCTCTCACAGAGTCTATCGTTGCACGCGCTCAGGGCAACTATGCAACTGTTGACGACATCGCAGCCGATGTTAAAGCAAAGGTCAATGCGGATACCGTTGGCGTTATCTTCCCCATTTTGTCAAGAAACCGCTTTGCTATCTGCCTCAAGGGCATTGCAATGGGCGTTAAAAAAGTCGTTTTGATGCTTTCCTATCCTTCTGACGAAGTCGGCAACGAGCTCGTCAGCCTTGATAAGCTTGACGAAGCGGGAATCAACCCCTATAGCGACGTTCTCTCGCTTGAAAAATACCGTGAGCTTTTCGGCGTTAACAAGCACGAGTTTACAGGTGTTGACTATGTTGAATATTACAGCTCCATCGTTAAGGAATGCGGCGCTGAGGTCGAAGTTGTCTTCGCTAACCAGCCGAGAGCTATCCTTAACTATACAAAAAACGTGATCACCTGCGATATCCACACCCGCGCACGCACCAAGAGAATCCTCAAGGCTGCGGGGGCTGAAGTGGTTTTGGGTCTTGATGACATCCTTAACGCTCCCGTTAACGGCTCGGGCTGTAACGAAAGATACGGACTTTTGGGTTCGAACAAGTCCACCGAAAATCAGATCAAGCTCTTCCCCAGAGAATGCACACAGCTCGTTTTGGACATTCAGGCACAGGTTCTTGAAAGAACAGGCAAGCACGTTGAAGTTATGGTATACGGCGACGGTGCCTTCAAGGATCCTCAGGGCAAGATCTGGGAGCTTGCTGACCCCGTTGTTTCCCCTGCTCACACCGCAGGACTTATCGGAACTCCCAACGAGCTCAAGCTCAAATATCTTGCGGACAATGACTTCAAGGATCTTTCCGGCGATGATCTCAGAAAGGCGATCGAAAAGAGCATCAAGGAGAAGGAAGCAAACCTTGTCGGCCAGATGGCTTCCGAGGGTACGACTCCCCGTCAGCTCACCGACCTTATCGGTTCGCTTTGTGACCTTACTTCCGGATCGGGCGACAAGGGAACCCCTGTTGTCTTGGTTCAGGGCTATTTCGATAACTATACGACCTGATAATATCAAATGCTCGGCGCTTGCCGGGCATTTTTTATTTTTAGATGTACAAATTTCTATTGCAAAGGATATTTATGTGATGTATAATTTATTCATATCATCAAGACAAAGGATCTGACTATATGAAAGCACTTAGACTCACTTCAATATTATTATCAGTTGTAATTTTAGCCGTTTCGCTTTGTTCCTGCGGTACGCAAAAAAATGACATTGGCGAAACCTCGACGATGGAATATGTTCAAAGTCTCGGTATCGGAATCAATCTCGGAAACACCTTTGAGGCTTGCGGAAGCTGGGCAAACAGCAAGACCGTTACCGATTTTGAGACTATGTGGGGAAGCCCGAAGATCACAAAAAGGATCATTCAAGGCTACGCTGACGCAGGGTTCGGCGTTATCCGTGTTCCCGTTGCGTGGTCGAACATGATGGATGAGGACTATACCATCGCTCAGGAATACTTAGACCGTGTTCACGAGGTCACGGAATGGATAACCGAAGCCGGAATGTGTGCGATCGTCAACATCCACTGGGACGGCGGCTGGTGGGAGGATTTTCCCACTCAGGAAGAAGAGCTGATGAAGAAATACGTTCGCATCTGGGAACAGATATGCGAAAACTTTGAGGACTTCGGCTTAGAGGTGATGTTTGAATCCCTTAATGAAGAGGGCTGTTGGGACAGCCTTTGGAACCGCTACGGTTGGGGCGAACAGCCGGGAAAGCAACAAGCTTATGAGCTTTTGGGAAGAATAAATCAAAAATTTGTTGACGTTGTGCGTGCATCGGGCGGAAACAACGCTACACGCCACCTCTTGATCGCAGGATATGCCACAGACGTTCAAAACACCTGTGACGAGATGTTCGTTTTGCCTGTTGATCCCGCAAACCGCTATGCTGTTTCAGTTCACTATTACACTCCTTCGACATTTGCCATTATCGAAGAAGATGCGAGCTGGGGCAAGGCAAGAAAAGAATGGGGCACCGAAGAGGATCACGCTGAGCTTAACAGCCTTATGGACCTCTTGGAGGAGACATTCGTTGAAAAGGGAATCCCTGTTATCGTCGGCGAATATGGCTGTGCACAGGGAAATAAGCTCCCCGAGCAGATCAGAAATTATGTCACCTCGGTATGCGAAGCGGTCTATTCAAGGGGAATGTGTCCTGTGTTGTGGGACACAACGGGCAGCTTCTATGACCGCATGAGCTGCAAATTCTATGATGAAGAGCTTTTGGCTGCGATGCAGGATATAAAAGCTAATACAGTCAGAGAGAACTTAGCTTCTTGATGGAGGACGATATGAAAAAAGTGTTATTCACAGACCCCAAACTTCAGTTCACGGGAAGAATTGATATGACTGATCCCGAAAACCCGATGATGACGTGGCCGGGAAGCTACCTGCGGTTTGAGTTCAGGGGCACCCATCTTTCGCTCAAGGTTACAAACCACCGCTTTTGGGTGGGAAGATTTCTTGGTGTTGTTATCGACGGCGATGAGAGATGTATTCCGATGTGCGACGGCGAGCAAACACTTATGCTTGCTGAAAACTTGAAGGACGTGCCTCACGAGGTCTATATCTATAAGCGCATGGAAGGGCACTATATCACGCTCAATGAGCTTTATCTTAATGACGGCGGGGAGCTTTTAGCGCCCTCACCCAAGCCGAGAAAGAAGATCGAGGTTTACGGCGACTCCGTTTCCGCAGGATCGGTCGTTGACTGTGATGAATACATTGGCAAATCAGACCCCGAAGATCACGGCGGCTTTTATGATAATTCGTGGCACGCATACCCTTTGATGCTGTCCCGCATCATGCCTTGTGAGGTTTACGTTACTTCACAAGGAGGCATTGCGATCTTCGACAAGACGGGATATTTTGAGATGCCGAATATGCGCGGCGTTGAATCCTGTTATGACAAGATCGGCTATTGCATCGACAGACCTTTGACCGAGTGGAGCTGGAGCTTTAAGCCTCACGTTATCGTTTTTGCCGTCGGTCAAAACGACCATAACCCCGATCCCGATTGTCTCAGCAAGCCCGATTACTATAAAAAATGGACAGACAAATATATCGAGATCGCAAGCGATATCCGCTCGCACTCGCCGAAGGCGACGATCGTCTTTGCGATGACCGTTTTGATGCACGACCCCATTTGGGACGACGCTATGGAGGACATCAAAAACCGCATGGGCGGCGAGGAAAATAAGGTCTATCACTTTATGTACTCACGCTGCGGCAAGGCGACACCGGGCCACCCGAGAACAGCCGAGCAGGAAGAGATGGCTCTCGAGCTTAAGGCGTTTTTGGATACACTCCCCGAAGATACCTGGGAAGACTGATATATAAAAATAAAGCAGGAGAAAGCTCTCCTGCTTTTTTATTATTTTTCGATGAATTTATCCATAACCGTGTGACCGATATCAACGTAGATCCCGCTTGTTTTAGCGGTCTCTTCGCTGAAGGTGTCGGGGCCGTCGACCTCACCGCACTTGTGATAGATCAAATACGGGATAGGGTCATTGGTGTGAGTCTTAAGTGCCAAGGGCGTTGCGTGATCGGGCATTATGAGGATCTTATAGTCATCATATTCCTCAAGCGCATTTATAACGGGACCGAGGATCTTTTCGTCGATAATCTCGATAGCCTTGACCTTGTTCTCGATCTCATAGCGGTGTCCGCATTCATCGGGAGCTTCAATGTGAATATATACAAAGTCCTGTCCCGATCTCAGCTCATCAATGCAAGCCTGTGCCTTGCCGTCGAAATTCGTATCCAAATATCCCGTTGCACCGGGGACGTTAACGACCTTCATTCCCGAGAACTTTCCGATCCCCTTCAAAAGATCGACCGCCGAGATCATCGAGCCTTTAACGCCGTATTTTTCCTCAAATGAAGCAAGAGGCTTCTTGACACCCTCGCCCCAGAACCACATCGAGTTGGCAGGACGCTCGCCCTTAGCTTCACGCTCTTTATTAAGAGGGTGGTCCTTTAAAAGCTCATAGCTTTTTTTCATCATTTCAAAAAGCTTTGTGACGTTCGGGTGCTCGGGAAGATGAGTTTTTATCGGCCGGCCCGTAATATCGTGAGGCGGAGTGAGGGTTCCTACCTCCATCGTGCCGTTATTCCAGATCAAACAGTGGCGATAGCTCACCCCTGCGTAAAGCGAGAACTCTTCGTTATCGAAATGCTCAGCAAGATATTTTATCAAAACCGAGGCTTCCTCGGTCGAGATATCGCCCGCGCAATAGTCGACCATCGTCTTGTCGGCATAGTTTTCTTCATCGCTGAGTGTGACAAGGTTGCATCTGAAGGAAACGTCGGTCGGCTTCATGTCGATTCCGATCGAGCCGGCTTCCAATGGGGATCTGCCCGAATAATAGACCATCGGGTCATAGCCCAAAACAGAAAGGTTTGCAACATCGCTTCCCGGCTTCAAGCCGTCTGCAACCGATTTCACAAGTCCGACCTCAGATCTTTTGGCGAGCATATCCATGTTCGGCTTATATGCCTTTTGCATTGGGGTCAAATTTCCGAGCTCAGGCACCGCATAGTCAGCCATGCCGTCGCATAAAACTACAACGTATTTCATATATATCAGCTCCGATTTTGTGGGTTAAAGCGTCGCACTGATAAAGTGCGATTTGATTGAATTATAGCACAGCGCGCTATAAATTGCAATATAAAATAATAATTTTGCATACGGACGCAAATAATAGATAAAGTTTATGCAATGAAAGGCGGTTGGCTATGCAAAATACACTTTTCAGCAACAGGATCAAGCTTGCAAGAGCAAGGACAGCGCTGTTCTTTTCTGTGCTTTTGGCACTGACACTTGTGCTTTCCCTTGGATTCGGAACACTGATCGGCGAATGGTGGGCGATACTTATGCTTTTGCTTCCGTCATATCATGCCGCAAGATCTATCATCGAAGGGTTTGTTTTGGCAGGACACAAGCATCAGCCTCTTGCACGAATAGACATTGGCTCAAACGAGCTGTTAAACGAAAAGACCGCTATCGTTTTGCACAAGGTTCTTGACAAAAGCTTTGATACAGACGCATTTGCGGCGCGGCTCATAAAGCTTTCGAACAGTGACAGCGTTGCGAATTTGAAGGTGGTTGCCGTTGTTGACCTTTGCCCCGAAAACGCCGAATCGACGGGCGATGACAAGTTTAGTGTCCAGTCGCTCTCACAGACGGTCTCAAAGCTGAACGAAAAGGAAAAGGACCGCTATATCCTTATTATCCGAAAGAGGACTTTTTCGGAGGTTCAAGAGGAATATATCTGCCAAAACGGCCGCCGCGGCGCTATCTTGGAGCTTGCAAGATATATGTATTCGGGCGAAAGCGATTTTTACGCCATATCGGGAAATGCCGAGTGGCTTATCGGCGCAAGATATGTAACCTTGATCGACAACGATTCCTTGCCCCAAATGAACGCCGCAAGCAAGCTGTTGAGCATGGCGATCCATCCTCAAAACAAGATAAGGCTCGAAAACGGAAATATCATAAGCGGACACGGAATCATCACGCCGAAAAGACAAACGCGGCTTCAAAGCTCGCTGTCGAGCGGCTTTTCAAAGGTGTTTGGGCTTAGCCCCGATAGAGATGACGTATTTTTGAGCATATTCGGGCTAGCCGAATATTCGGGCTGCGGGATCATCGATATGTATTACTACCTTCAGACCGGGAGCATGATCCCGCACGAAAAACACGTTTTGCCCGAAGTCATAGAAGGTGAGCTGCTAAGATGCGCCTATGCTTCTGATGTCGTTTTTTATGAGGACTTTCCCGACACGCCGCAGGGATATTACAAAAAAGAGGCGGTCAAGGTCGCCTCAAGCTTGCAAAATCTGAGGTTTATATTTTCAAGACGGCTAAACGGCATCTCAAAGGCAAAGCTTTTTGACAGCTTCATCACCTATTCGGTGCCGATAGCTGTGTTTGCAAACATGTTCTTTGCCTTCCGATTATACTCCCCTTCCGCCGAGTTTGCCGCGCTTTTGGCTCTTTCCATGTATCTCTTCCCATCGCTGTTTGAAGCGATCAGACTTACGCTTTTGAAAAGCGATTATGAACAACAGTTCTATTCCGGGCTCCTGCCCGGCTCGGTCTGGGCGATAAAGTATGTTGCATACAGCGTTGTGATGTTGCCGACACTCGCCGTGAAATCCGCAACGGCGTTTATTACTGCCTCGCTTAAAATGATAAGCGGGAAAAAGCTGATGAGCCGGGGCGACGCTGTGCGTGATCCGATAAGCTTTTATATCCTGCCCGAGATCCTGAGCCTTGCGCTGATCGCATCCCCCGGCTATGCTATCCGCCTTTTGGGTGTTTTCTTTTCGTTGATGCCTGTGCTTTTGGCATTGAGCGAACAGGAAGACCGCAAGCTCGAGCGCCGCATAAGCTTTAAAGATCAAAAGGAGCTTTCACAATATGTTGCGGATTCGTGGCGGTTTTTCGAAGAATTCGTTACCTCAGCCGACAACGGCTTGCCGCCCGAAAGTGTTGAGTTCTCGCCGATATACAGAATCGTTCATCAAACATCTCCCGAAAGCATCGGGACATATCTTCTTTCATGCTTGGCGGCATATGACCAAAAGCTGATAAGCATTCATTCGATGTCGGCACGCATCGAGGAAACGATAAGCTCGCTTGAGAGAATGGAAAAGCTCAGCGGATGCTGTTTTGAAAGATATGATACCGTCACGCTCGCACCGCTGTCGGATAAGGCGTGCTGTGAGGGAAACGGAGTTCTTTTGGCTTCGCTCGTCGCTCTTAAGGAGGGGCTTGATGAGCTCTCAGAGATATTCGATAAGGCAGATATTTTGTCCGAGAGGATCGAAAGACTTTTGCGCCAAGCCGATACGAGCATTTTTTATGACACAAAAAGCATGCTCATGTGCAAAAGTGTCAGCCTGAAAGACGGGCAAAGTGACGAGCGTCACAGCCTTTTGATGGAATCCTCCCGACTGATGTCATATTATTCGATAGCTGTGCAAAGTGTTCCGAGCATACATTGGCACAGACTTGGACGTTTCGCACAAAAGAACGGATTTTATTGCGGATTCGGCTCGCCGAACGGAAGCTTGGACGAGTTTTTCCTTTCGGAAATGTTTATAAGAAACCCCGAAGGCTCCTCTCAGTTTGAGAGCTTGAAATATGCTTTGTGGTCTCAAAAAAAGCTCGCACAAAAAAGAGGGTTGCCCTTTGGGCTCTCGGAGTGCTTGGTGAACTCGTTCGACCACGAGCTTAAATACAGATCGCATCTGCTTGGTGCTCCGAAAGCGGCGATACTGAGTGACAGCTATGACGGATATGCTGTATCCCCTTATTCGGTGTTTTTGGCGCTTCAATACGATCCGCATGCGTGCATGGAAAACCTTCGAAAGCTGAAAAACGCGGGCGGATATTCAAGCTACGGATTTTATGAATCGGTTGATTATACATCTGATCCGCCGAGCGCAGTTAAGTGTCTTCGCTCAAAGCACGTCGGCGAGATGATCGTTTCGGGAATCAACGCACTTTCTGATGGGATCATGCAAAGAAGATTCATGAAAAACGCGAAAATGTCGGGAGCATGGGCGCTTTTAGAGGAACGCTTTTTGCCCGAGCGCGACGGCTCAAAGCTCAAAAAGAACGGCTATTCCAAGCCACGGGAGCGGTTTTTTGACGTTACGCCCATTCATCCTCGGCAAAAGCTTCTTTTCAACGGAAGCTATACGTTGTGTGCAAGCGACTGCGGAGTGAACATCGCCCTTGCTCATGGCAGGGATATTTACAAAAGAACCGAAGACCCTATTTATGGCAAACGAGGCTTTTTTGCAGGGCTTAAGCTCTCAAACGAGCTCATAACGCTCGATTCGCCCGAAGGTCTGATAGCGGAATTTGACGATTCGGGTGTCCGATATATCAAGCAAGGCTCGGACTTTTGCGCCGAAATGAAGGTGTGTCTTCACGAAAGCCTTTGCTGTGAGCTAAGGCGATTCAAAATTATAAGCACATCCACAGATGATGCCGAAGCGGAGCTTCTTATATATCTTGAGCCATCGCTCGGTACAGATGATGAGATCATGCTTCGCATCGAACGTGATGACAAGTTAAGGGCAGTGATCGTGTCACGAGCTGACAGCAACGCCTGTATAGCGATCGGGTTCACAAACAAAACACAGTTCTCGGCAAGCTTCGACAAAGAAAGCGTGCTGGCACATTCGGATAGCATAATAGACGCTTTCAAAAACAGTGACAGCATTCCTCCCAGCTTGATATCCGAACCAAAGCCGTGCGTTTTCATAAAAACAAAGCTCAGCGTTTCTCAAAACGCCGAGCAAAATCTTGATATGTATATCATGTACGCCGAAAGCGAGGAGGCGCTCAGATCCAAGATAACTGAGCTTTCGGACAGCGTTATCAAGGAATATTCTACGAAAAGCAGGGCGGCACAGTCGCTTTGCGGCATACTTTTGCCGCATATCCTTTTCGGTAAAAAGCCGCAAAACGGCGATATTTCAAAAATCAGCGGCGATATCCTTTGCGATGTGCCGATCATCTCACTTATTTTAAACGGCATAAATGACGATGAAAAAACAAGGTGCTGTTTATCGGCTTATAAAGAGCTTCGTGAAGCAGGACTCAGCGTGCAATTGACAGTTTTGTTTGATGATATGGGCAAGCCCGAACGGGAGCACTATAATAAGCTGTTGGAAGCGGCACAGAACGAGAACGCACAGCAGTATATCTATGCACGCGGCGGGATAATCCCCATCGACGAAAACCTGCACAGCGAGGATGTGAAAACACCGATACTTTGGGCTTCGTGCTATATTTTCAGCGATGACGTTGTTAATGATATCCCAAAAAGAGAGCCGTTTGGGATGATCGAAATTCTTGGCTGTCAGCCACAGGATATCAAGGTCGATGAAGAGCTATCATTCGGCGGGTTTAAGGGGAACGATTATATTGTAACTTCACGTCCCGAGGTTGAGTGGCATCATGTGCTCTCAAACCCGATCTTCGGGGTCGTTGCAAAGAGCTCATCGCTGGGCGTGAACTCGTTTGGGGATCTCGGTGAGCGATTGATCTTGGAGCTTGACGGCAAATTCTATGATATTATAAAGGGCGCCGCTGTCTGTTTTTCGTTTGGAAGTGTGAAATATCTTGCACAGAGCGAGAGCTTCAAAAGCGAGGTGACTCTTGAGGTCTCCCGAAAAGGTGTTTGCAAAAGACTGAGCGTCAAGATAACGTCACAAAAAAGCTGTCGATTGGCGTATGTTTGCGATGTCGGTGATGTCGGCAGGTTTATAAGGCGTGAGGAAAATTCGGTTATTCTGGGGCTCGATGACGGCTTCTTAGCCATAGGCTCAAGCAAGATATTTGATCCTGTGTTAGACAAAAATGCGTTCTTTACGGGAGATTGGGAAAGTGAAAGAAACGATGGGGGCTTTTGTGCGCTTGTTTGCAAGCTTTCGGGAGCAGAAAGTGTCAGCTTCTATCTTTCGAAGGCAAAAAACAACAGAGCCGTCGCAAAGCTTTCTGTGACTTTTTCGGAGCAAAATATCAGCTTATTCGGAGATCGGAGGACAAAATGGCTGAAATATCAACTTTTGCACGCAAACGTATATCCCGTTGATGAGGGCGGCAAAATGAGATTTTCGTCATTGTTGCAAAACGTGTGCGCGCTGGCAAGCTTTGACCACAGACGAAGCAAAGCGGAGATATTGCGGTGCTGCAGGCACCAGCTTTCAGAGGGCGGAGTGCAAAAAGCGTGGATAAAAGGCAAAAGAGATAAAAACGACTTAGACCTATCGGCTGAGGAGCTTTTTTGGCTCCCCTATGCGGTCTGTGAGTATGTCAGGGTCACTGATGACACAAGGATCCTAAGCCTGTCCTGTCAATACTTCGAAAAGGATTCGCAAAAGGAAAGCGTTTATGAGCATTGCCGAAGAGCACTTGATTTTTGTGTTTCCAAAACAGGCAAGCACGGACTGGTTTTGGACAGCGAGCAAAATGAAGCGGTAGCGCTGAGCGAAATGATCATGATAACGCTCAAAAAGTTCTGCGAGATAGCAAAGCTAAAGGGCGATAACATGTATGCGGCAACACTTTTATATAACTCAAAGATTATCGCAGAAGCGATAAAACGATCCTGTAAGGATTCAGCATGGTATATCGGCGGATACACCGAATTCGGAGAAGTGTTTGGGGCATCAAAGTGTGAATCGGGGAATATGTTTCTTTTGCCGCAGGCTTTGGCGATGCTCGCAGAGGTGGATGAAGAGTTTGACAAAGCGGCCCTTTTGTGCGCTTATGACAGATTGCACGACAAAAAACGAGGTCTGACCAAAGCTTTTACTCCGCCGTATAAAAATGACGACACCCTGACGGGCAGGCTCAAGTATCTTCCCTCGGGGATCGCCGAAAACGGCTCACAAATAACGTCTGCATCAGTTTTATTCGCAATGGCACTTGAGAAAGCAGGGCTTTTAAGCGAAGCCGAAAATGTGATGAAAAATCTATATCCCGATGAGTGTGCAAAAACTGCGACGTATAAGGCTGAGCCTTATTATGCTTGCGAAGAGGTGTATACGAACAAAAACTGCTACGGCAGAGGCGCAGATTCGCTGTTTTCCGTTGCCTCAGGCTGGCTGTTGCGGCAGCAAAGCGATAAGCCGCACGACACACGAAGCGATTCTTTTGATAAAAGCTAAGGCGCCCAAGTTTTGTGCGGGCGCCCGCCGCCCCACGCCCCCGCCGGGGGCGTGGGGCAATTTTGCGCGAAGCGCAAAAGTCCGCACCGCCCGAAAGGGCGGTGCGGACAGGCGGGCGCCTTCGCCACAGCAAGCTCGTGCGGCGGATAACGCACAAAAGCCCCCTCCCCGAAAGGTCGGAGAGAGGGCTTGATAGCTTATATGCAGTTTTCAAAATGCGCTTAGTCGAGCATATAGTTGATGATCCAGTCGTCGGTCATATCGTCCATATCGTGGTCAACGTTTTGCTCAAGTGCGAATACAGAGGTGTCCAAAACGCTGAGGTCAAGCTCGGATTTGATTCCGTAAACCTTTTCCATGAAGTAAGCTGTCATATAGTTGATGTCTTCTTCAATGACAGCGTGACCCTGTGTGTGGATGTTGATCTTGATATTATCGCCAACGCCCAAATATTCATAGATCTGCTTTGCGGCGAGGTATGTATACCACATAGCAGGGGCATTTACCCAGTCTTCATAAATGCAGGAGCCGATGATGAACAAGTATCTGTCCTCGTCAGCGACCAAGCTTGCGAGCATATACTGATCAACGGGGAGATTCTGTGCCGTCTTGAACAGCTTGAAGTTGTTGTTGAACCATCCGACCTCGCCCGAGGACTGCAAGCTTCCCAAAGGCTCATTATCGCCATAGACATAAGCCGCAGATGCTCCCTTTGAGGAGAAGTCATAAACATTGCCCTTGGAAACGTAGCGGTAAAGAGCCAAGCCGCCTGCGCCGGAGCAGGAAGGAGCGACCATCTTGAATCTTGGCTCAAATGCGCCGCAAACAGCAGCAGCCTTGCCCCAACGTGAAACGCCGGTAACGATGGAGTTGGTTCCGTCGATATTAAGCTCTTCGCCGAGACCGGCTTCAAGTGCGTCCAATATCTTCGAACAGCCCCAAGACCAAGCCATCAAAACGCCGGTCTGATCCTGCCAGTTGCTGCCGTAAGGATAGAGGTCATAGAATGCGCCCGTGTGCTTTGTGTCGTCGGATGCGATTCCATATGCGAACCAGTCAAGAGTGATGGTTGCAAAGCCGTTAGCGTTAGCGGCTTCTTCACTGATTCCTGCGTGCATACCTACCAAAACGGGATAACCTGCGCTTGAAGGAGCCTTTATAGAGGACGAGGGCATTAAAACAGTTGCGGTAAACTGTGTCTTTGCGCCTGTCGAGATCCTTTCAACATAAACTGTGAGTGTGCCGTTGTTGTAATCATAAGTTACGATCTCGTCGGAGCCGTCACGCCATACGCCGTACATATAATACTGATACATATCGCTGATCTCTTTGCGCCTTGCTTCCCAATCGGCAATAGTCTTCATATCCGTGCCGTCGAGCATGATAAACGGGTCGGGCAATTCGTCAACTGCTTCAAATTCAGCAACTGCAGGGAAGCCTGAAGCGTCAACGAGCTTATCATATGCATCGTGTGTATCACACATAGCTTCGGTTACCTCCTTCGCGGTTACGTCTGATTTTTCCAAAAGTGCCTTCAAAGCCAGGATTCTGGGATACATAGTTTCATATCCGCCGAAAACTGTAAGGTCTTCGGATTCAAGTCTTTCAACAAGCTTTTGAACACCGGCGGTGCTCACAGCGGCAGGAGTCGATCTTTCTCCGCTGAAAACAAGCTCGCCCAATGCGCAAGGAGACTCTTGGCATTTATCCGTTCTGTCGAAAAGATTTGCTCTTCCCTTAATGGTACCTTCGGAATTATAGTCGTTAAGTCTTACGTCAAAGCCGATCACCAAGTCTTCGTTAAGAACTTCGCCCAACTTGATTCCGACTTCAACGATATATCCTGCTTCAACGGTGCTAACACCGCACAAAAAGCTTCCATCGCCCGACATCATGCTTGATGTGCCGTTTGCGAGCACGCTAAACGCCCAGTCGTCGTCTTGATAGCTGTCAGATCTGTCCCAAAGGGGATCTATATAGACCTCGATGCCATCAAGCTCCGGGTTAACGTCAGCGTCAGCGACCTCTATTGAAATATAAAGATATTCATCATCCCAAAGTGTCTTTACTGTTGCGCTTGCGGGGACGTAATATCTGTCCAACTGTTCCAAGGGGGTTGCCGCGATCTCTTTCCAAGCATCGTCAACAGTTCCGTCAACATTAACCGTTCCGCGGTTTGCGATAAGCATTCCGTCACCGTTTACAGCGGCAAGAAGATCGATCTCGTCGTTGCCTTCATCGCCGTTGGGAGTATTCACAGGATCGGTACACCCTGAAAAAACAGCCATACACATTGATAATGCAAGGAGCATTGCAATTAACTTTTTCATGTAATCACCCTATCTTTAGATATTTCGCATAATTTATTATTTGCGATAAGCCTCTTATATTATGAAGTATAACAATATTATGTGTTTTCGTCAAGCAAAATGAGGGAATAAATCAACACAAAAAAGCACTTCCGCATTTAGCGAAAGTGCTTAAAAGCTATCTTCTGCGCTTGGGAGTGCCGTACATTCTCGAACGCTTTTTGTTATTTTTGGCGACGATGATCTTCAATATGATTATCAACACCGTATATGCGATGAAAAAACCGATCGAATACTTTGCGGCATCATAAAATCTTTCGGAGCCGATGAAGCTTTTTGCGACGGTTATGAGCGAAGTTCTTTCGCTCCTTGCAACATCTGTCGTAGCGATAAGATCGACCGTTGTAAGCGTCTCGCCGCCGTATTGAAGCTCGATAGTGCCGAGCTTTTGTCCCGCCTTAACGGGAGCAATAACGTCCTCTTCAAGGGTGATTATCTCGTGGATCGAGCTAAGAGGAATTCGTGTATTCCAAATGCAGGAGAACTCCGCATCAGGCTTAACGATAACGTAATCGACGCCGTCACCGTATGCGACCGCAACCTCAGCCTTTTCTTCGCTTGAATTCAAAAGGGTGGTATATTCGAAGTTGTTGAATGCCCATTCATAGATATTCTTATGGTCGATGAAGTTATAGAACACATTCTTTCCTTCAGCATCCTGCTGAGGAGCATTAAGAGTGATGAGCATATAGCTGTAGCCGTCTTTATAGGCGAGCGACACCAAGCATCTTCCCGCTTCGTCAAGGGTGCCCGTTTTGATGCCCTTTACGTATTCATAATAATAGTCGCCGCCGTTGATCTTCGACATCATATAGTTGGTGTGGTTGATGACTCTCGGCTCTTTGTGATAGGCAGTAGCCTCCATCGTGTAGCTTTCTGTACAGGATATCTCGGTGAACATCGGCAGGCTCATTGCGTATTCAACGATCTTAGCCATATCTCGGGCAGTTGTATAGTGATCCTCCCAGAAAAGGCCGTGAGAATTTGTGAAATGGGTATCCTCACAACCGAGCTCTTCAGCCTTGACGTTCATCATCTGAACAAACCCCTCAAGGCTTCCTCCGATGTTATAGGCGATGATGTTTGCGGCTTCACAAGCCGAGCGGAGCATCAAAGCATATAAAAGGTCTTTATATGAGACCTTTTCACCGATCCTTATGTCGGCGTTTGATGCACCTGTGAGATAGAGCTCATCAAAGCAAACAGACGAGCCGGAAACATATGTAGTTGAAAGTGCGGCGATGTTGTCTTCATATTCTTCAAGCAAGAGGATCGCCGTCATGATCTTTGTTAAAGATGCGGGAACAAGCTGCTTGTCCGCATTCTTTTCATATATGACCTCACCCGTGTCGAGGTTTACAAGATAGGCTGCCTCAGAGTAGATCTGAAAATCGGGAGTGAAGTTGACGGCATTCGCCTGAACGGGAAGATACCCCGCAACCATGACGAATACCATAACGAGTGATATTATAAAACCAAGCTTACGCATATGGACAAATCCTTCCTGACAATGTATAATGGTGTTAGATACAGTATAGCAGATTTTCAACTTGTTGAAAAGTGAAATTCGGTTAATATTTGATTACAATTATATGAAAAAGGGCGGAATTTGGGATGATATACTGCACAGGAGACATACACGGCGACAAACAAAGATTTTCGGACAAGCATTTGAAGAAGCTTAAAAGAGGCGACTCGCTGATCGTTTGCGGAGATTTCGGGTTCATTTGGGACGGGAGCGAAGAAGAAAGGAAATTTCTCAGAAAGCTCGGCAAAAAGAAATATAACATTTTGTTTGTTGACGGTTATCACGAAAACTTCGAGCTTCTGAGCCGCTATCCCCTTTCTTGGTGGAACGGCGGAAGAGTCAGAGTCATTTCCGGAAACATCAAGTATCTTTGCCGCGGTGAGATCTTCAAGATCGACGGAGTTAAAGTGTTTGCATTCGGAGGAGGCAGACCGGAGGATTTTGAGCTCAGAGAGGATGCTCCGGCAAACGAAGAATATCTTCCGACTGACAATCAGATCAAAAATGCGATCATCAACTTCGAGGATAACTGCCGCAAGGTCGATTATATCGTATCATATGAACCGCCGTCGGTTCTTGAGGACTTTGCAGGAAAGACGTCGGTCGAGCAAAAAACACAGCTCAGCGCATTTTTCGACGAGGTCGTTAAGCACTGTGAATTTAAGAAGTGGATATTCGGAAAGTGCCACAAAAACCGTGTCATAAGTCCGAAATATACAGCAGTTTACACTTCGATCATTCAGCTTGAAACGCCGAAGCCCTCAAAACGCAGACGTAAATGACAAAAAGCCTGAATCAAATACGATTCAGGCTTTCTTTTTCAGCTTAGGCCTTTTCGCCCTTGAAATACTTTTCCAAAGGCTTATAAATGATCATTGCTACCGCAATAGTGATAACCGTTTCGGCTGCCATATACCATCCGTTATAGGCTAAAGAATAAGCGATGCTGCTCATTCCGTAGCCGTTGGGCCAAAGTGCATCCCAGATCCATGCCCCCGTTACAACGTGACAAAGGAATCTTAGGGTGAATGTTGCTGCAATTCCGACGATGACTGATGTTCTTGTTTTTCCGAAGAATTTCTCTGTGAGCCCGGAAAGACCGATAACAATGTATGCGATGACATAGTCAAGCAGTATTATTCCGATCGCCATTATTGCACTTGTTGCGTATGAAACGTTGTCAAGACCCAAAACGAGCTGCAAAAGGCTGTATACCGTTGAGGAAACAAGTCCCCACTTCCAGCCGTATCTGTGGCTCAAGAGGATGATAGGCAGCATGCTGCAGATAGTAAGCCCGCCGCCCATCGGCATATCTATCTTGAATATGCTCAAAACTGTTGCGACTGCGATCAAAAGCGCGGTTTCTACCATTCTTTTTGTTGTCGTTTTCATTTTTCGTTCTCCTTGTTTTGTATTTTTCAATAAAACAGAAAACCTAAAAAGTCCCGAAGATTTTAAACCTTCGGGACTTGAGTCGCTAAGCATTTTCACCTGAAATGTGCACCTTTCAGGTCGCCCTACGTCGGCATTATCCGAATCAGGTTATGGGTCGAAGCTTGATCCGCTTCCTCTCAGCCCGCCAAACGAGCTCCCCTGTTTTATTGTAGATGATGATACCACCAAACCTTCGTTTTGTCAATATATCCTTGACACTTTTTTCGAAACAATGTATATTTTATTTGTTGAGTATTTAATACATATTTCTTGAGGAAGTTACATAAAATGAAATATTTCTTTATTGAAAATCCCGAATCAGGTTCTAAAAAGGCTCACGCTGTAACGGCGGATATCAAAAAAGCTCTTATAAACCGCGATGACTGTACCTTTATCGGCACGGAATACCCCTCTCATGCGACTGAGATCGCGAAAAACATCTCTTCGCAATACGGTGAAGAAGCAACCGTCATCGTTTGCGGAGGAGACGGAACGTTGGGCGAGGTTGCAAGCGGTGTTTTGGGGACAAAGACCGCTATCGCTCTTTTGCCGATGGGTTCGGGAAACGATTTTGCGAGAAAGATATACGGCAACCTCAGCACATCCGAGATTGCCGAAAGATTCGGATTTTTGAGCGGAAATATCAGCACGTCCGTCATTGATATAGACTGTATCAACGCTAACGGAAGCTGCTGTGTCAACGTTATGAGCTTGGGACTCGATACAAAGATCCTCAAGATCGCAAACAAGCTCACAACAAAGTTTCCCTTCTTGGGCGCTTTTGCTTATAAGATCGCCGTTGTTTTGGGCATCTTCGGCGAGCTTGGCACAAAAGCCGTGTTCGAGCTTGATATCATAAACGGTGACGGGAACGAAGAAACCATAACCTTAAACCCGAACTTTACGCTTGCGGCATTCGGAAACGGAAGCTACTATGGCGGCGGTTTTTGCCCTGCCAAAGACTCAAAGATCAATGACGGAATTATTGACATGTGTATCGCTGACAGGCTTACGCTCATTCAAGTCCCCGGGATCATCGGAAAATATTCAAAGGGTGTGGCACACATGACTCATCCCGACATCGTTTCGATGTATAGAGTTGTCGGCGGAAGGCTTCACTCTTTGGATGACGCTCCTCTTGACTGTAACTGTGACGGCAACCCTATCCCCTCAAAGGTTATTGATTTTAGGATCATTAAACACGGCTTGCGGCTTGCTTGCTTTGATTGTGAGGCTCTCGAGCAAGCGACCTTAAAAGAGAATGAAACAGTATAAAGCTTAAAGCACCCGTTTGGGTGCTTTGTTTTTTAGGAAACAAAAATCACAGCCCGCCGAGCGAGCTGTGATTTTGGGGCTAACCGATATATTCTTTGAAGGAGGAAAAAATAGGAGTTTAGCCATTATATATTTTTCGGAATCACTCACCCGTCTGCGAGGTTACTCGCAGTCCCGTTACGAAATGAGTAGTCCAGTAATTTGTTGTTATGTTTGCTGTTTTAACGAAATCGTCGGGAACAGGTGAATAGATTATCAATCCGCCGCCGACATATACTCCGCAGAACTTAGCGTCGCCACCGACCTCGTGCGAGAAATAAACGATATCGCCCGGTTTCAGCTCTTCAAGCGTTACCCATGCTCCGCTCTCAAGCTGGTCCTTGAGGCTTCGTGGGAACTCGATTCCCGCCTGATTCACACAGTAGTATGTAAAGCCTGTTGAATCAAAGCCATCGAAGGGGCTGTCACCGCCCTGTTTGAAGGGCGCCCCAAGCTGTTCGGTGGCGATCTGAACAATAAGTTCGCCTTTGTCTTCATTATATGCTAAGTCTTGCTTGTCTGTTTCGTTGTTCGTGTCATTTTCTTTTGGTTCCTCGGGCTGTGTTTCGTCAGCCTCGGGGTCTTCTGAATCCAAGACGTTCGAGGTGTTCTCGATCGGAAACTCGGATTGCTCGGGCTCCCCGTTATCGGGATCAGGCTCTGTGGAAAAATCCTGTGTGCTATCAAACGGATTTTCCCGAGGCATCACCTTGTCCCAGGATTTCACGATGAATGCTCCGCCGATAAACACAGCAACGGCAATCGTTGCAATGATCACATGAGTGATCGCTTCGACCATTATCTTCTTGCTGTTTTTCTTTTTCACTTCGAGTCACCCGCTTTCGTCTGATTCAGTTTACAATTATATTTTAACACAAAACGGCGCTGTTTCAAGAACAACGCCGTTACAAATGGTTTCGATTTATTTACAACTGCCCCAAAAGTTATTACAGGAAGATTACAAACGGTTACTATTTTGCGTACAAATTGGTATCCCACGCAGGATAATAAGGAAAATGCCTCATATACAGCTTATATTCTGGGCATAATGAGTGTATGAAGATCGGGAGCTCGAAGATATCCCCGACACGGTGATAGAGTGCGACGTTAAGCTTCGGCTTATACTCTTTTATCGTTTTTTGCGAGCCACAGAGCGCCCTAAGCTCAGCCCCTTCAACATCATATTTTATATAAGTACACCTTTCGCCCGACAGCATATTGTCAACGCTTATCGCAGAAGTCTCTATCCCTTGATCTGAAAGATGAGGCATTCTTCCGCCGCCTTTTGAGAATATAAGTGTGGTGTCGCTGTCCCAAGCAGCCGCATTCACAAGAGTTATGTGACTTAAGTCAGCGGTGTTTTCGGAAAGCTTTCTGAAATTCCGCTTATTCGGCTCACAAGCATAGATGTGAGAATATTTTCCGTTTGTATGGCTCAAAAATTCTGCGACCGTGTCGCCTGTGTATGCCCCGAGATCGACAAAAACTTCATCATCCTTAGGACGGATTATGCTCTCAAAGGCCTCTTCGGGCGGAGTGGCAACAGCCTTCAAGCAGTTTATATCCCCCGTTATCTTGAACTCGATAACGCCCTTGAAGCAATCCCGTGAGGAGTCATCCGCCAAAAGGGAATATACCTTTTCGATCTCGCTCCAGTGAGCAAGCATATATTCTTTTGTGAAGAGCCCCTCACCGATAACGGGCATATCGGGAACGATAAGCTCATGCTTTTTTGCGATATTCTCGATCTTTTCGATAAGCTCCCCATATCCTGCGCCGAAAGCCAAAACGATGATGAAGCCATCGACCGCTTCTTCAATTTCGGAAAGCTTATGTATCCTATGACCGCAAAATATCTTATCACGGACGAATTCGTCGCTCGCGAAGATCCCCGAGCAGGGAATCTTATATTCCTCGAAAATATTCAAGACCTTCAAGCAGCCGTCGCCCATTCCGTATATAAATATCGGCTTGTCGGCGGTCTGTAAGCGGGTTATATATGAGGTCAGATCCGAAAAATAATTCTTATCAAGTGTCATGTTGTTCTCCTTTTCAAGGGGATCGCATTTTGAGGCGAGGCGTGCCGAGCGCCGCCCGAGCGTCAGATCGGGCGAGTGTGAAGGCGTGCCGAGCCGTGGGTTTGCATCCAAGGTTTATTATACTAAAACTAAATGATATGTGCAAGCCCACTTGACTTGTATGAGAAAAAGCCGTAAAATCGAAGTAACAGCTAAATACACGATAAAGGAGTGCTTAGAAGTGGTCTTTACTATCGACGTCGGAAACACAAACATTGTTTTGGGCGCGTTTAAAAATGACGAGCTTAAATTCACATCGCGAATTGCAACAAATTCTTACTATACTGAGGATCAATATGCGATCACTATCTTGGACATAATCCGTCTTTACGGCTATGAGCCCAAGGCTTTTTCGGGTGCGATAATCTCGAGCGTCGTTCCGTCGACAGTTCCCGTTTTGAAAAATGCAGTCAGAAAGCTGATGGGGATCCATGCTCTTGTTGTCGGTCCCGGCATCAAAACGGGGCTTAACATCCGGTTGGAAAACCCTGCGATCTTGGGAGCAGACCTTGTTTGCGGAGCTGTCGGAGCTCTGGCAAAATATAAAGCTCCGCTTATCGTCTTCGATTTCGGCACCGCCACGACAATTTCGGCTATCGACAAAAACGGCAGCTTTTTGGGAGGTTCTATAATCCCCGGCGTCAAGGTCTCGCTTGACGCGCTCAGCTCATCTGCAGCTCTTTTACAGGACATCAGCGCAGATTCGGGCACACCTGACGTTATCGGCACGAACACTCCCGATTCCATGCGTTCGGGGATCATCCTCGGCAACGCCTCGATGGTTGACGGAATGGCGCAAAGGTATCGAGCAGTGCTCGGTGAGGATGCAACGGTTGTCGCAACGGGCGGGCTTGCAAGAACGATCATAAAGCATTGCAAGACCGAGGGCATCATCTTGGATGACGACCTTTTGCTCGACGGTCTTTATGCGATCTATAAGAAAAACAGATAAATAAAAGGAGGCTTTGATGCCTCCTTTTCATTTAGATCAGTTATCTCATGCTGCCGTTGCCGTTAGCAGCGCCGTTTGCGCCGTTGTTAGCGTTATGGTTGCCGTTACCCATGCCCATATCCTCGCCGATATCGCTTATACCGTTTTGCATATCGTCCTCTAACATTCCGAGATCGCTCTCCAAAGTATTTGTACGCTCGGTAGTAGTGGTTACGGCAGGAGTCGAGTGAGTAGTGCCTACTGATGACGAAGTGCCGGGTGTGGGATTATTATTGTTATTCTTATTTCCGCAGCCTGCAAAGCAAAGAGCACAGGTTATTGCAAGCAAAATCAATGCAATTCTTTTCATTTTGCTTTCCTTTCAATATTTAAATATTTTTTTGAGTTTTGTTCTCGCATTTATTATTTCTTTCAAACGTAGTTATATACAAAAAAGCGACAGGATAATCCTGCCGCTTAAATTTTATCATCTTGGCTTGACCTCGACTGTCAGCTCATAATTGCCGACCAAAACCGAGTTCATGTCCATAACATATCCTGCTTCGGCTTTTCCGCCGAAAATGCTCAAATTATTCTTAATGTATTTTGCCTGAACGCCGACGATAAGCTCGCCATAGGGCGTGCCGTAATGGCAGAAGTTCTTTTTATTAAGCTCGATTATGAGCTCGCCCTCAACACTGCCTGTGCGCAAAAGCTCAAACTTGTTTTGGTTTATTTTCAAAAGTGTGTTTGCGCCTTCATATCCCGTGGCGTCCGACTCGATATATCTCAGCTCATATCCGTCAGCCGTGGCTTCAAGTGTGCCTTCGGTGATGATCTCGGTCTCGTTGACCTCATCATCAATGCGCTGAAGGCTTTTTACTGTTATCATAACGTTCAATTCGATTCACTCCAAAATTCAATCCAAGTTACAGGTCTTGATAGTTATATTATCGAGTCCTGTCAAAAAATGCTCTGCGTTTTCTTCAAAAAGCTCCGCACTGTCAGTGCAATAAAGCTGAATGCTGCCCTGCTCGGTTCTGTCACAAAGAAGCCCTTTTTCCTTTAATACCTGCATTGCGAACTTCCCTGCCTCACCGCCTGAGGAGATGAGCGCAACACCTTCGCCCATGATATCGGCAATGATGTCGGTCAGAAGAGGATAGTGAGTACAGCCGAGGATGAGAGTATCCACTCCTGCCTCTTTAAGAGGTAAAAGATATTCGCGGGCTATCTCCACAGTCGGAGCGCAATCAAGCTCGATATATCCGTTTTCGACAAGCGGAACAAACATCGGGCAAGCCTTTGAATATACCTCACACTCGGGAAGCCTTTCCTTTATAAGCCGCTCATAGCTTCGGCTTCGGATCGTTGCTGAAGTTCCGAGCACGCCGATCTTTTTATTCACGGTCGCTTTGCAAGCGGCATCGACCGCAGGACGAATAACGCCCGTATAAAGTCCGTCGCAAAAGCCGCTCTCATCAGCCAAAACAGAAGAAACCGTTCCGCAAGCGGCGATATACATTTTTACATTATGGCTTTGCAAAAACTTGATGTCCTGCGAAGCATATTTATATATCGTTTCGCGGCTTTTCGAGCCATATGGCACCCTTGCCGTGTCGCCGAGATAAACGATATTTTCATTGGGCAAAAGTTTCGCTAACTCTTTAACAGCGGTGAGTCCGCCGATTCCCGAGTCGAAAACGCCGATGGCGCTGTTTCTGTCAGTCATTTTGCTTCTCCGTTCATTGTTTTTCGGTTTATGTATATGTTTATCAGTCGTCCAAAATACTCTTTGCGGGGCTGTTGTCAAATTCATTTCTGAGTTCGATCCTTCTTGCAGCATTCTGCCAGATCTTCATCATCGCAAACAGCAAGCTTATGAATACAAAAACGAGTATCGGCAAATATCTCAGCTCGAATGAGGGGTTGAAAACAACGCCGGTCGTTTCGGCAACATCCATCATATCCCCTGCTGCCATCAAATATGGAATGAGGCCCATGACGCAAAATGCAAACTGGAGAATATACTTTCTTAAAAGGCACAAGACCAAAGATGTGAGCAAAAGCGATGAGCCGATCAAAAACTGTGTCGCAAGATATGCATATTCAGGGTCAAATGCGTAAAAATTAATAATCGTAACACCGCTCCAGAAAAATCCCGACCACGCAAACAAAATTATCATTGCTGATTTTGCGATGAGCATTATGATCGGCTCTTTATCATGAAGCTTCTTTTGTTTTTGAGCACCCTTTGACATTTCCTTTGTCCTTTCATTTTAAAAGATCATACATACGTATTAATTATATCACAACTGTACACAAACATTCAACCCCATTTTTGGCTTGCCGTTCATTAATCTTGAAAAAATGACAATGAAAATAATGCTTGCGTGAGCGTGCGGTTATTTTGCCGTGTGCGGTTAAGAATATCGTAGTAAAATCAAAAAGCACTCGAAAACAAACGGAGGAAGAATGAACAAATTTGTAAAACGCTTGGCGATAGCGCTGGGAACGCTTTCGCTGGCTTTGATGATGTTCGTAGGGTATTACGGTGCGGCACTTCCCGATCATTATTATGTTTCGGGCTCGGGCGGCACCAACATATCCTGCGGTTTAAATATAGAGGCGGCTCCTGCAAACACAGCGGTTGCCGCATCAGATACAAAAACCGAAACCGTAACGCTCAAGCTATACGGACTTATACCGATCAAAAACGCAAGCGTAACGGTTGCGGATGCTCCCCTTTTGATTCCCGGAGGAACACCTGTGGGAATCAAGCTGTTGACCGACGGCGTTATGGTGGTCTCGACCACTGAGGTAGAGGACGGAGTTGACCCTGCGAAGGATGCGGGAATCATTGCAGGCGACAATATTAAATATGTAAACGACGAGAAGGTCACAAGCTCACAACAGTTTGCAAATATAATCATGGATTCGCACGGGGATGACGTTAAGATAACCTATGTCAGAAACGGCAAGACCTATAAGACCACACTTAAGCCGATATTTTCACAAAGCGAGGGCACTTATAAGGCGGGATTGCTCATCCGCGACAGCTCGGCAGGTATCGGGACGCTGACGTTTATAGACCCTGAAACAGGATGCTTCGGAGCTTTGGGACACCCGATATCCGACTTTGACACGGCAAAAACGATGCCTCTTGGCTCGGGAGAGATAGTTGATGCGACCATAACAGGCTATGAAAAAGGATATGCCGGCGCACCCGGCGAGCTTTTGGGCAGATTTGTCTCAAGCCTTGCGGCAGGCGAGATCTCAAAGAACTGTGACTGCGGAATTTTCGGCACGCTCAATTACACTCAGGGAACAGCCCAGGCTATCCCGATAGCGTTTAAATCGGAGATCGAAAAAGGAAAGGCATATATTTATACGACGGTCAGCGGAAACAAGCCCCAGTGCTATGAGATCGAGATAGAAAAGGTGTCGCTTAGCCAGACCTCAAAGACAAAAAACATGGTCATCAAGGTGACCGATCCCGAGCTTTTGGCGCAAACGGGCGGAATCTTACAAGGAATGTCGGGCAGTCCGATAATCCAAAACGGCAAGCTCGTGGGCGCTGTGACTCACGTTTTCGTCAACGACCCGACGAGGGGATATGGGATCTTTATTGAGAATATGCTGGAAACAGCAAATCAAGTGGCTGAGGAGCAGGCGAAAAAAGACGCATCATAAGGTAACGAGTGTGTCGGGATTCAAAGACCAGAATCCCGGCACATTTCTTATATAAAAAACATTAAAAATCAGAAAGGAGTCAAAAATGAATACAATTAACTTCAAAATCGATTATAATAGTGTTCAAATGACAAATCCCGACATGGGGAGTGAGGTTTTGGCACGTAAGAGTCGATACATATTATAGAACAAACTGGTCTTCAATGATCCGGTCATTCTTAGGGTTGGTCTTTATGCCAGATTATCTGTGGAAGACGGCGATGACGAAATCAGTGATTCAATCGCTACACAGTTGGCAATCGGTGCAGGATTTTTTGCACTGAACCCGGAACTTATTCATGTAAAAACATATATTGATGATGGCTATTCAGGCTTGGATTTTGACCGTCCCGATTTTCAAAATATGATGGACGACCTTAGGACAGGCTTGATTAACTGTGTCGTGGTGAAGGATGTATCCAGAGCCGACAGAAATTATAAAAGTCTTGGTATTCTTTTGAGTGAAACGATCCGAGATATGGGTGTTCGCTTTTTTAGCATCCTTGATGAATACGATTCTGCCGAGGATGAAGATGGACTGCCTAAACTAAGTGTCATTCTGCAAACGGTACTTGATCAGAAATTTTCAGAGGATATTTCTAAGAAGGTCTCTTCCAGCATAAGAGCCAAAACGGAGCTCGGAGAGTTTTTACCGGCTGCAGGCAGTATCCCATACGGTTTCCTGCGAGATGCGGTTAACGTTACTTATAAAGTGGATGAAGAAGTAGCATCCGTTGTTCTGAAAATATATACCATGAGGTCTGAACAGGCAAGTATATCTGCTATAACCAATTATCTCAATGAGCAAGGAATTCCAAGCCCGGGCAAATTACGGTACTTGCGCGGTATGAGCAGTGATGAAAAACTGAAAGACAGCAAATGGTCCAGGACTACCGTTCGGAAGATCCTGACGGATATTGCCTATATCGGGCACCGAGTGCATGGCAGGAAACAAAAAGAAACTTTCCACTTGCCGAAAAAGGCAACTGATAGTGATAAGTGGATTATTATCGAAAACGCGCATCCGGCCATCTTGTCTCCACTGTTTCCGTGTGCTCCGAAACTGACTGTGGGATGAGATGTGGTCGTAAAAATACTCCCCGAACAAGAAATTTGCTCGGGGAGTTTGCTGTTGGTGGTATGTTAACTCTGTCTGCCCCAAAAGTCAAGGCCTTTGCAGAACAAATTTTGCACCGCAGTAGACAAAGAAAAATCAACCGTAGGTTGACGACTATATCTCATATCTGGTCATTGACGTATGAGTGAGTTGCCAATATAATGATTATATGAACGAACGGAGGAAAATGATTATGTTTAATTTCAATTTTAAAAACATCCGAATGAAAAAAGGGATTTCTCAACGGCAAGTTGCTGATTATTTAAATGTCTCTCCTCAATCGGTTTCGAAATGGGAGAAAGGGGAAGCCTTGCCTTCGATTGAGTTTTTACCTAAAATGGCCGAGTGCTTAAGTTGTGAAATCAATGATTTCTTTGTGCCGATTACAGAAAACCTATACGATACAGAAATGCTCAAAGAATTCTTTGCCTATATTACTGAGCATGTGTACCACGAAACAAAGAAGGCGGAAGATTTTTTGCCTTTCATCAAGAGATATCCGAATATACTTGAAGTTCTGCAAGATTTAGGTGAGAATGTGAAGCAACATCAAACTTTGAAGACCAAAACTATTCAAGGGATCATAGGATGCTCAGAAGAAGACGCCATTCTATTCGCCAATCACTTCGTGAACAATGAGCTGATAGAAAAGATTGATAACAGTGATTTGTATTTCGTTGTTAAACACGCTGTTGATGGATTGATAGTGTTGGTAAGAGTAATGATAGAAACTTGCAGTTTGATTGAAAAGTCAAACCAATAAGTGTTGATTATAATATATGTCGGCCGCTGAGGAGCAATACTCCTCAGCGGCTTTTCTAATTTATGTGTGTGCTGATATATTCGCTCATTAGGAGGCCAAGAATTGCACCGCAGTAGACAAAGAAATACATCAGCGGCAGTGAGAAAAAACCTTCTGTTCATTCTATATTTTTTATAAAAAGCCTTGGAGTGATTGACTTTTGGGCAATTTCGGTGTATACTTAAATATCGAGTTAGCGGCGGGTA
>CAZYUJ010000014.1:0-43508 GCA_964650705.1 uncultured Oscillospiraceae bacterium
AAAAGTAGTATGCGAGTAGTACAAAAGGGGTAAACCCGTTGCAAAGGGTGGTATAGCATTGTATAGCTTGGTATGCCGTGTCCGGCTTAAACCTTCCCGTGGCAGACAAACATTACTCTGATCATAAAGATAAGCTCCGTTCTTTTAAAATTGATCTATCCTAATCTGTATTGATTTATTATAATCAATCTAAGGCAAAAAGTCAACCGAATTTGTCAGATTGCATAACTGTTATAGGATACTTTTTTGCACTTTAATAATTGCGCTGTGGTGTAATTCGTGATATAATTATTGCATTAAACCTTGATTTTATTGCGTGAAGTAAAAGGAGGGCGGCATTCGTGATGACCAATAAGCTATATTCTCCGATCGGCGAGCCATATTTGTGCTATCGTAATCAAACAAAAGAAAACGTCCATTCTCCGCTCATTCCCTATCACCGACATGACGCCTTTGAAATATACCTGTTTTTGGGCGGTAACATGAAGCTATACATTGAGCAATCCTGCTTTTTGTGCAAGCCGGGGGAAATGTATCTGATAAGCCCCGATCAGTTTCACACCGTTTCCTGTAACGGCGACTGTGAATATGACAGAATAATCATTAACATCAAAGACGAGCTTGTCAGAAAAATGTCCTATGAGGACGTTTATTTGGGCGAATGTTTCAGCATCGAGAGCCTTGATCAAGTCAAGCACATTGCGCTCAGCGAAAGCGAGCTTGATGAATTTTTAACGCTCTTGCATCAGTTCCAAGAAATGAGGATCAGAGCCGAATTCGGATACAGCCTTCTGACAAACGCTTATCTGACACAGATACTGGTGTTCATTAACCGTCTGTTTTTGCATCAGCGCCTTGAGGGCAGCAAGAACATCATGCCGCCGCTGGTTCAAAACGTTATGGAATATATCCGTGAGCATTTGAGCGAACAGATCACTTTGGAGGAGCTTTCCGAAAAGTTCTTCTTCAACGGAAAGTACATAAGCCGTTGCTTCAAAAAGCACACGGGACTCACTATCAGGACTTATATTTTAGACCAGCGCATCGCTATGGCAAAAAAGCTTTTGTCTGAGGGGAGCAACGTATCCGAGGCTTGCTATAGATCGGGTTTTTCGGATTATGCAAACTTTATTCGCAGCTTCACGAACGCTGTCGGCGTATCCCCCGGCAAGTATTCAAGGCAAATAAACGACCAAGAACAAGTATAGAACGGGTATCAACAAAGCTATCCCGACGTTAAGACTCACAAAATGCTTGATAAATCAAAAATCCCGCCCTATACGGACGGGATTTTTATTTTATTTTTCGAGTACAAATCTTGCTTCGTTTGCGGTCAAGCTGTCTGTGCCTATCCAAATGCTGAACTCGCCTGCTTCGCTGACGAAGTTCATGTCGGCATCATAGAATCTTAGCATCTCCTCGGTTATATCAAAGCTGACCTCACGGCTCTCGCCGCCTGCAAGACGGATCTTTTGAACACCCTTGAGCTCTCGAAGAGGTCTTACGACACTGCCCTTAATATCTCTGATATAGAGCTGGACGGGTTCAAAAGCTTCGATATCGCTCTTGTTGGTGACTGTTACCGTTGCCGTAACGGCTGTGTCATCTGTGAGGATGCCGCTGCTGAGCGCTATGGGAGAATACTCGACCTCGCTGTAAGAAAGTCCGTATCCGAAGGGATAGAGCGGTTCGTTGGGAACGTCCATATAGTTAGAGGAATAGGGCACGAAGCCGAACTTTTTGGGCTTGGGTCTTCCGGTTGCGAACGAAGAATAGCTGATCGGGAGCTGGCCTGTTGAATATGGGAAGCTCATTGAAAGTCTGCCGGAAGGGTTGACCTTGCCGAAGAGGATATCTGCAACAGCGTAGCTTCCGCAGGAGCCGGGCAGCCAAGCCTCAACCAAAGCATTTGTCTTTTTGGCAACCTCAGGCAAAACGAGCGGTCTTCCGCCGAATAAAACGACAGCGGTGTTTTGATTGATCTCATAGACTTTATCAAAGAGTTTTCTGTGAGGAAGGGGAAGCGAAATGTCCGAAATGCTCATGGATTCGCCGGTCGTTGTGTGATCCTCACCGAGACAAAGAACGACAGCATCAGCGTTTTTCACAGCATCAAGCATTTCATCCGTCACGTCATCGGTCACAAAGAAGGTTATATCCGTTTCACCGTAAAGCTCCTCAAAAGCCTGCTTCAGAGTCACTGTCTTTTCCTTATCGACAAAGAGCGCCCACGAGCCTGTTATAAGCTTGGAATCTGCAAGTGAGCCAACGACAACGAGCTTTTTCGATCTATCGAGCGGCAAAATGCCGTCATTTTTCAAAAGAACTGTCGTTTCCTCGGCGGCACGGCGGGAAAGCGCCTTATGCTCATCACAGAAACAGAACTTCTTTTCGTCCTCGGCAGAAGCATCCTTATAAGGATTTTCAAAAAGTCCGAGATCGTTTTTAAGCTCTAACACTCGCATGACCGCTTCATCGAGAAGCTTTATATCGACCTCGCCCGAATTGATAAGCTCCTCAAGGTTTTCGATATAGCTTCGGCTGACCATGTCGATATCACAGCCCGCTATGATAGCCTTCTTTGCGGCATCACGGTGATCCAAAGAGGTCGAATGTGCGATAGTCTCTTGAATTGCGCCATAGTCAGAGATAACGACGCCTTCAAATCCCATGTCGTCACGCAAAATGTCACGCAAAAGCTTTTTGCTTGTTGTGCAGGGCTTGCGGTCAACGGTGTTGAAAGCGGTCATAACAAGCTTTACACCTGCGTCCACAGCGGCACGGTAGGAAGGAAGATGATCTTCATAAAGCGTGTGCTCGCTTATTTCGGTCACGTTATAATCTCTTCCTGCGACAGCGGCACCGTATGCGGCGAAGTGTTTTACGCAAGCGGCAACCTTTCCTTTTTCGGAAACGTCATCACCCTGGAAGCCCTTGACCTGTGCCTGAGCCATTGTGCAGTTAAGCCAAACGTCCTCGCCCGTTGATTCCATACATCTTCCCCAGCGGCTGTCTCTGACAAGATCGACCATCGGGGAGAAGGTTACATGAAGTCCGGCAGCCGAGCATTCCTTTGCGGCTGCCGATGCAAGCTCATACGCCAGCTCGGGATCAAAGCTCGAGCCGATCGCTATCGGCACGGGGAAGCCCGTCTTATAGCCGTGGATGACGTCGAGCATAAACAATGCAGGAATATGGTGAGGCTGAGCCGCCATCATTTTGTTTTGGAGATCGATCAAATGCTCGGCGCCGTGCTCGCCCAAAAGGCTTCCCACACGGTAGGGCTTTTCCTTTTCCATTTTGGCAAAGCTCATCGCAGGACCTGTCAAAACGTCGACGTCGCCCAAAAATGCGCCGTATAGCTGAACAAGCTGTTCAACCTTTTCCTGAACGCTCATATCGTTAAGAAGCGCTGTAAGTTTCGATTTTTCCATAACCGTTCTCCTTATGTATAAAAATTTAATACTTCAATTTTGATTATACATATAAATGCTGATTTAGGCAAGGGGGTTGAGGTTTAATATTTTGATATTTATTAATTTTAATTCACAAAGATACTTATTGAAAAATAAAGCCGGCTATGCTATAATTCAATTAATCACACATTAAAGGACTAAAGCCTATGAAAATTATCGACATTTTAAACGGGGACAAGCTCTCGCTTTCGTTCGAGGTTTTCCCTCCCAAGACCCAGACAAGCTTTGAAAGCGTTAAGACCGCCACCGAGGAGATAGCTCGCCTTCAGCCCTCGTTCATGAGCGTTACATACGGGGCAGGCGGCGGCACGAGCAAATACACCTTAGACATCGCAAAAAACATCAAATCTCTTTACGGTGTTCCGACTTTGGCACACTTGACCTGTGTATCCTCGACGAGAGAGACCGTTCGTGAAAAGATCGATAAGATCAAGGAAGCTGGGATCGAAAACGTCATGGCGCTCAGAGGCGACATCCCCCAGCACCTTGCTGACTCCGACAGATCAGCGTGGGACTATAAGCACGCGATCGAGCTTGTAAGAGAGCTTAAGGAATCGGGATATGATTTTTGTGTCGGCGGTGCGTGCTACCCGGAGATACATCCCGAAAGCGAGAATCAGAAAGAGGATATCTTGCATCTTAAAGAAAAGGTTGACGCAGGATGCGATTTTTTGACCACTCAGATGTTTTTCGACAACAATCTTTTATATAATTTCCTTTATAAGATCCGTGAGGCAGGCATTACCGTGCCGATAATCCCCGGCATCATGCCGATCACCAATGCGAATCAGGTCGAGCGAGCTATAAAGCTTTCCGGCTCGTTCATCCCTCAAAGATTCAAGAGCTTGGTGGACAAGTTCGGAAACTCCCCTGCCGCCATGAAGCAGGCAGGTATTGCCTATGCAACAGATCAGATAATCGACCTTTATGCTAACGGAATCAAGAACGTACACGTCTATTCGATGAACAAGCCGGACGTTGCCGAGAAGATAAGGGCAAATCTGAGCGATATTTTGGGATGATGAGCAGTATTAGAGTTATGACGTTTGACACGCCGCCTGTGTGTGAGCGTGAGGTTTTGCGATATGCTTACTGCCGTGAAGCTGATGAAGCTACCGTGAGCTTGATGAGAGGATGCATCGCATCAGCACTCCCATCGCTTTCGTATAAGGTCTGCTATGCCGTTTTTGATGTGAATGTTACGGGCGATGAATGTGACTTCGGCGTGTTTTGTGTTAAATCAAAAGACCTCGCAAAGAATCTTTCGGAGTGTGAACGTGTGCTTCTGTTCGGCGCAACGGTCGGGCTGGAGCTTGATAGGCTTATCGAGCGTGAGGCTCGTCTTTCCCCGTCAAAGGCGCTGTTTTTACAGGCATTCGGTGCCGAAAGGATCGAGGCGCTGTGCGATATGTTCTGTGAGCGCTTTGAAAAGGAAAACGGTGTTTCGCTTGCTCCTCGCTTCAGCTCGGGATACGGCGACCTTGATATCAAAACACAAAGAGATATTTTCGGAGTACTGAATCCTCAAAAGAATATCGGATTATTTTTGAACGAAAGCATGCTGATGTCGCCTTCGAAATCGGTGACCGCCTTTGCGGGTATATCAAAAAGAAAAGCATCGGTGATCACAAACAGATGCTATATGTGTGGGAACGATAAATGTTCCTTCAGGAGAATATAATGAACTTCAGAGAATTTTTGAAAAACAATATAGTTATCCTCGACGGCGGAATGGGAACACTTTTGCAGTCAATGGGACTTCGTGCAGGCGAAGCGCCGGAGATGTGGAACCTTACTCATCCCGAGGTCATAGCCGATATCCATAAGGCTTATTATGATGCAGGAAGCAACGTCGTTTCGACAAATACATTCGGTGCGAACTGCTTGAAGTTTTCGTCTGATGAGCTTGATGACATTATTAAAAGCGCTATCCAAAATGTCGAAAATGCTCGCAGTCAAAGCAGATCGAGCAGTGAAAAATTCATAGCGCTTGATATCGGCCCTACGGGCAGACTTTTGAAGCCGCTCGGCGATTTAGATTTTGAGGACGCAGTCGGCGTTTTCGCCGAAACCGTCAAGCTTGGTGTCAAGCACGGCGCTGAGCTTATAATCATTGAAACGATGACTGACAGCTATGAGACGAAAGCGGCACTTTTGGCGGCAAAGGAAAACTCAGACCTTCCCGTTATCGTGACTAATGCATATAACGAGGACGGAAAGCTTTTGACGGGCGCATCGCCCGAGGCGATGGCGGCACTCATAGAAGGCATGGGAGCTGACGCTTTAGGCGCAAACTGTTCGCTTGGGCCGAAGCAGCTCGAAGGAGTTATTAAGAAACTTTTGGCTTGTTCTTCAATTCCCGTTGTGCTGAAACCGAACGCAGGTCTGCCCAAAACCGAGAACGGAAAAACGACCTTTGACGTCGGCGCTGATGAATTCGCTCACACCGTGTTTGAGCTTATCGATCAGGGCGTGAGAGTTGCAGGCGGATGCTGCGGCACAACGCCCGAATATATCAAGGCGCTTTCTCAGTTGGTCGAGGGAACGCCCCCCGTGCCGACCACAGATAAGGGGCTTACTGTAATTTCGTCATATGAGCGAGCTGTGGAGTTCGGAAACGCCCCTATCCTTATCGGTGAAAGGATCAACCCGACGGGCAAGAAGCGCTTTAAGCAAGCTCTTGTTGAAAACGACATCAACTATATCCTCTCCGAGGGCGTCAGGCAACAGGAAAAGGGTGTTCACGTTTTGGATGTTAACGTGGGTCTGCCGGATATTGATGAAGCGAAGATGCTTAAAAGCGTTGTGTGCGAGCTACAGGCGATCACTCCCCTTCCCTTACAGATAGATACATCAAACATCGAAGCGATGGAATCGGCTTTGCGCCGCTATAACGGCAAGGCGATGATAAACTCGGTAAACGGAAAGCGCGAAAGCATGGAAGCCGTTTTCCCGCTTGTGAAGAAATACGGCGGAGTAGCTGTTGCGCTGACACTTGATGAAAACGGAATTCCTGAAACTGCCGAGGGCAGAGTCGAAATCGCAAAGAAGATCTTGGAGTGTGCCCGAAAATACGGCATATCCAAAAAGGATATTGTTTTTGACACGCTTGCCATGACCGTAAGCGCTGACAAAAACGCCGCAAAAACCACCCTTGAGGCTCTCAAGAGGATCAATGAGGAGCTTGGCTGCAAGACCTCTTTGGGGATATCTAACGTATCGTTCGGTCTGCCGAACCGTGATGCAATCAACTCAACGTTCTTTTCTCTTGCGCTTGATAACGGCCTCAGTGCCGCGATCATGAACCCATATTCAGCGGATATGATGAAGACCTATTACACCTATAACGCTCTTATGGGGCTGGACGGTAATTTTGAGGAGTATATTGCAAACGCCGAATTGTTCCTTTACTCGGCGGGGGCTGTTGTTAGTCCCTCGAAAAAAGCAGACGGTGAATATAGCTCCGAGCTGATGAACGCCATCGTCAAGGGCTTCAAGGACAGGGCAGGCGAGATCACGAAGGAGCTTTTGAAACAGCGTGAGCCTCTTGATATCGTCAACGGTGAAATAATTCCTGCTTTGAATGTTGCGGGAAAGGGATATGAAGAAAAGAGGATCTATTTGCCACAGCTTTTGATGAGCGCCGAAGCGGCAAAATCCGCTTTTGAAAGCATTAAGAGCTCGATGTCGGGCAAAAGAGCACAAGATAAGGGCAGATTCATCATCGCCACCGTCAAGGGGGATATTCACGATATCGGAAAGAATATCGTTAAGCTTTTGCTTGAAAACTATGGCTTTGACGTCATCGACCTCGGAAAGGACGTTCCGCCCGAGGCGATCGTCGAAAAGGCGATAGAGACACACGCTCCGCTCGTCGGACTTTCGGCGCTTATGACGACCACGGTTCCCGCGATGGAGAAGACCATCAAACAGCTCAGAGCCAAGGCACCTTGGTGTAAGATCGTTGTCGGCGGAGCAGTCCTGACTCAAGAATATGCGGACAAGATCGGCGCTGACAAATATGCACACGATGCAATGGAGACTGTGCGCTATGCCGAAGAAATAATGAAAATATAAAATAAAGCAGACTTTCCTATCCGGAGAGTCTGCTTTTTAAATCAATTCGGAGTTTCGGCTATTGAATTACAGCCGTCCAAGCCATAGGTATAGCTGCCGTTTTCGGTCTCATATGTAAACCTTATAACATCCTGAGGCCAAACTGCTGAATATACGACCTCATCGGTTTCGAAGTCCTTAACCGTAAACTTTACCTTTATATTCTCAATTGCGAAGCCGTTGAGCATCTGTATCTCAGCACATTCATAGATTCCCCAAGGGCTTCCCTGTTTGATGTTGAATTCCATGAAGCTGTTTGCGTCGATGACGATCGCCGTACAGTTGACCAAAATATCGACTCCTCGGCTTTCAAGCTGTTTCAGATATGCACGGTTTGTAGCCAAAGCCATCTCTCGAGTGATTTCGTCCATCGTGACGACATAGTTTCCGTTTTTGTCGAGATATCTGCCCTGGATGTTAGAATACTTATCTGCAAGCTCCTCGGGAGTTCCGCCGTAAAAGCTCTGACAGGTCTCAGGTGTGAAGACGAACTTGTGAAGCTCAGAATCAGACGTATAGTCCGAAATATATGAGCCCAACATCGCCAAAGCAAATAATATAGCTACTATGATCAGCGCAACTATCGCTTTCTTATACTTGAGTGAGTAATACCAACTCATGATCCTCGTATAAAAGCCCCAGCTTTTAAGCTTGCTCATATTCTCGCCGCCTTTCCTTTAAAGTCACATACCAAAGTATTTTACAACATTTTGAGACAAAAAGCAACCCCCACGGTCATTCCCATTCAAAGTTTTCTTTTCCTGCGCCTATCTCAAAATGATATTTGACGATTCCAAGATCCATTTTTGCATACGGCCCCATCAACGCTTTGGCTTTGACCTTTGAGCCGCTCTGAGTCAGATAAAACTTTTGCTGATTCACGGCTGTAGGCGCCAGAAGCGCCGCCTCGACTCCGCGCTTGAACCAATCGGGAGAAGATGACGTGATGTTCGAGACTTCTTCGGGCGCTTTTGATCTTCTTACAATTCCGTGATTTCTGCCGTGACCGACAGATATAACAACTGTCAGCTTTTCGCCCTTTTCGATCCTGAAGGCATCGGGAACCTTTGAATACGTCAAGGCGACCCAACAGGTGTGAAGCCCAAGCTGCTGAGCTTTGAGCACCAAACGCTCGCCGTAATATCCGCACTTTTCCTCAAGCTCACGGCACTTTCTTCCGACAAGCGCAAAATAGTTGTTGACGCCCGAAAAGTTTCCATAGTGAGCCATAAAGCCGGAAAAAGCCTTAGGCTCGTTCAACACGAGCTGGAAATTAAGGCCGCCTTCTTCGTTTATGGCTTCGATCTCGCGCATCAGCTCGCAAACGATCTCTTCCTCAATAGGAACATCCTTATACTGTCTGACGCTGTGGCGCTTTTTGATAGCTTCCATCAGATCCATCATATCACTCCTCATACTCAAAACAATAATTTTTAAATCCCGACGAATAGCTTATGCTCCCGTCATTATGGACCCACATAGCTTCCACACCGTCAATGCCTTCAACAAGCGACAGTCCTTCGTCAAGGCTCATGTTGAAAAGCGCTGTTGAAAGTGAGTCTCCGAGCGCCGAGCTTTTGCACACCACCGACACCGACATATATCTTTCTCCCGGCATCAGTGTATCAGGGTCGATTATGTGGTGATAATTTATCCCGTTAACGGTATAGTATCTTTGATATGTTCCGCTTGTGACCAAAGATTCTCCCGAAAGGTGGAGATATGCGACATAGGGCATCTCGTCCCGTGCCGAAACGTCGGGGTTTTCGATCCCTGCCGACCACGGTGTTCCGTCGGGCCGTGAACCGATCGTTCTTATATTTCCTCCGACATTCAAAATATATCCGCTTATCCCCTGTTCTTCAAGCAGGAGTGCAACTTCTTCAACAGCGTAGCCCTTTGCGATCGCTCCTACATCAAGGCTCATTTGAGGATCTGAAAGATAGACCGTTCCCAAGGATCTGTCGATGATGATGTTATTGATGTCGGTATGCTCTGCCGCACTCAAGAGCTTGTCCATCGGCGGAAGCTCGGCATTTGAGGGATCGTCAAGCCCGTCATCTCGGTAGCTGTGCCAGATGGAAAGAACACTGCCCATGGCGATATTCATTCTTCCGTTTGTCAGCTCATACATCTCCTTGGAATATTCGAGCATTTGGATTATCTTTTCATCGACCTCAACAGGCCCGTCGGAATCGTTTATCTCCAAAAGATTGTTCACACCCTCATATCTGTTGTATATCGTATAGAGCTTGTGATATTCGCCCAAAAGCGCTGTGACTTGGGCGCAAACAGCATCAAAATCCTCTTTTGAGTATTCATAACCCACGATCGTCGTATAGGTATCGAAATAGTCAAAATAATATGCTGTGAATTTTTCGGGAGTTTTTTTGCAGGAGCAAAGAGATATCAACAAAACAACGCTTAATGCCAAAGATATTATTTTTCTCATATCTCTTACCTCCTATAATAAATAGAGAAAAAGGGGCATCGCTAATCCGACGCCCCTTAGCATTCCGAAATGTGATTTATCCGATAGTTGCAGCCTTTACAGCAGCCTTTACCATGTCGGTGATAGCGATAGTGCATCCTGCGGTCTGCAAGGATTCTACGCCGTAGCCGTTAACAACGAGTGCAGAGATCTCGTTTGCGGTCTTGCCCACGCATGCAGCATCAAATGCAGCAGCCTGTTCGTTCCATTCAAGCACCTTGCCGTCACCGTTAAGGTCAGCACCGTATGCAGACATGTTGTAAGCTGTACCGAGTTCAAGCTTTGTCTTGATCTCAGCGGCTGCATCATAGGTAGCAGCACCGGCGGTAGAGAATGTGAGGTCGTTCTGAACAGCATCGGTCACCATTGCGCTGACCTTGCCGTTTGCGTCAACAGCAGCAGCAACAACGGTTACGTCGAACTCGACCTTTCCTTCGGCTTCTTCGGTTGCGTTGGAAGCATCACAAGCGGTTACAACGCCGAGGCTGAGAGTGTCGTCAGCAGTAGCGGCGGAATCAGCAGCATTTGCAACTGCCTTTTCAACAGCCTTGATGTAATCAGCGATGCCCATCGTGCATCCTGCGGTCATAACTTCTTCGGTACCTGCGTAGCCGTTAACGACCAAAGCCTTAACCTCGTCGATGGTCTTGCCTTCGATAACAGAGCACAAAGCGTCGATCTGTTCATACCATTCCAATACCTTGCCGTCGCCGTTATTGTCAGAGCCGTAAGCAGCCATGCCGTAATTAGTGCCGAGCTCATACTTGGTCTTGAATTCGGAAGCAACAGCAGCTTCACCTGTAGAAGTCCAAGCAGCAGAGTTTGCGGCAGTATCAATAACACACTCAACGATCTTGCCGTCAGCATCGACCAAAACAGCGGCAACAGTGGTAACTGCTTCGCCTTCGCCGTTGGTTTCGCCGTCAGCATCAGAACCTGCTTCATAATATGAGTATACGCCCAAACCAAGCTTTACGGGTTCAGCGCTTGCACCGCATCCTGCAAACAAAACAGCAGTCATAACAAGTGCCAAAATAATGCTAAAAATCTTTTTCATTTCAAGTTCTCCTTTTCAGATATTCTATATACGTTCAATTGCGTTATTTATTTAACAATTGTACATAGTATTATGCCATAAAATCATATGCATGTCAACATTAATATATTAACCACATTAACTATTAAATGCGAACGTTTTTCATATATTTAAGTAAAAGCGCACCCAACAGTCCGATAAACGCTCCGCTGAGGGTTCCCGTTATAGCAAGGACTATCATATAATAGCCTAGTTGGGCAGTTTCCATCACGATCATAGCGACGATTATTTGACCCAAATTGTGCATAACGCCGCCGATGATGCTTACTCCGACGGTCGAAAAAATATCGAGTCGCTTAAAAAGAGCCATGAGCAACAGGCTTAATACCGCCCCTGCCAAGCTATAGGCAAATGTCAAGGGGCTTCCGAAAAGGATCGCAACCGCCACCAATCTGACACAAGAGACAGCCGCCGCCTCTTTCAGCCCGAAGCGATAGAGAGCGAATATGATAACGATATTGGGCAATCCCATCTTGATCCCGGGAACTGCGGTAAACAGCGGCGGAAACAGCGATTCAACATAGGAAAGGATCAGCGCGAGCGCCGCCAGCAAGCCCATATATGCAACTTTTTTTGTCCGTGTGTTCATATAAATCTCCAAAAGAGCCTGTTTTATACGTTATGAAATAACATCGAGTTCGCTGTCGTTTTCGGCACTTTCGATGCTTATGACAACCTTGTTCGGCAAACAGACGATAGTTTCGCCCACGTTGGATATAGCGGTGTGCCCGACACAGATAAGGTCGGGACAGCTGGCGCTTGAGATAGACGCCTTGCCGCCATGAATGCTGAGCGTATTGATCCCGCCGTCGGTCACGATATCTGTCACGATATCCTCACTCAAGGGATATCTCATGACTTCGGCGCCGTTAACTGAAACAACGGCATAGTCGCCTTCTGTTTTAAGAAGGCTAAAGGCAAGAAATCCTGCCGCCGCGATGACGAGCAAAGCGGCGACAAGGATCAGATCGTTTTTTAGTTTTCTGTTCATTATTTTATAAGCTGGCATCCTTCGAAATCGGTCACCTTGATGCAGTTTGTGGGACAAACCTCGGCACACTTGCCGCAGGCAATGCACTTGCCATAATCAATAACGGAAAGATTGTCGATAACGGTGATGGCCTTTGTGGGACAGTTGATCTCACACTTCTTGCATCCGATACAAGCATTCTTACAGTTCTTTCTCGCAACAGCGCCCTTGTCGTTCGAGTTGCACATAACGGCAACCTTTGAGCTTCTGGGAATGATGGAGATGATGTTCTTCGGACATTCCTTTGCACACATTCCGCAACCTATGCAAACTCTTGAGTCAACTCTTGCAATGCCGTCATCGAAGCAGATCGCATCAACGGGGCAAACGCTTGCACAGTCGCCGCAGCCGATACAGCCAAAACGACAGGAGTTAGGGCCGCCATAGAACATGGATGCCGCGATACAGGAGTCAACTCCGTCATATATAGCTTTTTTCGAGGTTGCGTCACAGGTTCCGTTACAGCCGACAAAAGCTACAACGGGCTCGTTCGCCTTGACCTCAACCCCCAAAACTTCGGAGAGCTTTTGGGCGACGGCAACAGCGCCGGGAACGCAAAGATGAGGTTCAGCCTCACCCAAAGCGAGAGCCTTTGCATAGCCGTCACAGCCGGTATATCCGCAGGCACCGCAGTTAGAGCCGGGCAAGCATTCGCGGATGATCTTTGTTTTTTCTTCTTCCTCGACCTTAAAGACGACCGATGCCACTACCAAGAGGATAGCAGCTATCAAGCCGACAGCGCCGACAACAAGAAGGGCAGTTAAAATTTGAGTCATATTCTATCCCCCTCCTTAAGCAAACAGATTGTCGATGATTCCCGCAAAGCCAAAGAACGCAAGCGATAGGAAGGAAGCGGCAATCAAGGTGACGGGAAGTCCGCGAAGAGCCTTGGGAATGTGCATTTCATCAATTCTTGAGCGAACGCCCGAGAAGAGAACCATCGCAAGCAAGAAGCCCAAGCCGCAGCCGAGCGAGCTCACCAAAGACTCAATGAAGTTGAAGCCGTCGGTCATGTTGTTGATGGTAACGCCCAAAACGGCACAGTTGGTGGTGATCAAAGGGAGATATACGCCCAAGCTCTTGTGAAGAGCAGGGATATATTTCTTCAAGAAGATCTCAGTAAACTGTACGAGTGCGGCAATTATCAAAATAAACACGATAGTCTGCATATAACCGAGGTTAAGCTTATCCAACACATATGTCTGGATAGGCCAAGTAACGGCGGTTGCCATGAGCATTACGAATGTTACGGCAATGCCCATGCCCGTTGCCTGGTTGAGCTTTTTTGATACGCCCAAGAAGGGGCAGATTCCGAGGAACTGGCTCAATACATAGTTGTTTACAAGCACCGAGGACATCAAAATGACGATGAGAGACTTAACAGTATCCATTATCAGTTGCCCTCCTTTACAATGTTTTCAACAGCGTTATCGACAGCATTTTCACAGCCGGTGCAGGATTTGCAAACGCCTGCAGAGGGACAGCCCGCACAACCGAAGCTCTTTTTCTTGGGATATTTACCCTTGGTGATCACGGAAACAACAGCGATCAAAAGACCGTATACGAGCATGCCGCCCGGAGCCTTTGTCAGGTAGCTGATGGAGTGATCGATAAGGAAAGGAATCTCGATTCCCGCAAAGGTGCCGTTGCCGAATACCTCACGGATGGTTGCCATTGCCAAAAGCGCAATGGTAAAGCCAAGGCCCATGCCCACGCCGTCGAGCGCGGACTTGCCGACAGAGTTCTTTGAAGCGAACATCTCAGCTCTGCCCAAGATGATGCAGTTTACCGTGATAAGAGCAAGATATACGCCCAAAAGATCATAAAGCTCGGGCAAATATGCGTGCATTATCATCTGAACGATGGTTACAAATCCGGCAATAATAACGATATAGCAAGGGATTCTAACGGTTTCGGGGATGAATTTTCTCAACAAAGAGATAACCATGTTCGAGCAAATGAGAACTGCGGTCGCTGCCAAGCCCATTGCCAAAGCACCGATAACGGTCGTGGTGGTTGCAAGTGTGGGACAGGTTCCCAAAATAAGAACGAACACAGGGTTTTCGAGGAGCAAGCCTCTTAGCAATGTTGACATATTACTGTCTTTATTCATAATTTAGGCCACTCCTTCCAATAATTTAATGACTTCAAATATCTTGCTGATAGCGGTCTTGTAACCGTTTGTTGTATAGGTCGCACCGCTGATAGCGTCGATATCCTTATAGTTGGATTCGTCTTTTCCGTTGAACTGAGAATAGAATTCGGGTTCGCCGCAGGAAGATCCGATTCCCTCGGTCTCAGACTGATAGGTGGTCTTACAGTCGATTATCACGCCTTCGGGAGTTGCGCTGACCATGATCTGAATGTATTCGCCCGAAGGATTATAATACTTGTCGCCGTTGATGCCGAATCCCGCTGCCTTAAGCTCGAATACATAGTTTCCGGATGCAGTCTTATAAGCCTTGACGACCTGAGAAGGGATGTTTTCATAAGAGCTGAGGTCTATCTCTGTGATCTCTGCGCTCATAGCTTCAATGACGGTAGCTGTCTGCGAAGCTATAACTCCTGTGGGGTCATCCGTTACGACAGCACCCGTTGCATCAACTCCGACAAAATCATCGCCGGAAACGAAAACATAACCGGTTCCGTTGTTTGCAACATATACAGCATCGATAGCTTCAAGCTGTTCGGTGATGAACCAAGATGTGAACTCACCTTCAGCTTCAGGAAGTGCTGCGCTCAAGTTGTCAGCCAAGATCTGTTCAGGAGTTCTTACATCAACAGTTCCGCCGCCCATGATGACCGCGGTGTTCAGAGCATCCTTAACGCCGTCCTTATATGCCTGAGTGGTGCGTGTTGCACCTGCGACGGTATCCAAGCCGCCAACAGTTTCAAGAGTAGCGCCGACAGCTTTATCGCCATAGGTCTTTTCATAGCCCAAAGTCTCGCTCGAGCTGAGACAGGTAGCGCCCGTGACCGTTCCGCTTGCGTCAACACCGATCATCAAGACCATTCCGGTCGAATAGCCGTTAACTGAAAGTTTTATGACATATCCGCCGCTTGCTTCGCTGTATACTTCGGTCACGCTCGCAGGAAGTGTATAGGTCGAAATATCAACCGGTTCAAAGCCGGAACCGTTCGGCATTACGATCAAGAGTGCTTCGTTTGCGGCAGCCGCTTCATTCGCCTTGATGACAGGCTCGGTGATGAAGTTTGTGGCAGCCATCAAAACTGCGACAACAGCACAAATCACCGTAAGCGAGATAACGCTTTTCATATTGTTTTTCATGCTTTGTCACCTCCGGTTCCGAATACCTTTCTTGCAGTCCAGATACCGATAAAGGGATCAAGAATATTCATAAGAAGTATCGCAAAGGATACACCTTCGGGATAGTTGCCCCAGAAGCGGATCAAGCATGTGATAACGCCTGCTCCCACGCCGAAGATAACCTTTCCCAAGGGGGTTTCGGGAGATGTAACATAGTCGGTCGCCATGAAGATCGCACCGATGAAAAGTCCGCCGGAAAGCACCCACGAAAGTGCGGCGGTGACATCTCCGCCCTCAACCAAAAGGCTGAATATGAACACTGTGCCGATGAATGTAACGGGGATATGCCATGTAATAACTCTCTTGATGAGGAGATATGCGCCGCCGATGATGAGAGCCAAAGTGCTGGTCTCACCGATAGCTCCGCCATAGTTACCCAAGAAGAGCTCCAAAAGCGAAAGCGTTCCGCCCTCGCTCAATGTTGCCAAAGGAGTAGCAGTCGATACAGTATCGACAGTGGGGAATGCTGCGGTTGCCATCGAACCGAAAGCAACGATCATGAATACGCGTGCCGTGATCGCAGGGTTAACAAGGTTACAGCCCATGCCGCCAAAGAAGCACTTTACAACGATTATTGCGAAGATCGAGCCGATCGCAGCCTGCCAAAGCGGAACGTTCGCAGGAAGGTTAAGCGCCAAAAGCAATCCCGTTACAACGGCGCTCAAGTCCCCGATGGGGGAATCCTCTTTTATGATCTTATAGAAAATGTATTCACTGAGTACACAAGTGATGATACAGGTTGCGATAACGGCAAGCGAACGGAAGCCGAAGATGATAACTCCGGCAAGTGTCGCAGGCATGAGCGCGATGATAACATCAAGCATGATGCCTGTTACCGTTTCGTTTGTATGAATATGGGGTGAGGGCGCAATTCTAAGCTTTGATGTCATTACTTGCTCTCCTCCTTTTTGCATTGTCTTGCCTTGGCTTCTCTGATCTGGGCCTTGGCGAGTTTATTTCTTTGAACCAAGGGGCGGTTTGCGGGACAAACATATGCACAGCATCCGCATTCCATGCAAACGCTTGCGCCGTATTTCTCCATGTTCTCGACGTTCTTTTCTCTCAACGCTCTTTCGATAGCAGGAGGATTGATGCCGAACGGACAAGTATTTATACACTTTCCGCAACGAATGCAGGCTTCGGGACTCTTGAGAACGGAATCCTTGTGGTTAAATGCCAAGACAGCATTTGTGTTCTTCAACACGGGAGCTGACGTATCAGGCACGGTGATACCCATCATAGGGCCGCCATAGACGACCTTTCCGACCTCGCTCTTATAACCGCCGCAGAACTCGATCACGTCTTCCATCGAGGTTCCGATTGGGACTATGACGTTTTTCGGCTGGCTGACTGCGCTACCGTCAACGGTTATGCATTTTTCGACCAAAGGCATTCCTGTCTTAGCGTATTTTCCGATCTCAGCGACAGTCGTACAGTTGCAAACGATGCATCCGACGTCAATCGGAAGCTTGCCGGCTTTGACGACCTTTCCCGTGGTGTGATAGATGAGAACTTTTTCGCCGCCCTGAGGATATACAGCGGGCAAGACCTTAACGCTGACACAGCTGTCATTCTCGGCAAGCTTTTTCATCGACTTTATAGCTTCGGGCTTGTTAGCCTCGATTCCTATGATGATCTTCTTGATGCCGAGATGCTCCTCAAGAAGCTTTAAGCCATACGCCATATCATCGGCACGGTCGATCATCGTTCTCGTGTCGGAAGTGATATAGGGCTCGCACTCAGCGCCGTTGATTATAAGCTCTTCGATCTTTTCGGGATCGACGTTAAACTTAACGTGTGTCGGGAATCCTGCGCCGCCCAAGCCGACTATGCCGCTTGTGCGGATAGCTTCGATCAGCGAAGCCCTGTCGGTTATTTGAGGGGGACACAACGATTCGTCAGCCTTCATCTCGTTGTCAGACTCGATGATTATCGCTTTTGCTACCGATCCGTTAAACAACAGCGTATCGTCGATCTTTTTGACCGTTCCCGAAACGCTTGCGTGAATAGGTGCACAAATTGCGCCCTCCTGCTCGGCAATGAGTGTGCCGACGTAAACACGGTCGCCCGCTTTGACAACAGGCTTTGCCGGTCTTCCGATGTGCATTGATACGGGGATGGTCACGGTCGAGGGTATGTCCATTCTGACAGCAGGCATATCAGCCGTGTTTTTTCTGTGAGGCACTTTGATGCCGTGAAGAGAAAATGCCATTTTATGACCTACCTTTCCTAGGTTTTCATTTTTGATTTGAAAAGATAAATTGTAAACAAAAATTATATTGATGCCCAAAAAAGAGCCGTTGCGATGCTGTTTGTGTTTTGGGCATAATATTAACTATATAATAATATATCTCAAACTGTCCGTTATGTCAATAAAATTAACGAAAAATCATCTGAAACTCGATGGTAATTTGTTAATAATATAACAAAGTTGCCTTTATGCAATTATTATGTGCCGTTTTTGTCAAAACAACTCGCATGATGCAATTGAACCGAAAGGATCGCTGTGATATCCGTGAAGGCGGCCTGCACGACGGAAAAACAATTATGAGGATCGTTTATAACGGATCACCTAAGTTCTTCGGATAAGCTTCTCCTAACAGTAAACCCGACTCGTTAAACAAGTCGGGTTTTGTTTTATATATTCTGTTCGATAATATGCACAAACTCTTCAAGTCCGGATCTGTCCTCTTCCGAGAATCTTCCGATCAACGGGCTGTCGATATCCAAAACGCCGAAGACCTCACCGCTTTTGAATATCGGGACAACTATCTCGGAATTCGAGGCGCTGTCGCAAGCGATATGTCCCTCAAACTCGTGGACGTTATATACAAGCCGGGTCTCACGGCTTTGGGCAGCCGTTCCGCACACTCCTCTTCCGAGAGGGATCTCTATACAGGCAGGCTTTCCTTGGAAGGGGCCCAAAACGAGCATCCCGTTTTGCATCAAATAAAATCCCGCCCAGTTGATATCCGAAAGTGTGTTATATAAAAGTGCCGAAGCGTTTGAAAGATTCGCAACCGTATGAGGCACGCCGCAGATCAGCGACTTAAGCTGAGCATTAAGCTGAGTATAGTCGGTCATCAAACTTTCTCACTTTCATAGGTGTCCGAAACAAGCTTGCGTGCTTTTTCAAGATCCAAAGAGCTGTCGAGATACATCATCTGAGAAATGATGTTTCCTGCGGCGGTACATTCAGTCGGCCCTGCGCTGACGCTCTTCCCCGAATACTCCTTGGTCAAGCGGTTAAGATATCTGTCCTTGCTTCCGCCGCCGACAATGCTGATATGCTTGATGTCTTTCCCTGAGATCCGTTCGATCTCCTTTACCGTCATGTCATAGCTGTGAGCAAGCGAGTGATATACCGAGCTTAAGACATCAGAAAGCGGCAGATCAGGCTTATGAAGATATTCACGCACAGCACTTATCATGCTTTTCGGTGCCAAGAAGCTGTCATGAGTCGGGTCGATAAGCTCTTTAAACGAGCTTTTTTCGGCAAGCTCCATCATCTCGTCATAGGTATATTTTTTGTCGAGCTCACGTCTGATGCTCTGGAAAAGCCACATGCCCATGATGTTCTTCAAAAATCTGAAGCGATAACCGATTCCGCCTTCGTTCGAAAGACCCGCCGACATGGCGTCGGGAGTTGTTACCGGGGCGAGATTTTCTGTTCCCACAAGACTCCAGGTTCCCGATGAGATGAACACGGATTCATCGTCAACGGGGCAGGCAGCAACGGCTGATGCCGTATCGTGAGACGGGCAGCGTACGACCTTACAATCAAATCCGACACGGGCTTTGATCTCGTCCCTCAGCCCTCCGACAAGGGTACACGGCGCGCCAAGAGGGATGAAAAGCTCCTTTTTATATCCAAGCTTTTCGATGATGTCCATGTCCCACTGCTTTGTTTCAGCGTTGACAAGTCCCGTTGTGGAGCAGATCGTATATTCCTGTGAGATGACACCTGTGAGCTTGTATGAAAGATAGTCGGGCATTAGGAGCATATGTGAGGCTTTCGCCATCTTGCCCGATCTTTTGTCATCCCAAAGCTGGAAGACAGTGTTATAGCTCTGGCGCTGGATGCCCGTTTTCCGATAAAGCTCCTCCTCAGGGATGAGATCATATATCTCTTCGGGAGCGCCATCGGTTCGGGAGTCGCGATAGGCAACACAAGGCAAAAGCTCTTTGCCGTTTGCATCAAGCAAAACATAGTCAACGCCCCAAGTGTCGATAGCGACGGTTTCGGGCACAAGACCCTCCTCCTTGCACTTGATGAGCCCCGAAACGATGTTTTCGAAAAGCTCGTCTGTGTCCCACGTCAGTGAGCCGTCACGCTCTTTCATTCCGTTTTCGAAGCGGTAGACCTCACGCATTTCGAGTCTGCCGTTCACTTCGCGGCTTATAATATGTCTGCCGCTTGAAGCACCGATATCAATTGCCAAACAGTATGACATTGTGCCCTCCGATCACTTTTCTTCGTCGTTATAGTGCTTATATCCCGGGTGCTTTCCGGTAACGTGATAATAGTTCTCTCTCAAATACAAAAGCTTGTCGATCTGAGGTCTTTCGATCTCTTTTGCTCCGCCCAAAAGGTGAGCTGTTAAGGAGATCTTTGCAAAAAGCTCGAGAGTTTCCATGCGGTAATATGCAGTGATAAGATCAGCTCCGACAGTGAGCGCACCGTGATTCTGCAAAAGGAAAACGTCGTGCTCTTTAAGATATGGAGCGATCGCATCAGGTACCTCGTTTGTTGAGGGTGTGCCGTAAGGCGTAAGCGGGATAGAGCCGATAGCGATGACGGTTTCGATCATCGAATATTCATCCAAGCTCTTGCCTGCGACTGCATAACCTGTAGCCGTCGGCGGATGAGCGTGAACAACAGCTCCGACGTCGTCTCTTTCTTTATAGCATCTTAGGTGCATTTTTATTTCGCTCGAGGGTTTATAGCCCGGTTCGCCCGAGATCACCTCGCCCTCCGAATTTATAATAACCAGCTTTTCGGGGGTGATAAAGCTTTTGCTTATTCCTGTGGGGGTTGCCATGAAGTTGCCGTCGGGGAGCTTCACGGATACGTTGCCGTCGTTAGCGGCGACCCAGCCAAGCTGCCACATTTTGTGGCATACGTCGCAAAGCTGTTCACGAATTTCTTTATATTGCATTGTTTTTTCTCCTTTTAGGATTTATGTAGATATCGCTTTGTTACAAAGCATCAGATAACGAAAAATGACGGTGCTTCAGCACGAGGCGTTTCACGCCGAGAGGCATTTTTCCATAGCTTAAACCAAGACCTCGTTCCTGAACGGTAGGTAACGAAAAACAACGTTACCGCTTTGCGGTGCGAGGGACTTCGTCCCGAGAGTTGTTTTTCTATAGTTTAACCCGAACAACACGTTCCTGAACGGTAGGTAACGAAAAATGACGGTGCTTTAGCACGAGGCGTTTCACGCCGAGAGGCATTTTTCCATAGCTTAAACCAAGACCTCGTTCCTGAACGGTAGGTAACGAAAAACAACGTTACCGCTTTGCGGTGCGAGGGACTTCGTCCCGAGAGTTGTTTTTCTATAGTTTAAATCGAGCCCCGCTCGATTTAAACTATTACGCCCTTTTGCAAAAGTATATTTGCATATGTCGCACCTTCGCCCGTGGCAACGATGCAATATGCCTTTTTCGCCTCTTCATAGAAAGCAAAGCGCTCGATCTGACCGATGGCTTCTTTCCCCTTACCCGTTTGCTCCTTTAATATTCTTGCATAGTCTTCCCAGATGGGGGTCTCGACCGGATCGCCCTCCATAACAGCCATAAGATTCATCGGCTTTTCAACGTATGAGTCAAGAGGGATAACTTTGAGAATAGCTTCCAAAAGCTCACAGGCTCCGTGACCGTCGCAACGGATGACCTTTGCATTCTTGCCCATGCTTTCTGCGGGGAAGTTGCCGTCAGCGATAACGATGGTGTCGCTGTGACCCATTTCACACAAGACTTTTAACAGCTCGGGGGAAAGTATCTTTGGGATTCCTATAAGCATATATATTTCTCCTTATTTTTTGAACATCGGGCCGAAGTTCTGACAAGCTCTGTAATCTGCGCCTTCCTTGTCCATGCCGAAAGCGTTCCAAGCAGCAGGGCGGAAGATCTTATCTTCGGGAACGTTATGCATACAAACGGGGATCCTGAGCATCGAGCAAAGGGTGATAAGATCAGCGCCGATGTGACCATAGGAGATCGCGCCGTGGTTAGCGCCCCAGTTGTTCATAACGTCATATGCTGTCTTGAATGCGCCTTCGCCGGTGCATCTGGGCGCAAACCATGTGCAAGGCCAAGTATAGTCGGTGCGCTTCCAAAGTGTGTCTGTGACTTCATCGGGAAGCTCCACAGTCCAACCCTCTGCGATCTGCAAAACGGGGCCCAAGCCCTTGACAAGGTTAAGTCTTATCATTGTTGCAGGCATTTCAGCCTTTGTCACAAAGCGGGAAGAATATCCTCCGCCGCGGAAATAGCCGAGATCGGCATAGTTCCAAGTGGAGTTTGCCATGATAGCCTTCTGATCCTCATCGGTTACTTCATACCAAGGCTTCATTACGGAATTGCCGTCAGCATCCTTTGCGGCGCCGTTAGCGTCCAAGCAGCATGCACCCGAGTTGATGAGATGAATAAAGCCATCAGCTTCCTTTGCCTTGCCCTCAATATCATAGCCGGTCACTCTCTTGACAGAGTCGCCGCTCCAATAGGTTCTGACGTCGGCAAACATCTGTGCGCGGTTTGTGAGAAGCTTCATGAACAGCATTCCGATGCCGTTCAAAACGTCGTTTTCGGTTGCGAGGATATAGGGCTCACGTGCACCGTTCCAGTCGAATGAGGTGTTAAGCATAGCTTCGGGGAAGTCACAGTTGGGATAGAAGTCAGTCCACTGTCTCTGACCCTGGAATCCTGCGGCGATGGCGTTGTGACCGACCATCTCCTCCTCACAGCCTTCGGGGAGATTGGGGTTGCCGTTCATAAGGTCTTTGATGATGACCATCATCTTGACGACGAATTCCCAGTCAGCGTCCTTTTCAGCTCTTGTTTTCTGAAGCTCCTCGGGGTTCTTGTCAAAGCCCTCGATGCAATACTGCTTTGCCCAAGCCAAGGCCTTTTCATATTCAGCCTTGTCATAGATCTCTTCGGTCATTCGGCGGATGATCTCGACCTCGTCGACGGATTCAACTCTCATTCCGAGATAATCCTCGATAAAATCGGTGCTGATTATAGAGCCGCCGATACCCATGCAGATCGAACCTATCTGCAAATAGGATTTTCCTCTCATCGTTGCGGCGGCAACGGCTGCACGTCCGAAGCGAAGGAGCTTTTCTTTAACGTCACAGGGGATGTCTGTGTCTGCGGCATCCTGAACGTCGTGGCCATAGATGCCGAAGGCGGGAAGACCCTTTTGTGCATGAGTTGCCAAAACGGAAGCAAGATATACAGCGCCGGGGCGTTCGGTTCCGTTAAAGCCCCAAACAGCCTTTATGGTGTTCGGATCCATATCCATCGTCTCAGCGCCGTAGCACCAGCAAGGTGTTACAGTAAGGGTGATGTCAACGCCCTCCTTGCGGAATTTGTCGGCACAAGCGGCGGCTTCTGCCACTCTGCCGATGGTGGTATCAGCGATAACGACCTTTACGGGTTCGCCGTTTGAATATCTTAAGTTTTCCTCAAAAAGTCTGGCGGCGCTTTTTGCCATGTTCATCGTCTGTTCTTCCAATGATTCACGAACCTTTAAAACTCCGCGTCTGCCGTCAATTGTGGGACGGATTCCTATTACGGGATATGAGCCGATAAGTCTTGAGCTTGCCATATATATCTACCTCCGTTGAGTATATTATGGTTAAATTATAACAAAACATTAACAGTATAACAATAGCGATTTTACGAATTTTATTGCGCCAAATCGCAAATCATAATCAAAGGTATCGCACACGCTTCGATTCTCGACTTTTTCACAGCTTCAGCCGTTCAAAAAGGCTGTTTGTATACCGAAAACAAATGAGGTAACAGTTGATCTAAAAATGTCAGCCGTGTTTATTCTCGTGTCGTAATTTGTTAAAATCATCTGAAAAAAGGAGCAAAACAACATGAGTATATACGGCTATGTGAGAGTCTCATCCACAGACCAAAACGAGGAGCGCCAGCTTATCGAGATGCGCCGAGTCGGGATCCCCGAGAAAAACATATACATAGACAAGCGTTCCGGCAAGGATTTCGAACGCCCTAAGTATATTCGGCTCGTAAAAAAGCTTAAGAAGGGAGACCTTCTTTACGTTTTGAGCATCGACCGACTCGGAAGAAACTATGACGAGATCCAGGAGCAGTGGCGGTATCTGACCCGCGAGAAGCAAATAGACATTTCCATCCTTGACATGCCTCTTTTGGATACCCGCAACGGCAAGGATCTTATGGGCACGTTCTTAGCGGATATCGTTTTGCAGATACTTTCGTTCGTGGCTCAGAACGAGCGTGAAAACATCAAAAAGCGGCAAGCTCAGGGGATCGCCGCAGCAAAGCAAAACGGTGTCAGATTCGGCAGACCCGAAAAGCATCTCCCCACAAATTCATCGGAGATCTTTTTAGCATATGAAAATCATGAATTGACACCCTGTCAGGCGGCATCCGAGCTGGGACTGAGCACCTCAACGTTTTATAAGCGTTTGCAAACATACCGCAATCAAAAAACCTCCTTGGAATGATCCAAAGAGGTTTTAAATATTGATCAGATATCTTCTGTGTATTCGCCGCCGTCGATGTAGCTGTCAGCATCCGAAGGCGCCGAGATCTCGGGAGCTGTGCCGAAGTTGATGAATTTGTATTCAGCAGTTATCGTGCTGTCCAATGTGATGCCCATAACGCTTGCAACGATATCGGCGCTGAAGGACATCGTATCGAGCACGTTTTTCTCGGTGAAGCACATTGTCAAAACGATGTTTTCAAAAGCGATCTCCTCGCCTTCTCCAAGGTCTTCAATATCTTCCATGCTTCCCAAAAGGCTCTTCGCAGATTCAGCATCGAGTGCCAAGGTTATCGCTTTCGTTCCGTCCTCGTTTGTGATCACATCGATATTTTCGAAAACCTCCTTTGCAAGATCGGGGAGCTCGGCGATTCCGATATCGCTTGATACGTCGCTTTCGTCGCCATCGGCGTTTACGTCATGCTCAGGCACGGTATACTTTGTCTTAACGCCCGAAAGGTTTACATAAACGACGCCGTCGACCAAAACGGTCTCGGTAACTATGCCATAGGAATCAGTCACAACAGCGGAATCGTCGCCGTTTTGCTTCATGTTCATCGAGCTTTCGATCTCAAGAGTCTCACCCAAAAGCTCGATCCCCATGACCATTGTACAGTCAGCTTCATATCCGCCTGCCTCTTCAATTGTTTTCATGGCTTTTGAATACAGTCCGTAAGCGGTCACTGCATCGAACAAAGCGCAGGAGCTAAGGCTGAGCGCCAAAACGGTAACCGAAATTATAACGGCAATTATTCTTTTCATATCTGTATCTCTCCTCAAAAAATTACTGTGCAGGGCTTTCGCTTGATACTGCGCCTGACATATCGATAATGGGTGTAGCGTCACCCGAAACCAAAGGAAGCTCACCGTTCCACTTTTCGATCTTCTTGTAATCAACGAGGTCGGCTGTGATGGATTCTGCGATAATGCGGTTTGCTTCTGCCTCCGCTTCTGCACGGATCCTCATAGCTTCAGCCTCAGCTTCGGCGTTGGTGATAGCGGTTTGTTTTTCGGTCTCAGCCTTCAAAAGCTGCTGCTGAGCAACCTGTTTTTCTTCGATAGCGTTGATATATGCTTCGGAGAAGTCAAAGTTGATAATGTTGACGTCGGTAACGTAAAGACCGATCTCGTTGAGCTTTGCGTTCAAGCCCTCAACCAAGCCGTCGGATACGAGGGTCCGGTTGGTGACGCTCTCCTCCGCGGTATACTGAGCTGCGGTCGCTTTCAACACTTCGTTTACTGCAGGGGTCACCAAAACGCTTTCATAGTCTCTTCCGATATTTTTATAGATGCTATAGGACTTCGCTGTGTCAACACGGTAGTTTATTGCGATGGTGGTGGAGACCGTTTGCAAGTCCTTCGAGAAAGCTTCGGTATCGACCTCAAGCTTGGTGATGCGGTTGTCGATCATTACGACCTCCTGTACCAAGGGGATCTTGAAGTGTAAGCCCTCCTGCCATACGGTTTCGTCAACCTTGCCCAAGGTTACGACAACGCCCGTATGACCGGCTTCGACGATGACGAAGCTGCTTGCCGCAAGGGCGATCACCAAGATCAAGATAACGGCGATAATGACCGTCTTTGCGTTTAAAATTTTCTTCATTAAAATCTGCCTCCGTTCTTAATTGAGAGAGTTACTCTTCCTCTCCCCTTTTCCATATCTCGATTCCCGCGATTGCCGCAACCGTAATGCCGACGATCATGACCGCCGCAAATACCGTTCCGCCGTTCGCCTTTTTCTTCTGAGCCGCCGCTGTCTGGGCGTCTCCGCTGAAGCTTACGCTTTGCTCGCCTGAGCTTTGAGGTGTTGCGCTCGTCACTTCGGGATCGGGTTCATCAAGAGTATCGGGTGTGTTTTCAAAGGGCGGTTCCTCGTTGGCAGTCGTAGTAGTTGCCGAGGTCTTTTCCTCGGTCGCCGTTGTGGTCGCCGAGGTCTTTTCCTCGGTCGTCGTTGTGGTTGCTGAGGTCTTCTTCGCGGTCGTGGTTGCCTTGGTCGCCGTGGTTGATGCGGTGGTCACCTCTTCCTCGTCGTCCGCAAAAACGATATCGTCCTCTTCCTCGTCCCCGACAACAACGTCGCCCTCATCCTCGAGCTCTTCTTCGTCGTCAGCGGCAACGTATCCGTCGTCCTCGCTGCCGTCCTCCGCGGAAATAATATCGTCATCCGACTCCTCAACGTCAAACAGCATGATGTTTGACGAGCCGTCAACGGTTATGCTTCCCGAGGAATTCTGTGCATCCAAAACCGTTACTGTTATCAGCGAGCCGTTAGACGGCTGTGAAGTCGCCTTGAAGGTGATGGTTGCCAAAATTCCGGTGGAATAATTGTCGTTGTCGGCGTTGCTCGACCAGATGAGAAGTATTCCGCCGTCGGTAGGAAGCTGTGTGAAGCTGTCGAAATACTTTCCGTCGGCACAGCTTACAAGCTCAGCAGAGTTTACGTCATAGCTTATCAGACACTGTAGGCTCTTGAGCCCCGAGCTGTCACTCAAAATAACGTGAACGGCAAAGTTCTCACCCGGTGCGGGGACGTTCCCTTGAATAACATTAAGTGAAGCCGCCGCATTCACAACCGTCAGCATTGAACACGCTGCAAGAATTATCGCCGCAAAAACAGATATTATTCTTTTCATCATATGTAAAGCCCTCTCTTTCAAGCTTTAGAATGCTATAAATTATTATTTTATTATATCATTTCGATACGTTTTTTGCAATAGCAAGCTCTTTATAAAAAATCGGCGCTTTATCATAATAAAATCATTGATTTATTCTTATTATATATAGAATTAACACTTGACAATTCCTTAAAAATAAAGCATACTGATATTGATTTAATGTTAACACCGTTTAAAGGAGCTGATTTTGATGCTTGCAAAAATTTCTTTCATGGGTCTTGATCATCACCATCCGGGTGACTTCGTCTATGGCGACGCCGAGCATGATTGGTGGCTTTTGGTACATACAAAGACGCCTGCCATTTTCCATCTTCCCTCAGGTTCTATCGAAGTGACCAAGAACACAGTCGTTCTTTATCCCCCGAAAATGTTTGCCTGCTACCGTGCAACGGGCGAATATTATTGCAACAACTATGTCCGCTTTTATGCAGATGACGCTTTGGAGGACTTCATAAAGGAAAAGAACATTCCGTTGGGAAGTCCCCTTTTGCTTGAGGCTCCCGACTCGATGGAATATCTATTCAGACTTCTTTCAATGGAAGAGTATTTCAAGTTCAAAAACTGTGCACAGTCTATTACGATGATAATAAGAATGATGCTGACGAAGATATCCGAATCGGTCAAGGACATCGACCTCACCGATCAGCAACGTGCTCTTTTGAACCTCAGATACGAAATACAGCTAAGACCCGATCACCCGTGGACGGTTACCGAAATGGCGGAAAAACTTCACGTCAGCGCAGGATATCTTCAGTCGTCATATAAAAAGCAGTTCGGTATTTCCTGTATGCAGGACGTTGTTCTCAAGCGGATCGAGCTTGCAAAAGAACACTTGAGAAACTCGAACTATTCTTCACAAAGAATATCTCAGATATGCGGATATCAGAATGTTGAGCATTTTTGCAGACAGTTCAAAAACATCACCGGCGAATCACCTTTGGCATATCGCAAGCGTATGCGAAGCGAAAAGGCTGCCGAAGAATAAACACAAAATATCATCTGCCCAAGGTCATTATTGGGCAGATTTTTTGTTGCGTAACCTTTTTGAGGACTACCTCATATGATGTAGTACAAAGCATCGCTTTGCAAAACGATCAAACAACAAGGAGAACGTGTATGAATATCAATGAATTTATCGGTTCATTGCCCGCATATTCCGGCGGAACTAACGGTTCAAGCTCAAATATGAACGGTTCAAACGGAAGCACTAACGGTAACGGCAATATGAACGGTAACGGCAATATGAACGAAAATATGTGCACAGGCACCTCAAGCTGCTGCTTCAACACGCCTACATCTGCGTTTCCTGCCGAGACACCTGTCGGAATGATGTACGTGCCCTTCCAGAGATGGGAATATGTTTATGACCCACAGGTCGGCTTTGAACGCGGAACGATCTTTGAGGCACTTGACAAACCGTTTTTGGGGGAGAGACCGGTATGAACGAGAGAGAACAACTTTTAAAACGTGTGCAAATGTATTCATTTGCCGTCACTGACGCTGCCCTCTTTTTGGACTCACATCCCAACAACTCGGCAGGTCTTGAATACTACAGAAAATACAAAAAGCTCTATAAAGAAGCAATGGAAGAATTCGAAGAGAAATACGGCCCCTTAAGCATTCTTTCGGATCAGAACGACGAATGCTGGGCATGGGTCAAAGATCCCTGGCCTTGGGAAGCACAGAATTAAGGAGGCGAATGACTAATGTGGCAATATCAGAAGAAGCTCCAGTATCCCGTAAACGTTAAAACACCCAACCCTACAGCCGCAAAGATCATAATCACCCAGTTCGGCGGCCCTGACGGCGAGCTTGGTGCGGCAATGAGATATCTCAGCCAGAGATATACCGCCCCCGACCCCAGAGTTAAGGCTATTTTAAACGACGTCGGAACGGAAGAACTCGGGCATATGGAAATGGTTTGTGCGCTCGTTTATCAGCTCACAAAAAACCTCACACCCGCACAGATCAAGGAATCGGGCTTTGACACCTATTTCGTAGATCACACAACAGGGCTATATCCCATTGCGGCTTCGGGCACGCCCTTCTCGGCAATGGTGTTCCAGTCAACGGGCGACGTTATCGCAGACCTTTCGGAAGACCTTGCAGCAGATGCCACGACCGCCAAAGAACAACCACTATTTCCGAGGGGCTGAAAACCCTTGATATGACTGGCTTTTCGGCACTTTTGAGATTTTCACAAAAATGGCATACCTGCAATCATATAAGAACAACATAACCTCAATTTACACTAATTTTTACAAAATTCACGATAGGACAAGCTGTTTTCTGCAAGCGAATAAAATTTGAAAAATCATTTCTGATGTGCTCTGTGTTTATTGTTATATTGAGTTTCTCATTGAGGTATACTTGATATCAGTTCCTCAATACAAGGATTTCAAATTATAATATTATGCAGCGTTTTCGAAAATAACGTTAACAACATGGATTTTTATGTGTTCAAAAAGATATAAATATAAGGCACCATTCAAAGTTAACTGATTCTCTAGCCAAAGAAAATGATTATATTTCAAAATCCGATGTAGTGCAATTACGACATATATCTGAAACCAGAGCTTATTATTCGATTAAAAACTGATAGATGTTAATGTCTTAGAAGTTGTACAAAAGGGCATTACGCAAAGTATCGTTTAATTCGATAAACCAATTCACAATCAACTCATACTTCGTGAGTTGATTGTGAATTGGTCAAGCGTAAATGATGACCTGCTAAATAGCATCATATGAGAATTGCAAAGCTAAATGGAATTCCGGTATACTGTATCAAGTATCACAATTAACCATGAAAATAATAGGATTGAAATCTTAAAATCGGTACTTTTTAATACCTAACGATAAATTCTAAATCAAATTAGGGTTTTTACGTATTTTCAGCAATTACAAAATGATTATCATTATTCGACTGGAATTCGTTACAATACTGATGGGATTTAAAAATAAACAACACCGTACAACTCATTGAGATGTGCGGTGTTTGACGCTTTTATTGTAACTAAGACTTAAGTAGATTTCGTGCGAATAGTAAAATGAATATGGTATAAACGAAACATATTACCCATGCTTATGCATTCCCTTTCTGTTAGCTCTTATATAAAGCTACCAACGCCACGATCAACGCAGCAAAGCTTACTATACTTGAAAAAACAGAAACAATATAATTTCTTTCGTTTTCTTTTTCAATTTCATTAGCAGACCCCCAAAGTATCAGCATATAAAGCATAATGGCCAAAGTTACAGGTATGACAATGACAAAAGTTAAAATAGACTGAAGAATATTATCCCTATTCGATATAGCTTCAACAGTCCTGCAAATAGACGTTCCTATAACACCGATACTTAGCGTAGTTCCAATAACAGCTATAAGCTTAAAAGTAATATGAATAATATACGTAAAGGCTGCGATCGTTAACTTACCATCGGTATTGGCTTTGTTGAAAATGATCAGCTTTACTGCTTTTAAAAAGCCTATTTTCTGTTTCTTTACATTTACTTTGATTCGTTTCCTCATGCTTTCACCCCCACAGCACCTCTCTGTTACCGTTTATATTTTTTATCTGAAATGTTGTCAATTCGGTTCGTTTTATTTCATCCTTCAAGTCTTCTTACTTTTTAAAAGAATGTTTTGTACTTGGAAGTTATATTCTAACATGATCTTTTAATTAGTGTTGAGAAAGCAAAAAATTAGCATTAATTATTAAGCTGATAAAAATCAAAACGCCTGCAAGTGGTAGCTATAATCGCTGTGACTCGTAGGCGCTTCGATGGCTACCCTCATTACTTTTTAGCTTTAGGTTCCTTTGGTTGATGGAAACTCCACATAGAAGCAGAACCAAAATTGAATTTCGCCATTTTTTCTGCAACTTCTTTAATTACAACTGCAACCTTTTTCATGTTTACACCTCCGTTCTTTTAGTAACGCTACTATCATTAACACTGCTACTAAAAACAGCGTATATAATACAATCATTCCGATTTTGTATGTTAAAGCAATCATGATATTCCCTGCCAATCCGTAAAATAATGCGAAGATAATACTTATGCACTTTAATCTAGGGCGTTTTTCATAAGGAATTTGTTTGTTAGGGTTTTCTATTGGCGAAAAGATAGCAATAATTATGATTGGTATGATCGTTATGAAAATCAAACCATATACATTTATAACTTCTTTTGTAATGTGATATATGAATATAGTCAGACTACAAAGAATACACATCCACAGATTACATTTAAAATATGTATTTGCATGATACCCACCGGTAAATTGCCGTATAGGTATTAATGACAAAAGAAATATGCAAACTTCAAGAACGCTTGAAGTCAATACGCCTATAAGAAATGCAAGTAATAAACTTATAATCGTTGAAACTGTAATTTCTACACCATATTGGTAGTACTCTTTATCATCCGCAGAATCTTCAATTACTTCCGAGCGTATTAGATAATTGACAATATATCCACTAAATCTTTGTATCATCTTATTTTTTAATCCTCATGGTAGTTTACAATTTAATTGTATCGAATTAAATCAGTATATCAAGAGATGTGGCACAAGATGCAGTTTTCTGGCACAAGATGACTAAAAGCGGCATGATTTTTCACGCCGCTTTTGATTTTTTATGTTGATTCGCAAAGAACTACTTTACAACAAAATATGTTTCCTTCTTCGTAAAAATCGCAAAGGCCGTTATATTTCTTCGCGATGTCTTTAATAATTTTAACGCCATACCCATGTTCGTGTTGATTATCCTTTGTAGTTCTTAATTCAGGATTATTGGTAAGTACAGATTCATCAACAGAATTCTTCAAATCTATAATATAATTACTTCCGTCAAACGATAGTATCAATGAGATTTGTTTATCGTTTCTTTTACTGGTAACACACGATGTAACTGCGTTTTCAAGCATATTAGACAGCAACCTACATAAATCTAAGTTGTCAATTGATTCAAAATCAGTACCACATATGCATGTGCAATCTATGCCAAAGGATTTTGCTTCGGTCAATTTTGCATTCACTACTGTATCAACAACGGCATTGTTAGATTTGACGAATACCTCAAAACTTTGTAACAGCTCTAAATTACTCTCAATTTGTTTCTTCGCCTCAGCAATGTTTCCGCTTTTGATAAGATTGTAAATTGTGGAGTAACTATTTTTAAAATCATGCTGAATCTTCTTGATTGTGTCATACTCGGCAGTAGCATTGTCTATGTATTGTCGGTTATATTCTTGAGAAAGTCTTAACACTTCGTTTTCTCTTATTGCAACATTCTTCCTACCTAAATCGACAAGAAGATAACATACAACGATATTAACTACAAGTATTCCTATGAAAACCAAAACAGTGTAGATACCGGCATTATTAGATACTGGCGCTATTGATAGTAAGATTAACAAAGTGCACATTCCGATGCTTATTATTAGAATTATTGATATTAAAATCCACTCAGTAACAGATAAGTCACTTTTGTTACTGATTTTCAATAATCGCAATGATAAAAAGACTAAATATAGCGTTGTCAATTGAACAGCAATAATGACAATAAATCGATCAATTCCTGTAACAAGCATTAACTCTTCCATATCTTTTCTTGACAAAACTACAGCCACAGAACTCACAAATGCTGTAGATAATAATTGTAACCCTACTATGAACACGGAAGAGAATAGCTTTTTGAGTAAGCTACCTTTAAGAAAAATAACCGCATATAGGAAAATCAATATTACGTATATAAAAGCCAAGAAGTGTTCAAAAACGCTTGTCGATACATTGAGAATTGTAATAGCCGCAGCCAATAATGTAGCGAAAAAAATCCCACTGCTTTTAAAAAACTTTCGGTTGTCTCTATCGCCTAAATAGGAGTATACGAAGTACATAGAAATAAACCCTTGATATATGTTTATTAATATCTCAAATATCCACCATAATATCGTCATGATCTTGTCCTCAAATAATGCATATATTTTTCAAGAACTTCTTTTTTATAGTTCTTACTCATTGGCAATTTCTTATCCATTTCTCTTATATAGATTTCATCATTCTTTTTATCGACACGAGATAAATATCGAAGATTAACCAAATAGCTTTTATGGATCTTTACAAAATCGTAATCTTTAAGTTTTTGTTCAAGCTCTGTAATCAAGCCTCTTGCTCGTAAACCTGTGGGATGTTTTATAGTATGATATTTTACATAATGCTTATCGTTCGATATAAAGGCTATATCGCGTATGTAAATATCAAAATCACAGTTCTTTTCATCTTTCAATAAAAGCTTTTCATTTTGTCTCATGTACTTTATAAGTTTCGCCGTTGTTAATCTGACGCTTTCTTCTATTGGTACCGAACAGTTTTTTCGAATAAAATTGAAAGGAAGAAAATTCATACTTTCAAAAACAAGTTCAGAATAACTGGTCACGAAAATGATAAAGCAGTTAATATAATCATCTCTAAGTGATCTCGCAACGTCAAAACCATTAGTACCGGGCATATCAATATCGAGAAACAAAATATCAAATTTTTCTATTCTATGCGCATTAACTAACGATTGTCCATTCGTATACGCTAAAAGTTCAAATTCAACGGGGTATGCAGCAAATGATGTTCGTACTACGTTGCTTAAATTCTGAAGCATATTAATGTTATCGTCGCATATTCCTATTCTTATCATGTGTGTTCCTCCGTAGTCTTGATGATAAGATTATATATTGCTTTGTGATAAAAATCAACAGAACTACATGTATTATGATATAAATAATTAAGTTGCACCATATATCTTGTACATTCACCTGTATCATAGATGATAGTGATGCGCTTTTGGCGATTAATTAAAATATAATTAATGATAGTTTCGGACGCCTATCCGTATTTTTGATTATAATTGAAGAAAAAACAATGGGGGTCAACGTGATGAGCGATCAATATAATCAAATTGGAAAGATAATAGGATGCACTATCGCAGATCTCCGCAAGAATGAAGGATTAACACAAAAGGACTTTTCGAAAATTTTTAATGTTAGCGAAAGTTCAATTGCTCATTACGAACAGGGGCTTACAGTTCCTAGCGCAGAAATGCTTATGAAGTTTGCTGATTATTTTGGAGTAAATATTGATTATCTTTTTGGAAGATGCTCTTGTAAAATTAAATATTCAGCATTAAATGAGAAAATAGCTTCAGATATGACGTTAAGCGAAATGATTAATATCGTTTCTTCAATGTCAAAGCAAAAAAGAAAGTATCTGTGTGATACTATTAATTTACTTCGAAATTCTAATGATAAATTGAAATAAAGCTTGTTTTAAATATTTTTATACTAACTAATAACACCACAGTTTATTGTCAAAGCCTAATAACTTTGATAGCAAACTGTGGTTTATGTTTTTTATAGAGTTATAACTGTAGCTGGATTAAATGGTCTTGTTTTTTCTTTATATGTATATGCGCCATTTATTTTTTTCTCAAGACTTGTTAGTTTCATTTAGCAATGTTGTTTTATAAACTTTTTAAAGTATTGGAACTTGTAGTTCGAAGAATAACTTTATCCCCACCGTCGTAATTGAGGGCGGTTTTTCGTCGCATACGAGAAAACCATCTCAACTTGGTTCACCTTGTGCCACAAAACTGCACCTTGTGCCAAGCATATTGATAAGCCGATGTAAGACTGATAATCTGTTAATGGTTAGTTATCTATGGCATATAAATATAGATACAATAACCCGTTTCACCAAGTAACAGAGGCTCGTTTTATATAAATAGTGCAGTTTTTTGAATAACAAAAATCAAATAGACATTATATTCTAAATAATAAGGAACACGCCGTATAGTTTGGCGTAATTATATTAGTAATCATTTATAAAAAGTGATTTTTACGGGGTATACCTCGTGGTTTCATGCCTGTTTAAAACGTAAGATCTCTGTATTCCTTGTCGAAATATGGAGGTTCGTAACAGTGCAAACCTATCAAACTGTCGTAAAACAATTGCTAAGAGATACTTTAAAATCTGTTAGAAAAGAGTTTAATATCTCTCAGGAGTTAATGTCTGAAAAATTGAAAGTGACACCGCGTTCATACAGTGATCTTGAACGAGGTGTCAGTTGCTTATCTGCAACAACATTATTGTTTTTATTTTCAGTTATGTCAGATGAACGGGTAATTGCTGTAGTTAAACGGTTTGTTGAAACAATTGATAAAACGGAGCGTAACGATAATGCGGCATAATACGCTTAAGCTAGAATAACAGATGTATAGAGCTCCAATGAACATACATGAAATTCGAGTGATGAACAATTATTCGTTCGCCGTTTGTCCAAGGTGCAAAATTACACTGGAACATGAATATCAAAACTATTGCGACAGATGTGGCCAGGCTCTTAAACGGCGAAGATATGATCATATCAAATGCAGAAATAAGTGGATAGTGATTGTTTATTCCGAATATGGAGTAGCTGGATGTTACTTCTTTTTGTATTGCTACCGTTCTTTTTGAAATTTCCGCACTGATTTTTGGTTAAGTAGTGTATCAATATTCAGCTTTATGATCTCTTATTTCTGGGCCTCACTGTCTACATCTTGTACTGTGCAAACAGCTTTTCCTTCTTAGCATTCAGCACAGTGAGCTTTGCTTTCATGTTCTCTCCCTGGTGTTCAATATAACTCTTACCCTTGTCCTGACCGGAAGTAACGACGAACAGACCATGTTCTTTGTACATCCGGTCGGAGGCACGGCGTATCTCGTGATTATTCGTGCTTGAAGAAAGCCATCTTGTGCCAAAAAAATGCATCTTGTGCCAGACTGGTTGACTCACTTTTTTCTGTTTGTTAATGTGAAATTATACTATTAAAAGTGGTGAGTCCAATGTTCCATTCTTAAAATTATATCAGAGTAATTTGTTCTTTCTTGACAATGGAACTATGGAATTAGATAATCAAAGAAAGGAATTACATTATGAAAAATCAATAAGCGCTGTTTTATTATCCATTGTTTTGTGCTTAACATTAACCGTTACAGCTTTTGCATACCATTATATACCAGGCCGGGTGGGCGTTCCTGATGACCAAAAAGTCAAATGCAATAATACCTATTATACTGTGGTTCATTCCGGACATATTTCAGCTACAGTGATCGGTTCACATGAACACACTGATGGCAGAACTTGCTATATTACTCAAGTCATCTTAAAACATACAAAAAGATGTACTGCGTGTGATCAAATTGTCGGTACATATAATAAAGCGTGTGAGTTATCGCACTCTGTTTGTGGAGCAGGGTATACTGGTCAATGTTATTAAGTATTCTTTTGGCGCAGCTGAGTCTGTGCTAAAATATTATCAATGTAAAAAGGAAATTATATGCTTATCAAAAAAATGTTCTTTTTTTACCATTGCAATCATAATTTCACTCAGCTTGTTTGCCGGATGTGGCACGGCCAGAAGAAATAACACTATAAGCTACATCGAAGTGTGTGATACCTCTAACTACCGCGAGAAAAAAGTAGAGTCTGCCGAAGTAAGCTATACCTCATTTTCTTTAGATAAGTATTATAATGTCTATGCCGTTTCTGATGGCTTGATACGAAAATTCTCGCTCAGCAACGTTCTAAAAGACAGCTATGAAGGGACGGAAGGCTTTGTAGCACCTTGCTGGTATGAGGAACATATATACGCTTACAGCCCCGACGGCAGTCTTGTAAAAATATCAGAAGACGCTAAAGATATGACTACCGTTTCATCAGAGCTTCCTGTTGGCTTTGCACTTGACATTGTTGTTGCCGATAACAAAGCGTTTTTATTTATCAACATCTACAACGAAGCCAACCATGGTACACAATATGAGCTTTGGCAGGTAAACCTCGAAGACGGCATAACACACAAGATCGAAATCAAAGATGTTAAAGCTGTTTACGCTTCTGAGGGCGGATGTGTTTATGCCACAGCGTATGATGATAGAACGCTTACGAACAAGCTTTATGCTATAGATAACGGCGAAGCGGTTTTGTTGGGCGAACTCGATATTGCAACCGAAATAATGTCGTTTATTCTTGAAAACGGACGCTTATATTACCCAGATTATATTGATTCTTATTGTATCGTTGAATTTAACCTTAACACACTTGGCACCGAAGTCTTTGTTTCAAACGCAAACGCTTTTGCCTTCGGTGCAATGAGGTTTAAAAACGGCAATATAATTTACATTGATTCAAATACGCAGACAATATCATCTGCATATACTGTGCACGAAAACGAACCCGTCGAAAACGCCCTGATAATTAATGACCCTTATAAATACGAATGGTCTGAGAACGGCGTGTTTAATTACAACACACTTTCAAGTCGGTCGGGTATAAAATGCAAACCAAGGAACAATCAGGACGACAATGTTCTGCTCAAAATCATGGCAGGAGACACGGATGTTGATATTTACATATTAGGCTATTCGACAGTTCAAAAGCTAATAGAAAAAGGAATTTACACGCCTATAGATTCTGATGTTATAAGAGAGTTCAATGACGGATGTTTCGATTACATTAACGGCTACACTTACACGGACAGCGGCGAACTTGTTTTAATGCCGATTTTTGCTAATTTCCCTGTGATTGTTTATCCTCAGGCTGCCGCAGATGAACTTGGTTTTACTAAAGATGATCTCAAGTATTACGACAACTTCATCGAGGTGGTTAGAAGCAACTACGGCGGACAAAGAATCGCTTTTACAACAGGAAGTATTCTGTTTAATGAAATGGAATTTCAATATGATAATTACTATTGTGATTTTGCCAACAAGCAGGCAGATTATATGACCGACGAATATAAAAAGCTTTATTCGACCTTGGAAGGTTGGCAAAGATACGGCGATCCTTTCTCGGGTGAGGTTTCAACCGTGCCGCCGTATTTCCTTAACAAAGTAATCAATGCAGAGCTTTTAACAGATCAGAACAATGTGCTTTTATTTAACACATATTTAAGTAACGCTTACGATGACATTGTTGGCTATATGAGTGAACGCAATGATGTTTCCGGTTGGCGAGCCACACCTATCCCCAGAATATCTGAAAAAGTCACTGGAAACCGCGCCATGGTTACATTTGCATTTGTTAACCCTTATAGTGAACGCAAGGATGAAGCAGTAAAGGTCTTAGAAGCTGTTGCAGATAATTATTTCAAGTGCCTTAGCGGCTCGCAATATTCTCTTATAAGAAAAGACCTAACAGAATATCCCGATTCGTATTACCCTGATTCCGAGCTGTTTAACGACTTTTATGAAATCGCAAAGAACGGTGCTGTTTATCAGACTGGGTTAGGCGGAACGCACAACGACATCGAAGAATACCAGAACGGCCGTGCAACCTTAGACGAAGCAATAGCCATGTACCAACGTGAGGTTGAAATCTGGTTGAATGAGTAAAAACGGTTGTCATATTTTCACTTGCAAACATTGCTATAGCGAGTGATGTAGAATGGATTACACAAAAATAATCAATCAAGCAGAAATATCGAATCCGTTTAATCGCTTTTAAATGCACCGTTACATAGACGGACAATTTGAGTGATATCTTTTGGTTAAGGATTTGAGTCAAGTGCTTGATTCTTAAGAATTTATTAAGGTAATCTACCTTTTATTGACAATGAAATTATGGAATTATATAATTAAAGAAAGGAATTAAATATGAAAAAAATGGTTTTACTTTTGATGACCATCGCGATGGTCTTAACAATGATACCTGTATCAGTAGTCGCCGAAGAACCTGATGAAAATGAAGTCGCTCCGTGCGCTACAGGTGTGATTTACAAATGTACAGTTGTTGGATGCCCCGGTTATTTTAATTTAATTTGCGCTGGCACATATTCACATATAACGAATGAATCTGTAAATTGCACATTCAGTTCACATGAAGATTGTGTAACAACGTGCGTTTATTTCAATAACTATTATAATTATTGCACAACATGTTATGCGCCTTTTAATATGCAAGACTCTTCGATCCCAAGAACACATAAGCATTACAGACGCCATACATACTATGTTGGTGATACTACCATGACACAAGATCTCAATATTTGTAATTATTGCTATTAAGGCGTTGTGTTTACAGTAATACAGAATCTCAGTCGGCAAAATGCCGACTGAGAGATTTCTATATAATGGGAGGTTTCATCTATGCACAAAAAAATCATAGCCATTTTGCTTGCAATTCTTATGCTGATTTTATCCGCTTGCTCGGCTGATGTGTCTGAGGGCTCATCGGGCAACAGCGGCAACATATTCGTGCCGACAGGTGAAAGTGTTGCGAGCTCGATCTTCGGCAGAAGCGATAAATATGACGCTTGGACACCTGCTGAAGATATCGTGATGCCCGTTGATTCCTCCGAAATTTTAGACATGATCCAGATAGAAAAGGTGATGTATCTTCTTTCATCAGACGGCGTATACAGCCTTGATATCGAAACGGGCGAATCCAAAAAGCTGATCGGTACCGACGATGAAATGTTTTATGTTTCTGATAGTTCGATCTATACATACAACACCGAAAACAACACTTTGTCGCTTTACGATATATCAGGCAGTCTGATTGAAGAATTTGCTCTTATTGCTGAAGAAGCCTATAAGATAACAGGCATTTACGTTACCGACGACTTCTATGTTTTAAGCGGATTGTATAATGCAGGCATAGAATACAAAACAAGGCTTTATTCCTTTGCCAAAGACACAAAGGAGCTTGTAATCACCGGCAAATATCTCTCTTATGATATACAGACCTGCGGATATAAAAACAACGAGCTGATTATTCTTGCAGATAATAGTTACAGTCAAACTGTTTTGCAAAGCTATAACGTCCAAACGGGAAAAACCGAAGAGCTTAAAACTATCGGCGCCTTTTTCATGAGTGATAATAACGTTGATATCTGTTACAATACCAAAACCGACACGCTTATTTTATACTACGCACGATACACCGAAAACGACGGCAAGCTTGCCGTCATTGAAGAACATTCTCTTGAAGAAACAGACTCTATGACCCATCAGAAATTCAGCATCGGCATTTCGCGGGACGAAAATTTGTTTGTCGGCGTATGCGAAAACATTATCTCTTGCATATCTACGGCAGAAAATGAATTCAGATACTTTGATTTTCTTAATCCGCCGAAAAGCATAACCATTTCAGGTGAAACAGAAAAAATCCCCGATGAGATAATAGAGGGCTTCGAAGCCGAATACGGCATTTTAGTGCGCACCGCCGATATAGATTATGACCGACTCGCCTTAAAGCTTATGGCAGGCGACACCGATTTTGATCTGGTCGTTCCACCTGTAGGCGGTGACACCGATATAATTTTGGCGGGAGCATATTACAACCTCAAACAGTACGAATCTCTTAATTCGAGAATTTCGAGCACGGAGATAGTTGAATATCTTTCGTCGCATAACGGTACGTATTTCGGTGTACCGATCAATATCGTTAATTATTACTCCAGAGAAAACTGGATAGCGTCCTACGGTTCATTAGATTCCTACCCCGCACTTGTTTCGCAATTTCTTTATTTCGCTCAAAATATCGATGTTTCCAAGGGCGAATACTCAGATCCCGACGGAGAAAAGCTCTATAAGCTGTTAAAATTTTTGTATGACAATCCCACCGGCGGCGAAAACGAAATGCCCTTCGGCGATGAAATAGAAACCTACACTCCGTCTTATATAATGATGAGCCGTTCTTCCGAGAAAAAGGACGACGCCTTGCTGTTCTTGGAATATGCTTTCGATGTTTTAAACGGCGATATCAGCGGCGTGATCGATGAAAGCCTTACATATCCCGACATCGAGCCTAATAAAGATACCTATATAGGCTGGAAGTGGCAGGACATGGACTACAGATTACCCATAATCGAAGCAAGACAGAAGATCTCGCAAACAGACGGCAGTGCAAAGGAGCTTAAAGAGCTTGCCCGCGAAGCCGCACAAAAAGCCAAAATGATAATGATGGAGTGATTGTCCTTGATAGTTGTAATGATGCTTCCGTTCCAAGCAACGCTACTTCCTAACTACATTCAGTTAAGGGACTTCAATATGCTAAACGCTCCTTGGCTCTGACTATCCCCATGATGTTCTCGCCGTTTGCGGTGTTCTTGTTCAGACAGTTTATTAAGAACATACCCAACGAGCTTATTGACTGCACAGCTTTAGAAACAACGTCTGTTTTTAAGACGTTCAGATATGCAGTTATCCCTCAGATAAAACTGGCAATCGTTTCACTTGCAATCCTAATCTTCTGCGAGAGCTGGAACATGGTTGAGCAAGCACTCATTTTCTCGATGGAAAACGACGAGATAATGCCGCACAGCGTTATGCTCTCAGAGATTCCGAGTGACTTATCATACGCCGGCGGAGCAGTATATATGTTCCCGATAATTATGCTGTTTGTTATGTTCCGCGAAACACTCGAAGAATCTATGGAGAGTTATAAGTTTTAAGGGGTGAAGACATGAAAAGAATAGTCACAATTTTAATGCTCGTTTTCTGTGCAATAATACTGTCCTTCACCTTCTTCGGCAAAACACTTTTCTGTGAAGCAAAGCCGCAGGTGACGACGCATACGACATATACTATAATGACCGAAACAGGAGAATACAAGCCTATCCTAAAAGAATGCCTTGTTGACAACGGATATGTATACGTCATCACCTATGCCCAAGGCTTTTCTGCAGAGATAACTTCGGTAGAGAAACGAGAAATAGTCTTTACTGAACTTGATGAAAACAATATCGCTGTAACCGTGGGCTTAAGAAACGGCGAAAGGCTTGTTTTAACCACCGACAGGTCTGTTGAGAACGGTGATAAGGTAACGGTGGTGAAATAAACTCATTAAAAGTACTGACGATATAACTGTAGAAATTCGGCTTTATAACCGTGAAAAATAAATTGATATTAAGTGATTGTATTAATAGCGTGGTACCAGTTTGAAAAAAGTGAGCCAATACGAACAAAATGCGCTAACCAGCATAATGGACTTTGTTGGTATATATCTCCTAACCGTCGTAATCATCAAAAATGGATTACGGCGGATATTTGTGTTTATTTTTTTACTACTTTATATCTTTGTTTCATTTTAAAACTACCTTTTATATTCATATAAACGTCGCTCCCACCATTTCTATGTGATTATCTATCCGGAACCGAATGGAAGGGAAGGTCAAATCAACAACAAAAAAATATTAAAATCAGCCAAAACGCACTTTTGCAAGACCAGTAATGAATGAAAAGGGAAAGAAGGATCTTCCTCCCACCATGAAGGGAGGTGGGAAAAATGAAACCTGATCTCCATGAAATTCACAAGCAGCACACCTATGATAGCTGCTGCAAAAGGTGTTGGTGAATGAGGCTAACAACGGTCACAGAGAAATCAATCACAGGGCGCTAAAAGAAATTTCATTAAGCGATCTGCCGGAAAGTGCAATGGAGCAATTTCCTGTTTATGATGAATACAACTTGGAACACACTTTATTTCAAATTGGTAAAGAATCTGTATTCATTAAAAATGACCGCTTAGCCGAAGCACTTAGTGCCATCCCGGAAAAAGAACGCAATATTATTCTTATGTATTGGTTCTTGGATATGGCCGACCGTGAGATTGCTGATTTTATTGGTATAGCAAGAAGGACGGTAAATACACATCGGCAGAAAGCATATCTGCTGCTAAAAAAGCTGATGGGAGGTGAAGCGGACGAATAATGCTGCTACGAAGCAATCACGCCTGATCGCTTGCCCGGTGATTAAAGCCGCTGTAAGTGGCGAAACAGACGCTGTAAATAAGGTGATTTGTCATTATTCCGGTTATATAGCTACGCTTTCTAAAAGGATAGGCCGAGACGAAAACGGCGACTACTGTACTTATATAGACGAAGAATTGCGTAGGCGTTTGGAAATCAAGCTTATCATCTCTATCCTGAGCTTTAACCTAAATTGAGCTCGGAGCGCACCTATGTGATAACCCCTTTCCGCATGAGTGTCAAGGCTGTTTGACAAAGAAAGCTCGGCTGATAACTCCGTGGCAGCATAAGGCAAACGGATACGTTCTTTTTGACTAGAGCCGAGCGATAGGTACGCCATGACTTTCCGAATGGAAACGAGCGATGAATACTGCATCGTAAAATGAAATTAGCAACTCATTGGCGATGACAATCAGAAAGGATAATGATACTCCTCTATAGCTACAGCCCGAGCGTGCAACCATTTTCAGGTGGCGAGGCGTCACAGGCAATAGGTAGAGTCATGCAAGAACCTCATGAGGGTGAAATTCCCGTGGAGCTGTGCTAACAGCCGTCCGTTTTCCTATTCATTAATAAGTTGTGTTGTAATGAGCAGTTACATTTTTTCATATAGTGTAGTAGTCAATTTGTGAAAGGGGGCAAATAAATGAGACAAAGCGATGAATTACAAAAGAACGATAATAAAACGATTTGTGTCAGCGTTTTCAAAAGCGGCGAAAGCACTACTACCGAGCGAGAATTCACCGACAAGTGGA
>CAZYUJ010000015.1:0-39086 GCA_964650705.1 uncultured Oscillospiraceae bacterium
GACTGTGTCCCAAGCGTTCGCTCATTTCGTTTTCAACCTGGCGTTCGGTCATACCACCCTCTGCAATCAAGCGGCGGCGATTCTCCTGAAAATACAGATGGCGAAGGCTGTGCCAGGACGGTCTTTTAATTCTCGGCTTGCAGTCATGTCTCACATAGTCACTCCTATTGGGATCTACGAACTTTCTGCTATGATTGCTGCGCCAATTCTGCAGGGATGCCTTCTCTTTCTTTACGCTGTGCTTGTGGTTATCGCAAATCAGATAGTCCTTTGACTTCTTACCGTTCGCACGAAGATAAGTAACAAGTTCGTTTAAGATCTTCTCCTGAATGGGGCGGTCCACAGGTACGTCCCTCGGACGACCGCCCTTGGTGTTGATAAGGTGAAGCTGCTTGTAGCGGATCGCATCTTCAAGCTGATACAAACGGAGCGTAGCGGCTTCTTCAAAGCGAAGGCCGAAGTATCTGCCAAGGTGAGCAACAATAATTACATCGTAACGTTTCATCGAATAAGCGACCTTAATCATATCGTCAAATTCTTCGGGCAAGAACGCACGGTCAAATTCATAGTCATTCTTTTCGGATATTCCCAAGTCTCTGTTTGACGGCAAAATGTTTTTGCTGTGTATCAGACCGTGATAATGCCGTATTCCCGACATTTCGGTACGGATATAGCTGGTTTTGCACTCTCTGTCAAAGAAGGTTTCAATATATGCGTAGACATATTTAGCCGACACGTTTTTGAGATTCTTTAACTCGGTGTTCTCTCCAAGCCATTTGCAGAACCGATGCTCCGCTTTCTCGTAACGTTTGATACCTTCGATACTGTTGATGTTACTGCTGGCACCGGCGTGATCTGCCTGTCTTATGAGGTTATTTCCCTTATTCACATTTCTGATCTTTCGTTGTTCTTCCGTAAGTGCCACGAGTTTTTCCTCCTTCCATTAAGATTTTTCGTATTCAACCTTTAAGGCTGAGGAAATATAGTACATACATTGCGACTTGGCAAGTACCTTTCGCAAAATTTTTCAAAAAATTTGAACAGAGTAAAAAATTCGGCGGCGAAGGAGATTCAATCTCCTTCGCCGCCTTTATAAAGGAAGGTCATTTTTTCGCCATCATTCCGAAAGGATGGTCATAATCATTCCTATATGAAGTTCATATATGTAGGACGCTGAAACTTTTTTCAGCCGACTGTTTGATGTTTAATTGGTATCATTCCGAAATGTCATCCTTTGAACATCAAACAGCCGGAACACGCCGTAAGGCGTGCAAAGATAAATCTATAGCAAATCTGAGAGTTTATTATTTATATAATTATGGGCATAAAATCATCCCGAAAATATTTATCATTTTTCATTCCGAAACGGGCGCAAGGCATAGTTCACCCATTGGCAGTTTTATCGGTTTTACCTGCCGTTACTCCCGTTTTCTTTTTCAAGGGTTGTGAAATGCCTTGCGAATAGGGGGGTTTGCTCGCCTGCGGGCTCGGTTTCTATTTCCCTGCGAGAAATAGAAACCGAGCCAATGAAGGTCATATCTATCATTCCGAATTGTGGTTCATAATCATTCCGATTCGCAAATCATTTTCATTCCGAAGAGAGGTCATATTAAATTGTTCCCGTTAAAGTTGGTCAGTACCATGTGCCTCAGCACAACGCTTACCTGCCACTTGACAGGTGCCCCGAAGGGCTGCGCCTACACCACACACTATCTATTAGATAGCCTACCGCTGAACTCCGGCAGGGTGGCGGGGTTTCTATTTTCCATTGAAAGCCCATAACGTTGTCTGCTCAAAGGCAGATAAGCGGCTCTTCGCAGATGAGATAATTCAAAAGCACGATAACCTTCGCACGATCTTTACCGCTCACGCTATGAGCCTATTATCTCAACGCCCCGTTGTCTTCCGCACGGGTGGCTGTCAGCAAATGGCGCAATATACGTACAAATCCGTTGTACATCCATATGCACTCCATTTACCTATGGCGATCACTCCAGCCATCTATGACCGCACCTCTTTTGCTCATTTACAAACCATCTTGCTTTTTTAACATTGCAATTCCTCCCTAAATTAAACTGCTCCTTTGTTTATCAAAAGATACACTTGTAATATGTAAGGCGGAGTTTCAAAAAGCAAGTAAACAACCTACTGACCCCGAAAACCACCATCTTTTTGAAAATTTGCATAAAGAAAAAGCCGCTATCGTGGCATGTCGATCACGCTTTGGTAGCGGCTTTCTTTATTAAAACAGTTATTAATTTTGAGATTCAGAAGGAATCGCTTTTCCCAGGAGCTTTGTATAATAAAATGTTGCAAGAGCTTTTGAACGATCGAGGGCTTTCTCATTATCCCATTCGACATTATCTGCTATAAACTCATGAATCCACTTATACGAAGATTTCGCGTAAACTTCTATTTTGTTAGCATAATCCAAATTATCTGCATCTTGATTAAGTCTTTGCTCTAACAAAATCAAGTTGCCAATATTAAGATTGCGTTCATCTTCTGATTCCGACAAAATGTGTTCAATGCTCCCCTCGTCATCAAAGACTTCGCTATCTTCGTAATAAGCAGCAATTTTGTTTATAGCATACTTTGTTTTTATATTTGATGGACTATCCTTCTTTGTGTATGTCAACAAAACAAACTTTTCTTCGAATTCCTTGTAAGGGATATAAATAGCATCTAATTGTGCAATCAAATCAGCTATAATTGTGCGAGCTACAGCCTTATCATCACACGTTCTAAGATCAATTGCAAACCCCGAGTAGATAGACTCCAACTTATTTGTCGGTTGCGAGCCAATCGCATTAAATGCGAAGTGGAAATTATCAAGATAATAAATTGTTTCTTTGAGTTTCTTCAATGTGATGAGATCTTTTTCTTTAGCTTCTAACAAAGCAATCAAGGCTACTCTAACCTGAACGATGTTAAAATAATTTGTTAAGGCATTTAAACTTTGAACAACACCATAATATTCTTTTTTGTTATCAAAATGACTTCTTTGGGGGGATATTATTTTAACATAAAGTTTAGCAGTGTCTTCAATCTCTTTTAGAAATGCCTTGTACCTCTCTTTAGTTTTTGGCTTTACAGCAGATTTGAAATCATCATACAATTTACTCATTCCTGATCTTTTATACTTTGAGATCCAAAAATGGCGATAAAACTGAACGAATCCTACACCACTATCACAAGAATTGAGAATGTTTTTAATTGATTTCCACTTTTCTTCAGCAAAATCAGCAGGCTCCACATCATCTACTAATTCAAAGATCTTATTCTTAATCAAATCTACATCTGTAAGATTTTTTCCTTTAGCATTAAGAATCTCAAAAATCATATTAGCTTGAGAGCGCTCTTTTGTTGAAATGGAAACAAAAGTTGTACCCAACACTTGATCTCTAATGGCTTTCAGAATATTAACATACGTTAATTTGTCAACCTCATCACTGCCATATCTTTTTTTGAGATAGGTACGCAATTTCTGCTCGTCTAAACTGCCATACAAATATTCGAAAGCTTCTTTAATTGCAGTTTCTTCTTCGGTATTTGGCTCTTGTGCATTTTCCTTTTTCCAATCTTGAATATAGAATGAGAAGAAGGGATAATGTGTCTCACTTTTAATGATTCGAATGGGCTCGCCATCGTCATCTTCGGTCATAATGTATCTAAAGATTTGTTTGCTTAATTTTTCTTCACCCAATCGCAAAAAGCGATCCGATAAGGCAGAAAACAATATTGTGATAGTTGTCAATCGTTGTTGTCCATCTACAACGGGAATTTCAACTTGATCGTTTTCAAAACAATCACCAACAAATAGCATAGTTCCTAAAAAATATTGATTGTTTGTAATTGTTCCATTGCTAATTATCAAACCATCCAATGTATCCTCTAAAAATTCTTTGTAGTGCTTTCTTTCCCAAGAATATTCTCTTTGAAAGCGCGGGATTACAAATTGATGCTCGGACAGCAACAATTCTTTTATTGTTTTGTCTTTTGGTTTAATATTCATATCTATTTTCTCCGTCCTCGAAGACAAATGATTTTTCATATTGCTCTCCTCTTTCATTTAGGCTATACAATATATCATATCATTTGTCTTCGTTTTGTATTCACTTGATCTGTTTTTATTCGATATACACAGGCGCTTTTTCGAACGATGAAGGATAACTCAAAGTCATAATTTGATTTTGGAAAACAATTATAAATGCAGAAATAGTTCCTTCTCCAAATCTTTCGTGCAACAAGGTTTTTCCATCTGCGCAATAGCTCACCTCATCTGGCAAAGCGTGTAAATACGGCAACTCGACAAGTTTGGTGGCACATTCTGCAAAATTCGCAACCATTCCAACAACTTGTCCTTCGCCAAACACGGCATGACGAATGACGGCTCCTGCAGGTACAATGATTTCTTTTGTTACGGATGTTTTTCTGCCCGCAACAAAGTTGAGTGACTTTTCGGTAACCGTCGTATCAATGTACTGTTTCCATGCCGGAGTTTCCAAAATGTCACGTCTGGTTTCGCACGTAAGAATCAGATCGCGCAAATGATCGGGTTCGGCTTTGTCTGCTTCAAACATTGCCACGAAATACTTTTGGAACTGCGCCAATGTAAGCGGGACAATATCAAGACGCTGTTTAACATCACCTTTTGCGTACCAAATGCCGTGCCTAAATGTTTCGGCGGTATTGGTATCAATACGTACTGCTATAAACATACCATAAACAGGCTTGTCATATTTCAATACAGCATCAGAAACGTGACGTCTTACCGGTTCACCTTCCATAGCTTCTTGTCTTGAAGATGTGGACATAGTAACTTCGGTTAAGATTGTGAAGTCGCTAAATTCACAGTACAGGTCACCTTTTCCTCCACCTGCTGCGGAAACGGGCAAGAAGTCGGAATCCAATCTGAATCCACGCACTTCATAAGGCTTATTAACCAGATGATCAATTGCTAAAGCTGCTCTCCAAAGCACCCACTCAAGATATGCGGGAGTTTCATCCTTGGGAACTTCTATGGCATTATCCTCGTCGTAAACCAGCTTTCCACCGCCCTTAATGAGCAACGACATATAATCGGAGATCTCTCTCCATTGATTACGCTGATCTTCGGCATACTTGATCTCATCCGTTTGAGCCATAATGTTTTCAAGTCGCTGTCTTGCAATATTGATTTCGGTTGGAGTAGTGAGCGGAAGATCGGAAATATCAAACACGATATGTCTTTCCTTCATCTGCTTGATCAAATCATCAAGCAATGCTTTCGCTACGTTCATGCTGTCGGTAGGCAACGGAGCACCATCGCAAAGTTTCTTGTATGCCTGCATCAAGGATTCTTCGCTCGCAGTGCTTTTTGCCAGCTTTTCAGCAAGAACATGTTTTGAAGGAACAATGACAAGTCCTCGTCCTTTGCGTTGCAGAACTCCCGAGATGCGAAGATAGCGCATATTCATATCGGTATAATCCAAGAAATTCTCAGGCTTCTTGTCATAATTCTCGCCGCGTTTTTGAATTTCCTGTTTATCAAAGGGACGTTTGGCAGGAGCTACGGATCTACGCTCTCTTAAATCAAGGATGCTATCAACAACATCCGATACATTATAGCTCGGGTTTGTCGTATGTCCCCAAAGAGCAAACTCTATTCTGCTGATCTCGGATGACCCCGTACGCTTTTCCAATTCAAGCATAATTGCTAAGAGCCATCTTAACGGCGAAAAATAATGAATACCGTCGGGCAAAGGGAACTGCTCAACGCTCATTGATCTGAGATAACATTCTTGGACGGCAGGATATGTATCTGCTTTCAAGAACATTTTGCCAAACGGAGTAAGAGCATCAAGAGCACCTAAATCTTCTTGGTTACCATCCTTTTTCTTTACCTGAGGATAAATGAAACCGTTTTTAGCAAACATCAATCGCCACTTTCTTGCGTGGCTTCCCGACTCATCTTTGCCTTCTTCATTTTGGATGATACCCTTCTCATCCAAAAGCTTCATAAACTCGATCTCATTTTCTTTGCCGTGAAGATTTCCTACAAAAGACGAGTTGGCAAAAACAGCAAATCCTTCTTGGATTCGATTAGGATTTCGCAAGCCCGTATTACCTACGAGCCAAATATCAATATTTTGATTCATAACACAATCCTCCATCAAAATCCAACGAACAAGTATTCTTGAACGGTATTTCTATGTGTTTGGGCATCGCTTTGATTACCGAAGGAATACTTATAATCAATCGGGATAACTTCTACGTGTTCCTTATACTTTGCCATAATAGCAACCATTTCATCTTGTGTAGGCTGACTATTGGAAGAATAAGAAACGACCAATATACTGTTTGCAAATTTCTTAAACAATTTATCAAAGGCATCCGCAGCACCTTTGCGAGTAGAAAATGGCGTGGGGTATGACTTAAACTTCTTGGTTTGTGTATGCTCTTGAATCTCAACACCCTTCCAATCTCGTGCAAGTCCTTCTACAAAGTGGTATCTACGAACATACTCATTGTCAGACAATGGAGAATAGTAAGGCGGATCAATGTAAACCAAATCTGCATTTTCAACCTTCAAGTCCATTGCATCACCGTGTTTTGAGAAATTGGACTTACCGTTATCAAATATGGATTTGTTTACGGCATCAACAGATTCAAGGAATTGCTGAGCAAGCGATTTCTTCAGATCTTGACGACCATCATCATATCTGTGTCCGGTATAGGTGAAAATTCCACGAGGACGTTTTTTCAAACAAGCTCTTATCAAAGACGTCATAGCGATTGCTTGCTTATACTGATCTCGCATTGACGCTATATTTGTGCGAAGTGTATCAATTAAATCATTTTCTTCGTCTGAGTAATACAACCCCTTAAATGTTGTTGCGACAAAATGATCAGATTCCTTATGCGCAACGAGAAGTTCTTTCGCTTCTTCCAAAGGTAAAGTAACACTATTGTTTTCGACCATTGCCTTTGTAAAGGTCGCAGACATAGCCATATAGTCATTGCTGACAACCGCTTTACCTTGTGCTTTGAGCATATAGCCAACTACACCCGAGCCGGAAAACAGATCTACAACTGTATTAACATTAAACTGAGAAATAACCGACCAAATTTCAGAAAGCAATTTGCTCTTGGAACCCATAAAACGAGTGGGGGGATAAGCTGAAACCTGCTGAGGCAACGGCTGAGGTTCAAGTCTTTGCAATGTCTGTTGCTTTGGTGGAATAGTGACAATTACATCTTCACCTTTTCTTGTACTACCATTACAAGAGATGTGGCGTTTAGTCTGTATAACATCAATAGTAAACGGAGCATACAACTCATGAACCAAAGGATGGTTGGAATTTGTAAGCACAACGTGGCATCCACGCTCTTGCAAACGCATAATCATCTTTGCCAATTCAACATGATCTTCCTCGTAGAACTGCTCTTTAGTGTAGCGCTTAAAGTCAGCATATTCAGAGATAGGCAGGTATGGAGGATCAAGGAACACAAAATCTCCTGCTTGCGCATAGTGATCTAATACCAACAGATAATCTCCACAAAGAATCTCAGCTTTCTTCAATGCCTCGGAAGCAGCTTTCAATCCTTCTTCATCACATATCCTCGGATTAACGTATTTTCCGTAAGGAACATTAAACTTGCCTTGTTTGTTTACACGATAAAGACCATTGAAACATGTTCTATTCAAGAAGATGGTGCGAGCTGCCGCTTCTGCTTTGGGCAAACACATCCAATCCTGCTCTCTAACCGCATAGAACATTTCAGAGGTGTTTTCGTATTTTTTTAAACAAGAAATTACTTTATCAACATTCTCTGCCACTTGACGATACATATTGATAAGCTCGGGATTGCTATCAGCAATAATAGCGTTTTCCGGTTGCAAAGCAAAGAACATTGCACCGCCACCGAAGAACGGCTCTATGTATCTTCCGTAAGATTTCGGAACTTTCGGAAGCAAATCGCCAAGCATTTGAGTTTTACCGCCAGCCCATTTCAAAATAGGCTTCGCCGAATTATTCAACATTGTTTTGCTTCCTTTCATTCGTTTGTGTCAACTGTGAGTTCCATAATATCGCTTATATCGCACTGCAAAGCAGTACATATCTTAACAAGAACATCGGTTGTGACATTTTCATTCTTTCCGAGTTTAGCCATTGATGCATGGCTAATACCTGCGGCGACACAAAGATCTTTCTTCTTCATATCTTTATCAATCAATAATTTCCATAGCTTTTTGTAACTTACAGCCATTATCAAGCACCTCAGAAACAATATTTCATATGCGCAGAATTCAATTCATTATTATTTGAATTTAATTCAGCGAACGATGAATTTCTATAAGTATACCACATATAAGATCTTCCGTCAATAAGTAATGCGCAAGTTTTAGAATAATGTCAAAAATGTCGTGTAAACAAAATTTCCTACATAGTCATTCAGATTATTATGGTAATCGTCGAACTTTTAAAGAGATTCTCTTTGCTTGTCGTTCGATGTGGAAAGTAGACTGCCATAGCGATCGGCTATTATCAATAAAACAAAAATCCAACCATAACATAATATGTAAAAAACAGACGACGTGAAGTTTTTGAGACTTCGCGCCGCCTTTGACATACAAAATCAAGCTGTTCTGACTCTTTTAGTTGTTCATAAGGATTTTTGATATCCACAGTGATGTTGACATCAGCATGGCCTAGTCTTTGCTGAACAACTTTGGGGCTGACACCAGCCTGTATAAGTGCCGTTGCGTTGCTGTGTCTTAAGTCGTGCAGGCGAATCTTCGGCAGGTTATTTGCTTCAAGGAATCTTCTCCACTTCTGTGACATAGAGTCAGGGCGAAGCGGAGAGCCGTCTTCCTGTCTTATCACAAAACCAAGATTCTGAAAACCGGGGCCATAGTTGAATACATCGTTCATATAGTCAAGTCTTGCCTGTTTTAATACTGCAATAACGTCATCACCCAAAGCTATATCTCGAATACCTGATTCGGTCTTTGGATCTTTAATGACAAATCCCTTCTCGCCACGTACCATGTTCTTTCTTACGCTGAGGATATTGTTCTTGAAGTCGATATCCTCCCAACGGAGTGCAAGCAGTTCTCCTCGCCTTAAACCTACCATAACCAAGAGGAAAACAGGGAGATAGATGTCAGTGCCCTTTGCTGTATCGAGCAACTTGCGAATCATTTCGGGTGAATACACCTTTGCTCTGTACTTCTTAAGTTTAGGTAGTTCTACCGCCTCGCAAGGGTTATAAGGAATCAAGCGGAGCTTCACGGCCTTCTTCATAGCGGCATTTACATTATTGAAGGTATCACGGATGTTTTTAGGAGATAATCCCTGCACCATCATATCGTTGACCATTCTCTGCACGTGTTCAGCCTTTAACGAGCCAAGTAATATATCCCCGATAGCAGGCTTGATATAACACTTGATCTTAGTTTTATAGCCGATCTTGGTTGTTTCCTCGATGTTGGGCATATAGTCACGGAGCCATTCTTCCATCCACTGGCTGACGGTCTTGTGGCTCTTCTTAACGAGCAAGCCCTGTTCCATCTCTGTTATCATCTTATGCATAAGGGATCTTGCTTCTCTCTTACTTCCCTTGACATTCTTAAATACACGGATACGCTTGCCGGTAAGAGGATCGTAACCGCCCCCAATAGTGATCTGATAATGAACGTCGCCTGATTTTGTTGTCTTTTCTCTGATATTTCCTGTTGCCATAGTTTACTTCCTTTCTACGATCTGATATATAGGTCTTGTTCTTAGCTTCTGTTTAACGGGAGCTTTAGGATATAAAGCTTGATTAAGCTTGCTTTCAAGAACTCTATACTGTCTTCCGACCTTGATGCATTCAACATCAGAATTCTTAAGAAAACCGAGCGCAGTATCGTATGATACCTTGAGCATTTCGGCTACTTCTTTGACTGTAAGATACTTGTCTTTCATGTTGTTATCCTCCTCTTAAGGAATAATATATAGGTATAACGCCGTCATTTTCGGCGGGTTGCCACCTGCCGCAATCATGGGAATGTCATTGTTTTCAAGGGTAAAGCCTATGTTGTGGCAGGTGGCGAGTTTTTTATTTATCAGTCAAAATCATCGTCCTCTTCATCTTCATCATAATAGAAGTCTTCTGAACACTCGTCGAATTCATCATCAAAAAGCTGAACAGCTGAGTCGAAGAATTCATCAAAATCAAACAGTTCTTCTCTTACGATACCACCAACATCCCAGCCTTCATCATATCCAACTTCAACAAGCATACTGATGTTTGATATATCGCTTATATCGTTGAAGTCGCCACTGGTCGACAAAACATCATCCATCAGACTTGTGAACTCGTTATATCTATTAGAGTCCTCGAAATATCTTTGCATTACGTAATGAGGCTCAACAGCCACGCCGCCAGGAAGATAGCCGTTAACTTCACGCCAACATAAGCCAGCGTCATAAAGTTTGTAGTAAACGTCAACCCATCTTGGGCCGGTCCAGTTAACACGGTCATCGATGCGAGTGATTATAGCGAAGTAGCAGGCAGGAGGAATATTGTCACGAATAACGCGACCATACTTCTTACGATTGCTTACTCTATCCAAATCTACCTCATAATCAGCTAAAATTTCGGTTGCGGTTTTATTAATATAGGTGTTCATTATTAGTTCTCCTTTTAAATATTCTTTGGGTAAGGTTGGTTACCAGTCGCAATCTTCGTAATCTTCTTCGTAATCGCCCGGTTCGTCTTCATCATCGCTGACAGTCTGATTCTTGCTTAAGCGCTTGAAGTCGCTCCACTTAAAAGGTGCTCTTGAATCAAAGCCGCCAATTCCGCCTTTACTTGTAAAAGACAGGGTTACATACTCGGTAACACCAATTATGTCCTCAAGCGAGAAACTTACGCCGTATCCAAGACCAAGTGCCTCAGCCATCGAGTCGGTAAAATCCAGGTACGGTGTTGAACCGTATGGATATACCTGAATAACATAATGCTTCTTAATGACTGTATCAGCAGGGCGTATGTTATTCGCCACTTGATAACAATCAATAGCATCCATTAGGGTGTAATATACCTTTACAGCTTTATCTCCGGCCTTGGTCGTTACATATGTAGCGTGAATTACCTCAGAATAATAATTGCCGGGAGGCATCTCGCCACAGCGAGGAAGTCTATACAGGCCGAGGCCTGTGCCCGACATTTCAAATGCCGGGACAGACTTAGCAGGACTGGTTACAGTAGACTGGGTGGTGATTCTTTTCTTCAGTCTTCTTTTAATCGTTGCCATTACTTTTCTCCTTTAATATAGAAAAATCATCGGATGGGGATTGCACCTGCCGCAATTGCCGAAATCTCCTTACTAGATAAGGGGAAACACCTCTTGCAGCAGGTGACATAGGTTTACTTATTTTTTATAATTTTAATGCGGGTGCCGTCTGCATAAGTATCGTCAAGATTCACGGTCAAGCCGGCTGCTTGGAACGCCGAATACTCTGTGCTTATCTTGCGGCTGAATGCTGATGCAGACTTCGGCAAAGCTGAACGATTGCCGGAAAAGCTGTTGCAGATTTTACCGTATACATCCAGCACCTTGCCCTCGATACTTCTGCCGTGTACACACTTCTCCATGTACTCCTTAACAGCATAAACGAGATCAGTCTCCGAGCGGGCTTTATCAATTGCCTCGATGTTTTCTTCGTAGATGCCATTAAACTCATCCTCGGTCAATCCCAGAGCAACGGCAATGCATAACATTTCCAAATACGCATCGGCAAGACGATGTATTTTCTTAGGCTTCAGTGATTTCATAATCGTCATTGCCTTTGCCAGAGTATCGAATATACCGCCAAGAATATGCGGAAGATCACGAGTGAAGCTCTCTTCGATCTCACTTTCAGTCAGTCTTGTCTTCTCGTTAATAGGACGAAGCTTCAGGAGCAAGCATCTCTGTGCGAAGTCAGACTCCGTAGGAATAATGCCAATGCCATTAAGAACAACGACATTCTGCAATTTAAATGATGCATTCGTATTGGTGGAATAAGCTTCCCTCTTCGAGTATGTGCCGCCGGTAACAGCTACACACATAACGTCAGACTCCTCACAACTTAGTGATCTCACGTTATCGAAATCTACAAGATACGAGTTTGTGAGTAATGTAAGCAAAGCATCGCCTTTATGATTCAAGATGTTTGCTGTCGTTCTTGAGGGGTCTAAAATTCTGCGGATTATTCTACCTGCTGTAGTCTTGCCGCACCCTCTCGGCGCAGAGACTACAAGTGCACTGTGATGTCCTTCGCAGAACGACTGAACAAGCCAAGCGCTGAACAGCAGAACGCTGTTTTCATCTGCGTTGATATACGGTCTCACAAGATCAATAAGGTTCTTATCTGTTGGAGTTGGATCTACCTGAACAAGACTAGCACTATGATTCAAGAACTTGTGCTTCGGCTTATTCGTAATGCCCCAGCCATCAGATGTGACACGTACACAGCGGTTGTTGCGACCTCCAAGTGAATACTCAACAAGACCCGTCTTAAGAGTGCCTGCGGTTCTCACCTTGGGGTCAACAACATCATCACAGCCAAAGGTTATGATGTTATCCTTGATGTTTCTGATGATATCACCAGCCTTTGCGTTCATTCCCGACTTCGGTATAATCACCGAACGCAGAAAACTCGCAAACCTATAGTCATCCAACGAGATAAACATCTTATCCTTCGGTTTGGTGCCATTAAGTGTTGGCACTGCATATTCAGCATAAATCTTTGTATCGTTATCCTTGTCAACAAAGAATTCTACGCCGTCAATGTTTTCGAACTGCATGATTTATCCTTTCCAAAAGCTCCTGACTCCGTCTTCCCTCGTGGCCTTTGAGTTAGGATGAGAGCAGGAACTCTTTAATGTATTTAATTGTCAAGCTACGAGTGCTCAGCAAGAGTGTACGAGCACTCGCGAGCAGATTGTTTTAAAGAAACGCGCGTTTCTGTAATTCAATTTTATAATAAAAATTTCGTGGATGATATAGTCGTCTAAATTCGCATAAAAAAAGAGTAAACTTTTTTCAGCTTACTCTTAATAACAATTATTTCTCTTTGATGTAGAGTTGTTTCATAACATCCGAAACGCTTTTCATCGTTTCATTTATGTATGCTTTTATTATCTGAACGTATTCTTCTGCTAGCAACCAATTGCTTTTTGGAATTTTAAATTTCGAATCATATTTTCCGCCATATAGAAGATAAGATGCAACATCGACAACTTCGAGTGTATGTTCAATCTCATGAATGTTAATCATTGCATTGAATGCGCGCGTGCTCTCGTAATAACTGCCGTAGTCAAATATATCTTCCATTTGAGCTCGTTCATACTGATTTGGGTGATTCTTTCTCATTCTTTCGCGAGCTTCAATTACTCTGAATAAACTTATTCGATGTTTAAGTCATTCAGGCAACCATAACTCTCGTACATAAGGGTCTAGTTTTTCCAGATGAATATCTGCTAACAGTTGGTCGTATACATCGAGGAAAATATCAATGTAAGTTTTAAACATTTCCTCTTTTGTCATGTTCATAATCAGCCGGTCAACCATTTCCTTTGCTCTTAGCTCATCCATAGCAGAGGTCGCTTGCTTATCTATCATATAAATAGAACGATAATGAGAGGAGAGGAACATATTTATGTATAAAACGAATTCAAAAAAAGTAACGCCATTTCTATCATCACGATAATAGGGATAGTATTTCGTAATAAGTTTATAGTCGGGTTCTGCTCCGTCAAGTGTAGCGGCATCTTTAATCAGCGAGTCGGGTAATATCCTATCTGTATCTATCTCATTGAACCCTATGCGTTTTGCAAAATTATTATATATGGTGATTTGTTTATCGAAAAGGAGTCCGTCATAAATCTTGGGACTATCAACAAACGTGAGTGAATAAGTGCCTGCGTAAGACTTGTCGGTAAATCGTTCAAATATCCTACTGTATCTCCTGGAAATCTTTATATAGTCTTCGTGAACTTTTATGCTACTCAAATCCTGACTCTCTTTATACACTTTTTTAGGATAGTGATAATCATAATATGGGATATTTTCCTTGATTGCATAACTCCAATCATATAGAATGGGCAAAGGAATACAATATGAAAAAGTCATTTTTTGAATTATTGCCTGCAACAAATCTATCTCTGTTTGATTATTAAGCATAAAATCACTCCCCATATCAATTTAACACAAAATGTCCGATTTGGCAACAACCAGGACCATAGACTTTTTCTATGTTTTGTGTGTTCCCGTATGTTTCCATACGGGAACTTTTTATGTCTTCTTGGGCGTTTTTGAAGTCACACTTGACGAGATTCCAGCTCCCACGCACACTTGGCGTTAATGGATGAAGTCCAACTCTCTCGCCGTCAGATATCATATAAAGCTTATCCTTATGCTTTTCAAGCAGGGCGAGTATCTGTGTCGCCCTTTCCTCGATTCTTGCGTTGCTGTTTGAGGCCTTTCCCCAAGCAAGTATCGTTTTCGAACTTGCCGCAACTGTCTTGACGATGAACTCATCATTAGCCGTATCATTGAGTTCCTCATCGCTCTCTTCGGCAAACCTTATCTTATTCGTGAGCTTTGAATATAGATTCAGTATCTCTACACCACCGTAATCCTGAAGCTTTGCTACGTTGTTTACTACTAGAGACGTCGTGGTATCAGTAACGACTGTATCTGACAGGCAGGGGTTCAGCATAATGATTGCAATCGTGGGCTTGTCCTTATCCCACACACGTCGCCAGAGGTACCTATGCGTCCTCGAATCGTTGAATACTGCCTCGCACTTGATTGAATTTTTATCGGTTATCATCTTTCTTCTCCTTTACAGTTATGATCACAACGCCGTAGTCTTGTGATAAAAGATACAGCCTAGTCGTGAATGTTTCTTGCTTCTTTTCAAATTCGCAGAGGTGATGGGTGTAGTCAAACACCTTTCTGACTTCATCATCTCTTGCCTTACTGTCTGCGAGTATCACATACCCACCGTCATCACGGTAGATATCTCTATCAACGCCATATTCAGCATCGAGTATCTCAAGATATGACCTGCATTCGTTTATGACTTCAACGCTGATACCTGACACCTCGTCCAAGTCCTTAACAGATCCTAATTTGTAGATCATATCTCACCTCAATCAATGGGGATGAAGTGAGCAAAGAGATATCTTTCAGGATCGAAGTTTTCAAACTTATCTGGAACTTCAAACATCTTTCTGTACTTCTCGATCTCATCGCAGTTAAGGGAACAAAAATCTCCTTCGTCATTGTAAGCTACAACGTAGAAAACTCCGCAAATAACATCACAGCTAAGTCGTCTGTTAGGCTCGAGAGGAATAAGCTTGCCTTCTTCATTACAAATTACTGATACTCCATCCCCAAGATCAATCACTTCAATGAGGCCTGTGTAGTTAGCACCAATGCTGACAGCACGTTGTAAAGCTTCTAACGTATTTTCAAGGTAGATGGTTTCAGGCTTTTCGTTTGGTGCAACCTTTAATGCTAAGATGACTTTTTGTTTCATAATAAAAACTCCTTAAATAAAAAATTCCCGATAGTAGCGCATGGCCACTATCGGGGTTATAATATATATTTAATTTTTAAGGAGTTACGTTTTTGAAGTTCGTATCGTTCGATGGAAACGTACAAGATATTTATTCTAAGTCTAAATCTACGATAGAATCGCTTTTTCCTAAATTGCATTTAGAACACAAGGTTTGCAAATTATCAATTGATGTTTCTCCACCCTTTGACCATGGAATTATATGATCGATATGTAATGTGACGGATGGGTCTTTTGTCGGCGACGCACCGCAAAAACGGCAAGTGAATTTATCACGGGATAAAACCTCAAATCTAAGTTTGGTAGACGGCGTTCTGCTTCTGCGAGTATTATTGGTAACAACAATTGGCTCATTAACGGGAATTCCATATACTTCCCTAACACCGTTTTTGCATTTTCCAACTATCTGTTCCTTATGATAAATATCTCCATTATATGGGTAATTCAGTCCAAGGCAACGATATTGGCCTCGAGTTAAGTGCTCAAACAAAGTAGGTTTAGAAAGAGTAATACCGTCATTGATGCGATTATAACAATAATCAGAAGGTATAATACTGCTATCAGCTATTTTATATCTTTCTTGAATAAATGCGTGGAGCTCTGCTGTTGTAGCTACATAACCCTGTCCGTACAGTTTAATAAGCTCTTGCACAGCCAATATCATTTTCTGATCGATAGTCATATCATCAACGTCATACGACGAAGTTGCGAAGCTTTCTGATTTCGTATCATCATTTTGCTCTTTTGGTGCAACTGGTGTTTTCTTTGAACGCTTAATCTTCTTTAAAATCCATTTAATCACGATGCAAAAGGCCAATAATATATAGTAATAAACACATAAAGCTAGGAAAAATACGTCTTTTACGATGTAATACATAATAGCTAACAACTGATAACATGTTCTGCTCAATCCTACGTATCTATTGTTAGTTAGCCTAAATGGAAGACGGTATTTCCAATCGTCCTTCATTTGCTCAATGAGTACCATTTGACCTATTCTCTTGGATATCACAAGAGCTATACCGGCAAGAATAAACGCAAAGGTTGCAGGAATAACAAAATACGGCTCTAGCATTGCGTTGGCACCTCCTAATGCTACATTATTACAGTAAAAGTATATCTCTACTCGATAAAAAAGTCAAACAAAATGAGTACAGAAAAATACCCACAAAGCAAATCATGGTTGCAATAGCCGTTTGCGATTATTGCAACCATCGTATAGGTTCTTATCAATAATAAGTTTTATGTCTAATCTAATGATATGATATTGATTTCAGGGTTACTTAGCAAAGCCTCAAGCTCATCTCGGCAAACAAATATCCTCGAGCCGATGACTTTGGCATCAAGATGCTTTTTGACTAAGCACCTGATTTTCTTTTTGCTCATTGAAAGATACTCTTGCTGTACCTCGTCAATGGATATGTATTTTCGTTTCATTGTCACAGTCTTACTTATCTCATTCTGCCTCCTTTGGGTTTGGTTTTCTTCTTTGTTGTCTTAATAGGCGTAGCCGACTCTTCACTTTCGTATGTCTTGCCTTCAAATAGCCTGTATATTGTTACTTCTTTTCCTAGGTCTCTAAGACCTTCAATCTTGGATAACTCTCTACCGATCATTACTGCTTCAGAGTGCGTTAGTAAGTCTGTTGAGTAATACGACTTAGTGACAATAGGATTCTTACCGGGAGCAACACGGTTGATAACCTCAACAATCTCATCGGCATATATTGTCAGATCGACATCCGAATGTGTAGAATCAGCTAACTTAAACTTCTTCCTTGGCGTTTTGTGTCATTTTGAGTACTCATTACAATTACCTCACAGTTTATATTTAGGCATGGCCGATGCCCATATATATTTGTTCGTAGTTTTTTTGAGGATAACGTGACCGACAGCGACCAAATGCGTATTTCCGTAAGATTTCACGGAAGACTACGTAAAATCAAACTCCGCAAACCTTTTATCTAAGGGCATTTGCCGCGATTTCCGTGAAATACGTGAAATTTCAGGGAGGGGTGGGGATATACAAAGACGAGCGAGGGAAATAGCATCCAACAATAGAATTTTGTTTACCTATTTATTTGTTTGCTGTTGGGTGACAATCTATACCTGTTTACTGAAGCAATTCATATCTGGGGAAGTCTAAAGATTGCAGATGATGGCAATTGTTAAATGCACAACTTTGAATTGTTTCGACGCCTTCACCGGATACTGTTTTCAATTCAATACACCAAGAGAATGCACGAAAGCCTATTTCTTTCACTGTTGCGGGCAAAATTACTTTTTTAAGTCCGTTGCGGTTTTTCGCAAACGCTTCATCGCCAATCGCCGTTATCCCGTCCGGAACGATTACTGTTTGCTTGTTACCAATGTATTTGACAAGTCTTGTGCCTTCACAACAAAATTCGTTATCGATGTAAGTATATTTCTTGGGCTCATGCGGGATTGGAGAAAAGGGCAAATTCCAAAGCATAGCACATCTCATTGCCTTCGAACCGTATGGAGCAATTACTCTTTTAACGTTCGCAATTTCAGCATTATCAGCGAGATAGTCTATAAAGCCGAAGCAAGATTCAAAGATACACTCCTCATCTTCATTGCTGTTGAGTATCGTGATTTCTGTTTCAGGAAGATTATATAACGCGCATGTGCCTATGTACGAAACACTTTTTGGCAGAATAAGTTCTTTGAGGTTTTTGCAATCAGCAAATGCATAGCGTTCAATTTTAACTAAGCTGTCTGGGAGAGCTATGCTTTCGATTGAACTGTTATTGAAGGCATAGCTTCCTATCTCAACAACGCCATTATGGATTTCGAGATGCTTTATATTGCTTTTTAGGAATGCAGCACCGCATATATGAGTGATGGTTTCAGGTATTGATAAATATTCTATCTTGGGCGAAACGCTCACTAAGTGTTTACCGATTATGATTACGCCGTTTTCTTCAATCTTTCTATCCTGCCAGGGAGTGTTACTAAAAGCGAAGCTCTCAATGTGTTCAAGATTTTCCGGACATTCAAACGTAACGTTTTTGAGCTGGTCGCACATCGTAAACGCACCGCATTCTATTTCTTTGAGTGATGCCGGAAGCGTTACGCTTTCTATAAAATCGCAATCAGCAAAAGTGAATCCGCTAATAATTTCAACGCCCTCGGGGACAACAACTTCTTTTGAACGGCCATTGTAGCGAACTAATGTCGTTTTCCTTATTTCAAATTCTTTCATCTTAATATGTCTCCTGATTTACAATTTTCATCACTTGTCTATCGCCAATGTCATCCCTCATCCAAGTCATCACCATACAAGACAGCTATCTCTAAATGCTCGTCTCCTTCTTCGAGGTATTCTGCTTGAAAAAGTAGATGATGAAGATCCATGATCGTAGCCATTTTATCTGTAGCATCTGCTAATCGAGCGGTGGTAAAGCTCTCGGGAATCTTCAAAAACAAGAACGCATTTGACCAGTCTGAATGCTTATGAGCATTGAAATGTTCTTCTAACTCTTTATATATCTTGTCTACATCGTTAGCATCATCGCAGTTATGCATATACAAGTGCATTACCTTCGAGGTGTTGTCGAGGAAGTATATCATGTCGTCAACGTCAATACTTATACATCCCTTTAGAATAATGCCTCTCGTAAGCATCTCAAGAGGATAGCACAAAGCATTGGGGTAAGGCTGAGTTATGACTATATGCTCATACTGATTGTATAGTTCAGCGTTCTTAATAATACTTTCGTTATAAGCCGAAGCCATTTTTATAACTCTCAACGTTTCTTCATCGTCACGTTCATCCCAATATTGAGCTCTTTGAAAATAGTTTCCTGAGTGTTCAAACTCGGTTCTTTCTGTATCATACTCGGTTTTGCGGATAGTATAATCAAAACTAAACACTGCATTTTTAAAACAAGGGTATTCGTAGTCAATTAGCGAAAACATCACAATTCTCCACTTTATGAGTTATTATGCTCACAATTGTAAACACAAAGTTCGCAATAAGCAAAGATGCAAATATTATCGCTCCAAACGATATATTTGCACTGCTGTGGTCAAGGGCATTTCTCATAGCAACAATTATCATTGTCAAAAAGCTGAAAGTATTCGCAAGCATTGCCACGCACGCCGTAGGGATCCCGATTCTTGGCGGCAGACTGCTTAACGTGAGTACAGTAAATACTATCGGCAACAGCAATATGCACCACGGATGAAATTCGCACAGACCTATGCCTCTTATAACATAACCCGTGTCAGCAACTGAACCGTCATAAATTCTTATAAACGGTAAAGTCAAACTCAACAGTGAAAGCAGGCTAAGTGTCAAAGATAAGGCTTTAATGTTTTTTGCGCTCATCGAGATCCTCCTTGTTACACTTCTTAATGATGTTGTGAATGAGTTCAAAGATAGGGCCGAATCCTGTTACCAACGGTGAGCATTTTACCGTGACGGCTTTCGTTGCTCTTTTGTTCTTTTCGCATATTGGGCAACCGTGAACAGGGAGTATTGATTCCACAATAGGATCAAGTTTTACTTCTGCTGATTTTGCATCTTGGGCGCGATTGATATGGTCGAGTTCTTTTGTCATATTGTTACCTCCTAAATAATAGTCCCCTTGCGGGTATCTATATGATACCATTGCAAGGGGACAGAGGGGTGTATGGGTGAATTAAATAAAGAACTGCAAAATTGATATTATGAGTGCTGCAGCAGAAACAGCTGTAGTCACAATAAGTAGTGTTTTGTTGCCTTTGGTCAATAATTCAGATTGCAAGCGTTCTATTTTCTCTTGTAATGCAAGTATTTCTTGACTCTGATTTTCGTTCTCTTTGACTAATGAATTTAGCAGATCATCTTGCTCTTTGTTTTTGTCACGGTTCGTAGCGATTTGTTCAGCTTGCTTTTGATCAATGTCCTGCATTTGTGCAATAACCTTGTCTTGCACTTCATCTTTTTTAATGCCTTCCGCAATTAATATATCCTGCTCAGCATCTTGCTGTTTAAGCTCGTCTATATCTTCGGCATTTTCGGTTATCTGCGCATCTTGTGCTTTATCTTTTTCAACACCTTCGTTGATTAATCTATCCTGCTCGGCATCTCCTTTTTTAAGTTCATCGATATCTTGAGCATTTTCAGATATTCGTTTGTTCTGCTCTTCATTGATCTTATCGATTTCGTCGATTTCCTTTTGTTTTGCCGTAATATCCGAATTCAAATCTTCAATAAGATTTTCAGTTTCTTTTATGCGAGTGATGAGGCTCTCTTGGTTCCTTATTTGATCTAATGCTAAAAATAGCTGCTGTTGTGCAAGTTCACCCATTTTTTCAGGGGTTTCATCCGATAAAATCGCTTTTAAATTGAGGAAGATGGATTGACTCACGCCAATATTGTAAGCGCTTAATCCAAAAACAAACTTTGTTGCATTTGCAATCTGCCGTTGATACTCCATGTGAGCTTTTTGAACTTGAAGTATAGCAGTTTGAGATTCCATTAATGAAGATTGAACCTCAGCCAATTTCTTTTGCGCTACGGCGCTGTCTTCGCTATGATTGATGAGTTCTTTAAGGTTATCCTTTAGGGCATCAATTTCGTCTCTGCTCGATGTCCACTCTACCCATAGAAACTTCTTTTTACTACCAGTGTGACCGCCTACATTTTTTGCGGCTTCTATTAGATCATCCGCTTCTTTCAAAGCTATTTCAACCCGTTTTCTTGCTTGCTTCTCTTTTTCTTCTGCTTTGCAATACTCTTGGTTTGCTATCTCCAAAAAATGTACTTGCTCGGTAAATATCTGCGGTAATTTTTCTGCATCAATTGATGCAAGCTGGTTTTCTAATTCAGGTGTAATTGAAATAATCTCATCTTTCATTTTACTTTAACCTTCCTAACATTTTTTCTCTCATTCCTGGATTTTTTTGCTCAAAACCTGGAAGAGCTTCAACTATCTTATCAGCACATTCATCCATTTGGGATATCGCTTGCATGTAAAATTGACAAGTTTGACCTATGGTTTCATATAGTTGTGCCATCGCCTCGGTTGTATATTGAAGCTCTTGCCAAATTTCTTTTTCAGCTGTGTGCATGTTTGCTTCACGTTCATGCAATTCGGCTTCTGAACATAACAAGGCGGCTTTTCTATAGTAGATTTTAATATTTGCCAAGCTGATATACTCACTTAATGCTTCGCTTCGTTCTTGCTTTTTCTTTCTTTTTTTGATACCCATGCCAATATCGGTACCAATAGCAACAGCAAAACGACCGATGCCAACGAAATTGAGTCTTAAAATACACGAAGCATTAAATCCACCAGAACGAATAGCGGCATCGGCAACGTCAACTGCTGTAAATGTGCCGGAGGCAATTGTCATCATACGTTCAACTGTACGATTGCCGAATGGCTTAATTTGATTCCAATTGATTTCCGAAATATCAGATGTATGCTTTAACTCCTCGGTAAAATGTCTCATAAAGTAGAAACCACGTACCAGAACCTCGTCGATTATAACTGGTATCGCCTGTTTACCAAGCAAATTTCCAAGAGCTTCTTCGGTTCTTGTATCGAATTTACTAGATGCACCTTCAAACAAGCAATTAAATATTCCTAAATCGACTTGGCCTTTTCCTGCGCCAATTCCTTTTTCATATAGCTTAGCTAGATTTTGAGGTATCGCAGGGAATACTAATCCTGGTATCATAGATAACTCTTTCATCAATGACATTAATAATCCAGGTATCCCCATTCCACCACCGGGTGTATTTTTACTGCCTGCTTTATCGCTCATTAAATGACCATACCAGTTATTAGCGGTTTTTAATATTGTTATCATCATAGGAACAGCAGAAATTGCTTTTATAAGATTTAAGATGGCTCCTGGTATTTTTGTGTCATCAACTTCATAACTCTTCTTTTCAATAATGTTAACAATCCAAGTTGTTAATCCAAACAGCAATATAGGCGTCCATGTTTTTATCCGTTCTTTAGGGTCAGTATCAATTTTTTCGAAATGCCATTTCCCATTTCTGTTTGTAAATATTCCCACTCTCAGAAATTGAACTACAATAGCCGACACCAGTCCCAATGGCGTTGGGTGATGTGCTAAATCATCTAAATGATGTGAAGTTGCAGAAACATTTATATCTTTACCTTTCCACGCATTATCTTGGTCTACACCAAATTTTTCTTCCAAAAAGGATATGGCATCTTTAAGGGGATATTTAGTGTTGCCATCTTTATCTTTTTTTCCCTCATATCCTTGCTTTTTAGCGTAATCAGTAACTTGCTTATTAACTTTTTCATTTGCCTTAGCTTTAGCGTCTTTGAAATCCCATTCTCCAACAAAAAAGCTATCAATTAAACCAGTTAAAACTCCACTCGCCACAGCCACAGCATAATCTATTCCATCCGCATGATTTGTCAAACTATCTATCTCAGAATTAAGTTCGTCAACTCTTGATGAAATGAATTCCAGTCTTTCATCAATATCGGCAATACCTTTGTATATTTCCAACTTTCTTGCATCATTAATATCTACGGGAGGGAGTAGTTCTACTTCTACTGTTTGCAATGATGTCTCCTCTTGGCCTTCTTGAGTTATATATGTTTCCGGTATTTCAACTCTGGCAAAAGAGTTATTCTTTACTTCCATAATATCACCCTTACTTATACTTATCTATCATATTCTGAGCTTCACTAATAATAGTTTCTCTTAGCTCCTCCGGCTCAATCACTTTCACCCAACTTCCCTGGCTCATGAGGAACATCTTGATGCCGTCGCCATAGGTCTGGGCTTCGATGATATATTTTCTGCCTTGTCGTTCGACGATCTTGGCAGTGGGGAGCTTATCGAGTATCGCCTGGACAGAGGGGCCTGTGAACTCAAACTTTATAGTCCGGAGCTTACCCGGCCACATAAACAGGCTTCGCTGACGCAGAAGGCCTTCATCAAAATCAGGCGTCTTTTCAAGGTCAAACCTCTTCCTATGCACCGTGATATGCTTGATCCTATCGATGCGAAAATACAGCGGCTTTTCCGTATTCCCATCGCAACTGAATGCGATGAGGTAGAAGTAATAATCGGTAAACATCACCGATGCAGGGCGCAGGCGATGAGTCACCCAGCGTCGGTCCATTCGGTAATATTCGATTGAGATTTCCTTCTTTGCGTTGATGCAGTTGATTATCTGCCACACGTTATCCTGAACGCTGTCGCAGTCGTGCTTGATCTCGGGGTAGTGGTAAAGCTCGTGGCGGATAAGTTCGTTGAGCTTGGGTCTATCCTCGGGTGTGGTAAATCTGCGGAGCTTCTCAATAAGCTCCAACAGCTCCATTTTCGAGAACGCCCTTGTGCCTATCATTACCTCGACCAAAGAGAAAAGCTCCTTGTTTGACAAAAACTCATCCATATAAAGGTGGTAGCACTTGTCTTGGTAGGAGTATTCCAGCTCGGTGTTGCCGACTAAATCTCTGTGATCGGCCAAAAATGCCTTGAGGTCATTAATGCTTCGGGTGATGCTTTTTGTGGATACTTCATACTCATCGGCGAGCGCACGTACCGAGATGTCCTCGCCACGCAAGCCTCTGAAGAAGATCTCTAAAACTCTGTCCTGTTTAGTGTTCATTGCTTGTCCTCCTAGTGTTTTAAATCAAATGTATAAGAGGAATAGGACATACGTATGTCCTGATTAGAAGATGATGCTTCGCGTAGAATTATGTGGAAAGCATAACCATTTTACTCCTGATAGGTGTGATGGTCAACCTTGAAACGACATTTTTGTATAATTCGACATTTTATTTTGTGCAAAATGAAATGTCCCTGCCGTGCGGGACGGCAGGGGAGAAAGTTATCTTTCTTTTACCCAGCGATGCATTCCATTCTTACTACCTGGGCATCTTCCACCATATGTCATGCCGGGTTTTACTGAACTATCAGATGTTCTACCACAGTATTCACAACGCCAATGATGTACAACTCTTTTAACTGTTACTGACATTATTTACATCTCCTTTTTTCTTAATTTTGCATTCGCTATTTCTTCATCGTATGACTCCACTTCTGCTATTAAGTCTTCGTATCTTTGCATAAGCGTATCATACTTTTCATCGTTACCAACCTGCTTTGCAGCAGAAGCCATTTCCCAACAACGAGTTGCAGCACTTCTCTTTCTGGCTTTCTGACGCATCAGCTCTGCAATTTCAGCGTCGGTTTCATCAATATTTTCATCGATGGATTCTGTGCCCCAAATCTGTTTAATGCTGTTTGCACTTGCGTTGACTCCAGCATCGGCTAATTCTGCTAGCGGTTCAATTCCTGCGGCATCAGCAGCTTTCCTGATTACTCCTGATGCAAACCAACCTGCACCTAATGCTGCAGTCCCCACAACCTTTAAGCATCCTTTCAAGAATCCCATTTTATCCCTCCTCTAATATTTTTTACTTATTGTCCACGTGTGAGGTCTTGTCATACCGTTTCTCAACTTAGGTTTTCTCGGACAACTTCCCGGTGTAGGCCTGCCTTGATTTATTGAACGGGTCTGCGTAGCCCCGCACCATGAACATTGATAAACAACCCAATTTTTCTTCTGCGTTTGCATATAAATCCACCTATTGCTTTTCCAAGCTCTCCTTAATAATTCTCCTCACCGTTTTTTCTGAGTAGTTGTACTTGATGGCAAGTGTCCTGATGTTTGTGCCGTCATACTCAGCGACGATGAGCTTTTGTATTCTTTCGGGGTTGAAGAAGCGGACGGGAAAACTGATCTGTTGCCCCTTGAACATCTGGTAAACTTCCATCGCCGTGTCCATGCCCAGCTTTTCGCTGATCTCTTTGTAGACCGTGTTGAGCAACTCGGGGTCGTTTTCTGCCATCAAAATCACCTCTTTCGACAATTTTAGCAAACTTGACCAGCCGAGTAAAATCTCATTTTCCTTGTGTTTGTCCCAAATTTCACCTTCACACATACGCTTCTTCACCTCCTTGATTAAAATCTATCACCCAAGCGGTACATATGGGTGTACGGGCAAAATAAAACCTCATAGAAGCACAAAACTTCTATGAGGTTAATTTGATTATATATGTTTGTGAGGGTGGAATGTGCGGGGGTATGTGAGCATCTTTGATTGAACGGTGATAATTTACACGAATACTTCCAGGAATTTTTTCTTAATTGTTTTGTATCGATTACTTATGAAATTCATATAGTCTCTTACGAATAGACTACTATCGGATTCGGAGTAATTATAAGATATCCATTCTAAGTCGCTAGAGGTTGTGAAACTATATTTTTCCTCAATTATTTCGATGGGTAAGGTCAATTGCGCAGCTTCGTATATAGTCTTTTCTTTTTTACCTCTATTAATGTCCTGAGGTAGATAGCATAAGTTTGCGATACAAGCTATAGGGAGCTTCAAATCCCCAAATCTTTTAAGAATGCGTTTCATGCGTTCTTTGGTTGCAAGGTGCTCTATATCAAATTTCTTATCAGATAATTGATCCTCAGCTGTAAACAGATTAACGTATATGCAATTCAAAATAACCGAATCAGCATTTACTGGATTACTTATGGTACTATTTTGCTTGTTTTGCAATTGCTTTTCGAAATAATTATCCAATAAACTTTCCCATCGATTTTTTGAGATGTTCTCCAGATATTTTCCTTCCTTAATGAAAGAATACACTTTAGTTCCGCCGCCATCATGCCATTCGCCGGAAATAATATCTGCAACATAATGTGCTAATAAATTTTTAGAAAGACAGTCTGACTTTTGATTCCAACCTATTCTTTTAATGTCTAGATTGCCCACATCATACATTTCTCTGAAAACAAAAGCTATCATAGAAACTATTTGGTATTTTGAGTGCAAAATATTAAATTTACGTTTGTTACCCTTAAAGGTGCCGACTATTGCTATGGCATTGGAAACGAATGTTATTGCCTCTTCAATTCGGCGTTGTAATTTATTGATGTTAATATTCTTTAAGGCTTTGTCTAAATTAGAAATAGCTTTGGTCTGGCTAATGCAAGCATCAATAATCTCAAATCCTATTTCATTTACGTCATCTTCGCGATTCTTCGAGTCAACCTTAAGGCACCAAAATTTGTCGTTCCAATACTTTCCAAGACCAAACAAAAATTCAAAAGCTGTTAGTTGTTTGCTTGTTCTCATTTCGGTAGCGTCAAAGCCATCTATTTCATATCCGTTGTCAGACAGTACCCAGTATTTTTTTATGACTCTTTCAACAACATCTAAACTATTTACGGTGTATTTTTGTTGGCTCCAAGTTGCGGAATAAATCTCATAATCGTTAAGAGGAATGCCATTTTTATTTATTCTATTAAATATGTCATTTAACAGTTCTTGTGGGCCGCTATATACAACAATTGGAACTGAAGCACCACATATGTTGTCATATCGATCCTTTTTCGAGTTAAAAAATGGTAAAATTGCATCATGGATTTTGCCAATACATTGTCTGTAATCTTGTTGATTTGGAAAAGTATCATATATGATATTTGCTAAATCAAATAGTTGAACATTATCAAACTTTTTCTGCCCGTAAAAATATTCTAGTATAGTTTGTTTGATTTTCACATTTATTGTTAAGTTGGCGTTTTCAGGAAAAAGAGAGAGCCTTATGTTATTTAAAACATCAGTGTCGATATCGGTTATATTATCTTTGCCCAATGGATTAAACACGTAATTGCAAACTGTCGAACCTCTTTGCAAACCATCCACAACCGAATATTTGTTCAGTCCTTCTTGCTTTGCAAATAATAAAGAACCAAACGGATACCCTCTATCAAGAGAATCAATGAACTGTCGTCTTCTTGTCGATTCCCATCGTAATCCTCTTTGGAAAATAGGAATTACTACCTTCTTTTCCGCTGGATCAGAAGTGCATTCTCTGAAATTGAATGCCTTTGCCACCTGCTTGATTGTCCATGTTTCAATAGAATAGTAAGACATAGGGCGTCCTCCGAAAATCGTCAAATTTTTACTATATATTTCATTATATCATTAATTCGACGTTTTTTCAACAATTATTTGTAATAGGAGCATTTGCATTGATTTTATATTCATAAGCTCTTACTAAAACCGTCCCAACCGACCACGAGCCGCCCAAAAAGATAGGAATAGATCGGTATAGATCGGCATTGATTACTGTGCAAAAAACAAAAAGAAAACCTCGCCATTCTTTGGAATTACGAGGCTTTTCTTCTGGTTGCGGGGAAAACAAAACTCGCTTCGCTCGTGTTGTTCGGACATTTGAACAATTTTGCGCCCGCATTTTGTTTAATGTGCAAGATATCGAAGCGCAAAATCAGCAAATCCTTACGGATTTGCGGTCCTGTGTCGATCACTCTCAGTAAAAGAAAAATACCCCAGCCTCACGGCTGAAGTATTTTTCTTTGGTTGCGGGGGAAGGACTTGAACCAACGACCTCCGGGTTATGAGCCCGACGAGCTACCAACTGCTCTACCCCGCGATATATCAGGCGCTCACAAGAGTGCCTTAATATAATATCACAATCATTTTATTTTGTCAAGCGTTTTTGCAAATTATCTTTCCCAATTTGTGATCGCTCCCGAAGAGCTGAAGAATTCGTGCAGATAATCCTTATATGTCTCGTGCTCGACAAAAAAGCTTACACCGTGTACTGCGTTCTTTACAATAAGCTTTCGCTTGTCAGAGGTACACGCCTCGTAAAGCTCGTCGCACATACGGCAGGGGACAAACGTGTCGCAATCTCCGTGGATGAAGAATATCGGAACTTTTGCGTTTTTAACCGCATCCAAAGGCGTTCTTGAATCAATATTAAACCCGCCGTATACTAAAGCACCTATTTTTACAAACGGGAACAGGATGTCTACAGGGAAATTCATCTCTTTGGCAACTTTTTTGATTATCTGTGTCTGTGAGGAATATCCACAGTCGGCTGTTATACACTTAACATTTTCGGGGAGGTCAAGCTCGCTTGCCATCAAAACTGTCGAGGCACCCATCGAAATACCTGCTAAGATTATCTTAACATCTTTGCCGAAACGCTTTATTACATAGTCGACCCACGAAAGAACGTCCAGCTTTTCCTTCACACCGAAAGTGATCACGTTTCCGTCACTGTTTCCTGTTGAACGCTGATCAATAATCAAAAGATTGAATCCGGCTTCCCCCGACAATCTAAACGATCCCGATCCGTCTCTGAGGCCGTTGGCACGGTATCCGTGGAAGAATATCTCCACAGGCCAGCCGTCTGCGTGGTGATAATATCTGCCGAAGAGCTTTTTGCCGTCGTGCGATATGATCGTGACCTCTTCGCAAGGGTGCGCTTCGATCTTCTTAACATTTTCCAAAATGCCATCGTTGAATTTTGCATATTCTTCTCCGGCGAGAGGAACGTGAGGGTTGCTGAAATATGCTTTTTGCTTGTTTGAGCTGTAAAACGCCATCAAGAACGTTCCCAAAGAGATCAACAAAATCAGCGCTATCAAAGCAAGCAGAATATATACCACTACCATTTTTAAAAAGACTCCTTAGCATGTAGATATGCATATTATAGACTGATTTTACACCTTTTATATTCATAAGTCAAATTTTTTGTTGCACGTTATCCTCTTTCTAATATTGCAAAAAACAAAACCGCCCCAAAGGAACGGTTTTGATATAAGGCTATCCTATCTGTGTGATCACAAGATGTGCGGATACAGGCCGAGTTCCGCCTGCAAGAGGTGTGATGGTAAGTGCTGCAGCGTTTCCTGCAGGATTTCGAACCGTCAACACCGAGTCAACTGCCGTTGTCGTTACGACCGCCATCCCAACGATCTGTGACGTCCCCGTGGCACGCCCGGCTACAGTATAGGCAAGATCCTGCCCGTCCAGCGTGAGGATCAGCTGTCCCGCTTCGTCAACACTGACTTGGAATAGGATCTGATAGGTGCCGATAACTCCGAGATTGAATGATGACGGGCCGAGACGGCTGATGTTAGCGTTTGCGATCGGGCCGTCCTGAGGGAAGCTGACATCTGTGCCGGGAGCAACCGTTGCCGAGTTATCCGGGGGCATCAGTGCATAAAAATCGGCATAACCTAATACACCGCCGGGGACTCCCTGAGGTCCTTGTTCACCCGTTTCGCCGGCAGGCCCTTGAGGGCCTTGCGGACCAACAGCACCGGCTGGGCCTTGCGGCCCGATAGGACCCGTCTCTCCAATCGGACCTTGTGGGCCTATGGGACCAACGGCACCGGCTGGACCTTGCGGTCCGATAGGACCTGTTTCACCAACTGGACCTTGTGGACCTATGGGACCAACGGCACCGGCTGGACCTTGCGGTCCGATAGGACCCGTCTCTCCAATCGGACCTTGTGGACCTATGGGGCCAACAGCTCCCGCCGGTCCTTGCGGTCCGATAGCGCCTGCAGGACCCTGAGGACCCATGGGACCGGTATTTCCGATTGGTCCCTGAGGGCCCGCGGGACCTCTCAAACCGATGGGACCCTGAGGCCCACGTTCACCTGCAGGACCCTGTGGTCCCGGGGGGCAGACAACACACGGATTTGTATTTTTACTCTCATCGCAAAAAGATCTTTGAGTGCTGCAGTTGCATTCACGACTGCCTGCATTTCGCATAAACTGATTTTGTCTGTTCATAAAATCTCCTTCTCTGTAAATTTCGGTGAAACACCATTACAGTATACGTCGCTTGCCGACGATGGGACACTTTTCATAGCGGTGAAGACATGGACAAATATCAGTTTCACAAGGATGAGATGAAGGCTTTGATACATTGCCCGATTGAAAAAAGACGTACTTATCAACGCTGTCTCTTACAATGTCTATGAGTTTCTTTCGCAAACTCGGTGCATTTCGCGCCTAAAGTCCTGCTGTAGCCCAAAAACACGAAGCACGAAATCAGAGAATCGCACTCAAATCGCCAAAGCTGTTTTGGGTGAAGATCATCTCCCGCCAAGGAATGAACACACAGATTCAATAAACAAAAGTACGGGTGAGAATTATATCGTTGGCATTGACTGTCATATCCCGAGAATGAAAAAAGCAATGCCACTCGATACAGGCGCACCGAATATCATTGCTTTTTTGACTGCACAGCTTCTCTTGACAGTTTGTCCAATCAAGTCAGGGCTTTGTTTCGGCTGAAAACCGTAAAAGCCCATTGTTTTGCTTGCAATCAGTTGCGGTATCATACAGATCAGCGATAAACGTACCTTAAATCATACGATGCTTTAAGGCGTAATTCAAGACATTTTAAATCAGATAGCTTTTATGTAACAACGGCGGCGGCGGTGCTGACGTTTTTCAAAGTGTCTCCACATACTGTGAACGGCAGTATTGGTTTCAAGCATCGGACCCGTTTCGCAATATTTAACGCCGTTTTCTATAATCTTCTTAGCAAGTGTGCTAATAAGAATGGCAGGCAGTCCCTTTGCCTGATAATCGGGATGAACGGCAACAAAAAACATTTCCAAAGTATCGTTTTTGCCATTTAGGGCTTTAAGCAATCGGAAAACACCTAACGGAAGCATTTTACCGTCAGACTTTTTAAGTGCCTTGGCGATAGACGGAACAAGTACTCCAAAACCGATGATTTTGCCGTCTTTATCCTTAATTGAGCAAACATAATCAAGATTAACAACAGGAACATAACCGTCAATAGCATGCTTAATAACTTCGGGAGTCAGCGGGACGGTGCCGTATAATTTTGAAAAAGCAATATCAATAATCTTAAATGCTTCCAAGGCATCGTTATACAGCACCTTGCGGTTATTATAGGTTATGATTTCATAACCGTTTTTCTCGCATATATGGTTGCTGATTCGCTCAAAGCGGGGGTCTATAGTTTCGGGTACGCTTATACGGTATTCAAACCAATCAATATCCTTTTTAAGCCCTAATCGCTCCATATGCTCTATATAATAGGGATGATTGTAAAAAGTGATGGAAAGGTTTAGTTCTTCAAAACCTTCAATCAGCATCCCTTCGTGATCCATATCGGTAAAGCCGATTGGCCCCATAATTTCGGAAAGACCTTTTTCCTTACCCCAATTGACAACCTCTTGGAACAGTTTTTGCGAAACCTCAAAATCATCAATAAAATCAAAACGGGTAAAGCGAATAGCGTTTTTGTCCCACTTATTATTGTAAGCGTGGTTGATTAGTCCCGCAATTCTGCCGACAGTTTTATCATCCTTATATGCTAAAAACAGCTTTGTTTCACAAAAAGCGTATGCGGGATTTTTGTCGGGTGAAAACGTCTCCGTCTCATCGTTTGCCAAAAACGGAACGTAATACTGATTGTCCTTATAAAGTGAATTCGGAAACTCAATCCATTTCTTTAGCTCCTTTTTCGATATAACTTCTTTGATTTTAATACTCATAAATCCCATCCCTCTAAAACTTCATGCTTTTTTCTTGTAGAATACCTTGAACACTAATATCTCAGCAAGCAGACACACAGGCAACGCTGCAAAGAAATCCACAGCCGAATGTTGTTTGATAAACATCGTGGAAAGGCAAATTAAAATAACGGCTACCACAACAAAAACCTTCCAAAGCTTTGATACATCTTTTGCTTTCAGCCAAACCGATGCGATACCGATGGAGTATGCACAGTGCAGTGACGGACAAACACCGGTATTGGTATCCAAAGCGTATAGAAAACCGATACAATCGGTTAAGAAATTATCTCTTGGAAACTCGTCAGGTCTCAGGTTCTGACAATTCGGATATAGAATATACACCGCCATAGCACAAACCTGTGTGATAATAAAAAAGGTTTGCAGCTTTTTAAAGCTATCCACATCATAAAGTGCAAAGTAGCCAAGCGAGAAAACGATCAGCGCATACCAAAATACATACGGCAGCAAAAACCACTCGCAAAACGGAATGATATCGTCCAGCCTGCAATGGATAACATGACATTTTTCTACGGGTATCAGATTTTCAGTTAGGAAATACAGAATGAAATATCCTACCCAACCGAGAAGCAGTTTTAAATGAGAAAACTGCGGTGTATTAAGCTTAGAAAAGCGAAACTGACGGTAATCAACTTGCGGTTTTCTCATTTTTCTTCTCCTTGATATTTTTTGGATAATACTTTTTCGGAATGTTTCGGTAAGGAATAACCGTATGCTCAGGTAAGTCCACGGCAATATCGGTGATTTTGTTCATCAGATAATCACAGATACGGCGGCGTTCCTCGGCAATGGGAGTATCTGCCGAGAATTTTATAGATTCGCCCAAATACATTTTCTTAAGGTTTGGCGCTATGTAAAGCGGAACGAAGGCAAGCTCCTTGCCTGTGCGCTTATAATAAAGCCGCGCAATATCTACAAATCCCTCTTGGAAATCATAAACAATATGGTTGTGTTTTTTATCTTGTTCGGGGAAAATAACAACGCTTTTTCCGTCCTGCAATTTGGCGACCGACTCTCTGAAAGTACTTAAAATGCGGTTATCTTTATAAACAGCAATCGTCCGTGCATTGTTGAAAATCAACACGGACAGGGGCGCAATCATGTATGAAACGAGTTTGAATAGCGGTCGTAATGCCTTTGGCTTTTGCGACCAAAAATCCGTGTACGCATAAGCCGGCACTTCTTTAAGCTTCATCATCGGTGCAGCACACCAGGTATAGAAGCTGTCGGGGAAATAGAGTTCTCCCGCGATCGGCCCGTGAAGCTGTGTATGGTTTCCGATAATGGCACAGGGCTCATCGGGAAGATTTTCGAGGCCGACAACTTCCATTTTCGGATAAAAAAGCCGTACTAAATACTTTATAAATCTAAAAAGCCAAGGCTTCTTTTTGCTTTTGTTCAACTTGGAGTCTTCCTTTCTAACCTATCAATAAATACAAATAACTCGTCAAAACTGCCTGACGGGTACGACTTTCGGTGGCTACCGACGGCAACAGCGGATTGGTCGCCGGCACATTCAGCACGATAATCGAAAAAAACACCGTCAGTGATTTGAAGTCATAGAGCAGCACGAGAAAAAATGTTGCATACAGCGGTTTCTCAGGTGCGAAGTTTAAGAGGCTTTCCGCTGTAATATCTTCGCCCGAAAACAGATATGTATTTTCATAGATACCGCACATACGATAAGCGGAGCAAATCGTAATATGGTAAGTGATATAGTTTTGATATTTTGCTTCATAGGCGATAGGCCGTATATAACCCCGAAAAGCCGTCGAAGCGCTCGACGGCTTGGGAAAGATTATTTGTGATGCTTTATAAGTCCGAACGCCTTGGAAAGCTCCATAGCAACAAGCGGAATAAGGATAAGACCTAAGCCGAGAAGATAAAGTTCAGCGGGAAGTGTAACAAGCCCGAAAGCGGTCTTTAAGGGTGTAAAGAGTACCAAAGCAACAAGCAAGGTAGAAGCGAGAGCCGCCCAGTTGAGCTTGTGGTTCTTAAAGGGACCGATCTTGAACAGGGAATGTTCAGAGCGCATATTAAATGCCTGAACGACCTGCGAGAGAGCAAGTACCATAAAGGCAAGAGTCTGACCGCCCTCAAGTGTGCCGGTCACGTTTTCGCCAACCTTAAAGCCAATGAGTGTGAGCACCGCAAACATAATACCTTGAATTACTACCCTGATACCGAGACCGTTAGCAAAGATGCCTTCGTTCTTCGGCTTGGGTTTGCGGTCCATAACATCCGATTCTACCGCTTCCATACCGAGTGCGATCGCAGGCAGAGAATCGGTCACAAGGTTGATCCAAAGAAGCTGCATAGACAAAAGCGGTGTCTTATGCCACAAAAGCATAGCCATAAACACGGTTATGACCTCACCGATATTCGTGCCTAAAAGGTAACCTACAACTTTTTTGATGTTGGCATAGATACCGCGTCCTTCACGGACGGCATCTACGATAGTGGCAAAATTGTCATCGGTAAGAGTCATGTCGGCGGCACCCTTCGCAACGTCGGTACCTGTAATGCCCATAGCACAGCCGATGTCGGCGGCTTTGAGTGCAGGTGCGTCGTTTACGCCGTCACCCGTCATAGATACGACCTGACCCTTACGTTGCCAAGCCTTGACGATACGGATCTTGTTTTCAGGAGAGACACGGGCATAAACCGAGATGTTCTCAACCTGCTCGTCAAGCTCTCTGTCGGTCATGGCATCCAGCTCAGCACCTGTGATAGCACGGTCGCCTTCAAGCAGAATGCCGAGTTCTTTTGCAATAGCAGAAGCGGTAACAACGTGATCGCCCGTAATCATAACGGGCTTGATACCTGCTCTGCGGCAGACGGCAACGGCTTCCTTTGCTTCGGGTCTCGGCGGGTCGATCATGCCGACAAGGCCCATAAAGGTAAGACCGTTTTCCAACTCCTCGGAGGTAGGATTTTGAGGAACGGCGTCAATTTCTTTGTAAGCAACCGCCAAAACACGCAGAGCGCTTTCGCTCATAGCATCGGTTACTTTTCTTGCGGTTTCAAGGTCGCCTGCAACACAGCGGGGAGCCATCATATCAAAGGCGCCCTTGACGATAACGACGTTCTTGCCGTCGATGCGGTTGACGGTAGTCATCAGCTTGCGGTCGGAATCGAAAGGGATCTCCGCAAGGCGAGGATATTTTTTGTTAAGGTCATCCTTGGGCATACCGTTCTTGTGTGCGGCAAGGACGATCGCAGTTTCGGTAGGATCACCGATATGCTGTTCCTCTGTACCGTGGAAAGCAACCGAACCGTCACAGCAAAGAGCACCGTACATCAATAGCTTCTTAATGCCCTCAGTATTGTTATTGCTGATGTTTTCGGGATCAAGATAACCCTCAACATAAGCCTTTGTTAAGGTCATACGGTTTTGAGTAAGCGTACCCGTCTTATCCGAGCAGATCACCGATGCGCCGCCCAATGTTTCAACTGCAGGAAGCTTTCGAATAAGCGCATTTTTCTTGACCATACGCTGAACACCGATGGAAAGCACAATAGTAACGATTGCAGGCAGACCTTCGGGAATAGCGGATACGGCAAGGGAAACAGCCGTCATAAAGATCTCAAGTACGGGGATACCGTTTACAAGACCTACGACAAAGATAACGGCGCAGGCAACGAGAGCCAGAATGCCGAGATATTTGCCGAGTTGGGCGAGTTTTTGCTGTAAGGGAGTCTGACCCTCTTCTTCGTTATCCAGCATATTTGCAATTTTACCCATTTCGGTATCCATACCGGTAGCGGTAACAACGGCGGTCGCCGTACCGTAGGTAATAGAACAGCCGGAGTAAACCATATTATGGCGGTCACCGAGAGGTGCGCCGTCTTTCACATCGGCAAGGTAATCTTTTTCAGATGGCACCGATTCACCCGTAAGTGCTGATTCTTCGGATTTAAGTCCTGCACTGTGAAGAAGTCTTGCATCGGCAGGAACGAAATCGCCGGCTTCCAAACGGATAATATCGCCGGGAACGAGCTCGGAGGCATCAATGATCTTTTCCTCACCGTCACGGATAACCCTTGCGTGAGGTGCCGACATATTTTTAAGGGCATCCAAAGCCTTTTCTGCTTTACCCTCCTGATATACACCCATAACGGCATTGAGAATAACGATCAGAACGATAAGCGCAGGTTCAAAAAGCTCGCCCCAATTTTGCTCAACGCATACTACCACAAAGGAAATGATGGCGGCGGCGATCAGAATGAGGATCATCGCATCCTTGAACTGGTCAAGAAAACGCTGCATGGTCGTTTTCTTTTTCTTCTCACGGAGCTTGTTGGCTCCGTACTTTTCTTTTCTATGAGCCGCTTCGGCAGAGCTGAGACCGTTTTGCTTATCGGTATTCAGTTCGCTCAAAAGTTCTGTTGCTTTCTGACTGTAAGGTGTCAATTTCAGTTCCTCCAATTACTCGAATTATATGTATTATACAAGAGCTGTTTCAACTGTTTCTCAACTGAATCTCAACGATTGTTGAACATTATTCCACCGCTTTTAAGGATTCCGCCATGTTGACCTTGTCGATTCTGCGCTTCATAAAGTGATTTACGATAATAGCAAACAAAACCGTACAAACGAAAGCCAATGCATAGCTGATGGGATTTACAAGGTTATTAAAGTTTATCATATCAATACGCACCATGCTCATTACGGCGGTATTCCACAAGCTCCTTTTTATTTAAAGAGGAAACCTCTTTACCGTCAAAATGTATTGTGCCGCTTGTAACGGTATCCATACCGCCGAGCATATTTAAAAGGGTGGTTTTGCCTGCGCCGGAGGAACCGAGCAGAACACAAAACTCACCTTTATTTATATGAAAGCTTGCATCCGACAGCGCATTGATCTGTGCATCTCCCGTGCCGTAGCTTTTTCTTACGTTTTCAAACTCTATGTAATGTGAGGGCATTTTCCCGGCTCCTTATTCAAGATATTCTGATTCAGTTTATCGTTAAGTATATAGTGGTTTTTTCAACTCATGCTCAACTGAAGTTCAACAAATGTTGAGATTGAATTGACGGAGAGCTGAAGAAACAGATGTATTCTTAATAGCGAAAACAAGGTGCATTGGCGCTTACAAAAGGAGCTACATACTATAAAAAGTTTATTCCTGCAATTCAGGTCTTTTGATGAGCTTTGTGGAGATCTTGATCGGCATTTTGCTTTTGATCAATCCCATTATAAATACACAAAGGCTCCGCTTCAAACCCGAAGAGAAGCCTTCTTAATGTTTTGTAATATTACTGTTTATATTATAGTTTTTTCACAAACAAAGCACGAATCGCATTGAGAACGGCAAGGATCATCACACCGACGTCGGCAAAAATAGCGATCCACATATTTGCCGCACCGAAAGCAACGAAAATAAGAGACAGTATCTTGACGGCAATCGCAAATCCGATGTTCTGATGCACGATTCTGAGGCACTTGCGGGAGATCTTGATAGCCTTTGCAATTTTCAGCGGATCATCATCCATCAGAACGATGTCAGCGGCTTCAATGGCTGCATCTGAACCCATAGCCCCCATAGCGATACCGATATCCGCACGGGAAAGTACAGGAGCATCGTTGATGCCGTCGCCAACAAACGCAAGCTTTGCTTTCTTAGGCTTGGAAGAAAGAAGCTCTTCCACCTTGTCAACTTTATCGCCCGGCAAAAGCTCGCTGTAAACGGTATCGATGCCAAGTGAACCTGCGACCTGCTCGGCTACCGCCTTTGCATCGCCGGTGAGCATAACCGTTTTTTGAACTCCTGCCTTTTTAAGCTCCGCCATCGCCTTAGCGGAGGAGGGCTTGATGACGTCGGAAATAACGATATGCCCTGCATATTCGTTGTCAATGGCGATATGGATGATCGTTCCGACGTGATGACAGTCGGAATAAGGGACACCGATACGCTTCATCAGCTTGTCGTTTCCTGCGGCAACCAAACGTCCGTCAACCTTGGCGATCACGCCGTTGCCGCTGATCTCTTCGACTTCACTGACTCTGCTTCTGTCAAGCTCTAAACCATAGGCGCGCTGTAAGCTTTGTGCAATGGGATGAGAGGACGCGATTTCGGCAAGGGCGGCATATTCAATCAGCTTTTCTTCGGGCAGCTCATTGTGATGAATTGCGGTAACTTCAAACACACCCTGAGTAAGTGTGCCCGTCTTGTCAAATACTACATAACCGGTCTGCGACAGCGCTTCAAGATAATTTGAGCCCTTGACCAGCACGCCTTCCTTGCTTGCTCCGCCGATACCGGCAAAGAAGCTGAGGGGAACGCTGATAACAAGCGCACAGGGACAGCTTGCCACAAGGAAGGTAAGCGCCCTATAGATCCAAACACTCCAATTAGCAGGGCTGTTCAGAAACAGCATACTGACAATGGGCGGAAAGATTGCCAAAGCCACTGCACAGATGCAGACAGCGGGCGTGTATATCTTCGCAAATTTGGAGATGAAATCCTCCGACCGTGACTTGCGGGAGCTGGCGTTTTCAACAAGATCAAGAATTTTCGATACTGTCGATTCGCCGAATTCCTTTGTGGTGCGGATCTTCAAAACGCCGGTCATATTGATACAACCGCTGACGACTTCATCGTTTATCTTCACGTCACGGGGCAGGCTTTCGCCCGTCAAAGCGCTGGTGTTGAGTGATGACATTCCTTCTATAACAACACCGTCGATCGGTATTTTCTCACCGGGCTGAACGATAATTACCGTCCCGATCTCAACCTCGTCGGGATCGACTTGTATCAGCTTACCGTCTTCCTCAATGTTCGCATAGTCAGGGCGGATATCCATAAGCTCGCTGATGTTTCTGCGGCTTTTGCCGACGGCATAGCTTTGGAATAACTCGCCCACCTGATAGAACAGCATAACGGCGATGGCTTCAACATAATCGCCGCTGTCTACTACTCCGATGATCATAGCACCAATGGTGGCGATGGCCATTAGAAAGTTTTCGTCAAATATCTGGCGATTCAGTATTCCTTTTCCTGCTTTGATCAGAATGTCATAGCCGATAACAAGGTATGGAATTAAGTACAGGAAAA
>CAZYUJ010000016.1:0-28621 GCA_964650705.1 uncultured Oscillospiraceae bacterium
CACGCCTACGATACTTGGCTGGTAACGGCCCGGGAAAATTGGTGTTGCCGACACTTATGCACCATTAGCTCAGTTGGTAGAGCAACTGACTCTTAATCAGTGGGTCCTGGGTTCGAGTCCCCGATGGTGCACCAATTGGCCCGTTGGTCAAGCGGCTAAGACACCGGCCTCTCACGCCGGTAACGCGAGTTCGATTCTCGCACGGGTCACCATATGCCACTTACCGCGGGAATACGATGAGCTTTCCGCGGTGGAGGCTCATTTTTTAATTGGGCCAATAGCTCAGTTGGTTAGAGCAACCGGCTCATAACCGGTCGGTCCGGGGTTCGAGTCCCTGTTGGCCCACCAATTTAATATAGGGGTATAGTTCAGCTGGTAGAGCAGCAGTCTCCAAAACTGTTTGTCGAGGGTTCAAATCCTTCTGCCCCTGCCAAAGACACAAAGTCAGCCTTGTGCTGGCTTTTTCTTTTTTTATTTTCGTTATGTTGAATTTTCAACATACTTTCCTCATCCTTTCTGCTATAATCAACTCATAAGATCAAGGAGGAAACAAAAATGCTTAGAAAAATTATTCGAATAGATGAAGAAAAATGTAACGGCTGCGGAGCTTGCGCTTCTGCCTGCCACGAGGGTGCGATCGAAATGGTAAACGGAAAAGCCAAGCTCACCCGTGAGGACTATTGTGACGGCTTGGGCGATTGCCTTCCGGCGTGCCCGACTAATGCGATAACCTTTGAAGAGCGTGAAGCTCCCGCCTATAACGAGGAGGCTGTGCGTGAGGCAAAAATGAAAAAATTCGGTGTCAAGCTCCCTTGCGGATGCCCCGGAACACACTCGAAATCGATCAAGCGTGAGGAACCTGTTCGATCAAAAGACGATGTTCCTGTTTCAAGCCGGCTCATGCAGTGGCCTGTTCAGATTAAGCTCGTGCCTGTTAATGCGCCTTATTTTGCTGATGCAAATCTGCTCATCGCCGCTGATTGCACAGCATATGCCTATGGCAATTTCCATAACGAGTTCATGAGAAACCACGTGACTCTCATCGGCTGTCCGAAGCTCGATGAGGGCGATTATGCCGAAAAGCTCACTCAGATCATCGCAAATAACAATATCAAGAGTGTGAAGATCGTGCGAATGGAAGTTCCTTGTTGCGGCGGAATCGAGAATGCCGTCAAGCGCGCTCTGCAAGCAAGCGGAAAGTTCATCCCGTGGCAGGTAATAACCGTTTCGACCGACGGCAGAATTTTAGACAATTAATGCTCTTTACAGAAATGAAAAATTGATATATAATTTATTTATTATAATAGGAGGTGAAACAGATGAAATACGTATGTGACGCTTGCGGATGGGTATATGACGAAGAGATCGGTGATCCCGAAAACGGAATCGCTCCCGGCACTAAGTTTGAGGATCTTCCCGAAGATTTTACCTGCCCTCTTTGCGGAGTAGGAAAAGAATTATTCAGCCCTGAGGAATAAGCAGCATCCCCGCTATCCATTGCTCATAAATCCCTTTAATTTGCACAAACTAACCGAAAACACTTATCACGTTATGGAGGAAAGATATGTTTTCGGTTTGGTCGGATACCTCGTCCCGCCCGCATTTTGAATGCTTAAGCGGAGACGTTAAGACAGATGTGCTCATTATCGGAGGAGGGATAGCGGGGATTTTATGCGCTCATGCGCTCGAAAAGTCGGGTGTGAGCTATATTCTTGTCGAGGCAGACAGGATCTGCAACGGTATTACAAAAAACACAACTGCAAAGATTACTTTTCAGCACGGATTTATATATGACGGTCTGATAAAAAAGTTCGGCGTTGAAAAAGCAAAAATGTATTTGGAGGCGAATAAGCTTGCAGTTGAGCGATATGCCGAACTGTGCAAAACAGTTGACTGTGACTATGAAGAGCGTGACTCGTTCGTATATTCGCTCAATAACAGCCGAAAGATCGAAAGGGAGGTCGCGGCGCTCAATAAATTAGGAGTTCCCGCAAGGTTTGCCTCAAGCCTTCCTTTGCCGTGTGAGGTCTCAGGGGCGGTAAAAGTGTCCCATCAAGCGCAATTTCACCCGCTGAAATTCGCTTATTCTATTGCAAAAGATCTGAACATTTACGAAAATACCAAGGTTTTGGAGCTCACGCCGAAAGGCGCCCTCACAAACCGAGGGAAGATCTCGGCTGATAAGATCATCGTTGCCACACATTTTCCGATATTGAATAAACACGGCTCATATTATCTAAAGCTCTATCAGCACCGATCATATGTGCTCGCATTGGAGAATGCGCCGAACGTCGGCGGAATGTATATCGACGAAGCCAAAAAGGGGATGTCCCTGAGGAATTATCAAGACCTTCTCCTTGTTGGCGGAGGAAGCCACAGAACAGGTAAAAAAGGCGGCAACTGGCAAGAGCTTTCTGATTTTGCTCGCCGTTATTATCCAAACGCAAAGGAAGCTTATCGCTGGGCAACTCAGGACTGTATGTCTCTTGACGGTGTTCCTTATATCGGTGAGTATTCAAAGAATACACCGAATCTATATGTGGCGACAGGCTTTAACAAGTGGGGAATGAGCTCGGCAATGGCGGCGGCAAGCATCCTTGCGGATATGATAAACGGCAAAAAGAATCAATATTCAGAGGTCTTTTCGCCGTCAAGGACGGTCTTGTGTCCTCAGCTTGCTGTCAATGCGACAGAGGCGGTTGTGAATTTAGTGACCCCGACAGTACCGCGCTGTCCGCATATGGGCTGTGCTCTTAAATATAACAAGCAGGAGCATTCGTGGGACTGTCCCTGCCACGGCTCACGCTTTACCGAAAACGGAAAATTGATAGATAACCCATCGACCGATGATATCAATAAAACAAAATAGCAAAACACAAGCCCGCTAAACATAATGTTCAGCGGGCTTTATATTCTATCATAAAAGCTCAAAATGTTTTCGATCGCTTTTAATGACTCCTTCGTTTCTGAGCTTCGATATTTCATTCGATAATCCGCTTCGGTCGATCTCAAGATAATCAGCAAGCTCCTGTCTGTCAAAAGGAATGTCGAAGCTGTTTGAATTTGCCTTCTTTGCTTGGAGCATTAAATATGCCATCAGCTTTTCTCTCGTCGTACGCTTCGAGGTTATTTCGATCTTTTGATGGAACATAATGTTTTTGCTCGCAAGATCCTTCATCAAATTAAATATCATTTGTTGGTGGAAGCTACAGTGACTCGAACAAGTGTGCAAAACTTTGTTACAGTCGATCAGCATGACCTCACACGGCTCGTTGGCTATCACGTCGATCGGGACTGACTTGACTTCGGCACAAGCGAACGCCTCACCGAATACCTGTGCGGCCTCTATCATCGAAACGATGCTTCGGTTTCCAAAATAATCAACTCTGACGATCTGTGCCGAGCCGGAAAGCATAATGCCAATGTACTTTGCGGGCTTGCCCTCAGCAAGGATGGTATATTTCTTGTCAAATGTCTCAACTTTCGCGCCAAGACAGCCGAGAAGCTTCATAAGGTCATCGTCATCGATCCCTCTGAAAAGAGAACATCTGTTAAGCACATCAAAATATTTCTTCATAATCTTCTCCGTTTGTTGAAAATTCAACAGATTAATTTCGCTAATTATACTATAATAAATACACAAAATCAAGGATAATGCCGCAAAACGATTGTAAAATGCTTTTTTCGGTGATATAATGAAAGAAAACGTATAAAATGAGGTATTTGAAATGAACATTACAAAAGATATAAAATACATCGGCGTTAATGACCGCAATATCGACCTTTTTGAGGGTCAGTATATCGTTCCCAACGGAATGGCATATAACTCCTATGCGATAATCGACGAAAAGATCGCCATCATGGATTCTGTTGATGCTGCTTTCAAAGATGAATGGCTTGATAACATCAAGAACACTCTTGGCGACAGATCTCCCGATTATTTGGTTGTCCAGCACATGGAGCCTGACCACTCCGCAAACATCGTCAGCTTTGTAAATGCATATCCCGATGCAAAGATCGTTTCATCTGCTCAAGCGTTCAAGATGATGAAGAACTTCTTCGGAACCGATTTTGCGGACAAGCAGGTCGTTGTGGGTGAGGGCTCAACTCTTTGCTTGGGAGCTCACACTCTAACTTTTGTAACAGCTCCGATGGTTCACTGGCCTGAGGTAATCGTGACCTATGACAGCACGGACAAGGTATTGTTCTCGGCTGACGGCTTCGGAAAGTTCGGTGCTTTGGACGCAGAAGAGGATTGGGCTTGCGAAGCAAGACGCTATTATATCGGCATCGTCGGAAAATACGGCGCACAGGTTCAGTCGCTTTTGAAGAAAGCATCAGCCCTTGACATCGAGATCATCTGCCCGCTTCACGGCCCTGTACTCACAGAAAACCTCGGATATTATATCAATCTCTATGATATCTGGTCGAGCTATCGCCCTGAAGAAGACGGCATAATGATCGCATACACCTCGATTTACGGAAACACCAAGAAGGCAGTGATGCACCTTGCCGAAAAGCTTGAAGCAAACGGCAAAAAGGTCGTTGTAAACGATCTTGCACGCTGCGACATGGCTGAAGCAGTTGAGGACGCCTTCAGATATTCTCACCTTGTTTTGGCAACCACCACATACAATACAGATATCTTCCCCTTCATGAAGGAGTTTATCAACCATTTGACCGAGCGCAACTTCCAAAACAGAACGGTAGCACTCATCGAAAACGGAAGCTGGGCGCCTACCGCCGCAAAGACAATGAAAGCAATGCTCGAAAACAGCAAAAACCTTACGTTCACCCAAAACTCGGTCAAGATCCTCTCTGCACTTAATGATGACAGCATGTCACAGCTTAATGCCCTTGCGGAGGAGCTTTGCAATTAAGTAAGGTGCGCCACGATCCTATCTCTGTTTGAGGCTTAGCGCTCCTTCTGATTCCTAAAAGATAACACTTTATCACTCTGTGAGCGAAACTGTTTTGAAATTTATAATTGAATAGAAAGAAACCGCCGCTGATGAGATCAATCAGCGGCGGTTTTTATATGGAGGTCAACTTGAATTTAATTAAACTGTGAATTATAAAGCACACTATAGAATCCGCCCTGTTCCAAAAGCTCTTCATGCGTGCCCTGTTCGGAGATCCTGCCGTCCTGGATGACCAAGATCTGATCGGCGTTTTGGATGGTCGAGAGTCTGTGAGCAATGATGAAACAGGTTCTGTCCTTCATCAGCTCTGTCATAGCTTCCTGAATCTTGATCTCTGTTCTTGAGTCAACGTTCGAGGTCGCCTCATCCAAGATCAGCATATGCGAATCGGATATCATCGCTCTCGCTATGGTGATAAGCTGCCGCTGGCCTTTGGAGATGTTAACACCGTCATCGGTCAGAACTGTGTCATATCCGTCGGGAAGGCTTTCGATATATGTATCTATCCTTGCAGCCTTTGCCGCCGCCTTAACTTCCTCAAGAGTTGCACCCTCTCGCCCATAGGCTATGTTATCAAAGATCGTTCCACAGAACAGCCAAGTGTCCTGCAATACCATTGTATACGCTTTTCTTAAAGACTTTCTTGTGATGTCTCTTGCATCAGTGCCGTCAACAGTCGTCCTGCCGTCGGTGACGTCATAAAATCTCATCAAAAGGTTGATGATCGTTGTTTTTCCTGCGCCCGTAGGGCCGACGATGGCGATGGTCTTTCCCGGCTGGGCAACAAACGAAACGTCCTTAAGGATCGTCTTTTCGGGAGCATATCCGAAAACGACGTTCTCAAACTCGACCTTGCCCTCAACCTCGTCCAAAATTTTTGCATCTAAAGCATCCGCACTTTCGGGCTCCTCGTCGATTATTCTGAAAACTCGCTCTGCCGCCGAGAAGGCTGACTGAAGCTCGCTTAAAATGTTTGCAAATTCGTTTATCGGTCCTGCGAATTTTCTTGAATACTGCACAAACTGTGCCACACCGCCAAGCGTGATGAAGAACAGCGTTCCTTCCTTTGCAATGCCGTTTTGCGAAAGCATATACAAAACGCCGCCCAAAATCATGATAAGGGAAATGGAAAAGTTGTTGATGAAGTTGACTGTCGGGCCCATTGCGGCGCCGTAATAGTCGGCGTTGTAATAAGCGTCCATTGAGTCTTTATTGCGGGAGTTGAATCGAGAGCCGATCTCGTCCTCACGGGCATACGCCTGAATAGTTCGGCAGCCCGAAAGCATCTCCTCGGCATATCCGTTGAGCTCGCCGAGCTTTTTCGATCTCTTCGAGAAAAGAGGTCTTACACGCTTTGAACGGTATCTTGTGAAGATTATCGCCACAGGGATCGTTATCGCAAACACCAAAATAAGAGGTTTCGATATATTCCACATGAATATCAGCGAACCGATAACCGTATACAAACTCGTCATGATCTGAACAACATCGTGAGAAAGAGTGCTGTTGATAGTGTCGATATCATATGAGATCCGGCTGATGATATCGCCTGTCGGATGAGTGTCGAAATACCCGACGGGAAGGGAAGTCAGCTTCTCGAAAAGCTGTTTTCTCATGGTATATACTATCTTTTGGCTTATGTGTATCATCAGCGTTGCCAAAGCATATGACATTATCGCTGAGAACAGATAACAAATAAGCATTCTTATGACATTATACCAAACAGCATCAAAGTCAACACCGCCCGCAAGCGCCAAAGCGTCTATCGCTTCGCCCGAATATTTCGGGCCCAAAAGCGAAAGCTGATTTGAGAAAAGCGTTAATATAACAGCGGGGATAAATAAATACCAATATTTAAGGATATATCCGCAAAGGCGCAAAAAGATGCTTTTGGCGGTTTTCCTGTCTAATTTCTTAGATTTTTCGTTACTCAACAAAAGCACCTCCCATCTGAGAATCACTTATCTCTTTATATTCAACACAGTTTGCCAACAGCTCGTCGTGCGTGCCCATGCCGATAACTCTGCCCTCATCCAAAACGATGATAAGCCCACAGTCCTTTACCGAGCTCACACGCTGAGCAACCGTCACAATCGTTGTGTCCTTCATATGCTCGTTCAAGGCTTGTCTTAGCATAGCATCTGTCTTATAGTCGAGCGCCGATGACGAATCATCCAATATCAAGATCTCCGGTCTCGCCGCGATGGCACGGGATATGAGCACACGCTGCTTCTGTCCGCCCGAAATGTTTGTGCCGTTAGGAGAAAGAACGTGAGAGTATCCGTCGGGGAAATCACAGATGAATCCGTCAGCCTGAGCGATCTTCGCCGCCGCCGCAACATCCTCGTGAGTCAGATCTCTGCCGAACATGATGTTTTCCTCGATCGTTTCAGCATACAAGAAATCGTGCTGATGCGCCGAGCCGAACATCGCATAGAATCTGTCCTTTTCAATAGCTTTTATGTTTTCGCCGTTGATGTATATGTTGCCCTTGTCGGTGTCATAAAAGTGCAGAAGAAGCTTGATGAGGGTCGATTTGCCCGACCCCGTCGCCCCGATGATTCCGAGCGATCCGCCCTTCGGGATAGAAAAGCTGATATTTTCGAGGTCGTTTCGCTTTCCTTTATAGGAAAAGCTCACGTTATCAAACATTATGTGTGCGTTGGTATTCTTATCGGGATATTCCTTCTTCGATTCGACTCTGATCTCTTCTTCTGAGTTCAAGACCTCTGCGATTCGTCCGGCTGATGCCGCCGATTTTGTATACATAACAAACATTCTCGTAACCGACATCATAGCCATCGAAATGAGTGTGAAATACTGCATGAACGCAATAACTGTTTCCGGCTTCGAGCTTCCGTCTGCGATGAAATATGCACCCAACGCAATAACTCCGACGCTGCCCAAATTCATCAAAACCGTCATGATCGGGTTAACAGTCCCCATGATAACACCTGCGCGTGTCTCGTCCCTAACAAGAGCCTTGTTCACGCCGTTATACCGTCTGTGCTCATAATCGGTCTTTGAAAGAGCCTTAATAACTCTTATGCCCTGTGCATCCTCTCGAACGACTCGGATCATGTTATCAACAGATTTCTGAACCTTTGTATAAAGCGGCACACCGTTTCTTGAGATGAAATAAACAGTAACAAAGATAAACGGCAAAACGGCTATCATCACAAGCGAAAGCTTCGCATCCATAAACAAAGTTATCGCAATTCCGCCGATCAGCATAATGGGAGCTCTCACGCCCAAGCGCTGCATCATATTGATGAATCCGTGAACGTTATATGTATCGGTCGTGATCCTTGACTCCAAAGAGGGGATAGTGAATCTGTCGGCTTGTGCCGCAGAAAGGCGAAGAGTCTTAATAAACAGATCCTTTCGCATCGCTTCGGCAAAGTTACGAGAAACTCTCGCCGCCATTCGGTTTGCACATATGTTGCATAAGCAGGCAAACGCCGAACAAACCACCATCAGCCCGCCCCAAAGGATAATATCTTCTATCTCCTTGCCGATAACATTATCTAAAATATGGCTCAGAATATAGGGGAGCATAAGCTCGGCAAGAGTGCCTATCGTTTTGATCATAAAACCGATACCCATTCGCCCGTAATAAGGGCGTAAATACTTCAAAACGGTTTTCACTCTGCCTGACCCTCCGAATATATGATCTCAAGCGATCGCTCGAGCATTCTGTCCATTATTTTGTGGAATATCTCCAGCTCCTCTTCGCTTATCCCTTCTGCAACCAAGGTGTTCCATCGCTTTGTTATTTCTGTGACCTCAGGCAGAATGTCGAGCATCTTCTTGCCGGGATAAACCAAAGTCTCTCGCTTGTCCTCTTGGCTTATGCGGCGTTCAATATATCCCTCCTTCTCCAAACAGGAAAGATGTCTTGTGACACTGCTTTTATTGATACATAAATACTTCGCCAAGGCATCTTGAGACTGTCCGGGATTGCGGCATATCGCAAAGATATAGCTGTGGTATATTCCGGGCAAGCCGAGCGATGATTCCTGTGAGCGATATATCGCTTCGCATCGGCTTATGACGTTCATTTTCCGCATGATAGTTGCCATATTGACCTCCATAAACAATAAATAGTTGCATATAAAACAGTTGCAAGCAAAACCGTTTCGTCTGCAACTATTTTAGCATATACACCTTGTTGTGTCAACCAAAAGCTCTCCCTGCATCATTTCTCTGTTACCGCTTAACGGAAGTGAGATATACCGCCTCTTACGAATGTCGTGGCGGACGATAATTTTCGGGAAGGAGTCACCGGTCAAACCGAAAGGTCGGTTCTCGATTTCGGTCTTTGCATCATCAGGCAGTGCATATGCAGACTGAATATATACTCGCTTTCCTCCAATGGTTGCAACAAAATCAATTTCTCGCGGCACTTGGACAGTACGACCTTTTTTATCGGTACCATTACCATATACAATGCCGACATCAACTGCACAGCCTCGAATTATAAGCTCGTTGTAAATGATGTTTTCCATGATGTGAGTCATTTCCTGCTGACGGAATCCGATGCGCGCTTTCTCAGTCCTATATCCTCGCAATAATATTTGTTGGGATAATCGAAATAGCTCTTGCCTTTAACATCCCAACGCTTGCATTCACTGAAAAGGAAGGCATCTGCCAAGTAGTCCATATAACTCTTAACGGTATTTTGCGCTACGGTATTTTCTCCGCTTAGTTTTTGTTTGGTATACGGCAGAGCAAGGCTTGCCCTAAACAAATCGCTTGTAATCTTATTGATGTGCCTTTTGGCAGAGGGCTTGCTCTTTGCGGTTGCCGTGTCTCTTGCAACGTATATTCCATATTATATCCAAATGTTTGATGCCTACGGCACGCAGGGACTAAGAGCAATAGCCGAATATTTCCTTGACCTCCTCCAAGCCCTCCATTGCTTCGACCATTATTCGCACTGCAAGGATGAAACCATCCCTGAACGCCTCACGCTCGGTCAGCCCGACAGTTCGCTTTGGCAGTCCTTGAATTTTTCGAAGTCCTCTTTCTGCTGTTCGGTAAGGGTTGTTGAAAGGCTCTCCTCGTTTTTTTGCATATCAACTTAATCAGAGGATACTTGGCTGACACCGAGTTTGAAATAAATCTTGAAAAGATCGGGATACTTTTTTATGCAGTCAGATATCCGAGAAAAGCCGTTCTCTTTATGCGCCTGCTCGGACACCTTTTTTCAATCTGAGCTGTATACGCATTAGCTAATGCCGATACATCTTCATAATGAGCATAGAACGTTCTGCGGTCAATATCTGCAAGTTTGCATATATCGGTAACGGTAATGTCACTCATGTCTTTATCCTGAAGTGAGGAAACAAAAGCTGTATTTATGTTTTCCGCCATATCCCGATAGCGTTTATTGTTAGGGGTATTCATACGGCCTTCCTCATTTCATCAGCTCGTCTGTCAGACGAATAATTTCGGGCGCTATTTTTTCACGCTCTTTCTTTACAATACGGTTATAAAGAGGATAAGCAAGGCCCACAAGAACAATACCGACAATGCCGATAACGATTCCAAGAAGCATAGCCATTTCTCTGTACGAACCAAGAACTTCACCCAAATCGGTCATTGCAAGGCTCATACCAAGTCCTAGAAGCAAGGCTCCAATAACACCAAAGATAAGAGAGACCGCCTGTGCTTTTCGCGTAACGCCGGCATCCAAGCGGCGAAGCTGTGCCATCTTATCTTCTGTTTCTTCAGGTGCAGCATATTTCTTTCTTATAGCTTTGATCTCATCTTGTTCTTTAGCAGAATAAGTATAATTAAAGGTTTCTTTATTTTCCATAATTCTTCCTCACTGTTTTAACGCTTTTAGTTTTTTGCTGCTCTGCACGATCATATAAATTGCCATTACGATAATAAAAACAGATACGACACCGCCTGTGGCTCCAAGTAATATCTTGCGTGTCAAGGCATCTGTGCTGCCGTCACCAAAGGTTGTCAGCATCGTAGATTCCAAGGTCAGCATTGACACACAAGCAGAGGCAAGACTGATTGCCTTCGATGCCGAATAAACGGGACTGTTATATTTACGGTACTTGTAGATATTGATGATAGCCATCGTAAAGGCTATAAAAGTGTATGCCGCCAGTGCTATCGTTGTGATCTCGTGATGATGAAAGGTTCTGTTCCAATACACCATAAAGAATACCATGACCGACAAGGTCAGGTTCATCAGCAAAAACACCCATCCACAAGTGCGGTATTTTATGAGTTCTTCCCGCATTTTTTCGCCGGGTTTATGCCGACGGGTATGGCGAACTAAGAAAAATCGCATCACGGCAAGGGCAATATAATAACCCGCCATAGAATAAAACCAAAATGTATGATGCCAAAACCCAAGTCCTAACTGAAACACAGCATAAGCGGTGTTCCAGATCAGTGTACCGTAAAGAGATACATTTACTCGCAGCCTTGTGTCCTCTTGCCATCTTCTTGCATATTTGTTTTCATCCTTAAAAGTCTTAAAAAAATGGATTAAGTACGGTATTTTAAAGCACCAGACCGTTAAGGTGTAAAAAGCAAGCACGTAAGAAATAATGCTTACCGGCGACTCTGTTCCTAAAAACACCATTGAGTATACGAGAAATACGGTGGCGATAGGAATTAAAATAATCATTATTGCGATGTGCGGAAACAGAAGAGCTTTTCCTACTCTTTTCCAGTCCATATCAAGCCCTCCGTATTTTTACGGTGAAGGTCGTGCCAATGCCTACGGCACTTTCCACGCCGATCTCACCCTGCATAATGTCAACCACACGCTTCACGAGTGCTAAACCAAGTCCATTGCCCTGAGCCGAATGTGAAGTATCACCCTGATAGAATTTTTCAAAAATGTGTGCGCCGACTTCCGCAGTCATTCCGCAACCGGTATCCTTGACCTTTACAATAGCGTGATGTTCTGTTGTGCTAAGGCTGACACTTACTGTTCCGCCGGATTCAGTAAACTTAAATGCGTTAGAAAAGAGGTTGTTCCATACAAGGCTCAAAAGTTCTTCATCTGCTTTTACCTTAACATCCTCGGCAATATCGGTGTCTATCTCGATGTCACGCTTTTCCCACACATTTTCAAACTGCAAAAGGCATTCGCAAAGCTGTTCGCCCAAATCAAATTCAGAAGTTTTAGGATATATCTGTTGATTTTCAAGGCGGTTAAGTTTCAGTATGTTTGTCATCATCTCTGCCAAACGGCGAGATCCGTCTGTTACACCTTTAGCATACTCGATGCGTTTTTCCTCCGGCAAGTCATCCGCCTGCAAAAGCGTACCGTAGTTTTGCATAACAGCAAGAGGTGTTTTCATTTCGTGGGACACGTTGGCAATAAAATCGGTGCGAAGTGTTTCCACACTCGAAAGCTCCTCTGCCATTTTATTGAAGCAGTCTATAACCTGATTGAAGGTTTCATCCGTACCGAATTTGCTTTGCGGTTTTACTCGTACCGTAAAGTCGCCCTGAATAATTTTTTCTGCCGCATCGACAATACGCTTTACCGGGCGTTCTACCGTAAACTTTCGGCGAAGCGAATCAATAACCGTAAAAATAAGACTCAAAAGTGCAACATTCCAAAAGGTTAGCTTTGCTGCGGCAGCAATATTGGCATCGGTCAGCGTGATCCCCAATGTATCTCGAAGTGTCGATACAAACAACATTGTGCAACAGGTGATAACAAAGGCTACAAGCAAAAAGAATACAAAATAATGATTGAGCCACTTCAGAACGCTTTTAATTTTGCAAGCTTGCTTCATTTGATCACCGCCTTATAGCCGAGTCCGTGAACGGTTTTGATCTCAAAATCCTCACAGTCCGAGAGTTTCTGACGGAGCTTCGTCATATATACGTCAACAGCTCGTGGAGCAGTTTCAGTATCCGCATCCCAAAATTCGTCCATAAGCTGCGTTCTTGTAAAGGTCTTTTTCGGATAACTGAGGAGTTTATAGAGGATACTGAATTCACGGTTGGTAAGCGAAATTTCCTCATCACCGAGATAAGCGGTGTGTTCGTCAGCATCCATCACAAAGCTGCCTATTTCAAGCTTTCTGCTTGATGCAATTTTAGCACGGCGGAGAAGTGCGCCTATACGCAAAAACAGCTCGTCAAGGTCAATAGGCTTTACCATATAATCGTCTACACCGATACGGAATCCTCTTTGCTTTGATGCAATATCATCACGGGCAGTCATAAAGAGGATGGGGATATCTTCGTTCAGCTCACGCACGTTTCTTGCAAATTCAAAGCCGTCTATACCGGGCATCATAATATCGGAAACGATAAGGTCAAACATATTTTCATAAAGGGCATCGTAAGCCTCGTTTGCATTAAGACAGCCTGTGGCTTCATAACCGCTATGGTTCAGAAAGGAACAAACAGTCTTGTTCAGTTCCTTATCATCCTCAACAATCAATATCTTAAACATCGTGTTACCTCCGCTTATTGCTATAATTCATTATACAGTATAGCATTCAAATGTTAAAGTTTTGTTTGCGTTTCGGCGTTTTTGGAAAAATATAACTTTATTTTAACGATTTATTGCTCGCAACCGAACAACACATTTCACTAAAAGTGTCGATTTAAAGAAATAAGGCAACGCCGAGCTGACGTTGCCTTGAATCATTATACCAAGCTTGTTTTCTTCAAAACGGTTTTACTGATCGCACCGAGTCCTACTGCGAACAATGCGCCGCCTGCAAGACAGATGGCTGCATTCATCATCGCAGAGCCGAGAGGTGTAATCAATCCCACCATCATAAAGAGGAGCATACCGCCGCCCAAAGATCCACAGATAGAAAGCCACGCTTTTTGCTTTGCTGCCACGCTTACAAGTACGAAGATTGCTACAAATACGAGCATTAGAAAGATCTTTGCAATAATACACATTACGATATTTCCTACTGTCAGTCCTGCAAGGTCAAAGGACAGACCTGAAATCGCACTGCCGAGCATAGCGCCGATAAGGCGAGGTCATCCACGCATAGCGTGTGGCAGCAGACAGCATATTTTTTCATTATGCATCTCCATAAAAGACCGATAGCGAGGTGTAAAGCACACCTCGCTTATGGTAGCCTGATTATTTCTTTTTTGCTGTGTCGTAACGCTCGTTTGCAGCGGCGGTTCTTTCTTTGGCTGCGGCAATCTGCTCATCACGTTCTTCCTGCATCTTAGCTGCTCTTTCAGCGGGAGCCATATGAGCATCCTCCCAACTCTTTTTTGCATCAGCCTTTGCCTTCGCAAAGGTGTTATGACCTCTGTTCTCCTCGAAATTAGCCTTGCTCTCAGCTTTAGTCGCTTCAAAATTTGCCTTGTCTACTTCATGCTGAGCCTTTGCAGACTCCTTCATATCGCTAAATGCCTTCTTCAAAAAATTTGCCATTGTAATTCACCTTTAACCTTTCATAATTTTATCGCTGAGGGCAATGATTTTATTTGCGTATTTTTTACGGCGTGAGCCGAGAATGCCCTTATAAATGGGGTAGTTAATAATTGCCATAAACATACCAACGATACCGATGATAATGCCGTAGAGCATCGGGTTTTCGATGCCGACCGTTTCGGAAATATCGGTCATAATAAGACTCATACCGCTACCCATAATAATGGCGCTGATGCTACCGAAAATATAAGCAAAGACATTTGCCGGGCGCTTCACTTTGGTGTCCAGTTCCTTGAGTTTATCAAGACCGGTATGTTCTTTCTCTGTGTACTGAGTGCGGATTTTCTGAACAAGAAAATCCTGATCGGTTTTATTCATAACGATTACCTCTTTCTTCATTTTGTAAGCATATTATATTAAGCTGATGTTTTTGAAAGTTTTGAGAAATGTTTGAGTTTTGTTAAAATAAAAAAATCCCACCGTTTTTTCATCGGTGGGATAACAAAAGAAAAGACGGCATGGCAAATTGCTATAGGTATTTCAATTTAACACCCTAAAATCGAAAAAACGCTAAGTTCGATATCTTTCATGTCAATTTTTTTGACCAGTTGTGCCAAAAAAACATCATCTTGTGCCAGAATTATTGATTCAGGTCGGCATATATGATATTATGAAATTTAACACTTTATCGAAATTCTTTTGAGATGTATGGAGGTGTATTTATGCTGTCAATATGTTTGTCACTTATAGATGAGCCTAGTGATAAAGAGAAATTTCTTGCGATTTATGAGAGCTACAAGAATATGATGTTTTATAAAGCAATGTCTGTTCTGCATAGTTCTTCGCTTGCTGAGGAGGCTGTTCAGGAGAGCTTGATCAAGATTGCAAAAAATATTTCAAAAATTTCTTCGATAGATTGCAGTCAAACTCGTTCTTTTATTGTTATTATAGTTAGGAACACTTCGCTTAATATGATTGGTAGTGAACGTATTAAGGAAACCGAAGGAATTGATGACGATACTCCCGATGTAAGTATGGATGTTTTGAGCAAGGTGATGTCAAAGCAGGGTTACGAGCATCTTATTACACTCGTTAACGAGCTTGACGATATTTATACCGATGTCTTGACGTTAAAGCTTGTAATGGGATATAGCAATGAAGAAATTTCCTCGCTCATTGGTGTTCCGAGAAGAACAGTTGATTCACGTATATATCGTGGAAAGAAAATATTACAGCGTAAGCTAGAGGATTATTATGGAGAGAAATAACACAAACAGCAATGAGATATTTGAAATACTCTTGCGTGATTCCTTGTCGGAAAAGATTGAGCAAGAATCGGAAGAACTGAGTAAATCTACTGTTGAACATAATTTTGAAACCGAATTCTCAAAAGATGTTGACAGAATTGCAAGAGGCATAAACAGCGAAGAGAAAAAGAGAATTGCTTACAAAGTGACATTCAGATCGCTCACTTTTATCGCTTGTGCTCTGGGAATTGTATTTTGTCTGCTTCTTACGCAACCAACAGTTCATGCAGCGGTTGCTGACGTTGTAAGACGGGTGTTCGGAGAATATGACGAGTATTCATTCGCAGAACCGGATGAAGAAATTGCTTTCAATACAGAAATAAGACCGCAGTATATTCCGGAGGGCTTCACGCTGAGAATGATTTATTACAGTGATGCGGATATGTCCATAACATATGATGCAATTGACGGACGAGAGATTTGCTTTGATTACGGTTTGGCAACCGAAGGTAGCGCAATATTTATTGACAACGAAAACAGCATTTATTTACCATTTATGAAGAATGGCATAGAGTACCACTATTATGAGACCACTCACGAATACGGATATAATATTCTTTTGTGGGTTGAGAATGGTTACGTATACGAACTAAGTTCACAATTAGAAAAAGATGTTTTAGTGCAAATCGCCGAAAATATAAAATAACTGCAAAAATTGCAGTCAAATTAAAAAGACTTCTGTTTACTTAGTAGAAACTAAAAAACGGAGGTCTTTTCTTATGAAGAAAACAATCAAAAAAATATTTGCAATCGCACTTGCTGTTGTTACCTTAATGATATTCGCCGTATCGGTATATGCTGTTCAGCCGAAGTATACCAATACATATAGTGTTACCTTGAATCTGTCATTTTCATCAAGTGGTGCGAACTGCTATTGTAAAATCAAAGGGATATCAACTGTTAAGAGCATCACAAACGGTACAATGCAGTTGCTTGACAGTAATGGGAACATTGTGGCAACCTGGTCGAATCTTTCAGCAACCGGTAATCAGCTGATAGTTTCAAAGACCGCAACGAACATTGTAGCCGGTGAGACCTACACTCTCACTATCTCGGCTTATGTTAACACTTCTACATACAGCGAATACATAAGCCAGTCAACAACTTCGACTAACTAAGCAAGTTTTGCGTGAAAGAGGTGAGTCCGATGTTAAGATCATATTATTGTAACTAAAAAGGAAATTTAAGTTATCGTAGAAAGGATGTTATTTATGAAAAAAGTTATTTGTTTAATCATGTGTATTGTTTTAGCATTATCCATGCTGTGTATCAATGTTTCGGCAGCTACGTATACTTGTAAATACTGTTTATCAACTGGGACGGCAACAAAGATATGTATTTCAGAAATACACCCTTATGAATCAACGATTGCCTGTACCTTACGAAACAGTACATTTGACGGCATATTCCATCAAGGTATTTGTAACATAGAACAGTACTACTGTTGGGATTATTATTCGTGTAGTTCATGTAATACGGTATATCAGGGCGAAACATATCATATGTGTTATGTTTATCATACACATACTGAATTAGGGGCTTTATATAGAAGCGTGTGCTCAACATATTTGAACAGGAGTTGATGTTATATCACTTATGAGGGTGACGCTCTGAAAGGAAAAAGAGATGCCATGAAAAGAACTTTTTGCATTCTGTTGTCGATACTCAGTATACTTATGCTTGTAGCTTGCAGTAAGCAGGAAATCATCTTTGAGTCTTCCGCTTACATTTCAGCGGAGTCTTTGCCTCTTGTTGGTATAAAGCTTGACTGTCAGCCACAGGATCTGACTGCGTATAAGAATATCGCTTTTGTGCTCGCTGAGGGCAAGGTTGCACGGCTCGACCTTGTAAACAATACATCGCAAACTGTATTAGAGGATCCGTCTGTGATTGCTATTGCCTGCGACAGCTCCCGATTTGCAGCAGTAAGTCCTTCGCAGGTCTGCGTTTATGACTATGACGGCACTTTGCTGGCAAGCGTTCCGATTGAAGCGGAAACCTCACAGATCGTTGATATTGCAATCAATAAAGAGCGTGTTGTGTTTGCTCACCGTGCAAAGTCGGTTGATGAGATATACTGCGCCGACCTGAACGAGATGACGCTTACCCTTTTACCAAGCGGATGGAACGCAGGTGTTAAAAACGCACAGATAAGCAGGACATCTCTTTCGTCAAGCGGAGCGCTTTTGGTGAACTATTGCCACAACTTCAGTATGGCAGGCTATGATCTGAGAACGGTTGTGTACAGCATTGAAAACTCTGCGGTATCATCTTACATTGACGTAAGTGCGGTTGCGGATAACGGTTGCTTTGATCCGGATGGCGAGTTTTACTATATTGAAACTTATTATACAGAGCTAAAAGAGTGGAATCAGTTTATCACCAAGCTCTCAAATGACGGCGCCTCTTCAACTGTTATGCTTGTAGATAACGATGGGCTAAAAAAACTCGGCGTTGAGCCTCAGGAGATATTTGAGTATGAGAGCAACTTTAGCGGCAAAACGGTAACCACCCGACACGTTCTGGACGATTATTCCCTTGAATTCGCCGATGGCGAGAGTTTTGTCATATGGAACAAAACCGCAAACACACTTGCGGCATTCAGCGCCGATACAGATACTGAGCCGTTGGTACTGCTCACATCTGATGTTACCGATGGAACTGAGCACTGGCTGAAGGCACTGGTAATTGAATATACCGCCCAAACGAGCCGACAGATCGAAATTAAGTACTGCTCGGAGGAAGATTATGAAAACTCTGTACGCACTAAGCTCTTGGCAAAGGACACCGACTTTGATTTGTTTATCGCTGACGCGGCACTGCTCAGAAGTGTGCTTGAAAACTCCGCTTACGAGCCTCTTGACGGATATGAGAGCCTGAGCGCTAATTTTGACAGCGTCTTGGCAGACGGCGTTCGTGAGCTGATGAGTACAGATGACGGAATCTTCGGCGTACCGCTTACCGTTTCCTTCTGGGGATGCCTTGAGCAGTTGGGAGAAAGTGATATTCCCGACAGCTGGACAGTGCAGGATATGTTCTTAGCTTGTGAAAGCCTTACGGGTAGTGACAAAAAGCTTTTTAGAGACAGATTTATGCTCACCCGAACGGTGTGGAACTGTGTCGAGGATATGGTGCAAAAGGACGGAACGATTGACGAAGAAGAGCTTTCCGGATTCTTCGCCACACTCAAAAAATATAACGATGCAGGCGTTCTGTGCGACGGTGATAAGGAAAATATCCTGACCTATGGCTTGTTGCCGTATAACTACGGCACACTCAAAGTCAATGATTTTGAGGGACGCACGATAATCTTCGCTCCGACAAGAAGCGGCACAAGATACCTTGAAGTTGAAAAGACGATACTTATAAACCGAAGCTCCGAAAACAAGGATGCCGCCGCAGAGTTTTTGACACTTATGACAAGCGAAGGAGTTGTTTATGATAACGAGTACCTTATGATAGGCGCAGATATTACCAAGTACACATATTATGAGAGTCTTGATGATGCGAAAAAGGAAATTTTACAATTCCAGAACACCACGTATCAGAATGCAAAGCCTTCGTTCCTTGAAATCATTGACGGCTTGCCGCAGTTTATAGCCGATGAGATAGTAAGTCAACTTTTTGATAATAAGATAACTCCCCAAAAAGCTGCTGAAAGAATAAAGCGTTATGTAGCATATGTCTATTTTGAGTGATTATTTTTAGACGATGAAATCAAAATCCGTTCAATTTATAAAGAATCGCACAATCTCAATTGTCTCAAAACTTCAAGTTCGCTTTATTGAATCGCTAGCATTATTTTTCGATTTGTTCGTAATGACAGAATGTTTTTAATGATAAAGGTGAGTCCGATGTTCGATTCGTAAAATTATTGACAACAGATTTATAGGATTATATAATTAAAGAAAGGAATTACATTAAGAACAAAAAGATCTTTTCGATTATAGTTGCAATCGTTATTACTTTGAGCATGACATTTAGTATATATGCCGCGTCATCATCCGGAACTCTTGGGTATTATGATTATTCTTGTTCCATTAGCAACTTGTCTTATACGATAAATGCTTCCATGTCAGTTACTAAGACAAATTCATCGGCTCTTTCATCTTATTCGGAAATTAAAATTACAGGGGTTATAAGCCCTAATACTCTCATAAACGAAAGTATTAGCGGCTACGGTTCTATTGGTGATTCCTATACATACGAAAAGCTTGTAGTATCGTCATTAGGACAGTTTTATATTAACGGCACAAGAGTTGCGGCACTTTACGGTGGATGATTTTCGCAAACGAACAATCGGTCTATGCGGCGTATTTTTCACGCCGCAAATTCCTTTCAGCTAGAAAGTATTATATTAACACATCCTTGAAAAGAAAGGATATGCCATGAAAAAAACACTATTAATCATTCTGCTTTCCGTATCAACGCTTTTATCCTCCTGCGGCCTGAATACAGCTGATACCGGTGTCGAAAATCCCCATGTCGAAAACGATAAGAGCCCATCTGAAATAATTTACGCCGATGCTCCTACTGACTGCCTTATGGGATATACACCAGACGAAATTAAAATATCAGGCTCGTTGAATATGTGTCTTTATGACGGCGTTTTATATACTGACATTTGGGTCAATGAGCAGAATATGATAATGTACCGCGATGAATCAAGCGGATCCTTTAAACCTCTTTGCAATAAAGAAAGTTGTTCACACATGGACATTACCTGCAGTGCAGCTCTTGGCGGAGACTATGTGAAGGGCTTTGCTGTATGGCAAAACAGGATATACTGGATAGAACAGACAACCTATTTATCCGGAAGCGATTATCTTAACGTTCTTACACTTTGTTGTCAAAATCTCGACGGTACACAAAGAGCGAAAATAAAAGAATTTGAAAATATCTCTTCTAACACAACATTTTATTATTATGATGGCTACGCTTATTATTTCGCTAACGGAGGGATATTTGCTTCTGATCTTAACAGCGAAAAAACAACAGAAATTGTTGCGGAAAATACCAATGATGAAGTTGGCTTTTATTACAGCTTCGATTATTCCGACGGTGTAATGAGCTTTACTGTTGATACTTATAACAATCAAGATCAAGAGGTGTTCAGCTCGGTGACCTATTCATATATCCCTGAAACGAAAGAGCTGACAACTAAAGAAAACCAATATGAAGCAGCTACGCCGGATTTTAACACAGAAGACGAGCTGTATGACAATGGTGATTATAATTATTTCGGCTTTGCTTCAGAGTACGCTGTCAAGTCGTATCCTGACGGTAACGAAGGATATCAGTTGGTTGCTAAAGACAGCAGTGGAAATACTGTTTTTGACATATATATCGGGGAGCTCGGAAATTTGATGATGTATAACGATGCGGGTATATTCCCGGAATCGCTCATGCATATTGCTTGCGATGGTAAATATATTTACTATAATTTCGAATATACCGAACCAATAATCAATATAGGCAGTAAATCATATAAAACTCTGCATACTCAAATTATGGCAATAGATATCGAAACTGCAGAAATCACCGTTCTTTATACTGACCAATGATTACTTAGGAGAAATATATGAAAAGAATATTTATCTTAATCGTTTCGGTACTTTTTCTTACTTCGTGTAACTCATCAACACCCCGCTTCGAGGTTGAGGTTTCATTTGACAGTGACCAAAACTTTACGACACCGTCTTTGAACTATGGTGCCTCATCTGAAGATATTTTGTTCTTTACTGTCGAAAGTGAAATGTTATACTGTGCGGATTTGGTGAACGATATATGTGTTCCCTTATGTTCCAAGCCGGAATGTTCTCACGGCGCAGCAACCTGTAATGCTTATTGCTCAACAATCTATTCACTTAGTCTTTATGACGGCGGGCTGTATTGTTTTCGTTCTTGTGGTGACGGTACATTCGAAATTGTCGATATTTTCGTTGATGGATCGGGTAGAAAAAAGATAAAAACATTCGAAAACGATTTAATTACCGATTTCATGTCCGGAGTTGGAGATTTCTCGGCATTATCTCATAGAGGCTGTTACATTATGAGCGGAACACATCGTAAAGTCGAACTTGGTACAGCTAAAGATATAGCTGAGGTCATTGTATATAATTTGGACTCACAGAATGATGGGGAGATCATATATGAGAATTCCGTACTGACAAAAGTAACTGTTCAGGCATATGAGGATTTCCTTTACATACTTGCATACAGCACAGAAGATATGGAAATCTGCAGGTATGATTTGTCTACGCAGGAAAGCGAAGTTGTATGCCGCGTCAGTATACCGATATTTTCTCCTCTTATGTGGGTAGACAATGAAAAAATACTCATTGCAGATCGTTCCGAAAAGGCTGATGTGTATATATTTGACCTTGATACGAATGAGTTTACTCTTTTGTATAATTTCAATGAAGGATCTGATATTTCATATTATTTATACGGATTCTCTAACGGTAATGTCATTGGCGGATATCCGGAAGGAAATAAGTTTAAGCTTTGTGTAAAAGATGAAAGAGGAAACATAACTTTAAAAACGGATGTGAGCATTAACGGCATCGATGAAAACGCTCCCGTGTATTCTTTTATTCTCGGATCAGATGACAAAAATATATATATCGAATCCAAAGTCTGGTCTAACGAAAATCCGGCCGAATACATCTTTGCCGTTTCGCTCGATGACAAGAAAGTTGAAATATTGTGGGGACAACAATAAACTTCTGCGTAAAATACAATAAGGATTAAGAACCGTATGGTCTTCGGCATCCGGAATATCATATAGACAAGAATAATACTTCGCAAACAAACGGCTGCATTTAAGAATCATTTTCAGGACCGAATCAGTATAATACAATGAATTTCAAAAGATTGCATATATGAGGTGAATTCATAATATGAAAAAAATAATAATCTTTGCACTCACGCTGCTTCTTCTCGTTTCCTGCTCAGATGCACAAGAGTATGATTCCTATGCCGCCTCCCTACGAGCAGACGATGAAGCGGACAGAGGCTTTTTATATTCAAGCGAGACAGGCTTTTGCGAATCTCCCGATGCATATTACTATATTCCATTTGACGGAGGCAATATGATCCATTTCATCGATAAGAAAAGCGGTGTCAGCGGACCTCTTTGTGCAAAGCTCGAATGTACCCACGACAACGAAGATTGCAACGCTTCTGCACCGATGTGTTCCGGTTTGTCTTTCTATGAGGGGAAGCTGTGGTGGGTCGGTAAAAAAACCTTCGACAGCGATAGCTGGGCAATTTTCAGATCTGATCCGGACGGTACAGACCGCAAAACTGTGCGGGAGATAGATGGATTTGGTTATCGAAGTAGCGGTACTCCCGATAGTTACGGATGCATAACCGCGGCTTTCCACAAAGGATATCTCTATCTTTCATATGCCTCATGCGTTGTGGAAGATGGAGTTCCATGTGCATATTTAGCTGTCACTAAAACCTCTCTTTCAAATAACGATGAAACAGAGGCAATACTTTATGAACGAGTTGAAACAAGCAGCAATCCGACAATAGGACTTATCCCTGTTGATGATAAGATATATTATTACACATTTGTTAGAAAAATCGGTGAAGACCGTAATTTTGATTTTAAGGTCTATGAATATGGCGCAGAGGGGGTTTCCGAGCTCTATAGCTCTATCGGCAAAGAAGCTCAATTTATCCCGAACTCCTTTGGCATAAGTCCGGAAAGTCAGCCTATGTTTTCTGATTCCAATTATACAGTTTACACTCTTAAAAACGGTGAATTTACTAAGGCTCATAGCTTTAAGGAACATCCATGTATTTATTATACCAACGACAAAATAGCCGCGATATATCCCGGAACAATGTTAGACGAAACGGTTAAGATATTAATAACGGACTATAATTATAAAACTATTTTTGAAGGTAGCTTCAATATTGAAGATTTGATTGATCTTACCGGTGCAACATCAGTATTTTGCGAATATAGGGGTGTGGGAACGGATGCGGTGATACTTTGGTGTCAAAGCTTTACAAGTTCAAATCCCGCGGCAGGCAATTACAACAGCAGTATGAATAATTACTATATTTCAGTCCCGCTTGACGGCGGCGAGGTTAAAATCGTAAGCGAATTCCACCGATAGTTATCTATAACTGACGTTTGTAACATTTCAAGGAGGGACAGATCTATGCAACTGAAAATCACAAATCTTACAAAGTGCTTTGGTGAGGTTGTGGCGCTTGATGATTTTTCAATCACCTTCAACACGGGCGTTTACGGAATTTTGGGTGCAAACGGTGCCGGCAAATCGACAATGATGAACCTTATCACCGACAACTTGAAACGTGACAGCGGCTCTATCACCTTTAACGGTAAAGAAATATTGGAGCTTGGCGATGACTTTCGTGCAGTGCTGGGATATATGCCGCAGCAGCAAGGAATTTATGACCGCATGACAGCCGAAAGCTTTTTGAGCTATATGGCAAGGCTTAAAGGAATAAAGGGCAAGGCGATGAAATCTGAAATTGACAGAGTTTTGAACCTTACAAATCTTTCAAGCGTTCGCCACAAGGCGGTCGGAGGCTTTTCGGGAGGTATGAAACAGCGTGTCCTCTTGGCACAAGCTCTGCTCGGCGACCCAAAGGTTTTAATCCTTGACGAGCCGACAGCAGGCCTTGACCCCAAGGAACGAGTAAGAATCAGAAACTTCATTCAAGAGCTTTCAACTGACAGAATAGTTTTGCTCGCAACCCATATCGTCAGCGATATTGAATCAATTGCCGACGAGGTCTTGCTTCTTAAAAAGGGAAAACTCTTGAATATGGATACCCCATCAGCACTTATAGAATCAATTCCGAAGAGCTGGACACCTGTTGCATATAATCTCAGCTTAGAGGACGTATATCTCTATTACTTGGGAGATTGATATGAGAGCAGAAAATGAATTCACGCGAGTCTTTTTGGATAGAAAAAGGCTTGCTGTAATCGCACTTCTGACAGTTGTAAGCATTGCCTTGTTTTTGGTTTCATCGTTGGGACTCCTTGAGAAAAACGCAATCAAAAATAATGTTATGGCAAAGCAGTATGCCCAAAATATGATTGAAGCCTGCAAAGAGCTTTCGACAGAAGAAATTCTAAATCTCACCGCCGAAGAAAACGAAAGACTTTCAAATATAAGCTTTTGGATATCGGGATACAGAGTAGACTGGTTAGGATATCAAAGTGAGGAAGAGTTTAATAGTGCGATCTCGAATTATCCCTATCTTGAAGCTCTGTCGTCAAACCCTGAGAAGTTTTCACGCGCATATAATGTCTACCGAGAATATCTTACACGAATAATCTCTCAGGCGGAGCATCAAAGCACATATAAAGACTACCTTTTGGGAATATCCGAGCAAGCAAAGAAGATGTCAATGATGAGCATTTTCGGAAATCAAGACAGCTTTTCAAATCGAAATATCTTTAAAACAGCAGAAGACTTCGAGATGCTAAACGATATCGAGGTCACATTCGGCAACAATATCGGTGTTGAAAAGTGGCTCGAATTTGAGCTTGCCGACTATTTCTTCCTGGCAATTATGGTCGTCGTCGTACTTTCGTTTTTAGAGGAACGAAAGAAAGGGCTGTGGAGTGTTGTAAGATGTTCCCCAAACGGCAGAGCGAAGCTTGGGTTAGAAAGAATAGGCGTTTTGATGTCAGCCTCTTTGCTCGGTACGGTTTTGATCTACGGTATTCCGCTTATAGTATCCCTTGCCATAAACGGCGGGTTTGACGGTTTGGGCCGTTCGCTTCAGTCTCTTGAAAGCTTTAAGACCTGCACGTTAAGAATTACAATATCTCAGTGGCTTGTGCAGTATTTTGCCGTTAAGGTTGCATCGGGTCTTTTGTTGGGACTGCTTTTGTGGTGTGTCCTCGGCTCGCTTGCAAACGCTCAGTTCTCGCTTTCTGTTTTAGGGGTGACCCTTGTCGGCGAATATATCCTTTTTGAATATCTTCCCGTTCAAAGCTTCTTGAACGTTTTTAAATATTTCAATATCTTTTCTTTTGTTCATACGTCAAGACTATACACAAACTATCTTAATATAAATCTATTTGGTAATGCCGTTGGTATAAGACCTCTAATGCTGACAGTTTTGCCGATAGCTATCGCCTTTTTCGCATTATGGGCAATGCTTATTCAAGCAAAGCGCTACCCCGAAGGGAACAAAGATATTCTTTCAAAGCTCTCACATATTATAAACAAAGTTTCGGACATCTTCCGTACACGCTTAAGCCTTGGCGGTTGGGAAGTATATAAAGCGCTTGCGTTCCAGTTCGGAATATTTATAATTGCAGGAATACTTATAGTCACCAATTCCTTAAGCTATTCAATATATATCGAAGAAAGAGATTACTGGTATCAGGCATATCTTGAAGATGCCGAAGGTCCTATCGACAACAGCTTTGAAGAGTATCTTGCTCGTGCTAAAGAAAATATCAACTCATCGATGAATGAATCTGAGCTTACAAGTGCTCTTGACAGGATTGAGCGAGAAGTCGAAGAGATAAAAGAAAGAGCCGAAGAAGGCGGATATGCCCCTTGGCTTGTTGACTATAAAACATATGCTTCTGTTTACGGCAACGAAAGCCGTGACCGTCAGCGGCTTAATGCTGCAATAGCAATATGCCTTTTGGCGTTTAGCTGTGCAGGGATTACGGCATTTGAAAGGCAGTCGGGCGTTGAAAAGATGGTACGCTCGACGAAAAAAGGAAGGTCATCGCTCTTTGCTAAAAAAGCGATCGTCGCTTCACTTATGGCGGCTATAGTTTGGTGTGCTGTTTATGTACGCGAGTTTATGCAGTTCGTTGCAATTAACGGTACCGAAACCTTCTCGGCACCCGTTCAGAACATTTCGGCGCTTAGCCAATTCCCTCTTAAAATATCTTTTGCAGGCTACCTTGCAATGCTGTATGCAATCCGCCTTGTAATGCTTATCTTAACATCGTTCATCGCTTTGTTAATAAGCCATTTCTGTTCACGAATAAACACCTCGTATATTGTAAACCTTGCTGTTTTAGGCGCTCCGGCAATACTCGTCATTTTGGGCACAGATGTTTTAAAATATCTCTCGCCACTGATTCCCGTATCCTCTGCCGAGATCATGTGGAGCTTGACCGGAAATAGCCTTATGCCAATAATTACATGGGTGATTATGGTCACATTCGGCATTTTGGCCTTGATTGCGGCGGGGAGGAAGTGGTGTAAATAAACACCTGTACCTCATTATCTACTTCGCGTTAATCAAAGAAAATCCCCGAGAGCACACTTCTCGGGGATTGTTATAAATGAAAATTATATGTTTTTTTCGACGCTTTTTTGTTAAACCACAGCCAAATTACCCTTTATAAGTAGAGGGTAATTTTTTTATTCTCATAAAAGTTTTGGAGGTAAAAATGAACAAATCAATTATTTGCCGAAGATAAGCGAAAAACGGATGTCCAAAAAATATCTATATCCCGCCGAACAGGAATGTGAAGAGAAACTGAAGATATTGGTTGCAAAGATGAAAGTGGAACCGAGGATAAAACATGTCAAGATTTAGGACGATGTAAGCTAAGAAAATGGCACAGATTCTAATAACGAATCTGAGCTGCAAAGATAGCGTCACCGCCCTTGGCTGTGCGTATTATTTAATTTGCTCCGGTTCTTCTGCGCTTGCCTGAGATCGCGGTTGCTACGATAACTGCGCCAGCCGCAACTGCAACGAGGACATGCCCATTCCAACTGTCACCGGTCTGCGGAGATTCCACAGGGTCGCTCGTGTCGGGTGCTTCGGTTGTATCGTCAGAACCATCCACGATGGTTGCAGAAAGCGTTTTGATCTCCGGCTCGTCTGCTTCGATGAAAGCATAAACGATAAACGGGGAGAAGCTGTCAACCGTATAAGTTGCGGTTATGGTCTTGCCGTCTGCGGCAACGGTCACAGTGCCAAACTCATTGCCTGTTTCGGTGTCAGCGGCGTTTTCCTTTTCCCATGCAACATAAGAAGCATTTAATCTCATAAACTCATCAAAAGCTTCATAATACAATCGCTTCACCTTGTTTAATTCTTCGACTGAAATTTCTCCGTTCGCAATTTGACGCCTAGCCACTTGGTATTCATTGGATATTCTCATTAATGTATTGAGCGCTTCATCACGTGCTGCTGCATAAGGATTCATCAAATGAACCGCAGCGTATTTCACACTCTCGTTGCCTACAAATTCCGCAGGAACTTCAAAGGTCTGTGTGACTGTGCCGCCCACATTTTCTGCGCCCTCAAGATGGATGTCATTCGCACCGACTACATAAGCATTGTAGGTTGTTCCGGGTGTCAGATCGGCAATAGCGGTATTGTCAGCAGTTACTCTGCCAAGGAAATCGTCATCCTGCTGTGCTGCCAGAGTTGCGGGGTCGTAGCCTTCAATGAAACAGTAGAGATCACCTATCACCTTTCCGGCTGGAATACCATTATAATACAGAAATGTTGTGAGTCCGTCGTAACCATCAACAGTGACAAAACACAGTATTACATCATAAGTTATTCCACCGATGTTGACTCTCTCAAAAGGAGATTCTCTCGGAGTCATTATTAACGATCCTCCAAAATCAAGTACATTGGTAACTGGATTGTAGCGGCAGGTAGCACCATCGGACAATCTTATCAAATTCAGAAGATCACCTGTGCCAACCCTGCTTATAACATATTCCTCGCCATTGATCGAGATGACCTCACCTATACGGTATTCAGTGCCGTCCGGGTGGGTGTAAACACTCTTTTCGATTATCTCAATCCTCACATCATTTATATTAAGGTATTCCGTATTGACATCTTGCCCCAGCAAGCTATCAATCGGCGCAAGGGTGGCAGTGTGTTTTTTCACGACGACCTCTGCATCATCGGGGAGGGTGACACTCCCGACTGGCTGGAATGTAACTTCCTTTACCACAACATCATCGTCATACTTTACATCGACA
>CAZYUJ010000017.1:0-19055 GCA_964650705.1 uncultured Oscillospiraceae bacterium
CAGACAAACGATACAGAACCGCAGCAGACAAGCGATACAGAACCGCAGCAGACAAGCGATACAGAACCGCAGCAGACAAGCAATACAGAATCGCAGCCGACAAACAGTACAGAAACACCCCCGGCATCAGAACCGCAAGCATCTTCCGCTCCCGCATTTGATACCGGTTGGGCAGGGGATGAATATGTCATGCCCATCCCGGAGCCACCGTTCACGAAGTTTACTGTGAATTACTATGGCTATAAGGATTATGTTCAGTATTATGTCTACAGTACGGATGAAAGTGAAGTAAGGGCTTTGACAGAAGAAGACCTTGTTGCTTATTGTAAGCTGTTAAATAACAATGGCTTTACGAATATTAGAGTGGAATTGGCATACAATGAAGACAACTGTATGTTCCGCGCGTTGACCGAAGATGAAACTATCGAGGTATGTGTAGATTGTTATATTGAGTCCGGTAATATTATAATTTATGTAAAGCAGAATATTAACAGATGATAAGCCGACATACAAAGAACACAACAACTGAATACTGAAAAACTGACCGTTGACTGGTCGCAACCTGCGAAAAGTCAGCGGCCTTTTTTATCCCCATTTTCAAAAAGGAGGTCACACAGAATGGCAAAACCTAAGCGATACCACCCGCCGCCTTGTCTCGGGAATCAAAAAACATCCGTGTGGTTATGACCACACGGATGCCTAACTGTCTTATGAACACCGCCTCTTATCGGGGAGTTTTGTTTTATTCAAGCTCGAATGCGCCTGTGTAAAGCTGATAATAGGTGCCCTTTTCTTCGATAAGCTTGTCGTGGCTTCCGCGCTCGATGATCTTTCCGTGATCCAAAACGATGATAACGTCCGAGTTCATAATGGTCGAAAGTCTGTGAGCGATGACGAACACCGTTCTTCCTTCCATCAGCTTATCCATGCCTCTTGATACGATAGCTTCGGTTCTTGTGTCGATAGAGGAGGTCGCTTCGTCCAATATCATAACGGGAGGATCTGCAACAGCGGCACGGGCGATAGCAATAAGCTGACGCTGACCTTGTGAGAGGTTTGCGCCGTTGTTTGTCAAAACGGTGTTATATCCCTGAGGCAAACGGGTGATGAAATCGTCTGCACCCGCAAGCTTCGCAGCAGCAATGCACTCTTCATCGGTCGAATCAAGTCTGCCGTATCTGATGTTTTCCAAAACTGTGCCCGTAAACAGGTTGGTATCCTGCAAAACGATGCCCAACGAACGTCTAAGGTCAGCCTTCTTGATCTTGTTGATATTGATGCCGTCATACCTCACCTTGCCGTCGGCAATGTCATAGAATCGGTTGATGAGGTTGGTGATGGTTGTCTTTCCGGCACCGGTCGCACCGACAAACGCAACCTTCTGTCCGGGGCGGGCATATACGGAAACGTCGGTCAAAACCTGTTTTTCTCCGTCATAGGAGAAGTCGACCATATCCAAAACAACGTCGCCCTTAAGCTCGGTATATGTCAGCGTTCCGTCGCCGTGAGGGTGCTTCCAAGCCCATTTGCCGGTTCTTTCTTCGCTTTCGGTGATGCTTCCGTCGGGAGCGATATTTGCATTTACCAAGGTAACATATCCGTCATCAATTTCGGGCTCTTCGTCCATAAGAGCCAACACTCTGTCTGCGCCTGCCATAGCCATAGCAATGGAGTTTATCTGTTGAGAGACTGTGTTGAAGTTGCCTGTGAACTGCTTTGTCATGTTAAGGAAGGGGATAACGATGCTCACGCTTAACGGCATTCCCGAAAGGCTGAAGTTCGGCACATTTGCGATCATTAAAACGCCGCCTATAAGTGCGGTCAGAACATACAAGACGTTACCGATATTCATAATTATCGGGCCCAAACAGTTAGCATATGCGTTTGCACGGTATCCAACCTCGAAGAGGTTCTCGTTGATCTCATCAAAATCAGCCTGGCTTTCTTCCTCGTGGCAGAAGACCTTGACGACCTTCATGCCGCTCATCATTTCCTGAACAAAGCCTTCGGTCTTACCCATTGCCTTTTGCTGCTTCAAGAAATATTTTGCCGAGCCGCCGCCGATCTTCTTGGTGACAAGCATCATCACCAATACTCCCGTGAGGACTAAAAGCGTGAGCCATCCGCAGAAGTATATCATGATGGAAAGAACGACCGTAACGATAGCTCCCGACTGGATAAGTGCCGGTATCGCCTGTGAAACGAGCTGTCTGAGCGTGTCAATATCGTTGGTATAGTGGCTCATGATATCGCCGAAACGGTGAGTGTCGAAATATTTAATGGGCAGATTCTGCATCTTGTTGAACATCGTTTGTCTCATTTTGTTCAAGAAGCCTTGTGTGATATAAGCCATTAGCTGATTATATGCAAACATCGAGATCAGCGACAAAACGTATAAAACGATCAAAACTGTGATGAGAGGGAATATCTCTGCCTTTGCAGATGCCCAATCACCGCTTATATACCACTTTTCGATAGCAGAGATTATCTGCTGTGTGAACAGCGAGGGGGCTGCGGAAACCAGCGATGAGAACAAAATGCAGCAGCCTGTCAGCGGCACCAAAACGGGATATGCCTGCCAAAGCATCTTGAGGATTCTTCCCAACGATTTTCTCTTTGCTTTGTCAAGGCGGGGCTTTCTTTGAGTTGCTTCGATATTACTCATTTTCGCCACCTCCCTTGGTCTGCTGTTCATAGACCTCGCGATAGATCTCGCTGGTCTTGATAAGCTCATCGTGCTTGCCAACGTTAACTATCTTTCCGTTATCCATAACGATTATCTTGTCGGCATTCTCAACGGATGAGATCCTTTGTGCGATGATGATCTTGGTCGTAGAGGGGATATAGCGCCCGAAGCCTTGGCGGATAAGTGCATCCGTCTTTGTGTCAACAGCACTTGTCGAGTCATCCAAAATAAGTATCTTCGGCTTTTTGAGCAAAGCTCGTGCGATGCAAAGGCGCTGCTTCTGACCGCCCGATACGTTTGTGCCGCCCTGCTCGATCATTGTGTCATAACCGTCAGGGAAGGCTGAAACAAAGTCGTGTGCCTGTGCCAGCTTGCAAGCTTCGATAAGCTCTTCGTCGGTCGCATCCTTGTTGCCCCATCTGAGGTTATCCTTGATCGTTCCGGAGAACAAAACGTTCTTTTGCAACACAACTGCAACAGCGTTTCTCAGCGTCTCAAGGTCATAGTCCTTGACGTTGACTCCGCCGACCTTGACCTCACCCACAGTCGTGTCATAAAGTCGTGATATAAGCTGGATAAGTGTCGATTTGCTTGAGCCTGTGCCGCCGATGATACCGACAGTCTCACCCGATTCGATCTTAAGATCGATATCCGAAAGAGCATATTTTTCAGCAAGGGACGAATATTTAAAGCTGACGTCGGTGAATTCGACAGAGCCGTCCTTAATTTCATAAACAGGGTTTTCGGGATTCTTAAGAGCCGATTCCTCACACAATACCTCGTCGATTCTCCTTGCGGATTCAGCCGACATTGTGAGCATAACATAGATCGTTGAAAGCATCATTAGAGACATAAGGATCTGTATGCCATATGTGAGCATCGCAGAAAGCTGTCCTACATCTATACTTGCACCGCTTGTTGAAACGATCAGGTATGAACCGACCGACATGATGAATACCATATTAAAATAGATACAGAACTGCATCAGCGGGTTGTTTAAAGCAACGATCCTTTCAGCACGGGTGAAGTCGTCACAGATGTTGTCACTCGCTTTTCCGAACTTCTTTTTCTCATAGTCCTCGCGAACAAAGCCTTTGACAACTCTCATCGCCATAACGTTTTCTTCGATGGATTCGTTAAGCTTGTCATATTTCTTGAACACTGCTCTGAACGAGGGCATTGCTTTCTTCGCAACCATCAAAAGTCCGAATATCAAGATCGGAACAACGACAACAAAAGTCAGCGCCAACGGGCCGCCCATATAGAAGGACATGATTATCGAGAAGATGAACATTAACGGACTGCGGATCGCAGTTCTGATTATCATCATGAATGACATCTGAACGTGTGAAACGTCAGTGGTCATTCTCGTAACGAGTGATGCTGTCGAGAATTTGTCGATGTTCTCAAACGAAAATGCCTGAATTCTTTCATAAAGACTGCGTCTGAGGTTCTTTGCAAATCCTGCTGCAGCCTTGGATGCTGTGAATCCTGCGAGTCCGCCGAATGTGAGCGAGAACAGCGCCATGACAAATAAAATTCCGCCGATCTTGACGATCTCGGTTATTTCGCATCCTGCTTTTATCTGGTTTATGAGGTTGGCGACAATAAACGGCATTAAACACTCGATCACAACCTCGCCGACCATTAATAACGGTGTCATCAGTGCTGTTTTCTTATACTCGCCGATGCACCGCGCAAGTCGTTTTAACATTGTTTTTGCGTTCCTCCTTGTTCTTTGCATTAACTTTATAATTTTACATCAATAAATTGCTATTGTCAATCAACAGTAAATATGGTTAACAATTTTCATAAAGATGTTGACAAATCAACATCTTTATGTATAATGTAATTAGAAGAGGAAAGGAAACGGAGAAATATTCAGTATGGTAAAGCGATTTGAAAGCTTTGTAAGCGGGATCACCGCCTGCTACAGATATATTCAGAAGATAAAATCGACCGAGATGACAGAATTCGGTCTTAAGGGGACACACGTTATGTGTGTATTCCATTTAAATAGGAATGCCGATGGCTTGACCGCATCTCAGCTAAGCTCGCTTTGCGGTGAGGACAAGGCTGCTGTTTCAAGAGCTCTTTCGGAGCTCAGTGAAAAAGGGTATATAAACGCCGATAGCGATGAAACAAAAAAGAAGTATCGCTCGGTCATCACACTCACCGAAAAGGGCGAAGAGCTCGCAAAGAAGCTGGACTCCTTGATCGATCAATGGGTCGATCTAGGCGGAGACGGATTGACCGACGAGGAACGTGATACGTTCTATTCGGCGCTTGAAAAAATTGCGAACAACCTCAAAACAAGAACTAAGGAGAAAGCTTGATCATGCCGCTAAGAATTATCATTGACTCAGGCTCGGATATTCTTCTTCATGAAGCTGACGAGCTCGGACTCATTCACCTGCCGTTAAAGGTCATTTTTGACGGCGTCGAGTATAAGGACTGTGTGAATCTTTCTCACAAGGAATTCTATGAGAAGCTCATCGAGTCGGATGTGCTGCCCACAACATGCCAGATCACTCCCGCTGATTATTTGGATGCACTCAAAAAGTGCGGCACTGACGACGTTTTGATAATCACTCTTTCGGGTAAGCTTTCGGGAACGTTTCAAAGTGCTTGCATCGCCTCAGAGGATTATGACGGAAATATTGCCGTTGTTGACAGCGAAAGTGTTGCACTTGGCGAAAGGCTCATCGTTCTAAGAGCAGTGGCGATGCGTGATGAGGGCAAAAGCCTTGAGGAAATATACGAAGCGCTGAACGAAGAGAAAAAACGTTTGAGAGTTTTGGCGCTTTTGGACACATTAGAATATCTTAAAAAGGGCGGAAGAATATCAAAAACAGTTGCTTTAGCAGGTACGATGCTTTCCATCAAGCCTGTTGTTGCAGTTGAAAACGGCGAAGTCGCAATGCTCGGAAAAGCAAGAGGATCACGCCAGGGCAACAATCTATTGAGAGAGCTTATCCTAAAGGGCAACGGGATTGATTTTTCGATGCCTTATTGCCTTGCATACAGCGGCTTGAGCGATATGCTGCTCAAAAAATATATAGAAGATTCAAGTGACCTTTGGGATCACGCAACCGATAGCCTTCCGATAGTAACAGTCGGCTGTACCATCGGAACTCACGTCGGACCGGGCGCTATCGCAGTAGCGTTCTTTGAAAATAAATAGTCTTTCATCCCTCCATATTAAATAGAGAAAACTCGGATATTCAAGCGATATCCGAGTTTTTCGTTTTTTATCCCGTTTTATGGCGGCGCCCGCCGCCGACCGCCGCACCTTCGGCGCGCCGCCTGCGACGCCGGACTGCCGCCGCATTTTCCTCATCAAGCCGACTTTTTCCAAGAAGAAGGAGAGAATAAGATCAATATCGGGAAGATCTCAAGTCTTCCTGCAAGCATATCAAAGCTCAAAAGCAGCTTCGAAATGCCGGACAGCGAAGAGAAGTTGCTCGCAGGGCCGAACTCCCCAAGACCGGGGCCGATGTTATTAAACGTTGCCGCAACAGCGGTGAATCCCGAAACCAAGTCAACTCCGTCAAAGATCGTGAGCAACAATATGCTTATCACGAAAATGCCGAAATACATTATAATATAGGAAGTCGTTCCTCGGATAGTATCGTTGTCAACGGCGTTTCCGTCCACCTTGACCGAACGGACAGAGCGGGGATGCAAGATGTAATGGATCTCTCGCTTGGCATTTTTGATGAGCAGCATTATTCTTCCGATCTTGATGCCGCCCGCGGTAGAGCCGGCAGATGCACCGCTGAACATCAAAAGAATGAGTATGACCTTTGAAAGAACAGGCCAAGTGTTGAAGTCAACTGTCGAGAAGCCGGATGTCGATATTATCGACGTTACCTGTAAGAAGGAATGTCTGAAGCTTTCTTCGAAAGTTCCGTACATGCTGAAAATATTTGCACATATCATGCCGGTTGAAACGGCAACGATGCTCAAGTAGCACCACAGCTCTTCGTTTCTGAGTGCTTTTCCGACCTGCTTGATAAGCAGGAAGTAATAGATATTGAAGTTAACGCCGAATATCACCATGAATATGCCTATTACATATTGTAAATAAGGTGAGTAGCTCGCAAGTGAATCATTCTTGATTCCGAATCCGCCCGTACCGGCAGTGCCGAATGCATGTGTCAATGCATCAAACAAGCTCATTCCGCCCGCCAACAGGAAAATAAAGACGACAACCGTGAGCACGACGTATATCCCATACATCACTCTTGCGGTCTGTGAGATCTTCGGAACAAGCTTTCCGACGGAAGGACCGGCTACCTCTGCACGCATAAGGTGCATATATTTCGTTCCCTTGATGTCAGATCTGGGCATGATCGCAAGAACAAACACCAAAACACCCATGCCGCCGACCCAGTGAGTGAAGCTTCGCCAGAACAAAACTCCGCGTCCCAAAGCCTCAACGTCGGTCAAGATCGAAGCGCCCGTCGTTGTGAATCCCGAAACAGTCTCGAAGAATGCATCGATATAGTTTGGGATATAGCCGCTGATGACGAAGGGGAGTGCTCCGAAAGCGGACATTAATATCCACGCAAGCGCCACGCACATAAACCCCTCACGCGAGCTGATGTTCGTTTGCTTAGGCTTCTTGAACGACAGCAAAAATGAGATCGCAAAAAGAATTATCATCGTAATGACAAACGGAAGCACGTTTTCGCCGTAGCAGATCGAGCATATAAGCGGTAAAGCCATCAATACGCCCTCGGTGCCGAGGATGCGGCCGAGTATATATAAAACCATTCTGTAATTCATATTACGTTCCTTTTAATTAAAGCAAGATCTCGTTCAAGTCGCCGATAGCTCTGTCAGCGCCTGTGATAACGATGACGCTGTCACCCGATTCGATCGCTGTATTACCGTCAGGGATGATCACGTTGTTTCCGTGAGTTACACAAGCAATGATGATATTAGGCTTTAACTTAAGCTCCTTGAGAGTCTTGCCGTTAAGCTTACAGTTTTCAGCGGCAATGAATTCAAGCGCCTCTGCCTTGCCGTCAACGATCCTATAGAGCATCTTGATCTGATTTCCCGAGGAGTTGTTAACAGCACGGACATATCTTAGGATCGTGCCTGAAGTGAGTGCCTTCGGGCTTACAACACTGCAATCTGAAATTACTGATGTGAACATTCCCGAAAGAGCCGATCTGTTGATCTTACAGATAGTCTTCTTAACGCCGACGTTGTGAGCATACATCGACATGATAAGGTTTTCCTCGTCGATATCGGTCAGCGCAACCGAAGCGTCAAAGTTTTCCAGCCCTTCTTCCTTCAAGATGTCAGTGTCTGTTCCGTCTCCGCAGATGACGGTTATGCCATCAAGCTCAGCTTCCAAAACCGATGCACGCTCAGGGTCGCTTTCAATGAGCTTAACATCAATTCCCGATGAGGAAAGTCTTTGACAGAGATAATATGACGTGCGGCTTCCGCCCACGATAAGTGCCGATTTGATCTTCTTTTTCTGAAGTCCCAAGATCTTGAATATCTTGATGATCTCGCTTCTTGATGCTGTGAAGTGGATCCTGTCGCCGGCTTGAATCACGAAATTACCGGAAGGGATTATAAGCTCCTCACCTCGCTGAACAGCACAGATAAGCATAGCTGCGTTGAGCTTCTTTTTCATATCGAAAAGCGCCATGTCGCACAAAACGCTGTCAGAGGCGACAGTGACCTCACAAAGCTCAACTCGTCCTTTGGCGAAATGCTCGATCTTTGTGGCAGAGGGAAATTCGATTATTCTGGCTATCTCGTTTGCGGCCTCAAGCTCGGGATTGATAATAAGGTCAACGCCAAGCTTTGTTCGCATGAATTCCGTCTGGCGGGAGTATTCGGGGTTGCGAACGCGCGCAACCGAATGCTTTGCCCCGAGCTTTTCCGCAACGATACAGCTCATTATATTCAATTCATCGGAACCGGTCACCGCAATGAAGATGTCACATTTCCCGACACCTGCCTGTGACTGGATCATATATGCCGCACCGTTACCGCAATAACCGATAACATCATAGTCGTTAACGATGTTCTCAATAAGTCTGGGCACGGTATCGATAACGGTAACGTCGTGACCCTCTTCTGATAAAAGCGCAGTCAAGTTAATGCCAACTTTTCCTCCGCCAACGATAATAATGTTCATATATCTGACCTCTCAAAAGATTTAGAATGTATATAACTATTGTATCATATTGCAATTAATAAATCAAATTAATCTTTTGAGCAAAGCATACAAATTTCTTTTAATTATTTTATAGATTTTTTTCGAAAAATCACTTGCATTTTTATTCTAATTATGATATAATACAAAACGTTGTGAATCTGGGTGTAGCTCAGCTTGGTAGAGCGCTACCTTGGGGTGGTAGAGGCCGTGGGTTCAAGTCCCGTCACTCAGACCATACAAAATAAGGACCGACGCAATAGCGTCGGTTTTTATTTTGTACTGATATAAGTTACCGACGCAGGACCGAGAAGCCGACAGGCTTCTCTTGCTTTTCGCTTCTCAAACTTTCACACTTATTAAACCTGTGGCGAAAAGCTGTTCAACAGTCCCGTCACTCAGACCATATACGAAACAAGGAAGTCCGAAAGGACTTCCTTTTTACTTTTTATGCACTACATGAAAATGAAAGATTATCAGTGGCATTACGCATTTGTCTCATGCCGGAATCTAGATACCTTTGAGTGGTAGCAATATCGACACGACCAAGCAAAGCGCGAACTGTTTCAAGGTCAGCACCGCTGTAAATCATATATGTTGCATACGAGTAATATCTCGCTCGCATGTAAACGAGTCCGTTTTCATCGGACATTACGCCATTCTGCTGCCGATGCGGATAACAGGAAAGCCTTTTTCGTGCATCAACTCATATGCTGATGATGTTGATATGCCGAGAGTTTTCGCCACCATGCTTGCGTTCAAGAACAGTGGCAGCTCGTCATAGCTTTTGTAGATTGATTTGTTCATTTTTACCTCCAAAACTTTTTTAAGGATAAAAAAATCACCCTCTACTTATAAAGGGTAATTTCGAGGAGGTTTAACAACCGAATTATCAAAAATTTCATCAAATTTTCATTTAAAAGTATCCCTCACAAGTTTATAACTTGTGAGGGATTGTGCTACTTGTTTCTTATTAACCCTTTGAATACTTCGTTATCATTTGTTCTATCTTTCACAATAAATTCGGATATTCCATTTTTTTGATATCTCATGTCGAATATCGCATTTTTGGAACTCTTTTTAACTAATTTGGTTATCATAGGGACTTGAGATGACTCAAACCAATACTCACCGATTTCGTCATTTGATGAGCACGAAATATTAGTAAGCTGTTTACAAAGTGAATAATACCACATTATGCTATGATTTTTTCTCATGCTTTCATTTAAATCTTTCAAAGACCCGTCTTGTTCCTTTTTAGACTGCTTCCTTATTCTCAGTTCGCTAGCTAAATGCGTAAATATCCTAGTAAAAATACCAAGTGTAATTGAATACATCACAATGCAGAAGCCAACGTTTTTATAAATAAACATAATTGAAGATTCATCGCCTCTTAGGAGTGCAACGATAATCATAATAAGATAGGCGAGAATGAAGATGTACATTAATAGATTAAGAGGGACGAGGATGAGGACAAGCAAGCTGATTTCGCGAACACCACAGCATGCGAAGAAATTCCTGGTCCAATTACCGAAAAAGAATTTATTAAGTAATTTCCCTTTGATTGGAATCAGTCTAAAGATGCCGCCTAAATTTCCATCAACGACATACTGATTTATAACTGTAAGGCATACTGTAACAGGACATGCAACCAAGAGCATGCCTATGACAACTGAAATATACTTCATATAGGTTTATCACCTCAAAAATGATTATTTCCTTGATAATAATGTACGATTTTCATCGATGAATTGGGCAAAATCTTCTCGAAAAGGCTCTATGAACTTCGACTTGATCTCATCCCATACCGAACCGCAAATATATGCGCCCCAATGCTTCAACACGAAATCGTTATGTTCTTCAAAGCTTTCGGATATTTGTTTAGCAGCGTACTTACTGTTTTTGCGTTTATGAAATTCGTATAAAACAGAATCATGTCGTACTAATTCATTATAGTAACTGCTTCCCTTACGCAACCAACCAGCCTCAAATTCCAAATTCACAAGTTTTCCTAAATTAAAATCAAATTTTGGCAACAAATCAGGAGCTAAACTAAATATGGCTGTCGAAACAGCACCACCAACAGTAGGACATTCGCCGTCTCCATCAAGTGATTCTTCAGCTACATACTCCACAATATCAATAGCTAAGTTACCTGCTGCTACAGCCATTCCAGGTGCACCACTTGCAGTTAAAGTTCCCGAAGCAGCACCCGCGATAGTTCCAACCATAAAGGAAGTTGCAATTTCATCTACTGTGTCTCCTCCAATTAAACCGCCCACTATACTTGCTGTTCCTGAAATAGCGGCACCCGCGGTTGCAGCTCCAGCAATTATCGCAGTAGCTGTTCCTGCTGTGGCTACCGTTAATACTGCTAGGCCAGTAATAACAATAGCACCAGTTGCAAATTTAGCGAATGTTCCCCAGCTAAATAGTCCAAAGGGATCCACATTGCTCACAGGGTTACCATTAGCATACGCATATCTATTCAAGGTTATTGCATTTGTGATGCTACCAGCAACCACGTCCGCATTGATGAAACGCTTGAATGTGGGCGAGTAGTAACGTGCTCGCATATAAACGAGACCGTTCTCATCGGTCATTACGCCATCTCTGCCGTTGTAAAGGAACGGAGTAGAAGATGTACCTGTTCTTGTGGTCAGCTTACCGTAAGTGTCGTAGGTAAATGTATCAGTCACATCACCAGTCAAATCAGTCAGCGCAACAGTAGACCCACGGTAGTCGTAGTGGTAAACCTTGCAGTCAGTGTGTTAAACACAACTCGTATCATTCAAATTACATACAGGTTATAGTTTGAATTTTCGGTAGTACTTTGAAAATAGTTTATTCCTTGATTTGTGGTATTTCTTCATATCAATTAATAACGTACCAAAATTGCAATATAAATACTCCAGCCTATCTTCCCAAGCATTGCACATGAAATTTATAAATTCAGATCTGATTTTAAAATCAAATAAGTGATCAAATCCGTTTGTACTAATCACTATGTCATCATTTGCCTTCGAAAGAAAGCTATAAATCAAATAATTTGTGGGAAGGAAATTGTCAAGTATAGCTTCAATTCCCGCATCGAAACCACTGTTTGTAAAAGAATTAAAAGCAAATGTTTGGCAATAAATGCTGTTTTTCTGATACTCTGAAAGGAGCAAGCTCAAATCATTTTTGCTGCATTTTATATTAATATAGAAATTAAATACTCCCATTAGATCTCCTTAAATCTTTTTATTTAGTTAGATATACCTTAATAGTTTTTACTCCATATTTTGAAAGAACAGCAACTCTGTGATGACCATTCGTAATCTTCATATTATTTGTAACGTAGATTGGTTCTATTTCCCCCGTATGCATTTGGAAGTGTATTGTAGCCTTTAAATTTATTTTGACTTAATGTTTTTGTCCAATAGTTTATACCTTCATCTGTCATTGGGTTATTCGGATCAGAAACTAAATCGTTAGTTTTTTCTTTTAACACTGGCGTTCAAATTGCATATTTTTTTATAACCTTAATTGCTTCAATGAACTTATCGCAGAATTCATCCATTTCGGGATATTGTTCAGGTAATTGCTCCAAATGAGCTATAAATTCATCGTTAATTGCAACTGATTTTGTGTTGACAAAGTTTTCATCCATTGAAATTCTGAATCCATCAAGTATAAATGTGGCATACTGAAAAACTTCTTCAAATGAAAACATATAATCGATATCGCAATATGTAAATACTCCTGGATGCTTATATACATCCTGCAATACATAATATCTTTTAGGAATTTTGCATTCAAGAAATTCCTTTAATGCTTTTTCGCTGTGTTTATCAATATACTTTTTTCTTTTCATGAAATCACTTTCCTATATACCAAAACGATAAGATTTTACCTGCTTCAGAATAAATACCGCCAGGAGCACCGAGAATCTTAAATACTCCTGATTGTTGCTCTATTGCACTTGTAGCATTATTTACATAGAATGCTTTTGCGTCATTTGAATACTTAACTATATTTTTCGCTACTTCTTTTTGCCCTTCATTAATTACATGCTTCTGATAATGCTTTACCATATCTTCATAGGGCGTACGTGTAACGTTCTTACCGTTTACTCCATTCCACAGTTTAGAAGCTTTAAACACCTTAAATGCATTTGAAGCAGCACCAGTAATAGCGCCAGAAATTGAACCACTCATAAATCCAGTAGCGGCACCATCCATAGCGCTACTCCAAAAATTGCCGCCGTTTCTTGCTGAATTGATTCCTCCTAGGGTGCCAGAGATTATTGCGCCAGATGCAGCGCCTATTACAGCTCCTTTAAAGGCTCCGGCAAGTATGAAGCCTGCAACTCCTGCAGCCGCGCCGCCAGTTAAAGCCGTAGCCACGCCCAAGCCTGCAATAACGGCACCGCCAATGATCCATTTTGCCCAGTTCGGAAGTTTAAATCCTTCTTTGTCGTCAACAGTTACTTCTGTTTCATTTTCAACATATCCTTGTGTTGGTTCCTGGATAACAACAATATCATCAGAATCATCTCGTTCGTAAAGCTGAGCTCCTCTTTCAGCAGAAAGCCCAAACGGATCGACATTACTTACAGGATTTCCGTTAGCATATGCATAACGGTTAAGGGTGATTGCATTAGTAATGGAGCCTGCAACCACGTCAGCATTGATGAATCTCTTGAATGTCGGCGAGTAATACCTCGCACGCATATAAACGAGACCGTTTTCATCAGACATCACACCGTCTCTGCCGTTGTAAAGGAACGGAGTGCTGGTTGTTCCTGTTCTTGTGGTCAGTTTGCCGTAAGTGTCGTAGGTAAATGTATCAGTCACATCGCCAGTCAAATCAGTCAACGCAACAGTAGACCCACGGTAGTCATAGTGGTAAACCTTGCAGTCAGTCTCCGTGGTTTCGTAGATTAGGCCTAGACCGTAGATGTAATAGGTTGTCACACCGTTCTCGGTCTTCATAAGAAGCTGAGAAAGTTTGGAGTTAGCGTTGTGAGTGTATTAAAGCTTTCTTGCGAATATATTCCATATTATATATACGAGGATTAAAACAGCGGTTAAGATATAACCGATATGCAAAAAATCTTCATAGCTTGATATATTGAAATAGTGTAGTATTCTCTCTAACTTAGGAACACCAAATAATTCACCGACTGTATATAAAACTATCATACATCCGCCAACAGAAAGAACTGAAGCGAGAACAATATCTAAGACGAATTTAATGAACTTAATCACTTCAACCTATAACCCCTTTCCTCGGCGCGCGCAATCGGATTATCAGATATAATTGACACAACTGCATTTGATACGTTCCAACCTGTAGTAATAGCAGAAATCATTATTCCGCCCTTACTGCCAAGAGTGTCATAAAATGAATATTTACCGTTAAATCGAGTTGAGTTCGTTATCTTACTAATTAATGAACTATTGTTAATATGAGCACTATTTACATTAACTATATCATTATATAATACACCAGCAGACTTCGTTAATGGTAACATCCCAATAATTTGTTCTCCATTGTTATAAACGGATGATATTGTGTCTTTTGCAATTTGTTCTCCGCTCTTTCCTTCATCAATTCCTTTTTTTATCTGCAAAGCCGATACTTCCGTTGCCTTCGCAAGCATTGTCACCGCAGTAGAGATCATTGCAACTCCCAAAACTGAACCAGCACCGTATGTAGAAACAGTCATAATAGTTGCTGCCGTAATAGTCGCAGCTGCTGCAACTACTACAATTGCTTTGCTAAGCCAATTTGGCATAGACCATCCATCAGAATTTTCAGATTCTAACCCAAACGGATCCACATTGGAAACCGGATTCCCGTTAGCGTAAGCATACCTATTGAGAGTAATTGCATTAGTAATGGAACCGGCCACAACGTCCACATTGATGAACCTCTTGAGAGTAGGACTGTAGTAACGAGCACGCATATAAACGAGACCGTTTTCATCAGTCATAACACCGTCACGACCGTTGTACATAAACGGTGTTGCAGTTGTGCCGGTTCTAGCTGTTAACTTTCCATAAGTATCATACTGGAATGTATCCGTAACACCACCCTGAAGATTGGTGAGTGCAACCGTCGAACCTCTGTAATCATAGTGGTAAGTCTTGAAGACACCGTCTTCCTCCTGACCAATTAAGCCAAGACCGTAGACGTACCTAGTAGTTGTTGTGCCCTCAGTCTTAACAAGCAACTGTGAAAGCTTGGAGTTTGCGTGTAGAGAATTTAAATAGGATAACTCTAAATTTGAAAGGTGTATTCAAATATTATAGACTATTTATTTAATATCTTGGCTACAAAATACTTTTGAATAAAAGAGATAGAACTTGCAAATAAAAATGAACATAATATTATTACTATCCACAGCTTTAAATCAGTGTTCTTGGACTTTGCCAAAAGCTTTCCGCACCAAACTCCAGTTCCTCCGCATAACAATGTAATAGCATGTCCCCATAGAGACTTTTGCTTTGTATTTTTAGAATACATTCTAAAAGATAGCTTGATTATCCAAATAATCTCATATGAAAGCATGAGAAGAAATGCTGTTATGATCAAATGTATAGCAACAGCATATTGGAACAGAATAAGGATGGAACATTCAACACCTAAGAACATCAAGAAATGGCCTAAAGTTAATAGCGTACTATAGTATTTACTGACTTGCTTTTTTGCATACGAATACAGAATAGTATATGATAATATTATAACTAGACCAATCCAGGTTTCATATATTAAAATAGGAATTAGAAACATAGATAATATCAGCCAAAGGCAAGAGTTAGGAATGTTGAACAACTCCTTGTCAGCGAGAGACATAACATAATAATGTAGTTCATTTTTCATTGCAATTGCCCTTTCATTATTCAAATGTTGCATCTAACAGCGGATCAATAACCAAATCATAAAATAAGCCAACACCTATGCCAATCAATGTGCCCCAACCAGGAGAAATCGCTGTTCCAGCCTTTGCTAATAATACGGTAGTAGCAATAGAAACTGCTCCTGCTCCAACATCAATTGCCGCATCAGATATAATTTCAGTGGTAGATTCACCATTCTGTGTATTCTCTTCAATCCCCATTACAGTATTGATTACAGTAAATGCTGATGTAATTCCGTACCCCAAATTCTTGAAGAATTTGTCAATACATGCAATTTCAGCATCAACTCGCTTTGCCCAAGTTCCCACGCCAATATTATTAGGTCGAGAAGAATTTCTAATTGCGTTCTCCATGGATTTCTGACCAAACGTGTTAAGAACATCTGTTGTGTATCCAGCAAAAGTTATTGCATAACCTGTAAATTTATACGCTTCAGTATCATCGAGTGGCGTAATCAAAAGAAGCCATAATTGTTCTAGTAAAGAATCAGTATTGGTATTACTGTGCCATTCATAATATGCGTCCAAATCGGTGTAGCGATCTTGAACTGTAATGTCTCTCGAGCACAGCCCAAACGGATCGACATTGGAAACAGGGTTCCCGTTAGCGTAAGCATATCTATTCAGCGTAATCGAGTTTGTAATTGAACCCGCCACAACGTCCGCGTTGATGAATCTCTTGAATGTCGGCGAGTAATATCTCGCTCTCATGTAGACCAAGCCATTTTCATCAGTCATAACGCCGTCGCGACCGTTGTACATAAACGGTGTTGCAGTTGTGCCGGTTCTAGCTGTTAACTTTCCATAAGTATCATACTGGAATGTATCCGTAACACCACCCTGAAGATTGGTGAGTGCAACCGTCGAACCTCTGTAATCATAGTGGTAAGTCTTGAAGACACCGTCTTCCTCCTGACCAATTAAGCCAAGACCGTAGACATACTTAGTTGTGACGTTGTTCTCGGTTTTAGTTAGAAGCTGTGAAAGCTTGGAGTTAGCGTTGTGAGTGTATTCGGTAATTGATTCACCGATGCACTTCTTAACTCGGATGTTTTCAACGTCGTAAGTGTAGATAGTTGTATCTGCCACCGTAAGACGGTTAGCTGAGTCGTATGTAAACTCGCCTATTGGCGATATTAGCATATTACCGTCTGCGTCATAGGTTACTTCCGTACCTTGGTATTCAACGATTCGGTTGTTAGTGTCATAGACAACACTTTCATCCATGCCGATCGTCATATTCCCTGCAGGGTTATAGTTGAAGCTCTCACTCGAGATCAAATTATTGTTGTTATCCAAGCTGACAGCAGTTCGGTTTGTTACCCTTGAAAGATCATCATAAGTATAGCATAACTTAAGCCTGTTAGCAAGGTCGGATTCGGAAGAGTATCCCCGCCCTTTCAAGGACGGGGATTTTACTATGAATCTTTTAATTAGTTAACAAATAACACATTATCAATAATTTGAATTATTAACATCGACTTGTTTAGAATGGAATATTATCAAAGTGCCCATGATTATCCACTTCTGGATTAAGCAAACATGATATGCTGCCACACGATATTTCTCAGCTGCATCAGATGCCGCTATCATTCCCGTGATGCCCATCATGTTTCCAGACCCGTCTTTGTGTGAACTGAGGACTTCATAAAATGTGGTCATACATTTACTGAATAAGATTCCTGAAATCACTGTGACTACAATGGAAATTGCTAGCGTTATCAGAACGCTTTTTGCGTTTTTAAATATGATGGTATTCTTGTTCGCAAAAATAAGATATGTAACAAAGCATTCTATCAACACCGCAAAAGCAACAAATAATCCGCTTTTTTCATCAAACGCAGCATCAAGCAACGACTTTACAACCGTAAACGTTAAGACAACTGCAACGAACAAAAGCACCCTACCAACACAAAACCTTTTAAAAAGCTTCTCATCGGGATTAAACAACGGTTTGGAAAAAATGGTTTTGTTTTTATTAAGTATCAGAACATAGAGCAATCCCAATAAAAAGGGAGAGATAAGCATTTCGACAATAAAACTTTTAGATGTTACAACCAATATTACAAGAATAATTGCAATACATACCAAATTTTTCTTGACTGTTTTCATAATGTCCCTCCGTATATACAAATTGATTAACTGCTTACGATCTGAAACTTACTCCATATTTTTCACATGCCGCTTTGAAAGTGGCAATCATGCTCTCATCTGATAGGGTAGATGGCGAAGACAGCACGTCAAAAGGGACAACATATGTTGTTTTGTATCCTATATATAGCGACTTCGAGTCTCCATCAATCACATTAATATAGGTGCCAAATTCAACGCGATCACTAGTACTAATCATCGGATTTAGCATTAATTCGCCGTTTTCATTCATCCATAGATAAGCGTGATAAGTTTGGTCCTCATGATATCTGTCAAAACGAGCCCTAATCGCTGGTGACCTTATTCCGTCAGCGGTTTGCCCTGTTACAGCATAATAATCTTCATCCGTTATTTGCCTTGTTATGGTATTAGGGTATAGAGCACTTTCATATGTTTTTTGTATATCAGAGTTACCGATTAATATCTTGACTATGTTAGATCGTCCGAATGTTTGAAATACGAACTTAACATTTGTGCTTGTCATGCTATTTCCTGCGGAAGAAAGAATGCCGCTCACCAAAGAGGTCATCGATGCGTAACGGTTCAGTTTGCCATTCCCAGAAGTCGCCATATCATTAAAATCATCAAGAGATATGCTAGCAACAAAGTCAGCCCAGTCGAAGTCCTTGGTTGAAAACTCCAACGTTTCAATTGTTTCCCATGCGTCCATTGGGTAAAACCTTCCTGACTCGGGGGCGAAAATATTATAAGTAACACCATTATATATAACTGAACCACGGTTGTGGAAAGGTGAATCCTTCGTTTTTGAATAAGCTCCAAACGAATCAACACCCAATACATAATGGAGGCTATTATTCCCACTACCCTCTCTACAAGTCTGCTGAGAACTGAGCCCAAATGGGTCAATGTTAGATACGGGGTTTCCATTTGCATAAGCATAACGGTTAAGGGTTACAGCATTAGTGATGCTACCCGCCACAACGTCAGCATTGATGAAACGTTTGAATGTAGGCGAATAGTAACGTGCTCGCATGTAGACTAAGCCGTTTTCATCAGTCATAACACCATCTCTGCCGTTGTAGAGGAAGGGAGTAGAAGATGTGCCTGCTCTTGAGGTTAGCTTACCGTAGGTGTCATAACTGAATCTGTCGGTTACAGAACCT
>CAZYUJ010000018.1:0-10185 GCA_964650705.1 uncultured Oscillospiraceae bacterium
ACTTGATGGCAGCATTTATCTATCTTGATTTATATTTTGCTCTCAACGAGCCTACCAATCCCGCTTTTGCCCATAACTTTATTATTTTCGCACCATCTGGCTTGAAATCCTCTGTTGTACCGAGTCTTAAGACGATTCAGAACTTTAACCCAGCGTGGATTATTCCCGAACCTGCGGCAACAGATATCAAGCGAATGATCTCTTTTGAAGTATTGGATCAGGGAAAGACTGCAAACAAATCAAACAAAACCAAGAACCCGAATGTTCAGAAGATTGCTAATCATCAGCCGCTTTCCGAACTTTTTGGTTTGGTCGCTGTAACTAACGCCGAAAAGGTTATCCTTGACCGTATTCAAGAGAAGAATGGTCAGATCAGTTTGTTCGAAGAAAGCGATGATGAGAAAGATAGACAAGCTAACGAGCTCCGCAACCTTATCGGCAAACTCCCGTCCCTTTCCATCTTCATTGACGAAGTGCATCACGCTGTTAGTGACGAAATTAAACTACGTGCCGTTGTAACTAAATGGGCGCAGAATAATACTGTAAACTCTGTCATTGGTTTTTCTGGCACGCCTTATCTTGAAAAAGTCGAAAAATTCAAAGTCGTAGATTCTCTTTCTGTTGGCACCGCTGAGATTACAAACATTGTTTACTATTATCCTCTTATCGATGGCGTAGGCAACTTCTTAAAACGACCTATCGTTAAAATTGCAGATATTGCAGATAGCAGTTTGATTATCGAGAAAGGTGTTAGAGAGTTCCTTGATACATATAAAGACACGATCTATGCCGATGGCTTAACAGCTAAACTCGGTATTTACTGTGGAACTATCGAAAAATTAGAGGAAACAGTATATCCGCTGGTGTCTCGTATTGTTGCGGAATACGGTCTTGGAACAGATGTAATACTCAAATTCCACAAGGGCAATAAGCAGTATAAAATGCCTGCAGACAGCCAAATGCAGTTTGATATTTTGGACAAGTCTATTTCCAAGATTCGCATTGTCCTTCTCGTACAGATTGGTAAAGAAGGATGGGACTGCCGTAGTCTTACAGGTATCATCCTTTCTCAAGAGGGTGACTGTCCCACAAACATGGTTCTGCAAACCTCCTGCCGCTGCTTACGTCAGGTGATTAAAGGCACTCCCGAAACCGCCCTTATTTATCTGAATGAAAGCAATGCTGACAAGTTAAACGTACAGCTCGAACAGCAGCATCATATCTCGCTCAAGGAGTTTTCTTCTGCTGACAATAGTAAAACGCCATTAAAGCGCTATAACCGCACAGCACATTTGAAACTGCCTAAAGTTGATTTCTATCAGCTCAAAATCAATTATGATACCCTTACTGTCGAAAAAGCAGATCCTGCAAAAACGATTGTGGCTTCGGCTGATTCAGCACGCCTTGCAGACAGCATTATCAAAACTACCGATCTTTCAATGGATGAAAGCAAGACCAGTATCACCGTTGATGATACAGAATATGGCACCGAACCTGCCACCTTTAATTCTTGGATATACGGAATTATGAAAGGTGGATTTGGTTCTCCCACGGTTGCCGAACTGATGCAATACACCGAGCAATTAAATACGGTATATCAGAAAATCACCTACGAAAAGAACGGTTCCCGCTATTACAGTTCCAAATACAATCGCAAAGTGATAGAATCGAACATCCGTAAAGCCTTCTGCGATAAGTTTGACTTTAACACCACCGAGGAACTAATCCCCGAAGAAGCCAATCTCTTGAATATTGCAAACTTTACTCCTGAAGTTTATACCGATAAGCCAAACGACTATTATCCTACACAGAGTGTCGTTGAAAACATTATTAAGGATGATAAAGGAAAACTGAAATCTGATCCCAAGATGGAAGAAACCATCCGTTTTCTTGAAGAATCTGGCAATGCAGCTATGGCAGCAACACTCCGAGCGCAGAACACTTCTCACATAAATAAAGATCATTCCTTCCACTATTTGCCCTATCGTACCGATAGCGGATTTGAACAGACATTCTTAAAAGAAGTGTTGTCCTTTGACGAGATCGAAAATCTTGGCTTGGAGGTTTACTACAACGGCGACCGTGCTATGACCGAGTTTAAGATCAAGTGTTATAAAAAGAACGGTAGCAAATGGAGTTACGTCGGCATCTATACGCCCGACTTCCTTATCATCAAGCGTAAAGATGGTAAAATTCATAAGATTATCGTGGTAGAAACCAAGGGCGAGATTTATGCTAAAGATCCTACGTTTAAGGACAAGAAAACCTTTATGGAAACAGAGTTTTCAAAGCAGAATAACACAGCATTCGGATATGAACGCTTTGATTATCTGTATTTAGAAGATACACTACCCGAAAAAGATAGAATAACACTGACTCGCCGGAAGATCTGTGAGTTTTTCAAGGAGGAATCGTAATGAATGGAATTAGACCTACTATAGGTATAGAATTTGATGACAAATACGAAAATGCTAAAAACAAACTGATTGAACTTATCGCAGCATTGGATGAACTGACCGATACTCAAAGAGCGCAATTAGCACAAGAATATATAACATCGTATAGTATGGCAACCTCGTTTGAGCAATTTGTAAGCTATATGAAAAACGGAGGAATCAAATAATGCCGATTAAATATGTACCGTTTATACCGGAGCCGGTAGAAGGACAAGCTGTGCTCGGGAACTTTAACAGAATACTGAGATACAAAGGTGCTGACGATGTTTCGATGACGTTGCAACGCGGCATGCCTTTGTACGAAATGGAAAAGCAGGAAACCGTGGGCGAAAATGCTGACGGTAATATGGTCATTCGTGGCGAATGTGTTTCTGCTTGTGCCTACCTCAAGGAGCAAGGCATTCAGGTTGACCTTGTGTATATTGATCCTCCTTTTGCCAGTGGTGCCGATTATGCCAAGAAAGTATATATTCGCCGTAATCCTAAAGTGGCAGAAGCAATTGCCCAAGCCGAACAGGAACTTGATGTTGACGAACTCAAAGCCTTGGAAGAAAAGATGTATGGCGATGTTTGGGATAAAGAAAAATACCTTAACTGGATGTATGAAAACCTTATGGCGATTAAGTCGATTATGACTAACACCGCATCTATATATGTTCACCTTGACTGGCATATAGGACATTATGTGAAAATTCTATTAGATGAAATTTTTGGGGAAGAAAACTTTAGAAATGAAATTGTTTGGAGATATCCTAACAAAATGAGCGGCGCGGCAGATAGTTATAACTTTGTAAGAACACATGATACTATATTTTTGTATTCTATGTCAGACGAAAATTGTTATAATGTTATTCGTGAATTACGAGATGAACCTGTTAAACAAAGTAAACGTATAAAAATTGATGGTAAGAATATGAGAGCGAGGGATGAAAACGGAAATCTAATATATGAGATGTCATATGATAAAAAAATAAATGATGTATGGGATATTCCGTATATTGCATCTACCGACAAGCAAAGGTTAGACTATTCTACTCAAAAACCCGAAGCATTGCTCGAAAGAGTAATTGAGGCATCTTCAAATTCCAATATGCGTGTAGCGGATTTCTTTGGTGGTAGTGGTGTTACTGCTGCTGTAGCAAATAAACTTAATCGTAAGTTTATTCATTGCGATATCGGTTTGAATTCCATTCAAACAACCCGTGATCGTCTCGTTGCCGATGGCGCAGAGTTTGATGTGCTCGAAATTAAAGATGGTGTTCAGCTCTACCGCAATCCCGTTCAGACGATGGATAAAATCAAATCTTTGATTCCCGGACTTAAAAACGAGGATTCTCTTGACTCCTTCTGGGAAGGTGCTATTTCTGATAGCAAACTTGGCACCGTTCCTGTATATGTGCCTAATCTTATGGACAGCGCATCTAAGTTGCTTGATAAGGTTACTATGAATCGCATTATTCATCAGGCTATCCCTGATTTAGATGCCGGCATTAAGAAAATAATCGTTTATTACATCGACATCACCGATGAAGCTGAGATCATAAAGTTTATCAAAGAGGATGACAGCACTAACGTTGAAATTGAACTCCGTGATCTCAAGGCTATTCTTGATGATGTTGTTATCGGTGATTATGCAGAGTTCCACGCTGAAGAAACACACGAGGATCTTCTCGGAGGATACGCAATAACCATTGATAAATTTATCAGCGACCGTGTGCTTTCCAAAATTGCAGAGTTCAATCAAAAAGCACTTCTCAACTCATCGGCGAAGAAGCCTTATAAACCTATTGAGATCAGCGAGGACGGCTTGGAACTTATCGAGTTCCTGAGCGTTGACTGCACCGCACCCGATGGCGAATGGCACTCCGACAGCGAGATCAAAATCGATAAAAATGGTTTTGTCATTGTCAACGGAAACAAAACGAGGGAGTTTTGGGACGGTCGTATCCGTTGCGAAATGAAACCGCTTCGCCTGAAAATCCGCAACATCTGCGGTGATGAAACTGTTTGGGAGGTGCGTTGAATGGCGCAAAGTGTTACGTTATATAATCTTCTTATTTCTTGTCCAGGTGATGTAAGAGATGAAGTAACTTTGATCGAAGCCGCAGTTGATGAATTCAACGAATTATATGCTGATCCGTTGGGGATAACAATTAAAACTCGACATTGGAGCAAAAGTTCATATGCACAATCCGGTGGAAAGCCACAAGCTTTGTTGAATGAACAATTCGTAAATAAATGTGATGCTGCCGTCGCAATCTTTTGGACTAAATTTGGTTCGCCCACGGATGAATATGGTTCCGGAACGGAAGAAGAAATTGAGATTATGCTTCAATCTGGAAAACAAGTATTCATGTATTTCTCAGATAAGCCTATTTCACCGTCTCAGATGAATGATGAAGGATACAAAAAGATTCAAGCATTCCGAGAAAAGTACAAAGATCGTGGTATCTATTTTACATATTCATCGGATGACGAGTTTAAGAAATTATTTTTTGCTCATCTTTCTATGTATTTTCTTTCTGATATGAAGCTGAAAGAAAATACAGCCGATAGAGTTTCCAAATTAAAATTAATGGGTATCGATGAAAACGGCAAGTTATCAGATAATGCATCGGTCTATCCTTTTGTGTTGAACGCCCAAACAACAATGCGTCAATTTCTTGATACGATTCGATCAATGTATCAAGAAATTGCAGGAATGAATGTAGGGAAACGAGTTGCGGTAAATAATGCCTTTTTCGCTGGTTTTACAAGTCCGGTGGATATAGATGAAGAAGAACGAAAATTCATCACAACAGTTGCAGAACAGTTGGCGTTAGGGCTTCCCGAGGATTTCTTTGATTTAGGCAATCTTAGTAAAGATTCGCTGACATCAAATATTATGACAGGACCAAATTTGAAAGGAACACCAGAAGAAATACAAAAATATAGGAAAATCAAAAAATTACACGAAACTATATCAAACGCATTGGATTGGGCTCCCGTTGAAAAGGCGTTTTCTAACAAGCACTGTATGAGATTGGCTATTCAAAATTGTGGGCAAGCAATAGATGAGGATGTTGAAATATCTTTTGTCATCCCGAAAAATTCACTGTTGACTTTGAATGAGTTTCCGCAATTTAATAATAGTGAGATGGGATATCTCTTAAACGATTGTGATATGAGTGTTTTGTTCGGGATTAACAGTACAGCCGAATATGTTGAGTATTCCGAGTCAGAAAGAAATCGCTATTCTAATTACACTCCGCATTCTGTGGGTCTGCCTGGTTATGTTCCGAACTATAGTGAAGATTTTATTACCGAGTTGAATAATGTTTTCTGTTACTCTGTTTATTCACAAGGAGAGAATTATATTGTCAAATTAAAGGTGGACTATATCAAACACAATACAACAGTTGCATTTCCCACGATTCTTTTCATAAATGACTGTGTTGAAGAACTCGTATATAAGATCACTTCCAAAAACAATCCAAACATCACGGAAGGCATTTTGAAAGTGCACGGCGAGAATTTGTAATTTGACATTTAGACATTTATTAAAAATAAGCAAACATCTGTAGCAAGCCGGGCACGGCGGTACCCACCATGCAAAAAGACTTGTTGTGGAAACGTCCCCAATCCTCTTTAACAGAGAATACTTCTCTGGCTATGCTCCGTTGCGGAGCTATACTCTATGATCTGTCTTTCAGCGCCAAAGGTGCGCAGCCAATTTCTCTGAAATTGATAAAGGGTTCAGGATGTTGCCGAAAAGAAAATCGCAGATTTCGCATTGAGGGTACCTCGGTGCATTGCTTGCCAAGTATGATTCATCATCTTAGGCAAAAATGCGGAGTGGGTCCCTTCATGCCCTGCTTGCCAAGTATGAAAATCTATTTTTACTGATTCTTCGGCAACTCAAGTTCATTTGTAAAAACATTTTGAATTATGCGTATATGTAATTGACTTTAATTCTATAATCGGGTATAATATAATTACAAGGAGGCGAACACATGAAAATCATCAGTGAGCGAATGCGCTCTTTACGAGAGAGTATTAAGCTTTCTCAAATGAAGCTCAGCAAGGAGTTTGAAATCAGTCAATCGAGTCTTGCGAGATATGAGACGGATGACGCTACGCCTCCACCCGAACTATTGCTTAAATATGCGGACTATTTCGATGTTTCAATGGATTATATTTTTGGCAGGACTGACGATCCGCATGGAGCAACATATAAGAATCATGTAAATATTGGGTTGAACAATCCGGAGATGGAACGCTTTGTCGAAATGTGTTTCGATCCCGGTTCTCCTATGAACGAGAGACTAAAGAAAACTTTGGTTCAGATGCTTTCCGAAACAGAAGACATTGCCAAAACTGAGAGGTGAAAAAAGTGGCAGACATTATCCAATACAATAACGACTTTGAAAATATTATTGCAATCATTGAGCATTCAAAAGCACGAGCCATTAAGGCTGTGAATGCCGAGATGATAGAGATGTATTGGCAGATTGGCAAATACATCAGCGAGAAGGCTGCCAATGACGGTTGGGGTAAGAGTGTCGTGCAGGACTTCTCTAATTTCCTCAAACAGACATATCCCTCTGCCAGCGGATTCTCTTCCCAGAATATCTGGCGAATGAAGCAGTTTTATGAAACGTACAAAAGTAATGAAAAACTCTCACCACTGGTGAGAGAAATTACATGGTCGAACAATTTGCTTATCATGTCTGGTTGTAAAACGGATGAAGCAAAAGAATTCTATATGCGGCTTTGTATCGCCAATGGATACGGAAAGAGAGAACTTGAACGTCAGATAGACAGTATGCTTTATGAAAGAACGATGCTTTCTACAGCCAAGCACCACGATCTCATCGAACAACACCCCGCTGTTGGAACTCTGAGAGATTCGTATGTTCTTGAGTTCCTTGATGTTCCCGAAAACTACAAAGAAAAGGATCTTCGCAAATCCATTATTACCAATCTGAAGCAATTCATTTTGGAGTTTGGTAAAGACTTCACCTTTGTGGGAGAGGAGTATCGTGTACAGGTCGGTAACACCGATTTCTTTATTGATCTGCTGTTCTATAATCGTGCGTTGTCCTGCCTTGTTGCTATCGAACTCAAGGTTGGAAAATTCAAACCGGAACATCTCGGTCAGCTGAACTTTTACTTGGAAGCTCTAAACCGAGACGTAAAGAAACCTAATGAAAACCCGAGTGTAGGTTTGATTCTGTGTACCTACAAAGACGATACTGTTGTTGAATATGCTTTGAGCAGCAGTCTTTCACCTGCAATGGTTGCAGACTATACGTTGCAGTTGCCGGACAAGAAACTACTTGAAGCGAAGCTTCGTGAGATTGCCATGCTCACGGAAGGAAACGATGAAGAATAAATCTCACCACAGGTGAGAGAAAGATATGTGAGGTGATGGAATGGGACTTCTTGAATGCGCAAGCGGTGCATCCGTTTGGCGAGGATACGATTATTTCAAAGAGAAGAAAGTTGTGAGTATTGAAGAGATAGGTGAAAATATCTATTCTGCAACAGTTGCAGGCAGTTCAAGTGAACCCTATTCTGTCGAGCTTCACATTGACCATCCGAGAAAATCAAAATGCAACTGTCCTCATGCAGATGGAAAAAGAATTATATGTAAGCATATCGTCGCTACATATTTTACTGTTCTTCCCAAAGAGGCAGAAAAGTTTTATGCAGAAGCAATGGCATATCAAGAGGAAGAAGAAAAACGCCAAGAGGAACTGAGCGACAAGGTGATTGAATATGTCGGTAAAATGAAAAAAGCTGACTTGTGTCAATCTCTCCTTGAACTGCTCTTTGATGGACCCGAATGGCAATACGACCGATTCATCAGAGAGCACGGTTTAGACGATGATTGGTATTGATTGGAGGTGAACCCCGAATGAAAGCTGTAATCTATGCTCGTTATTCTTCCGATAGCCAACGCGAAGAATCTATTGAAGGTCAAATCCGTGAGTGTACTGCCTTTGCAGAAAAGAACGGCATTACAGTGCTGCGCCACTATATCGACCGAGCTTTTTCTGCTAAAACGGACAACCGTCCAGAATTTCAAAACATGATTAAAGACAGCGGTAAGAAACTGTTCGATACAGTCATCGTGTGGAAGCTCGACCGCTTTGCCCGTAACCGCTATGATAGCGCAAGACATAAGGCAACGCTGAAGAAAAACGGCGTAAAAGTTGTGTCCGCTACTGAAGCGATTGCCGATGGTTCCGTTGGTATTATGATGGAGACTATCTTGGAAGGTATGGCTGAGTATTATTCGGTCGACCTCTCCGAAAAGGTTGTTCGTGGAATGACCGACAATGCTTTGAAGTGTATGTTCAACGGCGGCACATTGCCGATTGGATATATCATCGACAAGGAACAACACTTTCAGATTGACCCCGTTACCTCACCTTTCGTCCTGGCAGCTTTCGAAAAATACGCCGACGGTGCAACGATGACGGAGGTTCGTGACTACCTCAACGAAAACGGTGTTACCAACACCAGAGGCAAGCCGATGACCTACAACAGCGTTCAGCACTTGCTGAATAACCGTCGTTATATCGGTGAGTATGTTTACAGAGAAATCGTTGTCCCCGATGGAATCCCAGCTATAGTTCCTCTTGATCTTTTTGAACGAGTTCAGGAGAAGATAGCAAAGAATAAAAAAGCCCCTGCACGACATAAGGCAGAGGATGACTACTTACTGACCACAAAACTGTTCTGCGGTCATTGCGGAGCATATATGTGCGGTGAAAGCGGCACAAGCAGAACCGGTGTAGTTCATCATTATTACAAGTGCGTATCTGTCAAGAAGAAACGTGCTGAATGTCATAAGAAGCCTGTCAAGAAACGTTGGATCGAAGATCTGGTCGTTGAAGAAGCCATGAAAATGGTTATGGATGATGATGTGATGGACGCTATCGTTTCCATGCTGATGGACTTGCAAGGGCGTGAGAACACCAATCTGCCGTTATATCAGCAACAATTGAGAGAGACAGAAACCAAGATAGAAAACCTCTTAAAAGCCATCACAGAGGGTGTCTTCACGAAATCCACCAAGACACTCCTTGAAGAATTGGAAGCTGCCAAAGAGGAACTTGAAAATCGCATTTCTCTTGAAAAACTGGAGAAGCCGCAAATCAGCGAAGAATTTATGCGTTTCTGGCTCCACCGCTTCCGCAAGCTGGATATGGCAAAGAAAGAGCATCGTCAGATGTTGATTGATGTATTTATCAATGCTATATTCCTTTACGATGACAAAATGCTGATTACCTTCAACTACAAAGAGGGTACCAAAACGATTACTTTTGATGATGTAAAAAACGAGGTCTCAGAGGAGACTTCCGGTTCGGATTTGGATTGCTCAAGTGCACCAAACGAAGAAGCCCCCTTGCGGGGCTTTTTTGTTTGGTTGGTGTGATAGCTATGCGAAATGCATCGAGTTTGCGAAGCAAACTCACAGACATTGCGAGAGACAGTGTTGATAAGCACATCTTTTTTCAAGCGAGCAATGTCTTGTGCAGAGTGAAAGTCCTGTCACCCGCACCAAACGAAGAAGCCCCCTTGTGGGGCTTTTTTGTTTGGTTGGTGTGATAGATATGCGAAATGCACCGAGTTTGCGAAGCAAACTCACAGACATTGCGAGAGACAGCGTTGATAAGTACGTCTTTTTTTCAAGCGAGCAATGTCTTGTGCAGAGTGAAAGTCCTGTCACCCGCACCAA
>CAZYUJ010000018.1:10285-15209 GCA_964650705.1 uncultured Oscillospiraceae bacterium
AGCATTCAAACCTGAACCTTTTACCGATTGGTGAAACGTTCGGGTTTGTTATTTTCTTAAAAGATGTGAAATATGCTGTATTGGTGCTTCAACTTCGGAACCAAGGTGTTCGTACTTGATCATTGAGCTTGAACCCTATATTCCGGGCTCCTTTCAAAATAAGCCCCAATAAATATAAATGAAAAACCGACGCAATAGCGTCGGTTTTTTGTGCTGATTCAGAGCCGAGAATGCGAAGAAATTAAGAGCTTCGTTTTTCCTTACCGTGCCGCCGCATCGGCATACACGCTTGCCGTGGCGAGTGCGGTATAAGAGGTAACACCTAAGATCGTTTCGCCGTCTATCTGTAAGGAGGTCGGGCGGTCAAACTCTACGGTGATCTCCTTTCCTTCGAGGATCTCGACGTGCTTGGTGTGTTTAATATGCTCACCCTTAAAAAGCGAGGGGAAAATCATCAGAGTTTTCAGCTTGCCTGCATTGTGGAATATCATTGTTGAAAGCATCCCCGAATTACGTTTCTGTTTGGGTGTGGGCATCATACCGCCGCCGTAAAATCTTCCGTTCATAGTGGGTGCGATCCACACCTTTTTATATGTATGTGTTTTTCCGTCTACCGTCACCTTAGCATTAGTCGGCTTATAACGGAACAAAAGGCCTTTTATCGCGATAGAGGTATAGTTGACCTTTTTGCCGGGGATCTTTTTAAGCTCATCTCCGACCTCACAGCAATAACCGTCTATGCCATATCCGACACCGTTTATGAATCGGTATTTCTTACCCTTTACAACCACTTGCGGTAATTCTTTTAAATGTTCAGTTATCGGGAACGGGTTGCATTCTTTTGCGTACCCAAGATCATTGGCGAAATCGTTACCCGTTCCGTTCGGATAATACAGAATTTCGTTATCAAACTCAATACCGTCCGTACGGTTGATAAACCAATTCAGCGTTCCGTCACCGCCTGCAAGAATAATATAATCGTCCTTGCCGAGTCCCGATAAAAACACGTCGTAATTAGATATCTGTGTTACATCTATGTATTTTATTTCATCATTCAAAATGACTTCCAAGACTCTCACGCTATCCACGCTGTCCGAAGTGCCTGCCTGTTTATTGTAAAGAATATATGCCTTTGCCATAATCTCGCTCCTATCGTGTTTTGACAAATAATTCTTAAGCTCTTCGTTTATAACGGCTGTATCCTTTGTAAAAAAGTATTCCGAAGGATCTATTGATCAAAAGATCCCTTTTTGATGGCCGTGTAATTTCGAATGACATACATAATAAATGACATCAGCATAATGCCGAGACAGGTACCTACCAAAATCAGCGACAAAGCGCGGGGAATGTTATACCAAACGACGTGGATCGCCATCATCGCATACAAAGCAACCGTTGTCAGCTTTCCGTGCCAAACAGCTCCCTTGACCGTGTTCGTTTTCTTTATAGAGACGAGTGCGGTGATGCCCGTAAACACCTCTTTCACCACAAGGAGCACAAACGGAAACATCATATACGGGAAGCGTGACACAAGACAAAACAGCATTGCCATTTGTGTCAGCTTGTCTGCCACAGGGTCAAGAGCTTTGCCGAAGTCGCTGATCATATTGCATTTGCGTGCAATAATACCGTCCGCAATATCTGTAACCCCCGACAGCACCAAGACGAGCAGAGTCATAAAATAATCCTGCTTGAAGCTGTAAAGCCAGACGATTATCGGTATTAAACAAAGCCTGAAGAACGAAAGTATATTAGGTATCGTGAGTATTCTTTTCTGATATTTATTGGTATCGTCTGTTGCCATTGATACGACCTCATTTCTTTGCATTATGAATACAGTATAAATTGAGATCTGCAACTAAACATCAACTCAATATCAATTTTTGTTGAAAAAAGAGGTATCATTCATCTCTAATTATTTATCGGCAGCGTAACCGTAAACCGACAGCCGCCGATATCCGGGTTCTATGCGGATATGTCTCCGCCGCATAATAAAACGATGTTTTTAACGAGTTGGTTTCAATTCAACAACTGTTGAGACTCAGTTGAACTTGGGTTGAATTTCACGCATTATATTGTATAATATAATCAGGAGCACTGGAGGTGTCGTAATTGAGAATACAATTTATCGGAGCGACCCACGAAGTAACGGGAAGCTGTACTCTTTTGGAAGTTAATAATAAATATTACTTAGTCGATTGTGGCATGGAGCAAGGCAAGGATGTTTTTCAAAATATCTCTTTACCGATCCCTGCCAATCAAATTGAAGCTGTTTTTCTGACTCACGCTCACATTGATCATTCGGGTATGTTACCGAAGCTCTATAAGGACGGTTTCAACGGCAAGATTTATGCTACCGACGTAACCTGTGATCTTTGTAACATTATGCTGCGCGATTCTGCACACATTCAGGAATCCGAAGCAAAATGGCGTTCAAGAAAAGCAGAGCGTGCAGGTCTTGATACCTTTGAGCCTGTTTATGATATGCAGGATGCTATCGGTGCCATTTCACTATTCCGCAGATGTAATTACGGCGAAGTAATATATCCTGCCGAAGGAATTGAACTACGCTTTACGGATATTGGACATTTACTTGGTTCGGCTTGTATTGAGTTGTGGCTTAGCGAGGGTAATGTTCATAAGAAAATTGTTTTCAGCGGAGACGTTGGCAATACCAATCAGCGTATCATCCGCGATCCTCAGCAGGTGGAGGAAACCGACTATTTGGTTATCGAATCCACCTATGGCAACCGTCTGCATTCTGCCGACCGCAGTAATGTAATACCGGAGCTTGCAGGTTATATTCAAAGAGCATTAGACCGTGGCGGCAACGTTGTTATCCCCTCTTTTGCCGTAGGACGCACACAGGAAATGCTGTATGCCATCCGTGAGATCAAGCAGCACGGGCTTGTAAAGGGACACGAGCATTTCCCCGTGTATGTTGACAGTCCTCTTGCCGCAGAAGCAACGGCGATCTTTATGCAGTGCAACCCCGTCTGCTTCGACGAGGAAACGTTGGCACTGATAAAGCAAGGTGTCAATCCGATTTGGTTTGATGATATCCGTATGTCAATGACATCGGAGGAATCCAAGCAGATCAATTTCAATAATGAGCCTAAGGTTATCATCTCTGCCAGCGGAATGTGTGAAGCCGGCCGCATCCGCCACCATCTCAAGCATAATCTGTGGAAAGAAAATAATATTATTCTGTTCGTGGGCTACCAGGCAGAAGGCTCTCTCGGAAGAAGACTGCTGAACGGCGAAAAGAACGTGACGTTGTTCGGTGAAGAAATTACTGTAAATGCTGAAATCTGCTCCCTTCACGGTGCCAGCGGACACGCCGATCAAGCCGGTCTTATCCGTTGGATCGAAGGGTACAACAGTAAGCCTGAGCTGATCTTTGTTAATCACGGTGACGAAGATGCCTGTGAGGATTTCAAGAAATTGCTTACCGAAAAGGGCTATCGTGCCGAGGCTCCCTATAGCGGAACCGAATACGATCTGTCTAACGGCAGGATGACGGTTTATACCGAAGGAAAAACGATAGACCGTGTTCAAGTGTTTAAGGGCAACACGCGCGCCGATATGATTTATAACGAGCTTGTTTCCGAAGCAGAGAAACTGCTGTCGCTTGTAAAGCAGCGCAGAGGCAGAACAAACAAGGATAACGCAAAGCTTACCTCACAGATCCGTGAGCTTTGCAAAAAATGGCAAGATTAGAAAGAGGTTATAGAGTAAAAGACGGTAAAAACGCAATTCAGTTAAAGAAAACAAGCACCGCATCACTTAAACGATGCGGTGCTTGTTTTGAGCTCTATTCTTTTGTATGCGCTTTTCGATAGTCACGTGGGAGCACTCCGGTTATATCACGGAAGGCAACGGTGAATTTGCTTTGGTTCTCATAGCCTACGGCGCAAGCAATTTCAGCAACGGAAGCATCGCTGCGGCAAAGGAGCTCCTTCGCCCGTTTGATACGGTATTCCTTCATATATCCGCCGATCGACTGTCCGAAAACCGTTTTGAAGGCGGTTTTCAGCGTGGTTTGATTGATGTGAAATTTAGAAGAAAGCTCTTCTATCGTATATCGTCTTGTCAGATCGCTTATCAAAAGCTCGTGTACCTCGGTTACCGTTTGTATAGAGGAATCCTGAGCGTGCATATGCGTTTCCGTGAGTGCATCATCTGCGGGACACGCTACCTCGACAATCTGCTCAATCATCTCGTGGAGCACCTCGGTTCTGGTGGTCTTCGCTGCTGTGTAATAGACCTCTTTTCCTTCACGGCGGCTTGTGATAAGCCCGGCGGTTTTCAAAAGCTTCAGATGATGGGATACGACGGGGCTGCTTGTATCAAGAAGTGCCGATATATTGATAACACATTCTTCACAATGACATAAGAGCCAGAATATCTGTATACGTTTTGAGTCGCTCATCATTTTAAGAAGTTCGGAAACTGTTTCAAAGGTCTCGGGTTTCGGCATTTCGAGCCGTAATTCACCGGAAAGATGTCCGTGATCATGCGGTAACGGGTTAAATTCCATAATTATACCTCCTAACACGTTTCCATTATACCATTCAGGCTCGAAAATAACAATATGTAAACAGAAAATAATCCATTTAGACAAAAGATTATCCCTATAAGAAGTCATTTGTCCAAACACATTGACATTTGTTTAATCGTACAATATACTATAAGCAACGATTAAACGACCATTTAATTGAAACTTGAAAGGAGCATTACATTATGAAGAAAACCTATAAGATCGAAGTTGACTGTGCAAACTGTGCACTGAAAATGGAGGATGCCGCAAAAAAGACCGACGGTGTTAAAGAAGCAACTGTAAACTTTATGACACAGAAAATGATAGTTGAGTTTGAAGAAGGCGCCGATGCGGCAACCGTTATGAAAGCCGTTCTCAAAAACT
>CAZYUJ010000019.1:0-11179 GCA_964650705.1 uncultured Oscillospiraceae bacterium
GTGATGGAGCGTTCTTCGATTGTTCGCTTCATTGGAAGCACAAGGACAAGTGCGGTACGCACTTTATCCGTGAGTCTGTGTTGGAGCGAATGGTGCTGAAACACATCCAGTTGGTCATGGGGTATATTCTCAGATACCGTCAGCATTTCATCTTCGTAATGGAACAACAGCTCCAGTTGGAGTCGGCAGAAAAGCTGCAGACGAGCCGTAAACAGCTTGAACGCAACGAGCGCCGTATCGCTGAACTAAAAAGGCTGTTTGTTAAAATCTACGAGGACAATGTAAGAGGCAAACTGAATGACGAGCGATTTGAGATGATGAGTCAGAACTACGAAGCGGAACAGAAACAGCTTGAAGCAGAGGTTGTCGCTCTGCGGCAGGAAATTGAAGTACAGGAAAGACAGAACGAAAATATTGAAAGGTTCATCCGAACGGCAGATAAATACGTGGACATCGAGGAAATCGACCCGTGTATGCTGCGAGAGCTGATAAAGGCGATCTATGTGGAAGCACCCGACAAGTCCAGCGGCAAGCGCAGACAGAAGATCCACATCCAGTATGACGGCATCGGCTTTATCCCCTTGGAAGAACTTGCGAAAAAGGAAACGGCGTGACCGAAGTCACGCCGTCCCTTGAAAACAGTCGTTTTCAAGCATTTTACAAAATAACTGTTTTACGAAGCCCCGCCTAAGTGGAGCTTTTCTGTTTTGGCACCAGGTGGAGGGATTCGGTCTCGCCTGCGGGCTCGGTCAGGCGCGGCTCTGACAGTCCACCGGACTGTCATTCACTACCGCGCCCCTTCGAATCCCTGCTATTTTCAATCAAAAAACAAAGGACACAACCTTGCGGTTATGTCCTTCATTTTTTGGCATCAGATGGAGGGATTCTGAACCCAACACGATCCTCGCTTCGCTCGGATGTGCATAAGTTGTTCCCTTCGGTCACAACTTAAAGGCTTCTGCTTACTCTCGCGCTTCACAAATAAAAGAGCACAACCAAATGGTTGTGCTCTTTTATTGGCGGAGATGGAGGGATTCGGTCTCGCCTGCGTGCTCGGTCAGGCGCGGCTCTGACAGTCCACCGGACTGTCATTCACTACCGCGCCCCTTCGAATCCCTGCTATTTTCAATCAAAAAACAAAGGACACAACCTTGCGGTTATGTCCTTCATTTTTTGGCGGAGATGGAGGGATTCGAACCCTCGGACCCGGTTAAGGGCTTACTCGATTTCGAGTCGAGGCCGTTATGACCACTTCGATACATCTCCGTATTCTGCTTGACAGCCTTATTATATTATCACAATTCTTCCTCGATTGCAAGTGGTTTTGCAAATTTATTTGATACCGTGTCTGTTTCCTCGGCGCTTGAGTATGAAAACCCGAAACTTGTTGACGAATCAACATTTTTCCTTGACATCAACATTCAAATTGACTATACTTTTAAGTAGCAAATTCGCTTTTGAAATCAATTTAAGGAGTGATCAACAACCATGGATTCCAAGTATGAAGCTTTGTTTACACCTTGGAAAATAGGCAACGTTGAAATCAAAAACCGCATAGTTATGTGCCCGATGGGCGGAACCTCGCTTTTCGGCTGGTTCGAGCTTTCGGGATGCCATTTCGACAAAGAAGCCGCAAACCTTTTCTTGAAGCGCGCACAGAATAACGTCGGTCTTATCATCACGGGAATCGCCCCCTTGCGTGATACTTTTTGGGGCAAGTGGCTCTGGCAGAACCCTAAAATGTTTGAAGAACTCAAAGATTTTATGGACGAGATACACAAGACGGGCGCAAAGCTCTTCATTCAGCTCACCGCAGGAATGGGCCGTTCTTGGGCTATCACCGAGCTTGTAGGTCCCTTGCACAAAAATAAATTCACCCGTGCCCTCATCAAACCCATTATAGATACAAGCCACGAACTTGCATCTCCCAGCCCTCAGCCTGCCCGCTGGGCACCTGATATCATCTGCCCCGAGATCACAAAGCATCAGATCCACGAGATCATTGAAGCCTTCGCAAAGACTGCAAAGCTTTGCCGTGACGCAGGTGTTGACGGCGTCGAGGTTCACGCTGTTCATGAAGGCTATCTTTTGGATCAGTTTGCAATCGAATTCTTTAACAAGCGAACAGATGAATACGGAGGAAGCTTTGAAAACCGCTATCGCTTTGCGACAGAAGTCGTTCATGCAATAAAGGAAGCCTGCGGCGAAGATTTTCCCGTTTCGCTCCGCTATTCCGTCGAATCAAAGATGAAGGGCTTCTGTGAGGGTGCTGTCCCCGGTGAGGAATATACTGAGGTCGGCCGTGCAATGGAAGAGTCTGAGCGTGCCGCTAAGTATTTACAGGATGCAGGATATGATATGCTCAACGCCGACAACGGTACATACGACTCTTGGTATTGGGCACATCCGCCGATGTATATGCCGCAAAACTGCAACCTTGAAGACGTAGCACACATCAAGCGGTTCGTTGATATCCCCGTTGTCTGTGCAGGACGTATGGAACCCGACATAGGTGCAAAGGCAATCGAAGACGGACTTATCGACGGTGTCGGCATCGCCCGTCAGTTCCTTACCGACCCTGAATGGATCACAAAGATGATCGACGACCGCATCGAGGATATCAAGCCCTGCATCTGCTGTCATGCGGGATGCTTCAACTTCTCTTCCTCGAAGGGACATTATAATACACAGGATCTTACCGACACAATGGGACTTGCCCGCTGTGCGCTCAATCCCGAAACGATGCAGTCTAAAAAATATAACATCAAACCTGCTAAGAACGCAAAGAAGATCGCCGTTATCGGCGGCGGTATCGGCGGCATGGAAGCCGCGATCGTTTTGGCAAAGCGCGGCCACAGCGTTACACTTTATGAAAAGAGCGATAAGCTCGGCGGTGTATTTATCGCAGCAGCCGCTCCTTCCTATAAAGAAAAGGACAGAGACCTCATCGCTTGGTATAACCGTGAGATTAAAAAGTATCCTATCGAGATCAAGCTTAATACCGAGGTCAAGGATATCGCTTCTCTCGGTGCTGATGAAGTCATTATCGCAACGGGCGCTAAAGCAAACAAGCTTCCCATCAAGGGCTTTGAGCTCGGCGTTGAAGCTATCGACTTCCTCTTGGGCAACAAGACTGTCGGTGAAAACGTTGTTATCATCGGCGGCGGCTTAACGGGATGCGAAATAGCATATGAGCTTTATTTACAGGGTAAAAAGCCCACTATCGTTGAGATGCAGGACGACCTTATCACCACTCCCGGAATCGCCTTGGCAAACACAAGCTTCTTGCGTGATTTCTTCAAGGCTAACTCGGTTCCCGTGCATCTTGAAACAAAACTTCAGGAAATTCACCCCGACGGCGTAACCGTTTGCGATAAAAACGGTTCCGGCTTCAAGATCGATGCTGATTCCGTGATCCTCTCAGTCGGCTACAAGCCCTCGCCGTTGGCACAAAAGGGCAAGAACGTTCACGTTATCGGTGATGCCTCAAAGGTCGGCAATCTCAGAACTGTCATCTGGCAGGCATGGGATGTATGCATGAAGATATAAGAAAGGAAATAAGTCTATGTATTTAACTGATGAACAGCAAGCGATATTGAACGGCTCTCAGGGCGAGACTATGTCAAAGGTCATGAAGACCTTGGTCATGTACGGCGACGCTTTTGAGGCTGAAAAGCTTGTTCCCGTAACCTCAAAATACAATCACCTCGTAACCTCTTTCGGCTTAAAGATGATGACCCCTGTGTTTGATCTGATGGATCAGCTCATCTCATCGGGCGCAATCTCCTCACAGAAATTCTCGGTCGATCCAAGACCGATCGACCCCAATGTTCCCGCAAACTTCCTTCAAAAGCTCATTTTCAATAAGTTTATGTATTCAAAACAGGATGACTATGAACAGCAGCTCAAAAAGCTCGGTCTTTTGGAGGATGATGCCTTCACCTGCACCTGCTATATGAGCGAGGTCGGAAACAAGCCTCAAAAGGGCGACGTATTAAGCTGGGCAGAATCCTCGGCTGTTGTATACGCAAACTCTGTTTTGGGCGCAAGATGCAACCGTAACTCGGGCATCATCGACCTTATGGGCTCCATCGTCGGCTATGTTCCGTATTTCGGACTTTTGACAGACGAAGGAAGAAAGGCAACTTGGACAGTCAAGATCGAAACCACCAAAAAGCCGGAAGCTCAGCTTCTCGGCTCCGCCATCGGTATGAAGGTTATGGAGGATGTTCCTTATATCATAGGTCTTGATAAGTGGCTCGGAACCGAACTCGACGATGCCGCCTGCACCTATTTGAAAGATTTCGGTGCCGCGACCGCATCAAACGGCGCTGTCGGACTTTATCACATCGAAAACCTCACACCTGAAGCAGTTGAACAGGGAAGTGCTCTCATAAAGGAAGGCGCTCGTGAATACATCATCACCGATGAAGAGCTTGATCGCGTAAAGAATAATTATCCCGTCATCTGGAAGAATCCCGATGCAAGCCCCAAGCTTTGCTTCATGGGTTGCCCTCATATGAGCCTTCAGCAGCTCAAGGATTGGACCGACAAGGTCGAAGCTTCCCTTAAGGAAGCAGGCAACAATAAGGTAGTTATCCCCACAGTCTTCACAGCTTCTCCTGCGGTTCTCAAAGAGTTTGAAACCACTCCCTATGCCGCACGCTTAAAGGCAACGGGCGTTATAACCTCATACATCTGTCCCCTTATGTATATGAACAACCCCTTGTGCGGAAAGATGCCCGTAATCACATCTTCGAACAAGCTCCGCACATATACAACGTCCCGTTATTATACCGATGATGAGATTCTTGAAGCGATCACGAAAGGAGGCAAATAATTATGATGAAGTTTAAGGGAAGAATCGTAACCCCCGGCACTGTTACTGCAAAGGCAGTCGTAACAACCCAGGGCTTCAACACGCTTGCCTCACTCCAAAAGGCTTTACAGTTCGGCGATAAAAAAGCTACCTGCTCCGATCAGAACAACGCTGATATTTACGGAAAAGAGCTTGCAGGAGCCGCACTTTGTCTCCCTCAGACTATCGGCTCAACAACAGGCGGCTTGGTGCTCTATTGCGCGTGTGCAATGCAAAGAAACCCTGCTTGTATGCTGTTTGCAAACCACATCGACTCGCTCGCCGCAGCAGGAGCAGTCCTTGCCGACGTTTGGGTCGAGGGCGTCACAATGCCTGTTATCGACTGCTTGGGTGATGAGTTCCTTGAATATGTAAAGGACGGAATGACCGTAACCGTTGAAGAAGACGGCACAGTTTGCGTAGAATAAGCTGCCGTTTAATAAACCCCACTCGATTTTCGGGTGGGGTGAATTTTTTATGAATACTTCGCCATACTATCCTCAAAAGGAGTTGATTGAATGGCGAAACAGGGAATGAAACGCCCCGAAATAACAAAGCACAAGCCGAAAAACGAGGCTCCGCCCGTGCCCGAACTTCAAGGAAAGGCAAAGCACACAAAACAAAAAGCGGATCCTATCTGAAAACAGTCTGCATCACCGCAGACTGTTTTGTATATTAATACAAAAAACGGTCACGATTTTTAAAATATTTATCAAATCTCATAATTATCAAAAACGGCATATTTTGTGCCGCTTTTTTATTGACAATCATTTCTGCCGGTTGTATAATCTTTGTATATTGTTTTTGTAAAACGAATATTTATACAATATTTATGCATAAAGGAAAATTCCCATGTCAAAAGTTTTCATTGATGGAAGCGCAGGCACCACGGGCTTGCGTATATATGAGCGCCTTGCCGAGCGCGACGATATCACCCTCATCACCTTGCCTGACGAGCTGAGAAAAGATATAAACGCCCGCAAAGATGCCCTTAACAGCGCAGATATCGCATTTTTGTGCCTGCCAGATCAGGCGGCAATCGAAGCAGTCTCGCTTTTGGATAACCCAAACACTGCAATAATCGACACCTCAACAGCTCACCGCACCGAAGACGGCTGGGCATACGGCTTTGCTGAGCTTTGCGGAAAGCGTGAGCTTATCAAAAACTCAAAGCGCATCGCAAACCCCGGTTGCCACGCAAGCGGATTTGTTGCACTTGTTGCTCCCTTGGTCGAGCAGGGGATGCTCCCTCGTGACGCTTTGCTTTCCTGTTTCTCTTTAACAGGCTATTCAGGCGGCGGCAAAAGCATGATCGCCCAATATGAAGCAACCGATCTTGATACCGATCTTTTATCACCCCGTCAATACGCCATGGGTCAGACTCACAAGCACCTTCCTGAAATGTCAAAGATATGCGGTCTTGAAAACGCTCCCGTTTTCTGTCCCATCGTTTCAAACTATTACAGCGGTATGCAGGTCACGGTTCCGCTCTTCGCCTCAACCGTCAACGGCACAAAAGACGGTATCGCCGAGCTCTATAAGGACTATTACAAAAACGGCTTGGTTTCCTTTGTCCCCGATATATCTTCGGGCGGATTCGCCAACGCCAACAAGCTATCGGGATATGACAATATGCATATCACCGTTTCGGGCAACGATGAGAGGATCCTCTTGATCGCTGAGTTTGATAACCTCGGCAAAGGTGCATCGGGTGCCGCAATTCAAAACATGAACATTCTTTTGGGATGCGAGGAGGATAAGGGCCTCGTCATCAACCGTTTAATATAAGGAGACAGAAAAATGAACACATCTGTTGGAAAGTTAGTTTCGGGCGGAGTTTGTGCCGCAAAGGGCTTTAAGGCGAGCGGTGTGCATTGCGGAATCCGCAAGAATCGCTCAAAAAAGGATCTTGCATTGATTTACAGTGAGGTCAAGGCAACAGCCGCCGCAGTATATACAACAAATCTCGTAAAGGGCGCGCCCCTGACAGTAACAAAATCTCATCTTGCGGACGGCTACGCTCAAGCGATAATCTGCAACAGCGGTAACGCCAACACCTGCAACGCAAACGGGATCGAAATCGCAGAGCAGATGAGCGATCTTGTCGCAAACGAGCTCGGAGTTTCATCAAACGATATCGTGGTTGCCTCAACAGGCGTTATCGGTCAGCCTCTTTCTATTGAGCCTATTGCTAAGGGGATCGTTCCTTTGGCAAAAGATCTTAACGTTTCTGGAAGCGAAGCCGCCGCAGAGGGTATAATGACCACCGACACCGTCAAAAAAGAGATCGCTGTTGAGTTTGAGATCGGCGGAAAGACCTGCTGTATCGGCGGAATTGCCAAGGGCAGCGGAATGATCCACCCCAACATGGCAACGATGCTCGTTTTCATCACTTCCGACGTCAAGATCTCTCCCGAGATGCTTCAAAAAGCGCTGTCTTGCGATATTCAAAACACCTTTAACATGCTGAGCGTTGACGGCGACACCTCCACCAACGATATGGTCGTTGTTCTTGCAAACGGTTTGGCAGGAAACGAAGAGATCACCGCCGACGGCGAAGATTTTGAGATATTTATGCAGGCTCTCAACACAATAACCGTCAACCTTTGCCGAATGATCGCGGGTGACGGCGAGGGCGCAACAAAACTCCTTGAATGTAAGGTGTCCGGAGCTAAAACCCTTGAAACCGCAAAATCCGTTGCAAAGAGCGTTATCTGCTCGAGCCTTTTAAAGGCGGCAATGTTCGGCGCTGATGCCAACTGGGGACGCGTCCTTTGTGCTATCGGCTACAGCGGAGCAGATGTCGATGTGACTAAGATAGATGTTTCCTTCAAGTCGCCAAAGGGCGAGATCTTGGTCTGCAAAGACGGGGCAGGGGTTGATTTTTCCGAAGAGATCGCTAAAGATATCCTTCTTGAGCGTGACATAGAGATCCTTATAAGCCTTAACAGCGGCGAATATTCCTCAACCGCGTGGGGATGCGACCTCACCTATGGCTATGTCAAGATAAACGGCGACTATCGCACCTGATTGGAGAGATAACAATGCACACGGAATTCACAAACATCGAGCGTGCTGAGGTTTTGACCGAAGCGCTCCCATACATAAAACGCTACACAGGCAAAACTGTCGTTGTAAAATACGGCGGAAACGCCATGATCAACGAAGACCTTAAACAGCAGGTAATGGAGGATATCGTCCTTTTGTGGCTCATCGGAATCAAAGTAGTTTTGGTTCACGGCGGCGGCCCCGAGATCAATGAAATGATGCAAAAGCTCGGAAAAGAAGCCGTTTTCGTAGACGGCCTCCGCGTTACAGATAAGGACACCGTCGATATCGTTCAGATGGTCTTGGCAGGCAAAGTCAATAAAACGCTCGTCAATCTCTTGGAGAAAAAGGGCGGCAAGGCTATCGGCATTTCGGGCATGGACGGAAGGCTTATTGAAGCTGAGGTCAAGGACGAACGCCTTGGTTACGTCGGAAATATCACAAAGATAAACATCGCTCCCGTGACCGACCTTTTGCACAAGGGCTATATCCCCGTGATCTCAACCTTGGGATGTGATGCTGACGGAAATACATATAACATCAACGGTGATACAGCCGCCGCTTATATCGCAGGAGCTCTTGAAGCCGAACGACTTATAATGATGACCGATATTGCCGGGATCCTGCGCGATAAAAACGATCCCTCGACTCTTATCCCTGAGGTCACTGTAAGTGAAGCTAAATCCCTTTACGATGAGGGCGTCATCTCAGGCGGAATGATCCCCAAGGTCGAATGCTGCATCGAAGCTATCGAGCACGGTGTCAACAACGTCATCATCATGGACGGCCGCGTGCCTCACTCCATTTTGATGGAGCTTTTGACCGATGAAGGCGCAGGCACCATGGTAATGCAAGGCTAAGAGGGGATAAATATGCAAGATATCAAATCTATCGACCGAGAATATGTCGCCGGTACATACGGCAGATTTCCCATCGAGATCGTTTCGGGAAAAGGCTCTTTGGTATATGATGAATCGGGAAAAGAATATATAGATATGGGCTCGGGCATCGGCGTGACCGCTTTCGGTCTTTGCGATGACGAGTGGGTAAAAGCAACCTCATCTCAGCTTGCCAAGCTCCAGCACATGTCAAATCTATATTATACCGAGCCTTGTGCCAAGCTCGCTCAGCTCTTGTGCGAGAAAACGGGCTTTAAAAAAGTATTCTTCGGCAATTCGGGAGCCGAAGCCAACGAATGCGCCATCAAGGTCGCGAGGAAATATGCCGCCGAGCGTAAAGGCGATGACTTTTACACTATCATCACCCTTAAAAACAGCTTCCACGGCAGAACGATAACGACCCTCTCCGCCACAGGACAGGATCATTTCCACAAGCTCTTCAATCCTTTGACCGACGGCTTCGTTCATGCGGATGCAGGCAATATCGAACAGCTCAAAGAGCTTGTTGCGGCTAATAAAGCTGCCGGCATTATGCTCGAATGTGTCCAAGGCGAGGGCGGAGTTATCCCTCTTGATGCAGAATATGTTCAATCGGTTGCCGAAATAGCCAAAGCCAACGACATTATCCTTATCATCGACGAGGTTCAGACCGGCAACGGCAGAACGGGCAAGCTCTATTCATATATGCACTTCGGAATAAGCCCCGATGTTGTCACGACAGCTAAAGGCTTGGGCGGGGGACTTCCTATCGGCGCATGCTTGATGAGCGAGAAAGTACAAAACGTCTTAGGAAAAGGCGACCACGGCTCGACCTATGGAGGAAATCCCGTTTGCTGTGCAGGTGCGATAAGCATCATCGAGCGCATCGACGACGAGCTTTTGCAAAGCGTGACAGAAAAAAGCGAATACATCTTCAACACCTTGAAGGATGCCCAAGGCGTTGAAGCAGTCAGCGGCATGGGACTCATGATAGGCATCAAAACCGTTAAGCCCGTGAGCGAAGTCATGCAGTATTGCATAGATAACGGCGTTTTGTGCTTGACCGCTAAGGATAAGCTAAGGCTCCTTCCTGCTCTCAATATACCTTTTGAAACCTTAAAAAAAGCAATAGATATCATAAAACAAGCTTGTAAATAGGAGGACACTTATGAATCTTAAAGGCAAAAGCTTTTTGAAGCTTCTCGACTTCACACCTGAAGAGATTGAATTTTTGATAAATTCTGCTCTTGAATTTAAAGCAAAGAAAAAAGCGGGGATCCCTCACAAGCTCTGTGAGGGCAAGAACATCGCCCTCATCTTCGAAAAGACCAGCACGAGAACACGCTGTGCCTTCGAGGTTGCCGCTGCCGACCTCGGCATGCACCCGACTTATTTAGATCCTTCCGGCTCTCAGATCGGAAAAAAGGAAAGCATTGCCGACACGGCGAGAGTTCTCGGAAGAATGTATGACGGCATCGAATATCGCGGCTTCGGTCAAACTATTGTCGAAGATCTCGCAAAATACGCAGGCGTCCCCGTCTGGAACGGACTAACCAACGAGTTCCATCCGACACAGATCCTTGCCGACTTCATGACCATAAAAGAGCACCTCGGCGACCTCAAGGGCAAAAAGCTTGTGTATATGGGTGACGCAAGATATAATATGGGCAATTCCTTGATGGTTGGATGTGCTAAAATGGGCATGCATTTTGTTGCCTGCACAGCAAAAGAATTCTTCCCGAGCGATGAGCTTGTCGCGACCTGTAAGGATATTGCTTCCGAAACAGGCGCTGTCCTGGAATTCATAACCGACCCGATGGAGGCAACAAAGAATGCCGACGTGATATACACCGACGTTTGGGTTTCGATGGGCGAGCCTGGTGATGTTTGGGAGACCAGAATCAAGGCTCTCATGCCGTATCAGGTGAACGCAAAGCTGATGGCAAACGCAGGCGAAAACTGCAAGTTCATGCATTGCCTGCCCGCCTTCCACGATCTTAATACCACCATCGGCAAGGAGATATACGAAAAGTTCGGTATCGACTGTATGGAGGTTACCGACGAGGTGTTCGAATCGAGCGCTTCCATCGTCTTTGACGAAGCCGAGAACCGAATGCACACAATAAAAGCCGTAATGGCAGCTACCTTATAAAGATTAACAACCCGCCTCGCTGATGCGAGGCGGGTTGTTGCCATATGTATAATAGGATTCTCGAAATGTATACTTTTCGAGAGTGATATTTTAAAGCGCAAAAACACCATTCAGTACACAAATTATAACATAAACTGTATATTTGTCAATAGTAACACGGAAAAAATTACAATTTACATATTGTGCAAAAAAGTATACTTTTTGAGAAAAAATGCCGTTCAAATTTTTCAATAAAGGAGAATG
>CAZYUJ010000020.1:0-6736 GCA_964650705.1 uncultured Oscillospiraceae bacterium
TTTGTCAATACGAGAATATCAAGATCGCTCCATCCCAATCTGAAATCGTTCAGAATAGATGAGCCATACATATAAATCGACGGTTCACAATCCGAGAGAATACCGCTGATTTCACGAACCATAGTATTGATAGCGAGCTGTCGGTCTTTTCGCTCTGATCCTGCAGGATGCAGAATGTACTTCTGATTCGGGTAATTCAGTTCCTCAATAAGAGCATCTGCGATAAATCCGTATTTCTCGTAAAGTGCTCTCGGTGCCAGACCCTTTTCATCGTCTGCTCGGAACGTAGATACTGATATTTCCTTCGTTCTGTCTAAATTGGCAAGGGCTTCATCCATGAGTATTGAAGCTACACCACGGCGACGGTATTCGGGCGCAACAGCAAGACAGCAGATCATGTTGTGTCCTCGTGAGAACAGCATAACACCGGCAATCTCGTTTTCGTCCTTTACACAGATAGCCTGTCTCTTGCCCATGAATTTGAGAACGGTGGCTCGATGCTCGTTTAGCTTCTCTTGCGTTTCCAGACCGGGAAAGTTCCACCGAACCTGCGTTACAAGGCTCATCCATTTTTCAATATCTTCGGGTACTCCATAAAAGAGCTGCACAGCATTTCGCCTCCATTCATAACTCAATTTATAATTTTATCCCAAGTATTTTTTTAATGCGTTAATATGCATTAAAAAAATACTTTCCGGTGAATTCTCAACAATCTTTTTCAATTCATCTTTTTGCATCCAACGAATGTCTTTTGTTTCATCTGTCCGCTCAGCCAATTCGCCTTCTGCTTCACAAATGAATGTGCTTAAAATTATTGAATAGGCGCCAGACAGATTTTGTGTCACACAATAAGGCGAAAACATGATTGTTATATTTCCACTAACATCTAAATAGTTGCTTTCATTCTCACCTTGAATCTTTGTAACTTGTAATCCGGTCTCTTCCCATACCTCTCTTCGCAATGCTTCAAAAATATTTTCATATTCTCTAATTTTGCCAGCAGGGATTTCTAACAAACCATTTGTTCCATCCGTAGTATTTTTTTCTCTTGTTTGTACTAAGATGAAATCTTTATTTTCAATCTTTTTAACGATAATCGCTCCTACTGCAGGAATTGCAAATATCTCTTTCATGTCTATCTCCATCACTGTACATAAATGAATTTACTAAGATTCAAGTTCAACTGTTTACGCAACTCAATTTTGATCGTTCGCAATATGCTTCTGAATATCGGCACACCGATATTCTTACGCATTTTCATCTGGTAAGACGATCTCTGCGATGTCGCCAATATCGCAGTTGAGCGCAAGACAGATTTTTACCAACACCTCGGTATTGACATTATCATTATGTCCCATTTTGGTAATCGAAGATTGGCTGACACCGGCAAGTGCCATAAGGTCTTTCTTTTTCATATCACGGTCAATGAGAAGTTTCCAAAGTTTCTTATAACTGATAGCCATTGTGTTTACCTCCGGTATTTCAGTATTTCAAATGATTTCATCTCATTATACCACAAAAACATTGCGTTCGCAATGGTTCTGGCGTGATTGTTAGAATAAGTTTACAGTTTCAGCCTCGTTCGCAAGGTTGATAACCGTTTTTCCTTGCTCCATAGCATACTTTACCGTCTGCCAAGCACCGCCGCTTTCTCGCTCAATGCAACACACGACAAGATCAGAGCGATCAACCATTTCACGGTTTCGGATTTGATATGCCGCCTTGTGGTGTGCTGCAGATGCCGCATCGGAAACCTCGATATAACTGTAGTAGTCCTCAAATGATTCTTGGTTATTCAGATACTCAGCAGTAGGATACGGCAATACCAATGTGAGAGCGCTGTTGTGGTCGCCTACGGCTTTTCTTGTGCGCAACACAGCAGAAGATGCGTACTGATCGAAGTCGCCGCTACGCCCCACTATGAAGTCCACATACTCCTTCGTGTTTATCAACTGTCGTATCAGACTTTCAAGCCTCTGCTCGATAAGAAAAGGACGGTCGATCATCCTATGTCCGAAGAAGGACACCGTAAAAATGTTCATATCAAAATATGCTCCTTATTAAAAATGCCCACCGAACAAATCATGTCCGGTGGGCTTTCTCAATGACTCGGCTATCCTCTAAATCCCTTACGGGCAACTGAGCCGGTTCTTACCGCATATAGCGGATCGTCGCAGCCCTTATTCTGTTCGGTATGTGTATAGCGGTCATATAAGAAACAATTTTTAGTTTGACATGGCTTGTTTACGCCCTATCCAAATACTATAAGCACGAAAATTTGCATAATATAGATTTATAGTATAGCACAAAACGGAAACAATATCAATAGTCTGTGGAAATTTTGTTTGAATATTTATAGACTATATATAATGCAAAAAGGATGGATAAGGCTATGAGCGAAATTGCAAAATCAGTTGGTCAGCGAATCAGAAACTACAGAACCAGACAAGGGTTAAGCCAAGAAAAGCTTGCTGAAATGTCCGGGTGCCACCCGACTTATATCGGTCAGCTCGAACGTGGCGAGAAGAACGCAACTCTTGAAAGTATTGAAAAGATCGCTGCCGCTTTGAACGTATCTTTGTCAAAGCTCTTTGAGAAGCTGGGCGGGCAGGAGGATGAAACCAGGGATATACCCCTTGAGTGTTACGAATTTCTCTCCGCAAAAACTAAAGAGGAGCAGGAGCACCTATACCGTATTCTGCTTGAAATGGACAAGTACAAGAGAAACTGAAAGTTAAAAGGATACCGCCAATGACGGCGGTATCCTTTTTTGCGTCTTTGCGGCACCTATCCATATTTGTCTCGCAGTATGCAAAGCATAAACGCTGAACCTTCGGATATAACCCCAACAAAAGCAAAACGAATACGCTGTTTCCATATATTTTTCGCAAAAAGCGTAAAATTCTGTAATATCCTGTCGAATTAAGCGTAAGCACTTGGGTTAGTAAAACTGCCTTTTCGCCTACAATATATAGTGGAGAGGTGGTGAGGCAAGTGGATACTAAGTTTATTCGTGATAGGATTACGCAGTTAAGGATACAAAAGGGTGTATCTGAGTACAAAATGAGCTATGATCTCGGTCATAGCCGCAGTTACATATACAATATTTCTTCCGGTAAATCTTTGCCTCCCATGGCAGAGTTCCTTGAAATTTGTGATTACTTTGAGATTACCCCAAGCCAGTTTTTCAACGATGCAGCAGACAACCCGGCATTACTGCAATCTGCCATCGAAGAACTCAAGAAGCTCGACGATGACGATCTGATGCTCGTAATAAGCAATACCCGTCGGCTAAATAAAGACAAATAGTAATTTTATGAGCCGACTTTCAAAAAAATGATAAGACTGCGAGACGTTCGGCATATTTCCCGAAGTTTCGCAGTCTTTTTCTTGTATAATATAAAGAAAAAAGCAAAAAAGGAGGAAGTAGCGTATGGCTAAATTATTCGGCGGTTTCTTCAAGCAAATTGAAAAGCCGCAATCCGTTCATCCCCCGTCCGTTCTGCAGGAGTTCTCGCAGTATGACAGCGAGTATATAGCTTATTGCATTGAACAGGAACAAGCCATCAGCAGGCTTGAAGCGGGATTACATACAAACGACGACCCGGAGCTGATCGCCAAGAAAGCATTGGCATCTGCGTGTGAGTTTTATGGAGCAGATTGGGCTGGCATCATTGAGCTTGATCTGGAACTCAACATCTGGACTAACGGATGGTGGCATAACACCGACCCTCAAATTAAGTCCCTTCAAAAGCTGCAGGAATTTGAGAGCCTTATGGTTATGCCGAGCATCGTGGAGGCTGTTAAGAAGCAAAAGCCCATCATCATTACCGACATTGAAGATATAGCGAAATCTTCTCCCAAGGAGTATCAAGTTTATAATAGGCTTGATGTCAAATCTGTTATGGCGGTGCCTTTCGGACCCAAGCCGATGGGCTTCCTTGCCGTCAGAAACCCTAAAAAGTATACGACTCGGACAAGCACTCTCAATACGCTTGCCTATGTCATTCATCGTGCCATCGCACAGAAAAACACAATGGATAGAGTCAGAATGGCTCTGTCCCCGGATGAAATAAAGACCGACAACGACGTTATCATCAACTTCTTTGGCGGCATAGAAATTACAACGTCGGCAGGCGTATGGAAGGAAAACGACTTCAATTCGCCCAAAAGCAGCCGTGCCGTTGCGTATATTTTGCTTCAAAGCAAATTGGCACACTCGGCGTTAGCCATTGCCGATGCGCTGTATCCCGAAGAAGGTTCTGACGTTGACATTATAAATAAGAACATTCGTGGTTATATATACCGCTTTAGAAAGTCGTTTGAGCCTATATGCAAACACAAGCTCATAGAATATACGCCGAACGGCTATAGAATGAATCCATTGCTCAATGTTATGACAGATCTGCAGAAATTTGAAAGACTGTGGAAACAGGCTCAGCAGGACATTCCTATTCCTCAAAAAGTTCACACCTTAAAACACGCCATCAAGCTGTATAAAGGTCATGTGTTAGGAGCTGCCTGTGATGACCATTGGATCGTTGGCATCGCCACGGATTACAAGATGAAGTATATTGCCATGGTAAATGAGCTGCTGTCGATCTTCGCAGAGTTTGATGACTATGATGCAGTACATCATTTTGCGGCGAAGTCTATCGAGCTTGTGCCCGAAAACGTAAAGGCGCATTATTGGCTCGTATATGCCATCTATCATTCCAGCGCCGTTGCACTTGCAAAAAAGGAAGTTCAGAAGGCAAAAAGCCGATTAACCACCGATGAATATGAAACGCTCAAGAACATCATACACAAGGATGACTCGCTTCCTTATGGACAACTATTTGACTAAAAATCAAACGATCTAAGCGACAGAGGGTACGAATCTTAAAAACGGTTCGTACCCTCTGTTTTTTTGTCGAAAAATGACCATTTGACTCTCGTGCGACACCCCATGCGACTTTCGTGCGACACCTCTTTTTCTCATTTGACTCTCGTGCGACGCAAACGGGGGTCATTTGACTTTCATTTGACTCTCGTGCGACTTTGAAACGACACCCGCAAGTTAGCCTTTAGGGGCAAAAGCTCTAAAGACTTATTTACGGGGGTTTATATTTTGACCTACATATTCCTTAACAGGGGTGCTTTTGCAACACGCAGAAGCACCCCTTCTTTTTTTATCAGCCGTAGTACAGTACACGGCTGCCGTGATCCTCCGAACTGAAATTTGACTTTACCCAAAATCAAATTTCAAAAAATCGGAGGAAAACATAATGACAACCAAAATCAAATTTGAACTTGAACAGGCTTTCAAGGCAGAGTGCAAGGTGATCGACCTCAAGCACGAATACACCGGATACAGAGAGAACATCAGATGGGCAATCGCTACAGCCCTTACAGAAGCAGTCCTCAGATCGAAGTACAGCGAGATCGTTGCACAGTATGAACCGTTCATGCTTCTCACAGAAGAACACGCCAAGATCTTCGTGCAATTCCATAGTAATGAAAGAAAACACAAAATGCGCAACGCAGAGCACGGTGATGCTTTCGGCTATGAAGATGGCGAAATGGAGAAGTACCACCCCGAACTGATTGAGAATCCTTTTGACCGTCTTTTTGACGATCAAAGTGATTCCGATGATTTGTATAAGGCGTTGGACAAGCTGAAGCCTACCCGCCGTGAAAGGGTTATCAAGCACTACATACACGGCATCAGCATCGTTGAAATTGCAGAGCAAGAGGGGGTATCTCCCCAGGCAGTTCAGCAGAGTATCGCTCGCTCACTAAATCTTTTGAAAAATTTTTTGAAAAAACGTTGATTTTTGCCCTTTGAAATTCCGAATCAGTGAGAGGCATTGACCTCTACGATTATGAAAGTGAGAATTTACATTATGGAAAACAGAAAAGTTAAGCACGGCGACATCTTTTGTTATGACTTCGGAACTAACGAGGGTTCTATCCAGAACGGCATCAGACCGGCGCTTGTTATTCAAGCTAACAACTTCAATGCCAACAGCCCGACCACCGTTATTGCCGCTATTACCACGGCGCAGAAAGGAATGTATCTTCCTTCTCATATTTTCCTTGGCGAGCGTTACGGGCTTGATCGTCCATCCACCGTCATGTTGGAACAGCTCCGCACGGTGAACCAAGATGATCTCGGTCCGTATATCGGAACTGTGGAAGATCACACCACCCTCAACGCTATCTCTAAGGCACTCAAAAAGACATACGGGTTGTGGTTCTACCAAGCACCCAAGGACGATGTACGTTGTCTCTGCAGACGTTGCCTGGATGAATACAGAGACAGCAACGAATATATCATCAGCCGTCGAGACCCGTTCCAGAAGGAAAAGGAACCCTGCGACAGATGCCGTCATCCCGGTTACGATTACGTTCTGAAACCTCGTCGCAAAAACTAAATAACCATACCTAACAGAAAGGGCTTGCAGTTCGCTGCAGGCTCTTTTTGACGTTCGCAGAAAAGTTACATTTGTGGCAATTATAAATTTTAGCGAGATAATTGTAATTTTGCCGAAAGTGTGTTATAATGAATACGCTCCATCAAGGAGCACGACCTTTACATCACTCTTTGTATCCAAACATCAAAGCCAGTTGAACCGTAGGACAGAGCCAAGTATCACTTACTGGAAAAGAATAACGAATTTTTTCTCCGCCGATTTTTCAGAAAATTGATACCAAACTTTGATACCAAAACAGTACCAAACGGGCTGAGAACACA
>CAZYUJ010000021.1:0-6313 GCA_964650705.1 uncultured Oscillospiraceae bacterium
GAGTATTATACCATTGAAGGCGGAGCGCATATGTTTTCAAAAAAGCACGACGTGCTTGCAATGAACTACCTTAAACAATTTTTGAAATGAAGAATTAGGATGTAAAATGTCTTCATAGAGGTATAGTTTGGCTAGAGCACACTATACCGACGGCGATCTCTTTTTTGTGAGCGCCGTGACTCGCCGTCGTGAATTTTTTGTACTGTCTAAGGCGGCGTTGACATGAGCGAAACGCCGCCGAAAAGCCGCGGCAGGAACGGCATTCACGCCCGACGAGAGCGAACCCACCCGTTCGTTCAGATTGAACTGTTCAATGCCGTCGGACGAGGATATCATTAAGGAATTGATGTAACAGTCAGCCTATTATAGTTTTTAATTCGGCAGAGGTGTTGCTCCTCTGCCGTTTTCGCGCTATAATGAGGCTGATAAAACGCCTTCCTCCGAGAGGAAGGTGGCACGCGAAGCGTGACGGAAGGAGCCTGCGTAACTTTGGGTTTGAACTCGCTTCATTGTAACGCGCTCTCCCTCACCCGACTCCGTCGGGAGCTCCCTCCCGGAGGGAGCCTTTGGATGCGCTTGCGTATCTTTATGGAATGGGCTTTAGCACTCATATAAAAAGCACTCCTTTTCGGAGTGCTTTTCTTTTTTTACTTATTCGAACAGATCTGTTGAAAGATATCGGCTTCCGTCGTCGGGCAAAAGAACGACGATGTTTTTGTTCTTGTTTTCGCAACGCCTAGCGAGCTTGTCGGCACAAGCAAGTGCCGCACCGGAGGTTATTCCGACCAAAAGCCCCTCTTTCTTTGCCATTTTGCGTGCGAAATGATATGCCTCTTCGGTCGAGACCGTCATCATCTCATCGACCACCGAGCGATCGAAGTTTTCGGGAATGAAGTTCGCCCCGATCCCTTGGAGCTTATGCGCTCCCGAATATCCCTTTGTGATCAGCGGGGAATCCTCAGGTTCGAACGCTACTATCTTGATGCTTTTGTTCTTTTCTTTCAAAAACCTTCCCACACCGCTTATCGTTCCGCCTGTGCCGACTCCTGCGACAAAAATATCGATACAGCCGTCTAAGGCTTCCCAAATTTCGGGGCCTGTGGTTAAATAGTGCGCTTTTGGATTCGCTGTATTGTAAAATTGACCCGCAATTATACTGTTTGTATATTCCTTTGCGAGCTCATTCGCCTTATCTATCGCTCCCTGCATCCCTTTTGCTCCTTCTGTGAGGACGATCTCGGCGCCATATGCCGCCAAAAGCTTGCGGCGCTCAAGGCTCATCGTCTCGGGCATTGTCAAGATCGCTTTATATCCCCTTGCTGCCGCAATTGCCGCAAGCCCGATGCCCGTGTTTCCGCTCGTCGGCTCGATTATATAGCCGCCCGACTTCAAAATCCCCTTTTCCTCAGCGTCCAAGATCATGCTGAGTGCTGCACGGTCTTTGGTGCTGCCTGCGGGATTAAGCCCCTCGCACTTGGCATATATACTTGCGCCTTCGAAAAGGCGGTTTAGCTTCAAAAGCGGCGTTTTGCCGATCATTTCGGTTATGCTGTTATAGATCTTCATGCTGTTCTCCTTTGTGTTTGTGACGAGCCGCTGTGGGGCGGCGTTGCCGAGCGGAGCGAGGCGAGTGCCGCACCGCGCGGCGCCCACGGCTCGCACCGTCCTTTCCGGACGCGCTCGCCACTCGGCGCCTAGTTTTTCTCAACCCCAACTACGATAACCGTGTCATCTTCGACCCTAAAGCTCACCGAATAATCGGCAAAGTCCATGGTATAGATTCTTTCGGGGTCACGCTGATAGCTGGGGCGAGGGTCATTTTTGAGCACCTCGCACAGCGCCTCGCGATCGTTTTTGTCTATTTTATTCAAAAGCTCTTCTGTGAATTCGAGGTTCAGCGAATATCCCACATAATCGTCAGCAAATCCGCTTTTTGCCTCAGGATGTGAATCGGCATATGTGATATACGGCTTGATGTCAAAGATGGGCGTGCCGTCCATAAGGTCAGCGCCCGATACCATCAAAACCGTTCCTTTGTCAGGAGTCTGAACGACTGCCTCAAGCTTGACACTTGACAGCCCTAGGTTATTTGGTCTGAAGGGCGAGCGGGTCGCAAAAACTCCGACTCGCTTGTTTCCGCCAAGGCGGGGAGGGCGCACAGTCGGGCTCCAAGAATCCCTCACCGCTTCGGAAAACTGCCAGATAAGCCATAGGTGAGAATATCCCTCAATTCCTCTGAGCGACTCGTTGTTTCGATATTCAGGCTCGAATACGATCTTTGAGACCATGCTCTTTACCAGCCCGCTTTGTCTGGGGATCCCGAACTTCGAGCGAAAATCGTTTTCAATGTGAGCGATCTGTTTTATGGCGAATTCCAAAGTTTTCCCTCCTTTTTGTGTGTTAACCCGATTATACATCAAAATCGCCATCCACACAAGAGGAAACCGTAAATTGCCGTTCCCCGACCGCCTCCACCTTCCGTTTCCACGCCCTTGCGGGCGGCAAACTTCAGACGTCGGCTGCTCCGCTTCGAAAAAAGGTTGATTAATCAACAATTCGGTGGTATAATATATTCAGTTAAGGAGATGAACTGATGATAAACGAAAAAGAATGTTCCTATTTGTCATATTGTGATATATCCATGTTCGATGCATCGGGAGCAATGAAGCCTGATGCCTATCAGAGAATATGCGTCGGCGTGGTCGAAAAGCATCTGAGTGTTATCGAGCTCGACGTTGAGCGCCTCATCGAGCGTTTCGGAGTTTCCTGGGTGATCTTGGCGCTGACAGTGGATATTATCAAGCATCCCAAGCCGGGTGACACTCTCAACGTTCAGACCTGGCACACCAACCGCAAGGGCGCGATATATCGCAGAGACATGATGATCTGTAACGAAAGCGGCGAAACCGTTGCAAAGGCCGCAACTTTTTCAAGTCTTTTGGATATCAAGGCGAGAAGGATCTGTATAGACAAGGCTGTTCACGATATGATCAAGATGCCCGACGGTGAGGAGCTTGTTTCGGCGTCCTCTCGGCTTAAGCTTTCGCTTGATGATTTTGAGAACAAGGAATCCCTTGACGTTCGCCCCAACTGGATAGATGCAGTGGGCCATGTCAATAACTTCCGCTACGGAGAATTTACCTATGACAACTTAAGCGAGGGATCCCGCAAGAAGCTGAGCGCTCTTTCTCGCTTAGAGGTTTATTTCACGGGCGAGCTGACCTTGGGCGATAAGGTCGTCATCAAGTCACATGAGGGCGAAAGCGAATCACTTGTCGCAGGCGTCCGTTGTTCCGATGAAAAGACAGCTTTCATCACAAAGCTCTGTTTTTAGCTTAAAAAAGGCGTAAATGTCCGTGTCTCGCGGACATTTACGCCTTTTCACTTTATCCCCTCACAAAAAATATGCACACGAAAATTTTGATTTTTTGCACTATTAACAAACTTTCAAAAACCTCTGTACAGCACAAAAAAAGTGTGTTAAAATAATTTCGGAAATTTGTCCTTATCTTTTTGAAGGAGTGTTTTTGAAATGAAGAAACTTTATGAAGGAAAAACGAAAGACGTTTATGCGCTTGAGAACGGCAACGTGTTGCTTAAGTTCAAGGATGACTGTACCGGCAAGGACGGCGTTTTTGATCCCGGTGAAAACTCTGTCGGACTTACTATTGAGGGTATCGGCAAGGCTAACCTCGAAACATCTATCCACTATTTCGAGCTTTTGAAGGACGCAGGCATCAAAACACACTATGTAGGTGCAAACGTAGACGATGCTACTATGGAAGTTTTGAATGCTGAATGCTTCGGCAAGGCTCAGGGCGGTAACGGTCTTGAGGTTATATGCAGACTTGTTGCAACAGGCAGCTTCATTCGCAGATACGGCGAATATATCAAGGACGGAACTCCTTTGGAGGGCGGCTATGTTGAATGCACCTTCAAAAACGATGCAAAGGGCGACCCTCTTGTAACCGGCGAGGGCTTGGCTGCTTTAGGCGTTATGACTCCCGAAATGTTTGCCGAGATGAAGGAACAGACCCTTAAGATCACAAAGATCGTTGCTGACGACCTTAAGTCCATCGGTCTTGACCTTTGGGACATCAAGTTCGAATTCGGTTATAACAACGGCGAGGTCGTTTTGATCGACGAGATCGCTTCGGGCAACATGAGAGTTTATAAGGGTGACACTATTGTTGATCCTGTTGAGCTCACAAAGCTTATTTTGAATAGATGATCGGGTAAAAATCAAGCTCCGCACGTTAACCGTGCGGAGCTTTTTTCTTTAAAGGTGTCCGCGCTTCGCACGGACGTGATGCGGCGCCACTCGCCTCGCCTGCGGCTCGGCCACGGCGCCGCCCGGGCGCAACCCTAGACGACCTCGATCTGACAAGCCCTCATAGCGTCGAGCGCTGTGCTGTGAGACTGTGGAGTTACTCCTGCACAGCACTTAGAGTCTATCTTGACCCTGACCTCAGGCAAAGCAGCTTTAATGAGCATTGCGTTCGAGATCACGCAAATATCGGTACAAACACCGCAAAGCGTTATCTCGTCGATAGGCAGCTTCTCATGCTCCTTAGCAAGATCTTCAGCAAGGGTCACGCTTCCAAAAGTCTCTTTTTCATAGACTTTTGCGTTTTCGGCATATGGCTCGAGCGTGGAAACCAGCCTGTGCCCAGCCGTTCCCTTGATGCAGTGCTCAACGGGGAGCTTTTTGCCCTCCTGAGTCTGCAAATAGTCTTCTGTGTGAGTGTCCAGCGTGAAGATGACCTCGCCGTTGAACCACTCGATCTTTTCTTTGACAGCAGGAATTATCGCAATGGCTTCTTCATTTTTAAGCGCACCAAAGGTGAAATCAACCTGCATGTCCACAACTATCAATATCTTTCTCATCGCTAAACCTCCAAAATATATCAAATGATTCCAAAAAGTATGCACCCGATCGTGTTGATGCCGAAGTTCGCAAACATATGCACAAGCCAGGACGGATAGATATTTCCGCATTTTTCGTTGAGGAAATTGAAGATGCATCCGCCTACGAAAAGTCCGGCCATCATCAAGATGTATAACAAGGGATCGAACCAACCCGACGTCATCCCCGCATGATAAAACGCAAAAAGCCCTGCGGAAAAAGCGTATGCCGCCCACTTGGGAAGCTTGTCCTTTAAGCACAAAAATGCGAATCCTCTAAAGAAAAGCTCCTCTAAAAGCGAGTTCACGAAGGAAATATAGAGCGCAACGAATATGAAATTGTCCTTGTTGACTCCGATGTCTCCCGTGAGCTGTGAGGTGATCCCCGAAAAGTCGAAAACGCCTCGAAAAGCGAAATATGCGCCCAAAATAACGGCGAAAACGGCACTTCCCAACCCAAGAGATATCAAAAATCCCTTTTTGCTCGGCAAAAAGAGCTTCTTAAGAGCTCCTCGCTCGGACTTGTTGAAGAGGAAATACAGAAGCGGTACCGCCAAAAACAGCACCAGCTTGAATGCCGATTTGATGAAATAGGGCGGAGTTATGAAGCCGTCGATAAAGCACATCAGCAAACAACAAGCCGTGACCGTTATAATGATAAATTTAGTAGGTCTGTGCGCCGTCATACAGCACCTCCTCGATAGTATGAAATAATTATAACGCAAACGAGAGCAAAATACAATAAAAATCGCCTGCATTTCTGCAGACGAAGATCAGATCGCTAACTTTTCAATTATTTCGAGAACGGCATCGACACAAACGTATAAGCATCCGCCCATCACAGCGGCATAGATCCAAAAAGCAATGCCTTTTGTTTTGATGTCGCGCCAATATTCGGAAAACGCAAGCTTCGGAGATATCACGATGTTTTGAAAGAATTCAACGATTCGTGAGATGACCGCTCTGAACGGTGCGGACAAAAGTCCTTGAAATACCATTCCCAAGTGCAAAGCACTTCCGATTCCGCAGCCCAAAGCACGTGCTGTCAGCTCGTTAAGAAAGTGAGGACGCCAAGTGTTCATTATCTCCAAAAGCACACCGTATGCAACGATCGGGACGATAATAAGGAAAAATAACGCCGCTAACAATCCTTTATACGGAGAATTATATTCGCTTTCGTTCATTTTTACACCGCCTAAGAATGAAATAAAATCCCGAACGCTTTCGCATTCGGGATTCTGGCTGCCTCTGTCAGGCTCGAACTGACGACCCCCTGATTAACAGTCAGGTGCTCTACCGACTGAGCTAAGAGGCAATATGACGATAGAGAGCACGGATGCTCTCTATCAGTATAGTGTCGGCAACACCAATTTTCCCGGGCCGTTACCAGCCAAGTATCGTAGGCGTG
>CAZYUJ010000022.1:0-5997 GCA_964650705.1 uncultured Oscillospiraceae bacterium
AAACAGTCGTTTTCAAGCATTTTACAAAATAACTGTTTTACGAAGCCCCGCCTAATATCGGGGAGTTTTTATGTAATCTTGTTTCAATCACAACGGCTGCCATTAAGCTGTGTGGGCAAACAACCGCATTCTCATTTAACCGAGTTTTTTCGCTCTCAATATCATTTCTTCTTCCGTGCTGCTGGTTGAGATAATTTCTAATAACTGCTCTGCGAGTTGTTCCTTTTCTCTTTCTGTCTTGCCATCCATACACTCCGTTATTTCCGCTCTTGTATGATATGACACGTCCTTCTCCGAAAGCATTTTGCACATAGCGTGTCGCTGAATGAACATCTTGTTCTCCTCGCTCAACATCAAAAATCACTCTCCTTATATCTTCAAACACGGTCGAGCTATCCGTCAGCACTTCAACAATTTCGCTGATGTTCGGCGCATCATAATCCCCGTCCGTGAAAACAATCGCTATTCTTATGTCGAAGCACGGTTAACAACAGATAACGGACTATTACTATTATACAATGTTTTTTCAGCATTTTCAAGGCTATTGCTTAACGAATACTTGATATCATTGGATGCAACGGGGGCGAGGTCGTCGCTAAGAGAGGTCTTGACATCCGTGCCGTCTTGTGTTACCATAGTGTCGGAGACTGTACCATTGTTCGCTTTGGGCGTATTGGCAGGGGCTTGTTCACCTGTCGGCGTGGAAAGGTTTCCTTTTTTATATCAAAGTTTTTAGGCATCATATCTTCTCATATTTGATATCATTGGATGTGGCAGGCGCGAGGTCTTCGCTCAAAGAAAAGTCCCCATTGACATTTTCTGCGGAAGGTGATATATTGATAGCAGATGGGATTTCTTGTGCGTTGTCAGGCGCGTTTTGCGTAGTAACGACGGTAGAATTCTCATCTTTTTCATATCAAAGTTTTTAGGCATCATATCTTCTCATGTTTGATATCATTGGATGTGGCAGGTGCGAGTTCTTCGCTCAGTGAAAATTGTGGCTTGACACTTTCTGATTTTTCTGATATACTGTCATTGAAGTCGGAATTCTGCCCCGAGCCTTTGATTTTCAAAGAGTTCACTTGGACGTTTCCGACTTTTTTAATGCCAAAGTTTTTAGGCATCATATCTTCTCATATTTGATATCATTTGATGCAACGGGTGCGAGGTCTTCGCTCAAAGAAAAGTCCCCATTGACATTTTCAGCGGAAGGTGATATATTGATAATAGCAGTCTACTCACTTTGACAGACTGCGTTGAACCGCTAATGTCGGGGAATTGGACCCCGGGATTTAAGGCGGTTCATTTTTTTGCACAATGCGATTGACATTTTCAGCATTTTGTACAATTTTTTAGAGGAATCCTCATTTATATCGCCAATCGCATTTTGCGTAGTAGCGGTGGTTGAGGATTCCTCTTTTTTAATGCCAAAGTTTTTAGGCATCATATCTTCTCATATTTGATATACTCGCAATTTGTTTCGAGCGAGCGGTTGCACATCCGGCGACAGATCCTCTCCTTGAGGTCTTTTGCCTGCTCCTTTTGGCTGAGAGTCTTGTCACAGTAATAGGGGCCGTCGATGTAAAGCGTCAGTCTTGGCTTTTTAAAAAATCTTCGCTTTTGATAGGTTGCGGTCATGCAAAACGAGGGTTTATCAAACTTCACGGGAAACTTGAAGGCAGTTTCATCAAACGGACGGATGAAGGAACAATACTCCCAAACATGGGCTTCGGGATATATCGTTATAAAAGCCTTTTGTTTCAGCCGATAGTCTATCGCTTCATTCAGCTTTTTCATACCGCTAACGCTATCTGCGATCGGGAGTGCACCGAGATAGGGCAAGACCCTCCCCAAAATGGGGATGCCGAGGTTAGCGCTGCTCACAATTGTATATATCCTTTTCGGAAGAGCCGCAAGCGCAGGGTTGAAAACGTCCCCGACGGGCTGAGTGTGGTTGCCGAAAATGAAGCCGCCCGTATCTTTTGCGAGCTTAAGGCTCTTTGAGCCTTTGATCTTCAGATGCAAGAAGACACGGCAATATACGCTTGAGAACACGATAGCCAAGCCGTAAACGAGCTTCGCCTTGCATTTTGATATGAAATCCAAGCGCAGCCATTTATAGTCGGGTTCGAGCTTATAGTCTTGGTTTTTGGTTTGGGCAAAATCCTCGTCAAAGCTTTTATATCGGCGGATCTCCATCAGTTCATCCCCTCTTGCCAGCCTGCGATATCGCAAGGAGCGAACTCATAGTCAAGCGGCTTGTGATAAGCTTTTTCATAGGCTTCCTTTTTCTGATTATAATCAGTCTCACACATTATAAGGCTGTTTTCCTTGACACTTTTTTCAGGGTCGGGATAGATGGTCTTTAGGACGTGGAGCTTAAATCTGACTCTGTTGAAGCCTTCCTGGTTTTCGGGTTCCTTGGTGTCTATCATCTCAATAAAGCAGGAGATTATCGGGACACCGAGCTTTGCCGCAAAGTGGTATGCACCTCGCTTCAGGGGGCGGGGCTTGCGATAGTTAAACCACATTTCCTGCTCGGGATAGATCAAAACATATTCGCCGTTGCTCGTCAGCTCATCTAAAACGCCGATAAAATCGCGGTCTAAGTATCTGAAATTTTGGCTCAAGGGTATGGTGTCGGCATAGTTCATCAAGAAGCCGACAGCACCCGGCATTGCAAAATTTGTGACCTGGCTGACGACGTTAAGCCTCTTTTTGCCGAGTTTTTTAACAAGCATACGAATTACGGTGTTTTCGGTAGGGCTGAAGTGGTTGCTTGTGATTATTGCGCCGCCCGATATTCCGAGAGCGTTTTCTATGCCGACGATCTCAGTGTCCTCATTGAGCTTTTTTGTCAGAATATTTGCCGCACGCCTTGCAACCATAGCCTTCGCCTTATACGATGTTTTTTGACGGTCACAAAGATATCCGTTAACTATGCGGTTACAGTCATCATTTGATAAGACGGGGTCTCCGATCTCGACCTTGGCATAAAAATCCTCGCTCTCGACCGCTGACTTTATATTCTCAATGACCGCTGTTTTGTTTTCGCCAAGAATCATAGTCTTATATTCACTCCGCTTTCATAAAGCTTTTTGAATGTTACGTCGTTTTTTGTTATCTCCTCGCCACGACCTATAAGAAGCTCCAAGCACTTTGAATCCTGTGCTTTTTGTTCATCAGAATAGGATTCTTTATATTCTTTGATCTCGTTTAAGTAGCCGCTGTCCTTTGCATATTGCCAGAAGAGCTCGCCGTATTGAATGTTGTCATAGCACCACGGCTTCGAGAAAAGGTTATAGTGGACTATCATTGGTTTCTCAAGAGGCGGCTTGCTGTCGTTAGGCATAGCGTCCCAACACTCGTCTAGGTAGTATATTTTGTCGGCGCAGATCGCATTCAGATAATCCTGATCGGGTGCGATGCAATCAAAATGATAGGTCGTCAAAAGATTCAAGAAGTGCTTGCCGAGCCGAACCTCTCGAAGCTTTTTGAGGTTCATGAGCAATACGCCCGAGTTGATGTATTTATCTTTTTTGATTCCGACGGCATTTTCCATATAGTTGACCAAGGGCGGAACCTCAGCAACCGACTTATCCTGGCAGGCGCCGATATAGTTTTCACCGATATCGGTGTCATAAAGCTCGGCGATATCGCCTGTGATGACAACGTCGCTGTCAATATATACTGCCTTGTCGAGCTCCTTAAACATTTCGGGGATGAAAAGGCGGAAATATATCGTCAGAGTGAAATAGTCGCACCTCAAGCGGTTGGACATTCTGTCCTGAATACATTCAAAGCTTCCCTCCATGGGAACAAACTCGATTTTAAAATTCGGTGTTGCAAGAGTGCTGATGCGGGAACGGTTTTCTTCTGTCAGATCTTTATACAAAACTATGGCGCGGTAGTCCCTTTTTGGCGATGAGTTTTTGATTGCGGAATTGAGTGCGGTTGCCAAAAACGGCGCATAAGCATCGTCTATTGAGAAGAAAATGTTAACTGTTTGGTTCATATCGCTGATGTCTCCTTTTTTCTTTGTGAAAAATCGTTATAAAGCTTCCCTGCTCTTTCAAGAAGAGCGTCATATTCGTTGATCTTCAAGACTTCGTGCATTCCCGTTATGTTCCACGGCTTGACGCTGACCTTGTGGAAATACGGGAAGAAGCGAAAGCTTGTTGTAAAGTGCTGTATTTTGGTGGTGTCTTTCAATTTGCGCTGTTCGTTATAGTCTCGCGGGACGAACTTTTTCCTTTTGCAAAGCTTGTTAAGTGCTGATTGATCGGGCATGAACATTTGCTTGCTTGCACACATTTCACGGCAACGGGTAAACAGTCCGCTTTTTCGTATTTGTGAAAGATTCATCAGCAAAACGCCAGAGTTGAGATAGTCACGTTTGTAAAACCTCTGTCTGAAAAAGTGGCTGCCGTAATAATCCAACACTCCCGTGAGCTCGAAATCATGCATATCGGCGCCGTACAGATCCGAAATATCTCCGCGGCAGATTATATCGTTATCGAGATATAAAATTCTGTCGGGAAGATCGTCTATCAGATCGGCGTAAAGCCTCAGCATACAACAAGGTGTGAAGCGAGTCGCCAAATTCGCAACGGGCGGCTGAGCGTTGAATTCCCCGGTGATGTCATAAAGTCTCACAAAGCTTTGCGGATCATACTGTTTGACCAATGCATCCAAGAACTCACTAAAATCACGGTCAAGAGCGAATACCTCACGCTCTTTAGTTTTAATGCTTGCAGTCAGAATATAAATATTTAAAGGCTCACGAACGTTTTCAATCAGCGACAGAGTTGCAATTATCACGCCGTGGGCAATATTTTTGTCTCCGCAAAACAAAATGTTCATTATCATCCCTCGTCTAACAAATAACATTGTAGCTATTATAGATCAGTATGCCCCGCAACCTCAACCTACAGTCAGGGCAAGGAGGTATCGACATAAAAATAGCGCAGTAGAATTGAAATTCCACTGCTCTACTGTGAGGAGAGTAAGCGAAAACCGCCCTTAAAAGGCGGTTTTAAGTCATTTTTCGGTTTTGTCTGACTTTGGCTTGATCTTCAATTTAGAACACATGATAATGATGACCTCAGCAGGGATGCCCAAGAAATAAATCGGCCAAACGTTGATGTGCGCTCCCAAAAGTGTCAGGTGTATACACGCGATAAGCGACCAAACGAGCGCAGAAATTATCAGATAGTTTCGGTGGCGGTTGAACCAGATGCTGTTGAACACCAGCCAGATTATCATTGAGATCGGGACGGAGTATGCGAAGAAGAGCCACTTGAAGCCGTCGTTTTCCACAGTCAGCGAGATGATGACGAAGACAACAAGTGCGACCAGCCAAACCGACTGAATGGATATTCCGATTATTAATCCGCGGTTGTATTTGTGCTGTTTTTCGCTCCTCGTGCTTTTTGAAAACTCCGGCAAGGAGTCCCTATCGCCTTTGACGAGATAGTCAAGGGTCACTCCGAAAAGCTCAGCAAGTTCAGCAAGGATGATCACATCGGGCAACGATTCTCCTCGTTCCCACTTTGAAACTGCTTTGTCGGAATAGTTGAGGCGCTCGGCAAGCTCAAGCTGTGTCATTCCTTTGGCTTTTCTTAGCTCTTGTATATTTCGGGCAATGTTTGTTTTAATGTCATTCATATCTATATATCCTTCTGGGAGATGTTAAAGCTACACAGATACATTATACAATGTTTTGTGATTGTTGTCAATTCAACGATTATCCGCAATGTAAATGAAAGTCTTTAAGCGCTGTGCAAAAATTTCGCAAATATATTGACAAAGCGATATTAACTTGCTATAATAATATGGCTGTCCGAATGGACATGAGCTACTAGCTCAGTTGGCAGAGCATTTGACTTTTAATCAAAGGGTCTGGGGTTCGAATCCCCAGTAGCTCACCATTAAAAAACAAGCACCCAAAAGGGTGCTTGTTTTTTAATGTGAATTATTGGTGTAAGCAGAAACACA
>CAZYUJ010000023.1:0-4754 GCA_964650705.1 uncultured Oscillospiraceae bacterium
GTTACCGCACGATCACGGACATCTTTCCGGTGAATTACGGCTCGAAATGCCGAAACCCGAGACCTTTGAAACAGTTTCCGAACTTCTTAAAATGATGAGCGACTCAAAACGTATACAGATATTCTGGCTCTTATGTCATTGTGAAGAATGTGTTATCAATATATCGGCACTTCTTGATACAAGCAGCCCCGTCGTATCCCATCATCTGAAGCTTTTGAAAACCGCCGGGCTTATCACAAGCCGCCGTGAAGGAAAAGAGGTCTATTACACAGCAGCGAAGACCACCAGAACCGAGGTGCTCCACGAGATGATTGAGCAGATTGTCGAGGTAGCGTGTCCCGCAGATGATGCACTCACGGAAACGCATATGCACGCTCAGGATTCCTCTATACAAACGGTAACCGAGGTACACGAGCTTTTGATAAGCGATCTGACAAGACGATATACGATAGAAGAGCTTTCTTCTAAATTTCACATCAATCAAACCACGCTGAAAACCGCCTTCAAAACGGTTTTCGGACAGTCGATCGGCGGATATATGAAGGAATACCGTATCAAACGGGCGAAGGAGCTCCTTTGCCGCAGCGATGCTTCCGTTGCTGAAATTGCTTGCGCCGTAGGCTATGAGAACCAAAGCAAATTCACCGTTGCCTTCCGTGATATAACCGGAGTGCTCCCACGTGACTATCGAAAAGCGCATACAAAAGAATAGAGCTCAAAACAAGCACCGCATCGTTTAAGTGATGCGGTGCTTGTTTTCTTTAACTGAATTGCGTTTTTACCGTCTTTTACTCTATAACCTCTTTCTAATCTTGCCATTTTTTGCAAAGCTCACGGATCTGTGAGGTAAGCTTTGCGTTATCCTTGTTTGTTCTGCCTCTGCGCTGCTTTACAAGCGACAGCAGTTTCTCTGCTTCGGAAACAAGCTCGTTATAAATCATATCGGCGCGCGTGTTGCCCTTAAACACTTGAACACGGTCTATCGTTTTTCCTTCGGTATAAACCGTCATCCTGCCGTTAGACAGATCGTATTCGGTTCCGCTATAGGGAGCCTCGGCACGATAGCCCTTTTCGGTAAGCAATTTCTTGAAATCCTCACAGGCATCTTCGTCACCGTGATTAACAAAGATCAGCTCAGGCTTACTGTTGTACCCTTCGATCCAACGGATAAGACCGGCTTGATCGGCGTGTCCGCTGGCACCGTGAAGGGAGCAGATTTCAGCATTTACAGTAATTTCTTCACCGAACAACGTCACGTTCTTTTCGCCGTTCAGCAGTCTTCTTCCGAGAGAGCCTTCTGCCTGGTAGCCCACGAACAGAATAATATTATTTTCTTTCCACAGATTATGCTTGAGATGGTGGCGGATGCGGCCGGCTTCACACATTCCGCTGGCAGAGATGATAACCTTAGGCTCATTATTGAAATTGATCTGCTTGGATTCCTCCGATGTCATTGACATACGGATATCATCAAACCAAATCGGATTGACACCTTGCTTTATCAGTGCCAACGTTTCCTCGTCGAAGCAGACGGGGTTGCACTGCATAAAGATCGCCGTTGCTTCTGCGGCAAGAGGACTGTCAACATACACGGGGAAATGCTCGTGTCCCTTTACAAGCCCGTGCTGCTTGATCTCACGGATGGCATACAGCATTTCCTGTGTGCGTCCTACGGCAAAAGAGGGGATAACAACGTTGCCGCCACGGTCTAATGCTCTTTGAATATAACCTGCAAGCTCCGGTATTACATTACTGCGGTCGGCAGAATGCAGACGGTTGCCATAGGTGGATTCGATAACCAAATAGTCGGTTTCCTCCACCTGCTGAGGATCGCGGATGATACGCTGATTGGTATTGCCAACGTCTCCGCTGAAAACAATTTTCTTATGAACATTACCCTCGCTAAGCCACAACTCAATACAAGCCGAACCAAGTAAATGTCCAATATCCGTAAAGCGTAGTTCAATTCCTTCGGCAGGATATATTACTTCGCCGTAATTACATCTGCGGAATAGTGAAATGGCACCGATAGCATCCTGCATATCATAAACAGGCTCAAAGGTATCAAGACCTGCACGCTCTGCTTTTCTTGAACGCCATTTTGCTTCGGATTCCTGAATGTGTGCAGAATCGCGCAGCATAATGTTACAAAGATCACAGGTTACGTCGGTAGCATAAATCTTGCCGTTGAAACCGTCCTTATAGAGCTTCGGTAACATACCCGAATGATCAATGTGAGCGTGAGTCAGAAAAACAGCTTCAATTTGATTGGCAGGGATCGGTAAAGAGATATTTTGAAAAACATCCTTGCCTTGCTCCATGCCACAATCGACTAAGTAATATTTATTATTAACTTCCAAAAGAGTACAGCTTCCCGTTACTTCGTGGGTCGCTCCGATAAATTGTATTCTCAATTACGACACCTCCAGTGCTCCTGATTATATTATACAATATAATGCGTGAAATTCAACCCAAGTTCAACTGAGTCTCAACAGTTGTTGAATTGAAACCAACTCGTTAAAAACATCGTTTTATTATGCGGCGGAGACATATCCGCATAGAACCCGGATATCGGCGGCTGTCGGTTTACGGTTACGCTGCCGATAAATAATTAGAGATGAATGATACCTCTTTTTTCAACAAAAATTGATATTGAGTTGATGTTTAGTTGCAGATCTCAATTTATACTGTATTCATAATGCAAAGAAATGAGGTCGTATCAATGGCAACAGACGATACCAATAAATATCAGAAAAGAATACTCACGATACCTAATATACTTTCGTTCTTCAGGCTTTGTTTAATACCGATAATCGTCTGGCTTTACAGCTTCAAGCAGGATTATTTTATGACTCTGCTCGTCTTGGTGCTGTCGGGGGTTACAGATATTGCGGACGGTATTATTGCACGCAAATGCAATATGATCAGCGACTTCGGCAAAGCTCTTGACCCTGTGGCAGACAAGCTGACACAAATGGCAATGCTGTTTTGTCTTGTGTCACGCTTCCCGTATATGATGTTTCCGTTTGTGCTCCTTGTGGTGAAAGAGGTGTTTACGGGCATCACCGCACTCGTCTCTATAAAGAAAACGAACACGGTCAAGGGAGCTGTTTGGCACGGAAAGCTGACAACGGTTGCTTTGTATGCGATGATGGCGATCCACGTCGTTTGGTATAACATTCCCCGCGCTTTGTCGCTGATTTTGGTAGGTACCTGTCTCGGCATTATGCTGATGTCATTTATTATGTATGTCATTCGAAATTACACGGCCATCAAAAAGGGATCTTTTGATCAATAGATCCTTCGGAATACTTTTTTACAAAGGATACAGCCGTTATAAACGAAGAGCTTAAGAATTATTTGTCAAAACACGATAGGAGCGAGATTATGGCAAAGGCATATATTCTTTACAATAAACAGGCAGGCACTTCGGACAGCGTGGATAGCGTGAGAGTCTTGGAAGTCATTTTGAATGATGAAATAAAATACATAGATGTAACACAGATATCTAATTACGACGTGTTTTTATCGGGACTCGGCAAGGACGATTATATTATTCTTGCAGGCGGTGACGGAACGCTGAATTGGTTTATCAACCGTACGGACGGTATTGAGTTTGATAACGAAATTCTGTATTATCCGAACGGAACGGGTAACGATTTCGCCAATGATCTTGGGTACGCAAAAGAATGCAACCCGTTCCCGATAACTGAACATTTAAAAGAATTACCGCAAGTGGTTGTAAAGGGTAAGAAATACCGATTCATAAACGGTGTCGGATATGGCATAGACGGTTATTGCTGTGAGGTCGGAGATGAGCTTAAAAAGATCCCCGGCAAAAAGGTCAACTATACCTCTATCGCGATAAAAGGCCTTTTGTTCCGTTATAAGCCGACTAATGCTAAGGTGACGGTAGACGGAAAAACACATACATATAAAAAGGTGTGGATCGCACCCACTATGAACGGAAGATTTTACGGCGGCGGTATGATGCCCACACCCAAACAGAAACGTAATTCGGGGATGCTTTCAACAATGATATTCCACAATGCAGGCAAGCTGAAAACTCTGATGATTTTCCCCTCGCTTTTTAAGGGTGAGCATATTAAACACACCAAGCACGTCGAGATCCTCGAAGGAAAGGAGATCACCGTAGAGTTTGACCGCCCGACCTCCTTACAGATAGACGGCGAAACGATCTTAGGTGTTACCTCTTATACCGCACTCGCCACGGCAAGCGTGTATGCCGATGCGGCGGCACGGTAAGGAAAAACGAAGCTCTTAATTTCTTCGCATTCTCGGCTCTGAATCAGCACAAAAAACCGACGCTATTGCGTCGGTTTTTCATTTATATTTATTGGGGCTTATTTTGAAAGGAGCCCGGAATATAGGGTTCAAGCTCAATGATCAAGTACGAACACCTTGGTTCCGAAGTTGAAGCACCAATACAGCATATTTCACATCTTTTAAGAAAATAACAAACCCGAACGTTTCACCAATCGGTAAAAGGTTCAGGTTTGAATGCTTTGGTGCGGGTGACAGGACTTTCACTCTGCACAAGACATTGCTCGCTTGAAAAAAAGACGTACTTATCAACGCTGTCTCTCGCAATGTCTGTGAGTTTGCTTCGCAAACTCGGTGCATTTCGCATATCTATCACACCAACCAAACAAAAAAGCCCCACAAGGGGGCTTCTTCGTTTGGTGCGGGTGACAGGACTTTCACTCTGCACAAGACATTGCTCGCTTGAAAAA
>CAZYUJ010000024.1:0-4200 GCA_964650705.1 uncultured Oscillospiraceae bacterium
GCTCCTATCTCTATAAAGATCAAGAAGCCAAGTATGATTATATTGCCGACGTTTTTAATACGCTGATTGTCCGCGATATTCGCAAGAAATATAAAATCCGTAATATGCAGTTGATGGACAGACTTGTGGATTTCCTTATGGACAATATCTCAAATCTGACCTCGGCACGAAATATCACAAACACTTTTAGCGGCTTAAAGGAAAAAGTTAACCACGTTACCATCAGTTCGTATATTCAGTATTTGTGCAATGCCTTTGCATTTTATAAAGTCCGCAGATATGACATCAAGGGCAAAAAGTATCTTTCCAGCAACGACAAGTATTATCTGAGCGACCACACCTTCCGCTATGCAAAACTCGGCACGAAGAATATGGACTATGGCAGAATCCTTGAAAATGTAGTTGCTATAGAACTGCTCCGCAGAGGGTACGAGGTCTATGTCGGCGTACTTTACAAGAAAGAAATCGACTTTGTCGCCATCAAGCGCAACGAGAAGATTTATATACAGGTATCTGACAATATCAGCGATGAAAAGACCTTTGAACGTGAGGTTTCGCCATTGCTTCAAATCAAAGATGCTTATCCCAAGATGGTGATTGCCCGCACTCGACACGATGAGTATCAGTATGAGGGCGTAAGGATTGTTGATATTGCAGATTGGCTGTTAATGTGATTACCAAAAACAACAATATTGCAATTTTGACAAACAAGACACAAAGCAAATAATGGAGAAGATAACTGAACTCAAGAGAGTATAGGAGTAATGATTATGGAATACCCAATATCGCTTTACTACGATACGGAAGTGTCCATTGTAAAAACATTGGATTTGTGTCGTGGAGATGATGATTATAGAAAAGTATATATTGTAGACGACGGGAATCGTAAACTTGTGATAAAATATTTATCCAACATTTTCAGCGATAAGCGCAGAATCGAAGGCTGGTTCAAGTTGATGGATGAATACCGTAAAATAGGCTTGTATTGTCCTGCTGTCGTGCCGAATCGCAACGGAGAATTGCTTCATTGCGATACTGTAGACGGACGTGATTACTACACATATGCTGAAGAATATTCCGTCTATGAAACTGCTGAACACATCGGTAAAGAAAAATACAAAGATGAACAAGGTCATGATTGCTTCACTCCCGATGTTATGCGCTCTCTGGGAAAAATTGCATCTGCCCAATTAGACATCTTAGATTGGGCTTCTGCGTACTGCTTGCTTGAGCCGTTTTGTGCTCCCGATACTACTGACGAGGCCACGGAATGTGCAGTTGCTTTTGTAAATTACATTCGTGATGATATTCCTGCATTTTTGCCCCGTGCTGAGGCTCTTTTGGAAATGTTCTATAAGCGACAGGAAGAATTGAAAAATGTATATCCCTCACTACCAACTTCTTGTTTTCAAGCTGATTTAAACGACAGTAATATTCTTCTTGACGGGAACACCAATTTTGTTGGACTGATTGATTTTAATTTGTGTGGAAAAGAACCGATTTTGAATTATGCTGTCCGAGAAGCACTATGGGGTGTTTCTGACAAACGGCTGTTTGGAGAAAAAGACAGTAGGTTGTATTTTTATGACAAAGAATTAGATGATCTCCGAATCAACTTGTTTTTAGAAAATATCGCTTATATTCAAGAAAACTATAAATTCAGTTCTTATGAAAAAGATGCTTTTCCTATTTTATTCCGCTATATGAACTCATTTTGGTGGTTCCATTTGGATGAAATTAAGTTAATAAAAGAGGATGAAGGTAAAATAACACAACTCTTTGATTGGCTTGAATATCAAATGATACGAGATGATATTCGCTTGCCATAATTTGATTACTGTGGTAATCGTATCAAAACTTCCAAGAACAGAAACGAAAAAATTGAAAATTTTGCTATTCAGCTCCGTAGGAGCGTAGCCAATTTCTTTGAAATTGTTAAAGGGTTTGGGATGTTGCCCAACAAGTTTTTGCAAAAGACAGCAAAACTGGAATTTGCAAAAAGCGCGATGTGTGTCCACACGTGCATTGCTTGCCAAGTATGTTTTAACATATTGGCAAGTATGCAAAGTGGGTACCGCCGTGCCCTGCTTGCTACAGATGATTGCATCTTAGCAAGCAAATCGAAGATTTTCAATTTTTCGCAAAATCTGCAAATCTGATTTTTGCAAAAATCGCAGAGTGTACGTACACCTGCTGTGCTTGCTATTCTTCGTTTTCCATAATAGCAAGTGCCATTTCCTAAATGGAAATCGGCGGCAACCGCCGCCTTGTCTGCCACAAAGCGAAACAGACGGATGCTGTCAATGGCGGCGAAGCCGTTCATCTTGACCATTGACAGTGTTCGGCGGTTTTGCTATCCACGGGGATTTTGAATGAAGCGAAAAGAAATGAATGGAGCTAAAACCTATGATAGAAAAAGCAAAAATTTCTGATGCCGCCAAGGTGGCAAGCTTGGCAATATGTATGTGGTATAGTCATACTGTTGTGGAATTGACAAAAGAATTTGAGGCTTTAATTGGCAACGAGGAAAATGCAGTTTTCCTAAAATATGAAAACGGCAAACCCATCGGGTTCGCTCAATGCTCATTAAGACACGATTATGTCGAAGGGACAGAAAGTAGCCCTGTTGGTTATTTGGAGGGAATTTATATTCAAGACCAGTTTCGTAACAATGGTTATGCCAAAGAGCTGCTTGCTGTTTGTGAACTGTGGGCAAAGGAACGCGATTGTACAGAGTTTGCCAGCGATTGTGAAGTGACTAATAGTGTCAGCATTCAGTTTCACCTTGGCTTGGGATTTACCGAGGCAAACAGAGTTGTTTGCTTTAGTAAGAAGCTTTAATCCCTTATCATAATGACAGAAATAAGGAGGCTTGACGATATGAGTCCTAAAATCAAAATGAGCGATATTCACGATGACCGTGATGACGATATTATCGAACTGTCCGACGAGGAACTGAAAGAGATTTTAGCCGATGACGATTTTGACGATAGCGAGGAATACGGCGAAGTCCATTCTTTTGTTTTCTCCAATTCCGACCCGTATGCCAAGGTCGAGCCTCGCCCCGATGATGCACCCAAGAGAGATTTTTCTTTCGATGAAAAGGGCAACATCATTGTAAAGAATCCGTCTGCCTTTTGGTTGCCCAAGGTTGAAATCGTGGATGAGATAGGCGGCACGGAATACACAATAACAGGCAGCTACGACGGAGAGGAAACTCTCGACAAGAAGCTCAAACGCATTATGGAACAGAACGCCGCCGATGCTGCCGATGATGAATTAGGTATCACGGAGGATGGCGAATGAATCACGACACCTCTTTTGATATAATCCAAGAATCCAATCCTGTTCAGACAGTTGCCCCAACTAAGGAGGATAACGATATGTTAAGGGCAACAGAAAAAATCACAGCACTTTATTGCAGACTGTCCGTAGAGGACACCAAAGACGAAAAGAAAAACGGCAAGGAGGATCCATCGAACTCCATACAGCATCAACAGGCTATGTTAATGCAATATGCCAAGTCCAATCACTTTCCTTCCCCGACCTTTTTCATCGATGACGGATGGAGTGGGGTTAGCTTTGAAAGACCGGGGTTTCAGAAAATGCTTGCGGAAATCGAAGCCGGTAATGTGGGAACGGTCATCACCAAAGACCTATCAAGGTTAGGTCGTAATTCCTCGCTGACGGGACTTTACATCAACTACACGTTCCCTCAGTACGGCGTTCGGTATATTGCCGTCAATGACCACTTCGACACCATTGACCCTAACAGCACAGACAATGACATCGCAGGTATAAAGAACTGGTTCAACGAGTTTTTTGCAAAAGATACCAGCCGTAAAATCCGTGCGGTCAACAAGGCAAAGGGTGAGCGTGGCGAACGTCTGACTACCAACATTCCCTACGGTTACAAAGCTAACCCCGACAATCCAAAGGAATGGACAGTTGATGAAGAAGCGGCAAAAGTCGTAAAACGGATTTTCATGCTCTGCATGGAGGGCAAGGGACCGAGCCAAATCGCCGCACTGCTCGAAAAGGAAAAGGTGCTTAACCCCACCGCTTATAAACAGCGTGAGGGCAGAAAGACACCGCATCAGACACCGGAGAATGAATACCGATGGCACGAAAGTACCGTTGCCTATATTCTCGAATATATGGAGTACACAGGCTGTACGGTCAATTTCAAAACCTACACCA
>CAZYUJ010000025.1:0-2706 GCA_964650705.1 uncultured Oscillospiraceae bacterium
GTATTCGCTCCGACGTGAAGTTCTTTCTTCTCACCAAACGCCCCGAGCGTGTGCGCGAGTGCCTGCCAAGCGGTTGGGGAGACGGCTGGGATAACATTTTCTTTAACGTCACCTGCGAAAATCAGCAACGTGCCGACGAGCGTGTTCCGATATTACTTGACCTGCCGTTTAAGCACAAGGGCATTATGTGTGCGCCTTTTATCGGTGGAGTCAGCATTGAAAAATATCTCGGTGACGGTCAGATCGAGCAGGTGCTTTGCGGCGGGGAGAACTACGACGGTTCGCGCCCCTGCGACTTTGATTGGGTGAGGTCGCTTCGTGCGGAGTGTGAAAGGTATAACGTCACCTTTAACTTTATCGAAACGGGAACGGTCTTTATCAAGGACGGAAAAACCTATCGCATCCCGTCCAAGCGTATACAAAGTGAGATGGCGTATAAGTCGGGAATGAATTTTCACGGTAAGCCGATCGAGTGGAAGCTCACGGATAGCTTCGGGCTTGAAATACCGAAGGAAGAGCTTTACGTTCCCCATTACCGTGAGAATTGCAAGCTTTGTGCAAGCAAGCTTACCTGCAACGGCTGCTCTGATTGCGGTAAGTGTAAATAAACTCTATTTTTTGATGGGAGATCAACGTATGAAAAACACGAAAACCTGTCCCAAATGCAATTCTGTTAATATTGTAAGGATTGACGGTTATTCCGGTGCTTATGGTTCCGGCAACAACATATTAACCGGCAGCACAGTCTTTTCTGCTGTCAACGTGAACAGATACATATGCTGTAACTGTGGATATACTGAAGAATGGATTGATAAAGAAGATATTGAAAAAGTAGTAAACAGCAAAAAGGCAAAGCGGTAATGATCATTTTATCGAGGTAAATATCATGGTTTTTTTCAAAAAAACGAAATTAAAAGACTGCATAACGGAAAATGTATTTGAATGTAAAAGAGATGGACTTACCATTCGTGGAACGGAATATCGCCCGGAAGGTGAAAATCTGCCGATTGCCATCGTGTGTCATGGATTTATGGCGTGGCAGGACACAGTAAGACATTATGCTGTAATGCTTGCTGAAATGGGATATGCCGCATACTGTTTTGACTTTAACGGCGGATCTGTTATGAGGAGCAAAAGCGACGGAAAAACAACCGAAATGTCTGTCTTGACAGAAATAAAGGACTTGGAAGCAGTTATTGACTATGTGAAAAGTCTGCCGTATGTGAATCCGGATGAAGTGTTGCTTATGGGCTGCAGCCAAGGCGGTTTTGTTTCAGCTCTAACGGCTGCGAAGCTGAAAGGTCAGGTCAAGAAGCTTGTTCTGTTTTATCCGGCGTTTTGCATCCCCGATGATGCCAGAGCCGGAAAGATGATGATGTCAAAATTCGATCCACAGAATCTACCCGGGACTGTCAAATGCGGACCGATGAAGCTCGGTCGCTGCTATATGGCAGATGTTATGGATATGAACCCGTTTGAAGAGATTATGGGGTATGAGGGCGACGTGCTGATCGTTCACGGAACGGCAGACAAGATCGTCAATATCAAATATGCGGAGCAAGCTTTCGGTACGTACAAAAACGAGCCGTATGAGCGTAAGGTCGAGTGTTATACCATTGAAGGCGGAGCCCATATGTTTGCAAAAAAGCACGATATGATTGCAATGAACTACATTAAACAATTTCTGAAATAAGATTAGGAAATAAGACGATGAATAAATTTACAGTAGAACAAATTGACTGGTCGAACTTATCGCCAGAGGAAAAGAAGCGACAGTTGTTCATAAAACAAAGGCAAACCCTTGACTTGTTTTTAGAACGGCACGCTATAGACAAAAAGCAGTATGATAAAAGTCTCGGAGATCTCCGAGAGAAGATGGGGATGTAAGGTGTAGACGAAAAGAAGGTATACGATTGAAATCAGGATTGATTTTAAGAAGGCAGTACGATGCGTGGTAAACGCTCAAACGTCTCGCACTGAAAAAATTCAGCACAAGTTGAAAAAGTACTGCGAAACACCGAAAGGGGTTATCTGTCTTTATTGCGGATCATCTGCAACAATTTTTGTAATGTCCCGAGAGAGGAAGAAATATGGTAAATGAGATTAAAGTAATCGCTGCACCAAGGGATTATAAAAGTGAAATCATTCAAATAGTTCAAAGTGATTTGAAGTTGCCTGATATGCTGGAACAACTTCTTAATTATCACGAAAATGATATTGCGGCAGCACTTACCGATTTGAACCCGGAGGAACGGCAAAAGATTTACGAGGCAATTGATGGTGACACGCTTGCCGGTGTTTTGGAATATGCGGATGATTTTGGTGTCTATCTTTCTGAACTTAGGCTTGCTAAAAAGGTAGACGTACTTTCACGTATCGAAGTTGCTGCGGCGGTTGCGTATTTAGAAACGCTTGATAAAAAAGAACTTAGCACAATTACTACAATGATGCCGGAAGCAGCAAGAAAAGAAATTACCTTGCTTACCTCATTTGAAAAGGATGAGATCGGAAGCAGAATGTCAACCGATTACATTTCGATCCGTTGTGGACTCAGCGTGAAAGGAGCAATGAACGAACTTGTCATTCAAGCTGCTGAGATAGATAACGTGTCGACGATATATGTGGTGGATGAGAAAAACATCTTTGTCGGTGCGATCGATTTAAAAGACTTGATCAGAGCAAGAGCGGAAATGCCTCTCGAAGAAA
>CAZYUJ010000026.1:0-2676 GCA_964650705.1 uncultured Oscillospiraceae bacterium
TGCGGTCAAATTTGTGCCGAGTGTGCAAAGAAACAGCGTAAGGCTATCGAGCGTGAAAATATGCTGAGCACAGCACAGATTCTGCAAGCTGTGGAGCAAAGCAGAAAAGAAAGTAAGAAATAAACGATGCTAAATCCCATTCCATGCATCACGCAGATCAACGATCACCTGTTCGAAGGTCGGTATTCACCGACAAACGCATACGGAAAGCGAACACCTAAAAATGTGTATGCCAAAACAAGAGGGGAATACGAAGAAAAGCTTGCCGAGCTGATCACACAGATGAATGCCGAGATCGCCGCTGAGAAAGAGCGGCTCAAAGCAGAACAGTCGGCATAAAGCAAACGGCGGTAAGGAACAAAATCCTTACCGCCGTAGTTTTGTTGAAAAAGAGAGAATTATATGGTATAATCTATCCTATAAATTCGAATTTGTGGAGGTATCAATATGTTGCTGTACTCTATTATTATGTTTATAGTTGCAGTGATTTTTGCAGGAATGGGCATTGCAATATACAGAGGTAAAACTGATTTAATTCACGATTACCACCAAACAAAAGTTACGGATAAATCAGCCTACGGAAAAGCCTTTGGAAAAGCAATGTTTGTTATCGCAATAGCATTACTGCTCAGCGGTATAATAGGTTTGCTGGATAATTTAGCTGTTCTTGCTGTTGTGGTTCTGATTATAGGACTATGTGTTGGAGTAGGTTGCATTGTTGCTGTGCAAAAGAAGTACAATAAAGGAGTTTTCTAAATTCCAATATGTCGAACTGATAGCAAAGAATGATATGTGCTCACAAAGAGGGCTGACCGAAATAAGCGGTCAGCCCTCAAAATTTGAGCCGCAGTAGACAAAGAAATACGGATTTATTGCACCGCAGCTTGATAAGCCATAAACAGAGAAACTGCCTTTTTCACTTGGGAACGAACAGAGGTAGAAATGGACTTGAACTGAGGGGAACTCTCTAACTGATACATATAAAAAGAATCAGGAATATTGCTTATATGAACAATAGAGTTTGCCCTGCGGATACGGGATACGACATCCTTAGCAGAACGCTCAGTGTACTGATGTGTATCTATGAGCCAAGCGATCAGTTTGCCGTTATCAACGCAAATTGGCATTTCGCAGCCGTCGATAAATTCCTTCAAAGTTGATGCCACAAACTCCGCAAGTTTAACGGGAACGGCATTGCCGATCATTTGCTCCATATCTGTCTTGTTGCCGATCCACTTATACTCTGGCGGGAAGGTCTGAATCAGGGAACGCTCTATTGTAGTAAGCGCACGGATAGAATCATTAAGAGGACAGGCATCATTGTGATTGCCCGGATATCCCTTTGGAACAGGACGGTTAACACCTCGCATAGTGGGCGCAGGTTCATCTATCGAAAAGATAGCACGTCTGCTATAATTGCGAGGGTGACGATAATAATACTCGAAATCCAATCCATCGCCGAAGTAATCACGCAAGGTGGTTTCGTGATCGGATATCTTCTCTGTCAGTCTGCTTAAAAGGAAACCATCGGGCTGATTCATCGCACCGATGCAGAAAAAGCGTTTTCTCTTTTGGGGGATACCACACCGAGAAGCATCCAAGACAATCTCGGTAAGACCATATCCGGCAGACTTGAAAATGTCCCTTGCCTTTGCGTAGGCATTGCTTTTTTGCGCCCTATCAACATTCTCCATCACAAAATAAGAGGGAGATATATTTTTAATGATTTCAGCAAAAGCCTCAGTAAGACTTGCTCTACCACCTTCAATTCTTTTTCCTGCAGCTATGGCAAGTTATATGTTCGACAGAAATATGTCTGCCATTTATATTAAAGTCGATGTTGTTGACGGCGAGTTAAAGGTCGTTCCCACGGAAATTCCCATCCGTGATGTCTTTAATGCCGGAAACAGAACGCTGGAAGATTTACATTTTAGTTTTGAGTCGACATTTGAACCATATCAGCAGTATTCGTTTGATGCTATTGACGGTATCGATTTGGTAATGAAAGATACAGACGGAAATTACCTTGCACCGCTTGAAGTGAAGTTGACAGTTTTACCGACTTCACAGACAAGTACGCAGCCAGAGGATAAGTGGGGATCTGAAATCGTAGTGAGATCGGCAACTACCTCTTATTGTGCATTAGGTATGTTTGATGCCGTTAAACATGATGACCGTTGTTAATGCAGACTCTTTGGAAAACCCAAGGTCAATCTCCGGTGTTGGCTGATCAAGCGTTTGATAACCAAACAGACAAGGAATTTGCTGTCGGCGGTTCTTTGTGGCGCAAATATGTTACCACTGACAGAATAATCAACCTTGCATTGAACAAGAGCGTTATTGACGAAATTATCGAACCCGGCTATATAGAAAGACTTCGTCCGGAACGGCGATTCGACCAAACGCTGTATTTTACGGTTAGAGTCAATGAATAATCGAAGAAAAGAGCATTTTTATTTGAGCATAACATTATAAGACAGTCATTTCAAGTAAAAGGCGGTAGGGAGAAGCAATTCTCCCTGCCGCTTTTCTAAACTTTTTCGCACAAACGCCTTGAGGTGATTGACTTTTTAATAAAAAAGGTGTATACTTAAATATCGAGTTAGCGGCGGGTAACTACACTCGCCGCAATATTTAGAAATACGAGTTAGCTGTTGCTAACTGCTATATAGGAGG
>CAZYUJ010000027.1:0-2480 GCA_964650705.1 uncultured Oscillospiraceae bacterium
CCGAAACGGGATCGTAAATCCCCTCAGTCATTGAACTGCCTTCGCCGTCACCTTCACCTTCGCCTTGTCCTTCTCCTTGGGGAGTATCGCCCTCCGGCTTCTCTCCGTCAGGAGCTTCACCCTCCGGCTTTTCACCGTCTTGCTGTTCACCTTCCTGTTGTTCGCCCTCTTCACCTTCGGCTTTTTCTTTGGATTCCTCTTTCTCGTTTCCGAGAACCTCGTCCTTTGCATCACTCATCGTATCTTCCAATTTTTCTTTTTCCGCTTCGATTGCCGCCTGTTTTTCAAGTGCGGCAAGAATTGCCACCTCGGCAGTATCAAAAGAAGCTTTTAAGGACTCAGCAAAGCTATCGCTCTTGATGTCTACTTCCGACAGTGCCGATGAAAAGTCGTTAAATGCCGAATACAGTTCATCGGATGAATCCACCCCTGACGCCTCAAGAGCAGAAACAATCGTTTCGCTAAGTGTTGAAGCAAGAGCAGTATCGGAGGCAATCGACTCTTCTAAATCATCCAAAGCGGCTGTTACTTTTTCACTGTCTCCGGCACTCACAGCCTCGCCCAGCGCACGTGTAAGCTCATATTTTTGCAAGGCTTCGCCGATCTGGTTTTTGGTAAGCGATTTTTCAAGCAGTTCTTCCATTTTCTTTTTAGCCTGTTCAATCTTAGCTGCTTGTTCAAGCTCACTCTCGGTATCTTTTAGATCTTCCTCAAGCTGGTCTATAATCTCATTCAAGGAGTCTTTTAAGTTGTCGTCAAGTTCAGAATCCTTAACTTCCTCTCGAAGCTGAGCAATCAGATCCTTGATGATTTGTTGCTGGTCTGCACTGATAGCACTGTCCGTTGCACCGAAAGCCAAAACATTATACGGGAGAAACATCATCACAGCAGCCATGCAGACACAAATGGCACAGGAAATGAATTCCTTTTTAAAAAAGCGGAATTTCATTTGCTTCGCCGATACCTTTTGAATTTGCTCTACGGCGTCCTTGCGTTGCAAAGAAGCAATCTCGGTCTCGTTCTTGCGGTATTCAAGCATTGTGCTGACACGTTCCTGCAACCCGATTTCATCTATTCGTGAAGCGACCTTCTTTTTGGTGGGGTAACGGAAGATAAAGACAATCAAAAAAGATAGAATAAATATTCCAAGCCCAACTAATAAGGTAAGTTTAAGCGGTGTTTCTCGAATAAGAATATGATAAACAAGCGAGACGATAAAAACACCCGCAGCACTGAACATCAAAGCAAACAAGGAGGACTTTAGGATGTTTTCCCAAAGTAATTTTTGCTTAAATGTTCGAAATAACTTATTTAAGTTCATACGAATCCTTTCTGAAAGTGCAGCATCCCGAAAGATGCTGCACTCCCACTACAGAATTACTCTGTTCTAATTGTGATAGAGGTAATGATCGGCTGTGCATCAGCTTCGATAGTACCGTTATCGTCGGTAGGTTCTGCCGCTTCACAAACGGCATCAACGATCTCCAAGCCTTCGGTTACATAACCGAATACGGCATAATCTCCGTCAAGGTCGGTGCTATCCTCATGAACGATAAAGAACTGTGAGCTTGCACTGTTATAATCGGTCGAACGTGCCATTGAAATAGCACCCCTGGTGTGCGAGAGACTATTTTCATAACCATTGTCGGTAAATTCACCAACAATATTTACCTCATTGCCGTCTTCATCTGTGTTACCACCAGTGCCGTCGCCGTTGGGATCGCCACCCTGCATCATAAAGTCTTCTATAATACGGTGGAAAGTAAGTCCGTCATAAAATCCGTTCTGGGCAAGATTGACGAAGTTGGCAACCGTCACAGGTGCAGCTTCCTGATCGAGCTCAACCGTAATGGTGCCATAATCGGCAATCTCAATATCCGCATAATAGGTAAGGGTTTCGTCAAGATCAATTACGGGCTCGGAAATAACCGAGGTGTCTGTAGTACTAGAGGATGAGTCCGTGTCGCTCGTATATGTTTCATCGCCGGATGTGGTTGTCGCAGTATCACGGGTTGCCAAGAATACAACTCCAAGAATGAGCAAAACGACCGCCAGCACAGAAACACCGATAATGGTAAATTGCTTCTTCTTTTTCTTTTCAATTGGTGTGGCGATGCCATCAATAACAGCCTTAACTTTTTCATCTATTGAATCCGGGTAATCGATTTTGTCTTCTCCGTCGCGAAGTTCTTTGGCGATTGTTTCATAAGACTGCTTTTCACCAAAATGGCGGGTAGTCCGCTCAATATTCGTTTTTTCCGCCTCCAATGCAATGCTCACCGTTTTCATATCGAATTTGAATGAGCTGGCAATTTGTTCAGGCAGATAGTCACCAACCGTATGCATCACGAAAATAAACCGCTGTAAATCGGGTAATTCACCTAATAACTCCATTGCTATATTTCCTGATTCTTTTGAGACAGCACCATCACCCGAAATTAAGAAATTACGATTGTGAGGGATACGAAAAGTCTTTGAAT
>CAZYUJ010000028.1:0-2181 GCA_964650705.1 uncultured Oscillospiraceae bacterium
GATAAGAGCATCGAAATCATCAAGGCAACTCCGGTACAAAATGAAACAGAAAATGAAAGCATCGCTGTCTCCCCTTTTATAAGGAGCAGATGAGCGCCGATCAAAGTGAAAGAAAGTATTCCGAGAATCAATCCGTTGCAAAATCCTACTTTTGCTTCTTTGAAAATCAGGTAAAACTTCTGTTTCCCTGTTAAGTCGTCCTCCGCAAGAGAACGAATAGTTACAGCAAGTGATTGTGTGCCGACGTTTCCCGCCATCCCCAAAATCAAAGACTGAAATGATACCAACAACGGTAATTCGGAAACCACGCCGTCAAAAACACCCACAACACTGGATACCAAAAGCCCCAATCCAAGAAGGATGATCAACCATGGCAAGCGTTTCCCGATACTTTTTCGCAAGGGTTCCTTTATGTCTTCTTCAGCGGTCAGACCACCGAGTTTGGCATAGTCATCTCCAATCTTATCTTCTGCGAGTTCGGCAAGAACCTGAGCAGTCAGAACCCCCTTCAACTTATTTCCACTATCCAACACGGGGATGGAATCCTCTGAATAAGCTTTAAGGCGCTCAATACAATCGTCTATCAATTCCGTTGCATAAACATATGGATAAGAGGTCATAATGATCTCTTCCAAAGGTGTTCCAGCTCTTGCCCTGATCAAATCCCTAAGAGCAATCGCACCAACGAAAGTGTTTTTTCATCTACCACGTATATAGTTGACACATTGTCTACATCGGCAGCCTGAACAACAAGCTCGTTCATTGCCCCTTTTACACCATGTCCGCGACGGATTGAAATGTAATCGGTAGTCATTTTGCTGCCAATCTCGTTCTTGTCAAACGAAGTAAGCAAAGTTATTTCCGTTCTTGCTTCCTCCGGCATTTGCTTAATAATCATATTAAGTTCTTTTTGATCAAGAACTTCCAAATATGCAACTGCAGCGGAGGTTTCAATACGCGAAAGTACATCTGCCTTTTTAACAACACTCAGTTCGGAAAGATAGGCAGTCAAATCATCCGTATATTCCAATATGTCTGCCAAAGTATCAGCATCAATTACCTCGTAAACTCTTTGCCGTTCCTCCGGTTCCAGTTCGCCAAGTGCTGCTGCAACATCATTCTCATGATAGTCGAGGAGTGCTTCCAGCATATCTACCGAAGCCAGATTTCTTCTAACAATCTGAACGATCTCTGCTTTATAATTTCTCAGCAATAAACTTATATCCTTTTCATCGGGTATCATTCTCTAATCCTCACATTTTACATTAATCTGTACTCACTCATTTTGTTCGGGCGAGTTAATTTGTTCATGTTTTTCAATTTGAAATTGCATTATATTGTTCTTCAAGTTCGTGCTGAATTTCTTCAGCACGGGCGATCTGATCGGTCAAATTCCATTTACCGATATTTACGCTGTCACGTATAAACATTGAGCCGCACTGATGGAAATAGAATTCGACATTTCTCTCCTTGGCTTCAAGGAACAGATCCCGTACCCATTCCCACATAATCGGTCTGACCTCGTTTTTAGGCGACATCTCACCGCCGACATTTACACACTTAATTAAACCTGTGTCAAGATATTTACCGAGGGAGATAGGAGCGATCAGCGGCGAACAGAACACTTCACGGTGCTTGACGGGTGCTGCGAGAAACGCGTCAAGGCGCTTGTCTGCCATTTCCTGATTTTCAATAGAAATGCTGATATGTACGTGCTCCCAACCATCGCCCCAATCAGCAGGAACGCAGTCCTTGATACGTTCAGGGCGTTTGGTTGTCGTAACGAAGATACAGTCTTTTCTGCGACGGATAAAATCCCAACAGCCCTCACGCCATTCATCCGCTTCCTCGATAAAGAAGTCAGAGGAGAAGCAAAGCTTAACAAGTGAGCCAGGAGGACAATCCTTATCTCTTAGGGCATAGGTGGTTTTGCCTTTTGTTATGATGGTGGTATCCCGTCCGTATCGTCTGTCCATTTTATAAACGAAGCAGTTTTTACAACCGGGACTTACCTTTTTACAACCGTGCCAAGGATTCCACGGTATTGCTTTTTCAATTTCTGTGTTTTGCATAAAGATACCTCTTTTGTTTCAGCAAGTATGGATAATGCTTTAATGCTCCGGTTTTAAATACTGCTTAACGGCTGTAAGCTGTCCGCTAACCGCATTCCGTCCTATTTCG
>CAZYUJ010000029.1:0-1938 GCA_964650705.1 uncultured Oscillospiraceae bacterium
GTGCCAACGAACATAAATCCTCGACCAAGTTCAAGCAAAAACTTCTCGATCTGCTCTACGAGTGCTTTTTCAAGGTCGCTTTCCATCACCGGCTTATCTTCCGGCAAACCAAGAAATTCAAACACATACGGATCACGAATGATGTCCGCAGGAGTGGCTATCTCGTTGCCTTTCAAAGCAAGGGACAGCACCTTTTCTTTATTCGCATCACCGTTTGAGAGCAGCAGTCTTTCAAAGAGAGAACTGTCGATCTGGCGGCGAAGCTCACGAACCGACCAACGGGAGTTGATGCACTCTTTTTCATAAAATCTGCGTTTCTGCTCGTCAGAGATCGCCTGCAGCTCACAATAATGCGACCACGATAACTGTCCAGACGCTGTCTGGACATCTTTGTGTGTCAGATAAAACTGTCGCATATTGGAAAGATTGGAGCGTGAAAAGCCTTTGCCAAACTCCGTTGTCAACGCTTTTGAGAGCTGACGCAGGGACTGCTTTTCATATTCCACATCACCGATATGCAGAGCTTCATCCTCAACGATGATTTTACCGATCTGCCAATAAGTATGGAGCAGAGTCGTATTTACCTCAACGGCAATTTTCTGCCGTGATGCTTCAAGCAAAGATTTGATTTGCTCGACAAGATTTTTGCTTATTAGTTCATTCATAGGTTGCCCTCCGATTTGCGCCCACCTTGCAGTAAATTATAGGCAATCCGCAAAGTGCTTGTTTTAACTAATCAGTTGAGGATACCGCATTTTGAATAGCGTTTTCAACAAAGCTGTTTAAGGTCATTTGCTGAGACAATGCGGCAATCACCGCTTTTTTATGCAGTTCCGGCGAAATGCGAACATTGAAACTACCCTTGTACGCTTTCTCCGGCTCAACGCCTTTGGCTGCACATACATCAAGGTAATCATCTACGGAATGATGGAAATTATCAATTAAGTCCTGTGCATTTTTACCTTCGTAAGTAATTAACGCACGTATACCCATTACTTTTCCGTAAAACAAGGCATCTTTTTCGGAAAATTCAATGCTTCCGATATAGCCTTTATATTCGATAGTGTTGTTCATAGGAGTTCCTCCTATTTCAGTATTCCGATAATATTATAACACATCTTTATAACTCTTGCAACTATTTTTAGTGACATTATTTGTTACTTTTTTGTGAATGAAACGGGTAATTTCTCCAACCATCTTGACAAAGAGCACCATAATCTATATAATTATAATCAGAAAGCGTAGTGAACTTCGGTTTTTGATGAAAGGAGTGGAGAAATGCCAAGAGGAAAGCGAAAAACAAAACGTGATATGATGACAAGCCAACTCATTCACGCTGCGGCGGTTCTGTTTCTTGAAAAGGGGTATCACGATACCACCACGGCAGAGATCGCAAAGAAAGCTGAACTCAGCGAGCCTGTTCTGTTTCGCATCTTCCACGATAAAGAAGGTGTCCTGTTCACTCTCGTTCAGCACGTTTTCAATGAGCAGTTTACGGTTGCGGCGAAGCTGACGGCGGGACAGAACGACCCTATTCTGATGTACTCCATCGAAACGGCGTTGCAGTTTTATATCACGGAACAGAGCGAGCCGTTACGAGACGTTTACGTTGCTGCCTATACTTATCCGTCAACGGTGAATTACATATATGAGCATACGGCACAAAAGCTCTTTGAACTGTTCAAGGGGAATTTCCCCGATTACGAAATAAAGGATTTTCTCGAACTTGAATACGCTTCGGGAGGGCTGACCCGTAGCTTTATGGCACAAAAGTGTGATTTCTATTTTACGCTGGAGCATAAGATCAACCGTTTTCTTGAATCAGCCTTACGCATTTACAAGGTTCCCGAAGAAAAGATAAAGGAAATGCAAGTTAAGGTGCATGAGGTCGGTCTTGATAAGATCGCAGCGCAGCTTATTGACGGTATCGTTGAACGA